>NZ_JPLZ01000001.1 GCF_000735135.1 Chryseobacterium sp. FH1
GCACTGATATCAATGCCGATTGCCGTTTTTTTCATAATTTTGAATTTACCAATTAAACAAAAGGAAAGAGAAACTTTCATTCAATTCAACTCCTTAATAATGGGCTTAGATCCCTAATTTCTATTTGAATCTCAATGAAAGAAAGAGCATTTAATTCTAAATCAAGCCATCGGTTTTTCCCGGAGCGGAGCAAAGTTTAATTAAATGCTTTTCTCTTTTCTAAATTTAATATTTTCCAATCATATTTTATTATTGCAAATCTAAAGGAGCGGAAATCCTTTTTTGTGGCTGGAATTAGCGATGGCAAAAAGATTGGGAGCGGAAGACGGATAAAGGCGCCCAAATAATTACCAGGCTTTCTCTCTTGATTCTTTTTACTTTTCTCTTGTTTCTTCCTCAATTTCCTTGGCTTGATATTTTCATAGAACGGAATATCTAATTAAATAATTTGAAAAAATCTACATTCTTATGAACGGAACGATGATACAGTTTTTCCATTGGTACACCGATGGCGACTCATTCCTTTGGAAACATACAAAAGACCAAGCAACATATTTGTCGGACCTTGGGATTACTTCGGCCTGGCTTCCGCCTGCTTATAAAAGTACGAACGCAGGTTTTTCTGTTGGGTACGACCCTTACGATTTGTTCGACTTGGGGGAATTTGACCAGAAAGGTGGCGTTGCTACAAAATATGGAACGAAGGAGCAATATCTGGAAGCCGTGAAAGCGCTCAAAGAAAATAAAATTCAGGTGATTGCCGATGTGGTTTTGAATCACAAAGCAGGCGGTGACGAATTGGAGAAATTCCGTGTGGTGAAAGTGGACGAAAATGACCGCGACAAGGTGATTTCTGATGTGATGGAAATTGAGTCTTACACCAAATTTACATTTCCTGGAAGAGGTGACAAATATTCTAATTTCAAATGGGATTTCACTTGTTTCTCGGGTGTGGATTATGCGGAAGGTTTGGACCAGGCAATTTTTCAAATCTTCAATGATTTTGGCGATGGCTGGGATGAGATTGTGGATACGGAAAAAGGAAATTACGATTATCTGATGTACAATGACATCGAGCATCGCAGTCCGTTTGTGCGCGAAGAACTGAACCATTGGGGGAAATGGTTTCACGATGAGACGGGATTTGATGGCGTGAGATTGGACGCTGTGAAGCATATTTCGCCCGGATTTTACAGAGAATGGCTGACGCTCTTGCGCTCCAACACAGGGAAAGACATCTTTGCCGTTGGTGAGTATTGGGCGCCGGGATTGTTGCCACACTTGGAAGCCTATATTGATTCTACGGAAGGTTGTATGAGTCTATTTGACTCGTCGCTTCAGCATAATTTTCATACAGCTTCTAAAACGCCAGATTACGATTTGAGAAAGATTTTCAGCAAAACATTGGTAGGTTCTCATCCGGACAAATCTGTCACTGTGGTGGACAATCACGATACGCAACCGCTTCAGGCTTTGGAAGCGCCGGTGGAGACTTGGTTTAAGCCATTAGCTTACGCTTTGATTTTGTTGAGGAAAGATGGTTATCCTTGTGTTTTCTATCCAGACCTTTATGGCGCAAGCTACAAAGACAACGGGAGTGATGGGAATGAATATGAAATCCATCTCGAGAAAGTGGATGCGATAGAAGAACTCATCAAAGCGAGAAGGGATTTTGCTTATGGCGAACAGAGAGACTACTTTGAAGATGCGAATTGCTTAGGCTGGATTCGTGAAGGTGATGATGAGCATTCTGGTTGTGCCGTCGTTCTAAGCAACAAAGATGCTTACCACAAACCAATGGAAATCGGGAAGCGATATGCTGGGCAAATCTTCTATGACTTCACCGGACATTTGGAAGATAAAATCACGATTGACGAAAATGGCTGGGCAGATTTTCCTTGTCCTGCGGGAAATGTGAGTATTTGGGTGGCAAATTAATATTATATTTGATTTATAATTAATTTATGCCAATGGAAAACTCAAACAAACCTCCAAAAGTAACGGGCATAGGCGGAATTTTCTTTTTGTCTGATGATCCAAAGGAAACCAGAGATTGGTACGCAAAGAACCTTGGTCTTGATATGACCGAATGGGGCTCAACTTTCGAGTCCAGAAATATAACTGACCCAGACGAAGTGAATCAATTGCAATGGAGTCCGTTCAAAAGCGGAAGCAGTTATTTTGAGCCTTCCAAAAAGGAATTTATGGTCAATTACCGCGTTCAGAATATCGAGGAATTGGTGAAAAATCTAAGGGAAAATGGCGTCACTATCCTTGATGAGATTGAGGAATCTGATCATGGGAAATTTGTTCATATCCTGGATTCTGATGGGAATAAGTTAGAGCTTTGGGAGCCGACTGATAATTAAAATAATTGTAGCTAACACAATAAAAAAACCTCTCGAAAATCATTTCTGAGAGGTTTGCATTTTTATATTAAGGATTCAATTAATATCCACTTTCGCTTGAGCCTTCGCCAAGAAGTGCTTTTGCTGCAGACGTTCCGATTCTTTGGATTCCTAAATTTATCATTTTTTCTGCATCTTCAGGCGTTTTTACGCCACCAGCCGCTTTCACGGGAAGTTTACCTGCATTGTCCAACATGATTGCCACACCTTCAAAAGTAGCGCCGTTTGGTTTTCCGCCTTCTGTCACATAAAAACCTGTTGAAGATTTCACGAAGATCTTTGAAAAATCTTTTTCCTCAAAGTTTTCTTGTGCCCATTTCCAAATGCTGGCTGTCAGATCCGCAATTTGAGAATCTGTAAGTGCAGCGATCTCGATGATCCATTTTACAGTCTTGTCGAAATGCAGACCCAATTTGGTTCCTTCCACAAATTCTTTTTCGACCAAATCTAAATCTCCAGCTTTGAAAGCTTCATAATTAATGACGTAATCCAACTCGTCCACGCCATCCAAAACCGCTTGGTTTGCTTCAGCTAATTTTTCATCCAAAGAATAAGTGCCTTCGTGAAAGCCGATAACCGTTCCTACCAAAACTTCGGAATTCTGAGCTGTGAGGTAATCTTTAATTAACTTGACATAATTCGGACGGATCATTACTTCTTTAAAATTGTAAACGATTGCTTCATCTGTCAATTCTCTTACTTTTTCAAAGGTTTGTTCTTCTGACAATCCAGACTGAGCGGGCGTTTTGAGATATGTTGAATCTAAAAATTGATTGATTTCCATAGAAATATATTTATTGATTTTCACTAATAATGAATAAAGTTAAAGCCTATTGATCAATAGCAAATTTGTAATTACAAAAATAAAAAAAGGACACAAATAATTGCATCCTTTTTATGATTATATTGGTTCTTATCAAACTTTTAGCTGTCTGCTGATGCTTTGCTCGAGAGAAAGAATTGTTTCTGTTCTGGTAACGCCTTTCAGTTTTTGGATTTTGTTCAGAATCTCCATCAAGTGATCATTGTCTTTGCAAAGTACTTTTAGAAAAATGGTGTAGTTTCCGGTTGTGTAATGCGCTTCCACCACTTCATTCACCATATTCAAATTTTTGATCGCGTCTTGGTAATGGCTTGGTTGATCCAAGAAAATTCCTATATAAGAAACTACTTTGTATCCAATTTTTCTAGGATTAAGAAAAGAAATTGAATTTTCTATAACGCCTGCCTGTTCCAGTTTTTTGATTCTCTGGTGAACCGCCGTTGTAGAAATCCCTACATGTTTGGAAATGTGTGCAAGGGAAGTTTTTGCGTTATCCATCAACATATAGACTATTTCTTTGTCAACTCCGTCTAAATGGTATCCGGATTCAGATGCACTTTTCATAATTTATAATAGATTTTAATGTTTTAAATATAACAAAAATAAAACAACAAAATAATTCTCATTAAATTTTAATTTTTACATTAATTTAAAAAAAATTAAAATTTAATTAAAATAATTGTTTATTGTTTTTCATTTGGTTGTAAAATTATAGAAAATAATATGAATTATAAAAATATATCATACTTAATTTTTCAAAATCATATAAAATAGATTAAAAATAAACTTAGTTTCAAGTTGAGTTCAATGTTAAATTTGGGTTAATTCAAAATCAATAGATTATTAATAAAAAGATTAATTTTAAATTTAAAACAAACATAAAACATTATTAAACAACGAGTTAAAAACAAAAATCACCATTGATTAAAAAAAGTATTTTGAATCATGGAAAAATGATATATTTAAAAACTTATATATAGACCCAATGAAAAATTTTTACAACCTGATCGCATTCTTTTTTGCGATCCTAAGCTATGCGCAGACGCAGACGGTCACGTACTCGATCAGCCCACCTGCCTTCAACGAGGATGAATCTATTACCATCACTTTCAACGGTAGTAGCATCAATGAATCTACCTGGGGCGTTGCCAACAACGCTTTGTATCTGTGGAGCTGGTCATTTGACATCAACGATTCAAATAGCCAAGACTGTCCTACAAACGGATCATGGAATGCTTCCAGCGAAACCAACAAATTAACTTACAATGCTGGAAATGACACTTACAGCATCACATTTGTCCCAAGAACTTTCTACAACAGAAATGGAATTGGAAAAATCGGATTCCTCCTTAAAACTAAGACTGGAAACGGACAATCCCAAGACATCTTCTCCGAAGTTGGAAGATTCCAATTTGTGAATGCTAATCCGAAAAATGGATCCGTTAATTTCGCACCTTCCGGAAGCAATTATCCAATCATCTACAGTACATCTCTACCTGCAAATTATGAGATCAAAGCTAATGGAACAGTAATCCACACAGCAACAAATGTGTCATCCACAATTAAAACTTTTAGTTTGACTGCCGATACACAAGTCGAATTAACTGCAACCAGTGTTGCGGATGGAACAGTTTTAACCTCGAAATTTTCTGTTTCTCCAACACCGGCTGTACAGACAGCAACGATGCCTTCTTACATGAGGCAGGGAATTAATTACGATCCAAATGATCCTACAAAAGTTGGTTTGGCATTGTATGCGCCTTTTAAAAGCTATGTTCACGTGATTGGAAGTTTCAACAATTGGCAGATTTCTTCTAACTATGTGATGAAGAGAGATACAAACAACACCAATTTATATTGGTTAGAAATCACAGGATTGACACCTCAACAGGTTTATACTTTCCAATACAGAACCAGTGATGGTGTGAAAGTGGCGGATCCATATTCTACTTTGGTACTTTCTCCGGATGACGATCCTTGGATTTCTTCTACTACTTATCCTGGATTGCCCACTTACCCAGCAGGACAACAATTTGATGTTTCTGTAATCCAAACAGCAAAACCTGCTTACAACTGGACTGTTACAAGTTTCCAGAAACCAGCAAAACAAAACCTTATTATCTACGAAGCATTAGTAAGAGACTTCACGGCAGAACAAAACTGGCAGTCTATGATTGATAAAATCCCTTATATCAAAGGATTGAACGTCAACGCTATCGAGCTAATGCCAATTATGGAATTTGATGGAAACAACTCTTGGGGTTATAATCCTGGATTCCACTTAGCTTTGGACAAAGCTTACGGAACACCGGAAAAATTCAAAGAATTTGTAGACAAGTGTCACCAAAACGGAATTGCCGTAATTTTGGATATTGCACTAAACCACGCGACTGGAAGATCACCACTTCAAAGACTTTGGATGAATGATCCATCAGGAACTGGATATGGTTCTACAGCATCCAATAATCCTTATTTCAACCAATTGCCTACACACAGTTACAATGTGTTTAATGACTTCAACCATTCAAAACCAGACACAAGATATTTTGTGAACAGAGTTTTGGAACAATGGATCAAAGAATATAAGGTGGACGGATTCCGTTGGGATCTTACAAAAGGATTTACCCAGAATTGTACTGCTTCTGACGAAGGTTGTACAGGTTCTTACCAACAAGACAGAGTGGACGTTCTGAAATTATATTCAGATTACCAATGGTCTCACGACCCAACTTCTTACATTATTTTCGAACATTTGGGAGGAAATCAAGAAGAGAAAGAATGGGCAAATTACAGACTGAACGAAGGAAAAGGCGTAATGATGTGGGACAACATCACTGGACCATACGGACAAAACACGATGGGTTATGATGCCAACAGTAACTTCAACAGAGCTGATTTCGAAAACCACGAATTCAACGAAAGAAGAAATGTAACTTACGGCGAAAGCCACGACGAAGAGCGTTTGATGTACAAAAACCTAACGTTCGGAAACGGAAATGTGAAAAACCTTTCTACAGCATTGGAAAGACAAAAAGCATTTGGCGCAGTGTTTCTAACGGTTCCAGGTCCAAAGATGATTTGGCAGTTTGGAGAACTTGGGTACGAATTCAGTATCAACAGATGTGAGAATGGAACCATCAGCAACGATTGTAGACTTTCTCCAAAACCTGTAGCATTCTCATTAGGTTACGATACCAATGCAGAAAGAAAATCCATCTACGACACCTGGGCAAAAATCTTGGAAATCAGATTATCAAGCCAAGTTTTTGACACAACTACCTTCACTGTAGAATCTGGAAACTTGTTGCCAAGAATCTTCATTTGGAATGACGCTTTACCTACAAGCTCTTTGAAAAATGTTGTCGTAGTTGCCAACTTCACGACTACTGCACAGACAGTGACACCTAGCTTCCCATATTCCGGAACTTGGTACAACTTGATGAACAATACTTCTATGTCTGCAAGCGCTTCTACGACGGTAGTTCTACAGCCGGGAGAGTTTAGAATCTATGGTAACCAAACAGCTTTGGCAACAGACGAAACTAAAATTGACATCAACAAAACTTCACTTCAAATTACTCAAAATCCATCAACAGATGGATTGTTGAAAATCAGATACAACAAAGCGAAAAACGGACAAATCAACGTTTTCGATATCAACGGAAAATTGGTTAAAACATTCGGCGTAAAATCTGCCAAAGGAGACGAAACACTCTCTGTCAATGGATTGACTTCTGGCATTTATCTGGTCCAGTTGAAATCAGATGACGGCTTGGCAGTTTCCAAGCTGATCATCAAATAAGACAAAATAAATTTTTCAAATCAAAATGAAATCGCCTCGAACATTCGAGGCGATTTTTGTTTTTTATTTTTCTGCAAGTTCCTTCAGTTTTCCAAGACCTTCCGAGAATGACTTGTTCATTTGCCAGGTCATCATCGGTTTCATCGGTTTGAAAAGCGTTTCGATTTCATAATCAATATTCCAGGTCACTTTTGTTCCGGAACCTTCCGAAGCCAAAAGCAAATCAGAAGTTGCTGTATCATCCATTGGTTTGATGAAGTGCATACTTGTCGCCACTTTTTCATTAGGGACAATCGCAGTAATTTCCTGTTCGCCTTCGCCCACATCATCATTTCCTTTCCAAGTGTAGCCGTCACCCACTTCGCCAGTTGTGCCTTTGTAAGTCACAACCAGATTTGGGTCGTACTTCATCCAAGGATTCCAAGTGTTAAAAGCTTTCATAGAATTCACATTCTGCCAAACTTTTTCTTTCGGAGCATTGATAACGAGAGATTGTTCGTTATGACATTTGCTGTCGAAAAACAACATTGCAATCACGCAATAAGCAATGAAAATCGCTAAGATTATGCCAATAATTTTCAAAAATTTCTTCATAATTTACATAGTTTGAGTTACTAACAAATCTAAAAAGAAATTAAATACAAAAACTTTTCTTAGGGCAATATTTATTTGGGCGCCAATTTCCGCCTTCCACTCCCGCTTTTTTGTCATTGCGAACCACGTTTGGCAATCAGTAGAACTTTTACAAAATCGCAATGACAAAAAGAGCTCCGTTCAAACCTAACGAAGTGGTTCGCCGATTCAAATAAAATATATTCAAAATAGAGAGGCAAGTCGGGGCGCAATTTTGTCATACTTTCAACTTTAGGTACTAAATTTGTGATTTCAACCAAATAACAAAAAGGCTTCGACTCCGCTCAGCCTGACAGTTCGCATATAACAATTTATTAGCGATGTCACTCTCAGCGGAGTCGAAGAGTCTCACATTAAATTTAAATAGTAAAAATTCAAATCAAAATATGAATCCACTTTTAGAAAAATTCAACACCAAATATACCTCATCACCTTTCAGCGACATCAAAGAAGAACATTACCTTCCCGCATTTCAGGAATTGGTAAAAACCGCTGAAAAAGAAATCGACGAAATCACACACAATCCAGAAAATCCATCTTTCGAAAATACAATTGAGGCAATGGCATTTTCCGGCGAACAATTGGACAGAGTTTCCAGTATTTTCTTCAATCTTAATTCAGCCGAAACCAACGACGAAATCCAGAAAATCGCGCAAGATGTTTCACCACTTTTGACCGAATTCTCTTCCAAAATTTCTCAAAACGAAAAATTATTCGAAAGAATCAAAAACGTTTACGACCAAAAAGACACTTTGTCATTGAACGAGGAACAAAAAATGTTGCTCAATGAAACTTACAAAGGTTTTGTGAGAAGCGGAGCTTTATTAAATGAAGAAGACAAAAAGAAACTGGAGAAAATCAATATGGATTTGTCCATCAAGTCGCTTCAATTCGGACAAAATGCTTTGGCTTCGACCAACGCTTATTTCAAACACATCACAAAAAAAGAAGAATTGAAAGGAATTCCGGAAGCGATTCTTGAGCAATACGAGGAAGATGCAAAGGAAAAAGATTTAGAAGGTTACGTGATTACACTTCAATATCCAAGTTATCTTCCTGCACTGACTTATGCAGAAAACCGTGAATTGAGAAAAGAATTGGCATTAGCAAACGGAAAAAAATCCTTTGATGGCGGCGAATTTGACAATCAAAACCTCATCAAAGAAATCGTGAAACTTCGTCAGGAAAAAGCGGAATTGTTGGGTTATAAGAATTACGCAAATTTCGTTTTGGAGGAAAGAATGGCAAAATCGCCGGAAAAAGTGTTTGAATTCCTGAACGAACTTCTGGACAAAGCAAAACCATTCGCTCAAAAAGAAATCGAGGAATTAAAAACCTTAGCAAAAGCCGACGGAATCGAAGAAATCCAAAGTTACGACCACGCTTTCTACGCTGAAAAATTAAGAAAACAAAAATTCGATATTGATGATGAAGAACTGAAACCTTATTTCCAATTGGAGAAAGTTCAGGAAGCAGTTTTTGGGTTAGCAGGAAAGCTTTTCGGATTAGAATTTAAAGAAATCAATGACGTTCAGAAATACCACGAAGATGTGAAGACTTATGAGATTTTTGAGGTTGGAAGCGGGAAGTTGGAAGATGGAAATGCAGAAGGCTTCGAGAACCTCAGCCTGACAAACGAAAAGCAAGAAGCCAAAAGCCAATCGCTAAAAGCAATTCTTTACGTCGATTATCATCCTCGGAAAGGAAAACGTGCCGGCGCTTGGATGACGAGTTATAAAAATCAATACAAAAAAGACGGCGAAAATTCCCGTCCGCATATTTCAGTGGTTTGTAATTTTACAAAACCGACGAAAGACACACCAAGTTTACTGACTTTCCAGGAAGTGACTACCTTGTTCCACGAGTTTGGTCACGCACTTCACGGCGTTTTGGCAGACACACAATATCCGAATCTGTCCGGAACATCCGTGAAATGGGATTTCGTGGAATTGCCTTCTCAATTCTTAGAAAATTTCTGCTACGAACCAGAATTTTTGAAAACCTTCGCCAAACATTATCAAACCGGAGAAATCTTACCAGACGAAAAAATTGAGAAGTTATCTCAAAGCAAATCGTTTATGGAAGGCTATCAAACGATGAGACAAGTTGGTCTCGGCTTGTTGGATATGGCGTTTCATTCGGAAGTTGGAG
Source organism: Chryseobacterium sp. FH1 (assembly GCF_000735135.1). Lineage (GTDB taxonomy): Bacteria > Bacteroidota > Bacteroidia > Flavobacteriales > Weeksellaceae > Epilithonimonas. The sequence continues at coordinate 9,818 of NZ_JPLZ01000001.1, forward strand.
AGTTGGAGCGTTTGAGCGTGAAAGAGTACGAAGTTGAAAAAACTGAGGCTACAAGTATCTATCCTTCGAATCCGGAAACGGCGACTGCACCTAGTTTTTCACATATTTTCCAAGGTGGATATTCGGCTGGTTATTATTCTTACAAATGGGCGGAAGTTTTGGATGCGGATGCGTTTCAATATTTCAAAGAGAATGGAATATTCAATCCGGAAATTGCTTCAAAATATAAAATCCTTCTTTCTTGCGGCGGAACCAAGGACCCGATGGAATTGTTCAAAGCGTTCCGTGGAAGTGAGCCGAAAGTTGAGAGTTTATTGAAAAGAGCCTTCGGATAGAATGAGAAATACAGAAAACAAGAGTGAAAATCACTTAATTTATTTAAAGAAAGTTGACTTAATAGAGGACAATGGTATTTCGTTAAAATTTGACAACTTACCTGATTGGAACAAAAAGAACAATTTTTACAGGAATGATAGGTTTTACGATTACTATGATACTATTGAAATTTATTTTATTAAAAACATTTCAAACTATTATTTGAATCTTAAAAGACTAATTGGCGAAATTATTTTCATTGAAAAAGAATCGATAAATATAATAAACTTTTGGGATGAGGATTTTGGCTCTGAAGATGCAAATACATTTGATTATTTGGACAATATCGAAATTAATAATTTGGAAATAAAAAGAATTCCGAAAACTGAATATGACTGGAAAACTGATTATGTAAATCTTGAGAAAGTTTACTTAGAACTAATAAATAAAAAATCTAACTATTGAATTGTCCCTGCTGTTCCGGAAAATCCTACAAAGATTGTTGTCAACCTTATCACAAAAAAGAAAAATCTGCACCAACTGCTGAAGCTTTGATGCGTTCTCGTTTTTCAGCGTTTGCCATTCCAAATGGTGAATATTTGTGGGAAACAACGCTTCCATCGAAACGGAAATTCCATAACAAAAAAAGCTTGCAAGAATGGGGCGAAATCAATGATTGGACGAAGTTGGAAATCGTGGATACGCCGTCAATGAACAAGGTGGAGTTCAAAGCGTTTTACACGGATGAAGATGGAAATCCGCAAGTTCATCACGAGTTATCGACTTTCAAGACGATTCAGAATCGCTGGTATTATGTGAGCGGAGTATTTTTGGATTGATTTTCATTAATGGGCTTCGAGAGCCTCAGCCTGACAATGGATAAAATTATCTACTCTTAGAAATGTCACTGAGGATGGAAATGTTCTTTACAATCCTTTTTTCTTCTTCTGTCTCAAAACATACAGATACAAACTTTCCACTTTTGCTCTTGCCCAATCGGTTTTTCTCAGGAATTTCAGTGAGGAATTGATGCTTGGATTGTCGGCGTTGAAACATCGGATGTTGATTTGTTTCCCCAATTCTTCGAAACCATTATAATAATCCACCAATTCTTCCAAAATCGCGTCGAGTCTTTTGCCGTGTAAAGGGTCTTTCGAAGTTTGTTCCATTTTGTAAAATTATTGATTTTAATGTAATTTTAAACGCAAAGTCTGCAAAGATTTTTTTTATAATGATTTAAAAAATATGTGAGGTTCGCAAAGGCGCTTCGCTCAGCTAAGGCTTGAAACGTATTAAAGCCTTTTTAAAATACTTAAACCACAAAAGTCACAAAAGAATATTTTACAAAAGCTTTTCAAAAAGAACAAAAAAGGAAAGCTTAAGTATTACTCTTTTTTGAACTTCTGCTAAAGTTAAAAAACGTCATCACCTTTTGTAACTTTTGTGGTTGATGTAGAACTCAAAAAAGCTGTTAAAGACATTTTATTTTCTTGATGTAATTTCCGCTTCTCCTTATTTCATATATTTGATTATAAATCAGAAAAAATGAAAATCCTAACTTTTATTATCCTTTTATTTTCTACAATGTCTCACGCTCAGGACTTCGCCAACTTCGGCAAATATCAGAAACAAAATCAAGAAGTAAAATCCAAAACAACAACACCAAACTCTGTATTGATGGGCGATTCTATCACAGAAGGCTGGTTTGCCACAGACCCGGAATTTTTCACCAAAAACAATTTCGTCGGAAGAGGAATTGGTGGTCAGGTGACTTCGCAGATGCTTTTAAGATTTCGGGAAGATGTGATTTTATTGAAGCCAAAACGCGTGATTATCCTCGCTGGAACCAATGATATTGCGGAAAATCAAGGTCCTATTTCTTTGGATAAAGTTTTTGGAAATATTGTTTCGATGGTGGAATTGGCAAAAGCAAATAATATTAATGTTGTCCTCTGTTCTGTACTTCCCGCTTCCGATTTCCCTTGGAGAAAAGGAATGATGCCCGCTGACAAAGTGATTACACTGAATCAAATGATAAAAGATTATGCTCAGAAAAACAAAATCACCTACATCGATTATCACACGCCTTTGAAAGACGACAAAAATGGTTTGCCTAAAGAAATCGCAGAAGACGGAATCCACCCGAACAAACTGGGTTACGAAAAAATGGAAGCCATCTTGATGAAAAATTTAAAATAATGAAAAAGGCAATTGTTATCCTATTCTTTCTTATAAACAGTATTTTATCATTCGCTCAAAATAAAATTGACAAAGATTTAGAAAAATGTTTGGCTCAAGATAATTCTACGGCTGGCCAAAGAAACTGTATCAATTCTGCTCAAAAATCCTGGGATAAAGAACTTAACAAATCATATATTTCATTAAGCCAAAAACTTTCAAAAAATGGAAAAAAGGAATTGGTGGAAGCGCAGAGAAATTGGATTCTCTTCCGAGATTCTGAATTCAAATTGATTGACAAATATTATTTTGATGTGAAGAAAGGAACAATATTTTACGTCATCGCAGAGAATAAAAAATTGGAGATTATAAAAGCAAGAGCAATTCAAATAAAAGATTATGATTATCAATATGACTACTAATAATCGAATATTTAAGTAAAGTTCTATATTCATATTGTTAAAAAATGTATTTTTAGGAAAATAATTCTCCATTAAAACCAATAACACTATGAAAATGAAACATCTACTTTTTGCTATCACTTTAGTATCGAGTTTGTGCCTCAAAATCAATGCTCAAATCCAGCCCACCAAAATACTCATCAATAATGTCGAGATTTTCAATGGGATTGACAACAAACTTGTAAAAGGAAATATTCTGATTGAGGGCAACATCATTTCCAAGATATCCCAATCTCCGATTCCTACAGACAAATCTGGCTCTACCAAAATCATAGATGGACAAGGCAAATTCCTGATGCCAGGATTGATAGATGCCCACGTCCATTTGCTTTTTGAATCTGTTCCCAAAATGCAGGCGATGACATCAGATTTTGCAATGTTGAACTTGCTTGCCGCAAAAGCTGCAGAAAAACAATTGCTAAGAGGTTTCACCACCGTTAGAGATTTGGGAGGCGGTTCTCTGTCGCTTGCCAAAGCTATTGATATGGGATTGGTAACCGGACCTAGAGTCTATTCCAGCGGTGCTTTCATCTCGCAGACCGGTGGACACGGCGACTTTGGATTGCCTACAGATGTTCCAAGAAAAATTGGAGAACTGTCTTACGCCGAAAGAAACGGAATGGTAGCTGTTGCAGATGGTGAAGATGCGGTATTATTAAGATCCAGAGAACAACTGAGACAAGGCGCAACGCAACTGAAACTGATGGCAGGAGGAGGCGTTTCCTCGGACTATGACCCGCTAGACGTAACACAATATACAAGCAAAGAATTTGCAACAGCCGTTTCTGCGGCAGAAAACTGGGGAACATACGTCACTGTTCACGCCTACACACCTTTGGCGATAAAAACAGCGATAGATGCCGGCGTAAAATGTATCGATCACGGACAATTGGCAGATGAAGCCACGGCAAAATTGATGGCACAAAAAGGAATCTGGTGGAGCCTGCAACCTTTTTTGGATGATGAAGATGCCAATCCACTTCCGGCAGGATCTCCTAATAAACTTAAACAAATCGAAATGACAAAAGGCACGGCAACAGCTTATGCCTTGGCCAAGAAATATAAAATCAAAACAGCTTGGGGAACAGATGTTCTTTTTGATCCAAAGTTGGCTGAGAAGCAAGGAAAGCAACTCGCCAAATTGATCAACTGGTATCATCCTTTTGAAATTTTAAAAATGGCAACTTCCACAAACGCAGAACTCTTGAGAATGAGCGGAAAAAGAAATCCTTACCAAAAAGGAAATTTGGGAGAAATCACAGAAGGCGCTTATGCTGATCTGATTCTCGTAGATGGAAACCCTTTGAAGGAAATCAACTTGGTCGCAGACCCTGAAAACAAATTCCTGATCATTATGAAAGATGGCGTGATCTATAAGAATATTTTGAAGTAATATCTAAATCTAAGATTCATATAATTTCCTGCCGTAAATTCTTACCGAAAAGTGTATTTTTAGGCAAAATTTTTTAGTAATGATCTACGGAATCGATACGCTTGGATATCAGGATGTTTTGGAAATAGCACAAAATCCATCGCTTGCAAAACTCAGTGAAAAATCAAAAGAACAAATTATAAAGTCGCAAAAGAATGTTCAAGAAATTGTAGCTTCTGACAGGACGGTTTACGGTATCAATACAGGATTCGGACCACTTTGCGACACCAAAATATCAGAATCGGAAACAGCTCAACTTCAGCACAATTTGATTATTTCTCACGCCGTTGGTGTTGGAAAACCGATTGATAAGAATATTTCCAAAATAATGATAATTGCCAAGATCCACGCTTTGTCGAAAGGATTTTCGGGAGTTTCTTTGGACGTGATCGAGCGATTGATATTGATGTTAGAAAAAGACATCATTCCTGTTGTTCCGGAGCAAGGTTCTGTTGGAGCTTCTGGAGATCTGGCGCCTTTGGCACATTTGGTTTTACCTCTTTTGGGATTAGGCCAGGTTTGGGAAAATGATAAAACGGTTGAAACAGCTATAGTTTTAGAAAAGCACAATATTCAACCTTTAAAACTTGGTCCGAAAGAAGGTTTGGGATTGATCAATGGAACACAATTCATCCTCGCTCACGCCATTATTGGATTATCAAAATTTGAATATCTTTTGGATCTGGCAGACTTGACTGCGGCAATGAGCCTTGAAGCTTATCGAGGCTCTGCAAGTCCTTTCAAAAAAGAATTGCACGACATTCGTCCGTTTGACGGAAGCCGAAAAGTGGCAGAAAGAATGCGAAACCTCCTGAAAGATTCCGACAATCTGAAGTCGCACGAATTCTGCGACCGCGTTCAGGATCCCTACTCGATGCGATGTGTGCCACAAGTTCACGGGGCTAGCAGAAATGCTTTTGAACATCTGAAGCAAATGGCAGACACAGAATTGAATTCTGTAACCGACAATCCAATTATTTTAAGTGCAGAAGAATCTATTTCCGGCGGGAATTTCCACGGACAATTGATGGCTTTGCCTCTGGATTATTGTTCATTGGCAGCAGCTGAACTTGGAAATATCTCTGACCGAAGAAGTTATCTTTTGTTGGAAGGGAAATACGGTTTACCTAAGTTATTAGTAGAAAGTTCTGGACTCAACTCTGGCTTTATGATTCCGCAATATACAAGTGCAGCATTGGTTACAGAGAACAAAACGCTTTGTTTCCCAGCTTCCGCAGATTCTATACCGACAAGTTTAGGTCAGGAAGACCACGTTTCTATGGGAAGTATTTCGGGAAGAAAATTCAATCAGATCCTTGGGAATCTTGAAAATATTTTGGCGATTGAATTAATGTTTGGAGCACAAGGTCTGGAATTCAGAAGACCTGCAGTTTGCTCGGAAATTGTTGAGAAGAATTATGCAATTATTCGTTCTGTAGTTCCGAAATTGGAAAATGACCGATTGATTGGTGAGGATATTTTGAAAATTGCTGATTTGATTAGAGAAAGAAAACTGATTGTAAATTAAAAAAATCTTCGACTCCGCTCAGACTGACACGTTTTTCTTATTTGAGATGTCATGCTGAGCGGAGTCGAAGCACATTTAATCATCTTTATATTAATGAAAACCCTAAGAACAACTTCCGAAAACCCAGACTTCCAAAATCTCGTAAAACAACTGGATGCTTATCTCGCCATAATGGATGGTGATGAACACGGTTTTTATGATCAATACAACAAAATTGATTCGCTAAAAAACTGTATCGTCATTTTTGATAATGATGAGGCCGTTGCTTGTGGCGCCATTAAAGCTTTTGATGAAAAATCGATGGAAGTCAAAAGGATGTTCACGCTTCCGGAACAACGTGGAAAAGGTCTGGCTTCTGCCATTTTAAAAGAATTAGAAACTTGGACTAAAGAATTAGGTTACGAAAAAACCATTCTCGAAACTGGAAAAAGACAAACCGAAGCTGTTGCACTTTATCAAAAATGCGGTTACAAAATCATTCCCAATTATGGGCAATATGCAGGCGTGGAAAACAGCGTTTGCTTTGAGAAGGAATTATAGATTTTCTCTCGCGGATTTGTAGATTTAGCAAATCTTTTTACAAATTAAATCTGCAAAATTTGCCTAATCTGCGGGAATTATTTTTAGAACAATTTAAAAAAATCAATTCCCAAACTGGTAATCCAAAGGCAACATTTTTGAAACATTTTGATTAGAAAAATGCTCTTCCAAAATCAACTGATCTGGCTCGGAAGAAAGACCTTCTTTGAAGATTTCAAATTCCAAAGCTTCGGGATGAAGGATCGACGATTGCGTGACAACTCCTCCAGATTTTACAAATTCCCCTTTTTTGATTTCATAGTAATACTTCTGATAATTCACCATCAGCAGATCTTCAAAGTCCAAAAACAACCTTCCATCTTTTCGTTTTGTAAACTCCGATTCCTTGATTTTGGTTTTTAGAATCGCCATCAGGAACTCAGAATTTTTACTTTTCTTTTGCGAAATGGCTTCTAATTCGTCCGTCCAAGGCAACGTCGAATTCTGTGTTTTCTTGATGTTGAAATGGTCTTTCAGTTTCTGCAATTCGGCTTCCGAAGGATAATTTGGGTTTGGGATTCGTTTGGCGTGATTCACGATGAACCCTTCTTTTTCCAGCTCGTTGTTGTAAAGACTTCTAAAAAAGTGCATCAGACTTCCCTTGTAAGCATTCATTCGATTCAGAACAATTTCTTTTCTGAAACTCGTCTCTTTGAAAAATGAAGTTCCAATATAACTGGTGCTTTTACTATTAAAATCTGCCTGAAAATTGATCAGATTGTACTGAATCGTGTAACCCAATTTTTTATTTTCGATGACCAAAGTTTGTGGCGCCTTCACCTTCAAGAACTTATTTTTTTTGTCGTAAGAAAACTTGAGCGTTCTTTGATTTTTGATTCTCACATCATCGCGATCGAAACCGATAAATTTATCCAAAAAATAATTAATAAAATCTTTGTAAGCCTTCTCTGTGTAAGGAATGATAATTACTTCCTCAATCTCGTTCTGCGGATTGATGACCACTTTTACGGTTTTCCCAATCGCTTGATTCAATGGGAAAATATTGGTTTCGTAGTTGTCTTTCTGGAAAATCAAGTTTCCACTTTTCTGACCTTGAACATCAAGTTTGAAACTTCCGTCATTGATTGAAAGTGTGGAGATCTTGGTTCCATCCAGATAAATATTGACATCAGAAACTGAAGAACCACTTTCGGTTTGAATCTTACCTGAAATGATCTGGGAATAAAACAACAACGTCCCAAAGAAAAAAAATAAAAACTGTAAAAACTTCACGTGATATATTTTTTCGAATATAATCAAATAAAAAAGAAATTTCTCCTAAGGAAAATCATTTTGAAGTTCAATTTTGTTTTAATTCTAAAAAGCAAACCCTTTTACTATCAAGTAAAACCCTCCAACCCTTTGTAAAATAATGAATTTCGCTTGACTCCCGTTACGCGGTTTATTAAACTGCCCGATGATTACTTCAACTAACAAGATGCTTAGCTCAATTGAACAGTTCTCCATTTCAATGAAATATTTGAATCCCTTAACTAATTTCGAGAGATTATATTTTTGAAAATCCCAAAGAGATGACCTATTAATAGAAAACGAAATTACACTGTAAATAAAAAGCTCCGTAGGAGCGAGATGTTTGTAGAAGCACAAGGATAAGCAAGTATAAGCTCTGTAGGAGCGACACATCCAATGCTAAATCACAGACAAAATATAGCACCTACGGAGCTCTAATATTTTGACGATTCACTTATTCTACAAACAGGTCGCCTCTACGGAGCTTTTTTATTTCTAATTTTGTTGTTTATTTAACAAATTTCTCCTGATGGAACATTCTTGGAAATATCTATCCGATTCTTAATGATGTCATACTCAATGAACCGCCAATCAACGAATCGTTGAACAAGGATAATTCTTCTGATTTGTCTTTCAGTCCGAGATTATATATCAACGGCAGATAATGGTCGGGCGTTGGAACGGCGTATTGCAAAAATGTACCTTGTTTTTGATAATCGATGAGTTTCTGAAAATCGCCGTCAAGAAGCCAATTGTTAGTTTTCTCGCGCGCTTCTATCGCCCAATCCCAGCCGGCACCAACAGTATCAATATTTTTCCAGTCGATCAATCTGAGGTTGTGAACGATGTTTCCACTTCCGATAATCAAGATTCCTTTTTCTCGAAGTTTGGACAATTTCTTCGCTAAGTCAAAATGATATTGTGGTGGTTTTGTGTAATCTATGCTCAACTGAATAACAGGAATATCTGCATCGGGATAAAGATGACGAAGAACCGACCACGCGCCGTGGTCCAATCCCCAATTGTGGTCTTCTTCCACCAAAACAGGAGACAATAATTCTGCAGTTTCTTTGGCCAATTCTGGATTTCCTTTTGCCGGGTACTGAACATCAAACAAGGCTTGTGGGAAACCGCCAAAATCGTGAATGGTCTTCGGAAGTTCCATTGCTGTGACAAATGTACCGTTGGTAAACCAATGCGCCGAGATACAAATGATGGCATTCGGTTTTGGAATCTCTTTGCTGATGTTTCGAAAACCTTGCACAAAAATATTTTCTTCGATGGCGTTCATCGGAGAGCCGTGTCCGAGGAAAAGGACGGGCATTTTTTGTGTGGTTTTGAAGTTATCGGAGATGTTGGAAAGGTCGTTGAGGTTCATTTTTGTTTTGTAAAAAGTAAAATGTATTGATGTAAAATGTATTTTCAAACCATTTTTCTACTCCTTCGACTCCGCTCAGGATGACAGTAGAAAATAATTTGAAAATTTAATTAAAATTACTCCCTTTTAGGGTTGGGGAAATAATTTTGATGAAATTTTTCTCGCAGATTTGGCTGATTAAGCAGATTTTTATTGACATAATATTGTCATTCCGTAGGAATCTAAACTGTCGAGATTGACTTCGTAAAACACTTCGTTAGGTTTCCTGTGGAATGGCAAACTTCGTGTTTATAACAAAGCTTGTTTTTATGTAGAATCTGCAGCCCGACTTGAGTGGAAATCCTTTTTTGCGTCTGCTCAAGTTCTATTTAGACAGAAATAGTCTGCAAAAAAGATTGGGAACGGAAGGCGGAAAAGCTGCCCAAATCATTACAATTGAAATCAAAAAAGCGTGAACAAAGTTGCTCTTGTTCACACTTTAAAAACTCAAACTATAAAAATACTATGATGTATTATTGTTTTACGAACTGCAGTTCTCCTGCAATTTTCACTTCTTCGCTCACCATCACACCGCCTGTTTCCAATGCTGCGTTCCAAGTAAGGCCGAAGTCTGACCTTTTGATCTTTCCTTCGAAGGAGAAACCTGCTTTAGTATTGCCCCAAGGATCCGAATTGATACCTCCGAAGTCCACGTCCAAAGTGATTTCTTTGGTAATGCCGTTCAATGTTAGGTTTCCAGTCACATCGCCGTTCAAAGTTGAAGCTTCGAAAGTGATTTTCGGGTTAGCTTCTGCGTTGAAGAAATCTGCTGATTTCAGGTGGTTATCTCTGTCTGTATTGTTGGTGAAGATAGAATCTGTATCGATGAAAGCGGAAACTTTCGCGCTTGTGAACGTGTCATCTTCTGCGTCGATCTCTGCGTTAAAAGTTGTGAATTCTCCTTTCACGTTGGAAATCATCAAGTGTTTTACTTTGAAAGTGATCTCGCTATGCGTTGGGTCTAATAACCATTTAGTTGCCATAATTTTTAATATTTTGTTGATTAATTATAGTGCAAATTTATAGCGCCGAGCTCCGCCTCACATTGATGTAAGTTAAGAATTACTTTTTTGTGAATTTTTTAACGATTGCCTTGTTTCGGCACAAAGATTTCTGTGTTGAAACAATGAAAAAACTTTCCTTTCTATTTCTACTTTCCAGCGTGTTTTATTTTTCCCAGAAGAGCGATTCTGTGGCTTTGATTTCGGAAGTCAAAATCGATGCTTACAAAAAACCGGTTTCATTTATTGCCTCTACCAAATCGGTTTCTGTGGTTTCGGAAAATTTGCTTTCTCAGAATCCGCCTGACCGCTTGTTGGAATCTGTCAACCAAATTGCTGGTGCGAGAATGGAAGAACGTTCGCCGGGAAGCTACAGGATTGCGGTGCGAGGCAGTTCTTTGCGTTCGCCGTTTGGCGTTCGGAATGTGAAAGTTTATTTGGATGATTTTATTTTGTCTGATGCTTCGGGAAATACTTATTTTAATCAGATTTCGCCGGATTTAATTCATAAAATCGAGATTTACAAAGGTCCGGAAAGTGGTGATTTTGGTGCGGTGACTGGCGGAACTTTGTTGCTTCAAACTCAGAATTCTGATGACCTGTCTTTGAATCTTTCGTCTGGAAGTTATGGGACTTTTAATGAAAGTATAAATTTTTCAAAGCAATTGGGAAAGCACTTTTTCCAGGTTTATCAAAATTACTACAGAACCGATTCTTACCGCGAACAATCGGCGGTTGAGCGAAAACAGATTTTCATTAAGGATAATTTCAAATATTCTGACAAAGGAGAATTGAAGGCGATGCTCCTCTTCTCCGATTTGGATTATGAAACGCCTGGCGGACTGACTTTGGCGCAGATGGAAGCCAACAGAAAACAAGCCCGACCAGCAACGGCAACGCTTCCCGGAGCGAAAGAACAGAATGCAGGAATCAGTAACAAAATGGTTTTGGCCGGACTTTCCAATCAATATCAATTGACGAACGGACTTTCACATTTTGTTTTGATTCAAGGCTCTTATGTCGATTTTGAGAATCCTTTCATTACCAATTTTGAAAACCGTTTTGAAAGTAATTATGCGTTGCGAACACACTTCAATTATAAAAAAAACTGGGACAAGGTTTCTGCGGAATGGCGATTGGGTTACGAAGGTGCGACCAATCCAATCTTCATCAAAAACTTCGACAATAACCGCGGAACAGAAGGCAATCCGCAGAATTTTGATAAGCTGAGAAACAATTCCGGATTCTATTTTCTGTCGCAGAAATTGAATTTTAATGAGCGGTTATTTACTGATATTTCCATTAGTTTAAATTCTAATGCTTACAAATGGGAAAAGATTTTTCCGACTTCTGAAACTGGAAATGTAAAGTTCAAAAACCAATGGTTGCCGAATTTTGGGATGACCTATGTTTTGGACAAAGGATTTTCTGTGAGAGGGAAAATCGGGAAAGGAAACTCGGCGCCGACGAATGAAGAGATTCGTTCTTCCAACCAGGAATTCAATTTCAATCTCGTTCCGGAATATGGTTGGAATAAAGAAATTGGCGTACGGAAACAATTTGGGAATAGCATTTTCTTGGAAGTTAATTATTTCGATTTTCGAATGAAGGATGCGATTGTTCGAAGGCAGAATGAAGCTGGACAGGAATATTTTGTAAACCAGGGAAACACGGTTCAGAAAGGTTGGGAATTTCTTTTGGAATCGAAGCGTTTTGATTTAGAGAATAATGTTTTGAGTCATTTCAAATTCAGATTTTCGGGAAGCATTTATGATTTTAAATTTAAAAATTATGTTCAGGGAACTTCTGATTTCTCAGGAAATACCTTGACCGGCGTTCCGAAAACCAGCATCAACAGTTTGTTGAATTTTACTTTCTTTAAAAAATTAGCCGTTGATTATTCTCAATTTCTGACTTCAAAAATTCCTTTGACAGACGCGAATTCTGTTTGGTCGGAACCAAGTTTGGTTTCGAATATCCAATTTCGTTATCCTATTAAATTCGAAAAAGCAAGGTTGGATTTGTTTTTTCAAATCCAAAATTTGTACAATGAGGAATATGTTTTGGGATTTGACATCAATGCTTTTGGAAACCGATTTTATAATCCATCGGCAAAACGGAATTTTGTATTGGGCGCGAATATTCAGTTGTAATTTAAATTGAAAAATGTCTCGCAGATTTTGCTGATGACGCAGATTTATCATCTTAACCTGCTCGACTTGCAAAATCTGCGCGAGTTTTAAAATTTCTCTGTTAAATATTTCCAATAACGTTTCGGGACGTGCTGAACGTGGAGTTTGATATTTTTCCGTTCCTTGATATTGGTCTTCGTGAAATAACTTTTCCAAAGTTCCTGATAATTGACTTCTTCCTCGTGGAATTTCTGCTGATATTGATTCAGATTGAAGGACGAATCCGGATAGAAAAATTCACAATCCTTTAAATCATAAAACAATCCGTAATGGCGTTTGAGGTCATAAATCATCCATTTCTGGTCAGCATATCGGTCTTTGAAATGTTTCCGGATCAAAGGCAGAACATCAAAATCAGGGTCGATTTTGGCGAAATAAATATCGTCTTTCATTTTCTCAAACCTGACAAACGCAGTCATCCGATGTCTTTCTCGACTGACTGATTTACAGATTTTTGAGATTTGAAGAATATCATCATTAGCGAAATTCTGCAAGACATTATCATCTGGACTTTTAATCGATTGCTGGATGGCAGAAAAAATCAAATCTTCGGATTCCGGAAGTTCTGAGAGGAAAACCATCAGCAATTGTTTGATGCCAGACTTTCCGATGCTTGTTTCTAATTTCTTTAAAACTCTGTCAGATTTTTTGTTTTGCGTCACAACCTCGTGGATTTCGGCGAACATATTTTCCTGTTGAAATCTTTCTCTGTTTCTGATTTCCACGTCTTTATACTTGTATTCAAAAACTTCGAATACTGCGGTTAAAAGTCCGTCGAAACTGCCGTCGTAGAGGAGGGTTGTCATTTTTAAATATATTGTTAACACTTCGACTCCGCTCAGTGTGACATCGTATATCATTTCATTAGAATTGTCAGGCTGAGCAGAGTCGAAGCCTTTAAATTAAAACAAAGTCAACTTCTGAGAAAATTGTTAAATTAAAAATATCTCGGAACATCTCGACTTCCGTGGAGCACTCTTACAATTCGGATATCATTGTCCAAAATCCTGTAGAAAATGAGATGGTGGTCTTTTGGAAAGCTGTACAAACCTATTTTTATTTCATTTCGCGCTTTCCCTACTTCTGGATTTGTAAGCAAACTTTGAAAAACGTCTTCAATCTCAGTGAGATATTTTTCCGCTTGTTCAAATCCAAACTCATTCATTGTATAATCGAAAATATCTTCCAAATCTACATCAGCAATTTCTGATAGAATGTAGAATTCTTTAGACATTGCTATTATCTTTCTTCTTAGATTTGATGATATCTTTTATCGACCTGAAACTTGAATTACCATCCCAACCTTTCTCAATTTCATTTCTCAAATCCTGAATAATGCGATGGCGATAAACTTCGTGGAGACGCAAAGCATCACGTACAACCTCGCTGGCATTCTGAAAATCCCCAGACTCTATCTGTTCGGAAATATAATTTTCCTGCTTTTTTGTGAAACTGACATTCATTTTAAATTCTTTCCTCGAAATTACAATTAATATCCAAATTTAGCAAATATGGACATATGAAAATGATTCTTTTATAATGTCAAAAGCGATATTATTTCCTGTTTGTCAGGCTGATGCTCGCAAAGCCCAATATTTAAAATAAAGTCAACTGCTGGGAAAACTGATTTTGGAACTTGGATTGACTTCCGCCGATAATTAATTTTCTCAAATTCAAATCGGTCAAATGTTTCAAGAATGGATTGCCATAACTAAAATCGATGAAATATTTTGCACGATTGACAGCTGCACCTAACTTTTTCAAATTATCAATATTCAAAACCTGGAAACGTCTGGAACTGACAATCTTCATCGCCGTTTTCACTCCAATTCCCGGAATTCTTAGAATCATTTTGTAATCCGCCGTTTGAAGATTGACAGGAAATTGGTCTAAGTGACGCAACGCCCAACTCAATTTTGGGTCCACTTCCAAATCCAGAAATGGCATATTGGAATCCAAAATCTCATCCGCTTTGAAACCATAAAAACGCATCAACCAATCGGATTGGTACAGACGATTTTCCCTCAAAACAGGAACTTCCGCAGTGATTGCCGGCAAGCGATTGTCCGACGTGACAGGAATATAACCCGAATAATAAACGCGTTTCATTCCGTAATTTTGGTAGAAATGGTCGGCGACTTTGATGATTTGCAAATCGTTTTCGTTGGTTGCGCCTACAATCATTTGTGTGGATTGACCGGCTGGCGCGAACTTCGGAACGCTTTTGATGATTTTCTTCTCGTCTTTATATTGTTGAATTCCTTTTTGCACGATTCGCATCGGTTGTAGCATATCTTCCCGATTTTTGTCCGGCGCTAAAAGTTTGAGGCCAGATTCAGTCGGAATTTCAAGATTAACGGAAAGCCGGTCAGCGTAAAGTGCGGCTTCCTGCATCAAAATATCACTTGCTCCAGGAATCGATTTGAGATGAATATAACCATTGAAGTTATGTTCGTTTCTCAGTTTTTTCGCGACACGAACCAAACGTTCCATCGTAGTATCTGCATCTTTGAAAATCCCGGAACTCAAGAACAAACCTTCGATGTAATTTCGGCGGTAAAAACTGATGGTCAAATCCACCACTTCTTCCACCGTGAAAGCGGCACGTTTGATGTCATTCGATTTTCTGGAAACGCAGTAGATGCAATCGTAAATGCAGTGGTTCGTCAAAAGGATTTTGAGTAGCGAAACGCATCGTCCATCCTCTGTGTAAGTATGACAAATTCCACTGGCTGAACTGTCGCCCAATCCCCCATTATTTTTCCTTTTTCCGCCACTTGATGAGCAAGAAACGTCGTACTTTGCAGCATCAGCAAGTATTTCCAGTTTTTCTTTTGTGCGGTCAAAGTTCATATTTTGGAAAATTTTATTTAGAAGAATTGAGCTATAAATTTACGTCAAAAATAAGTCCAATTAATTACAATTTTGATAGTTTTTGTCAATTAAGGTACTAACGAAGAGACTTTAAACTTTATCAAAATATGCATTATATTTAGAAATATAATGGTCAAATTTTTCATAGGCAATTCTCAAACGATTGAAATTATTGTGTAAAAGCATACTTTTCTTACTTACAATTCTTATATCATTTTTTAAATTAATTATTTGAAACTGATAATCTTTTAATATTTCCTCATCATTCAATTCTTTCATTATAGACTCAATCCTATTTATTTCTTCATAAAATAATGTTATCTGATTTTCATAAAGTGGTTTTAGAATGTCATACTCTTCCTTCTTATCTAAGTAAATGAGGGTTATTCTCTCAAACTCTTGTAATGCAACAGGAAAAAACATTTTTGATATCTTTTCAATTTCTATAATATAAGATTGCAAATTAATTAAGTCATTAATTTTAGTAATATCTTCAATAAAATCAATTGCGCCTAAAATTTTCTCTGTTCTAAATTCAAGCAATTCTTCTCCTCTCAAATTGACTCTTTTAAATGCTGGTATTTCATTTAAATTATTTTTTGAATAAATGTCATAAAAATCAAAATTATCATATTTTGAAATATTGATTAACCCTTCAATCATCAATCTCAATTCATCAATAATATAATTTTGAATAAATGTATCTAAATCATCTTCAATTAATTTAATTGTTTTATATGCAAAATCAACAACTTCATTCCAAGAACTATAGAATATGATTTTTTTATTCAAATCTCCTATTGAGTGATATTTTTTTGTATAACCATTTATTTCAAAAAATTTACAAAATCTATAATATAACCAATCCGAAAAGGGTGTTATATTAACATTCTTATATTTAATAGTTACATAAAAATAACTTGCTCTTCCATAGCCGAAATTACTTTTAACTTCAAGACTAAAGTCTTCAGGGATTTGATATTTTGGATTTGACCAGCCTCCAATTTTATTTGAAATAATGAGAACATTCTTAGTTTCTCTTAATTTGGAAAAAAACAAGTAATAATTAATTATATTTTTACGAGATTCCAAATATTCCAAAGCTTTTACTTTTAAAGAATTATAGGAAAATTCAGTTTTATCTTTTTTAATTTCAATAGAAAAAAAAGTATTAATTTTTACATAAAAATCAAATAAACTTATTTCAAGATTAACGAATGAATCACTTAAATCTCGACAATATGTAAATGATTTATTTTGATATGGAAGAAAGATATTCCTAAGTGTATTATGAAAAAAAATAAAATCGTCTTTATCTTTTATAAATTGATTTTTAAAAACATCTAATTTTTCAAATAAAAGATTCGGCACATTCAATTTTTCTTTCAAATATTCATTATTAATTTTTTTTAAAATATAAATTTTTTCATTCTCAAGTGTTTCCATAAAAGTTAGTTTTGTAACAACAAATCTACGAAAACTCACGCAAGCTATATTCAGCGTCCACCGAAATCCTTATCTTTACAAACATAAAATTTTACTATGAACCATCAACCGGTTGAAGGTTTTTCCAAATTGTCAAAACAAGGAAAAATCGATTGGCTAATCAAAGAATATCTCGACGGAAACAAAGAACACGAAACGGTTCTCACTCAATATTGGAACGAAAATCCAGACCTTCAAAAACTGCACGACGAATTCTCGGAAAACACAATTTCCAATTTCTTTATGCCTTACGGAATTGCTCCAAACTTCCTGATAGACGGTAAACTTTTGGCGCTTCCAATGGCGGTTGAAGAAAGTTCTGTGGTGGCGGCAGCTTCCAAAGCGGCAAAATTCTGGATTGACAAAGGTGGTTTCAAAACAACGATTATCAACACAGAAAAACTGGGTCACACGCATTTTATCTTCAAGACCGAGGCTCATAAACTGCTTCATTTTTTCAATTTTAAACTGAAGAAAAAATTATTGGAGGCCACGGAAGATATTACCAAAAATATGCGTAACCGTGGTGGCGGAATTCTGAATATCAAACTCATCGACAAAACTGCTGAACTGGAAGATTATTTCCAATTGAAAGCGAGTTTTGATACCGTGGATTCTATGGGCGCGAATTTCATTAATTCTTGTCTTGAACAATTCGGCAAAACTTTGAAAGAAGAAGTTGCCAACGAGGAAAGTTTCTCGCAGGAAGAAAAGGATTCGTTGCAAATCGTGATGAATATCCTTTCCAATTACACGCCGGATTGCATCGTAAGAGCCGAAGTTTCCTGCAAAATTGAAGATTTGAAAGACGATAGCGGGATTTCCAATGAAGAATTTGCGTGGAAATTCAAACGTGCGGTGACAATTGCAGAGATCGAACCTTACAGAGCAACGACGCACAACAAAGGAATTATGAATGGTGTTGATGCTGTGGTCATTGCAACCGGAAATGATTTCCGTGCGACGGAAGCTTGCGCACACGCTTATGCCGCAAGAAACGGAAAATATTCTTCGTTGACACATTGCACCACGGACAATGGGATTTTCAGATTTTGGATTGACTTGCCAATTTCGGTTGGTGTGGTTGGCGGATTGACAAATCTTCATCCGTTGGTAAAATTCTCATTGGCTTTATTAGGAAAGCCATCTGCTCAGGAATTGATGAGTATTTTGGCGGTTTCTGGTTTGGCGCAAAATTTTGGAGCGCTTCGTTCTTTGGTGACAACAGGAATCCAGAAAGGTCATATGAAAATGCACCTATTCAACATTCTGAATCAATTTGGTGCGACGGAAGAGGAGAAACAGCATTTTGTGACCTACTTCAAAGACAAAACGGTGAGCCATCACGAGGTTATTGCGGAGTTGGAAAAATTGAGAAATAAATAGATTTATGTTTGGACTCGCATTATCAGTATTAATCTTGATTTTCGGAATATTTTTGAGAACGACAAACAATCCCGGATTCGCAAGTTCGAAACGATTTTCTTGGCTGTTCATCATCTTGGGAATTATCACATTGGTTGGGAAAATTGTTATTTTATATCAAAAAGGGGAAATGTAAAACAAATCCTTTGAAGAGGTAAATTTCCAAGTTGGGAATATTGAGCAAGAAATAATTATATTTGTATAAATAGTTGAAAATGGAAACTTTAATTTTAAATAACGGCACAAAAAAAGATTTGGAGTTGCTTTTAGAGATTGCAAAAAAATTGGGTTTAAACTTAACTTTAGCAAAAAATGAATCTTCTGAAGACAAAAGAAAACGCCTTTTGGCACTCGCTGAAAAATTAGACAATTCTATCACTCCAAATAATATAACGATGGAGGAAATTGTGGAAGAATGCAACATCGTAAGAAAAGAGAATTATGAAAAAAGGAAAAATAATTCTTGACACCAATATTTGGGTCTCTTATTTTTTCAACGGAAAGCTTAATGAATTATCTAAAATCATATTAGACAATGAATTGAGTGTTTTTACAACATCATTTTTAATTGATGAATTGAAAGATGTTCTTTCCAGAGAAAAAATCAAGAAAAAATTAAAATTCTCTTTAGATTCCTATATTGATTTTCATCAACAAGTTACCGAACATTTTCAAATTACAGAAGAATTTGAAGGATGTCCTGATCCGAAAGATAATTTTCTTTTCGACCTTGCAATACAGTCAAAAGCAAAAACAATTGTAACTGGAGACAAAAAACTTCTTGATTTCAAAACTGAAAATATTTCTGTAATCTCACTTTCAGACTTCTTGCAGGATTTACTATAAAATCAATATTTATTAAAATTTAAATGAAAAACCTTACTCTAATCATCGGCGGAATCTACGGTTTATTGTCCGTAGTTCTTGGTGCATTTGGTGCGCACGCCTTCAAAAAAATATTATCAATCGAAAGACTGGAAAGCTTCGAAACGGGTGTTCGTTATCAAATGTATGCGGCGTTTTTCCTTTTGATTGTAGGTTATATTCTAAAATTCGAAACGACTTCTGAAAAATGGATTTCCATTTTGATGATCGCGGGAACTTTTATATTTTCCGTGAGCATTTATTGTCTGGCTTTTCAGGATGTTTGGGGCGTTAATTTGAAATTCCTTGGACCTATCACGCCACTTGGCGGATTGTTTATGATCATTAGTTGGGGAATGTTGATCTGGTATTTTGCTAAAGCTAAGTTTTAATTAGTATATTCACCACATAGACACATAGTTATTTGTAGATTTTTAAGATAAAATAGTTGGACACTTGATTCTATTTTATCCTTAACAAAACAAATATTTCGTTTTTCTATGTGTCTATGTGGTTTAGTAATTTTAAATAGACTCTAAATGTTCTTCATCTTCGGAATCAAAACCAAACTCGTAGGAAAAGAAGACCGTAAAGTACTGAAAAATGGCTTTATGGCAAATGCTATTGTGTCGGTTTACAAAAATTATTTCGAATTGTTTTTCATTCCGATATTTCCATTCAGTAAGAAATACAGCATTTACATTCCACATTCGGATGAGTATTATGAGACCGGATTTGGCTCTTCGAATATGCCGAAAGAATATCTGGAACTTTGTAAAGAAGTTGGAAGGAATTACTGAAAACCCAAGCTGTGTGAGCGATGTTAGCGAAAATCCCAGAATACACGCTGGCTAAAGCCAGGCAATGAGGAATTGCAGCGGTCGTAGCGACCCAAGCGGCTGGAACTTAGCGCTGGCGAGGGACACACCCAGATAATAGTGAAAACTGATTTCAATCAGACATTTATATAATGTAATTCATCACTTTTTCTTAAATTTGTGAATCTTATAAAATCTAAAAATTAATCAATAATATATTATGAATCTTCACGAGTATCAATCAAAAGAGATTTTAGCAAAATACGGGGTTAATATCCAACGTGGTTTTGTTGCAAACAATGTGGACGAAGCTGTGTCTGCTGCCGAAAAACTTACTGCTGAAACTGGAGCGCAAGCTTGGGTAGTAAAAGCTCAGATCCACGCTGGTGGTAGAGGAAAAGGTGGCGGTGTAAAGTTCTCTCCAAATATGGACAAACTGAAAGAAAACGCTGGAAACATCATCGGAATGCAATTGATCACACCTCAGACTTCTGCTGAAGGTAAAAAAGTACATTCTGTTTTGGTAGCTGAAGATGTATATTATCCGGGAGAATCTGAAACTAAAGAATTTTACGTTTCTATCCTTCTAGACAGAGCTTTAGGGAAAAACACGATTGTTTATTCTACAGAAGGTGGGATGGATATCGAGCACGTTGCAGAAGTTACGCCTCACTTGATCCACAAAGAAGTGATCGATGCGGCTTACGGATTGCAAGGTTTCCAAGCTAGAAAAATTGCTTTCGGACTTGGTCTTGAAGGGAATGCTTTCAAAGAATTCACAAAATTCATTACGTCTCTTTACAACGCTTACATCGGGATCGATGCTTCTCTTTTCGAGATCAACCCGGTTCTAAAGACTTCTGACAACAAGATCATCGCAGTAGATGCAAAAGTAACTTTGGATGACAACTCATTGTTCCGTCACAAAGACCTTGCTGAATTGAGAGATACAAGAGAAGAAGATCCATTGGACGTAGAAGCTGGCGAAGCTGGTCTTAACTTCGTGAAGTTGGACGGAAACGTGGCTTGTATGGTAAACGGAGCTGGTCTTGCAATGGCGACTATGGATATCATCAAATTGTCTGGTGGAAATCCTGCAAACTTCTTGGACGTAGGTGGAACAGCTGATGCACAGAGAGTTCAAACCGCTTTCGGGATCATCTTGAGAGACCCGAACGTAAAAGCGATCTTGATCAACATCTTCGGAGGGATCGTAAGATGCGACAGAGTTGCGCAAGGTGTTGTAGATGCTTACCACGCGATGGGAAGCCTTCCAGTACCATTGATCGTAAGATTGCAAGGAACCAACGCTGTAGAAGCTAAAAAACTAATTGACGAGTCTGGACTTCCTGTTCACTCTGCAATTACTTTGGACGAAGCCGCAAACAAAGTAAAAGAAGTTCTTGCTAGCTAAGAATTTTCTAAAATAAATATCAGATCCGTTCAATTTTTTGAGCGGATTTTTTTGTGTTTTGATTTGGGACAGCTATTTGACATTCGTCGAAACCGATTTATAGTCTTTTTTTATGGCAGCTTTTCCGCCTTCCACTCCCGCTATTTTTCCCGTCGCATTTCCCGTCGCAAAAAATGAGCTTCGTTCAAGTCGGGCTGCAACTTCGCGAAATACAACATTTGTCTGTAAATCCAAAACGGTCATAAGTTTGAGCTTTCCTTTCAAATTTGTTTTATTCGCCACATTTTCAGAATCAAATTACCAAAGCATCTATTTTTAATTTATATTTGTTAGAGAAAGAACACATATGGAAGTAGTATTACTCTTAGCGATTTTGATTTTCACCTTGATCATTTACAATAGAACAAATCAAAAACCCGCAGATCAGCAGCAAAACTTTAAACAACTCAATAACAAGATCGATGATCTGAAAGAACAGATCTCAACCTTGCGATTCATCTTAAATGACTTGTCACGAACAACATCTAAAGAAGAAAAGCTTCCGATTGTTGAGGAAGAAAAACCTACAACAGACGTAGAACCAAAAATTGAGGAGCCGATTTTTGAGAAAACAATTATTGAAGAATCGATCACAGAGGAACAAGAAAGTGTAGAAAAAACAATTCCACAAGAAGAAGCACAAATCTCTCAAGTCGCCTTCAGTTCAAACGAAAATCCCGTTGTGGTCAGAGAAGAAATTCTTGAACCTGCAATTCCTATTATTTCAGAACCGATCGTTCCAAAAAAATCTTGGATAGAAAACTTTAAAGAGAAAAATCCAGACATCGAGAAATTCATCGGTGAAAACCTCATCAACAAGATTGGAATTTTGATCTTAGTTCTAGGAATCAGTTTCTTTGTGAAATATGCGATTGACAAAGATTGGATCAACGAACCTGCGCGTGTCGGAATCGGGATTTTAAGTGGCGCCATCGTGATGGTCATCGCCCACCGATTGAAGAAAAACTACGTGGCGTTCAGTTCCGTTTTTGTGGCCGGAGCTATCAGTATTTTTTATCTCACAATCGGAATTGCCTTCCACGATTACAAATTATTCAGCCAAACCGTTGCTTTCATCATTATGGTGGTGATCACCATTTTCAGTGTGCTGTTTTCGGTTTCGTATGACAGAAAAGAATTGGCGATTCTCTCCTTGATTGGCGGTTTTGCCGTTCCATTTATGGTCAGCACCGGCGAAGGCAACTACAAAGTTCTCTTCACCTACATTGCAATCCTGAACATCGGAATGTTGATCATTGCCTATTTCAAAAAATGGAATCTAGTGACTTTGTTGGCATTCATTTTCACTTGTGTCTTGTTCTCCGGATGGTTTGGCGTCGAGTATTCTGATAACAAGCTTCCGTATCGTGGTGCATTATTTTTCGCGACCATTTTCTATATCATCTTTAGCATTGCGACGGTGATCAACAATATCCGAAACAAAGGCGGATTCACGAAGATGGAATATTTCCTGATGCTGGCGAACACATTTTTCTATTTCGGAATGGGCGCAAGCATTATCCAAAGCTGGAAACCTGAGTTCAAAGGGCTTTTTACAATTGCTTTGGCTTTGTACAATTTGGTTTTCGCAATGGTTTTGTACCGAAAATTTGGGATCAACAAGAATGCGATTTACTTTTTGCTGGGCTTGGCTTTGACTTTTGTAACCTTGACGATTCCTTTCCAGTTCAATGGAAATTACATCACCTTGTTTTGGGCTGGCGAAGCGGTTTTGCTATTATGGCTTTCTCAGAAATCGAAGATTTCGACTTTCAAATTTGGCGCGATCGTCGTTCAGATTCTGATGCTTTTCAGTCTGTTCATAGATTGGAATCAGTATTATCATGAGTTTACAGACATTACTTTAAAACCATTTTTCAATAAGATCTTCATCACAGGATTGGTGGCGTTGGCTTCTTTGGTGGCAACCTATTATTTATTAAAAAAAGAAAAAGAGATCACACATTTCTACTTCCTCGAGATCGATCCGAAAACATATCGAAATTCGGCGATTATCTTGTCGGTGATCATTGGTTATTTTGTTGGAATGTTCGAGGTCTTTTATCAGTCTAATGAATATATTACAAATTATTATTCGGCGACATCGCTTCCGGTTTTGTATCATTTTATCTTCAGTGCAGGATTGATTTTCTTTGTTTTAAAACGGAAAAACAACTTCAATACAAGCTTCGCCATTAGTTTGGCAGGAATCAATATTTTGCTTTACCTGATCATCTACTTCCAACTGACGACAAATGAAATGGTTGAAAACATCACGCAATACACCTCAAACAAAACCGCTTATTTCACACACTATCTATTGTTGATGTGTCTAGGCTATTTCCTTTACATCATCGTTACAAACAGAGCAAACAACGAGTTTTCAAAATTCTTGAATCACAAATTTGCGCTGTGGCTTTTGGCTTTTTGTGTGGTCTATATTTTGAGCAACGAGGTGATGATCCACAGCTTGATATTCTCCGGCGACATCGTGGATCAGGCAGAATTGGCGAAAACCTACCCAATGAAAGACGGCCTTTACAATGCTGACAAAGTCTCATTTATCGACAATAAAATCTCATTAGCAAAAATTCAGATCATCAAAATTGGTTACCCTATTCTTTGGGGCGTTCTCTCTTTCATTTTCCTGATTGTCGGGATTAGAAAACAGAACAAACCTTTGCGTATTATTTCTCTTTCTTTATTAGGTTTGACGATTGCAAAACTCTTCTTATTCGACATTACAAACGTGTCAGAAACTGGGAAAATTATTGCATTTATTTTGCTGGGCGTTCTTATCTTAATTATCTCATTCGTTTATCAGAAAATCAAAAAACTTGTGATCGATGAGCAACCTCAAAACACAGACAATGAAGACCATATTTAGTATACTTTCCATTCTTTTTGCGTTAAGCTTTTCCTCTGCGCAAAATTATCAGGGGAAGATGAATCCAGTTTCAGAAAGTGGTTTGCATCAAATTGTGATTTCTCCAGAATTGCGTTCTGCTTCTCAAAATAATTTAGATCATCTGAGAATTTTCGATGCGAAAAATAATGAAGTTCCTTACGTTCTTTTTGAGGGAAAATCTACGGATTTACAATATGAGAATTTGACGATTTTATCAAAAAACGCAGTTCCAAATAAAGTCACGTCCATCATTGTTTCCAACGAAAAAGCGTTGAACCTAGATCATCTCACTTTAAAGATCGCCAACACAGATGTTGATAAAACCTACAGCATCAGCGGAAG
The DNA here is from genome assembly GCF_000735135.1 of Chryseobacterium sp. FH1. Classification (GTDB taxonomy): domain Bacteria; phylum Bacteroidota; class Bacteroidia; order Flavobacteriales; family Weeksellaceae; genus Epilithonimonas. The sequence continues at coordinate 34,341 of NZ_JPLZ01000001.1, forward strand.
CAATAACAACTTGGAATGGTTTGGCTTGGTCATTAATCAGAAGATCATAGGACTGAACGATGCTGGTGAAAACTTCGTGGAGCGTGATTTTTCCTTTCCTTTGAATAATTACAAGTTCTTGAAAATTGATTTCATTGATAAGAATTCGCTTCCAATCAATGTTTTGGAAGTTGGGTTGGAGAAAAATTATGCAATTAAAAAATCGAAGATAGAACTTCAAAATTTCGAGCAGAGAATCACGACTGATAAAAAGAATAAACAAACGAAGATCCACTTCAGCTTCAAAGATCCTCAGGTGATTGACGCCATCAGTTTTGATATTTCGGCACCAAATTTCTATTTGAGAGAAGCACGAATTGTCATTAATAAAACTCGAATTCAGAAAAGAGCTGAAGTCAATTATGCTGAAACCATCAGCAATTTCCAACTCAATTCTAAAGTCAAAAACAGCTTTGAAGTTTCAGAATTGTTGGTCAAAGAATTCACGATTGAAATTGATAATCAAGACAATCCGGAATTGGAAATCAAGAAGATCTCATTTTTTCAAAATCCAGTGAGCATTTTGTCCGACCTTAAAGCCAATGAAAATTACATTTTTAAAATCGATTCGAAGCTTTCTGCACCAGCTTACGATTTGGCACAGTCGGGCATTGATTTCAATCAAAGTTACCCAGTTGCGACCATTTCAAATTTAAACAAAATCGACAATCCGAAAGATGCTGACTCATCTAAAACCTTTTGGCAAACACCTTTGTTTATGTGGCTTTGCATTGGTCTTGCGGTTTTGATCATTGGTTACTTTGCCATGACGATGATCAAGGATTTGAATAAGGAAAATTAAAATTCCAAATGTGAGTTTAATGATTTAATCTTTCGGAGGTTCGGAATTGGTGATGTTGATGCTTGTTGGCGTCACCAAGCTAATGTTTTCTTTCATTAACCTGTCATTGATTTTAATGATGGCTTCGCTCTTTAGCTTTCCAAAATCACTTCCAATCTCCAGCCAGAATTTGACCTGCAAAGTGAAGACACCTTGCTTCACGGTGGTAATGATGACATCTGCAGAATCTGCCTTATCGACGTGTTGCAAACTTTTGATCTCATCCAATATCGCATCTTTTGCTCGACTTACATCTTCGCCCATCGGAACTTCGAAGTCAAAAATAATTCGGCGTTGAGGCGAAGCTGTGATGTTAAAGAATGGCGAATTGAAAATCACCTGATTTGGGATGTAGACTTTTTTTCCATCGTCGGTAATCAACTTCGTCGTGAGCAATCCAATATCCTGAACAGTGCCGGAATTACCTCCAATCGTGACATAGTCGCCAATCTTGAAAGCCTTGTCCACACTGACCAACATTCCGGAAAATATACTGGAAACCAAATCTTTGAGCGCAACCCCAGCAATTACACCGGCAACCCCCAAACTTCCCAAAAACTTCATAAAGAATCCACTGAATCCCATGATCTCCAGTGCGATGAAAGTTCCCATGAGGATAATCAGGAATTTGAAAACCGAAATCAATGTTACAACTGAATCATTTTTAGTTTTCGGGAAAAACTTGTGGAATAACATTACAGACCATCGGCTGAGATATTTGCTTGTGGTGAGGAAAAACAGGAAAATCAAAATTCCTACAACAAGCCTCGGCGTGAGCTGTGCAAAACTGATGTACCATCTTTGTAAGACGTTGTAAACTGTGTTTATATAATCCATTCTTAAGATTTTATGATTTCGTGCAAAGTGTCATTAAACTAAAAAACCGACAATGATGCCGGTTTTAGTATGTGTGTAAATCTAAGTATTATTTTGCTTCGTTAGCAATTCTTTTTGCTTGTCCGCTTGGCAAATAGATACTAAATCCTACGTTGAAAGTAATGTTAGAATTAAGTCCTTCGTTACCGAAACCTGATTGTCCTACATATTTTACAAGACCTTCGATACCGATGTTAGGTGTAATGAAGTAAGAATATCCTGGACCAACTCCGAAATCTAAACCTGTAGTTGAGTTTCCGCTTTCTACGGAAGAACCTCCAACACCTAAGTTACCTTCGAAGAAGAAACGGCCGTGGTTCAATAAATTATCAACACCAGCTTCTCCCGGAGAGATGAAGTAACGGCCTAAAGCTCCAACACCATAGTCGAATCTTGTTGGTGAACCATTAGTCACTTTTCCAATCCCAAGGTTTACATAACCCCCTAAAGCTACATTATCCTTGATGAAATAAGCGGCCTTTGGCTGTAAAGCAATGCTGTAACCTCCACCTGTATTAAGTCCAAAGTTACTTGAAAGTAAGCTACTTCCTACCATCCAATTTCCTTCTTGTATCTGTGCATTTGCGGTTGAGAATAATCCTGCTCCTAAAACTACTGCTCCTAATAATAATTTTTTCATATTGTTAAATTTTTCGTTAATAATTATATAATCTTCATTTTACAAAGGTTGTGCCATTTCTATAAAATGTGATTTATAACAGCTATTAGACTTATTTAACTATAATTGTGATAAATTGAAAATCAGTATTAAGCAACGATTTGTTGCTTAAACAAAAAATAAGATTTTTTTGTAGTTGGATGCAGACAGAAAAGCATAGCTCAAGATTGATAAATTGATCTTTAAAAGTTAACATTAAAAGTTTAAGAACCTATTTAAAAATTATTGAAATATTCATTTTTAATTAATTTTTGTCTGCCCCCAACGCTAAAGGGAGCAAAAAACAATTAAAAATTCTTTCAAAATCACTCCCTTTAGCGTTGGAAAAATAATTTTGAGAGAGTTTTAGACAGACTCTAATAACTCAGTGTATTTTTCTTTTAGTAATTCCCAAATCAACTCTTGTTTATAAATCATTATACTGGATCGCGATTGTGATTGGAGTCGCGTATGAATATCTTTTTTGATGCCCAAAGACATAGCCTCCAAAAGTTTTTCTTTATTTTTGGAAGGAAAGATCAATCCGTTGTGCTGGTTCTGTATAATTTCGTTACATCCATTGATATCAGATACCAAGGCTGGGATTCCCATTGCCAAAGCCTGTAAAACCACATTAGGAAAACCTTCCCTGTAACTGGGAAATACCAGCGCATTGCTGATGGCAAAGTAAGGCCTGACATCTTTCTGAAAACCTACCGAAACTATGTCGGGATTTGTTTCTATCTCATTTAAAACATCTTGAGACAAAGGATCCAGATCTTGTTCCAAAGGACCTACTAGGAGGAGTTTGAGATTTGGGGAGTTGGTGGGTTGGAGAGCAGGTGGGTTGGAGAGTTGGAGGGTCTGGAATGCAGAAATCAATTCGTTGATTCCTTTGTCTCTTACCAATCTTCCTACGAAGATAAAAACGAAATCATCTTCTGCAATATTTAAGTCTTTTCTTAATTGTGTTTTGGTCTCCTCAGAAAACAGAGCAGGATCAAAATGACCAAGGTCTATGCCGTTCACATTTCCATTTCCAATAATGGTCAATGGTTTGTCTGTGATTTTAAAATTTTCCAGATCGGACTTCACACCTTGTCCTTCGGGAAAAATATTTGTGGCACAACGGCAAAGGATCTTGTCCATAAGGATCAGAATTTTTTGTAATACTCCTTCTTTGTAGGGGAAAACCAAGCCAGTAAAGGTATGAATTCTAACCGGGACGCCAGCCAGCTTCCCAGCTATCATAGACAACAAACCGGCCTTTGGTGTGATAGAATGGATGATATCCGGTTTTTCTTTTCTGAAATAAATGTAAAGCTTAATCAGTGAAATCAAATCTTTGACGGGCGAAATCTGACGCTGAATTTCGATCGGATGTACTTTTACACCTTCTCTCTCCCTAACTTCATCCAAATCTGCACCTGAACCAGAAATTGCAGTAAGATCATAATACTGGTTGAGAAACTTGAGTTGCCCTTTGAGCAATATATTGAGAGACATGGGAACCGTTGCAATTCTGAAGAGCTTTTTCATTCGCTGGGAAATTTCTGCAAATATAGGAAAAGGTTGTGGGTGATGGATGTGGACTGCAGTTTCGACTAATAAGTAGTTTTCTAATAGCGCAAAGATTTCAATTTGCATGAGCAACATGTACCCAAGTGTAAAAAAGTATCATTTTTTAATAGTCGTAGCATCAGGTAATTTTTTCCCTGGAAAATGTATCACGCTGTGTGTTGATATCGTTTACCAAACCCCGTAATCTGACCGGCACCAAGTCGCATTATCCAAGCCTTATCGTGCGTTTATCCATACACCAACCCGCAAGGAGACGAATTTGACATCCCTCCCCAGACCTAAAGGGGGTTACTTTTGATTTTACCCCAGCCCTAAAGGGGAGTCGCGACAGTACGCCAACCGTAGAGGGAGACGAATTTGACATTCTTCCCCAGCCCTAAAGGGAGTCGTATTGACGATTGCTTACTGTTGACCGCATGAAGTGGGTTACCCCAGCCCTAAGGGAGAATTTTCCACGGTGGGTATCGGGTTATAATTCTTTGGTTTGGCTTTGCTTTCTATTTTTGAATTTGATCAATGTATACTCGAAAAAAAGTGGAAAACTTTCGCCCCAGTCCTAAAGGGAGAATTTTCCACTTTGAGTATCGGGTTATAATTCTTTGGATTGGCTTTGCTTTCTATCTTTGAATTTGATCAATGCATACAGCATGATTTCCGCTGGGATTACTAGGGTGGTGGGTCGCGATTAGAAGATTGAATCAGTAATGTGCATCTTTGGACAATGATTAAAATCTAATAAATTAATTTCCTTTTTATCGAATAATTCTGGACTGAGAAAATTTTGATTTAAAAAAACTTGTTATCTTCTTTTCGAAAACTAAATAATAAATATAGCTAATAAAACAACAAACTGCTATTAATGTGAAAAATTCCAGTAGGGCTATAGGTTTAGATTTGGTAACTGGTATCAACCTAAACATTATCCCAAAAAATAATGTGTGTACAAGGTACAGGGAATAGCTCGAATTACCAATCAACATTAATATGTTTTTCTGATTTATTTTCCAATTCCATACATGTATAGACAAATAAACTAAAATCGAACATGAAAGGGCTATAATAAGATGAGAAGAAAACTTAAAAAATTCAAACTGATTTGTTCTCATCCACACGAAGGCACACAATAATAAAAGCACAGAAAAAACAGTTAAGTAAACATTAAACTTAATTTCTTTTTTTATTAAAACGGCAACCAAAAAACCTAGTATAAATTCTAAATTATACAAATTAAAAATTAAGTTAAAAAAAACATTATTAGATAGAGTCCCAAGGTAATTAACCAGAATTATTGCCACAACCCAGAAAGGAACAAAAACATTCCAGACTTTTGATGAAAAAAAATTGACGCTAAAAATAATATAAAAAAAAACTTCAAATACTAATGTCCACGCCACAACTAATGCCGTCTCTCCAAGTGGAAATAACGTTAATGAAGTTAAAACACTTATAGGCCGATCTACATTTGTAAGTGGTGTAAACTTATAAAGCAATAATACGATAACGGATATCGGGAGGTAAGGAATATAAATTTTAAAAATTCGGTTTAATATATAAGTCTTCAAGTATGTTTTATTATTTTTATATTTATACGTTGTATAGGTAATAATGAAACCAGAAAGGACAAAAAAGAAGTCAACTCCATATTTGCCGTTTTTAGAAATAAATTCTATAAAAGGTACGTTTAACTTGTAAATAAAATATTCAAAGTTAGCATATCCATGGTGAAACACTACTAATAAGCATGCTATTCCTCGAAAAATTTGTAACATATCAAAATGTTGTTCTTTTATCATATCTTAATATAAATTAGGCGTAAAATTAAACAATGAAATATATGAATCAGCAGTAGTGCATTATAAAAAAGGTTATGTAAATCGCGCTATTTAGCGGGATATCATGAGTTTTTTAATTTCAGAGTTGTATGAATAACACTTGCCAAAAGGTAAACCCCGATTGCCGATTTTCTTTTTGCAAATCCATAAAACAGCTTCCATTGCAAAGGCATTACAGCAACATCAAAATTTCTAAATGATTGTAGGTAAATTGGATCATCCAACAAAGATTTTATCTTCTGATATTTTTTGTATTCAGATTTTTTTGAGAGAACCTCGTTGAGAGAAACGCCAAGAAGTCCTAATGAAATTCTGTTATTAAGCGCTACTTGAAAACTTTCATCGCGATTGCTAATTTCCTTTTCAATCAATGAATATAGATTTTTCCATTTTTTGAGAAGGTCTGCATTATAATTGCTTGTCAGGGAAGTTTCGTTGTACTTTCTGTAGTAGTACAGGGGTTTATCCGTAACAAAAACATTACTGCAATGTCCCAGATATTGAATGTTAAAAAAAGCATCTTCGGTTCCAATAAGTTTGGAATCCAAAAATTTGATATTAAAGTCTTTTATCAATTTTGCCCTATAAATCTTCCCCCAAGCTGTTACAAGACTATCAGCCTGTGTAGGATCTGCTAATTCTTTATCTGTAAGTCCTACCAATCGTCTTTGAATTATTTCGGCATTATAAAATCCTGATAGATTCAACACTCTCGGAAGTTCCTTATTTTTAAACATCCTATTATATGAGCAACAATACAAATCTACCTTTTGATTTTGTTGAAAGGTTTCCTCAATCAAGTTGTGGGCAATCCAGTCATCATTATCAACAAACATGATCCAATCGCTGCTAGAATTTTGCACTCCTACATTTCTGGTCTCAGACAAGCCTTTGTTTTTTTGATCAATTACAACGATACGATCATCCTGAGTTTTGTAATTTTCTAATATCTCTAATGTATTATCTGTAGAACCATCATTGACACAAACAATTTCTAAATTCTTATATGTCTGACTGATAATGCTATCAATACATTGATGGATATAATCTTTACCATTGTAGCAAGCAATTACGACTGATATTCTGGGATTATCTGCGACTAGTGACATAAGAAAACAATTTGTTTGATGTAGTAACTCCTAAAATTTTTATTATCTGAGATAATATTTTATTTCGTAATGATAACGGGTAATCTAAAACACTTATGTTGTTTTGGATAGTTTTTATTTCGTCAGAATTAAATGATTTTGCGAATATGACCAATAACAAAAAATGGAAGTTCAAATTGTAATAAAGATACTTGAGATCTGGATTTTCCTTAATTTTGGGCATCCACTTTTGGAGTGTGTAAAGGATACCCAAAATACTTTTGCTATCAAAACTAAAAGTTGCAGAATCCTTTCTGTTTTTTCGATAGATATAGAATGTGCGATTTAGAAAAGCAATCTTTTTGCTGAACAAAAGAACAGAATATACCCAATCTATATCTTCAGCTTTGATTCCTTCCTTAAATGTAACATCATTACTTATCAGCAGTTCTCTTTTTGCACAAATGATCCAAGCCGCACCGGGGAATTTATTTTCTTTCACCAATTCTTCAATCAGCTCACTTTTTTTATAGCGCTCCAGCTTTTCGACATCATAATTGCCCCTACTGATTATCAATTCTCCAGTTGTTTCGTTCCTATCTTTACAACCATATATAATAATATCTGGGGCTTCCTTCATCTTGTTATCCAAAGCCTTTAATGCATTACTATCATCCCAATAGTCGTCCCCGTCCATAAAAATAATGTAATCACCTATCGCTTTTTGAAGTCCAAAATTTCTTGCTGATGATGCTCCGCCATTTGATTTGCTGTAGTACTTTACTTTCGTACTTGATAAATATTTTTTACAAATCTCCTCGCTGCCATCAGTTGATCCATCATTTACAATGACGATTTCATAATCATCAAAATCCTGTCCTATCAGTGAGTCTAAACAATGTGATATGTATTGCTCTAAATTATAAACAGAAATAATTATGCTTATTTTCATTAATTTCTTGTTTTAATTTTCAAATAAATAGTGAGTGCAATTCCAAAAGGAATGGCTAGCAATGTGTATGCTTTTTTGGGAGAATCGGAGAACCAATCTCTTTTTTTTGCAATAATAGAACTCGAAACATAATGAACTGCATTTTTGAAAATAAATGCTGGCGTCACACGTGACATGCTCATATTCAGTTTCCTTAATTCGGCAAAACTTCTTGGACTGTTCATAAATTGATTCAGAATATTGTTTGCCATCCCGGTTTCCTGATAATCTACAAAGCAAAAATTCTTGTTGAGAACCAACATTGGTAGCTTTTCATCAACTTTCAAAAACAAATAGATGGGATTAAAGTTTTTTTCGCCTGGGAACACTTTCATAGGAGCCACCTCTTTTAGCAATTTGGTTTTATGAACCATTTTGACATCAGCATCGAACTTATATTTCGTTGCAAGCTCTGTAATGTACAGTTTATCAACCTCAGGAAGCATTCTGTTTTTAAGAGGTTTACCATCTAGATCATAATCTAATCCAATAATCCCTGCGACATCTTCTGATCCATTTCTTTCCCAAAACTTAGTTATATTTTCTACTCCATCTTCCGGCATAAAATCATCGGAATCTATGCATATGAAAAGTTCCGTGTCTGCTTTCTCAATTCCTAAATTGTATGCTGTATGGATTCCACCGTTTTCTTTAAAATAGCATTCTATTGGAATTTTATTTTCGGCCTTCCAATTTTCCACAACCGATTGGGTATTATCAGATGAGCCATCATCTATAATGAGCCATTTGAAGTTAGCATTTGTTTGACTCAAAAGACTGTTATATAATCTCTCTAAAAGATCTGCGCGATTGTATGCTGGTGTAAAAACGGTAAGTATTGGCATCAAAATAAATTGTTTTAGGTGAATAGTTTGCGTATTAGTATTATATAGATTTCATATACATCAAATAAGTAAACATAAAATAAATCCAGATAATAATTCCCATCGTTTTATAATGATCATCCCATAACTTATAACGCAACATGGGATATGCAATAACCGGCGCCATCAAAAACCACGATAGATATGCAAATCTATTGCTGTAATTAGCTGTGATCACTAAAATCCAAAATGCATTGGCTATTGTGTAGGTACCAAAAAGATGGATGTAAAAAATATCTGAGATCTTCTTTTTAAAAATAAAATAGATTCCTGACATAATTCCAAAACTGCTGTAAAAGACAAAATCCCATCTGAAACCACTGGCAGAGAACGATCCTTCTACCTGCTCCCCAGTAGCATAGCCTGCAGTTCGATCTTCGAACCCCAGCCCAAAAAAAAGACTCTGCCAAAACCCACCCCCTGCTAACGAAAGCGGAATGGCAAAAAGCCAGATATAAAGATATATTTTAGGGTTTTTATAAATTCCCGAAATGATAAATGCAGTGATCGGAATAATTAATGATGAGTGCGTCAGGAATGACAAAATGAATAGTGCATACATCCATATTTTCTTTTTATAATAACAAAGTGCTAAAAGAAAAAGAGAGGTCCCTATTCCGTTTCTAATGCCATTGACACCGTAAGCCCAAAAAGAAAATGAACAGACCAACATAAAAAAAGAAAAGAACCAATATTTTTTGAAATACTTCTTTGAAAAAACGTAACATGGGAGTAAATATAAGAGTGCACACAGGAAGAAGAAATACTTTACAGGCATTATTTTAGAGCACAATAGCATAAAATAATTAAAAATATAATCATTTGTGATTTCTGCTTTACCAGCATTCATCAAACTATAACCTTGTGCATAAGTACCTGTATCACCAAAATATCTACCGCTAATAGGTCGAAAACCTATATATAAAACTAGTAATATTAACAATACGCCTCCAAAAATTGAAAAAAACTCCAAAGATTTACGATCTCGAATATCAAATATTAAAGAATGTCCCAGAACAAGCAAACTTACTATCAGCATGGTCTGATAATATATAAATGTATAACTCGATAGTGGTATAAAATCAAACATATTAATTTATATAGCTTTCTGCCGTTTTTTCTATCCTAAACTTTTTTAACAGTTCATCTTTATTATCTTTGAGCATACCCGTTATTTCCAAATAATTATCCTGGAGATAATCAAGTCCTTTCTGATATTGTTCTTCTTCTATGTTTAATATGTAATCTTGAGGTATTTCTATTTTTTCTGTGTTGAAACTAGGGCTTATGACCCCAGAATCTGTTATTACAAGACCTCTTATCTCTTCATTCTGTTCGAAGATCATCATTTCTTTTATTCCATCTGTACAGTTCGAGGTAATAATTGGCGTATCCAACGCAATAGCCTCTACAATCACATTTGGCGTACCTTCGTATAGTGATGACATTGCTAAAACTTTTGCTCTGACCAAGTATTTGTAAGGATTATTTTTGCGTCCCAAAAAATGAATGCGATCTTCTAGCCCCAATTCTTTGATTTGCTTTTCAAGAAAATCTATTACATCTTGATTCCCGTCGCCAATAAAAACTAATTTTGTCTGATCTTTAAATTTGGAAATTGCATAGGCATTAATCAAATGCCAGGGTGACTTCTGAATCGTCAAACGTCCTAAAAATAAGATCACATTATTATCATCAAAAAGATCTTGTTCAAAATCGTTTTCTAGAGGCTCTTTGCTCAATAGTGCAATAGATTCGATATCATGAGGATTGTATATAACATCCAGATTATCAAACTTATAATTAAAATTAGCAAGCAGATCTTCCTTGATAGCATTGCTGATTGCCACTACTTTCCAAAGTCTTTTATAAATCGTTTTATAGCTCAATTTGAAAAACCTGTCCATCAGAGAATTGTTTGCCATCTCTATGCTTTTAACGGCGTGTATGCTTGCAATTTTCTTTTCTTTGGTTCGTGTCAAAGCACTGAAGCAATTTGCCATGTCACCAAAAGAAATGGTATAATCAATTTTTTCTGATTTGATAATGTCAGCTAATTTTCCCGGAATCGATAAATAAAACTTCAGTCTTTCAAACTTGGAATAAGCGCTGAAATCTTTTTTTGAGATAATAATCTCATCGTCCCCGAAATTGATAATATCAGATTCTTCCCCTATTATCTTAATACCTATTACTTTGTAATTTTTCTTCTTATAATACTGATAGAAGGAGTAAGCCACTCTTTCCATTCCTCCTACACTACCGTAGGGCATAAACAATGCTATCTTCTTCATACCAGATTTTTAAAAAGTTGATCCCATTGTTTTGCTATCTCGGTTGGTTGATAAACGGTTACATTTTCTCGCGCGCTTTTACCGAAACGTATTCTTTTCTCTTTATCCTTTATCAAATCCATTATCTTAACTGCCAATTCTGAGATATCTTCTTTTTGTACTAGTAGACCATCTACATTATCTTCGATGATATCCGAAGGCCCATAATTACAGTCAAAACTCACACAAGGAACACCACAAGCCATAGCTTCTATCAGCACCATACCAAAACCTTCGAAACGGGACGACATCACAAATATAGAGCTATTGAGATACTGTTGTTCGATATGTGGATCCGGCGGAAAATGTTTTATATTGACGTGATCTAAGTCTTTAGTATTTAAAAAAGCCTGGTCTTCCTTACCATATAGTTCCAAAGTCCAGTCAGGAAATTGCTTATTTACAATTCCCCACGCTCTAACCAATAAGTCCTGTCCTTTCTGATAGGAAATTTTACCTACGCAGATCACTTTTTTGTTTTCCAAAGTAGATGTTTGGTCTGGATAAAAAGATAGAGGATTTGGAATCACCATCATATTCTTTAGGCTTTGCCACTCATTTGTATTTCCATGAGTTAAAACAACAAATTTTGAAAAGTCCTGTGCTAAACTTTCCATAGCCATCCACTTGATCTTGTTGATGATCTTCTTTACGAAATTATCGTTTTCATTGGCCTCAATGAGTTTTGAGACATGTCTTTCATAAATGATTTTGCGTTTTGACTTCAAAATTTTTGGCACAAAAAAACCTTTCAGTCCGTCATCACAAACCGAGATGACATCTGGATCAATCTTTTCTATTTCTTGTTGTATCCCTTTTTTGTAAGATTTCCAATATTGGATTGGATTTCCACCTACTTGGATTGATCTGGTTTTGATCCTATCACTAAACTTATAAAAACAATTTTCATCTTGATTGTTCAGCACCAAAATCGTCACATCATAACCTAAATGATCAGCCAAAAATGAAGCTTTTACGGACAATACCCTTTCCAAGCCTCCGGCTCCATTGACGCCGTTGGTTATATAAAGTAACCTCATTTGATGATTTTTAAAAGTTTATGATTGAAAAAGTTTATGATAAACGAGCTTCCTACGCACAACAAAACTAAGACAAAAAATATGATTATGGGATATCGGAATGAGTAGATGAAGCCGGGAAAAAAGATCATATAAAAAAACATATGCGTCAACCACATATTTGTAGAATGAGGTACCAGAAAATCCAAACCTTTTGACAAAGACTTATTCAGATCCAATTGGCAAAACAAGAATATGAAGCACAATCCTGTAAATGGCGCAATAATAAAATTTGGAACGATGGCATGAGCCACAACTAATCCTAAAATTAATATGAAAATGATTGTGTTTTTAAATTTAATTTTTTTAAACAAGCTACTTACCAGCGTGTTCCATTTATATTTCAGCGCAAAAGCGCCTAACATAAACTGAAAAAGAGTACAGAAGAAATAAGTAAGATTCTCAATTACAACATTTAGGATTTCAAAGGTTGTTCTGCGTTCCCAGAATTCATTGAGTCTTAAATAAAAACAGATAACGTAAACAAAAAACAATATAATCAAATAAAGGAAAGGATTCAGCTTTTGCATCAATTTGAACCAGAAATTACTGGAAAGCACAAAAATAACATATGTTGTAAAAAACCACCATGCACCATTGTATGATGTTTTAAAACCAATAAAATTCTCAACAAACTTTTTCATAGTACCAGGATATCCTGGATAATGTAAAATGAATCCGACAATCACCGGAAAAATTAAAACAACAATCCAATAATTGATATAAAGTTTTTTCAGTCTGATGAAGTTTTCTCCAGAATAAACAGTTCTATTCTGTTGATACTTGTAATATAGTCCATAACCGCTCACAAAGGCAAAAATTGGCACACAGGCGTCGCAGAATAATGAGACATAAAAAGAAATGGGATGTTTTCCGATAAATAATAGGGGTTCAAAAAGCCCCTTATGACCTCTATTGAAAAGATGTAAACAAAGCATCATCAATATAGCGACGACTTTTAAATGATTAGATTGCTTAATGGAGATTTCCAATTTTATGATTATTATTTTAAAAATTTGTTTGTATAATTCTAGCTCAATACATCCCTCTCGTTCTCTGTGTTAAAATATTTTAGAGAGTTTCAGTGTGTAGATTTTTTATAATCATTTTTCTTCGATTTTAAAAAAAACATCTTTAATCTAAAAGATATAGGATTTTCAAAATATCTGAATGAGAGCAATCCAAAAGCGAACGAAACTATAATCATAAATATACCAATTATCCAATTATATATACCAAAGTACTCGCTTAATTTCACAATTGCTAAAACGCCCACATTCTCATGAATGAGGTAAACAGCATATGATGCAATACCTAGTTTACTTATAAAAGGTAATCCCAAGAAAGCCAAATAAGCTGGTCTATATATAAAAATTAAAAAAACAAAATAACTGATAAAACAAAATAAAATTGTTTGCCATTTCAACCCCAACAAAAGTGTCTGCACAAGAAACACCACCGTGAAAATTATTAAGTTTTTTGTTTTCTTAAACTTATACAATTGAAGCAGTTGCATTCCTAAAAAAAACCATAATATATATTCTGAAATATTGAAAATACCTATCAATTTTCTCATAAACTGATAGATTTCGTCTCCTATAATTGGTGCTAAAAAGTTCTTTCCCGTAGCTGAAATAAAAACATAATGGCATACAATAAAAAAAACAGATAGAATACCAAAATTTCTATTTAAACTTATTCTGTTTATAAAGAACAGCATTGCAACAATGATATAGAAACTAATTTCTACCCACAAAGACCAATAAGCCCCATCGATATATGCAAAATCCCACCCGGTAAATTCATTAATCAATGCAGGCGAAAGAAAGGAATTCGAAAATATCAGATTACTTATTTTTTGAGATTTTACAAACAATCCTTTATCATCAAAAATAGTCATAATTAAAAATGTAACGAATGAACATAAGGCCATCGCAGGCCATAATCTGATCCATCGTCTTTTCATAAAATCTATAAAACCAGTACTCTTATCTAATGTAAGCGTTATTACAAAACCCGAGATAATGAAGAAAAACTGGACACCTAGGTAACCGTATTGAAATATCCCTTTGTCGATGTTTTCATACTCAATATAACCTTTCACAGAATAACGGCTGTAATAATGGTATAATAAAACCATTAGTATGGCTATCACTCTTAAGCCGTCTAAAATATTGACTCTTCTTTCCACCCTATTTCTTCTTTAGATTCAATACCAAATTAGTAAGCCTTGGGAAATTGTTAAGTCCCCATTTTACCAGATGCATCTTTCCTGTTGTTTGTGCCTTAATAGGAAAAAAATCAGCCTTTTCTAATAAATCAATATTTTTGATAAAATCCTCGTTTTTGTACTTATAAAATACCAAATGGTTGAATACGATCTGCTTCAAAGATTCCAATTTTTTCTGTATCCCTAGATACAATTCTGGATCATGAGCTTCTATGGTTTTTCCAAACTTTACAAGTGAATTTCTTACTTCTATAATCGATTGGAAATATTTGTAACGCTTTCCAGCATCTTGAGTATTGGTAAAAGAATTTCTATATTGGACATAATTATAACCAATCAGATCCAAATATTTCACTGTTTTGACATAAAACAAGATCTTCGGCAGAATCTCAGAATCCTGCATATTAATCCTCTCTTTGAAAACAATATTATTCTTCAAAAACAAATCCTTCCTGAAGATGTATTGCCATGTGTAATTCTTTTCATAATTGAGAACATAATATTCTGACCCCGAAAGAATGGAATTGATATAGTTATCTGGATAGGCTTTGTATAGAACTTTACCACTTTCATCTGAGACATTATAATTAATACAATACAGATCTAGATCTTGCTTGATATTCTCTACTATAACTTCTAAGCAACCAGGTTCAATATAATCATCACCATCAATCATCCAAACATACTTTCCATTTGCATTCCGGACACCGACATTTCTGGATGCACCCAGACCTTGATTTTTTTGTTGAATGATATTCAGATTTTGATTATCTGCTTTCATTCTCAAAATTTCTTGTAATGTCTGGTCGGTGGAGCCATCATCTACTACCAAGATTTCAATATTTCTGTACAGATTTTCATCATAACAGGAAAGGATACATTTTTCTATGAATGCTTCTACGTTGTAAGCGGCGATGATAATAGATAAAAGCATTAGAAGATATTCTTTATTATTTTGGGGTTATTTATCAATTTTCTCAAAAAGGAATAATTTGTTTTTAATCGATTGATGAAATGGTCTTTGGTTTTACTATTATATTCCGTCCAAGTGTAAAGTGCTGCATTTTCAAAATACCAAAGATAACAATCTGCAAAAACCCTTTGGTATATTTTTTTGTACTTATTAAGATTATATTCTTCGGTTTCTAAATAAAGAAGAATATCTTTTCTCAAGCCAATATAATTATTGATTATTGATTTTACTTTATTTTTATCTTGCGTTCTGGTAATGGAAAACTCTGTCGCGTAGATATTTGTTAAAATTTTATCCAAAGGTGAAAAACGACTGTTATTCTTCAATAATGCAAATGCCAAAGCTGAGTCTTGTGAGGAAGATAGATTTTCATCCCAACCATTGACAGATACCAAGGCTTCCTTCCTAAATAAATTAGAACTTGTAATACCAATTTTGCTCATCATCAATGCTTCCCAAATGTCATTTTTTATGATGTAATGAGAATTTACAGAATCTATTTTTACTGAATGATAGGGGGAATATACTGCATCCATACTATCGTCTATATGAGCGATTTGAGTTTGTAATTTCTCTGGCAGTAGCTCATCGTCAGCATCTAAGAACTGAATCCATTCTCCTCCTGCTTCATACAAACCTTTATTTCTTGCTGCAGGAGCACCTTTTTTCTTTTCGTCAAGAACAATAATATTTTTAGTAGAATTACTTTTCTGAATATCTAGTAATCTTTCCCATGTATCGTCCGTAGAATTGTTATTCACTAATATCAATTCCCAGTTCTTCCAGGTTTGAGAAAACACGGAATTTACTGCTCGGTCTATTGTAGTAACAGAATTGTGACAGGGAATGATAATGGAGAGAAGCATATTAACTATTTGAAAAGTGATATCATAAGTAACAGATTTTTCTTAAATCCACTCAAAAAGTTTTCCTTAGAATAGGAATTATAAATCAATATTGTTTTGAAAGGAAAATCCCGAAAGGTTTTAAATGCATTAAACTCTAATGCATTATTATATGTATTTTTATAGAAAGAATATTTTTCGTTAAGTTTTAAATGCTCTAATATCTTGCTTCTTAAAACAGCAAAGTTTTTAAATCTCTCCAGAATCTTGCTTTTTTCATTAGAGATAGAGTTTTCCTGATCGTGAATGTATGCCAAAGGCGTATTGTATGGAATTGCAATACCCGTTTTCTTAGAAATCCTAAACATCAAATCATATTCTTGGGAAGAAGTTAAATTTTCGCTCCATCCGTTAACCGCTAAAACAGCCTTTCGCCTAAAAAGATTTGCGCTAGTAATACCCATTTTGCTTAAAATCAAAGCTTCCCAATAATCTTCAGAAATTTCCTTATCTACAATTTCTTTTTTATTGTTTAATTCATTGATCCTTTTGTAGGGAGAATAAACAATATTGACATTTTCACTTACAATAGATAATTGTTTCTCTATTTTCTTAGGCAATAATTCATCATCCGAATCCAAGAATTGGATCCATTCTCCTTTTGCGGCATGTAAGCCTTTATTTCTCGTTGCGGGCGCACCCTTCTTCTTTTCGTCTAGGATTGTAATCTTCCTCTCAGGATTAAGATTTTTGATTTCATTTAATTTTTTCCAAGTAATATCCGTAGAGTTATTGTTTACCAATATCAATTCCCAATTCTGATAGGTCTGAGAAAAAACAGAATCAACAGCTCTATCTATTGTTGATGCACAATTATGACAAGGTATTATTACTGAGACTAGCATCATACAAATGTTTTGGAGATCATGTCTAAAATAGAACGATCATTGTTATTTATGAGATCCTTAAGACCTAGTTTATGAATATCTTTATCTTTAATAATTTCAGCCATTTTCAAAATATTTTTTGAATGATCATCTAAGGATGATAATAAATAATGATTTAAGTTATTATCCTTATAAATATTAATTATTTTATCATTATCTCCTGATATTATTAAAGGGAACGCTATCGTCTGTTGCACCATTCCCAATAAAAGGACATGCAATCTATTACTAATGATATATTCCGCATCTCTGTATAAATCGGATGCATCTTGTAAATTTAGCTTCTTATCAATAAATTCTATATCAAATGTATCTGAGAGATTATCAAATATCTCTACTGCAGGGTCTCTATCAAATTTGACCTGGTAGACCATCTTTATTTTTTTGTCTTTAGGTAAAATTTGCTTCAAGTGTTCTATAATTGGTCTGAGATAATTCGAATCATGTTGAGAGCCGAATTTATTAGATCTAAAACTAAGAATAATATAAGGATCTTCTTTGTCTTTTAATGAAGAAGTATTTTTATAGCTCCATGCAAGATCAGGCATTAGTTCCATATTACGAAAATGAAATTTTTTTCCTAAAGAAAATGATTCTGCATCTCTAACAGCGTATTTTTTATAAACTGTCGTGTAGAAAAACTCTGCCAATGTGTTCAACCAATCAAAAGGACCAATTGAAAATCCAAATCTCAATATAGTAAGACCATTTCTTTTTAATTTTCTTAGAAATCTGGTGATCAAGAATCCATGGTCTCCATAAAGTGCACTTTTGTATCCGCTACGACTTGTATGACCTGGATGGATGACCAAAAAAAATTTGTAAAGATCTTTCTGTTCATCCATTTGAGATTGTAGATAATCATAGAATTTTGATGAAGTGTTAGATGACAATCTCTCTGCTTCTAATACACCGATTTCTTCCAAAAACCAATCAGGTTTCTTCTCATCATTGATAATGAGCTCACCTTGCTTTCTTAATTCGTCTAATAATACTTTATTGATCAAGACGTCACCTGTATTATCTATCTGAGAAGCTGGTAAAAAAAATATTTTATTCTTCATTAATTTAGATTTTGCAATTGCACCATTCTATTGAATTTTGGTGATTTCGTCATCACTTCTTCAAAACTCCCTACCGCTTCTATGTTACCATTTTCCAAAAGACATATTTTATCTGCCTCTTTGATTGTTGAAAGGCGGTGCGCCACCACTATGATTGTATAATATCCATGAAGATCATTGATACTATTCTGGATAAAATTTTCTGTTTCAGAATCTAATGCAGATGTGGCTTCATCCATTACTAAAATATCCACGTCTTTGAAAAGTTCTCTTGCGATTGTAATCCTTTGTTTCTGTCCGCCAGATATTAATAATCCATTATCTCCTAATGGGGTATTTTCTTTCTCGGGAAGATCATTCATAAATTCTAGTAATGAAACTTTTTCCATCACCTTTTGGAATTTAATCCTATTTTCTGGTGATCTGTCTGCCCAAAATGTGACATTGTTATAAACGTCATCATTATAAATCACTGGCTCTTGTGTAATGTATCCTATTCTACTTCTGAAGCTATTCAGTTCCAATTGACCATATGATTTATGATCAATTTTGATCTCACCCGAAATTGGTTCTATCAAACTTACTATTAAATTAGCGATTGTCGATTTGCCTGAACCACTTTCACCGACAAAGGCAATAGTTTCGTTTTTCTTAATTTCCAAATTAATATTATTCAGTACTTTTTTTGATCCATAAGAAAAATCGATATTTTCTAATTTTATTGCAGTAGTAAACCCACTGTATGACTCTTTACCAACAAAAATTTCTTCACTTTTTTTCAATTGTAGATTGAAATCATTTATCAGCTCTATAGAACCAACATTCTGCATAAAAGACTGCCAACCACTTTGGACTATCATTAATCCACTCAGTGCTCTGTAAAATAATAAAAGGGCAAGAATAATTGAACTCAATGTTGCACCCATCCAATAGATCTGTATAAGAATAGCACCTGAAATAATCACCATCAATAATGGCTCACGGACGCTTGCTGTAATTGCCTGATTTTTCCCAATGCGTCTGTTCATTCCTTCTATATCTCTCATCACATCAACAATCTTATTGGT
Source organism: Chryseobacterium sp. FH1 (assembly GCF_000735135.1). GTDB lineage: Bacteria > Bacteroidota > Bacteroidia > Flavobacteriales > Weeksellaceae > Epilithonimonas. Next base: position 53,669 of record NZ_JPLZ01000001.1, read on the forward strand.
GTAAAGGCCAAAACCAGAGGTTGATTTGAGATATTTGAAAGATTGAATGGCCTGGATGATATAGCCACTAAATAAATTGCCACGTTTAGAAATTAGGACAGACGTTTCTTTAATCAATTGATTCATTCTTTTGAAAATCATATTGGAAAGAAAACCTCCTACAATAATAAACAAAGCAAACTGCCAGTTAGCTATGAAAGCTAGAACCACATAAGTACTTAAAAGTATAATTGCTTTTGATGTGTTCAGAAACTGAATCATTGCATTGAGGTTTTTTCCCACTTCTGCAGTTACCGTATTTTGGATAATACCAGAGTCCAGTTTGAGAAAGCCTTTGTAACTCAATTTTTTTAATAAATCAATCTGATTTAAACGCAAAGAAATCATATACTTTTGGCGAAGGTCTACTTGCTCCATCATCAAAACGTAATTGAGCAAACCTTTTAGTGAAAAAATAACAATAATGAGTAAAAGTACCGTCAGCAAATTAACAGGGATACCTAAAGATGCATATCCATCCAAGATAAAAGACATCCCACCAAGACTTTCCGTTTGAGAATTCGGGGCATCACCTCCCACCATTTGTAAAAGAGGTATGAACAAAGCCAAACCAATCCCATCAAATAACCCTAATAAAACCGATAGAAAAATATTGACTATCAACTTTATTCCCATGGCTTCGTAGAAATACTTGAAATAACCGATTGGGGTATGTTTTAAAACTTTACTCATTTTCTTTAATTTTATCAATCACCCATTTGTTATAAACATCCACTCCTTTCTGATTGATATGGCTGTCATCCATAAAATATTGTGAAGGTAAAAATCCAACATCATTATAATTGTAGTACTTCCCGATAGAATGCATAATGCTGTTTATCTCCTTATTGTTACTATAGCTCTTGTATCTCTCTTCTGGTAGCGGAGCCTGAAAAAGAAAAACTTTAATTCCTTTCTTTTCTGCATCTGTAACAATATTTTTAAGGGCTACAATATTCTTTTCTTTAATTTCCAAAGCTGTTACTTTGTATTTTTTCTTATCTTCTTTCACTCCAAAATTAGATACATAACCACCATCTACATACTTGTCATTATGAGAAATTCTACTTTTCACATTCCGTGCATTACCAAATACCTGAAAATATATTAATGAATTTATAACTCTAATATCGCTACCATTAATACCCTCTGCAATAAAACCAAGATTATTATAAAATATAGGTAACACATTCAAGTCACCTTCTTCACTATTTTTTGTCAAGAGAATAGGATAAATATCTATTAATATAATTTTAGGGGATATTTCAACTATATAATTATTATAAATAAATTCTGTTAAAATTGGTGTTTGAGAACTGCTTCCTAAATTTAAGGTTCTCATTCCAACATTGTTGAAAATTCGATTATCGTAACCTCGGTAAGCATGTGAAGAACCAAAGATAGCTAAATCTATAGAATCACTTTTTTTTAAATCTAAATATCTCTTTTCAGAAAAATCGTTTGCGGAGATTTTATTCTCTACCAAAATATTTCCATTTAAAATTTTAGGACTAAGCTTCCCTACAAACAAAATTGCAAGAACATAAAACAGACTTGCAAATAATGAAAAAAGCACTACCGACTTTATAAACTGTTTCATATTAAGGTTCTAAAATTGGAAATAGATAAACTCAGCACTTTCGGACGGCATGTACATCCCAATTAAGAAGATAATTATTGCATAAAAACCCCATCTGAGAATTCTGTAATTGCCTAAACCAAGCTTCTCAATAGCAAAATTATTTCTTCTTCCCGACCATTCGATAATGATGAAAAACACAAGCAACAAGACTGTTATAATCGCCCTTTTATCAAACAACACAGATGGTACAGAAATTAAGCTTTTTGAGAACATCCCAGATATATATTCTATCGCATGTCCCACAGATTCCGCCCGGAAAAAAATCCAAGCAAAGCAAGCCAATGCAAATGTAAGCAACATTTGGAAAAACTCTTTGAGGTTTGGCAAAGAAGAATCATTTGCAACAATCTCAATATTGTTTCGATTGGTCCTCATTAACATTGATGGTACGATAAACAAAGCGTTAAGTGCGCCCCACACGATAAATGTCCAATTGGAACCGTGCCAGAAACCACTCACAACAAATATGATAAAAGTATTCCTAATTCTCATCCAATTGCCTCCTTTGCTACCTCCCAATGGGATATACAAATAATCTTTGAACCAAGATGAAAGTGAGATATGCCATCTTCTCCAAAATTCTGCAATGTCTCTGGAAAAATATGGAAAATTAAAATTCTTCAGCAATTCTATTCCCAATAATCTGGCACTTCCCAAAGCAATATCGGAATAGCCAGAGAAATCACCATAGATCTGAAATGCAAAAAATACAGCTCCTAAAACCAAATTGCTACCAGATTGATTTGCAGAATCATTGAAGATCTGATTTGCAAACACCGCACAATTATCCGCAATCACCATTTTTTTGAACAGTCCCCAAAGTATCTGCCGAAGACCATCTGCCGCCTGAGTATAATCAAAGACCCTGGGCTTTTCTATTTGTGGCAATAGATGAGTCGCCCTTTCTATAGGCCCCGCAACCAATAGCGGAAAGAAGCTAACGAAAAGCGTGTAATCTACAATGTTAAAGGTCGGTTGAATCCTCTTGTTATAGATATCAAAAACATAGGACAAGCCGTGAAAAGTATAGAACGAAATTCCGACAGGTAAAATAATACTTAAGGTAAAATAATTTGCTTGGAATCCAAAATTAGCGAGCATCTCGGAAAAACTATCAATAAAGAAATTGTAGTATTTAAAAAATCCTAAAAACCCAAGATTGATCCCGACACTTAAAATTAACCAAAATTTTTGGAGACCCTTTGTCTTGGCTTTGTAGATCATTATTCCTGAATAATAATCCAGAGCAGTAGAAAAAGCCAGCAAGAATACGAACCGCCAATCCCAGCAACTATAAAAATAGTAGCTAACAGCTAAGAGAAAAATATTTTGAAATTTCAGTCTCGTATTGAGTACAAACCAATAAACAACAAAGACAAAAGGTAAAAAACAAGCGTAAGCCAGCGAGTTAAAAAACATATCAATTCTAAGATTTATTTCTATTAAAAAATTTTCTCAGTCGATTTTGTGGTTTGTTGTAGGAATAATAGCCATAGCCATATTTGTAGCCATACTTGGAATATTCTGGTTTTACATTATTCAGCGCAAACACCATATTGTGAATCTGGTTGTCTCTTCTGAAATTTTGGGCAAATGATAACATTTCATTATCGGTAAATTCAGATTTGACAGTGTAGATGACCAGATCTGCGATATCTACCAAGTGCAAAGAATCACTTACCAGCATTACTGGGGCAGAATCTAATATAATATAATCATACTCTTTTTTAAGCAAATCAATCATATCATCAAACTTCTTCATATCCAGCAAATCATTTGGATTGGGTGCTGATGCCCCGCTGAAAAGAATATCCAAATTATCATCAAGACCTGACTTTACAATAAAATCTTGGACCATCCCATTATTTGACACGAGATAATCTGTCAAGCCTTTTAAACTTTTATTGATGAAACGGTGCAACTGTGGATTTCGGATATCTGCGCCTATCAACAGTACTTTACCGCTTCCAGACAAACTGAGTGCTGTGTTCGCAGAAATTGTCGTCTTACCTTCTCCTTTTACAGAAGATGTAACTAAAACAACACCGCCACTGTGGATCTCCTTGGATCTGAGTATAAACTTTAGATTAGAAATTAGGATCCTGAAAGACTCTGCAAATATTGTAAAATCGTTTTTTTCTATCAATGCATTGCTATTGTCTGAAATTGGAATCTCAGCAATAATAGGAATTTGTGGCACCACATTTTCTAAATCCTCTTTTGTTCTGATTTTATTGTCTAATATCCGTATCAGAAAAATGATTGCCAATGGTAATAGAAAACCGACTACAAGTGAACCGGTTCTGATCTGGCTGTAATTAGGAGAGACTACGCCGACGGTGTAGGCAGGATTTACGACTTTGGTTTTTGGAGCCGTCACCGCCAAAGTGATTGCATTCTCCTCTCTCTTCTGCAAGAGATACAAGTATAGCGACTCTTTTAAATTGCGCTGTCTCTCTATGTTCCTAAAAGTTTTTTCCTGCGTTGGATACTTGTTGATAGAAGCCTTGTCCTCGCCCATTTCAAAATTGGTCTGCCCCAATCTTCTCTGGATCTGTGTCCGGTTTTCGTTGATATTTTTACGTATTGCCAAAGCAAGCTCTGATAACTCCTTGTCAAAAGCCTTGATCGCCGGGTTGGCTGTGGTCGCTTGTTTTAGTGTCCTCTTTTTCGTCAAAAGTAGGTCATTATATTTTGACAAAAGCGTTTCTGTAGGCGCGGAAAGTCCAAGTCCAGTTGGAAACAATTGTTCTTTTCCTGTATCCATCATGTTTGCTAACGCATTAAAAACCTCTAGTTGCACTGATTGGTTAAAAACATTTTCTACATTACCCGACAATCTGTTGACCGCAATATTTGCCTGCACATCTAAGTCTGTAATTTTGTTTGCCTTCTTGAAATTTTCTTTATCCGTCTCAATAACGTTCAAATCTGCAGAGATCAAATCCAATCTATCATCAATGAAATCAGCCGTGTTCTGCGCTTCGATATTCTTATCATTTACGCCATCTATATTGTATTGGTGGCAAAGTTCGTTTAGGATATCCTCAGATCTCTTCGGCACAAAACCAACGAGGCTCAAATCCATCAACAAGCCTGTGACTATCTGAGGTTTAACGCCACTTTCCAAAGATTTCACAACACTATCTAGGCTTTTAAATGACACCTTAAGTCTGTATGGTGTAGAATCTGGTTTTCTGCTAATAATTACAGTTCCAAGGGGTAGCAATGCAGGCTTGCCATATTGAAAAGTATTTTTTCCATGTGATAGAGGCCCTTCTACCAGTCTGTAAGAATCATTGTTAACAGGCTCTATATAGTATGAAGCACCGCCAAAATCAGGTTTTTGAGAAACAATCTGACCATAAAATGGTGATTTATCATATAATTCTACTTCTCTGATCTTGCCGGTCACAGAAAATACAACATTAAGATTTAGATTTTTTGTAACTTTCTCCAGAATTGGTTTTGATACAATAATTGCAGTTTCACCCTGCAAGTCATCTCCTCCACTCACGCCCATTCCAAGGCTTTTAAGATCCCCTAATGCGCCTGCACTAGCTTTGGATTCCTGAAACAAAAGTGTGGTTTTGGAAAGATATTGTGGCTGTGTGTATTTTAAGTAGAAATAAGCTGCCAGATAAAATAATATCATGCTAACAACTACCAATGGCCAAAATTTCAAAAAGCGTAATATTTCTTTTTTGAAATTTATGCTTTTTCTCTGACTTATGTCTTGGTCTAATAATTCCATTTAAAATATTAACGGGTGAATCTAATTAACAAAACTGCTAAACTCATTGCCACTGCTAACAACTGCAAAAATAAAGCTCTGTTGGGGTTGGTATTATTGGCTGCGATCTGTGCATTTTTGTCTGGCTCCACATACAAAATATCATTCTGTTGCAAGTAGTAATAAGGTGAATTCACAATGCTTCGGTCTGAAAAATCCAAACTGATCAATGTATCCTTCTGACTTTGTTCAGAATACCGGAGGAGCTTCACATTTGTCCTGTCTGCTGAAGGACTCATATCGCCAGCCAAAGCCATCGCCTGAAATAGATTCAACTTTTCGTTGTTGGTTGTTTTCTGACCAGGATTGCCAACTGACCCTAGAACACTAATGCTAAAATTGGTCAGCTTAACATCTACTCTCGGATCTGTCAAATAGATTTTCAAACGTTCCTCCAAATCTTGCTCCAATTGCTTTTTTGTCATTCCAAGACAGTAAACCCTACCCAAAACCGGCATTGAAACATAGCCTTCTGTTGAAACTGTATACTGACTTGCCGAAGCTGCTGAAGCCGTGGCCTCCGGATCATTTGTAGAAGTCATCGAAGGCAAATTGAATGGTTTGACCGCCAACTCATCGAAGGCAGAAACTTTGATATCCAAAACATCTGCTTCTTTAATTATTAGCCCTGTATATCTTGCCTGATTCACTTCCTGCTCGAAGTTATGATTGCTCATGTAGATCATATTCTGTTTTGGCTTACAAGCAAAAGCCAGTAAAAAGATGAGCAGTAGAAATATCTGTTTTTTCATTTTAAAATCTGCAAAACTAAGTTTTTTTTCGCAGTCGTAGTCGGAAGATTAGTTAGTCTCGCCAATATAGTAGCTAAGTCCAACACCTAAAAATCTGTTGTATGTATTCTGCAGCGTGTAATCTGAGTATACTGTGGAAAGACCTCTGTCAAATCTAATAAATACCTCGATTTGGTCATTGATTCTTGAACCTGCTTTCACTGACAGTCCATAGCCAAATGTATTGATCTTTCTGCCCAGTCCAAATTTCGCAGGATCCTGACCAGCCAATGTAGCCTGCATCACCGCATTTCCTTCGTCCTGTTTTTCTGATACTAAAAATTCTAGTTTTGGCCCAGCCATAAAATAGATGTCGCCTTTGTATCCTTGACTTCTCATGTAATATTTGATATACAACGGTACTGCAACATAAATATTACTATACTTCTGCATATCAACTTTGTCCTCATTCCAATCTCCACGCTCCCCTATCGTTGAAACCTCCAGTTGTGGCGTCAAATACAACCAAGCTGAATCATAAATATCGTTAGGCACTATCGCAAAATCTGCAAATATCCCAAGACTTCCTCCAAAATTACTTTTAGAAATACCATGAATACCTGCAATAGAGCCATTGTGAAAACTTCCTGTTGCACCATACTTAATCGCCTGTGCATTGGTAAACCCTAATATTAATAGAGCGAATATGATCGATAGTTTCTTCATTGAATTTTAGTTAATCAAATTTGGGACGAAATTAAGAATATTTTATTAATTTTAAGAAAATAATTTAAAACAGTTATCAATTGATATATTAAATTAAGTTAACTTTAAATCTTTATCATTTATTAATCAGGTCTAAAACCACATCATATTCATACCCTTTAGATAATAAGTGGCTGATGGTCTTGCTCTTTTTCTGGTAATCTTTCAAACCTTTTTTCGTCGCAGAATAATTTTCAAACAGCCGAATGATTGTTTTTTCATAATCTGAAGAATCAATCTCATCCATACAATTGGCGATCAGTTTTTCCGTGATTCCTTTCATCTTAAGATTCATCTTGATCTTGTTTTTGCCCCAATGCTTGATGTAAAACTTCCCACGGATATAACTGCGTGTGAACCGTTCTTCATTCAGATAATTCTCCTTCATCAAATAAAGAAAAATCTCATCCTTGGCTTCAGGAATCAACAAAAAATCCCGCATCTTCTGTTCCACCTCAGCATGACAGCGATCCTGGTAAACACAATAATTCACCAGTTTCTGCCTGATCTCTTCGAAGGTGTAGGATTTTTTTTCCATTGGATTAGCTATATTGTCAAATTTAAACGCAAAGGCACAAGGCTATTTTTAAATACTGTATGTTTTAAGGCACAAAGTTTAACTTTCTAAATAATGGTGTACTCGATTTTCTTTGCCCCGACCCTAAAGGGTGGAAAATCGATTTTACATAATTAGAAAATTAAGTTTAACACAAAGACACTAAGAGCAATTATGAAAAGCTTTGTGTTTTAAGGCACAAGGTTTAACTTCGTTAAAAGGACTTTGTCTGCTTTCTAAATAATGTGTGCAAGTCGATTTTCTTTGCCCCGGCCCTAAAGGGTGGAAAATCGATTGGCAACGGATAAACCCAAACAAAAAAGAATGGACGAACTTGCCCATTCTTTTATTGTCAAGTCTGATATTTTATTAATAATTGAAAAGTGCGTGACCTTCCATTAATTCATTCACTTTCTTTCTTACAGAAGTCAAAACCTCGTCATTTGAGATATTATCAACCACTTCGGAGATCAAGCCTGCGATTGTCTCCATATCATTTTCTTTCAAGCCTCTGGTTGTGATTGCCGCTGTTCCAAGTCTGATTCCGGAAGTTGTAAATGGTGATTTGTCATCAAACGGCACCATATTTTTGTTACAAGTGATGTCGGCTTTTACTAAAGCTTTCTCCGTTTCTTTTCCGTTCACATTTTTATTGCGAAGGTCGATCAACATCAAGTGGTTGTCTGTTCCACCACTTACGATTTCGAAACCATTATCCACCATAGATTTTGATAGTGCCTGAGCATTAGCCTTAACTTGCTTAGCATACACTTCAAATTTAGAATCAATCGCTTCAGCAAATGCCACCGCTTTCGCCCCAATCACGTGCTCCAAAGGACCACCTTGGATTCCCGGGAAAACGGCACTGTCCAAAACAGCACTCATCAATTTGGTTTCGCCTTTTGGCGTTTTATGTCCATATGTATTTTCGAAATCTTTGCCCAACATAATCATGCCGCCTCTTGGACCTCTCAAGGTTTTGTGAGTCGTAGTCGTCACCACGTGGCAATGTTCAAATGGATTGTTTAAAAGTCCTTTAGCTACCAAACCAGCTGGATGTGCAATATCTGCCCAAAGCGTCGCACCGATTTCATCTGCTACTTCTCTGAATTTTGCATAATCCAAATCTCTGGAATATGCTGAGAACCCAGCGATCAACATTTTCGGTCTTTCTCTCAAAGCGACTTCTCTCATTTGGTCATAGTCGATCAAACCAGTTTCTCTCTGCACGCCGTAGGAACAAACTTCATATTGGATTCCGGAGAAATTAACCGCAGAACCGTGCGTCAAATGTCCTCCCATAGAAAGATCCATTCCCATCACCTTATCGCCTGGCTTTAGGATTGAAAGATAGATCGCCGCGTTGGCCTGAGAACCAGAATGTGGCTGTACATTCACATAATCAACACCGAAAAGTTCTTTCGCTCTGTCGATTGCCAATTGCTCCACCTGGTCCACCACTTCGCAACCGCCGTAATAACGTCTGCCAGGATAGCCTTCTGCATATTTGTTGGTTAATACACTTCCCATCGCTTTCATCACATTTTCGGAAACAAAATTTTCCGAAGCGATCAATTCGATTCCGTGGGTCTGTCTTTCTCTTTCTTTTTCAATGAGGTCAAAGATAGGGTCTTGCATTTTAGATTTATTTTTGTCAAAAATAAGAAATTCTGAAGATATTTTTATAACTTTCGCCGATTAACATTTAGTTAATATCATTGACATCTTTTGGAAATTCAAACTTTCCTTAGTGCGATGCCACAACATTTGACCTTTAAAAAAAATAATAAATACCTACAATATGAATTCTAAGAAAAAATATAAAAAAGAGCTTCTGAAATCTTTAAAATATATGGAAGCGGCGGAAAGTACTTCTCTGAAAGTAATGACCAATCTAATGTTGCTTAAAGAATTAAAGGAAAACAACATCAGCTTCAAAAAAGGCGATGTCTTTTCTTTTGAAGACAATATCTTCGACTACAGCGAGGACAAAAACGTCCGCATCCTTGCCAAACTTCGCAAGAAGACGATGAAGGCGATGAACAAACTGGTTGAGAATAATAATTTCAAGGACAAGGAGCTGAAGTTTTTGGCCTAAGCTTGTTTTTGGTCTTCGAGAGCCTCAGACTGACAATAACCACCCCGACAAAAATTCAAAGAATTTTTGTCGCCCCTCCAAGGGAGGGGAATTTTATAAAACAAGAAAGCCGGAATTGTAATTATTCCGGCTTTCTTTTATGTTATTTTTTAATAATCTTCTGTGCTTTATTATCATTGATCTTTAGATAATAAACATCTGGAGCAAGACTTTCCACATTGATTTCCGGATTTTTACTATCAAATTTCTGCTGTTTTACTAATTTTCCAGAAACATCGGTAATTGCGATGGAAGTAATCCTTTCCTGACCTTGAATTTTCAGGATTTTCTGTACAGGATTTGGATAGACTTTGAAAGCGAGATTTCCAGTTTCTGTTGTAGAAAGCAGGTCCGTATTTCTAAAAAACATTTTGTCACCGACTGGATTTGTGATGGTCAAATATTCTGCGTTTGTTTCCACCAAATATTCATAATTATATTTCTGACCAACGTAAAGTCTGTAAAAATCCAACATTCTTGTATCATAGGCATTTACAGCATCGCTGTTTTCGCCTTGATAAATAAATGGAAACTGACTGTATTGGTATGTAAAAGAGTTTTCATTACTGGTAAAAGTTACCGCACAAGACCCTGAATTGTAATATCTTGGATAGAAATAATAATTCCCATTGCTGTAGAGCATCTGAGATTCTAAAATATTTACAGGAGCCGGTGGTAAGTATTCAGTTTGGTTGGATGTGATTTTGAATAGTCGCCAGTCTTTTCCCACAAGCGTCTGTGGGTTGATAACCTGAGAATAATAAAGTAGACTAATAAAAGTCAGAATCAACGTGTAGAAATGTTTCATTTTATTTTATTTTTCAGACGTTAGTCAAACTATATGCCACGAAAAAAGAAATATGTGAAATAAATCTCTAAAAATGATTTGCTATCATTGCGATTCTAATTTTCTTAAAACAAGGTCGGCTGACCATCTGACATTACAGGAATGTGAATATCTGTTTTCCAATCTTCATTTATTTTTTGAATCAAATGGGACGATAATAATGGTGAGGCTTTTTCGATATTTTGATGAACGAAGAAGTACAAATTCTGCAATCCTTCTTTCTTCCATTTGGTCAGTCTTTGCAGCCAATCTTCCAATCTTTCGTAATCACTATCAGCATTTGCGCCAACGTAACGGATAAAAGCATGTGGCGTCGTCAATCGCATATGAAGCATATCTCGTCTTCCGGCTGTATCGACGATGATATTGGTAATGTTATTCATCTCAAACAATTCACAAACGGTGTTGAAAACCTCTTCATCCGTAAACCATTCGGTATTTCTGAGTTCTATGGCTAAAGGCACTTCTTTTGGCCAGTCTTTTACAAATTTCTCCAATCTTTCATAATCTTTCGGCTTGAAGTTATCGTGAAGTTGCAGGAAAACCATTCCTAATTTCTCATCAAAATTCAAAACTGCTGAAGCGAATTGTGTCACCACATCTGTGATATTCAACAATCTTCTAAAGTGGGAAACGGTGTTGGTGATTTTCGGGAAGAACTTGAAATCTTTTGGTGTTTTCTCTTTCCAGGTCTGGACTTGTTCGGCAGTTGGCATTCCATAGAACGTCGCATTCAACTCAATCGAATTGAATTGTGTGGAATAATAGGTCAACTCATCTTTAGTTCCTTTCGGATAAAAACCTTTGAGGTCGGTTTTGTTCCATTTTGCACAGCCAATCGAAATATTCTCAAGCCCTTTTTTATTCTGCTCGAGAATGAATTTGGTTTGAGGATGGTCTTTAGGCAATGTAAAATCTATCTGCGAAGGATCTGGGACTTGTCCGAATTTCATTTTGTAAGAAGTTAGAGGTTAGAAACTAGATGTTAATTTTAGAGGTTTAAAGTTAGGGAAAAGAGTTGAATTTCAAATTGATTTTCTTACCTCAACCCTAAAGGGAGGAAAATCAATTTAAAATTCATCGAAATTACTACCTTTAGGGTCGGGGAAAATAATTTCGATGAATTTTGTTCCAGCATCATTAAATGAAATAATTTCAAACTGATTTTCTTTTCCCCCAGCCCTAAAGGGTGGAAAACCACTTTGAAATTTCATCGAAATTACTCCCTTTAGGGCCGGGGAAATAATTTCGGTGAATTTTAGCCAATGCCAGTTATACTTTCAAAACATCATTGAAAGAATTTCAAAATGATTTTCTTTTCCCCGACCCTAAAGGGTGGAAAATCAGTTTGAAGATTCAGTTCCTCGGAAAGAACATTTCAATTTCTTTTAAAACTTTTTCTATGTTCGATAAGATTTCATCATTAGAAAATCTAATTACATGAATACCGTTAAATTCAAGAATCTTGGTTCTTTCTTCATCTTTAGGAATTTGTTCTTTTGTGTAGTGATATGCTCCATCAACTTCGATTATCAATTTCAATTTATAACAATAGAAATCAGCAATATATAAACTTATCGGATGTTGTCTTCTGAATTTGAAACCCCCTAGTTGCTTATTCCGAAGTTTTTCCCAGAGAATTTTTTCAGCATCTGTTTCATTTTCTCTCAGAAATCTCGCTTTTCCAAAGCTGGAAGCTGGAGCACCTTTCCATATTCCATCATCATAATTTGTTGTTAGTTTTTTCACCTTTGTTGTTTTGATAAAAATAGGAAATTCAAATAAATTAACTAATAAAAATTTCAAATCGATTTTCTTTTCCCTAGCACTAAAGGGTGGAAAACCATTTTAAAATTTCATCGAAATTACTCCCTTTAGGGTCGGGGAAATAATTTCGGTGAAATTTTAATCAATGCAAGTTATATTTTCAAAACATCATTGAAAGAGTTTCAAAATGATTTTCTTTTCCCCACCCCTAAAGAGTGGAAAACCACTTTGAAATTTCATCGAAATTACTCCCTTTAGGGCCGGGGAAATAATTTCGGTGAAATTTTAATCAATGCAAGTTATATTTTCAAAACATCATTGAAAGAGTTTCAAAATGATTTTCTTACCCCAACCCTAAAGGGTGGAAAATCAGTTTAAAATTCTGCATAAAAAAACCACAGAAAATTCTGTGGTTTCAATTATTAATTCTATTTATAAGCAATTACGCTTCACAAGCAGAGCAAGTCACAAAGTTGACCATCATTTCTTTTGAAACTGACGAACTTCTTTGATAATACAATGTTTTCACACCTTTCTTCCAAGCTTCGATCATCACGTAGTTGACGTCTTTCACTGGCATTGTAGAAGGAATCTGCAAGTTAAGCGACTGCGCCTGATCGATGTATTGTTGTCTTTGAGCCGCCTGAGAAACAATCTCCATTGGAGAGATCTCACGGAATGTTTTGAACACTGCTTTTTCCTCATCAGACAAGCCTTCAAGATGCTGTACAGAGCCGTGGTTTAGCATAATTGTTCTCCAAGTTTCTTCGTTGTCCAAACCTTTTTCATCAAGCAATTTTGCCAAATATTTGTTCTTACGCATAAAGTTTCCTTTTGCAAGACCAGCTTTGTAATAGTTGGAAGCAAACGGCTCGATTCCAGGAGAAGTTTGTCCAAGGATCGCAGAACTAGAAGTGGTTGGTGCAATCGCCATCAACGTCGTGTTTCTCAATCCATAACCTTTCAACATATCTGGTTCGCCGTAGATGTTCGCTAATTCTTTAGAAGCAATCTCAGACTGCTCTTTGATGTGACGGAACGCTCTCGCATTGAACTGAGTCGCTTCGAAACTTTCGAACGGGATCATATTTTTCTGCAAATAAGAATGGTATCCTAAAACACCCAAACCTAAAGCTCTGTGACGCATCGCAAAATTCCTAGCTGATGTCAGGTAATAATTACCTTCAGTTTTATCAATGAATTCTGAAAGAACCGCATCCAGGAAATAGATTGCCAATTTTACAGCATTCGTATCTTTCCATTCGTCGTACAATTCCAAGTTCATAGAAGACAGACAACAGATGAAAGATTCGTTGGCTGTAGAAGGCAACATGATCTCGGAACAAAGGTTACTTGCGTTCACCATCAATCCAGAATCCTTGTACACCTGAGGCTTGTTTCTGTTCACGTTATCCGTGAAGAAGATGTAAGGCAAACCTTTCTGCTGACGGCTCTCCAAAACTCTTGCCCAGATTTTACGCTTGTCTGCATCACCATCGATCATATCCTGCATCCAGTAATCCGGAACACAAATCCCTGTGAACAAGTTTTGAATTGGACTTCCAATATCTTTGATACTCAAGAATTCCTCGATATCGCCGTGGTCGATGTCAAGATACGCTGCAAATGCACCTCTTCTCACGCCACCTTGCGACACCACATCCATCGCGGTGTCATATAATTTCATAAAAGAAACTGCTCCGGAAGATTTTCCGTTGTCTGTCACCGCAGTTCCTCTGTTTCTTAATTCTCCAAAATAACCGGACGTTCCACCACCGATCTTCGTCTGCATGATCACCTCTCCCAACTTGTGCGTGATGCCTTCGATATTATCCGGAACGTGAACATTGAAACAAGAGATCGGCAAACCACGCTGTGTTCCCATATTCGCCCAAACAGGAGAAGAGAAACTGATCCAGCCTTTCACAATCATTTCCTTGAAAGCCGGTTGCAATTCCGGTTTGTAAAGACGTTTTGCTGCCGCTGTTGTAATACGGTCGATTGCGCCATCTACAGTCTCACCTTTCAAAAGGTAGCCTCTGTTCAACATTTGCTCAGACTCTTCGTTGAGCCACCAGATATCTATATTTTCGTCCATCATAACTTTTATATTTTGCTTATTGTATTGGCTTATTGTTTTTTAAATCATTTTTTGGGCGCCTATTTCCGTCTGGAGTTTATCCTGAGCGGAGTCGAAGGGTTTCCGCTTTGTCACTCTGAGGCTCTCGAAGAGTCCACTCAAGCCGGGGCGCGCTTCGCCACTATTGACGATTTCACATAAAAAAGAAAACTCCAAGAATTAAAAATCGTTCTCAAAATTTTCTTTTTTACACCTTTCTCAGTTTGAAACTTTGAAAGGATTTGTTTATAAATTCAAGCTTATTATGTCGGTGCTTAGCACCTTAAATCTGCTGTGTTTGAATTTTCTACCAATATGTCACGACTTCGTCGCTTTCTATTTTCACCTTTGTCATTCCGTAGGAATCTCGACAGCTTTGTTTAGATTCCTAACGTAATGACAAATATTATGTTCTTTTTGGATGTTGAAATCCTTCGACTCCGCTCAGGATGACACGTTAATATTAAAAACGCAGATTCTTCCAGCTTCAGACATCCAACTTCCTGACTTTAATTAAAACAAATCGTTTGCGGTAATCGACTTATCGTGTTTTGTATAATCTACCGGACGTTTTGCGAAGAAATCATCCATAGAGTTGGCGAAAACTTCCTCTTCGAACCAAACCATTGGCTTGTAATCTTCTTGGGAAACATTGTACCTTGTTTTCACCCCGATTTTCTTCAAAGAGTCATCTACTCTGTATTTCATAAAATCAAGAAGATTCTTTTTGGACACTTTTTGCAATTCACCTTGCTCGAAGATCCAGTCCAAAATGTTAGATTCCATCTCGATAGATTCATCTACCAAATCATAGATCGCTTCGATGTCCTCATCTGTCAACAGGTCAGGTTGCTCTTCCCGGATCTTATTGATCAAATAGATTCCGCCATTGGCGTGGATCTGCTCATCTACAGAAGTCCAAGCGATGATGTTGGACACATTTTTCATATAACCTTGGAATCTCGTAAACGACAAAATGATCGCAAACTGACTGAACAACGAAACATTTTCTATCAAAATACTGAACAGCAACAATGAGGAAACGTAAGCTTTCGGGTCTTGGGAATTGGCGTTCTTGAGCATTTTTCCAAGATATTCGATCCTATCTTTTACAGCTGGAACATTGACTACTTCCAAGAAGTCATCATTGTAACCCAACACTTCCAACAATCTGGAGTAAGCTTCAGAATGGCGGAATTCGCATTCAGCGAAAGTTGCGCCTAGACCGTTGAGTTCCGGCTTCGGAAGGTGGTCATAAAGATTTCCCCAGAAGGTCTTTACATTGACCTCGATCTGAGCGATTGCCAGCAAAGCATTCTTCACGGCGTTTTTCTCGTGAGGCTCCAGCTGGGAATGGAAATCCTGAACATCGGCTGTAAAATCCACTTCGGAATGTACCCAATAAGACTTGTTGATAGCCTCTACAAATTGCATTACTTCTGGATATTCAAAAGGTTTGTAGCTTATTCTTTTATCGAAAATTCCCATTATCAGCCGTATTTATCAGTTTATTAAAAATTCTATGAAAAGATAGTGATCGGTAACAGGATATTTCCAGTTTGGAAACTTGTTACTTTTATCTTTTAAGTGAATACAAAAATAGAAATTGAAGTCTATAAATGAAAGGGCAAAATGCGGAAATGAGTCAAAAAACTGACAATCATCAGCAAAAGTTTTCCACATTATGTTAAAAGGTGGATGGATAGGGAATTCCTGATAAATTGTAATTGTCTAACAGCGTTAACTTGTCAAATTTAATTTAAACAATAACAATAAAACATCAGTAATAATAATATACAACAACTAAACAATAAGAATTGAAATTCCCATTCCAATGTTAATTGGCATTATTATGATTAAAAATATTAACCTTCGGAAACTTTCTTGGAGAAGTTGTGTGTCTTGAGGTATTCTTCAAATGCGACTTTGAGTCTAGATTCTATCGCTGCTCGGTTGAAGTTCTTTCTATAATTTTTTGAGAGCTCGTGCGCCTCATCTGCAAAAGCCAGGAAAATATCAAAGTCATATTCGTCCAAGCCGTATTTTGCGTAATCTAGAGTGATAACAGCTTTTACACGTTTGTAAAACTCCTGCTTCTCGGCATAATTGGCCGTGGTTTTTGGGGAACTCACGGATTTTTTTGCCAAGCCAGCAAGTGCGCCTACAAGTCCACCGCCACCGGATCCGATGGAAAGTAGATTGAGTTGTCCTTCACCAGGATTTCTGGGTGCAAACAAAGAAGGAATCCTCGCAGAAGGTGCCACTTCGTTCAGAGGCGTTCTCATGTAGTCGTTGAGTGCCATATTAAGCGCCGTAACTCTTGGTGGCGGATTGAGCTTTGGGACGTCTTTTTTGAGATTGCCAGTTGGAACAAAGCCTATCGTGACCTCATCTATCTCTATCGGAATTATGGATAATTTTACGTCCAGACTTTTTGAGAAATCGTTGGCGTTGAGTTTTACACTTTTGCGTTCGTAGCCCTGCCTTGCAATCCGGAGTTCGTCAGAATTCTTTGCAGCAATGACGAAGTTTCCCATAAAATCCGAAACCACCACTTGATCCGTACGAAGATTGACTATGCTGGTATTCGGTAACTTGTCACCATTCTCGTTGGTAATATTTCCCATCACGTATTCTGATTGGGAAAAGGTTTTGATTGAGATAATAATCAGCAGGAGAAAGAATAATTTTGTTTTCACGGACCTTAAGTTTTAGCAAAATTAGATTTAAACGCGTGACTTATTGTTGATAAAGGATTTTTGCGATGATAGTTTAACCGACTTTAAGGAGTTTTGTGATTTTTTTTGAAATTGGGGGTTTTGGTTTTGTTAAAATTTTTCTGAGTTTTCCTCTCCCCAGCCCTCACCAATGTAGAAGGAGTTAGGTTCTGAAAAGCGCTTAACTTTGCAAGGGTTTGGAATCTCTCGCGGATTGGGCTGATTGTGCAGATTTTTGATTTGATGAAATGCTCACGAAGAAAATATAATGTTAGTATTATTTAAATTTCTGAAAAAGTTCTATTCTTTGGGTAAAGTTCAAAGTATTGGAAATGGTGGATTTTTGCGAAGCTGCGTAAGGGATGGTAGTGGAAATCCTTTCTGTCATTATCAAATCGTCTTTCGTAGACCAATGTTGAATGACAAAAAGATTGTAGCCCTTCGACTCCGCTCAGGATAGACTACCAGCCCGACCCGAGCGGTCGGCCCTTCGAGAGCCTCAGGATGACAGCGGTGGCGAGGGATACGCCCAAATTATAATAAATGATGATGAATGATAAATGATAGACTATGAATTTTAAAGTGATGATTGGGATTGGATTGGTAAATTAATTTTTTGTAAATTTGTAGTCTTATTTAAAATTGGGGTTGACTGGTTTCGACAGCAAGGCCAATGGGTAAGTAAGCATGCAGAGAACCGTAGCGCGATCTCTTAAATCCCTTGCTACAAACTTTTAACTGGCAACGAAGAGTTCGCTCTTGCAGCTTAATCCGAAGTTTAGTAGGATCCAGCGCTTTCCCGAAGATAGTAAGGAAGCAAGATGTCTCACAAACGCTCTGTTCTGCGGCGTTTGATCCTGGGGCATAGCAATGCAGAAATAAGGTTTTGGGCACTTCGACCAAGATTCGAAAATCTCAGAAGATAAGGTTTAGGTTGGGTGTTTGCTCTCTGCCTGGGCTCGAAAATCAATAGCGAAATAAGCATGTAGAAATCTTATGTATTGCTTGTTTGGACGAGGGTTCGAATCCCTCCAACTCCACTTTACATAAAAGGATTTAATTCCTTTAACAACAAAAACACTCATCATCATTGATTTTGAGTGTTTTTTATTTTTCATCCATTTTCATTTTTTATGGTGATTGGAATTAATAGATTAAATTTACAAAAATTAAGTGTTTGAGTGCAATTAAAAGAAATAACGTTGTCGTAAGTGGAAGCGGCGAAAATGTAATGATGTTTGCACATGGTTTTGGTTGCGATCAAAACATGTGGCGTTATGTCTATCCATCTTTTCAGAAGGATTATAAAATTGTACTGTTCGATCACGTTGGTGCAGGAAATTCTGATATTTCTGCCTATTCATTCAAAAAATATGATAAACTCGAGGGCTATGCTGAAGATATTGTAGAAATTGCCAGAGAATTAAATCTTAAAAATGCAATTTTTGTCGGACATTCTGTAAGTGCTGTGATGGGAATCATTGCAACTGGCATGGCGCCTGATATTTTCAAAAGTCTAATTCTCATCAGCCCTTCCCCATCTTATATTAATGATGAGGATTATGTTGGCGGGTTCAGCAAATCGGAAATTAACGAATTGCTTGAGTCTTTGAACAACAACCATCTTGGCTGGTCCATGGCTATGGCTCCAGTTATAATGGGCAATCCCGAAAGAGTAGAGCTTGGAAATGAATTAGCAAACAGTTTCTGCAAAACGGATCCTGAAATCGCTAAACATTTTGCAAAAACTACTTTTTTGACGGATAAACGCGATATATTGAAACATACAAAAATCCCTGTTCTCATCCTTCAGTGCAGCAGTGATGTGATAGCACCTGTGGAAGTAGGCCATTATATGCACGATCAAATCCCCGACAGTAAATTGGTAGTAATGAAGGCTACCGGACATTGTCCTAATTTAAGTGCTCCCGAAGAAACCATCTCTGCCATCAGCAATTTTTTAAATGATTAATAACCGAGCAAACTCTTTCACTGAAGATTTTGACGATTTTTTCGAATCGTCCTTGAATGGTTTTATCATTACAGATGGCGAAGGAAGGATCGTAAGAATTAATAAACGCGCTACAAATTGGCTCAATAGCGACTCTGAAAAATTTCTGGGAAAACGTTTTTCTGATGTCCTATCAATAGGCGGGAAAATCTATTTTGAAACACATCTTTGGCCTCTGCTTCGTATGCAGGGATACTTTGACGAGGTAGCGGTAGAACTTGTAGATTCAGGAAGTGGAAAAATTCCAATTTATATAAATGGCTACGAGAGAAGAGACGACAACAGTAAGCCAACATCTATGTGCTTTACTTTGTTCCGAGCTGCAGACAGGCGTTTATATGAGCAAAATCTTCAAATAGCCACGCAACTTGCCGAAACAAATTTGAATATTGAAAAACAAAATGCCATAATCCGCGAACAGTTTATTGCAGTATTAGGCCATGATTTACGAAATCCGCTTAGCGGTATCATGAGCGCCACACAATTACTCGAACGATTGGACTTGGGTGATCGTGAAAGGAAAATGGTCAATATTTTGAAAATCAGCTCCAAAAGGATGCACGAAATGATCGATAATATTATGGATCTTGCACGTGGCCGCTTGGGTGGCGGAATTACCATAACTCCAATACCTGTAGATTTGGAAGAACTGCTTAATCAGGTAAGTGACGAATTAAAGATAACCTGGCCGGAAAAAATAATTGAATCCAACTTCAACATTCATAATCTTGTAGATTGCGACCCAGCAAGGATGTCACAATTGGTTTCCAATCTGCTTGCCAACGCCATCACTCACGGTGCTCCTGATAAACCTGTACATTTTAAAGCTGGAGTGCAAGGTGATTTCTGGGAAATATCTGTATCCAATCAAGGTCTGCCAATTCCAAAAGATGCTTTGCAAAATCTATTTCATCCTTTTCACAGAGAAGATTCTCACTCCAGCCACAACGGTTTAGGTCTGGGACTATATATTGCTGCCGAAATTGCAAAAGCTCATGATGCAACCCTAACGGTTACTTCCGATGAAAAGCAGACCTGTTTCACATTTCAAAAAAAATAACCTGCTGAATCAGCAAGTCATTTCTTGTATTTTTTATTTAAACTGAATTATTTCCTCGAAGAACTATTCTTAATAATCATATAAGACAATCCCAATCCAATGCCTGCCAACAAAGCCAACTTCGTCTTTCTGCTCGGAACTGGCAAACTGGTTTCGCCGTAGATCCTATGGGGTTTTGGAGATGGCCACATAATGTTTCCAGGTGTCGGGTCTGCATTTTTGATTTTCATCATTGTGCGCATTGCTGCAGACGCAGTGTTAATAATTGTTTTTGGAAAAATACCGTACAGATTTTTGATGATAAGCGATTGGATATCTGGAAACAATCCTTTTCTTGGATTTTTTGCTAATTCAACGATTTTTGCGGCTGTGTCCCTCGGGTCGGCTGCGAAAGGTGGTACTTTGAAATCCAATCCAGAGAATTTAGCAGAGTGTGCATTTCCCGTCGAACGTTGGATTTGAGGAAATAGATTGCAGATATGAACATTAGCAAAATCAGAAATTTCACCTTGCAAACCTTCCATCATCCCACGGATTCCGAATTTTGTCGAGGAATAAACTGCACTGTAAGGCGCCGGCATAAATCCACCAATCGAAACATTATTAATTAAAATCCCTTCCTCTTGTTTTTTGAAAATCGGAAGGACGCTGTATGCGCCGTGCATATAACCGAAAAGATTAGTTTTAATGACCTGCTCATTGATTTCCATTGGGATTTCTTCGAATTTCCCGCTGGACATCACACCTGCGTTATTCACCCAAATATCAATTCTTCCGTTGAATTGCAACGCTTCTTCTGCTAGTTTTTGCACTTCTTCTGCTACAGAAACATCGGTTTGAACGCCTAATGCGATAGCTCCCAAATCTCTGCAGAGACTTACGGTTTCGTCCAAAGCTTCCTTTCCTCGCGACGCAATTACGACATTACAGCCTTCCAATGCAAATGCTTCCGCGGTCGCTCTTCCTACCCCACTGCTTCCGCCTGTGATGACGACTGTTTTTCCTGCTAGACTTTTTTCTATAATATGATTTGATTCCATAGTCCTGATTTTGAAAATTTATTTTAATTAATAAAAATTTATAACTCATTAGCAATCAATTCTAATACCATATGACAAAGCCCAAATATTAAAACCCACAAAAACAAGCTTTTAAAAAAAAGGCACAGAATATGTATAGTGTAAAATCAAATAAACAAAAAAAATAAAAGTTATGAGAAGTCTATTATGGTTAGTAGCAGTGATTTGTATTATAGTCTGGCTACTTGGAATGTTAGGAGTTGTACCAGGAATGGCTACAGGAAATTTGGTACACGTTTTATTGGTAATCGCAATCATTGTGGTGTTATTTAATATCATCTCAGGACGTAAGCCTTTGGATTAAATCTATCCCAACTGCATTTGCAAAACTACTGTAAATGAAAAAATTTAAAACCCACTTCTTCGTGGGTTTTTTTGTTGTCTTAATTTTATTGAGTTCTGACTTTTATCATCAGTCACTCAAAAGATAATGCTTTATATTTGTATTAATATTCAGCATTGAAAAGTCTATTTACCTTTTTCATCATTCTCACCATTGCATTGCGTCCGCTGATGCCATTAATGGATTATGCGGTAAACTATGATTTCATCAACAAAAATCTCTGCGAAAACAAAGCGAAACCAGAATTGCTTTGCAACGGAAAATGTTATTTGAAAAAGGAAATCGCGAAAGCATCCGGCAATCAAACTAAAAATGATTCTCGAATCAACATTTCCGCTCTGGCAGACACTTTTATCATTAATGACACCTTTGTTTTTTCATCTAATCATTTTAATATAATTGAAAACCTGAAAATCAATTCCGAGTTTTCTGATTCTTATAATTTTTCTCTATTCTCAAAAATTTTCCATCCGCCGTTGGTTTGATTTTAATATTCTAATTCTCTTCTATAAGAGTAATTTTTTAAATTTCATTAAAGTTAAAATCAACATCAAATGAAAACATTCATTTTCACGATACTCCTTTCTGTATCTGCATTTTCCTGCGCTCAAGAAACACCAAAGGTCAAACACGTTTCGAAGATGAAACCTGCAACAGACCTCAAAAATGTCAAAGTCGTCAACGCCGAAGACCCAGTCTGCAAAATGAAAACAGCAGATTATCTGAAAGATACCGCAGACTACAAAGGAAAAAAGTACGGTTTTTGCAGTGACCATTGCAAAGCGGAATTCAAAAAGAATCCTGAGAAATATGCCCAAAATGCGAAATAAGAAACCAAAACAAACCAACAAGAACAAAATCCTGATTCCGATTGTTGTTTTAGCTTTGATTTTTGTAACGATTGGCGCCGGAATGAGCTATTTCAAAAAGAGCCTTTTCACCGTGATGAAAGTTCCTGATTTTGAACTGACAAATCAAAACAATCAGAAAATCAGCAACAAAGATATGCTTGGCAAAGTCTATCTGGTAGAGTTTTTCTTCAGCAAATGCCCAACGATTTGTCCCGTGATGAATTCCAATATGAAACACATCGAGGAAACCATCAACGACAAGAATTTCGGAATCATCTCCATCAGCATCGACCCGACGAATGACACGCCAGAAGTTTTGAAAAACCACGCCAGAATGCTTGGAACCAAATCGCCGAACTGGCATTTTTTAACAGGAAACAGAGATTACATCGATAACTTGGCAGACCAGTTCAATATTTATGTCGGCGAGAAGGAAGACCAAGCGGAAAGCCTGAACCACAGCGGAATGATAGCACTCGTAGACCAGGAAGGAAATCTCCGTTCCAGATTCGATGAGAACAACAGCCCGATTTTATACTACTCTGGCTTGAATTATGAAGACCCAGAAGGTAAGACAACTTCGCTCACCGGAAAATACCATCCAGACCGTGAGAAGTTGATAGAAGACATTCGAAAATTATTAAAACAATAAAATGCTGACGGCGGTTGGCTTTTTGCTACTAGCTTTTCGCATTTAAAAATTTAAATATTAATCTAAATCCAATATTATGAAAATCAAGAAATTATTTCTCGCAAGCGCGCTTTCTGTAGCCACTTTTGCGACGGCACAATTCAAGCAAACGCCTTTGCCTTACGCCTACAACGCTTTGGAAGGTTCGATTGACGCAGAGACGATGGAAATCCACTATTCCAAGCACGCCGCGACCTACGTTTCCAACCTGAACAAGGCCATCGCCGGAACACCATTGGAAAAAGAAAGCATTACCAAAATCCTTTCCCACATTTCCAAAGAAAGTCCAGCCGTGAGAAACAACGCCGGTGGACACTACAACCACGAGTTATTCTGGACCGTTCTAACGCCTGAGAAAAACACGCAACCATCAGCAAAATTAACGAAAGCCATCAACGAATCTTTTGGAAGTTTGGACGCTTTGAAGGAAAAATTGAGCAAAGCTGGCGCAGACCGTTTCGGTTCCGGTTGGGCTTGGTTGGTCGTGACGGCTGACAAAAAACTGGCGGTAACTTCCAGCGGAAATCAGGACAATCCATTGATGGATATTGCTGAGGTCAAAGGAACGCCAATCTTGGGCATCGATGTTTGGGAACACGCGTATTACCTGAAATATCAAAACAAAAGAGCCGATTATTTGACCGCATTCTGGAACGTCACCAACTGGAAAGAAGTGAGCAAACGCTACGAAGAAGCTACAAAATAAGCCCTCCTTGAAATTAATTTGCAACATATTCCTCATCCTTTATCTGGTGTGCAAACCCGCATTTCCACTGGCGGAATATGTTGTAAATTATAATCAAATCCAAGTTCTGTGCGTCAACAAAGCGCGACCGGAACTCAATTGCAACGGAAAATGCTACCTCGGAAAAGAACTGGCAAAATCCAGCGAATCCGATTCGTCACCACTTTCCAAAGGCAAAAACCAAGTCCAAAAAGTATTGGATTTCTACATTCCGACTGAGATTTTCAAAGCCTCAATCGAACACAATTTTTCCCTCCCAAACCTGACTTTCACGTACAAAACAGGTTACACCTTCCTTTTTCTGAGCCATATTCTCAGACCCCCAATTTTTTAGTTGAACATATCAATCATTTGGGCGATTCCCTCTCCGACGCTAGTCCAGCACCTCGGGTCGGGCTGTCCACTACTATCTTTTTGTCTTGCCACATTGAGTCTATAAAACGACGTTTGGTCAAAAGACAAAAAGGATATCCGCTACCATCCCTATCGCGGGATTCGGTATAAAATCAACGTTTCAACTAAAAAATCAACAATGAAAATTTATAAATTCTTATCATTATTTCTTATTGCCTTTACCTTAATCACAATCTCATCTTGTTCCAACAACGATGATGATGATATCCAGAACACAGAACCAGGAAATCTCCAACTCAAATTCGAAAACGGATTCAACAATCTTGGAAACATCGTCCTGACTCAAACCACGCAAACTTCATCAAACGGACAAAAACACCAATTTTCCACTTTGAAGTACATCATCAGTAACATTTCTCTCATCGATGAAAATGGCAACGAGTTCAAATATAATTACAACAATCCAGACAAAGGCGCCTTCATCATCAATCAAGCCGAAGCAAAAGGCGGAATCGTCTACGCCAACCTTACCGAAATCCCAAAAGGGAATTACAAAAAAATCAAACTCGGATTGGGAATTAGTCCAACTGCTTACTTGATTGGGCAAGACGGACAAGGGATTTTCTGGGAAAAAGCAAAACAGGAAGGAATGGCTTGGTCGTGGTCAGCCGGTTACATTTTCGCAAAGCTTGAAGGGAAATACGGAACATCTTCCGCCGACACAGAATTTATGAACCACACCGGAAATATGGGCGATACAACCATCAACGGAACTGCCGACCTTTACCGAGAAGTCGTTTTGGATTTGCCAACAACCGCGAGAGTCAGCAAAGACATCACACCATCGATTCATATTCTGGCAGATTTCAACCAATATCTGAGTGGACAAACCGCTTTGACATTAAACCAAGCCAACCAAATGGCGATGGGAAGTAGTCCGCATCTGGTAAGCGTGAGCAACAACTTAATCCAAATGTTCAAGGTTGACCACGTTCATAATGACTAATCCATTTCAACAATTCCAGAGAGGCCGATTCCGTTCTCTTTGGATTTTCCTTGTTTTCATTTCAGGAATTTTAACGTCTTGTTCCAACGAAATTGAAGGCGAAGTTTTCGAGGAAGACAAACTTTACAATCTGGAAATCCCAACTTACTTTCCGGCTTTGGCTTTTGATACGGATAAAAATCCGGTCACAGTCAACGGCGTTGCGCTGGGAAAGAAATTATTTTACGAAGGAAAATTGTCCCGAAACAATACGATTTCCTGTGGATTCTGTCACATTCAGGAATATGCTTTCACGCACCACGGACATCCCGTCAGTCACGGCATAGACGACAAATTGGGAATGCGAAATGCGCCCGCAATTCAAAATATGGCTTGGCTGAAAAATTACACTTGGGACGGCGTGAGTCATAATTTGGATGAACGTTCGTTAGTTCCCATCACCACAGATTTTGAAATGGACAGTTCGATTCCGGAAGTGATTTCGAAGTTAAGTGCAGATGCGAATTATAAAAAAATGTTCAAATCGGCTTTTGGTGATGACCAAATTAATGGCGAAAGAATCCTGAAAGCTTTGTCACAGTTTATGGTCACAATGGTTTCCGCAGATTCCAAATATGACCAGGTCAAAAATGGAAAAGCGAGTTTTACGAATGAAGAATCTCAGGGAAAAACTTTATTCGAAAACAAATGTTCAAGTTGTCATTCAGGCGAATTATTCACGGATGAAAGTTACCGAAATACAGGAATGTATTACAATTCGCAATACGATGACCGCGGACGATATCGCGTGACTTTGGATTGGAATGACCATATGAAATTCCGTGTTCCGAGTTTGAGAAACGTCGAATTGACCGCGCCTTATATGCACGACGGCCGATTCTATTCTTTGGAAGCCGTTCTTAATTTCTATTCCGACAATGTGGAAAACCAACCAAACCTCGACCCAATTTTAAAACAAAATGGACACTTAGGAATTGCAATGACGAGCTTGGAAAAACAATACATCATTGCTTTCTTGAAAACCTTGACCGACCAAAATTTCATCACCAACAAAAAATTTGCAGAATAATGAAGAAGCTTATTTTAATTTTATTTTCAATCCTAAATATCTCAATTTCAGCAACGGAAAAAGACAGTCTATATATTCCGAAATATGACACACAAAATATTTTAAAAACTCAGGAATTCTTTTGTGACGCTTGCGGTTGCGGTGCTGGAAATGGTTCTTCGGGCTTCGAATCTTTGTTGAATCCACAATTCATCGGCATCAAATATTTTTCGCAACATTATAAAGCGAAGGAAAATCTCTTCACGAATGAGTTGACACAAGACCAATATTTCAACACGATTCAGATTTGGGGAAAGATTCCGATTACGGAAAAGCTGAGTGTTTATGGAAGTCTGCCATTTCAATTTCACGAGAAGAAGACTTTGCAAGGCGACATCAAAATCAATGGAATCGGCGATGCGAGTTTGATGGGAATTTATCAAATCCTTAATTCTAAAAATACATTTCATCAATTAAATGGAGGATTTGGCGTCAAAATTCCGATTGGTATATTTGATGAGAGAGGAATTTCTGGCGTGAATCCAAGTTTTCAGTTGGGAACGGGAAGTTGGGATTTTCAGTTGGCTCTTAATTATAAATTTCAGAAAAATCTTTTCGCATTGCTCATTAATACAGATTATACGATTAAAACAGAAAATAAAAAATATTATCAATTCGGGAATCAATGGAATTATGCGTTGACTGGATTTCAGCAGATTTGGCGAAATGAGAATAGTATCATCTCAGGAAAATTGGGATTGCAAGGTGAAGTTTATGATTGGAACAAACAGTTTGGCGAAGTGATGCCGAGAACAGCCGGAAGTGCGCTTTACGGAAAAATCGGTCTCGAAGCTTCGTACAAAAAATGGAGCATCGGAAGTGAACTGATGTTGCCAGCTTACACGAATCTTGCAGGCGGAGATATTGAGGCGAAATCGAGATTTGGGTTGTTTGTGAACTTTGGAATTTGATAGATTATAATTTCTCGCAGATTGAGCAGATAGAGCAGATTTAAGATAGCAGATTATCATTAGTAAATTATACTCTTCTTCGTTTGGCTCAGATTGGAAATTAATTTTATATTCACGTTCTTAAAAAAATTCATAAAATGAGTGTTCACATTAGTGCTAAAAAAGGAGAAATCGCGAAAACCGTTTTGATGCCGGGCGATCCATTGAGAGCAAAATATATTGCCGATAATTTCTTGACCGATGCAAAATTGGTAAGCAAAACAAGAAACATTTTCTTTTACACGGGACTTTACAAAGGAAAAGAAATCACGGTTGGCGCCAGCGGAATGGGATTTCCAAGTATCGGAATCTATTCTTTTGAACTGTTCACAGAATATGAAGTGGACACCATCATCAGAATCGGAACTTGCGGTGCTTACACAACAGATTTGAAACTATTCGATATTCTGAATGTAGAAAATGCAGCCAGCGAAAGTACCTATGCAAAATTTGCTTGGGGAATCGAGGACGATCTTGTTTCAAATCAGGGATCTGCTTTTGACAAAATCAATGAAACGGCAAAGGAATTAGGCTTGGAGGCTAAAGCAACAAACATCCACTCCAGCGACATCTTTTACAGAAAAGATCCCGCGGTTCCGGAAATTGCGGTTCGACACAATTGTCCTGCGGTAGAAATGGAAGCTTTTGCTTTGTTTGCAAACGCTCAACATCTAGGGAAAAATGCGGCAACTATTTTGACCGTTTCGGATATTATTCCAACAAAGGAATTCATCTCCGCAGACCAGAGAGAACAAGCCTTGAGAACGATGATGGAATTGTCTCTGGAGACGGCTCTGAAATATTAGTTTTATCAATAATTAAAAATAAAAAAAATGCTTCTGAAAATCCAGAAGCATTTTTCTATTGGTTGAAGATCTTGAATTACTTCTTGATCACTTTCACAGAATTGCTTTCTGTTTCTGAGTTTACTTTCAAGATATAAGTTCCGTTGATCAACTGGCTCATATCCAAAGACGTATTTTTGGTATTATTATTCAGATCATATTTTTGAATCAATTGTCCCGCAACATTGTATACTTCTACATTCTTCAAATTAGAATTTTTAATATTCTGAATCGTCACAAAACCTGAAGTTGGATTTGGATACACTTGGATGCCATTTTGTTTTTGAATATCGCTCACTTCAAGAGTTGCGCAATTGTAAACGTAGATTTCATCTAGATACCAACCCTCTATTCCGTTGCAACCATCAGTTCCCATTTCGAAACGGAATTTGATGTTAGACCCTGAAACTACGCCAATCTTAGAAAGATCGATCACACTCTGTCCCCAACTTCCGCCAAGCGATCCGCCATCTGTCCCCGTAAAAGCACGTTGACCTTTCAAAGGATTGTCATTACTGGAAGTTCCGTCTAAAGTACTGTTATAGCCATTTTGAGAGAATGCTGTAACTGGCAACAAAGTCCATGCACCGCCATTCAAGCTGTATTTAATATTACCTCCATCCCATGTAGATTCTGTAGCAACGTAGTGGTTGAATGCCATCTCGTATTTCCCTCCAGAGAAAGCTGGAATGTTAATCTGCGGACTTTCCAAGCGTAAAATACCGTTTTGAAGATTTGACGCGCAATCACCGTTGATAGGATCTACGGCAAAGATTGCATTTCCGGTTCGGCTTTTTGGCAAATTACCTTTAACGCTCCATTCTCTTGTTTCCCAAGTTGAAGGTTTTGATGCTATGCTGGAAACTGTCCAGTTGCCTAATCCATTTTCCCAATCTTCCTTAAACAATGGATTGGAAGTGGCGCCAGAACATAGATCTGGAACCGCCTTCAGGATTGGCACATAATTACATTGTGCTGCTGGAGACATTCTTAGCTGAACTGCCAAGATCCCATTTTTCACATTTTGAACATCAGCAGAAGTGAATACTTGTCCAGTAAGTCCCGCAGCTGTAGTAGTTGTAGATAATCCCTGAAGATTGACGCCAATAAGATCATTAGCTGCCGCTTCCAAAGCGTCTGCAAAGTTGGAAAAATCACTGGTAGCGGTCAAATAATTCCTTTGAGCTCTCCACCATAGATGTGCTGCTTTTACGAATCCAATACTTGCCATCGTATAGCCATTGTAAGTGCCTCCATCTACGAGAAGTGCATATAAATGATTGGTGACCCCAGAATTGCGGTGAACGCCACCACTGTCTCCAGTTCCACAATAGTAATAAGCAGTATCTAAAACTGATCCTGGATTATTGTTACAGTTAGGATTCCACATATCACGAATCGGCGCTCCAAAAGCTGTAGCGTCCTCACCCATTTTCCAACGGAGAGATTCTGAACATGAAGTGGTAGTTCTTACATTTAAGTTCTCGCCTTCATCTTCATAATTATTCAAAATGTCAATTGTTTCTCCCCAAACATCTGAGTAAGACTCATTGAGCGCGCCTGATTGGTATTGATAAATTAAACCACTCGTATATTCTGTGTAAGCGTGACCCCATTCGTGAGCCACAACATCGTCTGAGGCAGTTCCCGTACAGTAATTAGCTGTTACACCGTTCCAGTTGGCGTTTGGGCAATTGATATTTGGATTATTATTGATGGTGATCATTGAGCTGTCTCCATTGTTAAAAGAGACATATCCGAATGCATTTTTAAAGAAATTATAAACATGTTCAGACGTCACCACTTCATTTCTTTGCCATTTATCTAACGTTCCTGGCAATGCATCGCCTTCTTTCCACTTGAGATTTGAAGCGTTGGTATTCGTCTCATACAATTTTCTATCGATTGGGTGAATTCCTGTAAACTGCTCAACCAATTCTCCTGTATGGGCGTCTATGAAAAGGAACTCTCTGACATCATTTTTATTAGTGACTTCGACTTCGTAAGCTAGATATGAAGTGACCACACCACCTTGAACTAAGTTTTTTGGGAAGATCAAAAGATTATTTTTGCCAATTTCGAAAGGAACATTATTAGTCGTAAGATTCTGTTTTTCAACAAGACCTTTCGCAATACTTGCCGCTTCTGCTGAAGAAATATCTGGTGTAGAATTCACTTTGATATTGGAGATTGAATTACCGTTTACAGAAGTCAATTCCTCTTTTCCATTAAAATGAAATTTCAAGAGTCCATCGTAAACAGGAACACCTTGATGTTGTTGTCTGTAGATGACATTTTTCAGTCCATAATTGTCTGTAATTTCTTCTACAAAAACCAAATCATTGATTGATTTCAAGTTGAAGGCCGCAAAGTTTTCCGACAAGAATTCAGCAGTTTTAGCTTTTGCACCAATAGACTTCAGTTGCAGTGCAGTAGAATTTCCGAAAAGGATAAAATTGGGATTGGATGTGCTGTTACTGATTGTAACGTTGGCATTGGTTTGTTTTTTAAGTTTGGTCAATTGTTTTGATTCCTGAGCGAAACCGTACACATTAACCAAAGCAAAGAGTAAAATTACTGACTTCTTCATTTTTAAAATTTATTGAACGCAAATATACCTAATATATCATGTAAGATTGCTAACGATAAAGATTAAAAATTAAAGAATCACTAAAAGCTCAAACCCGAGACATTCATTTGTAATTGAGCTTTGGTGTCGATGACAATTGTGATGTATTTTTCTGACAGAAGAAATTGCGTTGGTTTCAAGTCCAAAACGTTTCCTTGCAACTTGATGCCTTTCACATATTCCTTGTTGAAGTTTTCGACCATACTTTTTCTGGACGCATTCTCGATGTCCAAAAGTGGAATGCCGTAATCCTTTTCTATCATTCTTCGGATTTTTCCTTCGAACAAAACTGTCAAAGCTTTTTGGAAAAAGTTTTTGGTCTTTAGATTAAAATCTGTGACATTCAGTTTGATCTTATGCTCTTCTGCACTGTAGAATGGTTTTCCTTTGATGAAAGCCGTTCCGTTGACTTCGCCAGTCGTCTGGGCTTCTATCACAATATTTTCTTTTTCGTGATAGACTTTGATGTCTGTAATTTTCACTTTTTTATCCTCGCCACTCATCGCAAATTCTTTATTGAGGAATTGTTGTGTGGCAATTCTCGTGGCTTCATCGAAACTGATATTCGCAGTCGTTTGCAGGTTGAAGATGTTTTGAAGATTTGGATTTAATGTGAAATTAGGAACTGTGTTGACATCTCTCGTTGCAAGCGGAATTTGCCCGACATAGGTTTCGGAATAAAGGTCGATCCCGATGGTCATTTTGATCTTATCTTGAAAAACCTGAAGTGGCGACATATAAGTGCTTTGAGGCGAGATCTTCAACCAAGTGTTGTACTCTTCCGAAACATTGATCGGTTTTGAAAATTGATTCCAGGCCATCACGAGATAAGGCTGAAGGTTGAACTGTGATTTGATCTGCTGATCGATGATGGTCGTAAATTTATTCTGCTGTTCTTTCAACGTACTCTCGATCAAAGGTGCAATCGGGATCTTGATTTTCCCATAATCCAAAACAGGTTTTTGCGTCCATACAAATCCTGCCGTTGTGGTTTTGGTATTCAGTCTCCAATCAGATGACGCCGAAATATTCGTAATGAAATTCATTATCAGATTGAAGTTCGTGTCCTGATAAACATAATACCCGAAAGTTCCATAGCCTTTTTGTGCCCATATTTTCAGCGGAACAGATATCATCAATCGGTTTCCTGTCAACGCTTTTATGGCGATGTTGCCTTGCTTCTCGACTTTCACTTTGAACTGGTCATTGTTGTTGTCTGTGTAGGATTGATCCTCGTACAAAACACCTTTCACAGATTGATTGATCAAACTATTGATCTCCGAAATCGGAAGCGAAACCGGCAAAGTGATATTCGATTTGATCTTTGGCAACGTGTAAACCGGCTCTGCTGATTGGGAAAAAGCAATGAAACTGATCAATAAAAAATATAAGTATGTGAACTTTCGAATTGGATTCATAACTGTTTTAATGAAATTTAAAACGCAAAATTAATGGTTTTATTGATGCTAAAAACAAAAGAGAGTAGGGAAATCCTACTCTCTTTTTTGAAGTTTTAATAATTATTTAAATTGAAAAAACATAATCTTGCAAGTTTGATGAATAGGATATTTTGCAAAGGCATCTAAAAATGCACGTATGTTTTGTTAAAAATCTCCTTATGTTTTAATGAAAACGTCCTTATCTTTCTTGCAAAACATCAGGACGTTTTTACAGGTCGCTCCTCTGTAGCTTGATTTTTATTTTCTATTCTTTTCTACAAACAGGTCGCCACTCTGTGGCTTTGCCCGTAAAACGAAGTGTAGATTATTGCCTCGTCAAAATCATCGCAACACCACCACTTCTCGCCAAGTCAACCGACAAGATCGTTTTGCTGTCCACTTCTTTCTCCTCGATGATGATTGGATACGGATTCGTTTCGTAATCGGCTCCTTTCCCGTCACGGAAGATCTTCGCTTTGTATTTTTTATTTGGATCCAGGAACTTCAAATCTAGTTTTACAGTTCTTGCATCTTTGTTGGTAATGCTTCCCAGGAACCAATTATCGGTCGCTTTATCTCTTCTGGCAATCGTCACAAACTCACCGATCTTCGCATCCGGAACTACCGTTTTGCTCCAATCTGTCGGGCAAGAGGTGATGAATTCGAAAGCTGGATTGTTCTCATAATTCTCAATCATATCAGACGCCATCTGAAGCGGACTGTAGATGACAACTGACAATGCCAACTGTTTCGCCAAGGTCGTGTGAACCTTCGTATTTGGCAATACAGGATTTGTGAAATTGAAAGTTCCCGGCGTGAAGTCGATTGGACCAGCCAAACCTCTCGTAAAAGGAATAATGGTCGTATGTTCTGGCGGATTGCCTCCATCTTTGGACCAAGCATCCCATTCCTGACCTCTCACGCCTTCCTGCGTCATCAGATTCGGGAGTGTTCTCTGCAAGCCTGTCGGCATTACGGGTTCGTGATTGTCGATCATTATTTTGTGCTTCGCCGCTTCCTCAATGACTTTTCTGTAATGGCGAACGCCGTATTGGCTGCTGTGTGGTTGTTTGCCATCCAATTTTCCGCCAACATAGCCTGTTTTCACTACATCAACACCGTACTTTTTGTAATAAGCAAAAGCATCGCTCATCTGGTTTTCGTAATTCACGGTGTTTCCTGCCGTCTCGTGGTGACCGATCAAGGTTACATTTTTGGATTTCGCGTAATCTGTGATCTTCTTGATGTCAAAATCTGGATACGGTTCTGTAAACTTGAAATCTTTCCAATCTTCCCAACCTTTGTTCCAGCCTTCTACCAAAACACCAGAGAAATTATGTTTCGCAGCAAAGTCAATATATCTCAAGACATTCTCGGTATTTGCACCGTGTTTTGGTCCGGCTTTCCAAGTGTACTTTTCCATATGGATCGCCCACCAGATGCCGATGTATCTTCCAGGTTTGATCCACGACACGTCTCCAAGTTTGTTTGGTTCGTTCAGATTCAACATCAATCTAGAAAGCATCAAGTCACCTGCAGAATTGGCAATAATCATTGTTCTCCAAGGTGTGTTAAAAGGCGCTTTCGCAAAAACTTTCTCGCCAGTTGCCCAAGGTGTCAAATAACTTTTTAGTTTGGTTGAATTTCCAACTTTTGCAAGATTCATTGAAGCGTAATCGGTTAGATTTGCTTGATGAACGGTGAGGAACAAGCCTGACTTGGTTTCCATCGTCAAAGGCGTTGCAACTGTGTCTATCTTTGAAATTGGATTGGACTTGAACAAGCCTTCGTAAAATTCTGTATTGTAAGGAATCGACCAGGTTTTGTGGTCCTCAGGAAAATTGAATTCCGTCAACTCATCCATTATGACAAATTCATTCAGATTCTTTTGTTTAGGAAATTCGTATCGGAAACCGAAGCCGTCGTCATAAACTTTAAAATCGATGATGAATTCTCTGGAAAGCTTTGAATTGTCCTTAACCAAGACCTTCATCTCGTTGTAATGGTTTCGAACCTCGATCTCTTCGCCCCAAGGTTGCTTCCAGGTTTCATCAAACTTAGAATGAGAAATATTCTTCACAGAAAGATTGTCCTTAAGCGAACCATCTTTCAATTCAAATCCTAGAAAAGATGGATTTAGAATGGATTTTCCTCCTTTGGAAACTTTGTAATAGATCTTGGATTTGTCCAATCCTACTTCCAAGACGATCTTCCCATCGGGTGACTTGACTTTGCTATTCTTGAGAGTCTGTGCGAATGTCAGTGGTGAAAATCCCATCAACACGACAAACAGGCAGAAGACCTTGAGCAGATCTTTGTGGTGTCCTTTCATTAATATTATTTTTAAGGTTTATATATATCTACAAAAATACACTATTGAAATCAACCCATAAAAAAAACCATCCCTAAAAGAGATGGTTTTATATTTAAAAACTTAGAATTCTTATTCTTCAGTTTTTTCTTCTGTAGAAGTTTCAGCAGCAGTCGTTTCTTCAACTTTAGCTTCAGTAGCTTCCACAGTAGCAGTTTCCTTTTTAGGAGCTGCAGTAGATCTTCTACTTCTTCTAGTTGTTTTCTTCTCTTCTGCATTTGGATTGTAGATCTCGTTGAAATCTACCAACTCAATCATTGCCATATCTGCAGCATCACCAAGTCTGAAACCAGTTTTGATGATTCTTGTGTAACCACCGTTTCTTTCAGCGATTTTAGGAGCTACAGTTCTGAACAATTCAGTTACAGCTTCTTTGCTTTGTAGGTAAGAGAAAACTGTTCTTCTATTGTGAGTTGTATCTTCTTTAGCTTTTGTAAGGAGTGGTTCCACGTAAACTCTTAAAGCTTTCGCTTTAGCAACAGTGGTGTTGATTCTTTTATGTTCAATTAGTGAACAAGCCATATTAGCAAGCATTGCTTTTCTATGAGGGGCTGTTCTCCCTAAGTGATTTATTTTTTTACCGTGTCTCATTGTAAGGATTATTTATCAGCGTCTAACTTATATTTTGCAACATCAAACCCGAAATTAAGTCCTTTTGAGTGAACCAATTCTTCAAGTTCTGTTAAAGATTTTTTACCAAAATTTCTGAATTTCATCAAATCAGATTTACTGAAAGATACCAATTCTCCAAGCGTTTCTACTTCAGCTGCTTTTAGACAGTTTAGGGCTCTTACAGAAAGATCCATATCTGCTAATTTTGACTTAAGAAGTTGTCTTGTGTGAAGGGTTTCTTCATCATATTGGATAGAAGCTTTTACAGCCTCTGTCTCTAATGTGATTCTCTCATCGGAGAACAACATAAAGTGATAGATCAAGATCTTAGAAGCTTCTGTTAAAGCGTTCTGAGGTGTGATAGATCCATCAGTCTCAATATCCAATACTAATTTTTCGTAATCTGTTTTTTGCTCTACACGGTAATTTTCGATACTATACTGTACTTTCTTGATAGGTGTAAAGATAGAGTCGATAGCAATGGTCCCAACAGGCGCATTGTTTGATTTGTTCTGATCGCTCGGAACATATCCTCTTCCTTTTTCTACGTTGAAAGTAATTTCAAACGTTACATCTTTAGCCAAAGTTGCGATAACCAAATCTGGGTTAAGGATCTCAAAATTAACGATTGAGTCTCCTAGATCTCCAGCAGTTACGACTTCTTTCCCAGTGATCTTTGCAGTGATCTGCTCGCTTCCTGGATTTTCAGTTTTTGATTTAAGACGAAGTTGTTTAAGATTAAGAATGATTTCAGTAACATCTTCGATCACTCCTGGTATAGTTGAAAATTCGTGCTCTACGCCTTCTATTTTGATAGATGAAATAGCATATCCTTCCAGAGAAGATAATAAAACTCTTCTCAATGCATTACCGATTGTAAGCCCGAAACCTTGTTCAAGAGGTCTGAATTCAAATTGACCTTTAAAATCAGTCGAGTTTAAAAGGATTACTTTATCGGGTTTTATAAATGTTAAAATTGCCATAGTCTGGTTGAGCAAAAATTTGAAAAAATTATTATTTAGAGTATAATTCGACGATTAACTGTTCTTTGATGTCCTCAGGAATCTGAATTCTCTCAGGCGCAGTCGTAAAAGTACCAGTTTTTTTCTCGTCATTGAATTGTAACCACTCATAATTTGCTTTGTAAGCTAGAGCGTCAGCAATTACTTCAAGAGATTTTGATTTCTCTCTGATTGCAATCACGTCACCAGCTTTTAGCAAATAAGAAGGAATGTTTACTAGCTCTCCGTTCACAGTGATGTGTCTGTGAGAAACCAATTGTCTAGCTCCAGCTCTGGTTTTAGCAAAACCTAATCTGAAAACGACGTTATCCAATCTTGATTCGCAAAGTTGCAATAGGACTTCACCTGTTACCCCTTTACTTCTATGAGCTTTGTCGAAAAGGTTAGCAAATTGTTTCTCAAGGATACCGTACGTGTACTTAGCTTTTTGCTTTTCCATCAACTGTACTGCATACTCAGATTTCTTTGATCCTCTTCTTTTGTTTGCACCGTGTTGTCCAGGTGGTTGATTTTTTCTTTTCTCGAAGTTTTTGTCATCTCCGAAAATTGCTTGACCAAATTTTCTAGCAATTTTTGTTTTAGGGCCAATATATCTTGCCATTGTTTTAGATTTGAGGTTAAAAGATTATACTCTTCTTCTTTTAGGTGGACGACATCCATTGTGTGGCATAGGCGTCACGTCAACGATCTCGCTTACTTCAATCCCTGAGTTGTGTAGTGTTCTGATTGCAGACTCTCTACCAGCACCTGGACCTTTTACAAACACCTTAACTCTTCTAAGACCAGCTTCGAAAGCTACCTGAGAACAGTTTTCTGCAGCCATTTGAGCTGCGAATGGAGTATTCTTTTTAGAACCTCTGAAACCCATTTTACCGGCAGAAGCCCAAGAGATAACTTCTCCTGCTTTATTTGTTAAAGAAATGATGATGTTATTGAAAGAAGCTTGAATATGCGCTTCACCAATAGCCTCAACTTTTACTTTTCTTTTCTTAACTACTTTTGTTTGTTTTGCCATAATTCCTAACGATTATTTACTTGCTTTTTTCTTGTTAGCAACTGTTTTTCTCTTTCCTTTACGGGTTCTAGAGTTGTTTTTCGTTCTCTGGCCTCTTAAAGGTAGTCCTAGTCTGTGACGTATTCCTCGTTGGCATCCAATGTCCATCAATCGCTTGATGTTCAATTGCACTTCAGAACGCAATTCTCCTTCAACTTTGATGTTGTCTAAGATATAAGTTCTGATTGCTGCCAATTCATCGTCATTCCATTCGTTGACTTTCTTGTCTTCGCTGATTCCAGCGCTTTTCAAAATTTCTGAAGCTGTTCTTCTTCCAACACCGTAGATGTAAGTAAGACCGATAACGCCTCTTTTGTTCTTTGGTAAATCAATACCTGAAATTCTCGCCATAATTTAATTGGTTCTTAACCTTGTCTTTGTTTAAATTTAGGGTTCTTTTTGTTGATCACGAAAAGCACGCCTTTTCTACGTACAATCTTGCAATCAGCACTTCTTTTTTTGATAGATGCTCTAACCTTCATTTTGTTATTTTTAATATCTAAAAGTTATTCTCCCTTTAGTTAAGTCATAAGGAGAGAGTTCGAGTCTTACCTTGTCTCCAGGTAAGAGTTTAATATAATGCATTCTCATTTTACCAGAAATATGGGCAATCAATACGTGCCCATTTTCTAGCTCTACACGGAACTGCGCGTTCGAAAGTGCTTCCGTGATCACGCCGTCTTGTTCTATATGTTTCTGTTTAGCCATTTATTCTATTAAGAGTTTGATGATCTTGATAATTTAGATTGCATCAACCCATCATAATGATGGTTCAGCAGATACGTGTTAATTTGTTGAACAGTGTCTAAGACAACACCCACCATAATTAACAACGATGTACCCCCAAAAAAGAGAGCAAATCTATCTGTCTGAACAAACGCTCCGTGCACTACTGCCGGAAGGACTGCAAAGATAGATAAAAAAATTGCACCTGGCAAGGTTATCTTGGATAAAATATCATCCAGGTAATCTGCCGTTTCTTTTCCAGGTCTTACTTTCGGGATCAACCCACCATTACGCTTCAAATCATCAGCCATCTGATTCACCGGAATGGTAATTGCCGTATAGAAAAATGAGAATATTATAATCAATAATGCAAACAATACATTGTACTGCCAGCTAAAAACATTTTTGAAACCAGCCAAAAACGTGTTAGATTCATCAACTTTTGTAAGCAATCCCGGTACAAACATCAATGCTTGAGCAAAGATGATTGGCATTACACCCGCTGCATTCACCTTCAATGGGATCCATTGTCTAGCGCCATCCATCAAGTTTCTGCTTACGCCACCTCTTGCTTGGGCTCTACTTACATACTGGATTGGAATCTTTCTTACTGCAACCGATAAGATAATCGCTAGTAAAATGACCAATAGCCAGAAGATAATCTCTATCAAAATCATAATAGTTCCTAAGCCACCTTTACCATTCTGTGTCAAAACTTCCTGATAAAAAGCTGTAGGAAGATCCGCAAGGATACCCACCATAATCAAAATAGAAATACCATTACCAATCCCTTTGTCCGTAATCTTCTCTCCCAACCACATTGCAAATACAGAACCTGCTACCAGGATAATGATACTTGGCAACCAGAACATCACAGAGTTTGGATCTATGTAATATGCTGATGCAAATTGTGAATAAGGCAAGAAAAATTGCGTCACCGATGTCAAATAGGAAGGCGCTTGTACAAGACAAACGGCAATCGTCAACCATCTGGTGATCTGGTTCAAAGTGTTTCTTCCACTCTCTCCATCTTTCTGCAACTTCTGAAGATATGGGATCGCCATACCCATCAGCTGTACAATAATCGATGCAGAAATGTATGGCATAATTCCTAGTGCCATAATGGAAGCACGGCTAAATGCTCCACCTGTGAAAGATGACAATAAACCCAAAAGGCCGGCACCTTGTTGGTTCCCGCCTTGGTTTTGATAATGTTGTAGTAAGTTTCCTACTTCTGCCGTATTAATTGCAGGAAGAGAAACATACGATGCGAATCTATACACAAGGACCAACAAAAGCGTCAAGCCAATTTTGTCTCTAAGCTCTTTTAGGCTCCAAATGTTTTTTAGTGTTTGTATAAATTCTTTCATCAGTTAATAATTAAAGAGTCGTGATTGCTTTACCTCCAGCTTTGTTGATTGCTTCTTCAGCAGATTTAGTAAACTTGTCAGCAGTGATAGAAATACCAGATTTCAAGTCACCTCTTCCTAAGATTTTTACTAATTCGTTTTTAGATGCAAGACCGTTTTCTACCAATACGTCTCTGGTGATTTCACCAGTGATGTTTTTAGTATCGATCAAAGTTTGGATTGTATCAAGATTGATTGCTCTGAACTCTTTTCTATTAACGTTTTTGAAACCAAATTTTGGTAATCTTCTTTGCAAAGGCATCTGTCCACCTTCGAAACCGATTTTCTGAGAATAACCAGCTCTAGCTTTTTGACCTTTATGTCCTTTTGTTGAAGTACCACCGTATCCACTTCCCTGACCTCTACCAATTCTTTTTGTGCTGAATGTAGAACCAGTTGATGGTTTTAAGTTATTTAAATTCATTGTTGTATTGAATATTATGAGATTAAAAGATTTGAGTTTTGAGATCGAAGAACAAGCCTTCAATCTCGTCTCTCATGATCTATTATTATTTTTGAACTTCTAATAAGTGGCTCACAGCAGCGATCATTCCTAAGATGGAAGGCGTAGCTTCGTGCTCTACTACTTGGTGAAGTTTTTTGAATCCTAAAGCTTCAAGCGTTCTTTTTTGGGTCTTAGATCTGTTAATAGCGCTTCTAACTTGTTTTACTCTAATTGTTGCCATTATTATATTTATTAACCGTTAAACACTTTATCTAAAGAAACTCCTCTCATTCTTGCAATCTCTTCTGGTCTTCTGATGTCCAACAATGCATTGAAAGTAGCTTTCACCACATTGTGCGGGTTAGAAGAACCTTTAGATTTTGACAATACATCGTGTACACCTGCAGATTCTAGTACTGCACGTACTGCACCACCAGCGATAAGTCCTGTACCGTGAGACGCAGGTCTCAAGAAGATATCAGCACCACCATATCTTGCAGAGGTCTGGTGAGGAATTGTATGGTTGATAACAGGAACTTTCACTAAGTTTTTCTTAGCATCTTCAACAGCTTTCGCGATTGCAGAAGCAACTTCTTTAGATTTACCTAGTCCGTAACCGATGATTCCGTCCTCGTTTCCTACAACAACAATTGCAGAAAATCCGAAAGCTCTACCACCTTTGGTCACTTTAGTTACTCTGTTAACATCAACTAGACGATCTTTTAATTCTAATCCTCCAGGTTTAACTCTTTCTATATTACTATCTACCATGTTTTCTGAATTTTTAAAATTAGAATTTAAGACCAGCTTCTCTAGCACCGTCAGCAAGAGCTTTCACTCTACCGTGGTACACGAATCCGTTTCTGTCAAATACAATATTCTCGATACCAGCTGCTTTTGCCTTTTCAGCAATCGCTTTACCTACGGCTGTAGATACTTCTGTTTTTGTACCCTTAGCGTCTACTCCTTTATCTCTAGAGGAAGCAGATACTAATGTTTTACCTTCTTTATCATCTACTAATTGTGCGTAGATCTCTTTATTACTTTTGAATACAGATAATCTTGGTAATGTAGCAGATCCTGAGATCTTACCTCTTACTCTTCTTTTGATTCTGTTTCTCTTCTCAACTTTTGTTAATGCCATTTTCTTAAATTTTATGCAGATTTACCGGCTTTTCTTCTAATGATTTCACCTACGAACCTAACACCTTTTCCTTTGTACGGCTCAGGCTTTCTGAAAGATCTGATCTTTGCAGCCACCATTCCAAGAAGTTGATTATCGTAAGAAGATAATGTAACGATCGGGTTTTTCCCTTTTTCAGTCAATGTATCTAGTACAACTTCTTTTGGAAGTTCTAGAACGATACCGTGAGAGAATCCAAGAGCCAATTCTAATCTTTGGCCATTGTGAGACGCTCTGTATCCAACTCCTACCAATTCTAATTTCTTAGTAAATCCTGTAGTAGTACCAACAATCATGTTGTTGACTAGCGCGCGGTACAAACCGTGAAGCGCTTTGTGCTCTTTTGAGTCAGAAGGTCGGCTGAACGTAAGTACGCCGTCTTCCTGTGTGAAGGTGATCCCTCCTGTAAGTTCCTGGATCAATTCGCCCTTTGGACCTTTAACTGTTACAACGTTATCTTTTTGAGAGATTGTAACACCAGCAGGAACTTCTATAATTGCTTTACCAATTCTTGACATTTTCCTTGTTTTAAAAAATTAATATACGTAGCAAATTACTTCACCTCCTACTTTCTCTTGTCTCGCTTTTTTATCTGTCATTACTCCTCTAGAAGTAGAGATAATAGCTACACCTAATCCGTTAAGTACTCTTGGAAGTTCTGTAGAACCTTTGTACTGTCTTAGACCTGGTCT
The DNA here is from genome assembly GCF_000735135.1 of Chryseobacterium sp. FH1. Classification (GTDB taxonomy): domain Bacteria; phylum Bacteroidota; class Bacteroidia; order Flavobacteriales; family Weeksellaceae; genus Epilithonimonas. The sequence continues at coordinate 95,407 of NZ_JPLZ01000001.1, forward strand.
AGAAGCTCTTTGGATAGACTTGATAGCCGGCTTGCTAGTTTGCTTGTCGTACTTAAGAGCGATCTTGATCGTTCCTTGAACCGCGCTATCCTCGAACTTGTAGTTCAAGATGTAACCTTGGTCAAAAAGAATTTTCGTAAGCTCTTTTTTGATTTTTGATGCAGGAATTTCCACCACTTTGTGGCCTGCGCTTTGTGCGTTCCTTACTCTTGTTAGGAAATCTGAAATTGGATCTGTTACCATTTCTTTGTTTTAAATTATTGGTTAATGACAATCAGTATTGAAAAGACTTGAAGATTAAAGACTTATGTGGATCCGAATAATTCTTCACCCGATCTCTTTACCTTCAGTATCTCAACAACTTAATTGTCACTTTGATTTTCTTAATTTCATTATATTCTAATAAACAAAGTCAAAAAGAATAATAGTCACCCAGAGAAATAATAATTTTCTGAGCGGGTGCAAAAGTACAAAAAAAATTAATAGTATCTATTTTTTTCTTTGTCCTTGAGTCGATTCAATTTATCCTCTATTTATTAAAATACAGCTGACTTATAAAAATATAGAAGTCAGCTGTAAAAATTTTAATTGCTTACCAACTAGCTTTTTTCACGCCTGGGATAAGTCCGTTGTTTGCCATTTCTCTGAAAGTTACTCTGGAAATTCCGAATGTTCTCATATATCCTCTAGGTCTTCCTGTCAATTTACATCTGTTGTGCAATCTTACAGGAGAAGCATTTTTAGGTAACTTCTGTAGTGCATCATAATCTCCAGCTTCTTTCAAAGCTTTTCTTTTTTCAGCATATTTAGCTACAGTAGCTTCTCTTTTGCGCTCACGCGCTTTCATTGATTCTTTAGCCATCTTAGTTCTTTTTGAACGGTAAACCGAAGTGAGTTAATAATGATTTTGCTTCTTTGTCAGTTTTCGCAGTCGTTACGAAAGTGATGTCCATCCCTTGGATCTTCTTCACTTTGTCGATCACGATCTCTGGGAAGATAATTTGCTCAGTGATTCCTAAGTTATAATTACCTCTACCGTCGAAACCATCAGCTTTGATACCAGAAAAATCTCTAATTCTTGGTAGTGCAGAAGATGTCAATCTGTCTAAGAATTCATACATTTTATCAGCTCTAAGAGTTACTCTAGCTCCGATCGGCATTCCTTTTCTTAGTTTGAAAGCAGCCTCATCTTTTTTAGATAAAGTACCTACAGCTTTTTGTCCAGTGATTGCAGTCAATTCTTCTACAGCATAATCCACGATCTTTTTATCTTGAACAGCTGCACCAAGTCCTTGGCTGACAACGATCTTCAATAATTTAGGAACCTGCATTACAGATTTGTACCCAAATTCTTCCATCATTGCAGGAACAATTGTGTCTTTATATTGTTGTTTTGGTCTTACTATATATTCCATCGTAAATTTTAATTATAAAGTTTCTCCAGTAGTTTTCGCTACTCTTACTTTTTTGTCTCCTTCTACTTTGGTTCCAGTCTTAGTAGCTTTCCCGTCTTTGTCAACAAGTGCTACGTTTGAAATGTGTAAAGAAGCTTCTTTTTCAACAATTCCACCTTGAGGGTTGGAAGCAGACGGCTTAACGTGTTTTTTCACGATGTTGATACCTGCAACGATCACTCTTGGATCTTTACCTTCTTTTCTGATTACTTCAAGAACTTCACCTTTGCTACCTTTATTTTTTCCAGTAGTTACCAGTACGTTGTCTCCTCTTTTTATTTTAACTTTTGTCATTTTTTCTAAAATTTTAAAATTAAAGTACTTCAGGAGCTAATGAAATAACCTTCATATATTCTTTGTCTCTCAACTCACGAGCAACCGGTCCGAAAACACGTGTTCCTCTCATCTCTCCTCCAGCGTTTAGCAAAACACAAGCGTTGTCTTCGAATTTGATGTATGAACCATCTTTTCTACGTACTGCTTTCTTAGTTCTTACTACTACCGCTTTAGATACTTGACCTTTTTTTGCGTTTCCTGATGGTGTAGAATCTTTGATAGTCACTACAATTTTATCACCAACAGAAGCATATCTTCTTCTAGTACCACCTAGAACTCTGATCACTAGTACTTCTTTAGCACCTGTGTTATCAGCAACTTTTAATCTTGATTCGGTTTGTAACATTATTTAGCTTTTTCTATGATTCTTACTAATCTCCATCTTTTGCTTTTACTCAAAGGTCTAGTTTCTGTGATCAAAACTGTATCGCCTTCTGTGCACTCGTTGTTCTCATCGTGTGCAGTATATTTTTTCGTTTTCAAAACGAATTTACCGTACATTGGATGCTTTACTCTCGTAGTTTCACTAACAACAATAGTCTTTTCCATTTTATTGCTGGAAACTATTCCGATTCTTTCTTTTCTTAAATTTCTGTCCATTGTAAAAAGGAATTATTGTTTGTTAGTTAACTCTGTGTTAAGTCTTGCGATTGATTTTCTCAAATCTCTGATTAAGATCGGATTCTCAAGTGGACTGATCTTGTGAGCTATCTTCGTTTTCGCGTAGTTAGCTTTAGCTTCAGCCAATTGGTTTTGTAGATCCTCTTTGCTTAAATTTTTGATGTCAGCGTTTTTCATTTTAATAGAGATTATAGAGGTTTAACAAAATCATTAGCAACTACGAACTTGGTAACGATCGGTAACTTCTGAGCAGCAAGCCTAAGTGCTTCTTTTGCTACTTCGTAAGGTACTCCACCAACTTCGAACATAATTTTACCAGGTTTCACTACGGCTACCCAATATTCTACAGCACCTTTACCTTTACCCATCCTTACTTCGGCTGGTTTTTTAGTAATAGGCTTGTCTGGGAATATTTTGATCCATAACTGCCCCTCTCTTTTCATATATCTTGTCGCAGCGATACGAGCTGCTTCAATTTGTCTTGCAGTAATCCAAGCTCCTTCAGTAGCTTTGATCCCGAAAGTTCCGTAAGCGAGTTGATTCCCTCTTTGGGCAATCCCCTTCATCTTCATCTTATGAACTCTACGGAATTTGGTTCTTTTTGGTTGTAACATAATTTTAAATTTTAGATTTTAGAATTTAGATTTTAAAAAAGTAACGGTCATTTAAAAACTGGCCTCTAAAATTTTATTAATTATTTCTTCTTGGTTTTCTGTCGCCTCCTCTGTTCTCTCTGTCTCCGCCTCTGTCATTTCTGTCATTACGTCCTCCAGAAGGTGCTTTTTTCTGTTGTCCTACAAGTGGAGTAAGGTCTCTTTTACCATACACTTCTCCTTTCATAATCCAAACTTTCACTCCTAGTTTACCATACTGAGTCAATGCTTCACCGATGTGATAATCGATATCTGCACGGAAAGTAGATAAAGGAATTCTTCCGTCTTTGAAGTTTTCAGAACGTGCCATTTCAGCGCCATTCAATCTTCCAGAGATTTGAACTTTGATACCTTCTGCACCCATTCTCATTGTAGAAGCGATAGCCATTTTCACAGCTCTTCTGTAAGAGATACGGTTTTCAATTTGCTTCGCAATGCTGTCAGCAACAAGTACTGCATCTAGCTCAGGTCTTTTGATCTCGAAGATATTGATCTGGATATCTTTTCCAGTCAATTTTTTCAACTCTTCTTTTAGTTTGTCTACCTCTTGTCCTCCTTTACCGATAATTAAACCTGGTCTAGCAGTTGTGATAGTTACAGTTACTAATTTAAGTGTTCTCTCAATATATATTTTTGAAATACCACCTTTAGCTAATCTTGCTTCAAGGTATCTTCTGATTTTGTAATCTTCAGCGATTCTATCACCGTAGTTTTTACCTCCATACCAGTTAGAATCCCATCCTCTGATGATACCTAATCTGTTACCGATTGGATTTGTCTTCTGTCCCATACCTTGAATTAATTTTTAGTACCTAAGATTAATGTAATGTGGTTAGATCTCTTTCTGATTCTGTAACCTCTACCTTGTGGTGCTGGTCTTAGTCTCTTCAATTGTCTTGCGCTATCCACAAATATTTCTTTTACAACTAGGTTTGCCTCCTCGATGTCAGCACCTTCGTTTTTTGATTGCCAGTTGGCAATTGCAGAAAGTAATACTTTTTCCAATTTCTCAGAAGCACCTTTCTTAGAATATTTTAGAATAGACAAAGCTTTTTCTACCTCTACTCCTCTAATGATATCAGCAACTAATCTCATTTTTCTTGGAGAAGATGGGCAGTCGTTGTGCAACGCTTTTGCCACATCTTGGTTTGCTATTTTACGTGCTAATGCACTTTCTCTTTTTCTTGATCCCATGATTATCTACCTCCTTTATTTTTGTTACCACCGTGACCTCTGAAAGATCTTGTCGGAGAAAATTCGCCTAGCTTGTGTCCTACCATGTTTTCTGTAACATAAACCGGGATAAAGGATTTCCCGTTGTGTACTGCGATAGTCTGACCTACGAAGTCTGGAGAGATCATAGACGCTCTAGACCAAGTTTTGATTACAGTCTTTTTATTAGACTCTATATTTGCCTGAACCTTTTTATCTAAAGTATGATGAATAAATGGTCCTTTTTTAAGTGATCTTGCCATAATTATTTACGTTTAGATATGATATGACGGTTAGACGCTTTGTTTTTCTTTCTAGTTTTGTAACCTTTAGCCGGCATACCGTTTCTAGATCTTGGGTGACCTCCAGAAGAACGTCCTTCACCACCACCCATTGGGTGATCTACAGGGTTCATTACTACTGGTCTTGTTCTAGGTCTTCTTCCTAACCATCTGCTTCTACCAGCCTTACCTGATACAGTCAACTGATGGTCTGAGTTAGAAACAGATCCAACCATTGCATAGCACTCAGTAAGGATCATTCTAGATTCTCCTGAAGGCAATTTAACGATTGCATATTTACCGTCTCTTGAAGTTAATTGAGCGGATGATCCAGCACTTCTAGCAAGAGTAGCACCTTGTCCTGGCTTCAATTCGATACAAGAAATTACAGTTCCTAGTGGAATGCTTTTCAGTTTCATGGCGTTACCTACATTAGGCTCTACGCTTTCTCCTGAGATGATTACTTGATCTACTTTGATCCCGTTTGGAGCGATGATATATCTTTTCTCTCCGTCTGCGTACTCCACCAATGCGATGAAAGCAGTTCTATTTGGATCATATTCTACAGTTTTTACAGTTGCTTCAACATCATGTTTGTTTCTTTTGAAGTCGATAATTCTGTATTTCTTTTTGTGTCCACCGCCGGTGTAACGCATGGTCATTTTACCAGTTTGGTTACGTCCACCTGACTTACTAATACCAACTGTTAGAGATTTCTCTGGTTTGTTGGTAGTAATTTCCTCAAAGTTGTTTACAACTCTGAATCTCTGTCCCGGGGTGATAGGTTTTAATTTTCTAACAGACATTACTCTTATTTATAAATTAATTAATTAGTTGCGAAAATATCAATAACTTCTCCAGCTGCCAATGTTACGATAGCTTTTTTCAATTTATTGGTTTTCCCAACTTGAAGTCCTTGTTTAGTGTTTTTAGTAGAAACTTTAGGCGCATAAATCATCGTTCTAACGTCCGCTACTTTTACACCATAATGTGCTTCTATTGCACTTTTGATCTGAATCTTATTTGCTTTTGGAGCAACTAAGAAAGAATAAGCACCTCTCAACTCTGTAAGATAGTTTGCTTTTTCTGAAATGATTGGTTTAATAATAAGTGACATGATTTATTTCTTTAAGTTTTCCTGAAATTTTTCTACTGCATCTTCCAAGAAGATAATCTCACCTGCGTTGATCAAATCGTAAGAAGAGATCTCGTTGTAAGTTAAAACTCTCGTTTTAGGTAAGTTTCTTGAAGATAAATATACATTCTTGTTAGACTCAGGAAGAACGAATAATGATTTTTTACCTGTAAGGGTCAAAGCATCCAACAATGTGATGAATTCTTTGGTCTTAGGCGCATCAAAACTGAAGTTTTCCAATACTCTAACGCTGTTGTCTTTCAATTTTTGAGAAAGTACAGATTTCTTAGCTAATCTTTTCAAAGACTTGTTCAATTTGAAACGGTAATCTCTTGGTTTTGGACCAAAAACTCTACCTCCACCTTTGAAAGTTGGCGACTTGATATCACCATATCTAGCAGATCCAGAACCTTTTTGCTTCTTAAGCTTTCTAGTAGAACCTGTGATCTCGCTTCTTTCTTTTGATTTGTGAGTACCTTGACGCTGAGCAGCAAGATATTGTTTAACCTCTAAGTAAACCGCGTGCTGGTTTGGCTCAATTCCGAAAACTGTTTCGTCAAGAGTTACTTTTCTTCCGGTTTCTTTTCCTGATGTATTTAATACTATTAGTTCCATTTTCTGATAATTACATAAGAATTTTTCGCTCCCGGAATAGCACCTTTTACTACTAAAAGATTTTGTTCCTCATCTACTTTTAACACCTGAAGGTTTTGAACAGTTACCTGCTTACCTCCCATTCTGCCTGCCATTCTCATCCCTTTGAATACTCTAGATGGATCTGAACCCGCACCGATAGAACCTGGAGCTCTAAGTCTGTTGTGCTGTCCGTGAGTTGCCTGCATTACACCTCCAAAGCCGTGTCTTTTAACAACACCTTGGAAACCTTTACCTTTTGAAGTACCTGTAACATCCACGAATTCTCCTTCGCCGAATAATTTTACAGTCACATCTTCTCCTACTGTTACTTGGTCTACGAATTCTCTGTAGAATTCTACCAACTTAGCTTTAGGAGTTGAACCAGCCTTTTTAAAGTGGCCGGCTAACGCTTTACCAACGTTCTTCTCACTCTTGTCATCGAAACCTAACTGAACAGCTTTGTAACCGTCCTTCTCAATGGTTCTGACCTGTAAAACCGAGCATGGACCTGCTTGAATAACGGTACAAGGCAAGTTTTTGCCGTTCTCGTCAAACAGAGATGTCATCCCGATTTTTTTTCCAATAATACCTGACATTATTTATATATATCTATTATATTAAAACTTAACATTTTAGCGGTGTTCGTAATGTACTATGTTTGAAATAGGCATACTCCTTCCCTAAAATGAGTGTGCAAATGTAAGAATATTTTTTATATTGACAAATAAATATTCGGAAATTATTTGATAATTTGTGAGTTACGTAATTTTGGGAAAATATTATCCCGGAAAGGATGTTATGAGTGACAGATTTATAATTCCTGATTTTTGTCCTGATACTTATTCTTGTGTTTTTTCACAGCCGCATCTATCGAGTAACATTTATGGATATTCTCTGCCTGTTTAGACAATTCGGCGATTTTGACAAAGTAATCGTGAAGTTGATCGAGTTCTTTTTCTGTAAGGTCTTCGATATCAACCATTCTGTTGCTCGCCTGTTTGCTGGCCGCGATAAGTTCGTTAAGTTTAAGCTGAATAGCTTTTCCATCTTTGTTCTGTGCTTTTTGGATCAGGAAGACCATCAGAAAAGTAATAATTGTAGTCCCAGTATTGATGACGAGTTGCCAGGTTTCGGAATATTTGAAGATTGGTCCGGTGACTGCCCAGAGAATAACAATCAAAACGGCGCCTATAAACGCGTGAGAACTTCCCGTAAAAGTCGTGGCCCAGTTTGAGAATTTTTCAAACAAATTTTTATTGTTCATTTTATCATATTTAAGAATTCGAAGTTATCATTAATAAAAGAAAAAGACCTCCAAAAAGTCGAGAGTCTAAAGAATTATGTAAACTAATTTCGGAATGTTAAAAATGATAGAATTTATCCTCGTAATACTTAAAGTATTTTCATCGCTTCCTCAATTTTTTAAGATGTCCAGCAGGGATTTAATTTGGTTATCACATGACGTGATGCACTTTCGCGATATGTGATTTGTTGTCGATTTCTTGTATTTAGATTACTTGATTATGAAGCTAGCTTTACTTTCTAAAATCAAATAACCTCCTGTACATTTGGAACATTTTTCAAAAATTAACGTTCTGTTGCGTTTTGGCATATATGTAATAAACAGATTTCATCTTTTGAGAAGAACGAATTCACTTCGGAAATTGTTGCATTGCTTGATCTGAGTTGAATTACTTTAATAAAAAAATCCCCAATCTTACGAAAGGGGATTTATATTTAAGGTGTTGCTGAAAAACTTCCGACTTCCATCATCCATCTTCCGGCATTTATCACACTTTAATTTCTACGTCAACTCCTGAAGGAAGTTCTAATTTCATTAGAGCATCAACAGTTTTAGAAGAAGAAGAGTAGATATCCATCAATCTCTTGTGAGCTGACAATTGGAACTGCTCTCTTGCTTTCTTGTTTACGTGCGGAGATCTTAGTACTGTAAAGATTCTCTTGTTCGTTGGCAATGGAATTGGTCCGTTTACAACAGCACCAGTAGCCTTTACCGTTTTTACGATCTTCTCAGCAGACTTGTCCACCAAGTTGTAATCGTAAGATTTTAGTTTTATTCTGATTCTTTGTGACATTTCTTTGATTTAAAAAATTAACCTTTTGCTTTAGCAATGATATCTTCAGCAACGTTTTGAGGAGTAGCCTGGTACTTCTCTAATTCCATAGAAGAAGTAGCTCTTCCTGATGAAAGTGTTCTTAGAGTCGTAACATATCCGAACATTTCAGATAATGGAACTGAACCTTTGATTACAACGGCACCGTTCTTTTCTTCTTGTCCACTGATCGTACCTCTTCTCTTGTTAAGGTCACCAATGATGTTACCCATATACTCTTCTGGAGTTACAACCTCCAATTTCATAATAGGCTCCATGATTACTGGCTTAGCAGCACGTCCCGCTTCTTTAAATCCTAATTTTGCAGCCAATTCAAAAGAAAGTGCATCAGAATCCACCGCGTGGAAAGATCCGTCTTTAAGAGTAACTTTAATACCTTCAACTTCGAAACCAGCCAAAGGACCGTTTTTCATTGCCGCTTTAAAGCCTTTTTCAATGGCAGGAACAAATTCTCTAGGAACGTTACCACCTTTGATCTCATTGATGAATTCTAAACCAATTTTACCTTCGTCAGCTGGCCCAAGATCGAATACGATATCCGCAAATTTACCTTTACCACCAGATTGTTTTTTGTAAACTTCTCTATGGCTGGCAACTTTTGTAAGATTTTCTTTGTACTCTACTTGAGGCTGTCCTTGGTTAACTTCAACTTTGAATTCTCTCTTCATACGGTCAACAATGATATCCAAGTGAAGCTCACCCATACCAGAAATGATCGTTTGTCCAGAAGCTTCGTCAGTTCTCACTGTGAAAGTAGGATCCTCTTCAGCCAATTTAGCTAGAGCGTTACCCATTTTATCCTGGTCAGCTTTAGTTTTAGGCTCAACAGCGATACCAATTACCGGATCAGGGAAAACCATCGATTCTAGAACGATCGGGTTTTTCTCATCACACATTGTATCACCAGTTTTGATAGATTTGAAACCTACCGCTGCACCAATATCTCCTGCTTCAATATATTCTACAGGATTTTGCTTGTTAGCGTGCATCTGATAGATTCTAGAGATTCTCTCTTTATCTCCTGAACGGGTGTTCAAGATGTAAGAACCTGCATCCAATCTTCCAGAGTATGCTCTGAAGAATGCCAATCTTCCTACGAAAGGATCGGTAGCAATCTTGAATGCCAAAGCCGCGAAAGGCTCTTTTACGTCTGGTTTTCTAGTGATCTCAGCGTCAGTTCTTGGGTCTGTACCTTTGATATCATCTTTATCCAGTGGAGAAGGCAAATATTTACATACTGCATCCAACATAAACTGTACTCCTTTATTTTTGAATGAAGAACCACAAGTCATTGGGATAATAGAAAGATCGATAGTCGCTTTTCTAAGTGCTTCGTTGATTTCTTCTTCAGAGATAGAATCCGGATCTTCGAAGAATTTCTCCATCAAAGTATCATCGTAGTCAGCCACAGCTTCTACTAATTTTTCTCTGTATTCCAGAACTTCAGCTTTCATATCCTCAGGAATTGGAACTACCTCGAAAGTAGCACCTTGTCCTGCCTCATCCCAGATGATCGCTCTGTTTTTGATCAAGTCAACAACACCTTTGAAATCTTCTTCAGCACCGATTGGTAAAACGATTGGAACTGCGTTTGATCCTAACATTGTCTTAACTTGGTTTACCACGTTAAGGAAGTCAGCACCTTGACGGTCCATTTTGTTTACGAATCCCATTCTCGCCACTTTGTAGTTGTCTGCAAGTCTCCAGTTTGTTTCAGACTGAGGCTCTACTCCATCTACTGCAGAGAAAAGGAAAACCAATCCATCCAATACTCTCAAAGATCTATTAACCTCTACTGTGAAGTCAACGTGTCCTGGTGTATCGATGATATTGAAGTGGTAAGGCTTAGTATCAGCTAATGGCTTACCTTGGTCTGTTGGGAAATTCCAAGAACAAGTAGTTGCAGCAGAAGTAATCGTAATACCTCTTTCTGCTTCCTGCTCCATCCAGTCCATTGTAGAAGCACCATCGTGAACCTCACCAATTTTGTGATTTACTCCAGTATAGAATAAAATCCTTTCTGTAGTGGTAGTTTTACCAGCATCAATGTGCGCAGCAATACCAATATTTCTTGTAAATTTAAGATCTCTACTCATTTCTAATTAGAATTTAAAGTGTGAGAAAGCCTTGTTAGCTTCCGCCATTTTGTGAGTATCAGATTTTTTCTTGTAAGCTGCACCCTCTTCTCTTGAAGCTGCTACAACCTCGTTAGCCAATTTCAAAGCCATTGATTTATCATTTCTCTTTTTAGAGTAAAGGATCAACCATTTCATTGCCATAGAAATTTTTCTATCAGCTCTGATCGGCATTGGGATCTGGAAGTTAGCACCACCTACTCTTCTAGAACGTACTTCTACGTGAGGCATAACGTTTGTCAATGCATCTTTCCAGATTTCAAGGGCCGTCTTTTCAGTTTCTCCTTTTTTAGTTTCTACGATGTCTAGTGCGTCATAGAATATTTTGAATGCGATAGATTTTTTACCATCTAGCATCAAGTTGTTTACGAATCTAGTTACCAATTGATCATTAAACTTTGGATCTGGTAACAACGGTCTTTTTTTCGCTTTTGTCTTTCTCATTGTTTCTGTACCTTATTTAATGATTACTTTTTCTTTCCTTTAGCTGGTGCCGCTGCCTGACCTGGTTTTGGTCTCTTAGCTCCATACTTGGATCTTCTTTGCGTTCTTCCACTTACACCTGCAGTGTCTAGTGCTCCTCTTACGATATGATAACGTACTCCCGGTAGGTCTTTCACCCTTCCGCCGCGTACCAATACTATCGAGTGCTCTTGAAGATTATGTCCTTCGCCCGGGATGTAGGCGTTGATCTCTTTACCGTTTGAAAGTCTTACCCTTGCAACTTTTCTAAGTGCAGAGTTAGGTTTCTTAGGAGTGGTAGTATATACTCTCGTACATACACCTCGTCTTTGTGGACAAGAATCAAGGGCAGCCGATTTACTCTTCTTGGTGAGTGCGACTCTTCCTTTTCTAACTAATTGTTGAATAGTAGGCATTTAATTGCTTTTTATTTTAGGGTGCAAAAATATGAATAATTTTTTAATGCACAAGTAGTTAGAAGAAAAATAATTAGCGATTGGAATTTTCAAAATAAAAAAAGAAAAATCTGATTTCTATTTTAAAACAACCTCAGAAGTGTACAAAACTTGCGACTTATCTTTAATTGTATCATATTTCAACCATTTTATCTTCGGATTGAGTGTGCCAACGATCGATTGCTTTACATCTCCTTTTTGGTTGTTGGTATGTTTGTATTCAAATGTTTTGTTGATGATGGGTATAACATATTTAGTAGGAATCTCTGCCTCAAACCTTTCATCGATATAGATATATTTTTTATGACTGAATTTTGACATTTGAGGTTCTATCTGCTTTCTGTTTTGAAAATAATTAACAGGATTTTTCAAACTATAAGCAGTATTGAAAATTAGGAAAAAGCATCCAACTCGAAAAACAACTTTATCCGAACGTAAGTTCTTATAATAAAGAATTAAAAAAGAGAAAAAAATGCAAACATTAGTTGCCGCCATCATCCGTATATTCATCTCTTCGATTTGTTGAAGCCAACCTGAAATCAACAAAGAAACCGCATAAACCGTAGCAATCACCCACAAAAGAATATGAAAATAATGCAAACTCGTTTCTTTCGCTTTTTTGAAGTATCTTATTAAATAAATAAAAACAAAAGTATCTATCAACAAAACAAAAAATTGAAACGCCATACTTGCAAAACTGTTGGAAGATGGTTTCAAACCAATATAAGGATTTACAGAATTCGCTAATCCTAACAGATCTCTTATTACATAAATAGTAAGAATCTCTGCCGGTTTTCCTCTGAGGTTTTCTCCTGTAAAACTCCCGAATTCCATTAGATTAAATAACAGATATCCTGCAATTCCAAATCCAGACAACAAAACGAACAAACCAATTTCTTTGATTTTCGACTTATCTTTTCCTTTAATCAATAAAAATCCAGCAAACGCAACGACAGAGAGATAAACATAAATCCCAGAATACCTCACTGTAAACATCGCAAATAAAATTAGAGAAGCTGAAATCGCATCTTTGTAGGAGCTTTTATTATCATTTAGGATTTTATAGAGATAATAAATAAGGAAGTAAAGGAGAAATACAAATAAACTTTCCGATATTGCGATGGAAAAAACAAACAAAGCCGTTTTCCCAGCGAGAAGCAACACCGTTTCTTTAAAATAAAATCTCTTGAAATATGAGAATAGCAGGATCACAGTGATCATTAAAGTATTTAATGCCTTGGATGCCCAAAAAAAATCTCCGAAGATTTCGAAAAAAAGCCTCAACATCGTAGGATAACCTAATGGGAAAAGATTGGTAACTGGATTCGGCAAGTCAGATGCAATTCCAAAATAGGAGAGACTATCTGCATAAATGCCCCCCGAGGGGAGAAAAAAACTTTGAATGAAATTTATTACTACTATAAATATTGCCAGAACTAGATACTTTGCCATTCTTCATTTGTTTATGTTAAAAGCAATATTAAGGATTTTTTTGATTTTTCCTTTCCAACAATTGATTAACATTAAAGTTTGCAAAGATTTTCGGCACAATATTTTCTTAAAACCACACAACTATTATAAAATTAAATTATGAAAAATTCAGCATTGATCGGACTTAAAGAAACCGATTGTAAAAACATCTCTGAAAAATTAAATATCCTGCTAGCCAATTATTCTGTATTTTACCAAAATACAAGAGGATCGCATTGGAACATCAAAGGTGAGCAATTCTTTACACTTCATCCAAAATTCGAAGAGCTATATAATAGTCTGGTTCTTAAAATTGATGAAATTGCAGAAAGAATATTGACGTTAGGTGCGACACCTGGTCACAATTACTCAGATTATCTTCAGGTTTCAACCATCAAAGAGAGCAAAGAAGTGAGCGACGGAAACAAAAGTGTCGAAATAATTCTGGAATCTTTCAAAGTAGTGATTGACCTGCAGAGAGAGCTCTTGGATATCACGGATGCAGCAGGAGACGAAGGTACCAACTCCCAAATGAGTGATTACATCACCGAGCAGGAAAAAGAAGTTTGGATGTACAATTCTTATCTGGGAAAATAAAATATTTGAAATAAAACGATCTGCAACGGTCGTTTTATTTTTTGTATAAGACCTCTTCTTTTACATTTTTATTCAACTTGAATCTGCTGATATTAAGCCTCAGATTATCCGCCTCATTCTTATCGAAAGCGTACCAAACAATCTTGTTTCTAGCGGTAGCTCTGTTATGATCTATCGTCCAAGATGCCACGGCAATCCAGTCTTTCGGAGGTTCATTTGGAAACCATTCTGGATAGATGACTGCAATTTTATATTGATGATCTCGGATGTAGTTAGCTAAAAATGTATGGAATTTTATATTTAGTTGATCCTGGTCTAATGTCTTGTTTTCAACGAAAAACCGGGTTACATCTGTAGATCCAAGTCCCAAGATGTCCAGCAATTCCACATTAGAAAAATAAGAAATCGCACCAATATCATTGGCCACTATTTTTTGTCCTTTGTAATTATCGTGCAAAAATCGAGACATTTCCACTTGTTGCTCTTGGATATTTTTAGATGAAACCTGCATCACCGGCTGAAAATAAGCAACCAAATAAACTCCAACAATTCCAAACAAAGCCAACGATCCTAAAAATGTAATTTGGCGGAAATTATTTTTAAAAGAAAAACCTTTCGGTAATTTCAAATACGGACCAGCGACAGAAATCGCAACCATGAAGAGCATTAGCACCAAATAATTTTCATAGCGATGTCTTATCAATCCAAACAAACTCTGCAAAACTGCCGTGGCCACAACCACAATAATTAACATTTCGTTTTTGAAAACATCAGCAATCTCCCTCCTATCATATCTATCGAAAAGATAAATTCCAAAACAGACAAATGGAAAGAAGAAAAGTTTGTAAAAGGAGAGATTCGTCAAAATCCCTTTTTTGAAAATCATCCAAAGGCTCAGCAACAAATTTCCTCCCGGATAATTTCCTTTGACAAGTACAGAGTTTGGAAAAAAATAACCACCTCTATCCATCGAGATCAGTCCGAAAATAACAATCGGCAAAAAGCCGGCGATCAAAATCAAAACAGATTCTTTAATTTTTTTATTGATTAATAAAACACCCGACAATGCTGTCACAAAAAACATACTTTCGAAACGCACCATTCCTAATAGCAAGATCACCATCAGCAATTTCAAAAAATCGTTTTGAGAATAGTTGCTATTGATGTTTTTCTTGATATAATACAAAGCCATCACACACAAAAGCATGTGCAAGGTTTGCTCCATCCCGACGACTACCATTAGATATAATAAGGACAATAAACTGACGCTCATCCCAAGATAAAGTGCTCTTTCTGAATAAAAATCTTTGAAAAATTTATAAATCCAAAACACGGCACCGTAACCCGCCAGAATATTTATAATTAATGGATGGTAAAAATTATCGCCAAAAACATAAACCATCGAACTTAATAACAATGTGTAAAGAATAGATGAAGAAGCACTGTCGAAACTGCCTGGATTCACAGACCAAAATCCGGACTCCGCAAAGTTTCTCGCAATAGACAAATGGATGTAAACATCATCCAAAGGATAAATGAAAACATCACCTTGGATTATAGAAAATGAATAAATAAGATAAAACGCAATGAAAACAGTAAAAAGTAGCAAGTAGTAAAATAGTATTTTTCTCATTCTTTTTCTTAAAAGCGTAAAAATAATCATTAATTTACTAAAAATCACATCAACTAATTTGATTATCTATTATATTTGCGTTTTAATTTTGCACACACTTGAAAAAAACTTTATTCTTTTTACTGATTTCTAATTTCTTTTTTGCGCAATGGAGCATTTCCAATGCCGAGAGAAGCGCGCTTATTAACATCTACAACGCAACAGACGGCGAAAACTGGAACAGAACTTGGGATTTGGAAAAAGACCCGAGAAACTGGTTTGGCGTCTCTGTGAAAAATGGGGTTGTATCAGAACTCAATCTTTCTGGCAATGCGCTAAGTGGCTATTTTCCTACTTACATTTCCTCACTCACAAAACTGACAAAATTAGACCTCAGCAACAACAAACTGACTGGCGAAGTTTCGATGGGCTTGTCTTCTCTTAGTTCATTGGTAAGATTGGACGTCAGCAACAACCGATTGATAGGCAATCCCAACACAGCTTTGGCTGGACTTGTCAAACTGGAAGACCTTGGCTTGGGCGGTAATCAATTTATAATTTCTGATGTCAACGGAATGCTTCAAAGCTTCAACAACATCAAAATATTGAATATCGCAGATTTAGGCTTGACTACCGTCCCTGCAAAAGTCGCAACATTTACAAATCTTGAGACTTTAATTTTAGACAACAACCCAATTGCCCCAAACGGATACGGAAACATCGCAGGACTTACAAACCTGAAAACACTTTCGCTTTCCGGAAATGGCTTGGCACAAATCCCAACCCAAGTTTCGCAACGCACACAAATCCTAAGTCTTAATCTTAGCAACAATAATCTTACAGAGCAAACACTTACAGGACTTACCAATCTAGTAAATCTCCAATGGCTTTCTTTGGAAAACAATCAATTGGCTCAGATTCCTGCGCAACTTCCGCAACTTACAAAACTACAAACGCTAAATCTCGGTAGGAACCAAATCACTGGAGGTATTGCAACACTTAGCTCACTATCCAGCCTTCAGCAATTATTCCTAAACAACAATCAGATTTCCGGCGGTTTTCCCTCGGCTTTGTTGGGAATGTCCAGATTGATGATGCTAAACCTTAACAGCAACCAGCTGACAGGTGACCTTCCAGATCAGTTGCCCGCAATTACGCACCTTAGCAACAACCGTTTTTCAAGGAACGATCTTTATAATTACATCACAGACTTTTCTGAGCAGACAGATTTCAACTACTCACCTCAGCGCTACGATGATTTGAAAACCGTCTTGGCAGTTGTTGGTCAGCCAGCAACATTGGATCAATCGCTTAGTGGAGACTACACTTTCACATGGTACAAAAATCTAGATCAAAAACTGAATCCGACCACAGAAACCCTCAACTTCAACAGTGTAGAAGAAACAGACTTTGCCGTTTACACAGCCGAAGCTTACAGCCGTTCCATCATAAATGGCAACACTCCCTTCGACTTATCAATGTTCCGCGAACCAATCACGCTTGGCGATGCATTGGCAACTTTAGGCACCTCGGATCTTCGCGACCTCAGCATCTACCCAAATCCCGCAACGGATCATGTCAACATCATCAACCTGAAGCACAACATACAAAAAGTAGTGATTTTCGACTTGAGTGGCAAGCAAATGCTATCAGACAGCAAACAAAGAATCAACGTTTCCAAATTACCATCCGGCGTTTACGTTTTATCCGTAAAAACCGACAGTGGCATCAAGAATTTCAAATTCATCAAGCAATAATTTAGGAGCTTAATCCCGCTTTCCACTATATCTTTTTTGTGATGGCGAAAGACGACAAGTATCTTTTCCGAGAATTTCCATCGCCACCACAAAAAAGGATGCCGTTGCAATCGGGGCTATGGGTTTGCGTTTCCAAATCACCGTAGATATAAACTTCCACCCTCCAAACATCCATCTTCCATCATCATTGCCATTTCCCAAAAAATATTATCTTTGGAAACATCGATTTTAAGAAATGGAAAACCAAAAATATACACCAGCAAACAAAGTAAGAATCGTTACCGCAGCTTCGTTATTCGACGGGCACGATGCGGCCATCAATATTATGCGCCGTGTGATCCAGGGAACGGGATGCGAAGTCATTCACCTTGGCCACGACAAATCTGCTGAAGAAGTAGTAAACACAGCAATTCAGGAAGATGCCAACGCCATTGCACTGACTTCTTATCAAG
Source organism: Chryseobacterium sp. FH1 (assembly GCF_000735135.1). GTDB lineage: Bacteria > Bacteroidota > Bacteroidia > Flavobacteriales > Weeksellaceae > Epilithonimonas. The sequence continues at coordinate 112,810 of NZ_JPLZ01000001.1, forward strand.
GCGGTCACAACGAATATTTTAAATATATCTACGACCTTTTAAGAGAAAAAAATTCACCACAGATCAAAATTTTTGGTGGTGGTGGCGGTGTAATTCTGCCCGAAGAAATCGAAGACATCATGTCTTACGGCATCGACAGGATTTATTCTCCGGATGACGGTCGCGAACTTGGTCTTCAGGGAATGATTGACGATTTGGTGAAAAGGTCAGACTTTGCAACCGGAAAAGAAGTGACTGCTGAAGATTTGGATAACATCAGTTTTGAAAACTCGACCAGCATTGCTAAAATAATTTCTGCCGTTGAGAACTTCTCAGAAGAAAAACCGGATCTGGTAAAAGCCATTGACGAAAAATCAAAAGATTTAAAAATTCCAATCATCGGGATTACAGGAACCGGTGGAGCTGGAAAATCTTCTTTAACAGACGAATTGGTAAGACGTTTCTTACGTTCAAATCCGGGTAAAAAGATTGCGATTATTTCCATCGACCCTTCAAAAAAGAAAACAGGAGGTGCACTTTTGGGTGACAGAATCCGTATGAACGCCATCAATGACCCTAGAGTTTATATGCGTTCGATGGCTACCAGAGAAAACAACGTTTCTGTTTCTCCGTTCATTCATTCCGCTTTAAATGTATTGAAATTAGCTCATCCTGATGTCATCATTTTGGAAACTTCAGGTATTGGACAATCCGGTTCGGAAGTTTCAGATTTTGCCGATGTTTCAATGTACGTGATGACGCCTGAATATGGAGCTTCCACACAGTTGGAAAAAATCGATATGTTGGATTATGCTGATTTGGTTGCTTTAAATAAATCTGACAAACGTGGCGCACTTGATGCACTTCAGGCGGTAAGAAAACAGTTCCAGAGAAACCATTTGTTGTGGGAAAGTCCATTGGATGACATGCCGGTGTATGCGACAAAAGCATCTCAGTTCAACGACCACGGAACAACCGATTTATACAATAGATTAGTCGATAAAGTCAACGAAACCCTTCGACAGGCTCAGGGTGACAATGCTCCAAAGTTTCAAGGATTTGTTGAACAGGAAATTTCTGAGGACATCACGATTATTCCACCAAAGAGAGTTCGTTATCTTTCTGAAATCGTTGAAAACAACAGACAGTACGATGCCAACGTTGAAAAGCAGGCAGAATTAGCAAGAAAAATGTATCATATTGAAGGGGTGAAAAGTTTCCTTTCAAACGAAACTCTGGATGCTGAATATCAGAAAGCTGAAAAAGACCTTCAACAGGAAAATATCGACTTCCTAAAAAATTGGGATGATACAAAACAGGCTTTCAAAGCTGAATTTTATTCTTATTTCGTTCGTGGAAAAGAAATCAAGGTGGAAACCTCAACTGAATCTTTATCTCATTTAAAAATTCCAAAAATATCTCTTCCAAGATATACCGATTGGGGAGATTTGATTAAATGGAAAGGTCAGGAAAATCTTCCGGGCGGATTTCCTTACACCGCAGGAATTTATCCTTTCAAAAGAACCGGGGAAGACCCGACGAGAATGTTTGCCGGAGAAGGCGGACCGGAAAGAACCAACAGAAGATTCCATTACGTTTCTGCGGAAATGGACGCAAAACGTCTGTCAACAGCGTTTGACTCCGTGACTCTATACGGACAGGACCCTGCCCTACCACCGGATATTTACGGTAAAATCGGAAATGCGGGAGTGTCTATCGCCACTTTGGATGATGCGAAAAAACTGTATTCCGGATTTGATTTGGTAAATGCAATGACTTCCGTTTCAATGACCATCAATGGACCTGCGCCGATGTTGCTGGCTTTCTTTATGAACACGGCCATCGACCAGAATGTTGAGAAGTATATTACTGAACATAAGCTTGAAGCAAATGTTGAAAAAGCTTTAAAAGCAAAATTCGACGACAAGGGCTTGGAAAGACCAAAATATAATGGAGAACTTCCACCTTCAAACAATGGTTTAGGTTTAAAATTATTAGGTTTAACGGGAGACGAAGTGATTCCTGCCGAAGCTTATGCTGAAATTAAAGCTAGAACCATCGCTACCGTTCGTGGAACTGTTCAGGCAGATATTTTAAAAGAAGACCAGGCTCAGAATACGTGTATTTTCTCTACTGAATTTGCCTTGAGATTAATGGGTGACGTTCAGGAATATTTTATCACAGAAAAAGTGAGAAACTTCTACTCGGTTTCTATTTCCGGTTATCACATTGCAGAAGCGGGCGCAAATCCGGTTTCTCAGTTGGCATTTACTTTAGCAAACGGTTTCACTTACGTTGAATATTATTTGTCAAGAGGAATGGACATCAATGATTTTGCACCGAACTTATCTTTCTTCTTCTCCAATGGTATCGACCCTGAATATTCGGTAATCGGACGTGTGGCGAGAAGAATCTGGGCAAAAGCAATGAAACTGAAATACGGAGCCGACGAAAGAAGCCAGATGTTGAAATATCACATTCAAACTTCAGGACGTTCGCTTCACGCTCAGGAAATTGATTTTAACGATATCAGAACAACACTTCAGGCACTTTACGCAATTTACGATAACTGTAATTCACTGCACACCAATGCTTATGACGAGGCGATTACAACCCCGACTGAGCAGTCTGTAAGACGAGCGATGGCAATTCAGCTGATTATCAATAAAGAATTAGGTTTAGCGAAAAACGAAAATCCGCTTCAAGGTTCATTTATAATTGAAGAATTAACGGATTTGGTCGAAGAAGCTGTGTATGCAGAATTCGACAGAATCACGGAAAGAGGAGGTGTTTTGGGTGCAATGGAAACGATGTACCAACGTTCAAAAATCCAGGAAGAATCGATGCATTACGAATGGCTGAAACACACCGGAGAATATCCAATCATCGGCGTGAATACTTTCTTAGGAAAAGACGGTTCGCCAACGGTTCGTCCGGGAGAAGTCATCCGTTCGACTGAGAAAGAGAAGCGGTTGCAGATTGAAACCCTTCATAATTTCCAGAAATCCAATGAAGACAAATCTGAAGCTGCCTTGAAAACTCTTCAACACGCTGCCATCAATCAACAAAACTTATTTAACGTGATGATGGATGCGGTGAAATACTGCTCGCTTGGGCAGATTACCAACGCTTTGTTTGAAGTGGGTGGGAAGTATAGAAGGAATATGTAATCCTTAGTCATATAGTTACTTTTTTGACCACACTTTAAAATTAATTTTCTAAAACATAAAATCTCTCAATAATTTGAGAGATTTTTTTCTTACTTTCGCTGCCAAAAAATTTTATCATGAAAAAATTACTTTTACTTTTCTCATTTCTACTCTTGGTAACTAGCTGTGTTCCGAAAGTTGCTTTATCTGCAGACTATTGGCAAAAACCAACAAAAGTAGGAATATTGATCAACGCAAATCCGCCGGCAAAATTCAAGGAAGGCTCTCAAGGTCTGTTGGACATGGCTGTTACGTCCGGAGATAAATACAAAGAAGCTCTCGACCTAATGGGGCAAAACATCCATCCAAAAGAAGAATTGACAGGAATCTATTCTGAAATTTTCAAAGCAAAAGGAAAAGAAGTTGTTATTATCGATGAAAAATTCGATTACAAAACAGCAAAGAAATTTGCAGGTGAAAAAGCTGAGGGGAAGAAATATTCTAACTATGATTTCAGTGATTTGAAAACAAAATACGGTGTTGACGAATTGCTTTTTGTGAATGTCAACTATGGTTTTATGATTTCTTATTACGGAATGATTGAAACTGGTAAAATGGCACACGCTGCAGTTGATACCAAAATTATTGATTTGAATGATCAGCACCTTATCCTTGCTAACCAGAATTTCAAAAATGAGGTTCTGAAAAAATGGAAAGACAATAATTATGAAAATTCCTTGCAAGGCGTAAGAACAGCCTTAGACAAAGTTGAAACAGAAGAAAAAGCAGTTTTCATTACTCAATAAAATTTAAAATCTCTCAGACCACTGGGAGATTTTTTTTTGTTAAAAAGCTGTCAATCCTTTCTCAATTGCGGTTTCATTTTTGATAATATCCAAAACAATAAAATCAAATTATGAAACTCAAATCTCCTGAACCATTCTGGCTCGTCAAAGACGGCATCAAACATTCATATCCTTCACTAAGAGAAAATATCGAAACTGAAATTCTTATCATCGGTGGTGGGATCACAGGTTCGTTTTTGGCGCATCAAATGATAAAAGACGGATTCAAAACTGTTTTGGTTGACAGAAGGGAAATTGGAAACGGAAGCACCAGCGCAACCACATCGATGCTTCAATATGAGATTGATGTTCCACTTTTTGAACTGTCAGAAATGATTGGAAAAGAAGGTGCGGAAAAAGCCTATTGGGCGTGCTATGATTCGATTGATACGTTGGGAAAAGTGGCTAAGAAAATAAAATCGGAATGTGGTTTCAAGAAAAAGGAATCACTTTATTTTGCGGCTTTAAAAAAAGATGTTCAGAATTTGAAAAAGGAATTTGAAGCTAGAAAAGCAGCAAAGTTTCCAGTGAAATGGCTTTCGGCCGAGGAAATTAGCAAGACATTTAAAATCGAAAATACGTTTGGCGGAATCCTTTCCGAACAAGGCGGAAGCATTGATGCATTTTGCTTGGCTCACGACATTCTACATTATAATTATAAAAATAAAAAAGGACTCCAAGTTTTTGATAAGACCGACATTATTAAATTCGATTATAAAAAAAATGGTGTCACTGCAACCACAGAATTTGGAAATAAGATCAAAGCCAAAAAAGTCATCTTCTGCAATGGTTTCGAAAGTACAGAGATCATCAAAGACGATTTTGTAAATCTGCTTTCAACTTACGCCATCGTTGGTGAACAAAACGAGAAAAATCACAAAGAGCTAAATGACCTTTTAGTTTGGAACACAGCAGAACCTTACATTTATATGCGAACTACGGATGACAATCGGGTTTTGATCGGTGGTGAAGATGAGGAATTTGTGAATGCTAAAAAAAGAGATTCTCTGCTTCACGAAAAGGAACAAAAGCTTGTGAAAAAGCTTAGCAACTATTTACCTGAAAATAATTTCAGAACAGATTTTGTTTGGGCAGGAACTTTCGGCGAAACCAAAGATGGACTGCCTTATATCGGTGAACATCCAGACTTTCCAAGTGCTTATTTTGTTTTAGGATTTGGAGGGAACGGAATCACATTTTCGGTCATCGGAATGGAAATGGCTTCTCAATTTCTGAAAGGTAAAAATCACGAATTATCAAAATATTTCAAATTCCGAAGATAATCTTTGAGAAAATCTCGTATATCATTTTAATTTTTAACTTTAATAAAAATCTAAATGATGAAAACCTTCGAAGATTACTTCTCCCAGTTTGATGAAGAACTTATAGATAAGTTGGAAACAATACGTTCCGAAATCAAAAAAGAGATTCCGGAAGCCACGGAATGTATCAAATATCTAATGCCAACGTTCGTCTATGAAACCAAAAATCTGATTCATTTCGCAGCATTTACCAATCATATTGGACTTTATCCAGGACCAGAGGCGGTCGCATTTCTCGAAAGGGAATTGTCTAATTACAAAACTTCGAAAGGCGCGATCCAGATTCCTTTGGAAGACGATATTCATTTAGATTTAATTAAAAAAATCGTGCAACACGCCAAGGAAAGAATTCTCAAAACCACAAAAACCACTAATAAATAGTGGCTGGTGAAAAATTAATTTCTATTGATTTTGATTTGATTTTTCTCTGTGGCATTGATGATTTTTGAAATATCATCAGCTGTAAATTTCCCTTTGACGTCTACGAAAATTGTTTCATCTTTGTCACCTTTCACTGTGATAATCATTCTTTTGATGATGTCGTCGGTTTGCTTTGCATTCAGGCTGATGAGATTTCCTTCCTGTTTTACAGACATCCATTCTTCGTAATTATTACTGTTTAGATATTTCTGAAACTCAGCTTTGATGGGAGTTGTCGAACTTTCAACAATCAAAAGTTTAACATCACTTATTTTTTTTACCAAATCTATGACTTCCTGACTATCTCCATCTTCTCTCATTGCTTTTTTGACATAAGATTTTGCGAGGAAAGTCGGAACATTGACGCTGATATAATTGGAGTTATCTTTGAATCCCGGATTATCAAAAAAATCGGTGTGCACTTTTTTGTGGGAAACCATACACGACTGCAGAAAGAAACCGACAATCATCAAAATAATGAGGTATAAAAAACGTAGCATAATTCTTTAGTTTACTGAGTTAATAGTTGACCCTGTTCTTTCGTTGGCAGATTTTGTCACTTTAGAAGGATTTCCTCTGTATTGTACAGACGCTGCGGATGTAGCACTTGCTGTTAAACGTTCTGTTGTGTTGATTTTCACACTTGCTCCGGAAGATGCGTCCACAACTGCAGATTTGGTTACAAAATCGCCTGCTGAGATAGAACTTCCGCTACTTGCACTGTAAACTCCCGAATCTGCTTTACCTGATAATTTGATAGAACTTCCGCTGCTTGCTTCCAAAGCCAGAGATTTAGTTTCCAGATTCATTTTCACACTTACACCAGAAGAAACATCCAATGCTGTGTTTGTAGAGATTTTGAAGCTTCCTGAAACCTGTGAACCAGATGAACAGCTTGCTACAAATGTAGATTCGCTGACAGGATTTACAGCTTTGAAAATAGAGCCGGACTTCGTAATCAATCTTGATAATTTTGGTCCGGAAACTATGACTTTAAGACTGTTGAAATTCAAGTTCTTAACACCTTTATTTCTAACAAAGATTTTCAAAACACCGTTTTCAACTTCTGTGATAACATATTGCTGTTTTTCGGGATCCACTTTTACAATCACACTTTGCTTTGTACTTTGAGTGAATTCTACATCCACTCCCGAAGACGTTTCTATTCCGTTAAAAGCAGGAACATTTCTTTCACTTCCAATATTTGTTGTCCCAGAATTATTTGTAGTTGTAAAGGTCGTGGTTCCTGACCCATCAGTTATTGTATGAGTTGAAGTATTTGTATTAGCAAAAGTAGATGAATTAATCGTTTTTACAGGATTAATAGAAGTTACATTTTGTGTCTCTTCCATCATTTTGCTCACGTCGTCCATAGAGATTTTCCCGTCCAGCATCATCAAAACCGAACTGTCTTCCGACATAATGTTCAGGATCAAGTTGTCCATCACATTTGCAGTGATATCCTGCGCCATGAATTTGATTTTGTTGTCGCGACTATTCACTGTCATCAACTCTTCATATTTCATATTTTTGAGAGATGCTTCAATTTCCTTCTCTATTTTTCCAGATTGTAAAAGTATTTTCTGGTCGTCCTTATCTGGATTTGAAGAAGTTCTCGGTTTTTCCAGGATTAGCATTTTCAATCCGTTTACCTTTCCCAAAAGTGGCTGGATTTTCCCCAATTCTTCATCATCGATTTTCAGATTGTTCAGAAGTTTGAACATTGGTTTTGCAATCTTGATAGATGTTACGCCCTCCGTGTCCTGATAATGGTCGAAGAGTTCATTTAGTTTTTCCGACTGCCCAAAGATGTTGGTGGACAGCAGAAAGAGTACGAATATTACTGATATTTTTTTCATTTTGATATTGGTTTAATGTACAATTTGACCGCTAGTTTGATTAGATCTATTTTGAAAATATTTTCAACGGCGATGACAATTTGATTTTAAAATTAATTAATTGAGAATCTTGTAGAAATCAACTTGATTTTGGGCAGATTCTGCGTGATTTATGGTTTCGGTAACGTTACTTGCAAAATAATTAAAAGCATTTTCTGTCACGGCAATCGCTTGATTCTCATCATAGATTGGTTTTCCGTTGATGATGACATAATTCGGATTGTAATCTGAGATCGATTGTGCCGGATTCTGGAGTTGCTTGTCTCCATTTTTTGTTGATGATTCCTGCTGAGCCATTAGCTTGTCAAATTCCTTTTTCACTAGATCTTTCACCGCTTTCTCATTCGGAATTTTATCAGCCTTCTTATTTTCCTGATTTGCCAAAATTGGTTTCGGTGTCGAAGTTTGTTCTATTGTTTCTTTCACTGGCACAACTGGCGTTGTATTTTGTTTCTTCGGTCCTTCATTATTTTTTACGATTACCATCTCAACATCTTGAGGTTGATTGAACATCCAAAGCGCACCGATTCCCATTAATAAAACCAAACTTGCCGCCATCCAATAAACTTTGTATGAAGACTTTTTAATTGGCATCGGGATGATTTTCGGTTCTTCCGTTTTCTTTAAGAAATCTTCGAAACTGATATCTAATTTTTCTTGTTTCTCTTCTTTTAGAAATGAGAAATAAGGGTTGTCGCTTTCATTTTTTAGGAACAATTCTTCTTCTGGCGTCAATTCCTCGCCTTCGAAGAATTTAGATTCCCAATCCTTGTATTTGTCGGTTTTCATACGCATAGAGTTTGTTAATTGATTCTTTCACTTTTTGTCTTGCTCTCATCAGATTCACGCGGACTGCATTTTCTTCCATTTCCATAATGCCCGATATTTCTGAGATTTCATATTCTTCCACATCTTTCAGGTGAATGACCATTTTTTGTTTTTCCGGCAGTTGGTTGATGAATCCCAAAATCTGCTCTCTCATATTGTTGGTTTCGATTTGATAAAGTTCCGAGGTGTGTTTTGTATGGCTCGCAAATCCCAATTTCACTTCGTGGTGTTTCAGGCGATTCAGACATTCATTTTTCACACTTCGCATTGCGAAACTTTTCAAATTCTCTACAACCAAAAGTTCTTCTTTTTTCTGCCAGAACTTCATCATCAAATCCATTACCACATCTTCCGCTTCGTCTGCACTCATTAAAAACTTTTTGGCAAAACGGAACATCTCATCCTTGAGACTGTAAACCGTTTGTTGAAAGTTTTCTTGGGTCATAGATTTTAGTTTAATGTTGAGATTCAAAAGTTTGTGATTTCGAATCCGTGTAATTTCTTGGTTGTTTAAAAGTAAGACATCTGTAATGTAGCAATTATTACATCAAATATAAAAAAAGAACGTCAATTATCATTAAAGTATTGATAATCAAATTTTTAATTTGCAAATTTTATTCTCTTTTTTTTTAAATCTTGGTTAGAAATTAAAACCCCTTCAGAGTTTGAAACTCTGAAGGGGTTATATGGCTTTCGCGAAATGTTTTTATAGGTCGCTCCTCTGGAGCTTTAAATCTTGCTGATGTTTTTTCTACCAACAGATCACCGCTCTGCGGTTTTGCATTAAACTCTGGAGAGTTGTTGCGATTGTTTTAATACTTTTACAGGGCGCTCCTCTAGAGCTTGGTATTGTTGCTTTCCTATCAACAGGTCACCGTTCTGCGGTTTTGCAGAGGAATGCTTTTCTTATAAAAATCTTAATCTTTTAAATACGAGACTTTTTATCTTTAATCTAAACGCAAAAGATTTATATTAAAAGACAAATCTTGGACTTGAAAAGAAATGGTGAAACCTTGCGAAGCGCGCCCCGACTTATCTCAATTTTATACTTTTTTATTTGAGTCGATGACCACTTCGTCAGGTTTGAGTGGATCCCGATGTAAAATCGGGAGGGAACTGAAGGCAGATAAAGGCGCCCAACAAATTCTACAACTCTCCGGTTGATAGAGATGTAGTGTCTTTTTCGCCGGCTCCTGTTGGGTTCATCGTTTTGTTGAATTTTTCCATCTCGTAAGGAAAATTTTCAAACAATCCAGACAATGCCAATGCGGAGTAAACGCGCTGAGAATACTTGTTCCCGATGGCGATAATGGTAACTTTCGATTTCAAAAGATGCGCAAAAACGGCGTTGGAACCGTGCCACCAACCGTTGTGATAAGTGAGTTTTTCGCCGTTGTCAAATTCTTTCATCCGGAATCCTAGACCGTAATTGTTGATTCCTTTTTTCTCGTTGCTGTACGGTTGGAAGATTTTGTCTTTCAGTTCCGGTTTTAGGAAATCTTTGGAAAACATCGCGACGGAAAAATTGAGAAGGTCTTTCGGGGTTGTGTAAACATTTTTGTCGCCGTAAATCAAATCCAACCTGTCCAACGGATATGGTTTGTAACCGCTAAGAAAGGATTGGGACGCTGTTGGAATATCTTTTTTCTGGAAAATGTAGGAATGATTCATCTTCAAAGGTTTGAAAAGAATCTCTTGCATCGCCTCCGGAAATGGCGTTTCGGTAACTTTTTCAACAATCAGAGCAAGAAGCGCAAAGTTGGTGTTGCAATACATAAACCCAGTATTTGACGGCCTTGCCAACTCTGGTTTATACTTGATGAGCATTTCTACAACATCCTGATTGGTTAGATAATCTTGTTTGAGTTCTTCCGGTGCGGGCGAAATATTTTTGTCAAAGTATTCATATTTTGGAAGTCCACTTCTCTGTGAAAGCAAACTGAAAACAGTGATGTTTGGATAAGGAAATTTTGGGAAAAACTTGGTCATATCATCTTCCATTTTCAACTTTCCTGCTTCTACCAATTTCAGAACGGCCATTGACGTCATTGTCTTGCTGACAGACGCTACGTGGAGCGGTGTATTTTCGTCGATGGGCGTTTGTTTGTTTTCTTTGGCAAATCCTCTGTACTTTTCGAAGATGATCTTGTCGCCTTTTGCTATTAGTAATCCTCCGCTAAGGTCGCCTTGCTCCCAGACTTTTTGATAATAATTGGTAATTTTCGGGACAATATTTGGTTGTTCTAATAAGACATTGTCCTCTGCTGTGAAAACATTTTCAAGATTTACATTTCCGAAGTTTGGGAGTTTGGATTCGTAAGTTTCTGCTGGAACTTCTTTTTGTTTTTTACAGGATAAAATTGATAGTGCTAATAAAACCGGTGCGATAACTTTTCTAAAATTCATTATAATCCAAACTTCGTTAAGGTTCGCAAGTTAACATAAAATGAAATTTTGACCGAAGAGAATTATCTTAAGAAATGTTAAAATAAACCGCTGAAATTTTAATTAATTTTAAGAAACTAAACGTTGAAATTGTCAAGAATTTTGTCTACGATAATTTGAGCGAGCTTGATTTTGCTTTGGCTCGTCCAGCCAGCAAGATGTGGCGTAACAATCACTTTGTCAGAATCTAAAAGAAATTTTAAATCCATATTCTCTACTTCCAGATTTTCAAAAGATGACTTTTCAAATTCCAGAACATCCAAACAAGCTCCAAGAACCTTTCCCGCTTCAATTGATTGTACTAAAGATTTCGTTTTAAGATTTTTCCCTCTGGCAGTGTTGATGAAGTAGAAATTCTTGTCCATTTTGGAAATGAAGTTTTCATCAATTAAATAATGTGTTTCCGCCGTCAAAGGAATATGAAGACTGAGAATATCTGCTCGGTTCTGAAGTTCTTCCAAAGATACCTGCGTTGCAAATTCGTCGGAGAGGTTTGGGAGAATGTCGTAGAAAATTACCTGAACACCAAAACCTGAAAGTCTTTTCGCAACCGCTTTTCCCATATTGCCGTAACCGATGATTCCGAAAGTTTTTCCCAGCAATTCGTCGCCACGGTTTTCTTCTCGTTTCCAAATACCATTTCTTACTTCATTCGAAGCAATAAAAAGTTTGTTCATCAAGATCAGCAACATGCCGACAACGTGTTCCGCCACGGAATCTCGGTTTCCTTCTGGAGAATTGATGAGTTTAATATTTAATTTGTCAGCCGTTTGGATATCGATATTTTCCATTCCAGCTCCTACTCTCGCAATGAATTTGAGATGGGAAGCTTTGGTCAAGAAATTTTTGTCTAATGGAATTCGGCTTCTTATTATAATGCCTTCATAATCCGAAATCTTATCCAAAACCTTATCGTAAGATGACGTATGATCTTCTTCCACCACAAAACCTTTCGCGGTAAGTTGTTCAGAAATTAACGGATGATTTTTATCGAGTTGAAGGATTTTCATTGAATAAATTTTTAGAAATTAGATTTTAGAGATTGATCATCCAAATCTTAAATAAAAAAAACGGACAAGAGCCCGTTTTGTATTTTTAAATTATGACTCAGTTCCAAGGAACAATTTTTTGAGTTCCACAGAATCCGTTGGTTTCATTCTTCCGGAAAGGATGAGGGATAATTCTTTTCTTCTTTTTGCGGCTTCAAAACGCTCAATTTCTAATTCGGTTTCAGGAACCAATTCTGGAACTCTTGCTGGTTTGCCATCAACATCAATTGCCACAAAAGTGTAGATACCTGAGTTGGTATGTATTTTTTTCTGATTGATGGGATCATCTAACCAAACGTCCACATAGATTTCCATAGAGGTTGAAAATGCTCTTGAAACTTTGGATTCCAAAACCACAATTCCACCTTCTGGAATTGGGTGGTCAAAAGAAACATGATTTACGGAAGCTGTCACCACTCTACATTCACTGTGTCTGGTAGCAGAAATAGATGCTGCGCGATCCATTCTTGACAATAGTTCGCCTCCGAAAAGATTTCTTAATGAATTGGTTTCGTTGGGTAAGACGATGTTCGTCATTACAGTAAGGCTATCTATTGATTTTTTGGATGTTTGCATTCTTTATCGGTTTTATACTGTCTATTTTAATTGTATCTTGTTTGGGAATAATGACTGCAGGCGAATGTTTTGATTTCACCGCTGTTTTCTTTGTTGGAATTTTTGAAGATTTGCCAAACATCAATTCTGTATCACCAAAAAGGAAAAGTGCCGAAGTTCCAACAACGACAAGTGATAGGAATGTCCAAAGCACACTCTTGTTCAAACTATAATCTTCGGTTAAGATTTTAACTTTGGATTTTGACTGCTTCAGGCTTTCCAGATTGACTGCTTCCAATCCGAAAACGTCGTCACTATTGTCTGCTATTTTGACTACATTTTTATTATCATCAAATTGAAATTGACCTAGGTTTCCAAGGCTGAGAATATTTCCGTCTTGTAATTTTTGAATCCATTTTGAGATTTCTGTTTTCAAACTCATTTGAGTTGTAAACAGATTGGTTTGAGTCTCTTCTGCAATGTATTTTGCTAAATGATTGTCAAAAACTGTGGGCTGATAATGGAACGCAACAACCTCTTTTGGTGGCGTGATGATGGAACTTTCTGCATCTATTTTTGCAGATTCTTTTGATAGTTCGAAAACTCCAAAATCCGGAACTTCTGCCTTGTGATGCTTCAGAAGATATTGATATAGATAATACTCAAAATTCATTGGCACAAAACTACATATTTTTTGATGTTAAAGGAAATAAAAAAGCCTGCATTTTACAGCAAGCTTTTGAAAATGATATGAATAGTTAAGGTCTAGTGAGCAAATTTCACAACTTCTGAAACGCCAGCTCCAGAAATCTTAACCAAATACAAACCTTTTTGATTTAGGTTCAAATCGATTGGAATTCCAGTCGCGTTTACTTTCATTGTTTTAATTACTTTTCCACTGAAGTCGAAAACAGTAAGATCTACATTTCCTTTCGCAGAAGTAAATAATTTACCAGAAGCTACTTGAGATTTTGCTTTTCCATTTGCGTCTACCACAGCCATTGTAGATAGTGTAGTTGGTCCTTCCAAGTCTCTATCAGCAGATTGACGAGTCGCTCCGTTGCTTTGATCCTTCATCACTATCCCAATTCTTTGAACCACAGTTCCCGCAGGCATTGTGTTGTTAGAATCTGAGAATAGTTTTGTGTTCAGATTGATGGTACCTACATAAGCATTCTCTGTTGCATTCCAAGTCAAAGTAGAAGTGGAGTTTGACCACGCATCACCAAAGTTTCCTTTGTCGTTATCGCCATCTGTTTGAGAAGACCAAACGTGCAAGTAAATTGTTGATGCACCCTGAGGATCGAAGAAACTCCAGTCTGCAGATTTACCATAAGTTAGTTTGAACTCACCGTTGCTCACGGTATGAGTAAGTTGCCCGAAAGCAGAGACACCTGCCAACATAGCAAGGCCTAGAAAATAAAATTTTCTCATAATTTGTTAATTTTTAAGGTCTATATACATTTAGTTCAACACTTCTCACATAGCTTTATGAACTAAATGTAAATCTAACATTAATTTTAAATTAACAAAGAAAAAAAATTAAATCAGACCTTAAAAACAATCAACTCATTGATTATCAGATTTAAAAATTTAATTCATCCTTAAAGAAAGCCCGAACATAAAGTTAATTCCAGCTTGCGAAAAATAATACGGATCACCATAAATGTATCCATTATTCACATATTTGGTGTTTGTGAAATTATTTAACAAGAATCTTAATACCACTTCATTTTTTTTGAAAGGCAGTTTATAGGACATATTGAAATCTGGAACCAAATAATCATCCAATTGATTTACTTGATTTCCGGAATTGTCCAAGTATTGCTTCCCAACATATTGCGCTGTAACACCCAAACTGAAATTAGAAAAAGGTGAATAGATGACATTTCCATTGGCAATTACATTTGGCGAGAACGAGATGTCTGTTTTTCCGTAATTGATCAATCCTTCTTCTGTTTCTGCAATAAATTCTCTGTTTTTGTTGGAACTAAATGTGGTGTTTCCTGACAATTGCAGCTTTTCGGAAAGCTTTGCCAAAACGCCGAGTTCGAGACCGACTCTGGAACTTTTACCGCTGTTTGTACGGATGAACTCGCCAATATTATTGATCTGACCATTCAACACCAACTGATCTTTGTAATACATATAGTATGCATTCGCCGTGAAAGCCACTTTGCCAATCTGCTGTTCCCAACCTGCTTCGAAATCGTGAAGGGTTTCTGCTTTTGTGTCAGGATTTGCGAAAAGGTCATCCCTGTTCGGCTCGCGATGTGCGTTGGCGTATGATAGGAAAATCTTACCATTTCCCACATTATAATTAACCCCAGCTTTCGGATTGAAGAAAGTCCATTTTCTGTATAGATCTACGCCTTCATCGTCACCTTGCTGAAGAACTTTGGTGTCATAGCCAATATTTCTCAATTGCAGATCTCCAAAGAATTCGAATCTATTCAGTTTATAGATTGCTTTTGCAAAACCGGAAACTTCATTCTTCAGAGAGCGATTTCTGTAATATTCGTGTTCCTGGATCTCGGTAAATTTCACTCCGGTTACATTTCCAAAATGCCATCCGTAATATTGATTGGCAACAGCACCGACGTTAATATCAAGATCGCCCAGCTTTCCATACAAAGTTGAAATAGCACCATAAAAATCATTATCCAGCCATTTTTTTCTGATAAAATCCGCCCGCTCCACAATCGTTGCTCCATCCATCATATTTGGCAGATTATATCTTGAAAAACGATTGGCCTGACGGTAGTTTTCATAATAACCCTTTCCTTTTGTGTAGTGCGCAGTCGTTTCCAGTTTCCACTGATCGGAAAAACGCTGATTCCATAAAAGTTGATAATGGTTTTGTCTGTAATTATCTGTCTCGTTGTCATAGAAACTAGAAATATTGCCGTCTTCATCATATATAGCTCCAGAAAAATTGTATTTCGGATTGGTTTCCCAAGTTGCCTTATCAATTCCGTTCCAAGCTTGGTAGGTTTTCTCTTTCCCTCCAAAAGCCAACAATCTCAACTCTGTATTTTTCTCTTGAAACAAGGCAGAAAAGTTGTATGAATGAAGGTCGGAAAACGCTCTGTCGATGTAGCCATCGGAATGGATGTGCGTGTATCTTCCCATCACCGATAGTCGGTTCTTCCAGAATTTCCCAGAATTGATCTCTCCTGAATACTTATACGTATTGAACGACCCATAAGAATTATCAGACCTCACAGAAAATGTTTCCGATGGATCTCTGGAAATCACATTCACGCTCGCCCCGAAAGCCGAAACACCATTTGAGGAAGTTCCAACACCACGCTGAATCACAATTTGGGAAGCCGAACTCGTCAAATCCGGAACATTCACGAAGAAAGTTCCTTGCGATTCGGAATCGTTGTATGGAACGCCATTCAACATGACATTGATACTTGTTCCCGATGTTCCTCTAATTCTTAATCCTGTGTAACCAACGCCATTTCCTGCATCGGAAGTGGAAACTACGGACATTTGGTTTTTCAAAAGAATTGGTAAATCCTGACCCAGATTTTTGTCTGCCAGCTCTTTTTCAACATTGATGATCGACTTTGCAACCGGCGTTCGTTTGGTAAATTCTACAGCTTGAATGCTTGTAACTTGTACAGAATCTGTAGTTTGTGAAAAATAGAACGGAGCAGTGAACACTCCTAAAAAAAGTAAACCTTTCATTCTTAAAAAATTTTGTTTGTTAAAATTATTTTAGAATAAAAGGGGCGACTATAGATATAAATGATAAATTATGGTTGACAACTGATTTTTATAACGTTATTATTGATCAATTATCTTTTATCACTCATCATTTATAATGAATGTTTCCCTAAACAGCATTACCTGTTCTAGGTTCATTGGGTATAATCTCAGCTTGTGACAGCACCCCTTAAATTTCTGAACGCGAAATTACAAATATTTTTTAATTAATAGGCTTTATTTTTTTCATCAACATAGAAATATTCTTTCCCGTCTTTGGAAACTTCAAAAAGATGGGCCGTTTTCCACGAGAGATTGGTTTTGATATCGCTATAAATAAATGGGATGATGATTTTGTTCTGCTTATCTACAATACCAAACTTATCATTATAAACCGCCACCAGCATTGGATTTTCTTTATCGCTATCTAAAACGTACAACATTTGATATTGAGGATAGATATGAAAATCTTTATAGGATGACAGATCGACTTTTTCTTTACTTACCAATCCATACAACCCATTGAGCACAAAAGCTTTATACTTTGGAGATTCATAACTGAGAGAGCATTTTCCCAGATCAGAAGCTTTGTATTGATAAATTCGCTTTCCTTTTTGATTGATCCTGTATGAAATTTGGTTTTTCTCCACAGTAGCATAATCTGCTGAACCATAAATTCTCAGCTTCGGATTTGGCGAGTTGAGTAAATTACAATCCTCCGAAAAAAACATGGCGATATGGTATTCGGGGTTGATGACAATTTCACCTTTCTGATTGATGTATCCAGATTTCCCTTGAATAGTCTGGGGAATTAGATTTGGAATAAGGTCTGCTTTCATCTGAGATATTCCCAAAAGAAAACAGCCAGTAAATATTATGGTCAGATATTTTTTCATCTTATTGCTTCGCGCTTATACTTATATATAAAATCTTTATACAAGCCTGTGTTCCTTAACAACAAAAATACCAAAACTATCATTAATAAAGAAAAAATAAAAAATTTGCTCTTCAAAAAATTTGTAGCGCCGGCTTTCATTTGTTTATTTCCCAAAAATTTAATTGAAACAAAAACAATCGCAACCGCTAAAGACAAAACAAACAATGGATTGTATGTGAAAGCTTCCAAAAACCTAAAATGCAAAAGCTCATGCAAAGCCCTCTGAGCACCGCATCCTGGACAATCATAACCAGAAACAGACTTTAGTGGACATTTTAAAAACAATGAACTTTTAGAAGGATCTATCAAATAATAAATACAAACAACACCACTTAAAAACACAAAAATTGCGATTTGTTTTTTATGGGTTTTGAGTAATGATTTGATTTGCAACATATTTGGATAAAACAACTTGGGTTTGTAAAGTAAAAATTAATCTGATAAAAATACATAAAATAGAAAAAACATATCTAATTTATTTTGAATCTAAATTAATCTAATCGTTTAAAAGCGTATAATTTCGTAAATTTGTGCGGTTTGAACAGAATTAAACTCTATCAACACTCACTTTGTCAAATAACAAACCGCGACAAAGGACAACATCGGATATTATAATCGTACAGATTGCAAACGTCTGTGTTTTTATAAATCTACTTTTAAAATAAAAAAAGACTTCTATTTATGAATATTTATCAGGATTACATCCAAGAGATCGAAGAAAGAAAAAACCAAGGACTTCACCCAAAACCAATTGATGGTGCGGAATTACTAAGCGAAATCATTTCGCAGATCAAAGATTCGAACAACGCACACAGAGAAGACTCTCTTCAATTTTTCATTTACAACGTTTTGCCAGGAACCACAAGTGCGGCAAACGTGAAAGCTCAGTTTTTGAAGGAGATCATTTTGGGAGAATCTGTAGTAAATGAAATAACACCAGCTTTTGCCTTTGAGTTGTTGTCTCATATGAAAGGTGGACCTTCTATCAAAGTATTGTTGGATCTAGCTTTGGGTAATGATGAAAATATTGCTAAAGAAGTTGCAACTGTTCTTAAAACGCAGGTTTTCCTTTACGAGGCAGACACAGATCGTTTGAAAGAAGCATTCAACAATGGAAATACAATTGCAAAAGAACTAATTGAAAGTTACGCTCAAGCTGAATTTTTCACGAAACTTCCAGAAGCTCCGGAAGAAGTAAAAGTGGTAACCTATATCGCTGGAGAAGGTGATATCTCTACGGATTTATTGTCTCCAGGAAATCAAGCGCACTCAAGATCCGATCGTGAACTTCACGGTTTGTGTATGATGACGCCAGAAGCGCAACAAGAAATCAAAGCTTTACAAGCACAGCATCCTGACAAAAGCGTAATGCTAATCGCGGAAAAAGGCACAATGGGTGTTGGATCATCCAGAATGTCCGGCGTAAACAACGTGGCACTTTGGACAGGAAAACAAGCAAGTCCGTATATTCCTTTTGTAAATATCGCACCAATTGTTGCCGGAACAAACGGAATCTCTCCAATTTTCTTGACGACTGTTGACGTGACTGGAGGAATTGGAATTGATCTTCAAAACTGGGTGAAAAAAGTAGATGCAGAAGGAAATGTGATCCGTAACGAAAACAACGAACCAATCCTTGAAGAAGTTTACTCTGTAGCGACTGGAACAGTTCTTACCATTAATACAAAGACCAAAAAATTATACAACGGCGATCAGGAATTGAAAGACATTTCTAAATCTTTCACGCCACAAAAAATGGAATTCATCAAAGCTGGTGGTTCTTACGCCATCGTTTTTGGGAAAAAATTACAAACTTGGGCATCTAACATTTTAGGAATCGAAATCCCTACCGTTTATGCACCATCAAAAGAAATCACAAAAGAAGGAGTCGGTCTTACCGCGGTAGAAAAGATCTTCAACAAGAATGCTGTTGGTTTAGCGCCAGGTAAAGTTTTACACGCTGGATCAGACGTAAGAGTTGAAGTGAACATTGTTGGTTCTCAGGATACAACCGGTTTGATGACTGCTCAGGAATTGGAATCGATGGCAGCTACTGTTATTTCTCCGATCGTTGACGGTGCTTACCAATCGGGTTGTCACACTGCTTCGGTTTGGGATAAAAAAGCGCAGGCTAATATTCCAAGATTAATGAAATTCATGAACGATTTCGGATTGATCACAGCACGTGACCCGAAAGGCGAATACCACGCAATGACAGACGTTATTCACAAAGTTTTGAATGATATCACGATTGACGAATGGGCAATTATCATCGGAGGAGATTCACACACGAGAATGTCCAAAGGTGTAGCTTTCGGAGCGGATTCAGGAACTGTAGCTTTGGCTTTGGCAACTGGAGAAGCTTCTATGCCAATCCCGGAATCTGTGAAAGTGACTTTCAAAGGTGATATGAAAGCACACATGGATTTCCGTGATGTTGTTCACGCGACTCAATTGCAAATGCTTCAGCAATTTGGCGGAGAAAATGTTTTCCAAGGTAGAATTATCGAGGTTCACATCGGAACACTTCCAGCTGATCAGGCATTTACATTCACCGATTGGACCGCAGAGATGAAAGCAAAAGCTTCAATCTGTATTTCTGAAGATGATACTTTAATCGAATCATTGGAAATCGCAAAAGGCAGAATCCAGATTATGATCGATAAAGGAATGGATAATCATCTTCAGGTTCTTCAAGGTTTAATTAACAAAGCAAACAAGAGAATCACTGAAATTAAATCTGGCGAAAAACCAGCTTTGACACCGGATTCCAATGCAAAATATTTTGCTGAAGTAGTGGTTGATCTTGACGCAATCGTTGAGCCAATGATTGCCGATCCAGACGTCAACAACGAAGATGTTTCTAAAAGATATACGCACGACACGATCAGAGATTTGACTTATTACGGAGGCGATAAAAAAGTAGATCTTGGTTTCGTAGGGTCTTGTATGGTACACAAAGGTGATTTGAAGATCGTTTCTCAAATGTTGAGAAACATCGAAAGACAAAATGGCAAAGTTGAATTCAGAGCGCCACTTGTTGTTGCTGCTCCAACTTACAACATCATAGATGAGTTGAAAGCAGAAGGCGATTGGGAATTATTAGAAAAATACTCAGGTTTCGAATTCAATGACAACGCTCCGAAAGGCGCTGCTCGTACTGAATATGAAAATATGATGTATTTGGAACGTCCAGGTTGCAACCTTTGTATGGGTAATCAGGAAAAAGCGGAAAAAGGAGATACCGTTTTGGCCACTTCTACCCGACTTTTCCAAGGTAGAGTTGTAGAAGATTCTGAACGTAAAAAAGGAGAATCTTTGTTGGCTTCTACACCGGTTGTCGTTCTTTCTGCAATCATCGGAAGAATTCCAAATATCGAAGAATACAAAGCCGCGGTAGAAGGCATTGACCTGACAACTTTCGTTCCTTCTATTAAAGAATTGGTTACAGTTGGTCATTAATAAAAATTATTAAAACTTTTAAATTATAAATTTAAAGGTTTGATGCAATTAACCCCTTCAGAGTTTTAAGCTCTGGAGGGGTTTTCTTTTCTAGGCAGTTGGAGCCTTATCAAGTTTTGAAACCAGGACAAGGCTTTTTAGTAGAAAGATATCGATATAATAGGATTCAAGATTTATTAGTTTAGAACATTTCCATATTAAACACTTTAAGTTTATTTTAACTAAAATTTGAATCATCCAACTCCATTTTTTATTAACTTGATAGTTGCAAAATATTGTGACCATTTGCCTTATTTATAATCATTTAAGGAATGTAGGAACAAAATTTGATGACTACAAGACGAGAACTTTTCCCCGTTAAATCAAGGAAAAGTTGAATTATTAATTATAAAATAAAATCGAGATATGACTTTTGACTTAGATATGATTAAAAAGGTTTATTCTGATTTCGAAACCAGAGTGAACGATGCAAGAGCTTTTATGGGAAGACCTCTTACCTATTCCGAAAAAATCCTATGTGCACACTTAGATGTAAAGCAGTCGAAAGAAGCTTTCAAACGTGGCGGATCTTATGTGGATTTTGCACCCGACAGAGTGGCGATGCAGGATGCTACGGCTCAAATGGCGCTTTTGCAGTTTATGCAGGCAGGTAAAGTGAAGGTTGCAGTTCCATCGACGGTTCACGCAGATCACTTGATCCAAGCAAGAGTGGGTGCAGAGAAAGATTTAATCGAAGCTGAAAATAAAAACAATGAAGTTTATCAATTCCTTCAATCTGTTTCTAACAAATATGGCATCGGGTTTTGGAAAGCCGGCGCAGGAATTATCCACCAAGTAGTTTTAGAAAATTACGCTTTTCCAGGCGGATTGATGATCGGAACCGATTCGCATACTGTAAACGCAGGCGGACTAGGAATGGTCGCGATTGGTGTTGGCGGTGCTGATGCTGTTGACGTGATGGCAGGAATGCCTTGGGAACTTAAATTCCCGAAAATGATCGGCGTTAAATTAACCGGAAAACTAAATGGTTGGACTGCTGCGAAAGATGTTATTCTAAAAGTTGCCGGAATTCTGACCGTAAAAGGTGGAACTGGAGCAATTGTCGAATATTTCGGACCAGGCGCAGAATCTTTGTCTTGTACAGGAAAAGGAACAATTTGTAATATGGGTGCAGAAGTTGGCGCAACCACTTCAATTTTTGCATATGACCAAAATATGAGCAAATATTTGAGATCTACCGACAGAGAGGATTTGGCCGATGCCGCGGATGCAGTAGCTCACGTTTTGAAAGCCGATCCAGAAGTCTTAGAAAATCCTGCACAATATTTCGACGAAGTGATCGAGATTGATCTCAGTACATTGGAACCATATCTTAATGGACCTTTCACACCGGATTTGGCAACGCCTATTTCTCAAATGAAAGAGATTGCTAAGAAAAACGGCTGGCCAACAAAAATTGAAGTTGGATTGATTGGTTCTTGTACCAACTCATCCTACGAAGATATCGCAAGAGCAGCCTCAATTGCAAAACAAGCGAAAGAAAAAAATCTCGAGGTAAAAGCAGAATACACAATTACACCTGGATCTGAACAAGTAAGATTCACAGTTGAAAGAGATGGATTTTTAAAAACCTTCGATGAAATTGGTGGCAAAGTTTTCGCTAATGCCTGCGGGCCGTGCATCGGACAATGGGCACGTGAAGGAGCTGAGAAACAAGAGAAAAACACCATCGTTCACTCATTCAACAGAAACTTCTCCAAACGCGCGGATGGCAATCCGAACACTTACGCTTTCGTAGGTTCACCAGAATTGGTAACTGCCTTGGCAATTGCAGGAGATTTGACCTTCAATCCTTTAACTGATAAACTGAAGAATAAAGATGGCGAAATGGTACTTCTTGACGAGCCAAATGGCGATGAACTTCCAAGATTGGGATTTGATGTTGAGGATCCAGGATATATTGCGCCAGCTGAAGATGGTTCTAAAGTAGAAGTTGTAGTTTCTCCAACGTCTGACAGATTGCAGTTATTGGAACCATTTGAACCTTGGGATGGTAAAAATATTACAGGTGCGAGACTTCTGATCAAAGCGTACGGAAAATGTACAACCGATCATATTTCTATGGCTGGGCCTTGGTTGAAATATAGAGGACATCTTGACAACATTTCAAACAATATGTTGATTGGCGCTGTAAACGCCTTCAATATGGAAACCAATACTGTAAAGAATGAAGATGATGGACTATATAAACCAGTTCCAGACTCTGCAAGACAATACAAAGCTGATGGTGTTCCGACCATTGTAGTTGGTGATGAGAATTATGGTGAAGGTTCTTCAAGAGAACACGCCGCGATGGAGCCAAGACATCTTGGTGTAAGAGCAGTTTTGGTAAA
Source organism: Chryseobacterium sp. FH1 (assembly GCF_000735135.1). GTDB lineage: Bacteria > Bacteroidota > Bacteroidia > Flavobacteriales > Weeksellaceae > Epilithonimonas. Next base: position 135,809 of record NZ_JPLZ01000001.1, read on the forward strand.
ATCATTTGCAAGAATCCACGAGACAAATCTTAAAAAACAAGGAATGTTGGCTTTGACATTTGATAACAAGGAAGACTACGATAAAATCCAGGAAGATGATGTGATCAACTTTTTAGATCTGGATCAGTTTGCGCCTGATAAACAGTTGTCTGTAGAGTTTGTTCACGCAGATGGAACCAAAGATGTGATTGTTACAAACCACACTTACAACCCTGGACAAATTGGTTGGTTCAAAGCCGGTTCTGCGCTTAACCTCATCAAAATGATGGAAAAACAACAGAACTAGGATTTTTTAGTTTTCAAATATGAAAAATGCCTCGCAGATTTGTGAGGCATTTTTATTTTTGTCCAATTTCTTATTATGAGTTTAGACTCAAATTATTTTTCCATATTATGGGTATGATTTTAAGTGGTGTTCATTATACAGAAAACTTACATAATTCTAATATATTAGGTCATGAATACAATTCTAAGTTAAGACATAAAAAAGGCTTAGATTCTCATCTAAGCCCTAATAAAAACAATTATGATAAAAAATCTAGTTTTTAATGATCTTAAATCTTTTAACTTTTCCATCTACCGTCGTTGCTTCTACGATATATGTTCCAGTAAGAAGACCAGCAACATTTACTTTTACTTTAGATTCATTCAAACTATTTCCTAGAACTTTCTGTCCAACCATATTGTAAACTGCTACGTTTACTAATTTTTCGTCAGCAGAAATGTTTAATATATCTTTTACTGGATTCGGATAATAAGACAAGTTTTTATTATCAATGTCATTAACTCCAAGATCCTCAGCTAAACAAACACCATTGATCTTGTAAACAAACTCTCCGTTACCAAGAAGTCCCCAAGCATTGGTATTAGCATTATAAAACGCAGCAGGCTGCCCTTGAATATCGGCCGATGTAGCTTCCCAAGCCAACGCATCGCCTCTCATCTCCAACCAATATTTACCTTTTGGAAGTTTGATTGGACTGTCAAGATTCACAATGTAACGGTGAAAATAAAAATCAAACTCAACACCTGTCACCAAATCATGAACAATCTTTCCGTTTGAGAAAGCGATTTCTTCGCCTGGCAATCCATTTTCATCTTTTAGAACTGCAAAACTAAAAGATGTAGCAAAATTGGCAACTGAAGGTTCAACAGAATTGATAGTGAATGAGCCAGCCTCAACTTCGAAGTCAACTGCTAAACGTTGATCTGTAGCTCCATTAAGAAGGAAAGCATCTTCAATCCCATTAGAAACAGCTTCTCTGTTACATGCATTAGGATCTAATACGCTTACTTCAAAAGTTGTGAATAAATTAGAATCATCAACAGATGTAGCTTTTACAACTGCAAAACCAGCCTTCACTCCTGTCACTAATCCCCCATTGTTAATTGATGCAAAGTCTGAACCTGACTCTAATGTCCAATTAACATTCTGTGAAAGGCCTTGTGCATTCACCACAGCTTTCATCTGTAAAGTTTCACCTATGAAAACCTCGGCATTTGATCCACTTAAAGTACTTATTACAACTGGCATTGGTGTACAGTTTCCGCTAATATCAAAAATAGCATCAAAACCACCTTGTCCTAGTTTTCTCCAGCCATTGCCATCGAAATTATCAAAGTGATAATCACTGCCTATGCCTCCAACCTCTGGTGTTGTATCCCAATAAACTTCTTGTGATGTGTTTGCTACAGGCATTATCCAATATGTTCCTTGATCAAAAGCAAGGGATTCTGGTAGATTCAATTCTATTTCATATTGACTGATGAAATCTCCATAAGACTGAATGAATTTTTTGGATGATGGTACAACATTCACGACTTCCTTAATCAGTTCTCCAGGAGCGCCATTATCATTTTTAAGAAACTTAATCGTGTAAGAATTATTTAAATTTCCAGGTGCATGAAGGATGTTCATTCTCAAAGTTGAAAGGTTGAACCTAGTTCCCTGTGCTACCACAAAGTCATCTGCACTGTTGATAATATTATTACTGATCCCGTATCCAAATCCGCTCAAAATAGTTTCGTTACCTTGCCCACATCCACTTTTGAATACGTTGATTCTAATCTCACCGAATAATGTTCCATTTAAATGGGTAGCCCTTACAATAGCAAATCCTTCTTGCAAGCCTGTTACCAGACCAGTAGTACTCACACTTGCAACTCCAGCACCTTGTTGAACAGTCCAATTCACTTTTTGATCAGCCTCAAGTGGAGTTACCTCAGCCTTTAACTGCAAAGTACCGCCAATTGTGAAAATATCAGCGTTGCTACCATTAGCTGTTTTTAAAGAAATACTTTGCGGTGCAATGTCACTATTTTGGTTCTTTAATGTAACAGCAAATGTCTTAAAAATAGAACTGTTTTCCAAAGAAGTTGCTTTAACAGAAACAACTGCATCTGAAGCTATTGCAGTAACCAAACCTGTATTACTAACAGTTGCAAAAGTTCCTCCCTCGAACATACTCCAAACTACATTCTGACTTGCAGCTTCTGGAAAGACTGCTGCTTTCAACTGTAGTGTCCCATTGTCCTGGATAATCTCTGCAGGTACATTATTTTCAGTGGTAATTTCTATGCTTTCCGCTGCTACAACAGCCAAATTCAATTTTTTAACTGATAATTTACCTAAACCAGAATCTGCGAAAGCAAGAAATAAATTCCCGAAACTATCTACTGCCAAAGAATTATAAATACCTTGTCCTTCCGACGCAAAGCCTGTCCCAGCCTGTGCCCAGGAATTGGTAGTTTCGTTGTAAGCAAAAACAAAGTTTCTAAGCATATCTTCATCTTCCCATTTACTAACTGCTACATATACGATATCGTTAGCCCCAATTGCTATGCTAGTGTGCTTAGTTCTATATTGTGAAAAGTTTTCAGCTCCTAGTTGCGACCAAGTGCTGCCATCGAACTTTTTCACGTTCAGCTTATTTCCACCAGCGGGAGCAGACACGTAAGCAACAAATAAATGATTATTACTATCAATTGCAATAGAAGAATTGTAATCTTCTATGTTTGGTGCAGGTGCTAAATTTGCAATGCCACCAACGGGTTGCCATGCAGTTGTAGAACTGGCATTAACGTCGTTTTCGTAGACATGCAAATTACCATTGTTGTTGAAACTCACATATATTTTCCCATTGGTCCCAATAACCATGTCAAGGAAATAAGGCACCCCTCCGGTAAAGCCGGTAGCTCCTACTTGTTGCCAAACACCATTGACCAATTTTTTGACAGTCCCAGAATTTTCATTGTTCGCAGCAAATAAGGTATTATCAGATGATATTGCCGATGTGTTGAAGTTAATACCAGCATTAGTCATATTAGGTAATTGAGTCCAGGCATTGTTCTCAAATTTGCGAACCTCCATTCCTGTTGCAGGATAAGCCGCCTGATTGGTAAAATATATAATACCATTGCTATCTACAGAGGTAGAATTGTAAGTTGTAAAACTAGGCGTAATACCTGGAGAACCTCCAACATAAGACCAGCTGGTACCATCAAATTTCTGTACAGATCCTTTCAACGCATCAGCATCAAAATAACCAACTATCAACTTGTTTTGAAAATCATTGACCAAAGTCAATCTTCCTGCTACTCCAGTAGAAATCCCCGTGGAAGTACCCACTGGTTCCCATACCTGAGCATGTAATTGTCCAAACAGCAAAAGCCACAAGAGCACTGCGTAATTTGTAAAAGTTTTTTTCATAAAAAATTATTTAAAGTTGTTCTAATAAAAACACAACCAAATGTACTTTTATCATTCAACTAAATAACGAAAAACTGATACACAATGCTTTACTTTACACCTACAATTCACATACACAACACATACTCACTCCTGTAAATCAGATATTTAAAAAAATCAAATTGTTTCAAACCAATTATAAATATCAGAGTTACTTGGAATATCAAGCCGTTTTCGAATCCTGTGCTTTTTGTTTTGAACCGTTCTTGGTTCTATGAAAGTAATCTTTGCAATCTCCTTTGTTGAAAGTTTCAATTTCAGATAGGCGCAAAATTCTATTTCTGAATTAGAAAGACCAGAATTAATGTTTCTCAGTTTTTCTGAGAAGTCGGGATATGCATTTTCGAAAGCAAACATAAAAGAGGGATCATTTTCTTTTAAAAGACTTAATAGCTTGTTGTAGGTTTCGTGTGGCTCTTCTTTGGATGCTCTTTTTTTTCTTATCAGTACAAAACTCCAAATCAATAGACCCACGGATATTGTTATGACAACCGTTAATACAATATTATTTAAGGTTTCTGATTTTCCATCTTCCTTTTTGTCTTTTGCAATCACCTCATGGAGTGAATTATATTTACTTTGAAGCTCCGATATTTCATTTTGCTTCAGCTTGTTTTCATAAATGATGGCACTATCCTTCTTTCCTGTAAGTTTGTAGAGTTCAGCAATGTCTTTGTAAAGATTATTTACATTTAGTTGATCTCCCACTTTTATGGTCAATTCTAGTGCTTTATGATAGTAGAGCAATGACTTTTTATAATCTTTTTTCACTTTATTGACTTTTCCAAAAACCTGGTAGTTGGTGATCATTACTTTGTCATCAATATTTTCTGAAGTCCCCAGTTGCACAGATTTTCCCGCAAAATAATTAGCAGAATCTATGTTATAGTTAAGATATAGGCTGGCAATGTTGGAATAGTTTAGGTATTGGAAGCTTTTAATCTGCTTGGGATCGTCCAATTCATTATAACTGTCAATCACTTGATAAAGCTTCTTCACAGCTTTTCTTGGTTCTCCTTTGTCCGCATAAACATTGGCAAAACTGTTTAGCACATTGGCCTTTGCAAAGAATATTTTAGAATTTTTGGACTTGTCTTTTTCTAATGTTTTATAGGCAATATCAAGATGATAAAGTGCCTTATCATAAAATTGATTGATAGAATATGCTTCTGCCATATAGACATTCCCCATAGAAACTGAATACAAGTCTTTGTACTCAATTGCTTTCACTTCAAGATTTTCGGAAGCTTTCAATAGGCTGTCAATCTTGTTCTTACTGTAGAAATATCTACACTTTCTGTCCAAAAGTTTCAACTCTGAAAGAGAATCTTTCACTTCCCGAGAAGACTTTAAAAGAGGATCAATCTGCAGATAGGCTTTGTCAATATTTTTCACAAAAAGCTTTGCATTCTCAGTCACTTTTTCTTTAAGTGCATTGTTTCCATGAGTTTGCGATAAACATCGAAATCCGGTGAATAAAAATAAAATTATTGTAAATTTATATACTATTGAATTTCCAGTAAACATCTAAATAAAATATTGTACAATTATTGATCTGATCATTTTGAACGAATAAAGGTATCATTTTTTAATTAATTTTAAAAATAGAATAATGATCTGTCTATTCAAGGATACAATTTTTAAATTTAGTTTGTGCCTATATCATTCAACAATCAAATTATATTTTTTAAATAATTAATTTTCATAAAAATATTTAAATACATTATTACATTTAACCATCACAAAATCAGAATGATTCTTAAATTTCTAAACAATACATATACAGCCAAAACAAAAATCCATGGAAATTAATTACATCAATCATTGCTAAACTTGTTTACTGTTGTTTGTCAAAAAGAAAGAGTCCAGCATAACACCGAACTCTTTTCTACATTGAAAAATATTTTGAATATCCGCTAGATATAAGAGATGAAAATCATTATCACTATTTTTTAATGAATTTTTGTGTCGTTTTTTCACCAAATTTACTTGTCAACTCCAGAACATAGTTACCAGAAACCAATTTCTGGGCATTGATCTTCTTGTCGGAAGATTTACCTGTCAAAACAACTTGACCTGCAACATTGTAAACCTGATAAGATAATTCACTAGAATCTTTTGATTGGATATTGATCACATCTTTTACAGGGTTTGGATATATTACAAATTGGTTTTCCTTATTAATATCAGAAACAGCCAAGACATCTTTAATATTCAAAGAGTAATCCTCTACTTGTCCGAGATTAATTGTTGAACAGGAAGTTGGCGTTTGATTATAAGCGGCCTGCACTCTAACCCTTACAACTCCTGTTGATGCAGTAGTCGGGATAGTAAAAGTGCCAGTAACTGCATTTGCATTGGTAGCTGTTGTTTGTGACCATACATTTTCACCGGTATCAGTTAATAATCCATTGTTGTTGTAATCGATATACAATCTATATCTCAAAGGATATACAACGCCAGACCAAGTAGGTGTAATCGTTATTGTATAAGTTTGCCCCTTCGTTACATCCGTAGACAGATATGAGAAATCTTCATATCCCGCACTTCCAGTACTTTGGTTATCAATTGTATTAAGTTTTATGTTCTTTATTTTCATATAACTTGTATTTGTAGCTTGGGAAGCACAATAAGTATTACCATTTGCTAGTGTGGTAACCGGAACCGGATTGGTAAAATTAGATTTATTACCCGCTTCATCTTTTGCTTCCACTTTGAAGTTATATGTAGTAGATTCGGTAAGTCCTGTCACATAGTATGCTGGCTTGTACGTTGTTCCCAGCAAGACATCATCTTTATAAACATTATAACCATCCAAAGCAAAATTATCTGTTGATGGTGTCCAAGTAAGGTAAGTGGAAACATTGGTTGTTGAACTTGCTGTAAGATCAAGCGGTGTAGAGGGTACTGTTGTATCCGTTCCGTCAGGGTTATATTTTGTTCCCAAACCTACTGCATAAAATGCATTCTGCGTAGCAATAGCTTCTGGAGAATCAGCTCCGTAAAGCTCCGTTGCAACCTGGATGCCTAAGTCACGGGTGTTGAGGTATGTTGAAATAGGAGTCAAAAAAGCAGTCTCTAAACGATACACTATTTTGGATGCCTTTTCGAAACCAATGCCTGTCACATCATATGATTTTCCAATATCATTCGTACCTGTTTTTCCTTGAACCAAAACATAGTACCAGTGGTTAAGAACACCACTATTTGTATGCACACCACAATAATCATTAGTATCTGATGACGGCGTGATACAGCCTTCTTCAACATTTGCAGGAAGCCAGTTTTCACCTTGGTAAGTATCAGGTTGACCTGTAGATTTTGGATTGCTCATTGATCTAAGATAGAAAGGAGAATACAAGGTAATGTCCTCTCCAATAAGGAACGCTTGTTTATTGGGCATGTAAGTATGTTCAACCACTGCTCCCCATATATCCGACAGTCCCTCATTTATGGCCCCAGATTCTCTTTGATAAGCAAGAGCTGCGGATGTTGAGCAGACCCCGTGTCCTAGTTCATGTGCCGTAATATCAAAAGCAGTAACAGGGTTAAAGGTTGAGGTTCTGTCGCCATCTCCGTAAATCATAAAAGATCCTGTCCAAGATGCATTATTGTAATTATTGCTGTAATGTATATAACTTCTAAGAAGCGTTCCGTTACCGTCATAACTGTTTCTGTTATGTATATTCTTGAAGTAGTCGTAAGTTTTCTCAATACCGAAATGGGCGTCCAAAGCAACGTTATCAAAAGCAGAATTATCAAACTCTTCGGCAGACCAATTATTATCTACATCTGTAAAATCAACCGCTAATGAGGTGTTGCCACTTTTTTTTAAATTCAATGTTCTAATGCCATTGCCTCTGGTTTTATCGTAGAGAATGTAGCTTGTGCTTGCTGTGTTGAGAGAAGTTGTTATAGTCTGAGCACCACTATATCTTGTAGCCGCATTCCCAGTTTCAAGTTTTTTAATTTTATTTTTAAGTTCAGAGTCTTTTACGTTTGAAATGATTTCATGTGTATCTAGTTCCTTTTGCAAAACACTTTCTGAAGCGTGTTTCATAATAGCGTCACTCAATAATACTTTGCCATCAATTGCGCTGACATAAATGTAAGCCCTGCTTATAGGTTGAGATGCAAAAACATCAAATTTATAAGCCAAAGTCAACTTATAACTTTTGTCTGCCTGTTGTATTGGCAAAAGCACCAATTCTCCTAATGGTTTTTTATAATCATCAACGTTGCTGTTGGGATCCTCCCACATATACTTTTCTGCACCAACGCTTTCGATAGCATGATTGAGTGCTACTTGCGGTGATATCTTTGAAACCACATTTACATTAGCAGTATTGAAGATCTCGCCATTCATACTGATAAGATTATCATTTTTGTAATGCAGATTGTAGATCCCAAATTCAACAATCACATTATTGTGATACAATTGATATTTCTCGTCAAGGAATTTGCCATTGGAATCTTTTTCTGATTTACTAAGTTTTAATTCTGCACCTGGAGACAACCTCAGGACTTCCTTAAACAGATCTGTTTTGGACTTAGATGCCAGATTTGCATTGTTTTTAAACGTGACAAGACTTATATTACCGTTTTTCTCAGTAATTGTTTTGTCAATATATTCTTGTGCATTTGCAGAAAAGCCAAAGCCTATCAATCCGCACAAAAGGACAATTCGTAAAAGTTCTTTCTTCATATCTTAAATATTAAATTCTTTTAAAAAAGTATATTTTTAATTAGTCAATTATTCAATTAATATTACAAGAGCAAATTCCCTCTAATATTAGAGTTACGGCAGTTACATCAGCGGTAATTTATTTCATCAATACAATCTAAAACAGAAAATTTGAATGTTGCATCTACGATAGTAAAAGTTCCTCTATTTCCGGTAAATAGCGGATTAGCTTCAGAACCACTTTTATGAATAATCAAGGTATTCTCTACTGCCAGAGATCCATTTCTAATTATGTTATCAAGCAAGCTGAGGTATAAGAAACACCATATTGCTTTTTCATTATAAAATATCCTATTATAAAATCATTAATAGAATCAACATTTTCGCAATCACAAATGTAATCGAATAGCCCAAAATTAACATAAAACAACATACACGATTGCTTACTTTGCGAAAAAACCAATATACACAACAGATACTCTCATTTGACTTTCAAATAGTTACAAATAACATTTCTTTCAATAAATAAGACAAAAAACCAGAGCAAAAGTCTTGCTCTGGTTTTCTTGGATTGTTTTAACAGTAATTCTATGGTGGATTTTCAGGAATGGTTATCCTAAAGTTTATTATCGTTCATTTCTGGTTCTGACTTGCAAAACTTAGATTCAAATCTTTGTTTCCACATCTGCTTCATCTTTTCCCGTTCTTCCTCGGTTCCGCAAAATCTGTTTTCTAATTTTTGTTTCCACATATCCCTCTCATCATTTCCAAAACCATTTCGATTTCTGAATTTCTCCTTCGCATTGGCCAATCCTCCGAATAGTATTTTTGAGATGACCAAAATCCCAAGTGACTGCCAATAAGTGATCGCCTTTACGCCTAAAACATCAGGCAAAACCATATTCCAAAGCCATTGGAAAAACCAAATAAACAATCCAATTGCCACAATAATGCAAGGGAATGCCAACCAAAATTTCTTTTTATGCTTGTTCATTTTCTTAAAATTAATTTTTCAAATCGTTGTAAAGTCTCTGCAGTCTTTTACGCAAATGTTTTACCGCGTACGATTTTCTACTGATAATTGTTTTGATGTTTTCGCCCTCTTCGTCGGCAATTTCCTGTAAGGTTTTATCTTCCAATTCATTCTGAATATAAACCTTTTTCTGCTTTTCTGGCAGTTCGTCCAGGGCCTTCATCAGCTCGTCCCAGAACATATCTTTGAACATGGCGATTTCCGGATTGTTGCTGTCATCTGCCAAGAGAATGTCTTTTACATTCAACTCCCCGTCTTCGTCCTGATAGACAAAATCTTCCAGAGATTCCGTTTTCTTTTTGCGATAGCTGTCGATGATTTTGTTTCGGGTAACCGAATATAACCAGGCACCAACATTTTCCAACTCATTCAGGTTGGTCAATCGGCTGGTTTGAAACCAAACTTCTTGTAGAATATCTTCTGCATCCTCCGTCTTTGCCACTTTAGAATTGATAAAGCGCAAGAGTTGAGAGCCGTAATTTTTTACGACTTCCGTAATAGAGACAGATTTAGTTTCGGTCATTTGCTGTAAAGATAGCGAGTCCATATGAATATGACGGCATTCGCAAATTTTTACTTTAAAATTTCTTAAAATACTTTTAATTGTGGCTAGGACACGCCTATACTAAGTATTAAGTAATTTTTCTTTCATCTGCGTGTTTGCAAATGCAAAATTGACAGACTTTCCTTATTAAAAGCAACAGTAATTTACAACTTAGAATATGACAGATATAATTTTTTATTTTTTAATTCTCAAAAAGAATTCGGATTTGTAAGTTTCGCCGATCGGGATTTCTTTTCCAGAATTGAGAAAGACATTTCTGACATCGATCTTCTTGATTTTATCAAGGTTGAGAATGAAAGATTTATGAACTCTGGCAAAGTTTTCCGGCAGTTGACTTTCCAAAGATTTTAAAGTGTCGAGGACGATATATTCCTGATTTTCTGTTTTGATGTTGACATAATCTTTGATGCTTTCGACATAAAGGATCTCATTAAAATTGATCTTATGCTGTTGTCCGGAAGACTTGACAAAGAAATACGAATTTGCTGAAGTTTCGGTTTGAAATCTTTCTTGCGCTTTCAACGCACTTTTCTCGAAGCGATCGAAAGAAATTGGTTTGAGAAGATAATCGATGACATTGTGCTCGTAACCTTCCAAAGCGTATTCTGAATACGCGGTCGTCAAAATATATTTCAATTTGTCGCCAACGATTTTCATAAAATTGATTCCCGAAAGTTCCGGCATTTGAATGTCAAGGAAAATCAAATCGGCTTCATTTTTTTGAATATATTCCAAAGCTTCAATAGGATTTTCTGTAGAAAAAACAAGTTCGAAAAATGGAATTTTCTCAACGTAACTTTCCAACAAAGAAACTGCAAGTGGTTCGTCGTCTACAACGATGCATTTTATCTTATTCATTAATTTACTTCTGTTATACTTTTACAATGTCGCTCCAACGGAGCTTTGATAATCTTGGAAACAATCTCTACAAACATTTTGCTCCTACGGAGCTTGGCAATATCATTTCAAATCGATTTTCAAATCTACAGAAAATTCGGTTTCGGTTTCTGTGATGTTCAGTTCGTGTTTTTTCGGATACAGGATTTCCAATCGTTTTTTCACATTGTTGATTCCAATTCCGGAAAGTGAATCTTTTGACCTTTGCTTTTTGCAGTTTAGAAGATGGAAATTCAAAGTTTGATTGTCATCAGAAATATTCAAAGTAAATCCCTTGTCTTTGAAATCGCCGTGTTTGAAAGCATTTTCTACGAACGGAACTAGAAGCATCGGTGAAATGTTAAGATTTGGATGGCTGATATTTTTATTAATAATGAGTAATTCCGGATTTTTGATCCTCAGTTTTTCCAGTTCTATTAAACTTTCCAGATAACCGATTTCCTTTTCCAATGAAATAAAATCTTTCTCCAAATCCTTCGTGCTGTATCGCAACAACTGGCTCAATTCCTGAATCGCCGGCAGAGCTTTGTCAGAATTTTGATAAACCAGAGAATAGATATTATTAAGAGAATTAAAAATAAAATGAGGATTGATCTGGGTCTTCAAAGCCTGAAGTTCCGAGTTTTTTTTCTGCTCCATCAACTCGCGTTTTTCTTGCTCGGATTGTGTCATCAATTTTAACAAAGAAAAAACGGTGCTTACAAAAATGGTCGTAAAGCTGTAATAGATATTGTCGTAGAAATAAAATCCCAATCCGGTTTTCTCATTGTAATTTCTAAATCCAAAAAACGCGGGCAAAAACATTTCTTCCACTGAATAGCGAAGCAAAACAAAAAATGCAACGCTTATAAAATATCCAATTACAATTTTGTAAAGCTTATTAATATCGAAAAATCTGGGAACAACAACGAAATAGTTGAAGTAAAAACAGAAAAAACTGATAACGAAAAACGTCGCTGAAAAAACAGGAAATGAATGATCATAAAAAACGATTGAGATAATCTGCTGAATCAAATATAATCCCCAATAAAAAAAGTGGAGAAAGTAAAGTTTATTTGTTTTCATCTTAATTCTTTGTTGTTAATCAAAATCGGTTTTGACGAAGCGTAATGCAAATGTATGGAAATCGATTCTGCATTTGGGTTTACCAAAATCAGACGGCTTTTTTTAGGCAATCTGTAATTGAATTCCGAAAGTGCTTCTATACTTTTTTGCATTGTCAGTTCAGAAACCAATTCCAAATTGTCATCCGACAGATTTTTGATTTCTAAAGTTGCGGGCGCTTTTATTTTATTAATGACAAGGCTGTCGCCAGAAGCAATCGTCATTGTTTTCCAAACATCTACTCTATGCTTTCCAATGCAGGAAGTCATAGAAGCCAAAATCGAAATGAGAATTATTTTTTTCATAGTTCAAAAGTAAAACGTTCTACGACTTCAAATCCATAAGATTCTACAAACACCCGTTTTTTCCCGATGAAAATAGTTTGGTCGGATTAAAACCTCATCAAATCTAAACGCTATTTCATAAGGAACATCTTGAAAATACATTTGCATCATCAAACTAAACTTATGAAACTAAAATCGTTAATAATCGCAACACTTTTCTCAACTTCAATTTTCGCTCAAACCGAAAAAGATACTTTGAAAGAAATTGAACAAGTTAATATACTAGTTAAGAAAAAATTGCTTGAAAGAAAAGCAGACCGATTAATCTTCGATGTAGAGTCGTCAATCGCCTCACAAGGAATGGATGCAGGCGAAACTCTGGCGAATGTTCCGATGCTGAAAGTGGATGAGAACATGGGAACGATTTCGATCATTGGAAAAAGCTCTGTAAATGTAATGATCAATGGCAGAATGCTGAATCTTTCCGGAACTGCATTATTAAATTATTTAAAATCCATCCGTTCGGAAAACATTTCAAAAATCGAAGTCATTACGACGCCTCCTGCAAAGTATGAAGCGCAAGGAAATAGTGGACTCATCAATATTATTCTAAAGAAAAATCCAAATCTTGGTTTCAGCGGAAACATCAACACAGGATTGACACAGCGAACTTATTTCAACGGAAGCACGAATGGCACTTTGAATTACCAAACCGAAAAATTAAGTTTAAGCTTCAAGACCACTTACATCGAAGGTGCAAAACGTTCTAACGAAAGATTCACTATCCTTGGAGAATCTCAAAATTACAGCGAATCTACCCGAAAAGATATGTGGCAGGATTTGACGCCAAACTTGACGGCTTCTTACAAAATCAATAAAAATTCTGAAGTTGGGATGGAATACATCTTCGATAATGGAAAAAACGGAATGAATATCTTGAATACGACAAGAAACATCAGTTCGGATTTGAAAGAAGAAAACCTTTTGACCAACACTTTCCACAGAGAGAAATCGCCAACCCACACTTTCAGTACTTATTATGATCTGAAGTTGGATTCGCTTGGAAAGAAATTGAGTTTTGCTGGAAATTTTTATAAAAACACCAATGATACGGAAGTCAATTTTTCTACTTTGACAGTTTCTGACAATTCGGTTCAAGATGTGAAAACCTTGTCGAAAATCAAGCCTCAGATTTTCTCTGTTCAAGCGGATTTGGAACTTCCCTTCAAATTTGGAACGGTAGAAACTGGCGTAAAATTCAATCAATTCAGAAATTCTGCGGATTTGAAATATCTAAATTTTGAAAATAATCAATATATCATTGACGAAGAAAAAGGGAGCGTTTTCAACTATCAGGAAGAGAATTACGCGGTTTACGGAAGCTTTGCAAAAACCATCGGTGAACATTGGGAAACGAAAGCTGGTTTGCGCTACGAAAATACTTTTGTGAAAAGCTCCGTCAGTAATTTCAATTATAGACAATGGTTTCCGTCGGCGTTTGTTTCTTATAAGGCAGAGAAAAATGTATTTAGTCTGTCTTATTCGAGAAGGATCAACCGACCAAGTATGAGCAATTTGAATCCGTTTCGCTGGTACGAAAACCCTTATTCGTATTCCACGGGAAATCCTTTACTGAAGCCTTCCTACATCAATAATTATGAATTGGGTTACACATACAACAACAAGTTTTCGACAAGCATTTATTATTTGAGATTGAAGAATGCGTTTGGGCAAGTGGCTTATCTAGACGGGATTTCTCAAACCGGAACTTATCTGAATCACTACAACAATGACTTCTATGGCGTGAATGCGTCGTACACAGATATATTTTTCAAATTCTGGGAATCGAATCTTACTGCCAACGCATCGTATCAGACTTCGGAAGTTTTCAATATTAATGCGCCAACTTTGAAAGGTTATTCGTTCAGCTATTCCATCAACAATACTTTTATATTGAACAAAACCAAAACCATCGCCATTTTCCTCAATTACGACCAAAGTCTTCCAAACGAAAATGTGAATACCCGCTTTGAGAACTTCTCCAATCTGAATTCTGGATTTAAAATTTCTTTGATGGAAAAACAGCTTCAAATCAATGCGACAGTGACTAATATTTTTGCACAGCGATTCAAAGGTCAAATGTATTTTGATGACAACACGCAGTTTATGAACAACTATTGGGACGGCAGAAGTTTAAGATTAAGTGTCAATTATACTTTCGGAAAAAAGAAAAAATTCAGCAAGAAGAATATTAATTTCGAGGAAAAAGACAGAGCAAATTAATTTTGTCAATGTAACAAATAAGCATATTTTGAGTCTAATAAATCATAAACAAAACTATGAAGTTAAAATCTATCATTCCAATATCTGCTTTTTTTCTGAGTCAAATCTATTTCTCGCAGGAAACGCCTAAGAAAGATGAGCCTAAGGAAAAAGAAATCGAAGCAGTAACAATTACCAAAACTAAAAAAGCCGTTGAACAAAAAGCGGACAGAACTGTCTACGATTTCTCGGAACAGCCACATCTCAATTCTGGTAACACGTTGGAAGGATTGCAAAAAATCCCGGGATTGGTGGTTTCCGAAATGGCAGGAATGATCTATCAAGGAAAAGCTTTGGACGTTTATATGGATGGAAGACCGTTGAACATCTACAGCACACAGTTGACCGCATATTTAGAAGGACTTCCTGCAAACAGCATCGAAAAAATCGAGATCATCACGCAACCTGGCGCAGAATTCCCAGCAACTTCTGGTGGTGCCATCATCAATATCATCACGAGCAGAAATGCAAAATCATACTTGTCCGCAACTTACGCTGGCGGTTATCGTTTCAGCAATTATGACCATTTCAGAAGTAAATTTAACAATAGTTTGACGCTTAATTCCAAAAACAAATGGTTTGGATGGCAATTGAACGTCGGGCAATCTTACAACGAAAGCGAGACAAAATCCACGATTGACGAGATCTCGAGATTGTACAATGACAATGTCAGTAGAAATCAATATTTGAGAAGTGCTTTCACCTTTGATATTGGACAAGATCGATTGCTTTTGAATTACAATCTCAACTTAGGATCTTCGGATCGTTATGTGGATCGTTATTCTTTGTTCAATGGAACTGAATCTACCGGTAAAGATATCATCGACCAAAGCAATACACGAAATGAGGTGACTGCAACTTATCAGAAGAAATTTGATGATAAGAATAAAAAGTTAGAATTTAAAGGATCTTATACCAACTTCAGTAATGATTTTGGGCAAACAGGAAGAACCATTTTGCCAACGCCTTCCATCAATGATAAAGTTTTGAACAACGGCTCCAATCAAAATGTCTACAATTTCAGAATCGATTATGCTCAGCCGATCAAAGTATTAGACGAAGGTAAATTGAGCTTGGGTGCTTTCTACGACCAACTGGAATTTTCTGCAGATAACTTTGGAATAGAAAATCTGGATTATAAAAGCAAAACGACTGCTTTCTACTCCGAAGCCAGCGCTACGAAAGGAAAAATGGATTTTGTTTTGGGACTTCGTGGAGAATATTACAACATCAACGGAACAAGTTTGGATTTTGAAACTGGCGGTTATGATAACCTGAGACCATTTGAGAAATTCAAAGTCTTTCCAAATGCGAGCATTCAGTACAACATTATTCCGAAAATCGCTTTCTTTAATGTGAATTATAACAAGAAAATCACGTTGCCCAATGTTGCGAACCTAAATCCAAATAACACGAGATACGGAAACGATAACATCGATTTTTCCGGAAACCCAAATCTTCAGCCAACGATTTTTGATAATTTCGAAGTTAAGTTAAGTGCTTTAAATTACGCTTTCATTGGCTATAATTTTACCAACGCAAAAAATCAGGTGGTTCAAATCGTGGAAAGAGAAGGCGATGTTATCTTGCAGACCAGCGACAATCTAGATCGTATGAAAACGCATAATTTCAACATTGGATTCCCGATTCCATTAGCGATCTTCAACACGCCTTTCAAAGACATTATGAAAATGGATATGAATCCCGATCAGGTGAGTTTTATCTTCCTTTATGGCTCATATCAATTGCAACAAATTGATCAAATCATCAATCCGAAAGGCTACTGGACCTATAACGTGACAGGACAATTTATTTTGCCTTATAAAACAAAATTCACGGCAAATTATACTTATTTGACCAAAGGAAACGAATTCTTTTTCTATCCAAACAAATCATTCTACAACACCTTGAATTTATCTTTGTCAAGGAAATTTAATCACGAAAGAATGACGCTGACGTTGTTTGCGAATGATGTTTTCAATACCAATGAGACCAATCTCAGAACAACCAACGCGCTTCCGAATGTGAACATCCGAAATAAAAATGACACAAGAACTTTTGGACTTTCTTTCACCTACAAGATCCCGACAAAAAACAAGTTGGCAAAGGAAACGCCTAACTTGCTAAATCAGGAGAAGAAAGAAGATTCTGGCTCTGTGCAACAATTATAATTAACATTATTGTTCTCATATAATAATCTCTCAATATCAATTGGGAGATTATTTTTGTTTTAAAATCGAAAAATTCATAGTAAATTTTCGATTCCATTCGAAGAATTCATATTAAAATCTGGAATCAATTCGAAAAATTTATATTAAATTTGCGAATAGAATCGAAAAATTCATATTAAATTTTGGATTATGGTAGAAAGATTGCTTCAAAAAAATATAGAGAGACGCTTGAAAGATGAGAAAGCGATCATCCTTTTCGGACCAAGACAGGTCGGAAAAAGCACTTTGATGGAATTGATGGAAAACCACTTCGAAAAACCAATTGTAACCTGGAATGGCGACCAAAGCGACATCAGAAATATTCTGCAAGATCCAACCTCAGATTTTCTGAAAACCTTAATTGGCAATTCAAAAACCTTGATCATTGATGAAGCGCAACGCATCGAAAATATTGGAATTATCATCAAACTGATCACAGACCAAATCAAAAATGTAAAAGTGATTGCGACTGGCTCGTCGTCTTTCGATTTGGCCAATAAAATCAACGAACCTTTGACCGGAAGAAAATGGGAATATCAACTGTTTCCGCTTTCATTTGAAGAAATGTCGAATCAAAATGGTTTTTTGGAAGAGCGAAGATTGCTGGAACATCGTCTTGTTTTCGGTTATTATCCAGAAATCGTGAACAATCCTGGCGACGAAATCGAACGTTTGAAAAACCTGACCGAAAGCTATCTGTACAAAGATGTTTTGCAATGGGAGAATATTCAGAAGCCGGAAAAATTAGAAAAATTGTTAACCGCGCTTGCGTTGCAAATGGGAAATGAGGTTTCGTACAACGAACTTTCGCAGTTGGTTGGGATTGATAATTTGACGGTTGAAAAGTACATCAGGCTTTTGGAGCAATCATTTATCATTTTCCGTTTGGATGGTTTTAACCGAAATTTGAGAAACGAGATCAAGAAAGGAAAGAAAATCTATTTTTATGACAACGGAATTCGGAATGCTATCTTGAATAATTTCAATCCGTTGAATCTCCGCGATGATGTGGGAAAACTGTGGGAAAACTTCTTGATTTCCGAAAGAATGAAAACCAATTCCTATCATTTGAAAAATTTCAAAACCTATTTTTGGAGAACGCACGCACAACAGGAAATCGACTTTTTGGAAGAAGCCGACGGAAAAATCTCTGCCTACGAATTCAAATGGAATGAAAGAACGAAAGCAAAAATCCCAAAGAATTTTTCAGAAACCTACAATCCCGAAATCGAGAAGATCATCACGAAAGATAACTTCCACGAGTTTGTGATCAATCGTTAGATTCACAAGCCTTCCAAACCGCATCATTCTGCGGGACCGGCGCAAATATTTCTACTTTTTCTTTGGTTACAGGATGTTCAAATTCCAGTTTTCTAGCGTGGAGAGAAATCCCGCCATCCGGATTGGAACGTGGTGCGCCGTATTTCAGATCACCTTTGATTGGAACTCCAATTTTTGATAATTGCGCTCTAATCTGATGATGACGACCTGTTTCCAAATCGATTTCAAGCAATTGATAATTATCTAATGTCTTGATGATTTGATAATTCAGAATCGATTCCTTTGCTTTGTCGGTTGGTTTTATGAAAACGGTAGCTTTGTTGGTTTTCTCGTTTTTTTGAAGATAATGAATCAGTCTTTGAGATTTTGGAATCATTTCCTTACCAACAATCGCCCAATACGTTTTTTTGACTTCGCGGTTCTTCACCATCACAGTCAATCGCGTCAAAGCTTTCGAAGTTTTGGCATAAATCACCAAGCCTGAAGTTGGTCTGTCAATCCTATGAACCAAACCAAGAAAGACATTTCCAGGTTTATCGTCTCTTTTTTTGATGAAATCTTTGATTAATTCCAACAATGACAAATCGCCGGTCTTGTCGCCTTGAACAAGTTGTCCTGCTTTTTTGTTGATGACGAGAAGATGATTGTCTTCGTAAATGATTTGAGATTCTAAATTCACGATGGCAAATTTACTTTTTTTCTAATTAAGATTATGCTTGTGACCACGGAATTCATCATTCGAAAAAATCAAATTGTTGAGCAAAACAATAGATTTAAAAAATTATTTTTATATTTTTAAAACCATATAACTATATCCATGAATTTTAATAAAACTTTTGCCCTCGTTTTTTTCCTATTTTCAATCATCACTTTCTCTCAGAAAAAAATCAACATTATTGATTTTGACACCAAAAAACCAATTCCTCAGGCAAGAGTTGTTTACAACAACGAAATTTCTTACACCAACGACGATGGATTTGTCATCATCCCAAATGAAATCAACAGCATCAACATCTACTCACCTGAATACGGCGACAACAAATTTGCTGTGACTGACAAAATTGCCCTGAAACCAATCTATAAAGAAATAGAAGAAGTCATCATCAAACCTATTGATGCTCGGAAAATCATCGCATCTGTTTTGAGAGAGTATGATAAAAAGTACGAAACCAAAACTTCTATTTTCAACGGAACTATGAAATTCAAATCGGAAATCGACAACGCTCTAAATAGAATTTTGGTCATCGATATGGATTTGTGGACACTGCACAATAAGTTTGAATATCAAAAAGAAATCGACGATTTTCTGCAAGTGAATCTTCGAAACAAAAAATTTGATAAAAACAGACAAGGTGACAATACTTACATTTTTAATGGAAAAAAAGCAGGTGAAGACAAAAAAAACATCAATGATTTTATTCAAAGATTCTTTTTATACAATCAATTGGTGGTCATGGAGTATTTCACAAGAGGCCAAAAAATAAGTGGAAAAATCATCAATGAAACCGGAGACATCCAAACCATTCAATTCAAATCCGACGAGTTGCCTCATGATGTTACACTCGTAGAAGGCCTGATGCAGTACAACAAAAAGGAAAACGCCATCATCTATTTGAAATGCAGTCAAATACAAAAAAATACAATTTCCAGTTACACCAACTATTTTGACAAAGAAATCACTACGAATACAAGCCTATTTACTGTAACTTATGACATGTACAAAAAAGGAGAAAAGTACATCCCTGCAAAAATCATCATGGAAATAGAAGCTGAATTTGAATTAGAAAACAAAATCTATCCTGCCACCAATTATAGAGAATTCATTTTCAGAACCCACAATTTTGCTGATAAAAAAGGACTTTCCAACAAAATCGACCTCAAAAAACCTTTCGCAGACGGCATTACAGACAATAGCGTAAAAGACACAAAAACGCTACTTTCTACCGAAGAACAGAAATTTGTTGATGAACAATAACGATATTAATTTTAAAGAAACTTAAGCTCTAGGAGCTCTTTGTCTGTTAAAAACCGAAAGAATCACGCCTGTAAAAAGTCCAATCGTTTTAATCCTTGCAAATTGAGAATCGAAAGGTAAAATCGCACCAATGATGCACAATCCTGCCGCAACATACATTAGATAAACGAATTTCTTGTTAAGGAAAGATTGTGCTTGAAAAATGAAACTTAAGCCTATAAGAATATAAAAAAATCGCTGATATAACAACTCTGTAATTTCCGGAGAAAACACATCGAACCAGCCTACAGCAAGGCAAATCAGCGCTAGAATAGAGAGAACACCTTGTATTGTTTGAGAATTTTTCATTTTTAAAATTTAATTTTTAGTTTGCTTAAAAAGCCATTTTGGAATCTCATCTACCAACTCGGCAGAGAGAATGTTGTTGTGATATTTGTCTTTGTACTCCCAAAGAAAAACATTTCCTTTGGTTTTCATTTCTTCGAAAAACTTGAAATTACTTTGTGGGAAATTGTCCGTATCCAAACTTCCGTGGACAATCCAAATCGGCATTTTCACGAGTTCATCCATTTTATCAAACTGCGAAATTCCGGAAACATTGATTGCGCCCGCAAACAAATCCGGTCTTTTCGAAATTGCGTTCGATGTCGTTGCGCCTCCCATCGAGAACCCCATTACATAGATTCTTTTCGGGTCGATATTTTCTTTGATGATTAATGAATCGATTGATTTCAAAACCAAATCCAAATGTTCATTGGACTCAGAAACTTTCACATTTCTACTTTCATCAAGATGATAATTGGACGACCGAACTGGAAATTGAGGCGACAAAACATAAGTCTGACATTTTTCCCGATTTTCGGGAAGCAACCACATTTTCGACAAAACGCCCATTTGCGAAGTATTGTTTGTCCCAATCGCACCCGAACCGTGGAATACCAATATTAGAGGATATTTTTTGGTTTGATTAAAATTTTCAGGTTTTAACAATCGATAATTCACTGCGACTTTTCCATCATCAAATTTCCCAGCTTTGAAATCAGAATAATTGAGATTTTTGATTTCCTTAATTCTTGCAAGGGAGTTCAATGAATCCTTCTTATCGAAAATCTCTGTCCTGGTCCCAGATTTTGTTTGATGACAAACGCAGGAAACAACTGACAATGTTAAGATTAAAAACGAAAAAAAATTAGTTAATTTCTGAATCATTTCTAATAGATTTATAATTAAAACCCTTTCAGAGTTTGGAACTCTGAAAGGGTTAATTGTATTTTATTTTTTTTAATTAATAACTTTCCTTATCATTCGGAAAATCAGCACTTTTCACATCTTTCACGTATTGTGAAACTGCGCCCGTAATTTCGGAGTATAAATCTAAATATCTTCTTAAAAACTTAGGCGAAAAACCTTGATTCATTCCAACCATATCGTGGTAAACGAGGACTTGCCCGTCGCAATCTTGTCCAGCTCCAATTCCAATCGTCGGAATCGAAATACTTTCCGAAGCTCTTTTAGCAAGCGATGCTGGAATCTTCTCAAGAACGATCGCGAAACAGCCTAATTCCTCAAGTAATTTACAATCCGAAATCAATTTTTCCGCTTCTGCATCTTCCTTCGCTCTCACTTTATAAGTTCCGAACTGATAGATACTTTGAGGCGTCAAACCAAGATGTCCACAAACGGGAATTCCTGCATTCACGATTTTTCTGATAGATTCTTCAATCTCTTTTCCTCCCTCAATTTTGATTGCGTGCGCGCCACCTTCTTTCATCATTCTCACTGCAGATTCCAAAGCTTTCTCTGGATTACTTTGATAAGTTCCGAAAGGTAAATCTGCCACAACCAAAGCTCTTTCCACACCACGAACCACGCATTGCGTGTGGTAGATCATTTGATCCAGCGTAATCGGCAAAGTCGTTTCGAAGCCTGCCATCACATTCGCCGCCGAATCACCTATTAATATAGAATCTACGCCACCAGCGTCCACCATTTTTGCGGTTGTAAAATCGTACGCCGTCAGCATTGTGATTTTCTCCTTATCGAATTTCATTTTTCGCAAGGTCTCTGTGGTGATTTTTTTAATTTCTGAGTGTACAGACATAGGAATTATTAATGATAAATTATTAATGACAAATGATCACCACTAATAATGATTGATAAAGTAAAGTTGATAAATTTATTTGGAACGACGAATTAATAATCAATTATCATTCATCGATTATCACTTATATAACAACGTGACCAAGTTTGATCAATTTGTCGCGGTTTAGGATTTTGATATTTCTGCCTTCCACGGAGATCAAATCATCTTGTTTGAATTCTGAGATCAATCGGATCGCGCTTTCTGTAGCGGTCCCAATCAAGTTGGCAATTTCTTCTCTCGTCAAAGAGATTTTGATGAAACCTTCCGGATCTGTTCCCAATTTCTGTTCTAATAACACAAGGATTTCCGCCAATCTTTCTCTCACTGTTTTTTGAGCCAAGAAAGTCACTGTGTTTGCAGATTCGCCCAATTCATAAGCAATTTTTTGAAGCATTGCGTAAGACAATTTTGGGTCAACCTCCAGCAAATGAAGGAAAACATCCGCTGGCAAAAACTGAACCGTCATTGGCGTCATCGCTTCCGCATTGGCTTGGAAATTCTCACCACAAAGCAAAGAACGGTAACCAATCAAATCATTTTCCTTGCAGAATCTCAGGATTTGATCTTTACCATAAACACCTGACTTCGATAATTTTGCAGTTCCTTTTTCGATAAAATAAACCCCCTTTGGCAAATCGCCGTCTTCGAAAACGACATCGCCTTTTGCAAATTCCAAAACTTTCAACGCTTTTTCATACGTTTCAAAATCTGAAGTGTTAAGACTTTCGCGCAAAGAATCTTTGTGGAAAGCTTTCGAGAAATTTTCTTCTATAACCAATTGTTGTTCAAGAGACATACCTATGACATTTGTCAGCAAAAATAAGACTTTTTAACGCTACATACCAATATTTTTGCCGTAATTTTGCAATCCAAATATCTGAGTAATTTTTAATGGCAGAACAATGTTTTCACTGCGGGCAAAATATCGATAAGGAACAAATTCTTTTTGATGAAAAATTATTTTGCTGTAACGGTTGCCAATCCGTCTATGAAATTCTGAATGTTCATAATCTGGATAATTTCTACAATATCAACAAGCGTTCTGGAATCCGGCCAAGCAACGAAAACAATTCGCAGTTCGACTATCTAGACACACCAGAAATCTTCAACAAAGTGGTTGATTTTTCCGAAGGCGGAACTACATTGGTCACTTTCAAGATCCCGGTAATCCATTGTTCTTCTTGCATTTGGCTTTTGGAAAGTCTGCACACCATTAATAAAAACATCAAATACACTCAAGTCAATTTCACCAGAAAAACAGTTCAAATTTCTTTCAAAGAAGAAGAACTCAAACTGAGCGAATTGGCAAAATTCCTGACGAATCTTGGCTACAAACCAGTCATCAACCTGGAAACGGCGGAGAAAAAACAGGATACGCTGGACAAAACGCTTCTTGTTAAACTGGCAATCGCTGGTTTTGCATTTGGAAATGGGATGTTTATCAGTTTTCCAGAATATATTTCTGGCAATGATGCATGGTTCCATTCATATAAACACCTTTTCCGTTTTATAATGTTCTTGCTGGCAACTCCCGTTGTATTTTATTCAGCTTCAGATTATTACAAATCCGCTTGGTTTGGATTAAAAAACAAAATCGTCAACATTGATGTTCCAATTGTTTTGGGAATTTTCGTGCTCTACGGCAGAAGTGTTTATGAAGTTTTGACAGATTACGGCCCGGGCTATTTTGACACACTCTGCGGATTGCTGTTCTTTATGTTGATGGGAAAAATGTTCCAAAAACGAACCTACAACACGCTTTCTTACGACCGAGATTACAAATCGTTTTACCCGATTGCCGTTACCAAAGTTGACTTCAACGGAAAACAAGAGAATATTTTGCTTTCTGAATTAGCAGTTGGTGATAGAATTATGGTGCGAAATCAGGAAATCATTCCGGTAGATTCTGTTTTGATAAAAGGAGAAGGTAATATCGACAACAGTTTCATTACAGGAGAATCGGCGCATATTTCAAAAAAACCTGGCGACAAGATTTTTGCCGGCGGGAAACAATCGGGTTCAATTTTAGAATTGGAAGTCATCAAAAGTGTGGATCAAAGTTATCTGACTCAACTTTGGAACAAGGAAGCGTTCAAAAAATTCGAAACAGGACTAGACACTTTAACAAATACCATTAGTAAATACTTCACTTTCATCATTTTAGGAATCACGTTGATTGCCGGAATCTACTGGGCAAGAATCGATATGGAAAAGATGTTCCAAGTGGTTTCTGCTATTTTGATTGTGGCTTGCCCGTGTGCTTTGGCTTTGTCTGCGCCTTTCACTTTTGGTCACATTATGAGGATTTTGGGTCGAAATAATTTCTACGTGAAAGATACTTTGACGATCGAAAGATTGGCGAAAATCGACACTTTGGTTTTCGACAAAACCGGAACAATCACAGAAAGTAAGAAATCGAATATCAACTATTTCGGAAGTGAGATTAAGGATTTTGATTTGAAGAATATCAAGTCGCTTCTGAAAAACTCGAACCATCCACTTTCCAAATCACTTTACAATTTCATCGAGGTTAATGATGATTATTTTGAAGTGGAAGATTTTGTTGAAATTTCTGGAAAAGGCTACGAAGGAAAAGTCCGAGGAACACTTTATAAAATCGGTTCCGCGAGTTTTACGGGCGAGAAATCACAGGATTTGGAAACGGCTGTTTACATTAAAAAAGACGAGACTTTCCTTGGGAAATTCACTTTCAAAAATGAGTACCGAAACAATCTTTCGGAGCTTTTCAAAAATTTAAAACATTACGCCATCAATATTTTGAGCGGTGACAATCCTTCGGAAAAATCGATTTTACAACAATTGATTCCGACTGTTTCTGAAATGAAATTCAATCAAAACCCTGAGAACAAGTTGGATTACATCAAAGAACTTCAGGACAAAGGACAAAAAGTAGCAATGCTCGGCGACGGATTGAATGACGCTGGCGCTTTAAAACAAAGCAATGTTGGAATCGCCATTTCCGATGACAGCAATTCTTTCACACCATCTTCCGATGTGATTATGAACGGCGAAAAAATTCCCGAATTGGATAAATTCTTAGCCCTTGCGAAAGATGCGATCACGATTGTAAAAATCACATTCATAATCAGTTTGTGTTACAATGTCGTCGGTGTAGGATTTGCAGTTACCGGACATATGCATCCACTTTTTGCGGCTATTTTTATGCCGATAAGCTCTATAACTGTTGTCACATTCACGACACTTTCTACGTGGCTCAGAAGTTCAAAATACTTTCAGATAAGCATATAGAAAGCCCTTATTTAGAGCGATTATAAATTATCCCTTTTTCTGTCATTCTGACTAAAGTCAGTAATTTTCACTAAATTTGACGACTGTTTTTACCTTAAATTTGTAGCAGATATGGAGATTCTCTATTTAATGATTATCTGCAGCGTTTCTTTAGCTGTTATTTTTCTAATAATTTTCATTATTGGTGCTAAAAAAGGACAGTTTGAGGACGATGAGTCGCCGGCCGTCAGAATTCTGTTTGACGACGAGGTAAAAACTGAAGAGGAGAAAGAAACTCCTAAAAAAATCGATAAAGAATAATTGCTATTTGTAGATATGGAAACACAAAAGTTTAGTTATGACAACGGGATTGTCCGAGCATTTTTAATTGCGACGGTGGTTTGCGGACTGTTAGGTTTTTTATTAGGCCTTACCGCTGCGTTGTTACTATTTTACCCGGAATTACCAGAATTTTTCTTAGGAACAGATGATCCTACCATCAGAACGCTTCGAACAGAAGGAATGCAGGGGCTTATCAACTCCCACGGTGCGTTTGGGTTTGGACGTATTAGAATGTTGCACACCAGTATGGTTATTTTCGCATTTGTAGGAAACTCTATTTTCTCGGGAATCTATTTCTCACTTCAGAGACTTCTTAAAACAAGAATGTGGAGTGACACGCTGTCTTGGATCCACTTCTGGGGATGGCAATTGATGATCGTTGCTACGGTTATCACTTTCTTTATGGGACTCAACACTTCCAAAGAATACGCTGAGCACGAGTGGCCAATTGACATTTTGATTACTGTCGTTTGGGTGATTTTCGGTATCAATATGTTCGGTACAATTGCAATTAGAAGAGTAAGACATTTATATGTTGCCATTTGGTTCTATATGGGAACTTGGGTTGCAGTTGCAATGCTCCATATTTTCAACAACTTAGAGATTCCTTTATCATTTGCAGGATGGAAATCTTACTCCGCTTACGCAGGTGTGAAAGATGCCTTGGTACAATGGTGGTACGGACATAATGCGGTTGCATTTTTCCTTACAACGCCAGTCTTAGGATTGATGTACTACTTCGTTCCAAAAGCGGCAGACAGACCAGTTTTCTCCTACAAATTATCTATTATTCACTTTTGGTCGTTGATCTTTGTCTATATCTGGGCAGGTCCTCATCACTTACAATACACTGCTCTACCAGCTTGGGCTCAGGCAGTTGGAACAGGTTTCTCAATTATGCTGATCGCACCATCTTGGGGTGGAATGCTAAATGGTCTTTTGACACTGAGAGGTGCTTGGGATAAAGTAAGAGAAAATCCAGTTCTTAAGTTCTTTGTTGTAGCTGTAACTTGTTACGGTATGGCAACTTTCGAAGGACCACTTTTGGCTACTAAAACAGTAAACAAAGTAGGTCACTTTACAGATTGGGTTATCGGTCACGTTCACTTAGGTGCACTTGGTTGGAACGGATTTATGGCTTTCGGGGTTATTTATTACTTAGTTCCAGTTTTATGGAGAACCAAACTATGGTCTGTAAAATTAGCTAACTGGCATTTCTGGTTAGGAACATTCGGGATCATCTTTTATGCAGTTCCTTTGTACATCGCAGGATTTACGCAAGGTCTGATGTGGAAAGAATTCAACCCAGACGGAACATTGGTTTACAAAAACTGGTTGGATACTGTAACGGCTATTCTTCCTCACTATAAATTAAGATTTGTTGGTGGATTGCTTTATTTCTCCGGAGGTGTTTTAATGGCAGTTAACTTAATTGCAACAGCTAGAAAAGGATCATTCCAAAAAGAAGTTCCAGCAGAAACTCCAGCATTGGCGAAAATCAATAAAGGAAGAAAAGAAGGTGAGACTTTCCACTTGTGGTTAGAAAGAACACCATTGTACTTAGGAATCCTTTCATTCGTTGCAGTTGCAATTGGTGGATCATTGGAAATACTTCCTACAATATTTGTAAAAGACAACGTTCCTACAATTTCTGCAGTGAAACCATATTCACCATTGGAATTGGAAGGTAGAGACATCTACATCAGAGAAGGTTGTAACGCTTGCCACTCGCAGATGGTACGTCCTTTCCGTGATGAGGTAGTAAGATTCAACGGTAAGAATGGACAATACTCCAAAGCTGGTGAATTCATCTACGACAGACCATTCTTGTGGGGATCTAAAAGAACAGGACCGGATTTGCATAGAGAAGGAGGCGCAAGACCAGATTCTTGGCACTTCAAACACATGTACAACCCAAGATCAACTTCTGCAGGCTCCATTATGCCAAGATATCCTTGGTTGATTGAGAAAACACTTGACAGAAGCAAGACCAAAGCTAAGTTGGAATTGATGAAAAATTCATTCGATGTTCCATACACGAAAGCTCAAATCGACTCGATGGATTCTTGGATGAACAATCAGGCGAATGTCATTGTGAAAAATGTTTTTGCAGAAGCAGCCGATGTTAAAAAATCTTTTGATGAAGCTAAAGCTAAAAAGATACAAGATGGCGAACAATTTGTACCGCTTGAGAAGAGAGAAATCGTAGCTTTAATATCTTATCTGCAAAGACTTGGGACTGATATCAAAACGACAGAAATAAAAACAGCAAGTAATTAAAATTAAATAAAATGATTCCGCAAAGTTTTAAAGACATCGTCTCCAACGTGGAAAATGCAGGTTTGTTTCAAACCATTGCAATGATCATCTTCATTTTGTTTTTTCTTACAATAATTTATGTGGTTCTAAGAAGACCAAAAAAATATTACAAAGAAGAAGAAAATGCACCTTTGGAAAAAGACCACGAAGACGACAAATTTACTTTGTAACATATAACGATAATTAATCATGAAAAGAAGAGCACCTGTTTATATTAATATCCTGATTGTTTTTGGATTATTGCTTGTAGTTTTTTACATGTTTTCTCAAACATCAGATTTCATTACATCCAAGTTTTTTATTGGAACTGCTTTGATTAGTATCATCGTAGTCTTCATCCAAACTGCGATAGGAGATTTGATTGAAAATGAAAAATTCAAAAAGCTGACAGATAAGGAGAAGGCTACATACCTGGCAGATAAGAAAATTCCTTACTTCCAATATCTTTGGAACGGTGCTTTCAAAAGCCAATCTGAAAAAGAGGAAAAAGACATCCTTATCGACCACGGTTTCGATGGGATTATGGAATTAGACAATCAGCTTCCAAAATGGTGGTTGGGATTATTCTATTTCGGAGTTGCATATTGTGTTTTGTACATTTCTTCATATTTCTTGACAGATTTTGCTCATCCAATCAAAGAGTACGAGCAAGAATACAGAGAGCAAACTGCTGCCATCAATGAGTATATGGAAACAGTTCCTCAAGCAACAATTGAAACTGCAAAATTCTCCGAAGATAATGTTGAAGACGGAAGAGTCATTTTCGAAACCAACTGTGTGACTTGTCATGCTGACAAAGGAAAAGGAGGAATTGGTCCTAACTTGACAGATAACTTCTGGATCAACCAACCTGAGAAAACATTATTCAAAAATGTCTTCTACATGGTAGAAAACGGAAGTACAAACAACCCGACGATGCAAGCTTGGGGTAAAAACGGCGTTCTTACTGGTAATGATATCGAAAAAGTTGCGGCTTACGTTTATCATATCAACCAAGAACAAGCTCCTATCACACCTGCACAAGGTGGTGCCGCTCCGCAAGGAACAGAGGCAAACTGGGAAAAAGCTGAATAACATCATATAAAAGAGATTGTCGAAAAATATCATTCGATTAGGAATGGTATTTGAAAATGAAATAGCAATAGGTTCATTTTCGGGGCAATCTCTTTTTTTAGCAAATAACATTATGAGTACTACAGAAAAAAAATACAACGAAGCGGAAAGCTGGGTGGTAGAAGCTGAAACATTCAGAGACTCTGTGGGAACAATGGACAGTGCAGGTAAAAGAAAATGGGTGTTTCCAAGAAAACCTAAAGGAAAATACACCAATTACAGAGTTCTTGTAAGCATTGTATTATTGGCCATCTATTTTGTGATTCCATTTCTTAAATTCAATGGGAATCCTCTACTTTTATTCAACATCATAGAACGTCAGTTCTTCATCTTTGGACAGCCTTTTTATCCTCAGGATTTCTTTATCCTGGCATTGGGTGCCATTGTCTCTTTAATTTTCATTATCATTTTCACGGTAGTTTTCGGAAGGATATTTTGCGGATGGATTTGTCCTCAGACTATCTTTTTAGAAATGATATTCCGTAAAATCGAATATGCGATCGAAGGAGACAGAAACAAACAAATGCGCCTCGACAATCAAGAATGGGACACAGAAAAGATCTGGAAACGAGGCTTGAAATGGAGCATTTTCGTTTTGATCTCGGTCATCATTACCCACATTATGTTTATGTACATTGTTGGTTATGAAGAAGTTTTCAGAATAATGCAAGAAGGTCCTTTTGAAAAGCCGACCAATTTCTTGGTGATGATTCTTTTCACGGCGGCGTTTTACTTTGTATTTGCTTGGTTTAGAGAACAAGTTTGTACAATGGTTTGTCCTTATGGCAGGCTTCAAGGCGTTTTGATTGACAAAGAAACCATCAATGTTTTCTACGATTACAAAAGAGGAGAAAATCGCGCAAAATGGAAAAAAGGAGAAGACAGAAGAGCCGAAGGAAAAGGCGACTGCATCGATTGTAAACAATGTGTTGTTGTCTGCCCAACTGGAATCGATATCCGCGATGGTCTTCAGATGGAATGCGTGAACTGTACCGCTTGTATCGACGCTTGTGATGAAGTAATGGTAAAAGTCGGACTTCCGCCAGGATTGATTCGATATGCATCTGAGAAAGAGATTGAGGAACAGGAGAAATTCAAGTTTTCTGGAAGAATGAAAATTTACTCCGTGGTCTTGTTACTTCTTGTTGGTTTCCTTGGTGGATTGTTATATAGCAGAGGCGATATGGAAGCTAAATTCCTAAAACCTCCTGGAGCTACTTTCTTCGTGAGAGAAGGGAAAATTACAAATACTTACAATTACACTTTCCTTAATAAATCCAACGAAAACAGGACGGTCATCATCAAAATAATTGAGCCTGCAAACGGAGAAATATCGTCCAGCACCTCATCCAACAAAATTGTTTTGAAAAGAGATGTGATGACAAAAGGAACCATCAACGTCAGTTTCCCAGAAAGCCAAATCAAACTGTCAAAACAAAATCTGACTTTGGGCGTTTATGATATGAATGGAGAATTGTTAGATTCTTACAACACCTACTTTGAAGGACCATTCAAATTTCAATTTTAAAATAAAACAATGAAGAATTTAAATTGGGGACACGGATTGATGATCGCATTGGGATGTTTCATCGTCTTTATCTTGTTTTTGATTTTGGTATTTCCAATGGGAAAACAGAATGCAGAAATGATTTCCAATAACTATTACGAAGAGGAATTAAAATACCAAGACGTCATAGATGCTAAAGAAAACGCAGGAAACCTAAAAGAAATCCCTGCGTACAAAGCAGAAAATGAAGGAATGGTGATCACTTTCCCAGAAGCCATAAAAGCAGATGGAAACAAAGCTGACTTCGTACTTTTCCGCACAGAAGATTCCAATCTTGACATCAAAAAAGAAGTTACTTTACAGAACAACCAATTCGTCATTCCAACAAAAGTAATTTCAAAAGGTTCTTACACACTAAAATTAAAATGGACAGAAAATAAGAAACCGTATCAGGTGGATTATGACATCCTATGGAAATAGCACTCATCATATCAGCCATTGGTTTGGGATTCGCATCTGGATTCCATTGCATTGGGATGTGCGGACCGATTGCTTTGTCGATGGGATTGACGAAAAATCAAAAAACCAATTTCTATCTTCAAAACATCACTTACCAGTTTGGGCGAATCTTCACCTACTCTATTCTGGGTGCGTTTCTAGGCATCATAGGACAAAGTTTTGAGTTCGCAGGTTTCCAACAATATCTCACGATTCTTGTCGGCATTTTATTGATTATTATGGCGATATTCTCATTCGGTGGGAAAGACTTTGCATCAAAAATTCCTTTTGTTTCAAGAGCTTTGCTAAAAGTGAAAATGAGACTCGGGAAAATCCTTCAACGTCCCGATTACAAATCCAGATTCGCCACAGGAATTCTGAATGGTCTTCTACCCTGCGGAATGGTTTATATGGCGCTCACAGCATCTTTAGCGTCTGGTGGGATTTGGCAGAGTTCACTCTTTATGTTTCTTTTCGGATTGGGAACTTTTCCGTTTATGTTTGCCGTAGTTTTCTTGGGCAATTTCATCACGACAGCTTTCCGAGTTAAGATTCTGAAAGTCATTCCAGTGATGATGATTCTTCTAGGCGGATTATTCATTCTAAGAGGTTTGGAACTGGGAATTCCTTACGTTTCGCCACGTTCCGAATCTTTGCACGTGGAACATTCTACAGACGGTTTCCATACGGATCATACGAATTGTCACTAGTTTTAAAATTTAACATTTGAAATGCAGATCAACCGATTTCTTAGATTATTTAGTTTTCTGATTTTTACAATCATTTTAAGTTGTAAAGAAAATGGAAATATAAAAACTTCAGAAATTGATCATATCACAACCCCATTGGAAGTTCAGAACTTGATTAGAAAAAACTTTAAAGATTTAACTAAATATGAAGTTAAAAGTATCCAGGATTTTAAACGTGAAGATTTTGAATGTCAAACTAATGTAAAACTTGCAGACGAACTTGACATCGGTGAAAGTTTTTACAAAACTGATTTTGATAATAACGGATTCACGGATCTATTGGTGATTGGTGACGACTACACTTGTCTAGGATCGCTGGATCAGTCTTGTAGCTATCATCCGATTGTTATTATGAATTTTGGTCATCAGAAATATAAAATCGTTAATATTTCAAAACGTCATAATGATTATTTTGTTCCTAAAATTACGGATAAAGATGGGCAAAAACTTTTAGAAATCAACAATTCGAGAATCATCGATTGGAAAAAAAAGATAGTTGCTAAAAATCCTCAAAAACAAATATTGGCTTTTAGATTCGGTGATTTTATTGAATATAATTCCAATAAACAAAACTATATTCCTATCGAAAAAATAGAATTCTCCACAACTGGTTGTTTTGGAACTTGCCCTATTTTTGACTTAGAAATTAATCAAAATCGAGAAGCTAAATTCATTGCCAAGCAGTTCAACTTTAATGACGATATGGAAATTTGGTCAGAAAAAAATGAAGGAACTTTCAAAACTAAATTACAGAATGAAGATTTTGAGATGCTCATAAAAACTTTAGAATACATTGATTTTCCTAAGCTAGAAGATAACTACGCTGTTAACTGGACTGACGATCAAACTGTCAATTTAAAAATAACCTACGCCAGTGGTAAAATTAAAACAATTAGCGATTACGGCGCATCTGGAACTTATGGACTTAAAAAGATCTATAAAATATTATTTGACATAAGAAAAAATCAAAGCTGGGTTAAAATTGATTAAAAAGTAAAACAAAAAAATCGGCCAACTGACCGATTTTTATATTTTAAAACTATACTCTGATTCTTAAAAAGAAACCTCAGAAGTTTCCTTCCCTTTCTGGAAATTAAGCGTTTTCAAAGTTCCTTTGTAAGTGATGTTTAGAATGTTGACCTGTTTCGGAAACTGTCCAATCAAAATGCTATTTCTGATTTTAAGACTTGAAATATCTGAAACATTCGAAGCTTCATAATAAACCCAAACCGATTCACCATTCACCTGACTTCCTGTGAAAGTCAAAGTTTTGGGAGCGCCATTGATGGAAACATCCACATTGGCATTCATATACTTTTTAACTTCGGCATCGAAACCAGCCGTTGTAGGATCAATTTTTATCGCTTGAGAGATATGTGTCGTATTAAGTTTTGTTGTAAACTTCAAAGTTTTGGTTCCATCGATGTAATCCACTTTGGTCATAGACGAAAAGAAATCTGCGTCATTGAAACTGAAAATCCCCAGCATCAAAAGTCCCGTTGCAAATATTAATAAATATTTTTTCATTTTGATAATGTTATAATAACTTTTATGATTGATTAAACTCAAATTATATGCCACGCTTTAGAAATTCACACTCACCGAGTATTTGTCATAAAACGCTTTGATGTGCTCCACCGCATCTTCCGCAGTATCCACAACGCGGAAAAGTTCGAGGTCTTTCTCGGCAATCAAACCTTCTTTCAGCAATGTTCCTTTGAACCAATCCAGCAATCCGCTCCAAAATTCGCTACCAACCAAAACGATTGGGAATTTCCCTATTTTGTTGGTTTGGATTAATGTCAAGGCTTCGGAAAGCTCGTCCAAAGTTCCAAATCCACCGGGCATCACGACGAAACCTTGCGAATATTTCACGAACATTACCTTTCTAACGAAGAAATAATCAAAATTGATATTATAACCTTTGTCAACATAGGGATTAAAGTGTTGCTCGAAAGGCAATTCGATGTTCAATCCGATGGATTTTCCGTTGCCGTGAGCTCCCCTATTCCCAGCTTCCATTATTCCAGGTCCGCCTCCTGTGATGACACCAAATCCAATTTCTGTAATCTTCTTGGCAATATCCGAAGCCATTTTGTAATAATAATTATCTTCGGGCAATCTTGCAGAACCAAAGATGGAAACACAAGGGCCAATCTTAGCCATTTTTTCGTAACCGTCCACAAATTCGGACATCACGCGGAAAACCATCCAGCTGTCTTTCGTGATTGTTTCGTCCCATGTTTTTTGTCTCAGACTTTCCTGCAGTCTTTTATCGTCATCTATCATTTGAATATTCTTTCTGCTTCCGCAATAGATTCTGGTCTGCCAACATCCACCAAATTGGAAGTGTGCTGGTAACCAATTATAATATCTTCTTTCATCAAATCCATATATTCATCCATTATGGAAAATGCTCCGGTCTTGGTCATTTTATCAAAAATCTCTGAGTTGACACAATGCACACCACTGAACGCCAATTCTCTCAATTTGAAAATCCCGCCAACAACTTTCTTTTTATTCGTCGTCAGGTTTCTCCAACCTTTCAAAAACATCTTTTCATTGAACATCAATTTTCTGGAACTGTCTCTGTCGGAAACGGCCAAAGTAATCATTGCGCCTTTCATCTCGTGAAGTCTGATGAAATTGGTGATATTAAGATCAGTCAAAATATCGACGTTCATTATCAGAAATGCTTTCTCATTTTCAAGGAATCTCCTCGCGAAAAGCAATCCGCCTCCGGTTTCCAAAAGTTCTTCGTGCTCATTCGAAATCTCAATGTTCGCTCCGAAGTTATCGTTCTCCGCCAGAAAAGCCAGAATCTGTCCTCCAAAATGGTGAATATTGATCACGAAATCATTGATCCCGTAACCTTGAAGATATTTGATATTTCTTTCTAATAACGGCATTCCGTTGACTTTTGCCAAAGCTTTCGGATGTTCATCGGTAAACGGCTTGAGGCGCGTTCCTTTGCCTGCAGCAAATAATAATGCTTTCATATTTATAAATGATAATTGATAATTGATGAATGATCAATTCACCCATCAATTTTAAAATAATTATTCTGAAGTTAAAGCAAAAAGCTAATTGCTAGAAGCCGATTTCATATTAAGATGCAACTGCTCGTCGTGATGAATGCTGACATTCGCTTCCGGATAATTTTCTCGGATGAACTGAGCAGTTTTGATTGCAGAATAAACAGAACGATGTTGTCCGCCCGTACAACCAAAATTAATTTGGAGATGCTCAAAACCGCGACTCAAATAGTTTTCGATACTAATGGACAAAAGAGATTTTATAGAATCGAAGAATTTTGGAAATTCTGTTTTACTTTCCAAAAATTCCTGAACGCCAATGTCATTTCCAGTCTGGATCTTGTACTCCTCTATTCTTCCGGGATTTAAGATTCCACGGCAATCGAAGACGAATCCGCCTCCATTATCAGTTTTATCTTTTGGAATCCCACCTTTTTTATAAGAAAAACTATGAATCTCTATATTGAGTTTGTTCTGCATCAAAATTTAATTTTCCGTAAAGTTACTTTTTTTAATTTTCTTTCAAAAATCTGAGTATTCTGAATTTAAAATTTAATTTTGCATATTAATTGATTCAAGGCTTTGCAAATCAAACATAATATCTTATTTTTAAAAATAAATCACACAAAATGAAATTTATAAAATACTGTCTATTAATAAGTTTATTGATGTTCACCATCAGTTGCAAAAAATCCAAAGTAGATGGAAGCAACAGAATGAGTTTTCAGGAAAGTATCAACGATATGGCTTCCAGTTTGCCGACTTTGCAACAAGTCAAATTCAACGAAGCACTTTATATCCTTAAAACTTTTGGCGTAGAAGCTGATGGCGACATTGCAGAGATCACTGCTTTGGGAAAATTGTTAGATGGTAAAAAAACACCAGAAATCTTGGCTTTAGCTGATGAAGTAGCAAAGAAAAACGGAATCGCCTGGAGTAGCACTGCGCCCCCAAGTTTAGGAGAAATGAACATCTTCGGTGATGTTGCCGCCTCAGAAAAAGATCCGAACGATATTGACGCCGCAGGACTAAACGTCGTGGTGAGAAACATTGCCGGCGATAGCTTGACAGGCTCAAAAGGACTAATTGTCATCCCTCAATTGATGGACAACAACGGAAAAAAAGTTGAGTTCGAAGGTGCTGCATTGGAAACCATTATGGAAATCTCAAGTGGCGGAACGAAAATCTCCACTTCCAAAAACCTGATGCAAGATCCAGCATTCCGCGGTTTTACTATTAAATATTCATCGCTTCCAAGAGAAAAAATATTCGAAAACAAAATCGACATCAAACTATCTGTAAAAACGACCAAAAAACTTTTGCAGATGATCAAAATGGGAATTCCTGTCAATGGACAAGCGCTTTATACGCCTCCAGCTCCGGTAGTTTCAGATTCGATCCAAGCGCCTCCGCCAATCATTGATCCACAAACAGGAGAAACACCAGTGGTTCCACCAGCGCCGGCAAAACCAACTTCGGATCCAAAAGCTACGGTAACAAAATTTCTTAACAATCTTTCCACTCAGAATTTCAAAGCGGCATTTGACGCTTCGGAAAATCCAAATTGGGGATCTTACGACAAATTCTCAAATCCTAACTCTGGTTTCGGATCTGTGAAAAACATTAATGTAAAAAATATATCAGTTCCATATAATAAAGACAATTCCGCAAATGTAAATGTGACCTACGATGTGACAGACAAAAACGGAAAAGTTACTGCCCTCAACGTGACTTATGGATTGAAATCTGTGAACAATAGCTGGAAAATTACTACTTATAAAATCAACAACTAAAAAAAATAATGGCATCTGCAGAATTAGTAAAAAAATTAGAAGAAACAATCGACAACATTCCAGACTTTCCGATTCCGGGAATTCAGTTTAAAGATATTTGTCCAATTTTTCTTCAACCAAAACTTTATGAAGAAGTGATTGCGGACCTTGCAGATTTTAGCCGTGGAAAAGTAGATGTAGTCTGTGGCATAGAAAGCCGAGGCTATCTTTTCGGGATTGCTATTGCTGTAGCTTTGGACGTCCCTTTTGTTTTAATTAGAAAAGCAGGCAAATTACCACCACCTTTCATCGGAGAAAAATACGATTTGGAATATGGCTCGGCAGAAATCGAAATGAAAACCGGACATCTCAAAGAAGGACAACGCGTTTTGATCCACGATGATCTCCTGGCAACTGGTGGCACTACGGAAGCAGCCGCGAAGTTAGTTTCAAAACAAGGTTCAATTCCAACCCAATTCAGTTTTTTGATCGACTTGAAGGATTTGAATGGTGTAGAAAGATTATCAAAATTCGGAGCAGAAGTTTATTCTATCCTTAATTATTAAAGAAATTTTCAATCAAAAAAAGAATTTTTGCAAATCAAAACTAAAACGTTAAATTTGCACTTCATTTACTAAAAAATTATGGCAGATCTACATAACAAAAAAAACGAACAAGAAGGAAAAGAAACTGTAGAATTCTTTAGAGACCTTGATAAAGAAGCACTTAACATAGAATCTTTTCTGGAAAAAAATGCTAAGACATTGACTATCGGTTTCGGTATCTTGATCGTGGCCG
Source organism: Chryseobacterium sp. FH1 (assembly GCF_000735135.1). Taxonomy (GTDB): domain Bacteria; phylum Bacteroidota; class Bacteroidia; order Flavobacteriales; family Weeksellaceae; genus Epilithonimonas. Next base: position 173,437 of record NZ_JPLZ01000001.1, read on the forward strand.
TTTTGGCTTGGTTCGGTTATCAGCAGTTCATCGTTGGTCCTAAAAATGAAGAAGCAACGAAAAGCTATCTTTCTGCTCAGAAAAATCTTGCCGAAGGGAAAGACGATTTGGCATTAGGTGGAAAATCGGTTGCAAACCCAGGATTCCTTGGAACTTACGATCAGTATGATAACACAAAGGCTGGAAAATTGGCCGCTTACAATGCTGGATTGATCGAGTTCAAAAAAGGAAACTATCAGAAAGCTTACGATTTGTTAGACAAATTCAGTTCTGGAAACAAAGTTTTGGTCGCTCTTAAATATGGTGCAATGGCAGACTGTCTTTCCAACCTCAACAAAAGTGACGACGCTTTAGCAATGGCTTCCAAAGCGGCTTCAGCATCAGATGACGCTTACACATCTTATTATTTCACAAAGAAAGCTGGGATGTTGGCTTTGGCGCTTAAGAAAAATGCAGATGCTAAAAAATATTTCTCTACGATAGACGAGAAGTATCAAGATTACGACAACGGTCAATCTGATGCATTCATCGAAATGACAAAATATTATTAAAATATAAAAAATATGGCAACGGTAAATCTTTCAGATTACAAGCCACTCAACATATCCAATGCCGATGAATATTCAATCGGCATTGTTGTTTCTGAGTGGAACGACTTTATCACCTACAACCTCCGAAACGGTGCAGTGGAAACCTTGAAAGCAGAGGGCATCAAAGAAGAAAACATCCACATCTACTACGTTCCCGGCGCTTTCGAATTGAGCTTTGCGACGATGAAACTTTGCAAGTCCAACAAATTCGCAGCAGTGATTGCCATTGGAAACGTGATACGCGGGGAAACGCCACATTTCGAATTCGTATGTTCCGGCGTTACACAAGGCATCAAAGATTGTAATATTCTCACAGAAACACCAGCAATCTTCTGCGTTTTGACAGACGACAACAAGGAGCAGTCCATCGCAAGAAGTGGCGGAAACTTGGGCAACAAAGGCGTAGAAGCCGCGGTTACAGCATTGAAAATGATAGACTTCAACAAGAATTCAAATTAGAATTTCTGATTGGACAATTTTTAGGAGCCGGGAACCTGCTCTCCGTTGCAATTCCTCGCACCAAGCCTTTCCCATCGCTTGCTGTGGGATTTCCTCTACGATCAGGGCTATTTTTAAAAGAAGATCCAAAAAAAATTTACTTAAATATCAAAAAGAAAGTATTAATTTTAAAACACAAAATATTACAAGATGAAATGGACAAACGACAGAAGTGGCAACTTCGATGACAGACGTGGCTCAGGTGGAGGTGGCGGAATGCTCGTTGGCGGAGGACTAGGCACAATCATCATCGCGGCAATTGTTTTCTTTTTGGGAGGAGATCCTTCAGCCATTTTGAACAACAGCGCATCTGCACCACAACAATCCGAACAAAGACAGCTTTCCAAGGAAGAACATACTATTGGAGAATTTGTAAATATGACAACCGCTCTAAATGAAGAAACCTGGGCTAAAATCTTTCAGGAAAACGGCATTCAATTCAAGCCCGCAAAAGTTGTTCTTTTTGAAAATGGAACACAATCTGGTTGTGGCGCGGCCCAGTCAGAAATGGGACCTTTCTATTGTCCGGCAGATCAAACCATTTATATGGATTTGAGCTTCTTCAATGAACTCCAGCAGAAATTTGGAGCGAAGGTTGGAGAGTTTACCATAGTTTATGTTCTTGGCCACGAATATGGACATCACATCCAAAATCTCTTAGGAACTTTGCAAAAAGTAGATCAACTCAGAAGAAGTGGAAAATATTCTGAAGCAGAAATGAACAAAGTTTCTGTTGCCAATGAACTTCAGGCCGATTTCTACGCTGGATTGTGGGCAAAACAAACCGACAACCGCGAGAAAATATTAGAACCTGGCGACATCCAACAAGCGATGAGCGCCGCAGCGGCAGTTGGAGATGATAATATCCAGAAAAGAGCGCAAGGCTACGTGAACCAAGAAAGCTTTACGCACGGTTCTTCTGCACAAAGGGAAGAATGGTTTATGAAAGGTTACAATTCTGGCGACATCAGACAAGGCGATACTTTTAATGCGCTTTTGAAGTAAGATTTAAAGAATTATTAATATTTAAAAAAAATAACAGACAAATAATTGTCTGTTATTTTTTATCTCGTTATCCAAAAATTTAGGCTGAAAACAAAAACGACTGCAAATCCTAAGATCAACAGTCGTTTTGTACCCCAGACGGGACTTGAACCCGTACGTCCTTACGGACACAGGATTTTAAGTCCTGCGTGTCTACCAGTTCCACCACCAGGGCAGAGGTGGAGCGAAAAACGGGACTCGAACCCGCGACCCCGACCTTGGCAAGGTCGTGCTCTACCAGCTGAGCTATTTTCGCATAAAAAAAATTCCTAATTGCTTAGAAATTTTTAGCATTGTGCGGATGAAGGGACTCGAACCCCCACGCGGTGAAGCACCAGATCCTAAGTCTGGCATGGCTACCAATTACATCACATCCGCATAATTTTTAAGAACTTCTTTTCTTTCGTTTTGGTGAGTGCAAATATAGAACCTTTTAATATTACCTCCAAAATTATTTCAATCTTTTTTTAAAGTTTTTTGAGTGGTCGATTTCCACTAACATCGATACTTTTTACTACCTTTACACTCTTAAAACATTTTGAAGATATGGAATTAACAGGAACAATTAAGAAGATTTCTGATTTACAAACATTTGCAAGCGGATTTCAAAAAAAAGAACTAGTTCTTTTGACTGAAGAACAATATCCACAACCCATTAATATTGAATTTACTCAAGATAAAGTGGACTTGCTGAACACTCATAAAGTTGGTGACAAAGTGAAAGTTCATATCAATATCAGAGGTAGAGAATGGACGAGTCCACAAGGTGAAGTGAAGTATTTCAACTCTATCGTAGGATGGAGAATGGAAAAAGATGCTTCCTCAGATTTCAACGAGCCAACTCAGGCGACTCCAAACCAAGGTCAACCGGCTGCTGATAACAAGAACGTTTTCGCAGAGGACGAAGATGACGATTTGCCATTCTAAGATTTTTAGAATCAATCTATAATAAATCCCTGCATTTTTGATAAAAGATGCAGGGATTATTTTTATATTTCAACTTCAAAAAAATCTATGGAAATCTTTAAAATCATCGAACCTAAAACTTCAAAAGTTCCCATTATCATTAGCGTTCCTCACGCTGGTACTTTCATTCCGGATGATATTAAATCTAAAATGAATCCTGAATTGTCTGATAAATTGGACGACACAGATTGGTTCATCGATAAGCTTTATAGTTTTGCAGTTGATTTGGGAATTACAATCATTACAGCAAATTACAGCAGATGGGTTGTCGACCTTAATAGAAATCCGAAAAATCAACCGCTTTATAATGATGGACGAGTGATTACGGATGTTGTTACGGTTACGGATTTTAATGGAAATCATATTTATAGAGATGATTACATTCCGGATTCTGAAGAAGTTGCCAGACGCGTTGAATTGTTTCACAAACCTTATCATGAGAAATTGAACGAACTTTTAAATGAAATAAACGCTGAGTTTGGGAAAGTGTTGTTGTTTGATGCGCATTCGATTAGGAAATCTGTTCCCGGAATTCGTTCTGAGGATTTTCCAGATTTGATTCTAGGTGATAATGATGAAACAACTGCAAGTCCAGAATTAATCGAAGCAGCGATTGATTCTCTGCAAAATAAAGGTTATGAATTCTCGCATAATCATCCTTTCAAAGGTGGTTACATCACGAGAAGTTTTGGAAAACCGGCGGAAAAAATTCACGCTTTGCAACTGGAAATGTGCAAGACCAATTATATGGATGCTTCGGAAATGTGTTATGATGAAACTAATGCGGAGAGAATTCAAGTGGTTTTGAAAGAGACTTTGGTAAATCTTATAGAACAAATGAAATTTATTTAGTTTCTCTAATTGTCACAGAGTTTGTCATTCCGTAGGAAACCTAGCGAAGTGGTTAGACAAAGTAAATCTAGATTGTTTAGATTCCTACGGAATGACAAAATAATGTTTTTATCGCAAAATTTGAATTTATGATGAATCTGCAGCCCGACTTGAGCGGAAATCCTTTTTTGCGGCTGGTAAAGCTTTGGCAAAAAGATTGACTTCGTCGAACCACTTCGTTAGGTTTGGGAGCGGAAGGCGGAAAAGCTGCCCAAAAAATTAAAAAAAAATGTTGGTAACTATCAACTATGAACCAAAAACCATCAACTAGAAAATGTACACATTCAAAGGATTACTGACCGAAAACGGATGGATGGAAAATGCTTTTGTAAAGCTGGACGACGCCGGAAATATCTCTGAACTGAAAACCGTGGAAACACCCGAAGGCGAATATGTTGACGGCTATGTTTTGCCGGGATTTCAGAATGCGCATTCGCACGCTTTTCAGTATGCGATGTGCGGTTTGGCGGAATATTTTGAAGGCTCGGAAGTTCCGGATGATTTCTGGAGCTGGCGCGATGCAATGTACCGAATTGCGTTGTCGCTATCGCCCGAGCAAATGGAAGATGTTGCGGCAATGTTGTACGCAGAAATGTTGCGAAACGGCTACACATCGGTGGCAGAGTTTCATTATGTGCATCACGATAAAGATGGAAAAGCTTATCAAAATCTCTCCGAAATGGGAGAAAGATTGGTTGTTGCTGCGAAAAGAGTTGGAATCAGAATTACTCTGATTCCGATGTTTTATCAGAAGGGGAATTTTGGGACGGAACCTTACGATTTGCAAAAGCGTTTTATCTCTAAAAATATTGAGGATTATTATCAATTACTGGAAGCTTCGAAACAGTCGATAAAGTTTTATGACAAAGCAAATTTGGCGGTTGGGTCGCATTCTTTGAGAGCGGTTCAGAAAGAGGATTTGATTGAGTCTTCTTTGTTTGCGAAAGATTATCCGTTTCATATTCACATCGCGGAACAGTTGAAGGAAATCAAAGATTCTGTGGATTTTTACGGAAAAAGACCTGCAGAATGGCTTTTGGAAAATTGTGAGGTGAATGAGAATTTTAATTTGATTCACTGTACACACCTCGAAGATAATGAGGTTGAAGGCATTGCGAAATCTGGTGCGAACATCGTTCTTTGCCCGTCAACAGAAGGGAATTTGGGGGATGGAAGATTTAGATTTAAAGATTATCAAAATTTTGGTGGGAATTGGTCGATTGGAACGGACAGTCAGATTTGTGTGAATCCTTTGGAAGATTTGCTACTTCTGGATTACGGACAGCGAATCTACACGCACAGACGCGACACTTTTTTCCAGCCAAATCTTGGTGACAGCGGATTTAATGCTTTGAAGACGGCTTGGAAATCCGGACGGAAGTCGATGGCTTTTGAGAATGAGAACTTCTTCAAGGTCGGACAAAGTTTTGATGCGGTTGTGATTGATGCAAAAGCGCCTTTGATTGCGACTTCTTCTCTTAAAAATCTTTGTAATACTATTGTTTATTCTTCTGATTCATCGCATTTGCTTGGAACTGTTGTTGCCGGAAAATGGGTGGTGAGAAATGGGAAACACGAGCATTATGAAGATGTTAGACAAGGTTTTGTAACATCCATTAATGAAATTAAAATCCGATAAATTAAGCTCTCGCAGATTTGGCTGATTTAGCAGATGAAATTTTTAAAAAGTCTGCTTAATCAGCCAAATTTGCGATAAACAAAATTAAAATATATTCCTAAAAAATGTTTCGCTTAGACCCAGAAGATATTTCTTTTCCTGACCCGGAACTTTACGATCCAGATGGCGGGCTAATGGCCATTGGTGGCGATTTGAAGCCGGAAAGACTTTGGTTTGCCTATCAGTTGGGACTTTTTCCTTGGTACAACGAAGGCGAAGAAATCCTTTGGTGGTGTCCCGACCCGAGATTTGTATTGTTCCCGAATGAAATCAAAATCTCAAAATCGATGAAGAAAATCTTGCGAGACGACGTTTTTCAATTCTCGGAAAACCAATGTTTTGAAGATGTGATGAGGAATTGCAAAATGGCGGAACGAAAAGGCCAAGACGGAACCTGGATCAATGAAGGACTGATAGAGTCGTTTGTGAAACTTCATCAATTAGGGAAAGCTAAAAGTTTTGAGGTTTGGCAGAATGGAGAATTGGTTGGTGGATTTTACGGCATTCAAGTTGGAAAAGTTTTCTGCGGCGAAAGTATGTTTTCCAAAGTTTCCAACGCATCAAAAGCTGGATTTATTCATTTCACAACCAAATATCAAAATGAATGGGAACTCATCGATTGCCAAATACATTCCGAACATTTGGAAAGTCTGGGTGCGAAAATGATTTCGAAAAGTGATTATCTCAACTTATTAAAACAGCAAATCTCGTGACCGCAGAAAAACAAAAATGGATTCTCCTCATCGCATTATCCGTGATTTGGGGTTCATCATTTATATTGATCAAAAAATCTTTGGAACACTTCAGTCCTTATGAATTGGGCGCTTTGCGTGTTTTGATTTCGGGAATCATGCTGATGCCGTTTGCTATTTACAAAATAAAACTATTTCCGAAGCGACATTTGAAATGGTTAATTATTGCCGGACTTTCGGGGAGTTTTGTCCCGATGTTTTTGTTTCCAATGGCGGAAATGGAGATTAGCAGTAGCATTGCAGGAATCATCAATTCAATGATGCCGATATTTGTGATTATCGTTGGGTCTTTGGTTTGGAAATTCTCGACTTCAAAAAGACAATTGCTTGGTGTTATGATCAGTTTTACTGGTGCTTGTATTTTGGCCTTGGGAAGTGGAGAAAGTGGTGAGATCAAAATCTACCCGATCTTGCTTTTGCTCCTCGCAACCTTGCTGTACGCCATCAGTACAACAACTGTGAAATCCAAATTGCACGACGTTCCGGCTATCTTGATGTCGGCTTATATTTTTTCATTTGTATTATTTCTGCCATCTTTGGTGTCGTTGGTTTTCTCAGGATTTTTCTCGCATTTTAGTTTTACGAAAGATAATTTTGTGGGTTTAGGATTCGTAGCGATGTTGTCGATTTTCGGAACTGGATTGGCGATGATGATGAATTACAAATTATTGAGTATCTCTACTCCACTATTCGCATCTACAGTAACTTTGCTGATGCCGATTGTGGCTATTATGTGGGGAATTTTGGACGGTGAGAAATTGACGACGATGCAATCTGTTGGTGCGTTGGTAATTTTGGCAGGATTGATATTTTTGAGGAGCAAGTCTAAGGTTGCGAATGGCTAATGGTTTTTGGCTAATGGCGGATGGCTGATGGCTTTAAAATCAAATTTGTTATAGGCTAATTGATTTGGAAGATGATGCTGATGTTTTTTTGGGAAATGTTGATTGGATAACAAATCCCATAGCCCTGAGTGCAGTGGAAATCCCACAGCAAGCGATGGACAAAGCTTTGGTGCGAGGAATTGCAACGGAAAGCAGGTTCCCGGCTCCTAATTTTTGATCTCGAAGACAAACGTGGTAGAAGTCTCGAACGCGCCACCCTGCGTGGCACCGAAAAGGAACTGCGGTTTTTTGCCGTCTTTGCTCATCAGTAGCATCGGGCGCTCCAGCCTTCCGAATCGTTTCAGGTGCTTTGCTGGCTCGGGTTCCTGGATATATGATTTCATATCGAGATAGGCGATTTTTGGTTTTGTCCATTGGATGCCGTCTTTGGTGGTGAGATGCAGGCCGTACTCGTGGTTGTAGAAACCCATATCGCGTGCCACCATATGGAATTTTTCGCTCTGCTTCCAGATGAAAGCGTCTTCCAATTGGGCATTGTTGGGCATATTTGAGAAGTCGATGACCGGATTTTCGGAGACTTTGGTGTAAGGTCCTAGCGGCGAATCGGCTTTTGCCAAACCGTATTTTCGATTGCCTCGGACGCTTCCTTTTTGGTAGACATATTCGGCGGTGTTCCAGGATTTGTAGAACAGCCAATATTGGCCGTCGTTGCCTTTCACGAAAGCGGGATTGGTGGTGCAATGGTCGTCCCACGCGCCTTCTTTTCCGGGTAGAATCAAAGGTTGTTCTGGTCTTGTCCAATCGCCATCTAGGGTTTTGCAAGTTGCCAATCCGATTCTTTTGGTGTTGGTTTTCCCGTTGGAGTTTCCCATAAAGAAAAGTAAATATTGGTCGTCCACCTTTGTGATCAATGGATTGTGGCAAGTGGTCGCATCCCAAAAGTCGCCACCTCGCGGTGCAAGAATGACTTGCTTATGCTCAAATTTTTCGAAAGGTGAATTGGCTTCTGCCCGGCAGATCTCGGAACCGTTGAGCCAACCGCCCATTCCTTTTTCCTTCTTCCATCGGGAGTAGAAAAGGTGGACTTTGCCATCGTCGCCCCAAATCGGGGAACTGCACCAAATATAATATCCTTCGAGGGAAAATTGTCGTCCAATGGATTTCAGATTGAAGTAAGGATTTTCAGAAAAATCAAATGCCTTGGTGAAGGATGTCCCAAAAACCACGGCAACAATGCCTAATGCTGAGGTCTGTAAAAAGTCTTTGCGGGTGATGTGTTTTGGTGGCTTCATTGATTTGATTTTCAGCTAAATTAATGGAAATGCTTGCAGGGAGTGTCCTGCGGTTTGGGGTGGAATTTTAAGAAGACCCTATGGATATTGGATAATCATTATATTTGAATTATTAACTCAACCGAAAACTCTTTACTACAGACATTAAACCATTTGATTATAATGAGAAACCTAATTCTTCTAATTTCACTTTTTGCATTTTCTATAATTCTCGCTCAAAATCAAAGATTTACCTACGAATATACTTTCAAAATAGACTCTCTAAACAAAAATTCTGTTGAAAAAGAAATAATGAATCTGGATATCACAAAAGATGGTTCCAACTTTTATAGCGCTCTATTGATCACCAGAGATTCTCTCTTCAAGGCAGAATTTGAGAAATCAAAAGTGTCGAGATCTATGACTATTGATATGAGGAAAGTCAAAATGGCGAAAGTCAATTTCCGCGTTTCCAAACGCTATCCCGATTTTGAAACAATCTATCACACTTCCATCTTTGCGACCAATGTCGCCTTAAAAGAAAACAAGAAAATAAATTGGACAATCTTGCCCGATACAAAAAGCATCGAAGGTTTTAAAGTTCAAAAAGCCACCACCACTTTTGGCGGAAGAAATTGGACTGCTTGGTTCGCCAGCTACATCCAAATCCAAGATGGGCCTTACAAATTCTGTGGTCTTCCCGGTTTGATTTTGAATATTGAAGATGATAAAGGTGACCATGTTTTCAATTTGGTTGGAAGTCAAAAAATTGACTATCAACCTTTGATTATTGATTCTAAAACGAAAGAAACTTTTCTGACCAATGAAAAATTCAACCAACTTTGGAATGAGTATAAAAAAGACCCGGCTAGGAATATAAAACTCATACACAGTTCCTCAGAAATGTCGGACACGATATTTTCTGATGCGAACGGAAATGCATTATCAAAGCAAGATTTGATCAAAAGAAAAGAACAAGGTGCAAAAGAAAACTTTAAGAAGGTTAATAATTTTATAGAGGTGGAGTTGTATAAATAGAATATCACAAAGACTTTTTTTATATGAAAAATGGTTTTTGGGTGGATTGATAATTGTGGATATATTTGGTTATTAATAGTGAGAGGTAAAAACAATGGCGACAAAACAGTACAAAATATTTCTTGACGATAAATTAATCGGAACTACTGAATTTGAAAAAGCAGACCACCGATGGGAACTGTCTTTGGACAAATTCACTTAAATAATATTATTTCAGGTTATGATTATTTCAAAAACTATTGTTTGGGGAATAGCATTGAATTAACAGATGACTATCCTGAAGACAAATTAGTAGCGACCCAAACAATTAAGAACTTAAAAGTTTTAAATGCGAATGGAATTGAAATTAAAGGATTAGGAAATCAAATAAGCGGTATGGATAGTGATAATTTTGAAATCACGTTGGTAGGAGTTTCTTATCCACTTTTTGAAGAGGAATTTCCAAATCACGTAAAAGCATATAATGAAACATTTAAAAAAGACTATTGAAATCTTGGATACACATTCGTATTCTCGGATGATGAAAGCCGATATTATGTCACTTTAATGATCATAAATGGAAACTAAAAGTAAATACAAATTAACCGTTGGTAATTCAACCTCAGCAATTGGTATATTGATCGGCATTTATTTTATCCTCTATCCTGGCTACGAAGGATGGGGATATGTTTTCGCATATGGAATATTTATAGCATCATTGCTTTACTTTTTTCTAGATAGGTTTTTACAAACTGTTGTCCCAAAACATTTATACATCAACATAACAGAAGTCATCATCGACATATTTATTCTAATATGGTACTTCAATTTGTAAATCTATAATTCTAAACAAAACCCCTTTCGAAAATCAAAAGGGGTTTAATATTTTAAGTTTAAAAACTCTTACTTCTTAGTAGCAGGTTTCTTTGCCGGTGCTTTCTTCGCTGTGGTTGCTTTTTTGGCGGCTGGCTTTTTGGCTGCAGGTTTCTTTTTTTCAACGAAGGCTTTTGGGTCTTGCGCCGTGATCCATTTTTTCACCTCATCCAGGGAAACATCTTTCAGTTCGTCTGCTTCGTACTTGGTGTCGTCTTTCTTTTTCGGGATCTTGTGGATGTTCTTGCCGTGTTTCACGATCGGTCCCCATCTCGCATTCTCGATGGAGATCTTTTCCGCTTCCCAATGTTGGATGTATCGGTTGGCCTCTTTTTCCAGTTTCGCATCGATCAATTCGTTGATGTCGGCTTGAGACAGATTATCGAAGTTATAACGTTTCGGAACGTTGATGAAGATACTTTGGTATTTGATAAACGGTCCGAATCTTCCGGTTCCTTTCGTCACTGGTTCGCCTTTATAGCTTGCGATTGGCGCGTCTGCCACTTTCTTTTCGTTGATGATCTCCTCTGCACGGTTTTGATCTACGGAAAGCGGGTCTTCACCTTTCGGAATGCTGATGTAGGTCTCGCCCCATTTCACATACGGTCCAAATCTTCCAACGCCGATGGTTACGGATTGTCCGTCCACTTCTTTCAAATCAAAAGGCAGTCTGAAAACTTCCAAAGCTTCTTCCAAAGTGATGGTCGCAATATTTTGATTGGCCATCAATGAGGCAAAAATCGGTTTCTCCTCATCATCCTGCTCACCAATCTGGATCATCGGTCCGAATCTTCCAATTCTTGCATAGACATTTTTCCCAGATTTAGGATCGACACCCAAACTTCTTTCGCCATTAGCACGGTCTGCATTTTCCTCTACATCTTCAATCCTTGGATGGAATTTGGAATAGAAATCCGTCATCATTTCTTTCCATTTCTGGTCGCCACTTGCGATGTGGTCAAAACTTTCCTCCACTTTCGCTGTGAAACCATAATCCAAGATCTCAGCAAAATTATTGGTTAGGAAATCATTCACGACCTCACCAATATCGGTTGGGATAAATTTGTTTTTATCACCACCAAATTTTTCCTGAAGCACCTCTTTTTTGACACCTGATTTCCCCAATGTCATTTTAACGATCTCTCTCGTTTGTGGCTCGAGTTCTCTCTTATCTACATACTCACGATTCTGAATGGTCTGAATAGTCGGTGCATAAGTTGATGGACGACCGATGCCTAACTCTTCCAGTTTCTTCACCAGACCAGCCTCCGTAAATCTTGCAGATGGTCTTGTGAACTTTTCAGTCGCGGTGATTTTTTTATAGTCTAAAGCTTCGCCAACGGAAACTTTCGGTAACAATTTTTCGTTGCTTTCATCATCTTCATCTTCGGTTTTCACAATGCCATAAGCCTTAAGGAAACCATCGAAAATGATGACCTCACCTTGCGCTTCGAAATGTTGTGGCAACTTGGCGTTTCCAATTTCGATCACGGTTTTCTCGATTTTCGCATTCTCCATTTGAGAAGCCAGAGTTCGTCTGTAGATCAATTGGTATAATTTGTTCAACTGCGCATCACCAATGGATTTCAACGCGAAATCTGTCGGACGGATCGCCTCGTGGGCTTCCTGTGCAGAAGATGATTTTGTGGTATAATTTCTTGGTTTGGAATAATTTTCACCGTATTCTGAGATGATCTGCGCCTTCGCGCCATTGATCGCTTCCTGAGAAAGATTCACGGAATCCGTTCTCATATACGTGATGAATCCTTCCTCATAAAGTCTCTGCGCCAAACGCATTGTGGACGTCACGTTATAACCCAATCTGGAAGAAGCTTCCTGTTGCAAAGTTGAAGTCGTGAACGGTGCAGAAGCTGTTCTGGTTCCTGGTTTGGTCTCCACATTCAGAACTTTGAAGTCTGTGGTTTTGGCCAAGTTCAGGAAGTTCTCTGCATCCGATTCTTTCTCGAAATCTTTTTTCAATTTCGCCAAGATCTCCTGCTGTGCATTGTTGAGGAAAATCCCTTCCAATTTGAAACTTGGTTTTGGGGTAAACTCGCGGATCTCTTTTTCTCTCTCAACCACCAATCTTACAGCAACGGATTGCACACGTCCTGCAGAAAGTCCGGTTTTCACTTTTTTCCAGAGAACTGGTGACATTTCGAAACCAACGATTCTGTCCAGAACGCGTCTTGCCTGTTGTGCATTAACCAAATTCTGGTCGATATCCCTTGGATTGTCAATCGCTTTCAAGATCGCATTTTTGGTGATCTCGTGGAAGACGATTCTTTTTCTATTTTCAGGTTTAAGTTTTAATTCGTCTGCCAAATGCCAGGCAATCGCTTCACCTTCGCGGTCCTCATCGGAAGCAAGCCAAACCATATCGGCTTTTTTCACAGAGGCTTTCAGTTCTGCCACCAATTTCTTCTTATCAGCAGACACTTCATAGTCGGGCGTGAAATTCGACAAGTCGATTCCCATTCCTTTTTTAGGCAGATCGCGGATGTGTCCGAAGCTGGATTTGACCTCGAAATCTGAACCTAAATATTTCTGAATTGTTTTTGCTTTTGCCGGAGATTCGACAATCACTAAGTTTTTTGGCATCCTGAAAAATTTTTGCAAAAGTAGGCGTTTTTTTGTAATTAATCATTTTAACAATTATTTCTCCTGTCTATACCTTATATATATTATTGATTTTCCACAAAAATTAGTCTAGTTTTGACTTTCAAACTCTTAACTTTTTTACTAATTTCGCAGACTAAAATTTATAAATATTTCGATTTTAGTCCTTGAAAATGAATAAGTTCGAAAGCACAAAAACTTTAACCATTTCCAAGCCGTAGAAATACATCTGAACCAAATTTAAAAATGCATCGCTTTTTCATTCATTTATATTATCTGATTGCCAAAAACAGAATCCTTTCCATTGCCGTTGCGATGGGAATTGCTTTTCTGTGCTTATTTTTTGCATCGAAAATCAATTTTGAAGAAGATATCAATCAGATTATCCCAAAAAGTGAAAAATCTGACCTGACGGCGAAAGTTTTGAAACAACTTAATTTTTCAGACAAAATCATCGTCATTATCGAAAAGAAGTCGAAAGACGACAATTTCCAGTTATCCGAAACGGCCGATTCATTTTTAGAAAAAACAAAACCTTTAGAGAAATACATCATTTCCGTTCAGGGAAAGGTGAATGACAATGAGATTTCCGAAACATTCGATTTTGTCAATCAGAATCTCCCGTTGTTTTTAGACGAAAACGATTATCTGGAAATTGAAAGGAAACTCAACAAAGACAGCATTGCAAAACAGGTCGAGAACAATTACGTTTCTTTGGTTTCGCCGACAAGTTTGGTCACGAAAGATTTCATTAAAAAAGACCCTTTGGGAATCACTTTTCTCGGAATCAAAAAACTGAATGCTTTAAACATCAGCAAAGATTTTAAGCTTGAAGATAATTACGTTGTTACCAAAGACGGAAAAAACCTCCTGCTTTTCATCGAACCGAAAAACAAGAGCAACGACACCAAAAATAACGAAATATTTGTCAATCAGTTAAACGAAATCAAAGACAACCTCAACAAAGAATTTAAAGGGAAAACCGAACTGAGCTATTTTGGTTCGCCAGTGATTGCGGTTGCAAACGCCCAGCAAATCAAGAAAGACATTCAGAATACGGTAATTATTTCGATGACGGTTTTGCTGATTTTACTGATTTATTATTTCCGAAATTTTTTCACACCGATTATTGTTTTCCTGCCGACCTTATTCTCTGTTTTATTGGCGTTGATGGTTTTGTATTTTATTAAAGATAAAATTTCAGCCATTTCCTTAAGCGTGGGTGCTATTCTAATTGGAATTACAATTGATTATGCGCTTCACATTCTCACGCATTATAAGCACAACAACAATATTGAAGAGCTTTACAAAGAAATTACACAGCCAATAATTTTAAGTAGTGCAACCACGGCGGTTTCATTTTTATGCTTGGTTTTTGTACGTTCGGAAGCTTTGAAAGATTTGGGACTTTTCGCTTCGATTACGGTCTTATTTTCTTCGGTTTTAGCTTTAATCATTGTTCCGCAACTGTATCACCCGAAAGAAAAATCAGATACATTAAACAGCAACTTCATCGATAAAATCGGGCATTATCCTTACGAAAAAAACAAGCCGTTGATTATCGGCTGTTCGCTTGTGATTATTGCGTGTTTGTTTGGTTTCCGTCACGTGGGTTTCAATGAAGATATTGGCGACTTAAATTACATTCCGAAAGAATTAAAAATCAGTGAGGCGAAACTTGAAAAACTGTCAGACATCACCTCAAAATCCATCTACACGATTTCTTACGGAAATTCTGAGGAAGAAGCTCTCGCCAGAAATTCAGACTTAAGTACATTTTTGGAAAGAGAAAAGAAAGATGGTAAAATCTTAAGCTATAATTCACTTGGAAACGTTGTTTTGTCTAAAGAAGACCAGCAGAAAAAAGTAGCAATCTGGCAAAACTTCTGGAACGAGAATAAGAAGAGCTCCACAATTTCCGAATTGGTTTCGAATGGGAACAAATTCGGTTTCAACAGTTCTGCTTTTGACCAGTTCAGTGAAAATTTAAATAAAGCCTATCCTACTTTAAGCCTCAAAGATTATGAAAAAATAAAAGCGCTTCAAATCTCAGAATTCCTGAGTCAGGAAAATGGTTTTTACACTGTTTCGAATGTGGTAAAAGTAGACGAAAAGAAAAGAGATGCCTTCATCAAAGACATTGAAAAGAAACACGACGCCATCGCCATCGACCGTCAGCAGATGAATGAAAACTTTTTGGGATTGCTTAAAAGAGATTTCAATACCTTGATTAATTACTCTCTGTTGGCAATTCTCCTGACAATAATTGTTTTCTTCAGAAATTTTGAACTGACTTTACTGACGATGTTTCCAATTGTATTAACAGGAGTTGTGACGGCGGGAATTTTATATTTCTTAGGATTAGAATTAAATATTTTCAGTACCGTTGTCTGCACATTGGTTTTCGGCGTTGGTGACGATTTCAGTATTTTCCTCACAAAAGCAATGCAAAAAGAACATACAACGGGAAAAAATGAACTTCCGACGTATAGAATTTCGATTATCTTGGCAGTTTTCACCACAATTTTATCCATCGGTTCTTTGATTTTCGCTAAACATCCTGCGTTGCACTCGTTGGCTTTAGTCGCTTTGATTGGAATGCTATCCGTGATTATCATTACCTCAACTTTATATCCGTTCTGGTTTAGATTTTTAATTATTAATAGACAGAAAAAAGGTTTGTCGCCGATTACGCTCAGGCTGTTTTTTCATTCCGTGATTCTGTTTATTTATTATGGTTTGGGCGGATTGATGTTCTCTGCGCTTGGAAGCGTTTTCGTAAAAAATGCGAAAGGAAAAACCTTGGATATCATCAAACTGATTTTGGCCAAGTTTATGAAATCTGTCCTTTACGGAAATCCATTTGTAAAGAAAAAAGTCATTTCAAATCCGAATGAAGATTTTAGTAAACCTGCGATTATCATTGCGAATCACACTTCATTTCTTGATACTTTAGCGATTGGAATGACAACGCACAAAATCGTTTATCTCGTGAACGATTGGGTTTATGATTCGCCAATTTTTGGAAAACTCGTGAAAGCTCTAGGGTTTTTCCCGGTTTCGCAAGGCATCGAAAATGGCAAGGAAAAATTAAAAGAAAAGATTGACCAAGGTTATTCCTTAGTTGTTTTTCCGGAAGCTGAAAGGTCTTACACCAATGATATCAAACGTTTTCACAAAGGCGCATTTTATTTGGCCGAAGAATTTGGTTTAGACATTTTGCCGATTTACATTCACGGGAATTCTGAAGTTTTGCCGAAAGGCGATTTCATCATTTATGATGGAAGTATCACGGTGAAAGTTGGCGACAGAATCAGCAAAGATGATTTGACTTTTGGAACGACTTACAAAGAACGAGCGAAAAATATCAATGCTGATTTCCGAAATGAATTTGCGAAACTAAGAAACGAAATTGAGGACGAAGATTATTTCAAAAAGAAACTATTCCTGAGTTTCCTCTACAAAGAAACGGAAGTTGTGAAGGCTGTGAAAGCTGATTTTAATGAAAACAAATCGGTCTATTTTGAATTGAATACATACATTCGAAAAGACGCTACAATCCTTCATATAGCTGATGATTACGGGCAAAAAGACATTCTATTGACTTTGCAACAAGCGAGCAGAAAAATTTTCACGTTCATCAAAAACGAAGAAAAAAGACAAATCGCGGAAAACAATTATCTGGTAAAACGTAGAAAACTGAATTATATCAATGGAATTTCAAACCTCGAAAAAGAAATCGACGTGTTGCTGATTTCCGACGATTCCTTCAATCTTTCTGAGATTCAGAACTTACCAGAAACGTTGATTTTCATCAATGGGAAAAATGCGTTTCCCGAGTCCATTAATTATAATTTAATACACAGTTCGGCATCAATTATGGTACTAAGACGAAAATAATAAAATTATTAATCTTATTTTTGTTACATATTAGTTATTAATGCAGAAAAACATACTTGTCATATACTATTCTCAAACCGGACAATTGGAAGATATTGCAAAAAATATCGCCCATCCGTTTGAGAACAATGCAGATTACAACGTCATCTACTACAACATCCGACTCAAAAAGGATTTTCCTTTTCCTTGGCCAAGTGATGTTTTTTTCAACACTTTCCCAGAATCTTACCTTCAAATCCCAAGCGAAATCTATCCACCTTCCGATGAGGTTTTGAACACCAAATTCGATTTGATTTTGTTCGCTTATCAGGTTTGGTACCTCACGCCGTCAATCCCAATTATTTCATTTTTGAAAAGTGGATTTGCCGAGCAGATTATGAAAGACACGCCAATTGTGACCATCTCCGGAACGCGAAATATGTGGATGCTTTCTCAGGAAAAATTGAAAGTCTATTTGAAAAACCTGAACGCCAAATTGGTTGGAAATATCGCATTGGTCGATAGACACGACAATTACACCAGCGTTCTTACCATTTTGCGATGGATGACCACTGGACAAAAAGAAAAATCCGGAATGTTGCCTTCCGCCGGCGTTTCCGACGAGGAAATCAACGGTGCAGGGAAATATGGCGAAATCATCAAAACATATTTGGACAAAGGCGATTTTGCCAATCTTCAGCCCGATTTAGTGAAAAATGGTGCGGTGGAAATCCGCCCTTTTCTTGTTCGGGTAGAGAAAGTTGGTAATAAAATTTTCACTGTTTGGAGTAATCTGATTATCAAGAAAAAAGAAAAACGACCTTTGCTGATTAAATTCTTTAAGGTATATTTGATGACAGCAATCTGGGTGATTTCGCCAATCGTATTGGTGCCACACATCCTATTGACGCCTATTTTGTGGTTCAAAAGAAAGAAACAAAGAGAATATTTACAAGGAATAAATTTAAAATAAATAATGAGTAACGTATATATCACCAAGTCCTCCACGTACTTACCAAATGACCCGATTTCTAACGACGAAATGGAAAACTACCTAGGACTGGTAAATGACAAACCATCCAAAGCCAGAGCATTGATTTTGAGAAACAATCAAATCAAAACCAGATATTACGCTTTGGACACCAACTCCAAACCGACGCATTCCAATGCAGAAATCACGGCAAAAGCGATTGAAGGTTTGTTTGATGACAAATTCACAAAAGAAGATATGGAACTTTTGTCTTGCGGAACGACTTCTGCAGACCAAATCCAGCCTTCGCACGCCTCAATGGTTCACGGTGAGTTGAACATTGGAAAATCTGTGGAAATCAACACTTCTATGGGACTTTGCAACTCCGGAATGAACGCTTTGAACTACGGTTTCCTTTCTGTAAAAGCAGATGTGAAAAACAATGCTGTTTGCGTAGGTTCCGAAAGATTTTCTTCTTGGATGACGGCGGACAAATTCAACCATGAGGCAGAAAACCTGAAACTTTTGGAAGAAAGACCAATCGTCGCCTTCAAAAGAGAATTCCTAAGATGGATGTTGTCTGACGGTGCTGGCGCATTCTTATTGGAAAACAAACCAAGAGAAAACGAAACATCTTTGAGAATCGAATGGATTGATTTCTATTCTTATGCGCACGAAATCGAAGCTTGTATGTATTCCGGTTGCGAAAAACAGGAAGACGGAAGCTTGAAATCTTGGGCAGAATATCCAGCGGAAGAATGGTTGAACCAATCGATTTTCGCTTTGAAGCAAGACACCAAAATCCTTGACAAATATATCTTGGTAAAAGGTGCAGAAAGTTTGAGAACATCTTTTGACAAACATCAGTTGGACCCTGATACTGTAGACCACGTTTTGGCGCATATCTCTTCTGGTTACTTCAAAGATGGGTTGAAGGAGGAATTTGCCAATGTAGGATTGGATTTTCCTTGGGAAAAGTGGTTCTACAACCTTTCCGAAGTGGGAAATATCGGTGCTGGTTCTATCTTCATCGCTGTTGAACAATTGATGAATTCTGGAAAATTGAAGAAAGGTGAAAAAATCCTTCTTTGCGTTCCGGAAAGTGGAAGATTCGCTTACTCTTGTGCCTTGTTGACGGTTTGCTAATGGAAAGTAACTTATCAAATTCCGACAAAGATTTTGTAGAAAGTCTGATTCCACAACGATTTCCTTTCGTAATGGTTGGCGAAGTTTCCGACTATTCGGAGAATCACGTGGTTTCTGGATTTACCATTAAAGAAGATAATATTTTCGTGAGCGAAGGCATTTTCCAGGCTTCTGGTTTGATTGAACATCAAGCTCAGACTGTGGCTTTGCATACAGGTTACAAATATTTTCTTTTGGGTAAGGAATCGCCGACTGGTTACATTGGCGCCATCAAATCTGTTGAAGTTGAAAGCTTACCAAAAGTAGGCGACCAACTGATTTCTGAAGCGACAATCCTGAACGAAATGATGGGCGTCACTCTGGTTGAAATCGTGACGAAAATCAATGAAACCGTGATTGCAAAATCGCAGATGAAAACCGTTGTGAAATAAAAAAAATAAACCACAAAAGTCACAAAAGAAAAAATTAATTAGTCTAAGTTCAAAAAAGACAGTTTTAAAACGATTATCTTTTTTGAACTTTTTAAAAATAAAAAATAGCAAAAGCTTTTGTGACTTTTGTGGTTAAAATAAAATATGGAACTGAAGGCCGACAACTTAATCAACATCCACAATTTTCTTCCCCATCGCAAACCAATGCTGATGGCGGATTACATTTTGGAATTGACGCCAGAAACTGTCATCACTTCTTTTGAAATCAGGCCTGATAATATTTTTGTTTTGAATAATGAATTTGTTGAAGCTGGATTGATAGAAAATGTCGCGCAAACCTGTTCATCGATTCTTGGACAAAGTTTTTTCAAAGGTCCGGATGTGCAAACCAAAGTCATCGGTTTCATTACCAACATCAAAAAAATAGAGATTTTTGCGTTGCCAAAAGTGGGCGACAATATCATTTCCAAAGCCTCTTTGATTTCTCAATACGAGAACATTTGCAACATTTTCTGCGAGACATTCATTAATGATAAATTACTCATCCGAGCAGAAATCAATTTGTTTATTCAGGAATTGAAAAATTAAAATCAATGAAAAAACAAGACATTCCACAAGACCAAAGTAATTTGCAGTCAGCAAATATGACCGAAATGTTATATGTGACTGATGAAAATAACAATTACACCACCGCACAAAGCATCGGTTGGGAAGCTAAAAAAGCGGCCTTAGATGAATCGATGGAGCTCATCAACGAAAGAATTGAAGAAGCCAAACAAAATGTGGCCAACAATATCGTGAGCCCAATCATCTATTTTATGGAACTCAACAAAATGGATTTGCAGGTTCTTGCAGCTTATGTGGGAAAGTGGCAATGGACAGTCAAACGACACGCAAAACCGAATATATTCAAAAAACTCAGCGAATCTACTTTGAAAAAATACGCCGACACGTTCGGAATTTCGGTAGATGAGCTGAAAAATTTTAACGGACTATAAGAAACCTTCAAGGTTTTCAAAACCTTGAAGGTTTGATAAACTCAAACCATTAATGAAAATAAATTTCGAACACCATCAGACAGCCCACTGCGAAAACGGTGTTGCCTCCAATTTACTTCTCAACAAAGGATTAAAACTAAGCGAACCAATGATTTTCGGAATCGGTTCTGGATTGTTTTTCGTGTATCTGCCTTTTCTAAAAGTGAATTTTGCGCCGGGTTTCAGTTATCGTCCAATGCCAGGTTCAATTTTTACCAAAGCGGCAAAACGATTGGGAATTAAAATCAAAAGACAAAAATTCTCAAATCCAGACGAAGCTCAAAAGGCATTGGAGAAAAATTTAGAACAAAATATACCGACTGGCCTTCAGGTAGGTGTTTTCAACCTTACTTATTTCCCAGAAGAATATAAATTTCATTTCAACGCCCACAACTTAGTTGTTTACGGAAAAGAGGACGGTAAATTCCTCATCAGTGACCCTGTGATGGATTTCGCAACCACTTTGACTGAAGCTGAACTCGAGAAAGTTCGTTACGCTAAAGGTGCACTTGCTCCGAAAGGTCATATGTATTTCCCGACATATATTCCGGAAAATGTCAATTTGGAAGAAGCTATCAAAAAAGGAATTAAGGATACCTGTAAAAATATGTTGGCTCCCGTTCCATTAATTGGCGTAAAAGCAATGCGCTGGGTGGCGAAAAGCATCCCGAAATGGGCTGAGAAAAAAGGCACAAAAGTAACCAATCATTATCTCGGACAATTGATTAGAATGCAGGAAGAAATAGGAACCGGCGGTGGCGGATTCAGGTTTATTTACGGTGCTTTTTTACAGGAGGCCTCAGTGATTCTTAAAAATGACGAGTTGAAAGAATTATCCAAAGAAATTACCGCAATCGGCGACCTTTGGAGAGATTTTGCCGTAGATATTGCAAGGGTTTACAAAAACAGAAATTCGAAAAGCGATATTTACAATCAGCTTTCAAAATCGATGTTGCATATTGCAGATTTGGAGGAGGCTTTTTATAAGAAATTGAGAAAAGCGATATAGTTTGGAGAATATCATCGAAATAAAAAACCTCAACAAGAAATACAAAAACTCGGAAGATTTTTCGGTTAATGATATTTCTTTGGATATTGATAAAAACGAAATCTACGGAATTCTCGGCCCTAACGGAGCAGGAAAAACAACGTTGATTTCTATGCTTTCAGGTTTGATTAAGCCAACGTCAGGAAGTTTTTCCATCAATGGTTTGTCGCCTAAAAAAGACAATTCGAAAATCAAACAAATTATCGGCGTTGTTCCGCAGGAATATGCGCTCTACCCGACTTTGACGGCGAAAGAAAACCTTTTATTCTTCGGAAGTCTGTATGGTTTGAAGAACGATGACCTTTACAAAGCCATCGATGACGCTTTGGAATTGATGGGCTTAACGAAATTCGCCAACAAAAAAGTCGACCAGTTTTCAGGCGGAATGAAACGCCGTTGCAATCTGATTGCGGGAACACTTCACAACCCGAAAGTTTTATTTTTGGACGAGCCAACCGTTGGAGTTGACGTTCAATCGAAAAAAGCGATTATCGATTATCTTTTAGATTTAAATAAAAAAGGAACGTGCATCATTTACACCTCGCATCACCTTTCGGAAGCAGAGGAATTCTGTACCAAAATCGCCATCATCGACCACGGGAAAATCCACGCAACAGGAACGCCGGAAGAATTGGTGGAAAGAGTTGCCAATGCGGAAAACCTGGAGGATGTTTTCATTTCATTAACCGGAAAAGAATTGAGAGATGTTGTATAAATTGTGGAGAAGTTTCATCAAGGAAATTCAGTTATTGAAGCGAGATTCGGGCGGAATTGTCATTATTTTCCTGATGCCGTTGCTGTTGATTATTACCATCACCTTAATTCAGGATTCGACATTCAAAAATCTGGAAGGTTCCAAAATCCCGATTATTTTCATTGATAACGACAAGTCTGAAGTTTCCAAAGTCATCAAAAAAGAGCTGGAAACCAGCAAAACATTTGAACTCGTTACGGATTACAACGAAAAATCGGCTGAGAAAGCTGTGTTCACGGGAGATTATCAGATGGCCATCGTCATTCCGGAAAATTTAACGAAAGATTTAAACTCAAATATCGATTCAAAAGTTCAGACTGTCGTAAGTTCGTTTGGCCTAGAAACCGATTCTACTTCGACAAAAACCGTTGCTTCAAAGACAAAAGACATTCATCTCTATTTCGACCCCGCCACCAACGCAGGTTTCAAAAATTCTGTGATGAATGCCATCAACAAAATGGTTTTCGAAATCGAGAATAAAAAAATCTACAAAGCCTTCCAGGACCAGCTCGGAACGACGGAAGACCTTGAAAATAAAAGTCTGATTACCTTCAAAGAAATCACGCCGAACAAAAGCAACGAAGAAGTAATGCCGAATTCCGTACAACACAACGTTCCGGCGTGGGCGCTGTTTGCGATTTTCTTTATTGTGGTGCCGTTGTCGATTAATTTGGTCAAAGAAAAAAGTCAGGGAACGAGCGTGAGAGTCCGCGTGAGCCCGACGCCGTATTACATTCATATTTTAGGAAAAACATTCACCTATCTCATCATTTGTGTTATCCAGTTTTTGCTGATGGTTGCGGTGGGAATCTGGCTTTTCCCGCTAATGGATTTACCTCAGTTTGATGTTTCAGGAAAAATGTTTCATCTGCTTATTGTGACTCTTTTTGCAGGATTGGCAGCGATTGGATTTGGAGTTTTAATTGGAACCGTTTCAGATACTCAGGAACAATCAGCGCCGTTTGGAGCGACTTCGGTTGTAGTTTTGGCAGCGATTGGCGGAATCTGGGTTCCGGTTTTCTTGATGCCTGAATTTATGCAGAAAATTGCACAATTTTCCCCAATGAACTGGGGACTGAATGCGTACTACGATATTATTTTAAGGAACAGCGGCATTGGCGAAATCGCTAAAGAACTGATTTTCTTATTTTTATTTTATATTGCGATGGTCAGCATCTCTTTACTCTATGAAAGAAAGCAAAATAGTGTCTGATTCAGCATAGTAAAGATTATTTGGAGCCGGGAACCTGCTGTCCACTATATCTTTTTTGCCATTGCGAACGACGCAAATCAATAAATTGAACTTATCAGCAATCGCAATGACAAAAAAGGATGCCGTTCCCATCAGGGCTAGGGATTTCGTGGGAAATTCACGTTTCTTCAAGTCTATCAAGAATTAAAAATTTGCCAAAGTTTGGAACTTTGGCAAAGTCGAATAAAATGAATTTATAACAGAATATATTTGATTATAATTGGTGACCTTTGTGAAAACCATTGTGCCCTTTGTGGTTAAAAAAAGAAAACAAAATGCAGTCTAAAAATTTAACCTGTACCGAAGAAGTACGCGTCCGGTTCAACGAGACGGACCCGCTGGGAATCGTCTGGCACGGGCATTACATCGTGTATTTTGAGGACGGAAGAGAAGCTTTCGGAAGACAGCACGGTTTGACTTATCTCGACATTCAGAAAGCCGGATTTGTAACGCCGATTGTGAAAAGTACGTGCGAACATTTTCTTCCCCTGAAATACGGGGAAACATTCAACATTGTAACCACTTTCGTAAATTCTGTTTCGGCGAAATTGATTTATAAATACGAGATTTTCAATCAGCAGAATCAATTGGTTTGCAGTGGAGAAACCATTCAGGTTTTTCTGGATTCTGAAAATAATTTATGCCTGTACAATCCCGAGTTTTTTCAGAATTGGAAAAATAAAATGGGATTATAGTCGGCTTTTGGCTTTTCAAAAAAGATTCAAAAATTTTAGTAATTAATGAACAGAGAAATTTACATTACAGATTATAACTGCGTCACGCCTTTAGGTTTTGATGTGGAATCAAACTGGAAAGCACTTTTGGAAGGAAAATCCGGAGTGGCTTTGCATCAAATTATCGATAATCACGAAGCTTTCTTTGTTTCTAAAATTGATTCTGAGAAATTGGAAGAGGAATTTAATAAACACTTCAACAATCAGAATTTCACAAGACTTGAAAAAATGTTTTTGCTAAGTCTGAAACCTTTGGTAGAAAGACATCAGATTTCAGATGATACCGCTTTTATTCTTTCAACAACAAAAGGAAATATCAGTTTATTAAAAAACGAAAACACTTTACCGGAAGGTATTTATCTTTCAAAATCAGCTCAAAAACTCGCAGATTTTTTTGGATTTAAAACCAAACCGATTGTCGTTTCCAATGCTTGTGTTTCAGGAGTTATGGCGATTTCTGTGGCGAAAAATATGATTCAGACAGGAAAATACAAAGACGCTTTCGTGGTCGCCGGCGATGAGATTTCTGAGTTTGTAATTTCAGGTTTCAATTCTTTTCAGGCGATTGGAATCGAACCTTGCAAACCTTACGACAAAAACCGAAACGGAATTAATTTAGGCGAAGCAACTGCAAGTGTTTACATCACTTCAGAATTAAATGAGAACAAAGAATTTAAGTTTAAAGTTCTGGGCGACTCAGCAATTAATGATGCCAACCACATTTCAGGACCATCGAGAACCGGCGACGGACTGTTTGCGAGCATTCAAAATGCAATGAAAGAAGCGAAAGTTTCCGCAGACCGAATCGATTTTATTTCCGCCCACGGAACGGCAACGCTTTACAACGACGAGATGGAAGCCATCGCTTTCAACCGAATGGATTTGCAAAATGTTCCCCTGAACAGTATGAAAGGCTATTACGGACATTGTCTAGGCGCATCAGGTTTATTGGAAAGCATTATTTCTATGGAATCTGCTTTGAAAAACATTTTAATTCCATCTAAAAACTTCGAAGAACTGGGTGTCTCTCAGGATTTGAATATTATTAAAGAAAATCAATCTGCAGAAATTAAATATATTTTGAAAACGGCTTCTGGTTTTGGTGGATGTAATGCGGCCATTGTTTTGGAAAAATGTTAAAACTATAATGATGAAGAAAACAGACATTTGCACCATAGAAAGCTCAAAAATAATCCTCAACGAACAAATTATTTTTGAAACCCAAACCGAAAATTTCTCAGATTTCGCAAAAGAAGCTTACAAAACTTTAGAACTGAATTATCCAAAATTTCATAAAATGGATAATCTCAGCAAACTCGCTTTTCTGGCATCCGAAATGATTCTGAAAAACGACGACCAAAGCAATACTGCTTTGGTTTTTGCCAACAAATCCTCAAGCCTCGACACCGATTTTAAATATCAGGAAAGCATTAATTCTCAGGACAATTATTTCCCAAGTCCTGCCGTTTTTGTATACACTTTACCGAATATTTGCGCCGGCGAAATCAGCATCAAACATAAAATGCAGACCGAAAATGCTTTTTTAGTTTTGGATGAATTTGATGAAGAATTTTTGAATTCATACGCGGCACAGATTCTGCAATCAGGGAAAGCGGAAAAAGTCTTGTGTGGCTGGGTCGAACTATATCAGGAAAGTTATAAAGCTTTTGTATATTTGCTAAGTTTGTGAAAAACTGTAAGATTCAATAAATAAAAATCAGCTATTAAAAGTTTGAATGGCAAAAATTAGTGTAGAAAATTCAGAAATAACCATAGTATCCGTTGAGAATGTAGATTACATCTCGCTCACTGATATGGCTAACGCAAAAGAAAGCGAGAGCCGTGCTGCGGATATTATTAAAAACTGGATTAGAACACGTTATGCATTAGAGTTTTTGAGTACTTGGGAACTCATTAATAACCCAAACTTTAAAGTGGTCGAATCTGACCACTTTAAAATGCAGGCAGGATTACCTGGTTTCACGCTGAGTATTTCGGAGTGGATTGAAAAAACAGATGCAGCAGGAATTATTGTAAAAAAAGGGAAATATGGTGGCACTTTTGCTCATAAAGACATTGCTTTTGAATTTGGTTCGGCAATAAGTGTTTCGTTTAAATTATATCTGATAACCGAATTTCAAAGGTTAAAAGAAGAAGAGCAAAAGCAATTTGGCTGGTCCGCAAAACGTGAATTGGCAAAAATAAATTATCGAATTCATACAGATGCTATCCAACAAAATCTGATTCCAAAAGAATTATCCTCAAAAGAAATTTCTATCATTTATGCAAATGAGGCAGATGTCCTGAATGTGGCATTATTTGGAATTTCAGCACGTCAAGGGCGAGATGCAAATCCTGAGGAAAAAGGAAATATTCGTGATTATGCGACGATGAATCAATTGATTTGCCTTTCAAATCTGGAAAACATCAATGCTATTTTTATTCAGGAGAATCTAAGCCAAAATCAGCGTTTACAAAAACTAAATAAAATTGCAATTCATCAAATGAAAGTGCTTGAAAATATCGAAGAAAAACATTTTTTAAAATAGAAATACGAAAAAATATTACTGTAAAGAGTAATTTTACATATTAGAATAAAATTATGGAAGATTTAAAATTAGAATTAAAAAACAAAATCATAGAAGTTCTTAATCTTGAGGACGTTGCAGTAGAAGAAATCAAAGATACAGACCCACTTTTCGGTGGAGGTCTTGGTTTGGATTCTATCGACGCACTGGAATTAATCGTACTTCTAGACAAAGACTACGGAATCAAATTATCTGACCCTAAAAAAGGAAAAGAAATCTTCCAATCTATAGAAGTGATGGCAAAATACATCGAAGAAAACAGAACAAAATAATTCAATCTAACAATGTATCAATCTAGCAATGTACCAATATTGTTACACTGCTAGATTGATACATTGGTACATTATAAAAGGATGAGTCAAAAAATTGCCATTACAGGGATGGGCATCATTTCCTCCATTGGTAACAATGTCGAGGAAAATTTTATTTCGCTGACGACCGGTAAACACGGCATTTCAGACATCGAACTGTTTGAAACACGCCACGCGGGAAGCATCAAAACGGGCGAGGTAAAATTGTCTAATGAAGACCTTGTGCAGAAACTTCAGCTGAATGAAGACAACAATGTCACAAGAACCGCTTTATTAGGAATGGTGGCCGCAGAAGAAGCGGTAGAAAGCGCCGGAATTTCGGATATCAACGAGTACAAAACCGGACTCATTTCCTCCACCAGCGTGGGCGGAATGGACATCACCGAAAAGTATTTCTACACATACGAAGATTTCCCTGAAAAGCAAAAATACATCGACGCTCACGACGCTGGAAATTCATCCCTAGCGATTGCAGAAATGTTGGGACTGAAAGGAATGGTTTCTACCATCAGCACGGCCTGTTCGTCTGCAGCTAATGCGATTATGATGGGCGCAAAACTCATCAAAAACGGCGTTCTTGACCGAGTGATTGTCGGCGGTACAGATTCACTTTCAAAGTTTACTTTGAATGGTTTTAATACGCTGATGATTCTCACAGATTCTTACAACACACCATTTGACAACGACAGAAAAGGTCTGAACTTAGGCGAAGCTGCCGCTTTCCTGGTTTTGGAATCTGATGACATTGTCAAAAAAGAAAATAAAAAAGTCCTCGCTTACCTTTCCGGTTACGGAAATGCCAACGATGCGCATCATCAGACCGCATCTTCGGAAAACGGACAAGGTGCTTTTTTGGCAATGGAAAAAGCTTTGAAAGTTTCTGGTTTAAATCAAGAAAACATAGACTACATCAACGTTCACGGCACGGCGACTCCGAATAATGATTTGTCTGAAGGCATTGCAATGATTCGGATTTTTGGTGAAAATCAGGTTCCGGAATTCAGTTCTACGAAAGCGTTTACGGGTCATACTTTGGCGGCGGCGGCGGGAATTGAGGCGGTTTATTCGATTTTGGCGATGCAGAACAATGTGATTTTTCCAAATTTAAATTTCAAAACACAAATGGAAGAATTTGATTTGACGCCAGTTACCGAACTGAAAGAAAAAAACATCAACCACGTACTTTCCAATTCATTTGGATTTGGCGGAAACTGTTCAACTTTAATTTTCTCTAAATAATGAGTGCAGTTTACATCAACAGTGTCGCCTGCATCTCGGTTCAGGACACTTTAAACGAAAATTTCTTCGATACTACTTTAAAACCTGAAAATTCAGTTCAGATTTTAAAAGCCATCGAGCCCAATTATAAAGAATTCATTCCGCCCGCGATGAGCCGGAGAATGTCTAAGACAGTAAAAATGAGTTCCGTAGCTTCTACAAAAGCGTTACAGGAAGCAGGAATTGAAAAACCCGATTCTATCATTGTTGGAACCGGAATGGGCTGTTCTCAGGATTCTGAAAAATTCCTGAAAAATGTTTTGGAAAACAATGAAGAATTTCTGACGCCAACTTTTTTCATTCAATCGACACACAATACAGTTTCCGGGCAAATTGCTCTGGGATTGCAATGTCACGGCTATAATTTCACGTACGTCAACAGTTCATCTTCACTCGAATTTTCAATGCTGGATGCAAAACTTCAGATTTTGGATAGAGAAGCTGATAATGTTTTAGTAGGTTCAACTGACGAGCAAACCGAAAGAACTATGGAATTGTACAAGCTGAATAATTCCATTAAAAAAGAAGAGAATTTTCCCGTTGATTATTTAAATTCAACAACAGAAGGCGTGATTTGGGGCGAAGGCTCAAGCTTCTTTGTTTTAGGAAAAGAGAAAACCGAAACTTCTTACGCACAATTAAAAGATATTAAAATTGTTAACTCATTAGAACTTAGTGAAATTCAACAATTCATTGAAGATTTTTTAATTAAGAATAATTTGAAAAATGAAGAGATTGATGCTGTTATTTTAGGTTTCAGCGGAGATTCAGAATCGGATGTTTACTATAAAAATGCATCGGAATTATTTCAAAACTCATCTCTGTTGTATTATAAACATTTGAGTGGCGAATTCAATACAGCAAGCGGTTTTTCAACATTTATGGCTTGTCAAATTCTGAAAAATCAAATTATTCCGCAAGTGATGAAAATTAATGATGTGAAAAAAGAAAGCGTTAGAAGAGTTCTTTTGTACAATCATCTCGGAGGGATTGACCATAGTTTGGTTTTGCTGGAAAAGGCTTAAAATTAAACCTTAAAGGTTTTCAATAAATAAAAGTAAGTTTGTCATTCCGTAGGAATCTCGACAGAGTTGTTTAGATTCCTACGGAATGACAAACATACCGCAAAAGGTTTAATCCATAAACTGTATTGATGAAACATTACCCATTTATCATCTTCTATCTTTTCCTGAATGCCTTTGTTTACGCATTTCAGGGAACAGTTTGGGTTTACATCTTTTGCTTCATTCTATTTTCAGCAGTTGTAATCTGGGGTTCTTTTGACATTCAGTTGGGATATTTTATTAACAGTTTTACTCATAAACGGACAAAAATCAAAGAAGTCGCTTTGACTTTCGATGATGGACCAACAGAATTTACACCGAAATTTTTAGATGTTTTAAAAGAAAACAACGTCAAAGCTATCTTTTTCTGCATCGGAAAACAGATTGAAAAATATCCTGAAACTTTCCAAAGAATCATTGCGGAAGGTCATACGGTTGGTAATCATACTTTTTCACATTCCAATAATACCGGATTTTTATCGACTTCAAAAATGGTTGAGGAAATTGAAAAATGTGATGAAGTGATTTTCAAAGCCGGAAATATTAGAACTGATTTGTATCGACCCCCTTTTGGTGTAACCAATCCGAATATTGCAAAAGCCATTAAGAAAACTGCGAAAAAAAGCATCGGCTGGAATGTCCGTTCACTGGACACGGTGACTGATGACGAGAAAAAGATATACTCACGAATCACCAAAAATTTAAAAAAAGGAAGCATTATCCTGCTTCACGACACTTCTGAGAAAACGTACAATGTTTTGGTTGAATTATTGTTATTTTTAGAGCGTGAAAAATATTCAACTTTCACGATTGATTCAATTATTAAATCGGAAAAATAATGTTTAAAAATATAGCTTTCTTCGCCTTTTTATTAATTTCAGGTGTTGTTTTTGCCCAATCTACGGCAATGACGAGTGCCGAATCCAAAGCATTTGTGACAAAAATTTCTGCTGAAACAAAAGAAATTAAAACTCTGCAAAGCGATTTCGTTCAGACAAAAAAAATGGATTTTTTAGATAAAAATATTGTTACTCAGGGAAGAATGTCTTTAAAATCGCCTAATACTTTGAGCTGGAAATACACAAAACCTTATCAGTACAGCATTATCTTTAAGGAAAACAAAATTTTCATCAACGACCAAGGGAAGAAATCTTCGGTAGATGCAAAGAGTAAAACTTTTGAAAAAATAAATAAACTGATTGTCGGGAGTTCCAACGGAAAAATGTTTAGTGACCCTGAATTTTCTGTGGTTTATATGAAAAATTCAAGTTCGAACATTGCGAAATTTACTCCGAAATCTGCACAGTTACTGAAGTACATTAAGCAAATCGAACTTCATTTTCCTAAAAATCAGTCGACGGTTTCGCAGGTGAATATGACTGAGGCTTCGGGAGATACAACGAATATTGTTTTTAAAAACACCAAAATCAATGCGCCGATTCCTGCTTCTGAGTTTTCTTTATAGTTCATTTTTGTTACTGATATTTTCGTGCAAAACGTATCAGCTGAAAGATGCAGAACCAATTTCAAACTCCGAAAAAGAAGTTGAAAATCTGTACTTTTCTTCAAACGAAGATTATGTTTACAAATGTCAAATGGAAGTTTACGGCAACGATATCAGCGGAATTCTTATCATTAAAAAAATCTCTGAAACCACACACAGGGTTGTTATGACTTCAGATTTTGGAAACAAAATGATTGATTTTGAAATTTCTGAAAACGATTTTAAACTTAATTACGTCTTGGCAGATTTAGACAAAAAAATGGTAATCAATTTTCTGAAAAATGATTTTCAGGAATTGCTAAAACGAAATTTTTCGGTCAGTGAAAGTTTTGAAAATAATGATTCGAAGATTTATCTTTCAAATGTTGATAAGAAACAATACTTTTTGTTTTTTGATAAAAATTCTGGTTTATTAAATCAAGTCATCTACACAAAAAACAAACGAGAAAAAATCAATTTTACTTTTGAAGCAAAAAAACATACTTTTGCACAGACAATCAATCTTCAACACAAAGATTTCAAAATCAACATCAAACTATTCCAAATCACTGAAACTGAATAAAATATGCAAACCATTCTTACCAACTTTTACACTTTAGAATCATCCGAAAAATCAGAGAATGGAAGTTTCATTGCGAAGATAAAACTCAATCCCGACCACGAGATTTTCAAAGGACATTTTCCTGGAAATCCAGTGACGCCAGGTGTTTGTATGATGCAGATTGTGAAAGACTTGACTGAAAATCTCACCGCTTCAAAATTGTTTTTGAAATCGGCTTCCAATGTGAAGTTTATGGCCATCATCAATCCTTTTGAAACGCCGGATTTGGTCTTGCAATTGGACATTACGGAAAAAGATGGCGAACTGAAAGTAAAGAACACGACCAGTTTTGGCGAAACAATTGCATTGAAACTGTCAGTTAATTACACCAAAATCTAAGGTTATGAAATTGATTTTCACTTTGATGTTCACATTCTTCTCATTCTTCCAATCGGACTTGGAATCTTTGAGAAACAGCTATTCCAAGGCTAACTCGTCCAACGAGAATGCTAAGAATTTCATTGCTTTGGCTGAGAAAAAATCATCAAATGACCCCGTAATTTCCGCTTACAAATCAGCTTCAAAAATCTTGGAAGCCAAAGTGACGACCGAAAAAAACAAACGAAAATCATTTGTAAAATCAGGCGCAACTACGTTGGAAAGCCTCATTGCAAGCAACCCAAACAACGCAGAATTACGTGTCATCCGAATGAGCGTTCAGGAAAATATCCCGAAAATCGTGGGTTATCACAAGAATCTGAAAGAAGACAAAACCTTCCTCATCAACAATTACAGCAAACAAAACGCTGACCTGAAAAGCTACATCAAACAGTTTGCTGGGCAATCCAAAACGATGACGGCTACCGAAAAAGCCTCATTCAAATAATGACCATCCACGAAGTACGAAACGCCATCTCCGAAAGGAAAATCTGTGTTTTAATCCCTACTTATAACAACGAAAAAACGCTGAAACGCGTCATCAACGGCGTTGTGGATTACACCCAAAACATCATCGTTGTAAACGACGGTTCCACGGATTCTACTTCGTCCATTTTGAGCGATTATCGCCAAATTTCAATCATCCATTTACCCGAAAACAAAGGCAAAGGAAATGCACTGAAAATCGGTTTCAGAAAAGCTTTGGAACTTGGATTTGATTTCGCCATCACGATAGATTCCGACGGTCAACATTATCCAGACGATATTCCAGTTTTTGTGGAAGCTTTACTCGCTGAAAATGAAGACGTTTTGCTCATCGGAAACCGAAATATGTCGCAAGATGGCATTCCGAAGAAAAGTAGTTTTGGGAACAATTTTTCCAACTTCTGGTTTTGGTTTGAGACCGGAATCAAGCTTCAGGACACGCAATCCGGTTACCGACTTTATCCGTTAAACAAAATTCCGAAAAAATATTTCACGCCAAAATTCGAGTTCGAAATCGAGATTATTGTAAGAACGGCGTGGAAAAATATTCCGGTCAAAAATGTTCCGGTGAAAGTCCTATACGACCCAGCGGAAAGGGTTTCGCACTTCCGCCCTTTCAAAGATTTTACGCGGATCAGTATTCTGAATACCATCCTGGTTATCATCACTTTAGCCTACATCAAACCTCGAAATTTCATCATTAATTTCAGGAAGAAAAGTTTCAACAGATTCATCAAAGAAGATGTTTTGGAAAGCGACGGAAGCAATCGCACCAAGGCGTTTTCCATTGCGTTAGGCGCCTTCATCGGATTGTCGCCGGTTTGGGGTTTTCAGACGGCTCTGACGATATCTCTGGCTGTGATTTTCAAGCTCAACAAGGTGTTGGCATTTGTCTCTTCCAACATCAGTTTTCCGCCGTTTATTCCGCTCATTATTGCGGGTTCTCTCTTTATTGGTGCGCCTTTCGTGGATGGAGAAACCAATTTTCTGAATCACGAAATCAACTTCGAACTGGTCAAAAATCATCTGCTTCAGTACATTATCGGCAGTCTGATTCTGGCAACTTCGGTCTCCACAATTCTGGGCGTCGGTTTTTATCTTTTTCTCAATAAAGTCAATCCTGAAAACGGTTAGAATGATTTGGGCAACTTATCCGCCTTCCACTCCCAATTGTCACTCTGAGGCTCTCGAAGAATCCGTTCAAGTCGGGTTGCGCTTCGCAGAGTTTAACGCTTTCCATTAATCTGACGATTAGTCATTATTTCAACTTTCTCAAAGTCTTCTTCAAATACTTCTCAACATTCTTTTTGTCGAGAACCGTTGTAATCTCCTTCGTTAAAGCTTTTTCGAATTCAACTTTTGCCTTTCGATAATTTTTTTGATTGAAATAATATTTCCCAGTCTGAAAGTAAACCAACCAAA
Organism: Chryseobacterium sp. FH1; assembly: GCF_000735135.1. Taxonomy (GTDB): domain Bacteria; phylum Bacteroidota; class Bacteroidia; order Flavobacteriales; family Weeksellaceae; genus Epilithonimonas. Next base: position 207,364 of record NZ_JPLZ01000001.1, read on the forward strand.
AATCTGGATTCAAAGCTTGATAATGATTGATAAATTCATCAGACAAAATTTTATTTTCATCAAACTGAGAACTCAATTTTTTAAATTCCTCATAATTTTTAAATTCCTGAGAATCCACAAAAGAATCTTTCGCAATATTCAAATTTGAAGTCGCAAATTCCCCAGTTTTCAATCGTTCATCAGAAAAGATTTTATTCAAATCATAACAGACAAATTCGCCTAATTGATAAGGATTTGACGACACCCAAACCAAGCGTTTCTCCGGCGAAAAAATCACCGCGTGATGCGCCAAAAGTTGGTTTAAAGCTTTCTCATTTCCATAACCGATTTGTGCTCCTTTCAAACCAGATTTATCTCTTAGAATCGAAGCCATTTTTTCAGGATTCAATTTTGGATTTTCATTCAACAATTCCTGAAGTTTCTCGTATCGATATTCTGAATGGCTTTCCGCAATTTGTTTTCGATTTCGCTCGTCATCTTTATAAGCCTCGGACTGAAAATGATTTGTACAAACCAACTGACTCGAATTCTCCATTTTAAAAACTCCAAAATTATCCGGCGAAACTTCAATGATTACAGCACTTTTATCAGTCGCACTTCCAACCAAAATCGATTCTGAAACGAAGACTTTCCTTTTTTTTGCAATCGCAATCGCTTCATCAATATTTTTAGCAAACTGTAGAATTTCACGAGTCACAAGCGAAATCGGTGTTTTTGCGGTCATCGGAATTTTGGACTTTCCAGCGTTGATAGTGACCGTGATTCCTTCCTTATTCATTCCCGAAACCACGCCAATCATTCCCGGCCAACTGACCGACATATATGGAATTCCATTTTCCGGTTCTACAAATTCTACCAACTTATTTTTGGCAAAATCGTCGCCGACATAGAAATCAAAATTTCTTCCAATCAGCAAATCGCCATCTTCAGTATTTTCGTTCCAAACAGCCAAAGACGAACAGCCAACCATCGCCAAATCCTGCATTGCGTGGCCAATATCGTGCGCGCCGTGCAAGTACAAACTTCTGAGATATTTTGGTGCGATGAAGTTGTATTTATCTGATGAGTATTGGGATAAACCATAGATTTCGGTTTGATAATCTTCCCGAATATTCAAATACATTTTCCGATTGTACCATTTCAAAAAACCATTCAACAATTTTTGTTTGAATTTTGAAGGCACAAAACCTTCAACCTTGGAAAAGAAAATCGCTTCCTGATTTTGCATCAAACTTTGAGTCAAGGCACCATTGTTATAGCCCAACTGCAAAGGATTTCCTTGGATGTAGAGTTCCCAAAGTTGCTGTTTATTTTTGGTGAGATAATTTTCCTTAAAACTAAAAGTCGAGTCGTTTACTTTTTCAACTTTCGGAATCTCAAGAGAAAATTGGTTGATTTTCGGAACGTGATGGATGGACTTTGAAACGCCACACGAAATGACATTTAAAACAAGAAACAGATAAAGTAGCACTCTATTTTTCATCAGCTTGATTTAAAACTTGAGTCAATCTTTCGTCAATCAATTCCTTTCCCAGAATCTCCGAGCAAGTGTTGAATGCGCCAATTGTACATCCCAAAATCCCGTGCATATTCACGCTTTGACCTGTCAGAAAAAGGTTACTGACCTTGGTTTTCGGCGAAAAAATTGTTTTCATCGGATTAGACGAATCTTTTGTGTAGCCGTACATATTTCCCTTGTAACCGCCGATGTAATCGCGATAAGATAGTGGCGAAGAAGTGTGAACAGCTTTGATTTGATAACGCAGTTCCGGGAATTTCTTTTCAATTTCAGAAATCAACTTTTCAGCTTTTTCAGTTTTGAATGCTTCGTAAGTTTTTCCCCGTTCCTGTTCTTCTGCAACCGTGTTGAAAGTGTTTTCCCATTGTTTAACCTCATCGTAATTCATATAAGTCAGAATGGTCAAACTTTCTGCGAACTCCGGATTTTGTTTGGAAGCCGTTGCCGAAAGCATATAAGATTCTGGCCAATTCTCTTCCGAATAATCGGACTGATTCCAGATATTTTCTTCGTTCTTGTAATGGTAATAATTGAAATTGAAATGTTTGAAAGTCTTCGCTTTTAGAACGATGTAAACGCTGAAACACGAACTTATCGGTTCCAATTCATCGATTCTTTTGGTGAAAGATTTCTTAAAATGTTCTTTACCAACCAAATCTAAAGTTGTTTTTATTTCAATATTCGAAATGAATTTTTCCGCAAAATATTTTTTCCCGTTTTTGGTTTTTACGGATTTCAAAATTTGTTCCTCATCGAAAATCATCTCTGAAACTTCGGAATGTTTGTAGACTTCTGCGCCGTAATTTCTCAATTGTTTAATCAGCAATTTTGAAATTTGACTTCCGCCGTTCGTACATTTATACGCACTTTGAATGTAAGAATTGACCGTCAAAGCGTGAACATACAAAGGTGTTTTTGCCGAACCTGCATAAAGAAAATTGGAGCCTGATAAAACCGTTTGCAATTTCTTATTTGATGTGATAGATTCTATAAAATCCTTGGCATTAATGTAAAGAATATCTTCATCATACTTCCCATCACCCACAAGATTGTACCTCGGAAATTGATTGCAAACATTCTGAATTTCATCAACATAACTAATTAAATTCTCTCGCTCCTCAGGAAAAATTTCTGATAATTGATTTACAAAATTGTCATAACCTTGAGAATGTGGATATTCGATTTCGTCGTTTTCGAAAGTGATTTTGTCGAATCCGATTTCGTCCATTTTTTCGAGATTCAAATCTTGGATGATGCCAAGGTATTTGAAATATTGATGAAGATTCTGACCTTCGGAAAGTCCTCCCAGATAATGAACACCTGTATCGAAAATGAGTTTGTCACGCGAAAAGGTTTGGAGATTTCCGCCGTATTGGTTATTCTTTTCTAATACGCATACTTTCAGTCCTTCCTTCGCCAGAACCAAGGCAGAAACAAGTCCACCAATTCCGCTACCGATGACTAGTATGTCGTATTGTTTTTTCAATTTTTTTGAAGTGAGATGTTAGAAGTTAGATAAGAGTATATTCAATGAATTTTATTTTTTCACTCATTGGTGACTGCTAAATTTAGATTCCTACGGAATGACAAAATTGTGTTTTTAATTTGAAATGTTAATCTATGACAAATCTGCAACCCGGCTTGAGCGGACTCTTCGAGAGCCTCAGAGTGACAATTGGGAGCCCTTCGACTTCGCTCAGGATAAACTACAGACGGATTAAGTTGCCATAAATATATTGAAAATCAATCAATATCGTCCCAAAAGTCGAAGTAATTGAACCATTGGAGTGGATATTTTTTGAGCATCGATTCCAGATTTTGAACGTAGGAGTTGAGCAAGCCTTGAGAATCGCGGTTTTTGATGTTCTGAGCGACTCGCGCGTAAAGGTGATAATGGAGATTTTTTTCCTTCATCACATAAACGTAAACCACGGGAACGCGCAATCTGGAGGCGATGAGGAAAGGCCCAGCTGGAAATTTGGCGGTTTTTCCGAGCAAGTCAGCTTCAAGAAATTTGGAACCTTCGAAATATCGGTCGCCTGTGAAACAAATCAGCTCGTTGTTGGACAGAGCTTCGTTGATTCTGAAAATGTGCGACATATCGTCCTTCACAAAAATGAATTTGATGTTGCTTTTCTTGACGGAAATGCTTTCCATATATTCCCTGATGGCCGTCACTTCCTGGTCTGTCGTGACAAGGTTGACTTGCGCATCAAAGTCGATGTCGGCAAAAAAATGTTCGGCGATTTCGAAATTTCCTATGTGTGCGCTAATGAGAACGCCACCTTTTTTTTCGGCGAGGAGGTTTTTGAGATTTTCAATACCGTCGAATTCGTAGGTGAATCGGTTTCTTAATCCTACAGAAATGGCGGTTTTATCAATTAGAACTTTACCGAAGACAAAGTAGCTTTTGAAAACGGAAAGTTTGGTTTTCAAAGCACTGAAATTCAGTCTGTTTTTAAAATAATAAGAAATATACAGGTTGCTTTTCTTCTCGAAAATAAAGTAGTACGTCGCAACGAAATAGAGGACAAAATAGGAGCTTCGGATTCCGATATTCTTGATGCACCAAACGAAAATCTGATAGCCTAATATCGTTCCTTTGGATTTGCCTTTCCATTTGTTCATAGTTCAGATGTTAGACTGTAGATGCTAGACATTAGACTAAAAATAATGTAATAATTATGCAGTTTTCTCGGAAATTTTATTCTGAATTGCGTCGTAAAAATCATCGAAAGTGACCATTTGTTTAAAATCTGCCTCGCCCAATTTCACACCGAAATTAGACTCAATAATTACAACCATATCGATATAATCCAGGCTGTCCAAGCCGAGAGTGGTTTTGAAATTGGCATCATTTACAATATCATCGCGGTCAACTTCGAACTCATTGACAAGAAAGTTATTAACGACCGCAACAATTTTATCTCTATCCATAGTGTTTTTAAACAAATTTTTTAACGATTAATGCAGAATTGGTTCCTCCAAATCCGAAAGAATTCGACAAAAATACGTCAATTTTTTGATTTTTGGTTTCCGTGACGAGATTTATCTTTTTTGCATCGTCGTCTGGATTTTCAAGATTTATGTTTGGCGCCACAAAATCGTTCTGCATCATCAGAATTGAATAGATGACTTCGCTTGCGCCAGCCATCCAACATTCGTGCCCAGTCATTGATTTTGTGGAACTTACGGGAATTTCGTTTCCAAATATTTTATGAATTGCCTGCGCCTCATTCGCATCACCAATTGGCGTGGAAGTCGCGTGTGCATTGATATAATTGATGTCTTCAGGTTTTAAGCCAGACATTTTTAAAGCTCTTTCCATCGCAATCGCAGGTCCATCGATATTAGGCGTAGAAATATGTCCGCCATTGGAAGAAAATCCATAACCGAGAACTTCCGCAATAATTGGCGCACCTCTTTTGACTGCGGATTCGTAACTTTCTAAAATTAAAGTTGCTCCGCCACCACTTGGGATGAGTCCGTCTCTGCCTTGGTCAAATGGTCGGGAAGCTTTTGTTGGTTCATCTTCGCGGGCAGAGAAAACGCCCAATCCGTCGAAACTTGCCATTGAAAATTTGTTGGTTTCTTGCGCACCGCCACAAATGATGGTGTCTTGCAAACCATTTTTAATCATCAAATAGCCTAAACCCAATGAATGTGAACCACTTGCACAAGCCGCGCTGATGGTCATATTGATGCCGCGAAGTTTGAAAATCGTTGCGAGATTCATCGTTACGGTAGAATTCATCGATTTGAAAATGGCTCCGGAACCCATCAATTGTGTATCCTTTTTTTCACGTACAATATCGGTGGCTTCTACAACGGCTTGAGAAACACTGTCGTTTCCGTACAAAATGCCGACTTCATTTTCGTCGATAAATTCTTGGGAAATTCCAGCGTATTTTAAGGCGTCGATGGTTGCCATATAAGCATATTCGCTCTCTTCGCCCATCGAAATTCTTTGTCGGCGACTGAGTAGATTTTTTAAATCTGGCTTCGGAACAAAGCCTGTCAAACTAGACCTGTAGCCAAATTCTTTTCTTTCATTATCGAGAACAATTCCTGATTTACCTTCGTACAAAGAGTTTTTGACTTCTTCCAAAGAAGTGCCGATGCAGGAATAAATGCCGATTCCGGTGATGACAACTCTGTTTTCCATTCTATAAATTCAAAGTTCGAGATTCAAAGTTTATTTAAATTATGAATAAATTCCGCCGTTGATGTGGATGACTTCACCTGTGATGTATGATGATTTTTTGGATGCTAGAAATGCGACCAAATCCGCTACTTCTTCCGCTTCGCCAAATCGGTTTGCGGGAATCATTGCTTTTAATTCTGCTTCATCAAAATCAGCCGTCATATCTGTTTTTATAAATCCTGGAGCGACTGCGTTTACGGTGATATTTCGCTTCGCAATTTCCTGAGCCAATGCTTTTGTCGCACCAATGACGCCAGCTTTTGCAGCGGAATAATTGGTTTGACCAGCTGTTCCTTTCGCGCCGGAAACGGAAACCATATTAATGATTCTGCCGTATTTGTTTCTCAATAATTTTTGAATGAAAAAATTGGTCACGTTGAAAAATCCGTTCAAACTCGTGTTGATGACGTTGTTCCAATCCTCCTGCTTCATCCACATAAAAAGTCCGTCTCTGGTGATTCCAGCGTTGTTGATGATGACTTCTACAATTGCGTCTGGATTTTTTCCTTGCCAATTGGTCAAGACAGTTGTTGTTTCTTCCGCATTCGAAACATCGAATTTCAGGATTTCTCCGGTTGCTCCCAATGCTTTGACTTTCTCCAACGTTTCGTTTGCCGACAACTCATTGGAAGTATAATTAATGAGAAGATGATAATTATTTTCTTCGGCAAGTTTCAGGCAAATGGCTCTGCCAATTCCTCTGGAACCTCCTGTTATGATGGCGCATTTCATTTTTTTAATTTATTTTGAAAATAGTTCAGCATTATCAAACCATTTATTTCCTAAGAGTTTTCCAGTTGTATCAATAAAACCCCATTTCCCGTTTTTCTTCACTCTGGAAATTCCATTTATGAAACCTTTGTTTTTTTCACCAATTGCAAAATTGACAGAAATATCATATTCGTCGGAAATTATCAAATCTCCTTTTTTATTAATAAAACCCCAATTTTTTGTTTTAACAGGAGCTAAACCATCTTTACTAAAAACTTCTGCATCCGAATACTTTGGTTCAACTACAAAATTTCCTGAACCATCGATGTATCCCCATTTATTCCCTATTGCAATCGGAGCTAAATTCTCACTGAACGCTCTGGCTTTATCAAATTTCGGCTCAATAATCCAATCTCCAGTCATATTGATAAAACCTATTTTTCCACCTTTTTTGACATAAGCAACATCAGATGCAAAATCCCAAATTTTTTCAACATATTCTAATTGTTTAAAATTATTACCGATTACCAATCCGTAAATATTATTAGATTTTGCCCAAGTTACATTCTTATAAAAATCTCCTATTTCATCATATTCGAAATTTACGACAACTTCACCTTTTAAATTGACAATGCCCCATTTTTTGTTTATCGACGCTTTTGCGTATCCGTTTTCAAAAGGTTTTATTGCATCATACTGAGGTTCTGCAATAATTTTCAAATCAGCATTTATAAGTCCAACTTTATTTCCCTTTCTAATAAAAGCAACACCTTGATTAAATTCATATAATTTATCTGAAAGTGGCATTTCTAAAAAATTTCCTGATTTATCGATATAGCGCCAATTTTTATCTTTTTCGACTAGCGCAATTCCATTGTTAAATTCTTTAGCGTTATCCAATGATGGTTGGATTATCCAATTACCAAAATCATCAACAAATCCCCATAATTTTCCCTCTCTTACTGCAACAAGACCTTCTGAAAAATTTCTGCCAGCATCAAATCTTGGTTGGATGGCAAATTCACCTTTTTTATTTATATATCCTGTTTTGCCCTTTTCCACTATTAATGCCAATTCTTGCGCATTAATATTTTGTGAAATAATCACAATCAATAAGAATAGTATTTTTTTCATTTTATTAATTCTTCAAATATTCCTTCACCTTTTCTACGAACGGATACATTATCAAATCTTCTTTGAAAGCCGGAACAATCGCCCGAACCTCATCATACAATTTTTTGGTGGCAGAGGAAATTTCGTTCTGACATTCCAAATATTCAATTGCTTGAACAATGGTGATTAATTCAATCGCCAAAACTTCGAATGCATTGTTGATGACTTTGCTACAAATCACCGCCGAATTGGTTCCCATACTCACAATATCCTGATTATCATTATTATTCGGAATACTGTGGACGTACATTGGATTCGACAACATTTGACTTTCCGCCGTTGTGGAAGTTGCCGTGAATTGAACGCCTTGCATTCCGAAATTCAATCCTAATTTTCCAAGATTGACAAATGGCGGGAAAATCTCGTTGATTTTTGCATTCAGGAGATAATTGAGTTGTCTTTCTGCAAGCATTGTCAGTTTTGTGATGACGATTTTCAGCTTGTCCATTTCCAAAGAAATATAATCGCCGTGGAAGTTTCCGCCGTGGTAAACGTGTTGGTCCTCGGGAATGATAATCGGGTTGTCGTTGGCAGAATTAATCTCGTCTTCCAATATTTTTTCCGTGAATTCCAAAGTATCCAAAACCGGTCCCAAAATCTGCGGAACACATCTGAGAGAATAATATTCCTGAACTTTATCTTTGAAGATTTCCTCTTTATTTTCCTTATTATAAAGATGGTCTTCTCGCTTTCTAATTAGTTTGCTATCAGAAAGACTTTCGCGCATTCTGGATGCAATTTTTTGTTGACCTTTGTGTCTTTTTGTCGAGTTCAGAGCTTCTGAAAAATGGTCGTCGTACGCTTTTACAATTTCATTGATTGCACAGGAAAGTCTCAAAGAAATATCGACCAATTTTCTGGAATTGTAAGCATTGATAATCCCAATTCCCGTCATCGTAGAAGTTCCGTTCATCAACCCCAAACCTTCGCGGATGTGAACTTTTATCGGCTCCAGATTTAATTCTGCAAAAACATCTTTTGTTTCGCGTCTTTCATTTTTATAAAAAACTTCGCCTTCGCCAATCAAGACCAAAGCCAGATGCGCCAACTGAACCAAATCGCCACTTGCTCCAACACCGCCGTGCTCGAAAATCAAAGGCGTGACATCTTTATTAATCAATTCCTTCAATAAAAATATAACAGACGGATGAATTCCTGATTTTCCTAAACTCAACGTGTTCAATCGTGCCAACATCACGGCTTTTGCAGACTGTGGCGAAAGTGGATTTCCAACACCAGAAGAGTGACTTCTTATCAAATTATATTGAAGCTGATTTCTATTTTCTTCGCTGATTCTGTATTGCGCCATCGGTCCGAAACCAGTGTTGACGCCATAAATCACTTTGTCTTTGGAAAATTCTTCTAAAAAATTGAAACCATCTTCTACTTTCGACAAAAGTGTTTCGCTCAATTCAAGCGTTTCGTTATCGAAAATAATTTTATAAAAATCCTCTAATTTGAGGTTAGCCGTTAATACCATCTATCATTATTTAAAAAAAGGAGAAAACTGATTCGAAATCAATTTTTTGTGATTAATTTTGTGACGCAAATATAGATAGAATATCAGAAATAATGAAAGAATTTGTAGATGTCCTCGTGATTGGAGCCGGACCTTCGGGTTGTGTGTCTTCTGCGTATCTTCATAACAACGGCGCAAAAGTGAAAGTGGTGGAAAAAACCAAGTTTCCGCGATTGGTCGTTGGAGAAAGTCTGATTCCGCGAGTGATGGACCATTTTCACGAAGCTGGACTTTTCGAAGCGTTGGACAGCCAAGGTTTTGAGAAGAAACTCGGCGCAAGATTTATGCGAGGCGATGAAGTCTGTATTTTTGATTTCAGCAACAAATTTGGTGAAGGCTGGGATTGGACTTGGCAAGTTCCCAGAGCGGATTTTGACAAAGTTTTGGCAGATGAAGTCATCCGAAAAGGCGTTGATTTGGAATTTGAAACGGAAGTGATTTCTGTTGAATTTAATGGTTCGGATTCTATCACCACAGTTAGAAATAAAAATGGCGAAACGAAGGAAATCCACGCTAAATTTATCATTGATTCCAGCGGTTACGGAAGAGTTTTGCCGAGATTGTTAGATTTGGAAAAACCTTCAAAATTGTCTCCACATTCCGCGATTTTTTCCCACGTTGATGATATTAATCGTGAAGAAGGTGTGGAAGGAACGTTGATTTCGTTCGATATTATTGAAACCGAAGTTTGGCTTTGGGTAATTCCTTTTTCGAATGGGAAAACAAGTTTGGGAATCGTTGGACCAACTGATTATATCGATAAACTCTCGGAAAATGGCTACACGACGGAAGCTTTGAGAAAAGCCATTTCGCTTTCAGATTATTACGTCAAACGTTTTGGCGATGTTGATTTTCTTTTTGAACCGAGACATTTGAAAGATTATTCTTGTTCCGTAAAAAAATTATTCGGAGACGGGTTTGCGTTGACTGGAAATGCTTCGGAATTTCTCGACCCTGTTTTCTCTTCAGGAATGGCATTTGCCACAGAATCCGGAATGCTTTCCGCAAAATTAGCCTTAAGACAACTGAACGGCGAAACCATCGATTGGCAAAAGGAATATTCTGATTACATTTTATACGGCGTGAATGTTTTCACCACTTACGTAAAAGAATGGTATACCGGAAATTTGCAGGAATTATTTTTCCACCAACCGGAAAATCCTGATGTGAAAAGGAAAATTTGTGCGGTTCTCGCTGGTTATGTTTGGGATAAAAAAAATACGTTTGTGAGAATTCACGATACGGCAGTGAAGAATCTTGCGGATTTCATTAAACTAGAAAAAATGGAACAACAATAACAAAAACGGTCTGAAAATTTTCAGACCGTTTTTGTTTTATTTAATTACTTTTCTTATCGCTTTTCCGAGTTCCTTGCCAGTGACTTCATAAGCGCCGGCAATTCTACCATATTCCATTGTAAAGTCTTTATTAGTTTTCTTACCGAGAATTTCTGCACCTTGCAATTTCATCACAACTTTCGAAGGATTGTCTGTCTCCACAAATATCAAATCCGAAGTCAGTTTTCCTTCCTGCGCAACCAATCCCGCGTGCCAACCAGCATAAACCCATTTTGTATCGACAATCAAAGTATATTTTGAATTAATATCCTTTTTGAAAGCCACTCTTTTCGACCAGCCGTTGAGACCTTTTAGAAAGTAATTGAGATATTCCGTATTCTTGAAATTGCCCCAAGCTTCTTCCCATTTTTGCCAAGCCACCGCATTTTTCTTTGATAAAGTTTCCGCTTTTCTTCTTTCCAAATATTGAGCTTCTGTGAAATTATCCGCTTGAAATAAGACGTTATCAAATTTCAGTTGAACATTGACTTCCGTTTGGTCTTTCAAAAAATCAAAAGTCCCGAACTCAAAATTGATTTGATTCTGCCCAAAAGCTGTCGTTGCAAGGGCGATAAAAATAATTAATAATAGTTTTTTCATAGTTTTAATTAGTTCAATTTTAATTTCGTAAATCTATAAAATTAATTGGTTTACGGCTATTTGGATTAAAAACATTTTTAGATAAAACATCAAAATCCAAAACTTCGATTTTCGGACTTACTCTCAATTTTGCCCGGAAATGGTCTCTCACTTCGTCCACAAAATTTTCGCTTTCATTGTCTGTGCTTAGCTTGATGATAATTTCGTCCAAACCAATTTCATCTGATTTGATAACGATTTGATAACACAAAACATTCCCAAAATCATTCATAATATCATTCATCGCAGGCGGATAAAGCGTCGTTCCTTTGTATTTTATCATTTGTTGTTTTCTGCCTAGAACAGGACCTAATCGCATCGTGTTTCTACCACATTTGCAAGGTTCATAATGCGCTTTTACCAAATCTCCGGTTTTGAATCTTAATAATGGAATTGCTTCAACACCCAAGGTCGTAATCGTCAATTCGCCACTTTCGCCTTCTTTTACGGGATTTTCATTATCATCAAGAATTTCTGTAATGATGAGTTCTGGATGATGATGACCACCGATTTGAAATTCACATTCCGTGAAAGCCGTGCTCATCTCCGTAGAAGCGTATGTCGAAAACAATTGAATATTCCATCGTTCTTTGATTTTTTGAGACAGAATATTATGTGTGAAATCCTGATTTTTCAGACCTTCTCCAATACAAACCGCACCGTAAACGCTAGAATTTTTATAATCGATACCGTGTTTTTCGGCGTAATCTATCATTTTCAAAAGGAAAGACGGAACGGTAATCAGATATTTCGGCTTGTATCGGAAAATCGAATCCCATTGCAATTCCGGAATTCCAGGTCCCATTCTCACAACGCTCGCACCCATTTTCCGAAGTCCAAGAAAATACGCCAAACCGGCCATAAATCTTTTATCGATGGTTGTAATCATCTGCACAACATCGCCTTTTTGGATTCCGGCGCAGGCAAAAGAAATCGCTTCGTTGTAAGCCAATCTTTCCAAATCCTTGTCTGACAATCCGAAAGTCACAGGGTCGCCCAAAGTTCCGGAAGTCGTGCTGTAATCCACAATTTCAGTTTGAGGAACACAGAAAAAATCCTGATTGTTTGCCTGAATATCGTTCTTGGAAGTTGTCGGGATTTTTGTTAAATCTTCCAAAGTTCTAATTTCATTAACATCAATATTGTGGTCTTTGAAAAGCTTCTGGTAATATGGCGATTTCGCATTCAAATATTGCAGTTGCTCACGAAGTTTTTCTTCTTGGAAGGTTTTTATTTTATTGGAATCGGAAAATTCTATGTCTGGAAATAAATTCAAAATACTGGGTTTTGAGCAAAGTTAGAAATATTAAAATTTTGAGCAATCAAAAGCTATCCCGCAAACTCGTGGAACGGCAAAACTTCTATGATTTTCCCATCTTTTTCAAAACGGTCTTTCTGATTGAATGTGATTATTTTTCCTCTTTCTTCATCGAAATAATTCAGAGCATCCAGCAGTCCAGCGATTTCCCGTTGCAAATTATCTTGATTCAAATCGTAGCAAACCTGTATTATTTCCGCAGGTTTCCCTTGCTTGATAGCGATAAAATCACATTCTTTTTTGTCATTAAAATAGTAAACTTCGGGAAATTTTCTTCTTAAATGCAAATACACCATATTTTCCAAACGCCTTCCCAATTCGTCCGTAAAAACGATGGAAGCGTGCGTAAACAAACCCAAATCCACAACATAAACTTTCTTCGGATTTCGAACTTGCGTTTTCAATGAATAACTGAATTTTGGAAGAAATTGCACCAGATAAGTATTTTCCAAATGAGAGAAATAATCGGCGATTGCACTCACCGATTTCAAACCGAATAAATCTTTCAATTTGTTTGCAGAAATAGGTTTTCCTATATTTGATATGAGATAGATTGCCAATTGTTGCAAAGAATTGATGTCGCGTATTCCGTATCTCACGGCAATATCACGGTTCAAAACATCTACCAACAAACGTTGCAAAACCAAACCATTATCCAAATTTAGAAACTCCGGAAAACCACCTTCAGTCATATATTCTTCAACTGAAGAACTATTGTTTTCTAAATTTTTAAACTCTAAAAATTCCCGATAAGAAAACGGAAAAAGTTCATATGGAAGGTTTCTGCCTGTTAATTTCGTCCCCATTTCTCGACTTAGCAAAGTCGCATTAGAACCCGTAACTGCAACTTTGAAACCTTCATCTAATTTCTGCCGAACATACAATTCCCAACCTTCAACAATTTGTATTTCATCAAAAAATAAATTTTTCACATTTTTTTCTCTGATGATGACATCTAATTTCTGAAAATCCGGCAATTCGAAACCAGCCAATCTTGGGTCTTCAAAATTCAAAAACAAAGATTGGTCTTTATTATCATTCAACAATTGTAGTAGAAGTGTACTTTTTCCAGCTCTTCGAACGCCAGTTATAAGCAAAACAAAACTTTCATACAAAGTTATTTCCTCTAATTTCTCACGTTGCAATCCTATTTTTTTTCCTAAAAAATATACATTTTGATACTCAACTATTTCCGTTAATTGATTATTAGACAGCATAATAATAATTTTATTCAATACAAATGTATAAATTTAATTTTATTATCAAACATATATATCCATTACTAACAAACATAATTGTTTTTTATAATCAAATAATATCTTCCATTATTAATGAAAAATATTCTCCATTTAAAACAATAGATAATATTCATTCAATTTTAAACCCACATTTTCAACTCAAAAACCCATTAATTAATCGACAAAAATCACTAAATTCGCAAACTTAATCTATCAAAAACAGATTTGAGACATTGAAAATGAGCAAGTTCACAGAATATAAAAATCTTAGCCTAACCGAAACTGCAAGAAACATCGCAGAATTTTGGAAAACCAACGATACTTTCAAAAAATCCGTCGAAATCCGTGAAGGTCAGCCGGAGTTTGTTTTTTATGAAGGACCGCCTTCTGCGAATGGAATGCCGGGAATTCACCACGTGATGGCGAGAGCAATTAAAGATATTTTCTGTCGTTTCCAAACGCAATCCGGAAAACAGGTTTTCAGAAAAGCCGGTTGGGACACGCACGGACTTCCTGTGGAATTGGGCGTTGAGAAAGAATTGGGAATTACCAAAGAAGATATCGGCAAGAAAATTAGCATCGAAGAATACAACGAAGCTTGTAAAAACGCCGTGATGCGCTACACCGATGTTTGGAACGATATGACCGAAAAAATCGGGTATTGGGTGGATATGGAAAATCCGTACATCACCTACAAACCAAAATATATGGAATCGGTTTGGTGGCTTTTGAAACAAATCTATGACAAAGGTTTGCTTTATAAAGGTTACACAATTCAGCCGTATTCTCCGAAAGCAGGAACAGGTTTGTCTTCCCACGAAGTAAATCAGCCAGGCGCTTATCGTGATGTTTCTGATACGACGGTTGTAGCCCAGTTCAAAACTTTGCCAGAAACTTTGCCTTCATTTTTACACGGTTTTGGCGATGTTCATTTCTTGGCTTGGACAACGACGCCTTGGACTTTACCTTCCAACACCGCTTTGACGGTCGGACCAAAAATCGATTATGTTTTGGTGAAAACTTTCAATCAATATACTTTTGAGCCAATCAATATTGTTTTGGCTAAAGCTTTGGTTGGAAAACAATTTGCGAAAAAATATGCGGAAGGAACTGATGAAGATTTCGCGAATTACACTTCTGAAACAAAGGTGATTCCTTATCAAATCTTAGCAGAATTCAAAGGTGCTGATTTGGTTGGAATTAAATATGAGCAACTTTTAGATTACGCGAAACCTTATCAAAATCCGGAAAATGCTTTCCGAGTGATTGCTGGAGATTTTGTAACCACAGAAGACGGAACAGGAATCGTACACACTGCGCCGACTTTTGGTGCAGACGATGCGAAAGTGGCGAAAGAAGCAACGCCTGAAGTTCCGCCAATGTTGGTTTTGGATGACAATGGAAATCCGGTTCCTCTGGTTGATATGCAAGGAAAATTTTTATCGATTGTAAAAGACGAAACTTACGGTTTTGCGAACGAATATGTGAAAGGCGAATATTTGAATGATGACGAAAAATCTGTAGAATTCAATATTCAAAAAGAAAATTTAAAATCAATTATTTCTGATTTGAAAGCGTATCTTTCTGTCGATGAGAGAATTGCCTTAAAATTAAGAAAAGAAAACAAAGCTTTCAAGGTTGAAAAATACGTTCACAGTTATCCGCACAGTTGGAGAACTGACGAGCCTTTGTTGTATTACCCGCTCGATTCTTGGTTCATCAAAGTGACTGATGTGAAAGACAGAATGTTCGATTTGAATGAAACCATCAACTGGAAACCGAAATCTACAGGTGAAGGCCGATTCGGAAATTGGCTGAAAAACGCCAACGACTGGAATCTTTCCCGCTCCAGATATTGGGGAATTCCGTTGCCGATTTGGAGAACTGAGGATAAAAAAGAAGAAGTATTAATCGGTTCTGTGGAAGAATTGTACAACGCAATCGAAAAATCCATCGAAGCTGGTTTCCAGAAAGAAAATCCGTTCAAAGGTTTTGAAATTGGAAATATGTCTGAGGAAAATTATGCGTTGGTTGACCTTCATAAAAATATTGTGGACCAAATCACTTTGGTTTCAGAATCCGGAAAACCGATGAAACGTGAGAGCGATTTGATTGATGTTTGGTTCGATTCCGGAGCTATGCCTTATGCGCAATTGCATTATCCGTTTGAAAACAAAGAGCAAGTTGACAACAACAAAGCTTTCCCTGCAGATTTTATCGCAGAAGGCGTTGACCAAACTCGTGGTTGGTTCTATACTTTGCACGCGATTGCGACAACCGTTTTCGATTCTGTCGCTTATAAAAATGTGGTTTCGAACGGTTTGGTTTTGGATAAAAACGGACAAAAAATGTCGAAACGTCTCGGAAACGCCGTTGACCCATTCGAAACGCTTTCGGTTTACGGACCGGATGCGACGCGTTGGTATATGATTTCCAATGCGAATCCTTGGGAAAATTTGAAATTCGATATTGAAGGAATTGATGAAGTGCGTAGAAAATTCTTCGGAACACTTTACAACACCTATTCTTTCTTTGCTTTATATGCGAATGTTGACGGTTTCAAGTATTTGGAAAGCAACATTGAAAATCGACCTGAAATCGACCGTTGGATTTTGTCTGAATTAAATTTATTAATCAAAGACGTGAAATCTTTCTACGAAGATTATGAACCAACGAAAGCTTCGAGAGCAATCAATAATTTCGTTAATGACAACTTGTCGAATTGGTACGTAAGACTTTGCAGAAGACGTTTCTGGAAAGGCGATTACAGCGATGATAAGATTTCTGCTTACCAAACTTTATACATTTGTCTTGAAACTGTAGCGAAACTTTCCGCGCCAATTGCGCCATTCTTTATGGACCAATTGTTCCAGGATTTGAATAAAGTCACAGGTAAAGAAGTGGTAAATTCTGTTCACCTGACAGACTTCCCAGTGGTAGATGAAAGTTTGATTGACCAGGATTTGGTTGAGAAAACGCATTTGGCTCAGCAAATCACATCGATGGTTTTTTCATTGAGAAAGAAAGAAAACGTGAAAGTTCGTCAGCCACTTCAAAAAGTGATGATTCCAGTTTTGGACAAGAAAACTGAGGAACAGATTTTAGCGGTTTCAGAATTAATCAAACAAGAAGTGAATGTGAAGGAATTGCAACTTATCAATTCCGAAGAAGCCTCGCATCTTATTGTAAAACAAATCAAACCGAATTTCAAAACGCTTGGGGCGAGATTAGGAAAAGATATGAAAACTGTGGCTGGAGAAATCTCAAACTTCAGTTCTGAGCAAATTGCAACCTTGGAAAAAGAAGGAAAAGCAACCGTTTCCGGATACGAAATCACAACGGAAGATGTAGAGATTTTCACAAAAGATATCCCAGGATGGACTGTTGCAAGCGAAGGGAAAACAACTGTGGCATTAGATTTGAAGCTGACGGATGAATTGAGAGCAGAAGGTGTTGCAAGAGAGTTCATCAACAGGGTTCAAAACATCAGAAAAGACAAGGATTTTGAATTAACTGACAGAATTTCAATTCAATTGGAAGAATCTTGCCCTTTTAGACAAGAATTTACTAACAATGAAGCATATATTTCTGCAGAAGTATTGTCGGATAAAATAGAATTTGTAAATTCACTCTCAAATTACGAAGAAATAGAGATAGATGAGGAGCAATTCAAAGTAAAAATTGAGAAAAAATAGTTCATATTTCGTTTTTATTAAGGATTTGTGAATTAAATATTATTACTGATTTATTATCCGATTTTTATCTTTATTCTAGCAGATTGAAAAGCGTGGTTGCTATAAACTTAAAAAATAAAAAATTTGAACAATTAATAACGATGGAAATGGCCGACGAAAAATTACGATATAATGATGCTGATTTACAAGAATTCAGACAATTAATTCAAGAAAAAATTGATAAAGCAGAGAAGGATTTGCTTCTTATAAAAGAAAGTTTTATCAATGACCAAAATAATGGAACGGATGATACTTCACCAACTTTCAAAGCTTTTGAAGAAGGTGCGGAAACCTTGAGCAAAGAGCAAAATTCTATTTTGGCAGGAAGACAGGAAAAATTTGTACGTGACTTGAAACACGCATTGATTAGAATCCAGAACAAGACTTACGGAATTTGTAGAGTAACAGGAAAACTCATCCCGAAAGAAAGATTGAGAGCAGTTCCTCACGCAACTTTGAGCATCGAAGCAAAAAATATGCAACGATAAACAATTAATTTTCAAAATATTAAGTCCGAATTTCTGATTGTAAAAATTGGAGATTGGGACTTTTTTCTTATAACAAAATGACTTATTTAATTATTTTAATCTTTGTTGTGGCAATTGGATTTGTATTGATGAAAAAAAAATCGGTCAAGAACATTTTCAAACCAGAACAAAAGTATTACACAATTGATGACGAGTTCAATGCCAAACGGAAAGAACGTCAGGACGAAATCGATAAGTTACTGAGTAAAATCGGCGAAAATGGTTTGGCTGATTTGTCTGAAAAAGAACGCAAAAGACTGGACAAATTGTCTAAGAAATAAGTAAATTAAGTACATTTGCAAAAATCTTTCCTAAGGGAAAATTTAACCTAAAACATTCAAAAAAATGGAATCAATCATTGTACATACAAAAAACGCGATGGAACTCACGGCGCTGAAAAGTGTTCTGAAAGATATGAACATCGAGTTTGAAAAATTTCACACCAAAAATAATTTTCACAATAAGAAAACGGTTCAGAAAATCAACGACAGAAAAGAGAAAAAAATAACGAGAACGCCTAAACCAAAAGGATTGTAATGAAGAAAATAATTGCAATTACGTTTCTAATTTTATTGATTGACCAGTTTTCCAAAATCTACGTCAAAACGCATTTCTACCTGGGCGAAAGCATCAACGTTTTTGGATTGGATTGGTTCAAACTGACTTTTGTTGAAAATCCTGGAATGGCTTATGGACTTCATTTCGGAGGACTTTGGGGCAAATACGCTTTGATTATTCTAAGAATTGCTTTGGCTATCGGAATGGTTGTACTTTTCAAAAAATGGCTTAGAGAAGGCGCTTCCAATTACCTTATCATTCCAATGGCAATGATATTTGCCGGCGCAATTGGGAATGTTTTCGATGGGATTTTCTACGGTGTGATTTTCGACAGCGGAACTTTCTACGACGTGGCTTCCGAAAGATGGATTGATTATGGAGGTGTTTCCAAACTCACTGCATTCGGAGACGGCTACTCTGATTTGATGAAAGGTTGCGTGGTCGATATGTTGCATTTTCCTTTGGTAGATACGACTTGGCCAGATTGGGTTCCGATTTTCGGGGGCAACAGAATTGAGTTTTTCAAATACATTTTCAACGTTGCAGACAGCTCGATTACGGTTGGCGCATTGTTCTTATACATTTTCAGAAAGAAAGCTTTCCCAAATGGTTTGGATTTTTAACGTATGAAAATTTTCAAAAAAATATTAGTTACAGGACTGATTTTCTTCGGATTATCAGTTCTTTTTGTTTTGTACGCGAACTACACGATTGATTATGAGGCAGAAGACAATGTGACCTCAGACATCGGAAATCTTCCGAATGAGAAAGTTGGACTTCTCTTGGGAACGAGCAAAATCTTGGCGAATGGAAAGCCGAATCCATATTTCGTCAATCGGATAAAAGCTACGGCAGAACTTTACCACGCAGGCAGAATTCAAAATATCATTGCGAGCGGAGACAACTCCAGAAAAAATTACAACGAACCGGAAGATATGAAGAATGCGCTCATTAAGTTAGGCGTTCCTGCTGATAAAATCTATGAAGATTTCGCTGGTTTCAGGACTTTGGATTCTGTGATTCGGGCAAAGGAGATTTTTGGACAGGAATCTTTTATCGTGATTTCTCAGCGTTTTCACAACGAGCGCGCCATCTATCTCGCACACAAAAACGGCATCACAGCTTATGGCTACAATGCGAAAGATGTGGACAAAGAAGCAGGTTTCAAAACTAATGTAAGGGAAAAGTTTGCAAGAGTGAAGGTGTTTTGGGATTTCTTTTTTGGCGTGGAACCGAAGTTTGGAGGAGAGAAGATTTTGATTAAATAAATTTTTTTAAATTTAATATAAAAATCAACCACAAACCTGAAAAAATGAGCGTCTTCACCTATCATCTAGTAAAAACAAATTACTTTTCTGCGCTTAGAATCCTTTTGTTTCCACCGAAGCAAAAAAATATCTCGGGCTTGATTCACGCAGAAATGATGACAGCGATGACGCTTGGTTCTCCTATTTTTTCACCTTCGCGAATGTTGGTCCGACAAATCGCAGTGTTTGCTCAATGGGAAAATGAAAGTGATGTTGATAATTTTTTGAATGAAAATCATTTTGGAAAAATCCTTGCGAAAGGTTGGCACACGAGATTAACTTTTATGCGAAAATGGGGGAAATTCAACAAGTTTGAAATTCCGGATGAAACTTTGGAATTTGAAAATCCGGATTCGCCAGTTGTTGCCGTTACAATTGCACGGATGAAATTTCTGGAAATCCCGAGATTCATCCAATGGGGAAGACCAGTTGAGAAATTGGTTCGCGACCATCCAGCAACCACTTTGTCTCTGGCTTCGATTAAATTTCCAAATACCGTTTCCACTTTTTCAATTTGGAAAACGCAGAAAGAAATGACCGATATGGTGCACGGTCACAGCAAAGTTCCAAAGCCAGAAAGGCACGCCGATGCAATGAAAGAACGAGAAAGAAAGGATTTTCATTTCGAATGTACAACTTTACGTTTCAAACCTATTTCAGAATTTGGCGAATGGAACGGGCGAAGTAATATTATCCCAAATCTTAAACATCATTAAGATGAGATTCGCTTATCCAATGCAGAAATTTCAGGATTGGTTGACCCAGCAATGGGTGATTCTGCGTGGCAAAAAAATCAAGCCTGAAGATTTTCCTTGGCTGATGGGACCTTTTGGAAATTTGGATGCGATTGGCGAAGATTTCATCCATCAATTTGCGGTAAAGGAGAACTTGATTATAAAAAAAGATTCGATAGCGAAAGGGATTATTCCATCAATGCAGAAATTGAATTTATCCGAAACTGACTTCTCAAATTTATCCAAAAATGTTATCGACTTTTATGAAAACACCGCCAATCACCATTTGGATTTTTCTGTAAAATGGAATCCGTTTTTCAAATTTTTTGGCATTTTAATCAACAAATTATTCAGCAACAGAATCAATCAACTGAATATTCCGACTAAAAATATTGCTGATTCTGAATCTTTAAAAAGCGAAATCATCAATCTTATCGACGCAAAAACCAATGAGATAAAATATACATTTTGGTTTCGCTCGATTGAATCCAGCGGACAAGTTATCTATTCTGGTGTTTATGGAATTTACAGTTTACCTTCCGGAAAAACCTGTGTGAAAGCCGTTTTTCCGCTTCCAAATGGAAACGCAACTGTTTTGATGAATCCAAGTGTTGGAAAAAATGGAGAATTGATTTTAGATTCTTCAGGCGAAAAATTTGGTGACGCCGGGTTTTATTTTTTACTGAAAGATTCGAGAGGTGAATATTGGTCGCAATTTATCAGTTCGTTTCGAGACAAATTAATTATTGGTTCAGAAAATGACCTCATCTCTGCAGAGCAAACTTTGACGCTTTGGAATTTGAAGGTTCTAACTTTTAATTATAAAATTAAATTGAAAAAACAACGTCATTAAAACAATAAAAAACTGACACTTAAACAGTTCTATCACCAAAACTTGTTTATTACGAAAATCCGTACTACCTTTGAATAGCAACTAAAAAACACAAAATAACCCTTACTGCAAAAGAGGAGGAACTGATTGAAGCCATCAGAAACTTCAAAAAAGCAAAACACAATCCATCAATTGAATTGGAATGGTGGATAAGAGAACTCTTTGAAAAACTTTTG
Organism: Chryseobacterium sp. FH1; assembly: GCF_000735135.1. GTDB lineage: Bacteria > Bacteroidota > Bacteroidia > Flavobacteriales > Weeksellaceae > Epilithonimonas. The sequence continues at coordinate 228,950 of NZ_JPLZ01000001.1, forward strand.
GAAGACGAAGAAAAGAAAGAAATTTAATTATAAAATACCGCTTAATGCGGGCATAATTTTCTAATAAAAAAAAATAAAAATATGGAAACAGTAATCAATAAAGATATTCCCGTAAGAAAACAGCTGGAGCCTATTGCCCTGGATGTATCTTGGTCAAAAATTGCACAAAAATATTTTGGAAAATCAGCATCTTGGATTTATCACAAATTTGATGGCATAGATGGAAACGGCAATCCAGGAGGTTTCACTCCGGAAGAAAAAGAACAGTTTAAGGGAGGTTTGTACGACCTTGCGGAAAGAATAAGAAAAACCGCAGATGAATTTAAATAAGAGGAATTAGCTCAAAAGTTGCAAGCTTATTTCCGAATTACTTCTAATCCTTGTGTTGAAAATGCGCAGGGATTTTTATTTTACGAAAATTCAATGCTTAGTCAATCGAATAATTTCGCTACTTTTAAAGTATAAATTTGATGATGAAAAAAACTTACCTGATTTTATTAATGTCCTTAATTATATTTTCTTGCAAAAAAGAAAATCAATCTGAAGGTTATTTGAATCCGGAAGATTATGACGCACAATTGCTCGGAATTCCGAAGGCTCAAATCGATTCTATCCGAAAAAGCGAAGAAAGAAAACAAGCTGTTTTGAGGAAAGTGTCTTACGAACTGGATTCTGCCACAACGATTGATGTGATGCTTCCTATCAGCAATTTTCTTAAAGATTATTCATTTTCTGGCGACATTAGCTTGACGGACCCAAACGCAACTTCCGTACCTGAAGGTTTTGAATATCCGGAATCCATCAGCATTCAGAATCCTATTTCCGATGGCGATTCCGGTGAATTGATATTGGTCGGGAAATCTGCAAATGCTAATATCTTTCCGGTTTCTGATATTAAAAAATTCAATGAGCCGGAAAAAATTCTTTTCGAAGACAAAAATGCTTTGCTGTACGTGGATGGCTATGGTCGCAAGAAAATGTATTACAGGCAATATAATCCAGCAAACTCAACGTACTACCTCTACACCGCCGAAGTTCCGAAATACAACGACCCGAAGCTTCAATACGCCTCACTTTTCTCAACTTATAAAAAAGCGCAAAATCTTTTGGCTTTTGACAAGGAAACCTTACCCGAAAATCTAACTTGGGAAAAAATCAAACCAAGCCTTTCTGAGCCAGAATTCAAAAACTACCAGGTCTATTACAAATCATTGGAAAAGGAACTCAAATATTTTCTTAAAGACAATGACAGCGTCAATATCAACCGAGACAAAATGCAGTTTTACTTCTATCGCGACGAAGACCATAGCAAAAATACCTTCAACCAGGTTGGGATTTTGGGAAACTCAGAATTTGCAGGAACGTTTGAAGATTTGAATTTTGACAACCGAATGTATTCTGGCTATTTCAAACAGATTTATGCTCGTGATGACGAATTCAGATTTATCAGAAACATCAGTGAGAACAGTATTTTGATGAAAGCCACTCAAGTTGGATACAGCTCTAATACGGTAAGTTATTACATTATTAGTTCCATCAAGACAGAAAAAGGACAGTTTTATCTCATCAGTCCGACCAATGAAAACGGGAACGATTTGACTTCTTTTATGAATGATTATTTCAGCAGACATTTAAAAATATAATTGTTTGTTTTTTGGCGATTTGCTTTTGGCGGTTTGCTTCTGGCTTTTAGCTTTTTACTAATCTTCTAATATTAAAAATTATGCTCAAAATATCTCAACTCATTTTAACCGTAATATTAATTTCAATCGTCACAATCTCCTGCAATCCCGTTGGAGAAACAGTTTCCGAAGAAAAACCGTTGGACGACCAATTGGTCAACACCACAGAAAACATCGATTTGAAGAAAGGTGACGTTCTCGTGCTTTGGGGGAAAATGGATGCATCATTTCTGGAGAATAACAATATTCCTTCTTTTCGCTTGAACTACAATCTCAGCTTGGATGGAAAAACCATTGAAAACTCCACTGTGACGATGTTTGCGGGCAATGATAAAATCATCAATTCTACGCACGAAGTCAGAAAAGAAGAAAAAGAAGAAGAAGAGGAACAAACTGAGAATGAAACTTCTGATGATGAAAATAATTCTGAAGAAACGCCAGAAGAAAAACCTGAAAAAATCGTAAAATCTGACTGGACTTTTGAACAAGAAGTGATTCAAATTCCAATTGAGAAAGACGGGAAATATACTTTAGATTACAAAGCCAGCAGTGATAGTGAATCGGCGAGAAGTATGTTTACGAAAGTGGCTGTGATTTTGAGAAAGAAGTGATGAATTAAATATTAAGTTCAAATGAAGGAGTACGGAATCAATATTTTATATGGAATTTTAGCAGTTGGAATTATAATTTCTATTTACCACATTGCCACCGACAGAAATGGCGCTGGACTTGGAAATGTGATTGAAACCTTAGTAAACACTTCATTAGTTTTATTTTCATCAACAATCATCTACTTATTATTTTCCTTCAAAAGAAACATCAGAAAAAGCAGTGTTTGGTTTTTATTACTTCTAAGTTGTCCATTAACAATTCTTTCATTGACACAAATGACGGAAGAATATTCACTTAAAATGACAGAGACGACAACACCAAAAGAATTTCTGTACACCGTAAAAGTTGACGCAAGCATTTATGAACAGGATAAAATAAAGATTCAAAAATTAGTTGACAGCTTAATTGCTATTAAAACCGTTGAAAAACCGGCAGAATTAGCCTTACGATATGTCGATGGGAAAACTTACAATGATACAATAGAAAGAGATTGGGCAATTGATTTACCAGCAAAACTTGAGTATAAAGAAACGATAATTGACACTCTCTTCTATTCTGAAACCGGAAAAGAAATAATTGCCGGTTTGCTGATAAACAAAGTTTATAACGATTACCAGAAAAATACAAAAGGAGGTATCGAATTTATTGGAAATGGATTTTTTCTTTCCAAGAATGACTTTAAACCAATAGAAATACTAAAATATTCTGTCGGAGGTTATGCTAATTATCAATCTTGTTCGGACAGATTAAGATATTACTATTTGAAAAAAATTGGAACTTTTGAAAACGAATTTAATATGAATGATATAAGATTTCTAAATCAGAAGAAGTAAATTTACTTCTTATTCAACGTCTCAAAAGCAATATAATAAATCCCGTAAAACACAATCGTCGTCAGAATCATCGCAATGGAAAAAGTGTGTTTCACAAAATCCAAAACATAGTCTTTGAATATAAATTGCTCGTCATAAATCCCGCTGTAAAAAGGATAAACTTTAATCATCGTTATAAGTCCAGCAAGAATCAAAGGGAAAATCCAATTGTATTTTTTGATGTAAGAGACAATCCAAAAACTCGCGATGTAGATGGAACTCAACAAAAGTCCTTCCAGCCTTTTATCATTATCAATAATGTCATTTTTGTAGAAAAACAGAATCAAGACAGATGCGATAATTAGATGAATTTTCTTGGCTTTTTCGAAGTTTGATGGGGAAAGGTATTTTATTTTATCATCAAATCTTATCATTAATAAAGAAAAAATATTAATCACGGGAACCCAAACCGAGCTTCCAATCACGCCGTAATATTTCTGTTTCTGAAGGCTTCTTTCTTTCAAAAATTGACCTACAAATCTGGAGCAAATCACGAACACTGCAATGACAGCAATATTATTGAGCCAACCAAAAACCGTCAACTTTTCGCCGAAAAAATCGAGCTGAAGGGAAACTGCATTTTCAATCAAATAAGCGAAACCGAAAATCAAACAGCTGATGGAAATCAAAACTGAAACGCCAAAATATCGGTTGGCAAATTGTAAAACTTTGCTTGAAAAATGGTAAATATTTTCCCGATTGATGATACAGCCTGTCAGAAATAAAAAGGCACCCAAAAACGCAACACTTCTCACAGAAGTCAAAGCATAATAAATAAAAGTCAGGAGGAATTCAACAGTTTTTGAACTGAAAGTCCCTGTGGAAATCATTTGCTCCACGATTCCCATATCAGAATTGTAGAGCGAAAACAGACCGAGATTCAAAAGGAATATTTTTCCAAACGCCCATTTTCCGGTTATCAATTCTTCCACCAAATATCGTTTGCTCAAAACAAAAATGGCCAGCGATTCTACAATCAAATATGAATATTTCCGAATCGTCCCAGAATTGACAATGGTTTCAAACGGAACATAATAATCCAAAAAATTCCGAATCTCCTTCATAAAAAAGAAACACAAAACCAACAGAGGAAGCGCCATCACAAAGGATTTCCAACGCTTGTTGATAACAAAATACCAAAGAAAAAACAAGCAGTGAAGCGCAGAAGAGAAGAAATCAAAAATCTTCGCCAACGAAGAATCTTTTTGCTCGGGATAAAAGAAATTGGTGATAAAATCCACACCTACAAAGATTGCCAACAAAATCCATAAGCTTTGGCTGGATTTAAAAATCTTCAGCGATAAAACGTCGTTGTTCTCCATTTGTGAAATTCTTTCCACTAATATAAGAATCTTTTTAATGTTTATGGGTTTTCGTCTGATTATTAAAATTTTTCTCAAGATTTTCCTTTCATCATTTCCAATTTACCACTCATCATTTTTTGGTGGATTTGCGTGTTCTGGTATTTTACATTTGTTTAAGAAAATTTTAAAACCTGAAACTATGATTACCATTTTCATCGAAATCGTTTGTAAAATAATTGACTTTTTCACGCAATTATTTTAATCTCATTTAACTTAAATATTAATCCTTTAAAACATTAAAACTATGAAAGATTACAAAGTAGAATCATTAATCTATTACACCAAACTAACGTTGGATTCTGAGCATATCGCAAAAAAATCTAAAGAGGAAATTCAGGAAAAGCTGGACGAATATTCAAAAAATGGCTACCAATTGACATCCACCACTTCTACCAATTTCGGATTTGCGGTTTACATCTATTTGTTTTTTGGGAAGGAGATTTAAAATGGAAATGCTCGAGAAAACTTTGATTTGCCAAAACTGCGCTTCTGCCATTGAACAAAATTTTTGTGGGAATTGCGGACAGAAAAAGTACAAGCGCATCGACAGGAAATACCTCGTGGATGAAGTTCAGTATCTGGCGATTCACACCAACAAAGGTTTCTTTTATTCCATCAAAAATATTATCAGAAAACCTGGAAAGACGGCTCTGGACTTCATCAACGGAAATCGGGTAAACCATTACAAACCGCTTTATCTGGCATTTTTGCTTTGCGGATTTTCTGCTTTTTTATCTCATCAAGTTCTTGACCTCAATGAGATGATGAAAAGCGTGTTTGAGCAAAAAGTAAATTGGACGCCCGAAATGTCAAAATTTTTGGCTTTTTACAGCAGTTACAATTCATTCATTATGCTTCTGATGGTTCCGGTTTTTGCAATTTTTACATCTTTGGCATTTCGGAAATGGGGACAAAACTATTACGAACACGTGATTATGAACGCCTTTTTCCAGACGTATTACACTTTGATTAGTATTGTACTCATTTATCCGACTTACTTTTTGCTAAGGGGAAATGTGGAGGCCATTATTAATTTATCAGGTCTTTATATAATGGTAATGCCATTGATGGCGGTTTGGTTTTACAAAGGGTTTTATGCTGAGAAAAGTTGGAAATCCGTCATTCTAAAAACTTTGCTGGTTTATCTTTTGGCATTTGTCGCTTATATTTTCGTCCTCATCTTTGTTTTCTTGATAGCCATTGCAAAAAAAATGATGATGTAAAAAAACTTTCAAGTAAATTCGTAGGATTAATCAAATAAACCGCTTGTGACACTATTCAAAAACTGGAAATACCACGTTTTCACAATCATCTATCTGGTCAGTATCATATTCTTTTTACTGACATTCAGAAAGTTGGTTTACAAAGAAATTTATGGCGTAGCTCCAAACAGTGTTTATTTAGCTGAATGGTTTATTGTCTTTTTTCTATTGTACATCATTTCCAATCTTATTGTCTTTTTCACAGAATGGCTTTCTAAAAAGAATGTTTCGTTGCTAAAAAGTGTTATGATTATTGGAGGATTTGTTCTTTTTCTTCACGTTATCTTTCAGATTGTTCTTTGGCCTACTTTACTCTATTTCAATGGATTGATTATGAATATTGATTTTAGTAAAATGGATATTAAAAGTGAAATTCTGGAAAAACGTCTCGTCAATTATTGTTATTTCCTTTTTATCACAATCAATTGGTTGGTTTTTATTTATGCTTACAAAATCTATCAAAGCAAACAGGACGAACTGAAACAAAAACTGGACACCGAAAAAAACCTAAAAGAAGCCAATCTGAATACTTTGAAAGGCCAAATCAATCCGCATTTTATTTTTAATAGTCTTAATAATATCCGAGGATTGGTGCAGGAAAATCCAGCGAAATCAAAAGAAATGATAACCCGAATTTCAGAATTGTTGCGGTCGTCTTTACTATCAGGAAAAACAAATTTTGTAACATTGGAACAAGAAGTGGAAACTGTTGAGAATTTTCTGGAGATTTCCAAAATTCAATACGAAGACCGATTGCATTTTCAGCTTGACATTTCGCCCGAAACCAAAAGCATTCAAATTCCACCAATGATTTTGCAAATGTTGGTGGAAAATGCTGTAAAACACGGCATTTCTGTTTTGAAAGATGGTGGCGAAATTGACATCAAAACTTTCATTAATAACAATAATTTCCATCTGGTTGTAAAAAATACGGGAAGCATTTCTAAAAACGAAAGTTCCACGAAAATCGGCTTGAAAAATATCGAAGAACGTTTAAAACTTTTGTTTGATGACAAAGCAACCTTCAAACTTTCCGAAGCAAACAATGAAGTGACCGCTGAGATTATCATCAACCAAGACCATTTCACGATTTAAATTTGAAAAATGAAGAAGATTACCGCCATCATTGTAGAAGATTCCAGACTTGCCAGAAACGAGTTGAAAGATTTGCTGAAAGAGATTCCGGAAGTAGAAATCATTGCCGAAGCAGAAAATGCCGATATTGCATTTGAATTGATTAATTCTCAAAGTCCGGATTTGATTTTTCTTGATATTCAATTGCCTGGAAAAGATGGTTTCCAACTTCTGGAAATGCTGGAAAATGTTCCGATGGTCGTCTTCACAACAGCTTTTGATGAGTTTGCTATCAAGTCTTTCGAATACAACACTTTGGATTATTTGCTGAAACCAATCAATCCAAAAAGACTTTCCCAATCCATTGAAAAAGTCAAACTGAAACTTGCTGAAAAAAAAGAAAAGCAAGACAAAAAACTCGATTTGGAAGACCAGATTTTCATCAAAGACGGCGAAAAATGTTGGATGGTAAAAATCTCGGAAATCTATCTTTTCGAAGTCGAAGGCAATTACACCAAAGTCTTTTTCCGAAATGAAAAAGCAGTTCTCACGCGGTCATTAAACATCATCGAGAAAAAACTTCCTCAAGAAAAATATTTCCGGGCAAACCGAAACACGATTTTCAATATCAATTATATTCAAAACATCGAAAACTGGTTCAGTGGAAATCTGATGATAAAATTGCCTAATGACAATCAGGTGGAAATCTCCCGAAGACAGGCGGTTTTGTTTAAGGAAATCTATGGGATTTAGTTTTTTATAATTGAAAATTTAAATACTGTAAACAGTCCCAACTCAGGATACATTCTAAATTTTCCTTATTTTTGCGGAAATAACTGATTAAAATGTCTAGAATCCTTACCGGAATACAAGCCACCGGAACACCACATTTGGGAAATCTATTGGGAGCCATCATTCCCGCGATTGAATTATCCAAACAAGCAGAGAACGAATCTTTTTTGTTCATCGCCAACCTTCATTCTTTAACGCAGATCAAAAATGCGGTTGAACTTAAACAAAACACCTACGAGATTGCCGCGGCTTGGCTTGCCTGCGGACTAGACACAGAAAAAACTTATTTCTACAGACAAAGCGACATTCCTGAAACCTGCGAACTCTCTTGGCATTTGTCATGCTTTTTTCCTTATCAAAGATTGACATTGGCGCATTCTTTCAAAGACAAAGCAGACAGATTGCAAGATGTAAACGCCGGACTTTTCACTTACCCGATTTTGATGGCTGCAGATATTTTGCTTTATGATGCGGAAATCGTTCCGGTTGGCAAAGATCAGCTTCAACATTTGGAGATTGCGAGAGATGTTGCATCAAGATTCAACAATCAAATGGGTGAAGTTTTGGTTTTGCCACAAGCAGAATTGCAACAAGATACAAAATACGTTCCTGGAACCGACGGACACAAAATGTCAAAATCGAGAGGAAACATTATCAATATTTTCCTTCCAGAGAAAGAACTGAAAAAACAGGTAATGTCCATTGAAACCGATTCTACGCCGTTGGAAGATCCGAAAGATCCTGAAACTGATAAAGTTTTCGCAATTTACGCTTTGGTTGCAACGCCTGAACAAACGGAAGAATTAAGAGCTAAATATTTGGCTGGAAATTACGGATACGGACACGCAAAAAAGGAATTGTTAGATTTAATTCTTACAAGATTTGCGAAGGAAAGAGAGACTTTCGATTATTATATGAACAACCTTCCAGAACTTGAATCTAAACTGCAGGAAGGCGCTCAAAAAACGAGAAAAATCGCTACAGAAACGATTACGAGAGTCAGAGAAAGTTTAGGAATTTAATATCCTCACCCTAAATCCCTCTCCAATTGGAGAGGGACTTTTTATAAATATTGTTTAATTTCTGAAAGATATTTGATGACTTTCAGGTTCTCTTCCTGAGGACTATCATTATAAACATCAAAGAAAATAACATCAATCCCGAATCTCTGCGCACCTTTCACATCTGCAATCCAATCGTCGCCGATCAAAACACTTTCCGACTTCTCAGCGTTCGCCAAATCCAAGGAATGTTGAAAAATCTCCGGTCTTGGTTTTCTCACGCCAACGGAATCTGCGCTGGTAATCGTTTCAAAATAGCCCGAAATTCCCGAAAGAATACACTTTCGCTCCGTCACTTCTTGGAAACCGTTGGAGATGATGTGCATTTTGTAACCTTTGGATTTGAGGTAATTAAGAAGGTCCAAAGCGCCATCCACCAATTCGTTGAATTTGAGGATCTCGTCTAAGAAATGATGTTCAAAATAATCTGACAAAACTTCATTCTCAACTTCGAATCTTAAGAACGTGTTATAAAAACGATATTTCCTAAGATATTCCTTATCGATTTCACCGTCTCGGATTTGTTCCCAAAGTTTCTCATTGATCTCGTGATACGCGTCGTGGAACAGCTCAAAATCAATTTTATATAATTCAGAAATATTCTGTTGAGAGAATAATTCTTTGATGGTCAAATATGCATTCTTGCGGTGATCCCAAAGTGTGCTGTCGAGATCAAAAAAAATGTGCCTTACGTTTTTCATAAGGCACAAATCTAATCATTTTTGATCCACGTAGGAAAGTTCAATCATAAAAAATCAATTATTTAAAATCTAAAAATGCTTAGTTCTTCGTAACTAAAATTGGATTCCTGTTCTTAGTTTTTATTGGATGAATATTCCTGGAATAACTCATCAGAAAATCGATTATTTCTTTTTTCGGCATCAAAGCTTTCGTTGTTAAAGTGTCGTTTTTTTTCATAGGCTGACTTTTACAACAATAACGCCAAAAGAAAATCTTTATTATTAATTATTTATTATTTTGTTAAAATAATTTTATGTTCTTCCATAATCTTTCTGAGATTAATTAGCGCATATCTCACCCTACCAAGCGTCGTATTGATACTCGTATCTGTATGATCTGCAATCTCTTTGAAGCTGAGACCATCGAAAAACCTAAGCTTGATCACCTCTTGCTGGTTGTCTGGCAACATTACGAGCATTCTCAAAAGATCGTCGTTTATTTGTTTATCTATCAATCGGTCTTCGATATTATTTTCCGGTTCCTTGATGATATCGAAGATAGAAAACTCCTCATTTTCGTAAGAAGTTTCGGAAATTTTAATGTTTTTTGACTGCAGGCGGTAATGATCGATGATCAAATTGTGAGCAATTCTCTTTGCCCAAAGAATAAATTTGTTCTCTTCTTTGTATCGGCCTTCTTTCAGCGTGATAATGATTTTGATGAATGTATCCTGGAAGATGTCATTCGCCAAATCTTCATCCATCAACTTGTAGTAGATGAAGCTGAATAAATCTTTTTTGTGCCTGTTTATCAGTAGCGAAAGTGAGTTTTCGTCACCATTCTGATAATTTAGAATTAGGTTGCTATCAGTTTGCGTTTTCATAATATTTACTTCTCAATATAAAACCCAGCAGATAATCAATTATAAAACATAATTAATTTCTGATCGCTCGGCTGTTTTAATTTTTAATGAAGTAAATTTTTTCTATACGCTCAATTTAGGTTTGTAAAAGTAATAAAAAAGTCAAAACGAAATGTTAATGAATTGTTAAACTTTCATATTTCTTTAATTTGATTCAAATATATTCTAAAAGTTAAATCAATTAAGTAGAACTAATGGGATATTTATTGTGAAATTGACATTGAGTCCTTTCAACTCTTTGCCATTGATTCCCTCTTTATCTACTGAAAAACCATACCCACCCGTCAAATCCAAAATCCCAAATAGACTGAAGCCAGCCTTCGGAGCAACGTATTTATTTGTAGCTTCTGCTCCCAAAATGAAATAATGGGCGTGATAAAAGTCCACATTTTTCTGAAAATTTAACAAGAAATCAGCATTTACCTTTGGCATGATTGCAAACTTATTGTTAGCAGAACCCATCAACGCAGAGGCGCCAACACGGAAAAGGACGTCATCATTATTCAGAAAAAGCAGTTTTCCACCAACTTCTCCAAAACTTTGATTTTGATAAACGTAACCCACTGTGATGAACTTGTGCATCGTCAATTGTGACTTGGCAAAACCACCAAACGCTAACAATATAAAAAGTGTGAATATTTTTGATTTCATTTTTATTAATCTTATTTACGACAAAAGTAACAAAAGAGATGTTTGAAAAAGTACTTAATTTAAAAAAAACTGCCTCATCCAAAGACAAAGCAGTTTCATTATTTATGCAAGGATCAGATTAAAGTCCGAATTCTTTTTTTATGTCCTCTACTCGATCCAGTTTTTCCCAAGTGAAAAATTCCAGATCCTTTAAAGTGATTTCGTTTTTAAGGCCTTTGTTGAAAGTTTTATCAGCTACGTAATAATCTTTCCCCATGTGTCCATAAGCTGCAGTCTCGATATAAATAGGATTTCTAAGCTTAAGGTTCTTCTCAACCGCGTAAGGTCTTAAGTCGAACAATTGCTGAACTTTCTTCGCCAACTCACCATCGTTGATATCCAATTTTGAAGTTCCGTAAGTATTGATGTAAAGCCCACAAGGCTCCGCCACACCAATTGCATAGGAAACCTGCACCAAAACCTCATCTGCAACACCGGCTGCAACTAAGTTTTTCGCAATGTGTCTAGTTGCATAAGCTGCACTTCTGTCCACTTTACTCGGATCTTTTCCTGAGAAAGCGCCACCTCCGTGAGCACCTTTTCCACCGTAAGTATCCACGATGATTTTTCTTCCCGTCAAACCTGTATCGCCGTGAGGACCACCGATCACAAATTTTCCAGTCGGGTTGATGTGATATTTGATATCGCCGTTAAACAACTTCTGGATTTCCGGTTTTTGCTTAGCTTTGATTTTAGGAATTAAGATTTCAATAATATCTCTTTTGATCTTCGCCAACATCGCTTCTTCGCTTCCGAAATCGTCGTGTTGCGTAGAAACTACAATGCTGTCGATTCTCACTGGTTTGTGGTCATCGGAATATTCGATCGTCACCTGAGATTTTGCATCGGGACGAAGGTAAGGAATCGCGGAGCCATCTCTTCTCAGATCAGCCAATTCTTTAAGAATCTGATGTGCAAGATCCAATGCCAAAGGCATATAGTTTTCAGTTTCGTTGGTTGCATAACCGAACATCATTCCCTGATCTCCAGCACCTTGAGCGTTTGCTCTGGTCTCGAAATCTGTTTCGTCCAAAGTTCTGTCGACACCTTGGTTGATATCTGGAGATTGCTCGTGGATAGCAGAGATCACCCCACAAGAATCACCATTGAACATGTATTCGCTTTTTGTGTAGCCAATTTTGTTGATCACGTTCCTTGCGATCTGCTGAACATCAAGATAAGCTTCTGACTTCACCTCACCTGCCAAAACTACCTGACCTGTTGTCACAAGCGTTTCGCAAGCTACTTTTGAGTTTTTGTCATAAGCCAAAAAATGATCGATAAGCGCATCAGAGATCTGATCTGCTACTTTATCCGGATGTCCTTCAGAAACTGATTCGGACGTAAATAAATAAGACATAAATTATTCCTTTTTATATTAAATTTTTGAGGATAAACAGTGATTGTTTAAAAAAGGAACTAAAAGAGAAAATATCTGTTTTAGCATTTTTTATTGAGGTTGCAATCAGTTCAAAGTTTTCCTCCGTTATTCAAAATCGTCCGCAAATTTACATACAATTTTCTAGAGTGCAAAATCAATTCCTATTAGTTCAGTATGAATTTATTCAGGTTTGACACTTTTGTAATTTTCGCGGTCTTTGTAAAAATTAAGTTTTTGCTCCATCGATGTGCGGATTTCAGAAATCAATTCATCCAAGATTTTCTGTTTGTAAGTCGGTTTGTAATAAATCAAACTCATCTCTCTGTATGGAAAAGGCTTGATGAATCTGGAAACTTTGTGCTTCTGCTCATCCGACAATTGTTGAACACCAATTTCGGAAAGAATCGTAATCCCTCCTACTTTATCCACCATTTGAATTAATGTATTGACATTCGAAGCCAGAAATTCGAGGTTTTTTGGTTTCAAAGAATTTTCTTTCAGATGACAGATATTTTCAAATTGAGTTCTAAGGCAATTTCCTTCTTCCAAAAGCCAAACTTTGTCCACATCAATATCTTCCGGAACTACGAAACAGTCCTTCTTTTGTCCAGATTCTGTTCCCGAGTAAAGCATCAGTTCTTCATTAAATAAAAAGTCTTGATAAAACTCATCTGCCGCCGAATAAGGTGTCGAAATAATCCCAGCATCTAGTTCTCCAGATTTCAAAGATTTGATGATACTTTCCGTTGTCATCTCTTTGATATTTAATTCAATCTGTGGATTTTTTTGTAGAAAACTAAAGATTTCGTTTGGAAGAATATAGCTGGAAACAGTTGGGATAATTCCAAGATTTAATTTTCCCGCCAAGATGTTATTAAGGAAATTGGCTCGGCTTTTGAGTTCCATCACCGCATCTATAACTTTTTGAGCCTCTTTGATGAGCTCTGCGCCTGCATCTGTAGTTCGAATAGGATGCGTGGTTCTGTCAAAAATCTTGACATCCAGCTCGTCTTCAAACTTTTGGATCATTGCGCTAAGCGTTGGTTGAGTGATAAAACAGGCTTGCGCAGCTTTGCCGAAATGTTTATATTTATCAACCGCGATCAAGTATTCTAATTGTTGGATATTCACTAGTTCTAATTTATTTTATCTATGACAAATATACTTATTAATTTGTTTCATGAATAAGTTTTTTTAGCGAATTTAGCTTCAAATAAAATAAACATTACAAAATCTGAAATATGGAAAACAAGAAAAAACTTACCAATTCCGTCGGAGCACCATACTTCGAACATCAAGACTCACAAACTATTGGCCCACGCGGTCCGGTTCTGCTACAAGATTTCATTCTTCAGGAAAATCTTGCGCACTTCGTAAGAGAAAGGATTCCCGAAAGAATCGTTCACGCCAAAGGTTCTGGTGCATATGGAACATTCACCGTGACACATGACATCAGTCATTTGACAAGAGCAAAAATATTTTCTCAAGTTGGAAACTCGTGCAAAATGTTTGCAAGATTCTCAACCGTTGGTGGCGAAATGGGAAGTGCCGATACAGAAAGAGACCCAAGAGGTTTCGCTTTGAAATTTTATACAGAAGATGGAAATTGGGATCTAGTTGGAAACAATACACCGGTTTTCTTTATTAAGGACGCTAAGAAATTTCCTGATTTCATCCACACACAAAAACGTGTTCCGAAAACCAATCTGAAAAGCAAAACGATGGTTTGGGATTTCTGGTCTTTGAATCCGGAATCGCTTCATCAAGTTTTGATTTTAATGTCAGACCGAGGAACGCCTCACGGATACAGACATATGCACGGATTTGGAAGCCACACTTTTTCTTTGATCAATGCAAACAATGAAAGAACTTGGGTAAAGTTCCATTTTAAAACGCAACAGGGCATCAAAAACTTCACAGATGACGAAGCCACAAAAATGAAAGGCGAAAACCCAGATTTTTCTCAGGAAGATTTGGTGAATGAAATCGAGGCTGGAAATTTCCCAAAATGGAAACTTTACATCCAAACGATGACCGAAGAGCAAGCGAAAGAATGGCGTTGGAATCCTTTCGACGTCACAAAAGTTTGGTTCCAAGACGAATTTCCATTGCAGGAAGTTGGCGTGATGGAACTGAATGAAGTGCCAAGAAATTATTTCGTTCACGTAGAGCAATCTGCTTTTGCACCAAGTCATTTGGTAGATGGAATCAGTTTTTCTCCAGACAAGATGTTGCAGGGAAGATTATTTTCTTACGCCGATGCACACAGATATAGATTAGGTGTCAATTCTCACCAATTGGAAGTTAATAAGTGTCCTTTCGCAGTGAACAATTTCCAAAGAGCCGGTTTTATGGCAGACGATTCTGATTATGGTGATGAGCCGAATTATTTCCCGAACAGTTTCAGCGATGTAGAGCCTACGGAATCTTATAAGAATTTGGAATATGACCTGGACAATTCCCGAGTTGCCCATTTCGACAGAAATCAAAATGATGATGACCATTACACGCAACCTGGATTGTTTTATACTAAAGCTTTAGACCAAGAAGCTAGAACGGCTTTGGTTAACAATATCGTTGGCCATCTTGGTGGTGTTGACGGACCAAAACGTGATGAGATCATCAATCGTCAGCTTTGTCATTTCTTCCGAGCAAACATCGAACTTGGAATGAGAGTGGCACAAGGACTTGGCGTGAACATCGATGCAAATGCGATGAATCACACGAAGTAGATTTTAGAGATTATAAACGAATAAAAATAGACTTTAAATATAACCTTCCGATTTTTTTCGGAAGGTTATATTTTTTATTTAATATTAATATCACATTAGAAAGCAAACAATTTTATTAAAAATTCATAAATTGAAATTTAAAATTTAATTTATATATAAATGAAAAGAATATTTACTTCCTTAATCGCTATAGCTTCACCTCTATTCGCAATATCTCAAAATATTGACATCAATCTTTTAAAGGACATAAATCCTGGTTCAGAAGGCTCATCTATCTCGCAACTAAAAACCTTTGGAAACAGACTTTATTTTTCGGCAGATGATGGCGTACATCAAGATGAACTTTGGATAACAGACGGTACCAGCGCAGGCACCAAACTTGTGAAAGACATCAATCCAACTGGAGGTTCGGGCATTGTAGAACTCACAGAAGCAGGTGGCAAATTGGTTTTCAGTGCGTTCGACGGAAGTACCGGAATCGAATTGTGGGTGACAGATGGGACAGAAATAGGAACAAAACTTTTAAAAGATATATTCCCAGGCTCAGAAAGTTCTGTTGCTTTGAATTTTAAACAATTCGGAAACAGGGCCATTTTTGTCGCAAATGATGGAACTCACGGTGAAGAAGTTTGGATCACAGACGGTACAGAAGCTGGAACATATATGGTAAAAGACATTGCACCTGGAAGTGAAAGTTCCTATTCCTATGAATTTACAGAATACAAAGGCAAAATATATTTCCAAGCCAGCAATGGAATCGATGGTTGGGAACTTTGGACCACAGATGGTACGGAAGCTGGAACGTATATGATAAAGAATATCTTTCCTGGCTCTGACTCTTCACCAAGAAGATTTAAAGTTTTCAACGACAAACTTTTCTTCAGAGCTGATGATGAGAACGGCGATGAATTATGGGTAACTGACGGCACAGAAGCTGGAACCTATATGGTAAAAGATATTAATCCTTCTGATGGATCAAGCATCAATGAATTTGTTGAGATCAACGGAAAACTATGTTTCAGAGCAAATGACGGTATACACGGAGCTGAACTTTGGACAACAGACGGTACAGAAGCTGGAACCGTTCTTGTGAAAGATATCAATCCTGGAGGCGAAGATTCTTTCCCAGGAGCACTAACGGTTTTCAACGATAAAGTTTACTTTCAGGCGACAGATGGCGTGCATTCAGAAGAACTTTGGGTGAGCGATGGAACGCCGAACGGAACTTATATGGTAAAAGACATCAATCCAAATGGTTATTCTGCGCCAAACTTCTTTGCCACCTTCAAAGACAAATTGTTCTTTGTAGCCATCGACGGAAGTAACGGAAGCGAATTGTGGATGACAGACGGTTCAGAAAATGGAACTGTAAAATTGACACCACCAAATGCGACCGAACCAAGCCCTTTATATTTCTTACCTTTCTTCACAGAATTTAACGATGAGTTGTTTTTCAAAGCTGAATTTGACGACCAAGGCGTGGAACTTTGGAAACTTTCTCTAGGAGAATTAGCTGTTGCCGACGCTCAAAAATCGCTTACAATTCAGGTCTATCCCAATCCTGTACAGTCAGAATTGAAAGTTCAAACAGCCAACAAGGAAATCATCGACCAGCTATCTATCTACGGATTAGACGGAAAATTAATTAAAACCAACAATCCTAAAAGCAACAATCCAGCAATCAATGTTTCTCAATTATCAAAAGGAACTTACCTTCTAGAAGTTCAGACATCGAAAGGAAAAACAAGTAAGAAGTTCATTAAAAATTGATTCTTTGCTTTTTTAAAATCTAAAATCAGCCTCAATCTTAAAGGCTGATTTTTTTGATCATCAAACAAAGGCTAATTGATTTATAATTAGCTATATATTTTCTATATTCGCTTCCCTTTTAATTTGATTTATGACAAAATTTTTATTCTCTGTAGCCACTGCTTTTTTATCGATTTCAATATCTGCACAACAGCAAAAAATATCTTTTGAAACATCCGAAGGTTACAATCTCGGAACTGTTATCGGACAAAAAGAATGGACTGTGAAAACGGATAATGTTCCGAATAATAATTTCAGAGTTGTCTCTGGAAAAGCGACCGATGGCAATAATTCTGTGGAAGTGACAAGCACGAACGACTACACAGGAAATATGACTTATCTATTCAAAAAAATCCCTGAATATAACAGACTTTCGGTATCCGCAGATGTAAAGCTCGAAAAACTGAACAGTTCAGAATATTATATGTTGTCATTATATTATAATAATAATGGGAATTATTCTTGGGCTGGAGGATTCAATTTTTTAATCAGTGGAAATTTTTATGCTGATAATGATCTCAATTTTCAAGCTCTTGGAACGTGGATTCCAGGAAAATGGTATAATCTAAAAATCGAAATCGACCACGTTACTGAAAAAAACGTTAAATATTACCTTGACAATCAATTGGTTCACACTTCAGCACTCAGTTCTAAAGTTTTGAGAGTGAATGATTTGAATTTCGAATTTGATAATGACGGCAGTGGTTTTATCGTCGATAATATCATCATTAAGGATATGGATCAATTGGCTGTGAATGATATTAATAAAACTCAAGTTAATATTTTTCCAAATCCAAGTTCTGATTTCATTCATATTAAATCTGACAAGGAGATCAAATCAATCAAAATCTATGACATCAAAGGTTCATTGATCAAATCTGACAACACTTCGAAAATCGATATTTCCACTTTCCCGAAAGGAAACTACATCATTTCCATCGAAACAAAATCAGGAATTGAAACTAAAAAACTCATCAAAAACTAAGAACTAATTTTTTGATTTTCAATACAAGCTATCAATCAAATTGATGGCTTTTTTAATTTCTTATCGATAATTTTTTCATTACTTTTGTAGCTATGAGTCAAAAATGGATCTATAAACCCGAGCCGGACGAAGAAATTGTTGATGGATTAATTTCTTCTATTGGTTTTGGAACTTTAGAGTCCAAGATCTTGGTCATGCGTGGCATCGATAATTATCAGAAAGCCCGCGAATTCTTCAAACCGAACGGCACAGACATCCACAATCCTTTCCTGATGGCCGATATGCAAAAAGCGGTCGAACGCATTGCAACATCTATTGAAAATGGTGAAAAAATATTGGTTTACGGCGATTATGATGTAGACGGAACCACTTCCGTTGCTTTGATGTACTTGTACCTCAGCAAAATTGTTGATAAAAAATATTTAGATTTTTACATCCCAGACAGAAATGTGGAAGGTTACGGAATTTCTGACGAAGGAATTGACTTCGCAAGAGACAACGGTTTTTCACTGATCATCGCTTTGGATTGCGGGATCAAGTCTGTGGACAAAATAGATTACGCCAATTCTGTTGGTGTGGATTTCATCATTTGTGATCACCATTTACCAGGCGACCAACTTCCGAAAGCCATCGCAGTTTTAGACCCAAAAAGAAAAGACTGCCGATATCCTTACAAGGAATTGAGCGGTTGTGGCGTTGGTTTTAAACTTTGTCAAGGACTTAACACGATCTATAAAATCCCAGAAAGCGAGTTGTTTGAATTGACAGATCTGCTAGCCATAAGTATTGCTTCAGACATTGTTGCAATGACTGGAGAAAATCGCGTTTTGGCGAAGCAAGGTCTTAAATTCCTAAGAAAAACCAGAAAATTTGGACTAAGGCTTTTGATTCCGGAAGAGAAATTAGCACACTTCGAAATTTCAAATATCGTCTTTGACATTGCTCCGAAAATCAATGCGGCCGGCAGGATTTCTCATGCTAAAGCTTCTGTTGAACTAATGATTTCGGACAACCTGAAACAAGCTCAGCAGATGGTTGAAAATATCGTTAACCTGAATGATGAACGCCGTGAGATGGACATCAACATCACACAATCGGCGATGAATCAAGCATTGGAAATGCATAAAACTCAACGCTACTCCACCATTGTTTACGACCCGATTTGGAACAAAGGTGTGATTGGAATTGTTGCTTCCAGATTAATAGAAAATTACTTCAAACCGACCTTAGTTTTCACTGAGGGAAATAATGGCGAAATGGTTGCCTCGGCGAGATCTGTTTCAGATTTTGACATTCATAAGGCATTGGAATTTTGTTCTGATTTATTTATGAAATTTGGTGGGCATCAAGCGGCCGCAGGACTTTCTATGGAAAAGGAAAAGTTTGAGGAATTCAAAATCAGATTTGAAGATTACGTCAAGAATAACATTCAGGAATATCAGAAAGAGCCGACAATCTACGTGGACAGTGTTGTAAATCCGGAAGATTTGAATAGGGAGTTTATCAACTTTCATAGAAAACTAGCACCTTTTGGACCTCACAACATGAAACCTGTATTGGTTCTCAAAAACATAAAAGTAAGTGGCTACGTGAGATTAATGGGGAAAGAAAGCACGCATCTTAAATTCAACATTGCTCAACCGACAACGGGAAGAAACGTGGAATGTGTGGGATTCCGATTTGGACATTTTGCAGAAGATTTCAAAACAAAATCTTTCGATTTGGCATTTACCATCGAGGAAAATCATTGGAAAGGCAATGTTTCCCATTTTCTGAATGTCCGCGATGTGATCTTTCACGATTAAAAAATTAGAATAAATCATAAAAAAACCCCGATTCAAAAATTTGAACCGGGGTTTTTGTTTTTACTTTTTGATAACTTTTCTCGTGATCACGTTGTTTTCTGTTTTTATTTTCAGATAGTAAACGCCGTTGTTGCCATTGATATTAAATTTAATATTCTTGGAAGGCAAACTCAAAATCTGGTTTTGCAAAATTCTTCCAGCAGAATCGTACAATTCTATCGATCTTAGATTTTCCTTGGACGTTACATTCACTTCTCCATCTGTTGGAATCGGATAGACTGAAATTTCATTTGATCTCAAATCTTCGTTGCCTAGTGTTGGAGCGACATTCGATTTTTTATTAGCAAAGATCAATCCTGCTGAGCAAGAAACGATGGCATTCACATCCAAAGATTGTCTCACAGTAGAGTTGTTGGAATAAACCAAAACTTTGATGTAATATCTTCCGGCTGACAAACTGTAATTATCCACTTTCGGACTTCTGCTATTGAGCCAGCCTTTGAAACCGTCATTCATCCATTGCGTTTTTGTGATTTGGATTTCGTCCTCGCTACCATCTGGATTTACTTTTATTAGATAAGACCAATTTCTAACGAATGACAAAGATCTAAGATTTAATTTTGCATCCGTCGCATTTTCCGGGATTGCGAATTCTCGGCTTTTGTAAGTGTAATAACCTTCGAAGTTATTTAGAGAAATCCAGCGGCTGTTGTTCCCATTCCCGATGTCTGCATAGCTCCAGCCAGGAAAAGTCTGTCTTACTTTTGGTGTCATTTCTGTGCCATTGACGTCATAACCTTTCCAATCGTCGTCATCAGAATCCGTGGTCATCAGATTTCCATCCGACGTTTTTCCTGTAGAAATATCTGCGGAGTTTCCTCCAATACTGAATGATATGGTCTGAGAAGATGTATTGCTACCCGCATCAGAAACGGTCAACTTTGCTGTGTATGTTCCAGGAACGGTGTAAACTACGGTTGGTTTCGAATTGGTTGTAGAACTTACTGTCGGGTTTCCGGAGAATTCCCAAAGATAATTTGTGATCGTACCCGTACTAAGGCTGCCATCGAAATCTACTGGATAATTGTTGTTGCTGAATTGCTTTGCATCGTAATTAACTTTAGCTTTCAGGACAGAATTCTCGTTTTTGATTTCTGTGATATAGTCATTGGTATCAATCGGGAAATTGTAATCGAAATAGATCTCTGCGCTATTTGTCACATTATCACCTTCTTGAAGTGTGTTGAGAGATCTTATTTTCAATAAAACATTACCGTGACCACCGCTTTGAAGTTTTATTTTTTTGAAGATGAACTCTACTTTGTTTCCTGTGACCTTCGTCATCACCTCAGCAGAAGCGTTTTGTAACTGAAGTGTATTGATATCGAATTCTGCTGGATCGATGTCCATTTTCACAACAATATTTTCCGCTTCTGCAGTTCCTGTATTTTCAAAATTAACCACATAATGCAGATATTTACCAACCGCAACAGACGGAATAGTCTCACCTTCCAGACACACAATATCGTTCGGATCAAAAGAATTCACGACTGTGTGGTTGAAACCAAAGTTATTATCCTCCTGAGTAAGGTCTGCACTGTTCGGGGTAATCTGCGCATTGAACGCCAAAATATCGCCTGAGTTCACCGGATTGGTGGAATGTGTGGGTGTATTGATTGTAAAAGTGATTTCCGAAGCTGTATTTGCGAAAGGTTTCAGATTGGCGTAATCAAATTCCAAAGTTCCACTGCTTGCCACAGAATATGGAAGCGAACTGGTTTGGAAAGTCATTTTGCTGGCGTCGTAATTCAAAACTACTTTTCCGGACAGTGTTGTATTTCCTTTGTTTCTCCAAACCAGTTTGTACGTTGCGTCAAATCCTGGTCTTGCATTGGTCAACGGTGCAATCACAACCTCAGCATCATTCTGATTTCCGTTGGCTGTAACGCAGATGTCCTGAGTCAAGATATTATTGTTAACATCGGCAAAGTTGGTAGAAAAATTGGCTGGAGAAACTGTAAACAAATTTGGATTTTCTGCAAGTGCAACTATGTTGAAATTACCCGCTTGTGTGTAAAACTCATATTTCCCATTGTTCTGAGCGAAGGTTTCTCCAGAGCTTGTTCCATCATTTATTCTAAGTTTTAGGAATTCGAAAGGATGGTCTGAGGCATCACAACCGTTGTTGTTTGCATCAAATTTTACGGTTCCAGAAATGGTGTTGTGGTTTCCGCCCGGTGTGAAGGAGCAATAGGTATTTATAGAAATGTTACTTTGATTTAATGAAGAAAAATAATCTTTAATAGAACTTACAGCATAATCATCACTGCAAAAGTAGACTAAACTGGGATTGTATGTAAAATTGTTCCCGGCATTACAATCTGTGCAAAGAGCATTTATATTAAAGTTACCATTTTTATAATTTATAGATTTTAGATTAGGATTGTCATTACATGTTAACACATAAACTTTAGTATCGGAAACATCTATACTTGTTAGATCATTATGATAACAATATAATTCTAACAAATTTGCACTATGAGATAAATCGATTTCTGTAAGTTGATTATTAAAACATAATAAACTTTCCAAGCTAGGATTATGAGTTACATCAATCTGATTTAATAAATTCTCACCACAACCTAATAATTTTAAATTTGTTAAGCTAGACACATCTAGTGTTGAAAATTTATTTGCACTGATATTAACAAAAGTTAAAAGCTGTGGATTTGAGGGAAAATTAATAGAAGTAAGTAAATTTGAAGGTGCATTAACGGTAGATAGACTAGTGCAATCATTTAAATTTAATGCAGTTAACTGATTCACTCTGCAATTTAATTCTGTTAAATTAGTCAAATTTTGTAAATTTAAAGAAGTTAAGTGATTTCCATCACACGATAAATACTGAAGATTTGTAAGTCCCTGTATATTCAAAGAAGCTAGTTGGTTATAAGAACAATTTAAATTTTTAAGATTTGTAAGTTCCTGTAAATCCAAAGAAGTTAATTGATTTTCATTACAATTTAAATACTGAAGATTAATACAATTTTGGATATTTAAAGATGTTAATTGATTCCCAGTGCAACTTAGTGACTGAAGATGTGCTAAACCTTGCAAATCCAAAGAGACAAGCTTGTTATAACGACATTCTAATGTTTCAAGATTTGTAAAACTGGTAATTCCTACTAATGATGCAATTTTATTATCTGAAACAAAATCAGCTTGTATATTTAATTGACTAACATTTTTGGCCTCACTTACCTGTATCTGTCCATCTCCATTGGCATCTATCGCAAAGTAATTTCCACTGAGATTTTTTGCAATCGTTTTACTGGAAGAGGAAGACAATAGAAGTGCCTTAAAATTAGCATCCGGAAAGTTTATAATCTGAGCCTGTATTCCAAACGAAAGGAATCCTAGGAAAAGGAGTAAAAGTTTTTTCATCATTTGTATTTTTTTTAAAATTATCATGTTTTTATAGTAAAACAGTCTGTCAATTAGAATTCGGTTATTCTGAGTTAGAATTTATAGCTTGCCGATCAACTCTTGCAACCTTTCCTTTTTCCGCTGAGAAACAGGAAGTTGAGAATCGTCCGACATTATCACAAATCCGCCTTCTTTTCTGATGTAAGATTTCAGCTCGTTCAGATTAATCAAATGCGATTGATGAATCCTTTCAAAGCCCTGATCTTTAAGCAGTTCCTCATATTCTTTCAAAGTTTTGGAAATCATCACCGTCTTGTGATTTTTGATGAAAAACTTGGTGTAATTGTCCTCACTTTCGCAACGGATGATGTCTTTGATCTCGAAAAGATGAATCCCATCCGAGGTAGAAAGTGCAATTTTTTTGAAACCGTCAGATCTTTTCTGAATATTTTCCAAAAGCAAACCAATGTTTTTGTTGTCATTATTTTGATGGATGACATTTTTGATTTTCTTCAAAACAGTTTGTAATTCCTCAGGATTCACAGGTTTCAAAAGGAAATCCAACGCACTAAATCTGAATGCTTTAATGGCAAATTCCTCGTGAGCTGTGATAAAAATGATGTGATAATTTACGTTCCCAAATTTCTCATTCAACTTTTCCAAAATATCAAAACCAGTTCCGTCGTTCATCAGGATATCTAGAAATGCGATGTCGGGTTTTGCAGTTTCCATCAGTTCAGTTCCGGATTTCACGCTATCCGCTTCACCCACAATTTGAATTTCCGGAGCGTAGAGATTAATCATCATCCTCATTCCTTCGCGAAGATTGCCATCATCGTCTATCAATACAGCTTTTATCATCTTAATCATTTATGTAATTCAGCGGAAGTTCCAGCCTGATTCTGGTTCCTTTGCTGTCATTATTTTCATCTTTAAGTTCTTCGATTTTCAGATTCACTTTTTTATTTTCCAATTCTTCCAACGTTTTCAACCGTTTTTTGGAAATATCCAAAGCCATCGATTGATGAACATTCACAGAGTTTTTCTTGAGTTCTCGCGACGTTTCTATTCCTACGCCATCGTCTTCTATCACGCAAATCAACTGTTCATCTTTCTGTGTAAAATCTATTTTAATAAACCCCCTTCCGTCTTTTGGCGCAACACCGTGAATGATCGCGTTTTCCACATAAGGTTGCAAAAGCAAAGATGGAATCGCCGTATCATCCTCGATTTCTGAATCTTTATTAATTTTAAAATCAAATTTCTGATTGAATCTTAATTGTTCCAGCTCAAGATAGTTTTGCAAAGCCTCAATTTCTTTATCAATTGGGATGGATGATTCTTTGGAAAACTCCAGTGTCAAACGCATTAGTTTGGAGAATTTGGAGAGATATTTCATCGCATCTTCCTTTCCGTTTTGCATAATGAATGACGAAATCGAAGCCAGACAATTGAACACAAAATGTGGATTCATCTGCAAGTGCAAAGCCTTGTGCTCAAACTCGGCGAGTTGTTTTTGCAACATCAAAGTTTTTTCACGCTCTTTATTTCGGAAGTAGAAAAACAAACCAACAAAGACAAAAGCCAAAACCACAAATCCTAAAATCACCAATAATTTTGCGCGCATTTCTGTTTCCTTCTTCTCAAGTTGCTCTTTTTCATAATGAAAATCGAGTTCAGTTTTCAGACGTTGTTGCTCATTGATGATTTTTTCGAGATTGTCTTTTTCGTTGTTATAATTCCGAAGATGTTGCAATGCCAATTCCTGATTTCCTTGTTTGTCATAGATGTCAGAAAGTAGTTTTTCAGATTTCATTCGGGTTTCCGGAAGGTTTAATTCCTGAGACATAGCCAGACTTTTACATGCAAACTCAAGCGATTTTTCAGAATTATTTTCTTTAAAATAAATGTCTCCCAGCAAAAGATAAGTATCCGAAAGTCCGAATTGGTCTTCGATGCTTTTGAACGTTCCTTCTGCTTTCAGCAAAAATTCTTTAGCCAAATCATATTGGTTTTCAGCAATATAATATCTGGAATAATTATTATAAAGTTCGCCCAAACCTCTTGGATTCGGATGGATTTCGAAAGCTTTCAAACTCTCGTCAAAATATTGTTTTGCTTTGACTTTTTGGTTTTGTTTAAGATAAATCAAACCAATGTTGGAAGCGCTCACAGCAACCGCTGGATTGTTGTCTTGCTTCTGAAGCTGATTGGCTTTCAGGAAATATTCCAAGGCTTTTTTTCCATCGTCGATAGAATTATAAATCACACCAATGTTGTTGTAGATCTTGGAAAGCTGGAGTTTGTTTTCCAAATTTTCATAGATTTTCACTGCACGGAAATCATATTCTAAAGCTTTTGCATAATTGTTTTTCTCGGAAAATGCGATGCCTTTGCTTCCAAGCGTTTTCGCCAAGATTTCCTGCGCTTCTTTCGATGGATTTTTTTGTCTGATGAGAATCTGTTCCGACGCATCAAAATTCTGAATCGCCTTGTCGTAATCGCTCAAAATGATGTAGGAAATCCCAAGGTTCTGATACGCCTTTGCCCTTTGAATGTGATTGTTGCTTTTTTTGGAAGTCATCAGCGCGAGCTTGGCAAACTTCTGCATCTGCGAAGGATCCGTAGTTTGAAAGGCCTCAGAAATCTGGTTCTGAAGCTTCGTGATTTTGTCAAGATCTTTCGTATTATTTAAAACCAACAACAGAGAATCTGGAGCTGACTTTTGTGCAGAATTGATGACAAAAAAGCAAAATAAGAGGAACGTAAAAAGTGGTTTCATTTGTGTTTCGAGTGCAAAATTAAACTATTGATTTGAAAATCAAAACTATAAATTAGAAATCGCAGGTTTTGAATTAGAATTTGATTTCTGATTGACATTTTAATTCTTTAAATTTGAGGTTCAAACTTTTACAATTTTGGAAAACTCAAAGAAAATCGGACTTTTTTTCGGCTCGTTCAATCCTATTCATATCGGGCATTTGATTTTGGGAAATTATATTTTGGAAAATTCTGATATGGAGGAATTGTGGTTTGTGGTAAGTCCTCAAAATCCTTTCAAAGACAAAAAATCACTTTTGAAAGACCACAATCGTTTGGACATGGTTCAGTTGGCCATCGAAAATTATCCAAAAATGCGTGCCTCGAATGTTGAATTTTCATTACCAGTTCCGAGCTACACGATCGATACTTTGACTTATCTGAAAGAGAAACATCCTAATTTTTCATTTTCATTAATTATGGGTGAAGACAATCTGGGAAGCTTTCACAAATGGAAAAACTATGAATTGCTTTTGGAAAATTATCAAATCATCGTTTATCCTAGAATTTTTGGCGAAGAGAAACAAGCGGACTATTTGAAACACGAAAATATCCATCAAATTAATGCGCCCATCATCGAACTTTCTGCTACAGAGATTAGAAATATGATAAAGGACGGCAAAAACACAAGACCAATGTTACCACCGGAAGTTTTTGAATATCTGGATGGTTCTTCATTTTATAAATAATCATTAGATGAAAAGAATTATTTTTTCACTCATTTTCCTGATTGCCCAAACTTTTCTTTTTGCCCAAAACAAGGAAGTCAAGAAAATAAACTGTGATTCAATTTACGATCAAAAAGGCTATTCAGTTTCTTTGGAATTTGACCCGAAAGACCAAATTATTCTGAATGTCTTATTTACTTTCTCAAAAAAAATCAATGGAAAGGAGAAAATAATACATCAGGAAAAATTGCACAGTCAGTATCAAAATGTGGAGTTCATCGATTTCAATGGTGATGGAATCAAAGATATTTTGGTGGAAAACACTTCGGATGTGAGAAGTAATTTGACTTACAATTTGTTTCTCGTCGATTTTAAAAGTCAAAAACTGAGAAAAATTGAAGGTTTCAATGAAATCAAAAATCCAAATTATCTAAAGGAATATGACCTCATCGATTGTATGGTAATGTCCGGAAGAAACTGGACGCGCTTTTATAAAATCGAAGGCAACAAAGTAAAGGATTTTGGTTATGTCATAGAAGATGGCGAAGATGAAAACGGAAAAGATTTGGAATATGACAAAAATTATGAATTGACTTTGGCAAAAATCCTTAAATCGGAAAAAAAGAAAAAATGAATCTGATAGAAAAATATTACTCAAAATATCCGGAAGAAAAAATCATCAAATGGTTCAAGCAGATTTGCGTTGCGGAAGCGATTTCGTGGTTTTTCCTCTTTACAGCAATGATTTGGATTCGTGTTGAGCCAGAAGGTTTGTTCGCGATTATTTACATCAGTACAGTTGGGACGATCCACGGATTTTTTTTCACGCTTTACCTTATTTTCCTTCCTGCTGTGAGAAAAATTTATGCCTGGGACGACGAGGATTCTATCTTTGCATTGATGGGCGCTTTTTTCCCTTTCGCCACGATTTGGGTTGAGAAAAAACTGCTCCGTAAAAATCGGGATGATTGAAAGCCTGTTCAAATTTGTATTGAAAAGTTTTTTAACCACATAGACACATAGTTTTTGTATTTTTTTAAGATAAAATAGTAGTACGTTTAATTCTATTTTATCTTGTTCCAAAGTAAATATCAGGTTTTTTCTATGTGCCTATGTGGTTTTGTTAATTTTTTAAACAGGCTCTGATAATTATCAAACGTTAAAAATTGATTTCACCCGATGAATTTTGTATTTTTAGGGTATGAAAATCACCTTCTTCTCCACCAAACCTTACGACAAGGAATTCTTTGACAAAGTCAATCAGGATTTCAATTTTGAACTCGATTACTTCGAAACGCATCTCGGTCCACATATTCTAAACGTAATTGAACATTCCGACGCTGTTTGTGCATTTGTGAATGACAAGTTGGACGCAGAAGTTTTGGAATCACTCGCGAATAAAGGTGTGAAATATATCGCGTTGCGTTGCGCCGGTTTCAACAATGTGGATTTGGAGACAGCAAAACGTCTGGGACTGCGAGTTTGCAGAGTTCCCGCTTATTCTCCGGAAGCGGTGGCAGAGCACGCGATGGCGATGATTCTGACACTTAACAGAAAAACGCACAAGGCTTACAACCGCGTTCGTGAACAGAATTTTGCTTTGAACGGTTTGATGGGATTTAATCTTTATCAAAAGACGATCGGCGTGATTGGAACTGGAAATATCGGAACAGCATTTGCAAAAATTGCGAAGGGATTTGGCGCGAAAATTCTGGCTTATGATATTGCAGAAAATCAAGAACTGAAAGACCTTGGGATAGAATATGTTCCGTTGGAAACACTACTTTCTGAGTCCGATGTCATTTCGCTCCATTGTCCACTGATGGATGCGACTCATCATTTGATCAATGAAGATTCCATCAAAAAAATGAAGGAAAATGTAATGATTATCAACACCAGCCGAGGTGGATTGATTGACACAAAAGCGGTGATCGACGGTCTGAAATCCAAACACATCGGTTATCTCGGAATCGATGTCTATGAGCAGGAAGAGAAATTATTTTTCCGCGATCTTTCTCACACCATTATTGAAGATGACACGATCCAGCGATTGATGAGTTTCCCCAATGTTTTGGTAACGGCGCATCAGGCTTTTTTCACGCAGGAAGCTTTGCATCAGATTGCGACCTCTACCCTTTCCAGTCTTTCCCACTTCGAAAAGAATGAAGCATTTGAAAATCCGAATGCGGTTTTGATTTGATAAACAACCACAAAAGGCAGAAAAGAAAATATAAACAGTCTTGTGGAAGAACAAAAAAAGATTTCTTTAGACATTATCATTTTTGAACTTTTGATAAACTAAGATTTATTATAACTTTTGTGAGTTGTGATAAAAAATATTGGTTTTTATGATCCAATTTTTAATACAGGACATATCTCTTGTAAAATGGTTCAATGATCGTCAAACTTTTTTTTTTGGGGGGGGGGG
>NZ_JPLZ01000002.1 GCF_000735135.1 Chryseobacterium sp. FH1
AAAACAACACAGTTACAGGAGTGATAGACTTGCACGAATTAATAGTTAAAATTAATTAAATTTTCTTTGCAAAATCCATTAATGGTTTCTCAATATGGCGAAAGCTAAATTTGGAAAAAACGATTGTGAAAATTGTGCCAGATGTAATTGTTAGAACTGAAAAGAGAAGTGGGTCTTCAATATTAAATTTCAACAAAATAAAAATTACTATATAAAAAACGATAAGGTGAATACAATACATTGAGTAAGAAATTTTACCAAGATCGATGAGAAATTTACTGCTAAAAATCTTGTGAAATTTATGATTTGCCTGCATCAATAAAACCATTGAGAATATAGCTATCATAATAGAAATTTGAAAATCAATAAAACAAAGACCTAATGTTACCAGCGATAAAAAATAGAAAACATAATATTTACCAGTCTCCAGATACATCTTAAAAAAATAGTAGGCAATGTAACCAATTAAGAAGTATTGAATCATATAGGGTAGAAATGATTTTTGAGGCATGTGTAAATGAGAGTAAACTATTAATGGCATCATCAATATTAATGGAATCACTGACAGTATATTTTTTTCTTTAAAATACTTCCAGATGAAGGGAATGAATAGATAAAACTGCCATTCCAACGTCAAAGACCAAGACTGACCCATTAGTGTGTAAGTAAAGGGATATTTGTTATCGGGAAACACTCCGTGCAACAACAATACATGACTTATGATGTTAATCCAAAAATGGTCATTAAATGCAGTTTCAATAAGTTTTATTCTTGTTTTAATATTTGGATTTTCAAAAGGTAGTTGAGTAAGAATATCTAAAGAAAAATTGAGAGCAAAAATACTGATGCCTAGCGCTACAAGATATATAGGAAATAATCTGAAAGCTCGTCTGATAATGTATCTGGTGAATATTTCTCCTTTATCAAGTAAAATATGAGTGACAAAGCCACTCAGAATAATAAAAGCTACAACAGGAAGATATCCATTGTAAAAGAAGTCAGTCAAGAAGTTCTTAGGCAATAAAGGCAAAAACCCGAATCCGTGTAGTAGCACTACCCATAATGCCATCAATCCTCGAAATGATTCTAAGTAATTGTACTTCATTAATTAGTTTTCAGCAAAAATAGCAAAAACCCTTTAAACATTCTTTAAAGGGCTTTTTTTTGGACATTCAGTTTGGAATCTGTGGACGTTCAGTTTTTGCGATTATACAGAGGCTTTTTTTATTAATTTATTTTTTGATGTAACAAAATATTGCGTTTGGTTGTCTAGTATATAAATTCCTAATAAAAAATTTTGTTTCTGAAAATCAACACTTTAAAGACAATAATAAAATTTATTTACTACTTTGTATTGCATAATACTAATTTAATTATATATCTTTGCAATATCAAATAGTAAGAAAAACAAACTACTCTAATAAAATAAATTATGAAAGCTCAAATACTAATCGCAGGTCTCTTCTTCTCCGGAATGATTTCTGCCCAGCAGATCACAACAGATTCTACTGCTACAAAAAATATAGAAGCGGTTACAATTACGAAACAAGTTTTTAAAAAAGAGAGCGACCGTTTTGTTTATGATGTTGCCAACTCCCCTGTTGCAAAAGGAAACACTACTTTTGAAATTTTGAAACAAACACCATTGCTCTCTTCCACAGACGATAAAACTTTGAGAATCGCAGGAAAAAACAACGCTTTGATTTTCATCAACGGAAGAAAAACGAATATGGATGCTGAATCTTTGGCTCAGTTTCTAAAAAATACGCCAGCGGAAAACATTCAGAAAATCGAGGTGATCACAACACCAGGAAGTGAATATCAAGTTGAATCTTCCGACGGGATCATCAACATCATTCTAAAGAAAAAAATGACCGACGGAACGAACGGAAACTTGAGAATGTCCAACTCTCAAAACAAATACAACGCAAGCTCTGCAAGTGCCTCTGTCAATTACCGAAAAGATAAATTGGGAATCTCTGGAAATATTAGTACAAGTGACAATATCCAAGCGCAAGATTACACCCTGAGAAACAGAAACGGCGAATACTCCAACGAATCAACGGGAAGCATAGACGATCCGAACAAAAATCTTGGTGGCTACATCAACATTGATTATCAATTGAATGACAACAGCAACTTGGCTTTGACTTGGAATTCTTGGGCAA
The DNA here is from genome assembly GCF_000735135.1 of Chryseobacterium sp. FH1. Classification (GTDB taxonomy): domain Bacteria; phylum Bacteroidota; class Bacteroidia; order Flavobacteriales; family Weeksellaceae; genus Epilithonimonas. The sequence goes on from NZ_JPLZ01000002.1 coordinate 2,169, forward strand.
ACAGAAGTCATGATTCAAGGGTTGATCTTTTCAACATCTCGGAGGGTCCAAATGTGGAAACCGGATTGTTGGAAAAAAGATACACCCTCTCCAGAAACCGCGAAAATGCAAGGTCATACAACAATTCATTAAACCTGAATTATGAATTGAAAACCGATACGTTGGGCAGCAAATTGAATTTGAATGCGGCCTATCTCAATTACAGGAGATTTCAAGTGACAGACAACAGAACGATTTTCTCCGATGTTTTTAGAAACGACCTAGGACTTAGTAAACAAACCATTCAGGATTTGCCACAATACATCAACAATTTTTCTGGAATGGTAGATTATATCAAGAAATTCAAGAACGATTTTACCGTTTCAGTTGGTGGGAATTATAATAAAACAAAAACCGATAATGATACAAAAAATGACACCTATTTTGTAGATCCGGCTAGACCAACTAAAAATGAACCTAACCATTTTGTATATGATGAAAACATCTATGGTGCATATTTGACTTTAGAAAAGAAACTTTCGGAAAAATTTTCTGGGAAAGTTGGAGCACGATATGAGATTACGAACAGTCTTGGAACATCCGACAATTCATCGAATCCAGCTTATGCAAAAATCGAAAGAAACTTCAATAATTTCTTGCCTTATCTAAGTTTGAACTACGCCATCAATGACAAGAATAACATTTCCTACGCCTTCTCCAGCAGAATGAGAAGACCAAGTTTCTGGGAAATCAATCCTGTGAGAAACATCTTGACGGATGACAATTACACTCAGAATGATCCTTTTGTAAAAGCGTCTTCCGTTTATAATCAAGAGATGACCTATATGTTCAAAAACTCTTACTTCTTGGTGGTGAATCACTCTTTTGTGAAAGACCAAATCACGCAGGTTCCGTTGCAAGGGATTGTTCAATATGCGAATGGACAAATAGGAACTAAAAACGAGTTGCGATACATCAGAACCAACTTTGGAGACAGACACGAACTATCCGCAATGCTAGGACTGCAAAAATCATTTTTCAAACAATATTGGAGCACCAATTTCAACATCGGAATCCAATATAATAAGAACAAAGGAAGCTTGAGTATGGACCCAACGACTGGCGATATTTTCCCAACTTATGAGAATAACATCAGCTCCACAAGTCTTCTAATTCAGATGAACAACAACATCCGACTAGACAAAAAGAAAACCTGGTTCCTTGGTGTCAACGGATTCTATGTGGACAAACAACAGATTGAATTAGGTTTGTTAAAAGACTTAATGAGCCTTGACCTTAACCTTAAAAAAATCTGGAACAGCTGGACTTTTGCAGTCGATGTGAGAGATGTATTGAGAACAAATGTTGTAGAAATCGAGGATTATCAAGCGAATGGAAACTACAACTACATCAAAAATGACCAATTCCGAAGAGGCGTGATGGTGAGCTTGACTTACAACTTCGGAAACAATAAAGTGAAGAAAGTGAGAGACATAGAAAGTGCTTCCGACGCTATTAAAAACCGCACCAGATAACTACATTATATATCACGTTAAATTTTTTCAAAGGAAACTCCTAATGCAATTTGGGAGTTTTTTATTTTTTCTGATTTCGCCAAATGAAGCCATCCAGCAAATAATGCGTCAATTGAGGCACGACCAAAAGCGGAACCAGAAACTGTTGCCAAGATATGGAAACTTCGAAGTTTTGAATTGAAAAATGTTCGCGCCAAACCAAGATTTCCCACATCAATTCTTCGAAAAAAGCAAAGCCCAGAAGAATCAAAACAAACAAGAAAATCCCAAAGCTGGTTTTAAAAATAGAAAGTTTTTTTAAGCTTAAATTATCTTTCTGCTCAATTTCACGAATGTAGATCAAAGCGATGTACGGAATGCCGTGAGAAATGACATTAAGCAAGGTGAAAATCAAATCATTATTAAAATAGACAATCCCGAAATACCAAGACAGATAAGTTCCAACAATGATAGTATTTTTCGGAATGTTAAATGATTTTTCATTAATGAAAAAATAAATGGTTTTCAAAATCCAAATCGCAAGAATCACAAAATAAATCACCGTAATCGCAGGCACATAATTGGGAATCGAGCTCGTCCAACTGAACTCATTTTCCACAAACCAATTGAACGCTCTGGGCGTCTTAATCCAATAAAGCATCGGAAAAATCGTGGCGGAATAAATCGCTAAGCCGTCCCAAAATTTTGAAAAACCTTTTTTCTCAAATCTAGCGTAAAGCCTCATAAAACCATATTGCTGACGCACAAAATGAAACACTGCGACCAACGCCAAACCTGACCAGAAAAACAAACTCCCAAGCTGATAGAAAATCAAACCGAGAATCAAACTGATTGCCGGAATTCCCAAATACAAAAGTTTCCTTTTATGGAATTCGTCCTTAATGAAATAAGTTTTGAATAATGTTGAGTAAACGTGCGCCACATCCACGAAAACGATGAGAATCAACCAAGTGTAGAACGAGTAATGATTTTCCAGATTTTGAATCTGACTTTGAAACAAATCACCACCGCCAACACCAAAAATGGCGGAGACAAGATGAAACGCCAATCCGTTTTCGCATTGTGAATCCAAGGCTGTCTCATCGTTTTAGCATTTCTTTTACCGCATTGATGCCTTGATGAAAAGCCTCTTCGAAAATGGAAATTCCTGATAAATCTGAGTGCGCAAAGAACACTTTCCCATCGATATTTTGTTTCGCCAAAGCTCTTTCCACTCCGAAAATAAAATCCGGAACCGGCGAAATCATCCCGTGACCCAACTTATGAAACTGAATATCAAGGATGAAATCTTCAATCTCGGGATGAGCGACTTTCAAATCTGCAAGAACCAGTTTTTTCAAATCTTCATCTTTCTGATAGTATAACTTTTTTCGTGCTTTTTTGCAGTCGTCGGTAGAAAAACTTCGGTAATAGGTGATGACTTTTTTGCCCATATTTTGATTGAGGTTTTGATGTTGGTCATTGATGTAACCCAAACCTTCCGTTCCAAAAATCACGTTGTCCCAAGCCAATTCTTCTCCTCCACCAAATTCATTTTTCAATGTTAAAGTCGCCAATAGCCAAGGCACATAATTGAAATTCTTCAGTTTTCTGTCTTTGAAAATATGTTGATTCACGAATTGTGGCGTTGCAAAAAGCACTTTTTCGGCAATAATTTCTTTAGAGATTTTAGTTTGATTATCAAAAACCAAAACCTCCACATTTTCCGCATTCCAAGAGACATCATAAACCAAATGTTGTGATAGATTTTTGCCTTCCACAAACTTCGAAAGATGCTTCGCTAATCGCGCATTTCCTTCTGGCCAAGTGAAAACCTGGTCGTGGCGGTTGGTCGCCCAATTGTTTTTTCGTCCGGCGAAATAATGGATTCCCGCCCACGCAGAAACGTATTTCATTCCCAAACCATAGTCGTCTTTGCAGGAATAATCCATTAGCCAAAGCAATTCTTCGGATTCAAAATGGTTGGATTGAAGCCAGCTTTCAAACGTGATTTTATCAAGATTTTTTGCTTCAGTTTCTTGGCTGGATTTGTCCAATGGAATATCAAACCAATACTTTCCAGACGCATCTTTTCTGGTTCGGAATTCGTCCATTAATTTGAAAAAACGCTCGAATTCTTTTTTAGTTTTTAGTGAAATTCCATTTTGTGGTGTGAGGTCATTTTGCCATTCATTTTTGAAGAAAAGTCGCTCTTCTTTTGGGAACGTGAGTTGCTCGACATCGAAGGTTGGCAATCCATTTTCGTCATCGCCGAGGTAGATTTTGCATTCCTTCAAAAACTCAATCAACTCCAAATCTTCTTTGTTGGGAATCGGCAGATAATGGGCGCCGAGCGGGAATTTTGAGAATTTGTTTTCGCCGTTGGAAGCATTTCCTCCCAAATGATTTTCCATCTCGACCAGAAGAAAATCCGTTTCGTTGTTCTTGGTCAAATGTCTGCAAGCGGATAGTCCGGAGATTCCGCTTCCGACAATCAGGAATTTGACTTTAATTTCTTCCGTAGATTTAGGAAAATCCTTTGCCCAAAGTTGATGTCCCAAAACATAATTGGTTCCTGTAATCTTCAATAAAATCGATTTTGATTTTTGCTTGCAATACTGCAGAAAAGGCAACATCGCGCCAGCCCACAACATTGTCGTAAGAAAAGATTTTCGCGAAATTTGGTTTGGGCTTTGAGACAATTTTAAGGATTTAAATTACTGAATTTTGCCCCATTCTTCATCAAAATATCGAACTAAAATCTGATTATCCAAACGATTAACTTCCGGATTTTCAGCCTTCATATCTTTGCTGAAGTAGGACATTTGCTTAAAATTATAATCATAAAATTTCAAATCAGGAATTTTTCTAACGATTTTATTATCAATCGGTTGGAACGATGCGAAACAAAATCCCCATTCTCCAAAACTCGGAACATAAGTGTGATAAGCCGTTGTGAAAGGGAAAATTTGATTGATGGTTTTCTCGATGCACCAAAAAGATTTCGGCGCGAAATAAGGCGAAGTTGTTTGCACTACGATTTTGGTATCCGGCGTGGTGACTTTCTCCAATTCATTGTAAAACTGAACCGAATATAATTTCCCCAAACTGTAATTGGAAGGGTCCGGAAAATCGATGATGATGACGTCGTACTTCTTCTTGTTTTCCTTAATCCAAATGTACGCGTCCTTGTTGACGATTTGTAATTTCGGATTGGAAAGTGCGCTGTGATTCAATTTTTTCATTGTTTCGTTGTCTTTGAAAAAATTGGTCATCTGCCCGTCCAAATCTACGAGTGTGATATTCTTAACGTCTTTATATTTTAAAACTTCTCTCACCGCAAAACCGTCGCCTCCGCCCAAAATCAAAACGTTGGAAATATTCTTGGCCATTGACATTGCTGGATGAACCAATGCCTCGTGATAACGGTATTCGTCGGCGGAAGAGAACTGCAGATTGTTGTTAAGATAAAGCCTGAAATCCTTGTCGTTCCGCGTCAAAACGATTCTTTGATATGGAGAATTGTTTGCGTAAACAATATTTTCACCGTACAATTTCTCTTCAGAAAACGCCAAGAGTTTATCAGAAAAAATGAATAAAGCGACCAATCCTAAAAAGGCGACAATGGATTTGGCCTTCAAAGCGATTGGATTTTTCAGTTCTTTTTCCAGATAGAATGAAAGGAAAATGGCAATTGAAATATTAATCAAACCAAAAAAAAGTGGCGTTTTGATAATCCCCAAACTTGGAATCAAAACCAATGGAAAAAGGATTGATGCTAATAAAGCACCAATATAATCAAAGGCAAAAACGTTGGAAACCAAATCCTTGAAAGCAACTTTATCCTTCAAGATATTCATCAGCAATGGAATTTCCAATCCGACCAAACATCCCGTGACGAAAACGAAAAGGTACAAAACCGGCTCAAAATGCTGAATTGTATTAAACAAAAAGAACAAAACCACAGAACTAATTCCGCCAATCACGCCAACGAGAATCTCAATCTCAACAAATTTGTTCAACAAATCCTTGTGAATAAACTTGGCAAAATACGACCCAACGCCCATCGAAAATAGGTAAACGCCGATGATGAAAGAAAACTGCTTGACAGAATCTCCCAAAAGATAACTCGCCAAAGCGCCTGCAACCAACTCATAAATCAGTCCGCAAGTCGCAATGACGAACACCGAAAAAAGCAGAAGCAATTCAAAAGAAATGCGTTTTTTATCCATGAATCGCTCCGCTGATAATGATGGAAATCCCGATGATAAACGCGCCCAGGATAATTGCCAAAGCGGTATTGTTGTTTTTTGAAATCTCGTGCCACGTTTTTTCCGGCGTCAATTTCTCGATGATGAGGTAGCAAACCAAAAGAATGGCGACTCCCAAAAAAGCGTATAATATTGAATTGACTATCGGTAAATAATTAAATTCTCCCATTGTTTTTTATTTTTTTAATCAAAGTTATTTGTGATAATATCTGTAAACGGACGTTCCGTGTGAGCGATATCTCGAGGTTCCGTCCCTGTATTTTTCGGTCTTTGCGCAATCGCAGAACTGATTTCCCGTGTAGGTCAAATAGAGAAACCAACCAAGAAAAAACACGCCTGCGAAGACTACAAGTTTATATTTCTTGATGTAATTAATGATTTTTTCCATCAGCTTGTGTAATCGTTAAAAGGTGAATAGTTGCTGTTCTCCCATTTGGTCTTATCAAAAAGATATTTTCCCCAATAATTGAGTCCAACAAGTAAGGTCATAATTCCAAGAATGATAAAGTAATTCCAGAAACTGACCGGTTTCCAAAACGCCTGAATGGCGAAATTGGGATTGGCAGAATCCGTGTCTGGAATGTTTGTCGAGAAATTTGGATTTTTCAGTTTGAAAGCCTTCGCCTGTTCCAATTCTGCGTAGGTTGTTGAATCATTTTGTTGAAGATTTTCGAGATTCACCGCTGTTTTTTCTCCCGATGGCAGGATGACATCTACAAAGCCATCGCCTGTGTAAGCAAACGTCTTTTTGCCATCTGGCGCATAGAATGTTTCTCCCGCTGGTTGTTCAAAGCCTTGTTTTTGGGCGCTGATTGAAAAGTGATATTTTCCGGGCGCAACACCACAGAAATTGAATTCTTTTTCCTTACCACCTTCCGACCAGCTTTCGCCACTTTCGTAGCCGTGGTATTGTTCGATGTCTTGGGATGTGCATTCGATTTCGTTGGAATTTTCATTAATCAAACTCAACTCTATATTCGCCCAAGAATTATCGACGTTGGAAGACAATTTGACATTAAGCGGAGCCGACGCGCCACTCAAATCAAATGATTTGGAAATCAATTCCTTACTTCGGACAGAATCAAATCTAATATTATCGCTGAAAACCTCATAATTGCTTCTGGAAACCGTGTTATAAAACTGAAACAGACTCATTATCAACGCCACAACGACGAAGACATTCAATAGCTGTCTTGAATTCACATAATAAGGCTGAACAATACCAATCCCCGAATAATTGGGCAGAGACGACAGCTTGAACGCTTTCTTGACTTCACTTTTCGGAACGTGTTTTCCCCAGAGAAAAGTTTTTTCTGTTCCAACCTGTTCCATAGAAACCATCTCGGTTCCGTTGACAAACTCCTTGTAAGTCGCTAAGCTGAACTTCAGTTTATCTTCGAAGAAACCCGTTGCCGAGTCAATGTTATTGGGTGTGGATTCGTACCAGCGGTATTTTTTGCCTTCAAACTCTGCGTGGAATTTGAATTCTTTGTTAGGCATTGCCTTTGGAAACATTATCACCCAATGACCGTTGCTCTCGCTGAGGAATGCTTCGTTGAGATTTTTATCTCTTAGGTGATACTCGCGCCAGAAAACAGAATTTCCATATTTCTTAACCACAATGGCAACCACTGTATATTCTGTTCCGTCTAATTTCCCTTTTTGACCAACTTCCAAAACCACATTCTCAGTTGGTTTTCTGACATTTTTGATGATTTTCCCTTGCTCGCTCAACATCGAGCAAGACTTACAGATGTAGCTCTCAACAGTGAAATCGAGGTCTAAGGTATTTTCTTTTTTGCAACTTGGACAGGTGTAAATCATCATCTTCGGATTTTGTGTTCTTTGATGATTTGTCCCGAGAAATAGTCGGTCACAGCCTTGGCAATCGTTTCGGTCTTGTGAGAATTGTCGCCGAAGTAATTGCACAACAAAATATCGAAAGTCAGTTGCGAAAATTCTGGCCAAGTATGGATGCACAAATGAGATTCTTTGAGAATGACAGCCGACGTGAAACTGCCGTTTGAGAAGATGTGATGCGTCTCACCAACCACTTCTGTTTCATTTTCCGATAAGATTTCCTTTACTCTTTTGATGAAAGAATCGTAGTCTAATAATAGATTCGCCTCGCTTACTTTTAACGTTAATAAGATGTGTAAACCTTCGCTATAAGTTTCTAATTCCATTTGTGCTAAATAATGACAGCAATATCTTATTTTTTTGGAAGATTTACAATAGAAAAATAAAAAAGCTACAAAAATCTGTAGCTTTCATTGAATTTTATTTCTTCGGTAAGAAAACCTCCGCCAACATACAGCGGGCGCTTCCGCCACCGTTGGTTTCTATGGTTTCCAAATCTGAGTAAATGATTTCTGAATATTTTTCAATTGCTGAAACTTGTTCTGGTTTCAAAGATTTGTAAGCACTTTGGCTCATTATCAAGAATTTTTCTCTATTTTCATTCTGAACTTGAAGCATATTTCCAGCGAAATTCTGCATTTGGTCTTCGGAGATTTCTATCAATTCTTTCCCGGAATTTTTGATGGAATCGATGACGTTTTGTCTTTCAGTTTCATCATCGATACAATCTAAACAGATGACAACAAATTTGTCCGCCACACACATCATAACATTCGTATGGTAGATTGGCAATCTTTCTTCGCCAGCAGTTTGATAAGAATGAAAAACGACGGGCGTAAATCCAAAATCAGCACAGAATTTCCTGAAAAGTTTCTCATCCAACCTCAACGAAACCGAGCCATAGGCAATCTTGTTGTCGTGGTCGAAAATCATACTTCCGGTACCTTCCAGATATTTGTCCTCGTTTTCAATCTTGGAATAATCGATGATTTCTGTGACGTCAAATTGTTCTTTGATTTGATTGATGATATCCTCACGTCTCTCCAAACGTCTGTTTTCAGCAAACATTGGATACAAAACGATTTTTCCATCAGCGTGAAAACTCACCCAGTTATTTGGGAAAATAGAATCTGGCGTTTTTGGTTCAATCGTATCTTTGATGGTAATGACGTTGATGCTTTTCGCTCTCAGTTTCTCAACAAAAGAATGGAATTCCTGCAAGGCTTTTTCCTGCACATTTCCTTCCTGCTGTACTTGGAAATAATTGTTGACTGCCGTTTGCTCGTTGAATCCGAAAGCAATTGGCTCTATCATTAGAACTGTATTGGTTGTCTGCATTTCTATTTAAAATATAAATTTTATTGCTCTCGCAGATTTTTCAGATTTAGCAAATTATCTTAAAGAATCAGCACAATTTGCTTTATTTGCGAGAGATTATTTTTCATTACTCTCTTACCAACGGCAATGTCGAACATCTCAAAAGTCCACCCATTTTGGAAATTTCTCTATATGGAATTTCTTCTACCGTAATTCCCCATTCGTTGCGGAAATGGTCATTCATTCTGGTGAAAGCTTTGTCGGAAACTACAACGTCTGGTGCAATTGAGAAGACATTCGGGAACATTTGGAACATCTCTTCGTCATTGACATTGAAGCAATTTTCTTCACCAAAAATATCGAGAACCAATTGGTAATCATCTTCGTCCACAAATCCATTTTTGTAAATCACACATTTGTCCTCCCCAATCGGGTTGAAAGTACAATCTAAATGCAGAATTCCTTCGTAAGGTTTGGTATCACTTTTCTTCAAATCCAAATCGATGATTCTCTTTTTAGGGAAATATTCTTTTAGGATTTCAATCGCATATTCGTTGGTTCTGGCGGTTTTCAGATTTCTGTAATCTGGACTATAACTGGTTCCTATAAAAAGGAATTCGTCCCAAACAATCACGTCACCACCTTCGATGTGCGCTTTTTCTGGCAAGTTGATAACATTTCTCCAAGAGACTTTATCGATGATGTGTCGGTAAGCTTCCTGCTCATCTGCACGGTCTGGGATGATATTCGAAATAATCATTTTATCCTCAATCACAAAAGCGACGTCGCGGGCAAAAACCTGGTTGTAATCTTTGATGATTTTCGGACGGAAAACCTCAACATCATATTTCTTCAGAACTCTCTCGAATTCTGACATTTCGAAGACAATATCTTCCTCTTTCGGATAGATATCATTTTCGATGGTGTTATATGATTTGGCGTCGTAGCTTTCTGCAAGCGTAGGAATTGGTCCGTTGGATTTTGGTTGGCCCAGAACCACAGACTTCAGTTTTCCCGTTTCGTTTTTAATATTGAGGTTGATTCCCATAAAAATGTAAGTGTCGCAAATATAATTAAAGCTATGCAATAACCGAAAATTCAGGAATAATATCTGTTTTAAAAATTTATTAAATCGTTTTGCATTACGGTTATCAGTTGTCACCAAAAAATAATCCCCAAAACCAGAGTTTCAGGGATTATTAATTTTATTAAAAAAAGATATTATCTGCTTTTGATGTCAAGATAATCTCTTTCTGTAGCACCTTGGTAGATCTGTCTTGGTCTTCCGATAGGATCACCTTTCAATCTCATTTCTCTCCACTGAGCGATCCATCCTGGCAATCTTCCTAATGCGAACATTACGGTGAACATTTCTGTAGGGATTCCCAAAGCTCTGTAGATGATTCCTGAGTAGAAATCTACGTTTGGATATAATTTTCTTTCGATGAAGTATTCGTCTTCCAAAGCTACTTTTTCCAACTGCATTGCAATATCAAGCGCTTTGTCTTGGATTCCTAATGAATTTAAGATATCATCAGCTGCTTTCTTAATGATCTTCGCTCTTGGGTCAAAGTTTTTGTAAACTCTGTGTCCAAAGCCCATCAATCTGAAACTATCGTTTTTATCTTTTGCTTTTGCTACCCATTTGTTAACATCACCACCATCTTTCTCGATCAATTCCAACATTTCGATAACTGCTTGGTTTGCACCACCGTGAAGTGGACCCCAAAGTGCAGAAACCCCAGAAGAGATAGACGCAAAAAGACCTGTGTGAGCAGAACCTACCATTCTCACTGTAGAAGTAGAACAGTTTTGCTCGTGATCTGCGTGAAGGATTAATAATTTATCTAGCGCTGCAACCACAACTGGATCCATTACAAACTCCTGATTAGGAAGTTTGAAAGCCATTTTGTAGAAATTCTCTACATAGCTAAGGCTGTTATCTCCGTGGTTGATTGGCAAACCTTGAGTCTTTCTGTAAGTCCAAGCACATAAGTGAGAGAATTTTGCGATCATTAATTCTGATGCGTAATCCAATTCTTCTTTAGATTTCACATCTACCGCTTTCGGGTTGAAAGCTGTAAGCGCAGAAGTCAAAGAAGATAGAACACCCATAGGATGCGCAGAACGTGGGAAAACATCAATTAATTTCTTAAGCTCGTCTGCTACAAAATTATATTTTTTGATGTTGTTGTCGAAGTTGGTGAACTGTTCTGCTTTCGGTAATTCGCCGTGAAGTAAAAGGTACATTACCTCCGTGAAATTTGATTTTTCAGCAATTTGATCTATCGGATAACCTCTGTAGAACAATTCTCCTTTATCACCATCTAGGTAAGTAATTTCACTAATTGTAGCACCTGTGTTTTTGTAACCAAGATCCAAAGTGATCAATCCCGTTTGGTCTCTCAATTTGGAAATATCAATTCCTCTGTCTCCGATTGTACTATCTACGATAGGATATTCGAAACTCTTCCCATCGTAATTCAATATAACTTTGTTATCTGACATATTAAAAAATATTTATGTGTTAAATATAACACTTTACTTGGAAATGGTCAACTGACAAAAGTCATATCACCTGATTGATTTGATTGATGCTGATAATTTAACAAATGAAATAATTTTTTATTGATAATTAACCAAAATAAAACATTGATTTACAATTACATAAAAAAAAAAGCATCTGAATTTCTTTCAGATGCTTCTAATTATAAATTTTTGTTAAAATTATCTCTTGATTTTAAAAGCGTCCAATCCTGGGAAAACCGCAGTTTCTCCAAGAGCTTCTTCAATTCTCAAAAGCTGGTTGTACTTCGCCATTCTGTCTGATCTTGAAGCTGAACCAGTTTTGATCTGTCCACAGTTTTGAGCCACCGCAAGATCTGCGATTGTAGAATCTTCAGTTTCTCCAGATCTGTGAGACATCACTGTTGTATATCTGTTTTGTTGAGCCATTTGAACAGCCGCCATAGTTTCAGAAAGAGAACCGATCTGGTTTACTTTTACAAGAATTGAGTTCGCTGTATTTTCCGCAATACCTCTAGAAAGTCTTTCAACGTTTGTCACGAACAAATCATCTCCTACCAACTGCACTCTGTCTCCAATTTTATCTGTAAGTTCTTTCCAACCTGCCCAGTCGTTTTCCTGCATTCCGTCCTCGATAGAGATAATTGGATATTTGTTTGCAAGATCAGCCAAGTAAGAAACCTGCTCGCTGCTTGTAAATTTAGGTGCGTCCGGAGTTTGGAACTTTGTATAATCGTAGATTCCGTCTTTGTAGAATTCTGAAGCTGCACAATCCAAAGCGATCATAATATCATCACCTGGTTTGTAACCTGCTTTCTCGATTGCTTGTAGCAAAGTGTCCAAAGCATCTTCAGTTCCTTTGAAAGTTGGAGCAAATCCACCTTCGTCTCCAACAGCGGTTGACAAACCTCTCCCGTGAAGAATAGATTTCAGGCTGTGGAAGATCTCAGTTCCTTTTCTCAATGCGTGAGAGAAAGAATCTGCTTTTACCGGCATCACCATAAACTCCTGGAAAGCGATTGGCGCATCTGAGTGAGAACCACCGTTGATCACGTTCATCATTGGAACAGGAAGTGTGTTTGCGTTTACACCACCTACATATTTATACAATGGCAATCTAAGTTCGTTTGCCGCCGCTTTTGCAACAGCCAAAGAAACACCTAAGATCGCGTTTGCCCCTAGTTTCCCTTTGTTTGGCGTTCCATCAAGGTCGATCATTACAGCATCGATTAGATTTTGTTCAAAAACCGGAAGACCGATTAATTCTGGAGCGATGATCTCTTTCACATTTTCAACCGCCTTCAAAACACCTTTTCCAAGATATTCTGGCGCGCCGTCTCTTAGTTCAACTGCCTCGTGCTCGCCTGTAGATGCACCAGAAGGTACAGCCGCACGACCCATTGCTCCACTCTCTGTGAAAACATCTACTTCAATTGTTGGATTCCCTCTAGAATCTAATATTTGTCTTGCTTCGATAAATGAAATGTAACTCATTGTCTTGATGTTATTTTTAAGATTTTTATTTGTTTACTTTTTTTAAAGCATTGCAAATTTAAACATTTTAAATATATTATGTATTGAATCCTATGATACTTAATCTATGTTTTGTAGGATTTATTTCAAAATCTTGTATTTCACTTTTATGATGCCATCATTCAGCTTGCCGATTTTTTTGAAAGCACCTTGGCTAAGGTCAAATTCCCGCGAAGGCTTCAGAGGACCCCTGTCATTGACTGTGATAATGACTGATTTGTCATTTTCGATATTTATGATTTCCACCCTGGTTCCGAATGAAAGCGATTTGTGCGCACCTGTCATTTTGGAATGCCTGTAAGTTTCACCGCTGGCAGTTCTATTTCCATTAAATTTATTAGCATAATAAGAAACGTTGGTCGTCCTGTAGCCGGAACTATTTGATGAATTTCTGCTTCCACAGGAAATAACAAAAAGCGCAAGTAGGAATATGTATATTTTAAACGTAGTTCCTATTATTTTTAATAAAGTTTTCATTGTTATAATTTACATAGGTTAATAAATAGCTTGTAAAAATGTTAAATATTCATTAATATTTTGTTTATTTTACAAAAACGTCTATATTAGATTCGAAATTAATTTAGAAATCAAAACATAACCTTCTTTTTGAATGAATTACGAAAGTATAAAATTATCAATAGAAAGAAAAATTGCCATAGTGACAATCAACAGACCGGAGAGTTTGAACGCGCTTAACACTCAAGTCTTTAACGATCTGGAAAAAGTGTTTGATTTTTTAGAAAATGAAAAAACTGTAAATTGTGTCATCATAACAGGAAGCGGAGAGAAAGCTTTCATAGCTGGTGCAGACATCAAAGAATTTTCATCTTTTAGCCAAAACCAGGCTACGGACTTATCAAAAAGGGGACATTTTGTTTTCGAAAAAATTGAAAATTTCAGCAAACCTGTCATTGCAGCTGTCAATGGTTTTGCATTAGGTGGCGGATTGGAATTAGCAATGGCTTGTCACATTAGATACGCTTCTGAGAATGCCAAATTAGGTCTACCCGAAGTGACTTTGGGATTAATTCCTGGTTACGGCGGAACACAAAGATTACCTAAATTAGTAGGCAAAGGCATTGCAAACGAAATGATTTTCTCTGCTAAAATGATTTCTGCTGAGAAAGCCAAATCAATTGGTCTGGTAAATGAAGTTTTTACTTTGGAAGAATTGCTTCCGAAAACGCAAGAATTGGCTGAGCAAATTGTAAAAAACTCACCGCTAGGGATTACAAAAGCGATAACAGCTGTCAATGCAAGCGACTCCGAAAAAGGAATGGAGAGCGAGATCAATTCTTTTGGGGAATTGTTCGCAGAAGGAGATTTTAAAGAAGGCGTTTCGGCTTTTCTTGAAAAGAGAAAACCGGCTTTCAACTAGATATTACAAATGAATTATAACAAATTCGACATTGCATATCTCAAGATGGCTTCCGAATGGGGAAATCTGTCATATTGCAAGAGAAAAAAAGTGGGAGCGCTTATCGTGAAAGACAGAATGATAATCTCCGACGGATACAACGGAACGCCTTCTGGTTTTGAAAACAACTGTGAAGACGAAGACGGAAAAACAAATTGGTTTGTGCTTCACGCAGAGGCAAACGCCATTTTGAAAATAGCAAGCAGTACACAATCCTGCAAGGGCGCAACATTATACATCACAATGTCGCCTTGCAAGGAATGCAGCAAATTGATTTTGCAGGCAGGCATTCAAAAAGTAGTGTATATGACGGATTACTCCGACAATAGTGGGTTGGAGTTTTTGAGAAATGCTGGGATAGAGACATTAAATATAACCGAACAAGAATTATATATTTTATGATGAAATAATACTTATTAAGAAACAATTTTTAAAAACACAAATATGAACTGGTCCGAAAAAATTACAGACTTCTCGAATTTTCTAAAATTTGAGAAAAACTTCTCTGACAACACGCTTGATGCGTACCTCAGAGACATCAAAAAGTTGGAAAGCTTTGCGACTAATGATTTAGGAGAGATTGCTCCACACATCATCAGCTACGAAAATCTTCAGGAATTCATCTATCAACTTTCGAAAAAGAAAATTAGCGAACGTTCGCAAGCAAGAAGCGTATCGTCCATCAAAGCTTTCTTCAAATTCCTTTTGGAAGAAGAATACAGAGCAGACAATCCCGCATCTTTATTAGAAGGCCCGAAACTTGGCCTCTATCTGCCAGATACGCTGAGCATAGAAGATATCGATAGAATCATAGAGCACATAGACAAGAAAACCGATATGGGCAAAAGAAACCAATGCATCTTGGAAGTTTTGTACGGATGTGGCTTGCGCGTGTCTGAATTGGTTGATCTTAAGATTTCTAACATCAATTTCAAAGAAAACTTCATCATCGTAGAAGGAAAAGGTGATAAGACAAGACTTGTCCCGCTAGCAAAATCAACAGCTGAATACATTTTAGAATATATTACTACTGTGAGAATTAATGCGAAAGTCAACAAGAAATTTGAAGATATTCTTTTCCTAAACAGCAGAGGAACGAATATGTCACGAGTGATCGTCTTCATCATCATCAAGGAAATGACACAGAAAGCAGGCATCAACAAGAGTATTTCTCCACACACATTCCGTCATTCTTTTGCTACGCATTTGTTGCAGAATGGTGCAGATCTCAGATTCATTCAGGAAATGTTGGGTCACAGCAGTATTACGACAACTCAGATTTACACGCATTTGAAAACCGAGGAATTGAGAGACGTCATCATTCAGTTCCATCCTAGAAATAGAAAAGCAGTTTAATCGAAGGCTTAATATAATCCCTAAAACCATCTTGAAATTTCAGGATGGTTTCGTTTTTGAAATTGACCTTATTTCATTAATTTTATCCAATGGAAATTCTAAAATTCTGCCCAAAATGCGGACACGAAACTTTGACATGGAATAATATAACTAAGTTTAGTTGTAGTAACTGCGATTTCGTTTTGTATCACAATACGGCCGCCGCCGTTGCAGTCATCATCAAACATGAAAATGAATTATTTTTCACAGTCAGAAATCAGGAACCAGGAAAAGGAAAATTGGATTTGCCAGGCGGTTTTTGTGACCCGAAAGAAAGTGCCGAAGAAACCTGCGCCAGAGAACTTTTTGAAGAATTAGAATTGAGAATTAATGTAGAAAAACTGAAATATCTCGGAAGCCGACCGAACATTTATCCATACAAAAACATCAGTTACAATACAATGGATTTGTTTTATGAATATGAAGTCAATGAAAAATTTGAAGTCAAAATAGAAGAATCCGAAATCTCTGAAGGCATTTGGATTCCCATTTCTGAAATTGATATCGACAAAATCGCTTTCGAATCCCAGAAAAATTTTATTAGGAATAATATTGAAAAACTTTAGTTAAAAAACCCAGAAAATAATTTCTGGGTTTTTTATATCAATAAAGCAATTTGCGAAAAGCAAACCGCCAAAAGCCAATTATTTCCACTTGATGTTACAGCCCAAACTTGGTCTTTGGAAATCTTCCTGGTCTTGTCCGGCCAAATGATTTTCAAAAGCAATCACCAAATCCTCGCCTGTAATCTCCTTTTGATTTCCAGGTCTTGAATCGTCCATTTGACCACGATAGATTAATTTTAAATTCTCATCAAAGAAATAAAAATCTGGCGTACAAGCGGCGTCGAAAGCTTTTGCGACGTCTTGACTTTCGTCGTAGAGATAAGGGAATTTCAAAGTTTTTTCTTCTACAAATTCTACCATCATCTCTGGAGAATCAGCTGGATATCTGTCAACGTCGTTTGAATTAATCCCGATAAACTCGATGCCTTGAGACTTGTAATCTTCATACAATTCCTCCAAAACATCGATGATGTGAAGCACAAACGGACAATGATTGCACATAAAAACCACCAAAGTTCCTTTTTTCCCTTTCAAAGATTCCAGAATTTGAACTTTATTAGTAACAGGATTTAGAAGGCTGAAGTCTGGTGCTTTCGTTCCTAAAGCCAACATATTTGATTGTGTATCTGACATATTTATTTTTTAATTAAATGATTAAAAGATTTGATAATTAAAAGATTAGCATTCCCAAAGTCAGGAAATTCAATAAAGACAAAAATAATTTTTTAATCTTTGAATCCTTTAATTTTTTAATGTTTTCAGCAAAGATAATGCTTCTTCTACAGAATTATCATAATTTACCCAATTCACATTTTCCAATTTTCTGTTCCAGGTCATTTGGCGTTTTGCGTATCGGCGGGAATTTTTTTTGATTTCAGAAACTGCAAAATCCAAATCCCATTCGCCATCAAAATATTTGAACAACTCCGAATAACCAACTGTTTGAAGCGCAACTTTATCTTTATGAACTATCAATCCTTTGGCTTCTTCCAACAGACCATTTTCCATCATTATATCAACACGTCGATTGATTCTTTCATAAATCACTTCTCTCGGTGCCTCAATTCCAATTCTAAACGTCTCAAAATGACGCTGGGATTTTGGTAAACTAAGATTTTCGGTGTAGGTTTTTCCAGTCTGCCAAATGATGTCGATTGCTCTCAACAAACGCCTTGAATTGTCTTTATCAACAACTGAAAAATATTCAGGGTCAAGTTCTGACAATAATTTTTGTAACGGTTCAATTCCTTGAGTTTCAAAAATTTCAATCAGTTTTTTCTGATTTTCTTCGTCGGCTTCTGGTAAATCATTCAATCCTTCTACTACTGCTTTCTCGTACATTCCGCTTCCGCCAACCATTATGGCAATATCTTTTTCGGCGAAAATCTCATCCAGCTTTTCAATCGCTTCGTGCTCGTACAAACCAATGGAATAATAATCATCGATGCTGAGATTCCCGACAAAATGATGTTTTGCCTCGGCCAATTCGGATTCCGTCGGCATTGCAGTTCCGATTTTCATCTCACGATAGAACTGACGAGAATCGCAGGAAATAATTTCCGTATCAAGATGATTTGCCAAATCGATTGCCAATCTGGTTTTCCCGATTCCTGTAGTTCCGACGATTGAGATAAGACGTTTCAAAAAATTATTTTTGCAAATTTACGAAATGTGAAATTCTTCGCGCATTATATTTCAACGCAAAGGCGCAAAATTGTTATCAACCTACCTGTTGCAAGTCGCAAATCAAATCGCTTTAAGAATAACAGAATACTCAAAATTGGCGACTTGTAGCATTTGATTTTAAAAATAGATTTGCGCCTTTGCGATAAAATTTCTTTTAGATTTAAAATAATTATTACTTAATTTTACCATCATTATGGCTTTAAGATTATCTGCATCCAAACTTCCGGACGTGAAAACCACGATTTTCACAGAAATGTCTTTGTTGGCGCAACAGGAAAATGCCGTCAATCTTTCGCAAGGTTTTCCCGATTATCAAGCTGATGAAAATCTTCTGAAATACTTGGGCGATTTTGCAAAAGAAGGTTACAATCAATATGCACCGTTGTTTGGAATCAAGGAACTTCGGGAAGAGATTTCGAGGAAGTTCAGTTCTCAATATCAGGTTGATTATCATCCGGATTCTGAAATTAATATCACAGCTGGTGCAACGCAAGGAATTTTCACCGTCATTTCTGCTTTCGTTGAAAAAGATGATGAAGTGATTATCTTCGAACCTGCCTACGATTGCTACGAGCCAGCGATTATTCTGAATGGTGGAATCGTGAAAAATGTCAAAATGCTTTATCCGGATTACAAAATCAATTGGAATGAAGTGAAAAATCTGGTTTCCGAAAAGACCAAAATGATTATCATCAACAATCCCAATAATCCTTCTGGGAAAATCTTGAAACAATCCGATATTGATGAATTAATCAAGATTGTAAAAGACACTAACATTATTATTCTAAGCGATGAAGTTTATGAAAACATTACTTTTGACGGAAAATCTCATTTGACGTTAGCCAAATATTCAGAATTGAAGGAACGCACTTTTGTTGTTGGCTCATTTGGAAAACTGCTTCACATCACGGGTTGGAAAATCGGTTATATTCTCGCGCCCGAACAACTGATGAATGAGTTCCGAAAAGTCCATCAATACAATGTTTTCTGCATAAATACGCCTGCTCAATTTGCGATTGCAAAATATCTTCAAAACATTCAGGATTTTTCTCAAACCTCCACATTCTTTGAAGAGAAAAGAAATTATTTGAAAAGTGCTTTGTCAGAAACACCATTTGAATTGTTGGATTGTGAAGGCACCTATTTTCTGTCCGCCAATTTTGGTTCGATTTATGATATGCAAGACAAGGATTTTTGCTATTGGCTCACAAAAGAATACAAAGTCGCAACAATTCCATTTTCAGCATTTTACAAAGATAAAACTGATGAAAAGGTCATCCGATTTTGTTTCGCCAAAAAACAGGAAACTTTGGACAAAGCCATTGAACAATTAATAAAATTGAAATAATAAATGAAAAATTTAATCGTAACCGCTTCTTTATTAATCGGTATCAGCGCATTTTCACAAGCTAAAATTGACCCGACAAAACTAAACTTTTCGTCTGTAGATGTGAGTCCGTTGGATGTGGTTTATTATCCGCTTCAGGTCGCTTCTTCCAAATCGGAAACTCCGAAAGTAAAAGTGGTTTATTCGCGTCCGCAAAAGAAAAATCGCGTGGTTTTCAACAATCTTGTGAAGTTTGGAGAAATCTGGCGCTTTGGGGCGAATGAAAATACAGAAATCAAATTCTATACGCCGGTAATGATTGGTGGAAAAGAAATTCCCGCAGGAACTTACAGCCTTTTTGCGATTCCAAGTGAGAAAGAATGGACTATCATTCTGAACTCAGATGTTGACAAATGGGGCGCATACGCTTATGACAAAACGAAAGATGTTGGAAGATTTACGGTAGCTGTAGAAAAAACCTCGGCTCCGATAGAATATTTTTCAATCACTTTTGTACAGACCAAATCTGGCGCAGATTTCTACGCTGGCTGGGACAATTCTCAAATCAAATTCCCGATTGAGTTTAAGTAATCAACGAGATTTATAAAAAATTGAAGCCTTATCAAAATTTGATAAGGCTTTTTTGTGGACTAATATTTTAATAAATCTTCGAAGTTTCCTATTTGAAATTCAGCGTTATCTATTTTTCCAAAACCATAAGTGGCATAAATAAAATCGACCCCAGCTTTCTCACTTGACTCTTTGTCCCATATTGTATCGCCGACATAGACTGGATTTTGAAGGTCATTTCTTGTGACAATCAACTGAATGTTTTCATCTTTTGGCAAACCACGATTTCCAAAACATTCGAAATCCTCGAAATATGGATTGAGGTCGTAATAGTCCAGAAAACTCTCGATGTAGCCCGAAAGACAATTGCTGACAATGAAAAGACGATGTGTCTTGCTGAGTTTTTCTAAAGTTTCTCTGACTTTTGGGAATAATCTTCCGCCCGACTCATTTAGATATTTCTTCTCTCGCGTGCTGTAAATAGTTTCAAAATTCTGAAGTTTTTCTTTTGGAACAAAATTGAAATGCTGAGCGAAAATATCACCCATCTTCATCCCGGAAAAATTTCTGATATCCAAAGCATTCAAATTAATATCAAAACCAATTTCTACAATGCTGTCATTGAAGGCTCTGACAACGGTTTCCGAAGCGTCCCAAAGCGTTCCGTCCAGGTCAAAAATAATACTGTCTCTTTCTTCTATCATAAAATTTGTTCTCCGTTGATGTAAACTTTTTTTGGTTTCAAGCTTCCTTGATGATAAAGGATATTGTGAAAATTATCTGTTTCATAAGTGATGAAATCTGCCTTTTTTCCCTCTGCGATAATTCCTCTGTCGTACAAATCCAAGGCAAAAGCACTTCGAAAAGTGATGGCTGACAAAACTTCTGCGGTTGATAATTTTTGATAAGTTGCTAAGATTGAGGCTTGCGTTACGAGATTTCCCATCGGTGCAGAACCTGGATTCCAGTCTGTTGCGATGGCAAGAATTCCGCCTTTGTCGAGGATTTTTCTGGCTGGTGAAAATGGTTCGCCCAAACCTAAACTTGCGCCTGGAAGTGCAATCGCAACGGTTTCTGAATTGGCAAGAAACTCAATATCTTCATCAATTGTTGCTTCCAAATGGTCGGCAGACTTGGCACCAACTTCCACCGCAATTCTTGAACTTCCGACCGTGAATTGGTCTGCGTGAACGGTGATTTGAAATCCTAATTCTTTAGCTTTCAAAAGGAAATTTTTACTTTCTTCCAGCTGAAAAGCTGATTTCTCAATGAAGATATCAACTCTGTTTGCGAGGTTTTCTTCTTTTACTTTTGGCAAGATTTCATCAAGAATATAATTAAGATAATCCTCGGAAGAACCTTCAAAATCTCGTGGCTTCAGGTGAGCTGAAAGGCAAGTTGGAATCAAGGTGGCTTTGGTTTTTGTCTGAGCTTTTTTAATTGCTCTCAACATTTTCAGTTCCTCGTCAACATTCAGTCCGTAACCGCTTTTAATCTCGATGGTTGTGATGCCTTGATTTAATAAAATATTGATGCGTTCCAAGATTCCATCAATCAAATCTTCCTCAGAAGCTTTTCTGGTGTGTTGCACGGAACTCCAGATTCCACCGCCAGATTCTGCGATTTCTAGATAGGTTTTTCCTGCATTTCGCATTGCAAAATCATTAGCCCGATTTCCTCCAAAACAAATATGCGTGTGTGCATCCACAAAAGCAGGAAGTGCAATTTGTTCATTTTCAATCAAATCGATTTCTGAATCGGGGAATTTTTGTTTTAAAACTTCGAAATTACCAACCGCGATAATTTTTCCATTTTCAGTTAGAATTCCTCCATTGGAAATTATTTCTAAAGAGTCGTCGTTTAATTTTCCTTTGAGTGGAAGATTGTCGAGCGTGACGATTTGCTTGAAAGGACCAGATAATTTCACTTGTAGATATTTATTGTTTTTTAAATGACAAATGCAATCGCTTCTTTTCTATTGACTTATTTGTTTCCAGATGATAGCGATTTCATAAAAATGCTTGAATCGTAAAATTAAAAAAAGAGATGCAAACTACATCCCTTTTTGTCTTAAAATACTTCTCTTCCAATTTTCAAAATGTTATCGCTTTTCCCCATCGAGTAAAAATGCAGAACCGGAATTCCAAAATCCAACAATTCTTTGCATTGATTGATGGCCCATTCTATCCCGACTTCGCGAACATCGCTGTTGGTTTTGCATTTCAAAACTTCAGAAATTAAATTCTCAGGCAAATCGATTTTGAAAACTTGTGGCAACATTTGCAAATGACCTTTGGTAGCAATTGGTTTGATGCCCGGAATGATTGGAACATCAATCCCGATTTCTCTGGCTTGTTTTACGAAATCAAAGAATTTTTGGTTGTCAAAGAACATCTGAGTGACGATGTAATCTGCTCCGGCTTCCACTTTTTTCTTCAACATCTGGAGGTCGTAATTCATAGAAGGTGCTTCGATATGTTTCTCCGGATAACCTGCGACGCCGATGCAGAAACTGCTATTTTCCTCGCATTGCACGATTTCCTCGTGAAGGTATTTTCCGGTTCCTAAATCGTGAATTTGTTTTACCAAATCCGAAGCATATTTGTGTCCACCTTTTGACTGCTCAAAGTATTTTTCACCTTTCATCGCATCGCCCCGAAGAGCAACAATATTATTGATTCCCAAATACATACAATCCACCAGAAGATATTCGGTTTCTTCTTTCGTAAATCCTCCGCACAACACGTGTGGAACTGTATCTACGTTATATTTATTTTGAATCGCGGAACAAATCCCCAAAGTTCCAGGACGCATCCTCGTGATTTTGCGCTCCATCAAACCATTTCCTCTTTCCAGAAAAATATATTCTTCGCGAGACGTAGTCACATCAATAAAAGGCGGATTGAACTCCATCAACGGGTCAATATTTTTGTATAAATCTGCGATTCCGACGCCTTTTTGTGGCGGAACAATTTCGAAAGAGAAAAGTGTTTTTCCGTTGGCGTTTTTTATATGGTCAGTAATTTTCATTATTTTAATTCAAAAATTCAAGGTTTAAAATTCAAGGTCTAATCAGCTAAATTCGGGCTCAGCCATTTTCTCGCATATTCCAAATCGACATCTTTTCTGTCGGCATAATCTTTCAATTGGTCTTCATCGATTTTTCCAACACCGAAATATTTTGATTTTTCATTTCCGAAATAATAACCGGAAACCGCCGCGGTTGGCCACATTGCTAAACTTTCGGTTAAAGTCACGCCTATTTTTTCATCAACTTTAAGCAAATCCCAAATCGTCAATTTATCCAAATGGTCAGGACAAGCCGGATAACCAGGAGCGGGACGAATTCCTAAATATTTTTCCTTAATCAAATCATCGTTGGTCAAAGTCTCATTTTCTGAATAACCCCAATATTCGGTTCTGACTTTTTTGTGGAGAAATTCTGCGAAAGCCTCTGCAAAACGGTCGGCCAAAGCTTTTACCATAATTGCATTGTAATCGTCCATTTTATCTTCGTATTCTTTCGCCAATTCATCCGCACCAAAACCTGTACAAACACAAAAAACACCGATATAATCTTCTTTCCCAGAATTTTCAGGAGCAATGAAATCTGACAATGCGAAATATTCTTTGCCCTCAGATTTTTTATGTTGCTGTCTCAAAGTTCTGAAAGTCGAAATCACATTTTGATTGTCATCATAAACCAAAATATCATCACGTTCAGTCGCATTCGCAGGGAAGATTCCGAAAATACCTTTTGCTTTGAAACTTTTTTCTCGAAGGATTTTTTTAAGCATTGCTTTGGCTTCATTAAACAAAATTGTCGCTTGCTCGCCAACCACATTGTCCGTCAAAATATCAGGAAATTTTCCGAACAATTGCCAGCTTCTGAAAAATGGTGACCAGTCGATAAATTCTACCAATTCGTCTAAATCTTGGTCCTCGATAATGGTGATTCCTAATTTATTTGGCTTGTGAATCTGTTCATTTTCCCAATCGATTTTAAACTTCTGCTTTCTCGCTTCATCAATTGTCACGTATTCTTTATCAACTTGTCGGTTCAGGAATTTCTCACGGAAATCGTCGTAATCTTTTTTTAATTCCAAAGAATAAACGCTGGATTTATCTTTATTTAAAAGCGAACTTACCACACCAACAGCTCTGGAAGCATCGTTCACGTGAACAACTGTATTTGCATATTTCGGAGCGATTTTAACAGCTGTGTGCGCTTTGGAAGTTGTTGCGCCTCCAATTAATAATGGAAAACTAAGATTTCGTCTTTCCAATTCTGAAGCGAGGTGAACCATTTCGTCCAAACTTGGAGTAATCAATCCGCTTAAACCGATGATATCCACTTTTTCATCAATCGCAGTTTGGATAATTTTATCAGCCGGAACCATCACGCCGAGGTCGACGATGTCATAATTGTTGCAACCCAAAACCACACTCACAATATTTTTTCCAATGTCGTGAACGTCGCCTTTTACGGTTGCCATTAAGATTTTTCCGTTAGCTGGTCTAGTTCCATCCTTTTCAGCTTCGATGAAAGGTTGCAGGTAAGCCACAGCTTTTTTCATTACTCTCGCCGATTTTACAACTTGAGGCAAGAACATTTTTCCGCTTCCAAAAAGGTCACCGACAACGCCCATTCCGGTCATCAAATTAATTTCTATGACGTGAAGCGGTTTTTCTGCCTGCAATCTTGCTTCTTCCGTATCTTCCTCAATAAAACGGTCAAGTCCTTTGACCAAAGAATGTGTGATTCTTTCTTGCAAAGGCATATCGCGCCAAGCCAAATCTTCGGCTTTTTCTTTTTTGGTGGATTTTACTCTTTCGGAATAATCGAGCAATCTTTCGGTTGCATCGTCTTTTCTGTCGAGCATCACGTCCTCGACCAGTTCTAAAAGTTCTTTCGGGATTTCGTCGTAAACTTCCAGCATCGTTGGGTTTACGATTCCCATATTCATTCCCGCTTTTATCGCGTGATAAAGAAAAACGGAATGCATCGCTTCACGCACAGAATCATTGCCTCGGAAAGAAAATGAAACATTTGAAACGCCACCGCTAACCGATGCGTAAGGAAGATTAGTACGAACCCAACGCGTTGCCTCGATAAAATCGATGGCATTTCTGCGGTGTTCTTCCATCCCAGTTGCAACAGGGAAAATATTTAAGTCGAAAATAATATCTTCTGCCGGAAAATCCAGTTGATTGACCAGAATATCATAAGAACGTTTGGTAATTTCCAGCCTTCTTTCAAAATTATCAGCTTGCCCAACCTCATCAAAAGCCATCACAATCACCGCGGCGCCGTAACGTTTGATTGCTCTGGCGTGCTTGATGAACTCTTCTTCGCCTTCTTTTAAACTAATTGAATTAACAACCGCTTTTCCCTGAACGACCTGTAATCCGGCTTCCAAAATTTCCCATTTTGAGGAATCAATCATAATCGGGATTCTGGAAATATCTGGTTCCGAAGCAATTAAGTTTAGGAATTTTATCATTGATGCTTTCCCGTCAATCAATCCGTCATCGAAATTGACATCCAGGATTTGTGCGCCACCATCTACCTGATGACGGGCGATATCAAGCGCTTCGGAAAATTTTTCTTCCTTAATTAATCGAAGAAATTTTTTGGAACCGGCCACATTGGTTCTTTCCCCAACATTGATGAAGTTGGATTCTGGGGTTATAATTAGAGGTTCTAAACCTGATAATTTTAAGTATTTCATAAGTTAATTTACCAATATATCAGTTTACCAATGTAACAATCTTGAGCTCGCAACTTATTGGTAAAGTGACACATTGTTATATTGTTACATTGATTGTCCTAGGTTCGTAGTTATTTGCCAAATCAGCAATCGCTTTAATATGTTCCGGCGTTGTTCCGCAACAACCACCAATAATATTGATTAGTCCTTTTTCCAGATATTCTTGCACTTGCTCTGCCATTTGACTCGCTGTTTCGTCGTATTGACCGAAAGCGTTCGGTAAGCCGGCATTTGGATAAGCGGAAATCCCAAATTCTGACTGGGAAGAAATCGCTTCCAAATAAGGCGTCAGCTGTTTTGCACCCAAAGCACAGTTGAATCCGACACTCAATAAGTTAAGGTGAGAAACTGAAATCAGGAAAGCTTCGGCGGTTTGTCCGCTCAAAGTTCTTCCGGAAGCATCGGTAATTGTTCCGGAAACCATAATGGGGATTTTAATATTTCTTTCTTCCTGAATCTGGTCGATGGCGAAAAGTCCGGCTTTTGCGTTCAATGTGTCGAAGATGGTTTCTACTAACAAAATGTCGGAACCGCCGTCCAGCAAAGCTTCTGCCTGTTGTTTGTACGCAATTCTCAGTTCGTCGAAAGTGATTGCGCGATAGCCCGGGTCATTCACATCTGGGCTAAGACTTGCGGTTCTGTTGGTTGGTCCGATGGAGCCGGCAACAAATCTTGGTTTGTCGGGATTCTGAGCGGTAAATTCATCGCAGACTTTGCGGGCGATTTTGGCTGACTCGTAATTGAGTTCGTAAACCAAATCTTCCATATGATAATCGGCCATCGCAATCGTGGTTCCGGAGAATGTGTTGGTTTCGATGATGTCTGCGCCTGCTAAAAGATATTTTTTGTGGATTTCTTCAATTGCTTCGGGTTGCGTCAAAGAGAGCAAATCGTTGTTTCCTTTGAGTGAGGATTCCCAATTTTTGAAACGCTCACCGCGATAATCTTCTTCCGAGAAATTGTAGCGCTGAATCATTGTTCCCATTGCGCCGTCCAAAATCAGGATGCGTTCGGAAATGGCTTTATATAATTGTTCTGAATTTTTCATTATTTCATTTTTTCGTTAACGTGTCAGAATGGATTCCAACGTTTGTTATCTATTTTTCGTTAATCGTTAGAATAAATTCTAACGCTAGAATATCGGTCGTTCCTTAGGAACTTGTTTTCTAATCGTCGATTGAAAGAGTAAACCTCAACATAGCCCCGATGGGAACGGCATCCTTTTTTTGCTTTGACTTAATTTTCTTTTTGACGACCAATCGTCGTAGCAAAAAAAGATATAGTGGACAGCGGGTTGGAATCGTGATTCGAAGACGAAAACTTGTTGCTCCAAATTCCTTCGATTCTGCTAGTCCAAAGCCTGTTTCAAATCATTGATAATGTCATCAATATTTTCCAATCCGACGGAGCAACGCACCAATCCGGCGGTGATTCCAACCTCGTTTCGCTCGTCATCGGAAAGCTTGGAATGCGTTGTGGAAGCGGGATGCGTGACAATCGTCCGCGTGTCGCCAAGGTTTGCGGAAAGGGAACACATCTTGATTCGGTTGAGGAAATTGCGACCGCCCTCGATGCCGTTTTTGACCTCGAAAGCGACGATGTTTCCGCCTAACTTCATTTGTTTTTTGGCGATTTCGTAGCTTGGGTGGGACTTCAGGAAAGGATATTTTACCAATTCGACATTCGGATGATTTTCCAGAAACTCGGCAACTTTCAAGGCATTTTCGCAATGTTTCTCGACACGAATCGCCAAAGTTTCCAGACTCTTGCTCAAAACCCACGCGTTGAACGGCGACATCGCAGGGCCTGTGTTTCTTGCGAAAAGGTAAATCTCACGAATCAAATCTGCCTTCCCAACGGCAACGCCACCGAGCACACGACCTTGACCGTCAATGAGTTTCGTCGCGGAATGTACGACAATATCTGCGCCGTATTTAATCGGCTGTTGTAAGTAAGGTGTTGCGAAACAGTTGTCTACAACGAAAATCAAATCGTGTTTTTTGGCGATTTGTCCAAAAAATTCCAAATCTAAAATTTCGATTGCGGGATTTGTCGGCGTTTCCAAGTACAATATTTTTGTATTTGGTTTGATATATTTTTCAATATTCTCGGCGTCTTCTGCTTTGAAATAGGTGGTTTCGATGTTCCATTTTGGGAAATATTTCGTGAACAATGTGTGCGTGGAACCAAACACAGACTGACAGCTCACGATGTGGTCGCCAGCGTTGAGCAAAGTCGCAAAGGTGGAATAAATCGAAGCCATTCCCGTTGCGAAAGCGTAACCGGATTCTGCACCTTCCATTTTCACTATTTTATCTACGAATTCTGTGACGTTCGGATTGCTGAAACGGCTGTAAAGATTCTTGTCTTTTTCCTCCGCAAAGCTCGCGCGCATATCTTCCGCATCTTCGAAAACGAAGCTTGAAGTGAGGTATAAAGGCGTAGAATGCTCATCAAACTGAGTTCTTTCGGTTTGGGATCTGATGGCTAATGTTTCGAAATTTTCCATAATTTAATGTAACAATGTATCAGTTTAGCAATTTACCAATGTCATTGTTACATTCTTTACATTGGTAGATTGGTACATTAAAATTTATTTTGTTTCGCTCAGTCTTAAAATATCTCCGAAAACGCCTCGGGCAGTCACTTTTGCTCCGGCTCCGGCGCCCATAATGACGATTGGATTTTCTCCGTAACTTTCGGTATAGATTTCGAAGATAGAATCGGAGCCTTTTAATTGTCCGAGTGCGGAGTTTGCTGGAACTGAGATTAATTTGACATCCAGTTCTCCTTTTTCTTCCTGAAGGTTTCCGTGCAAATCGCCGACGTAACGTAGAACGTGGTCAGGCTTTTGGTTTTCTTTGATGTTTTGATATTCTGAATCTAATTCTTCCAATCTGGAAATGAATTCATCTTTGTTGATATCCAAAAGATTTTGTGGAACGAGATTCTGGATATTAATATCTTGGAATTCATTAATCAAATCTAATTCTCTTGCCAGAATCAACAATTTTCTCGCGACATCATTTCCAGATAAATCTTCGCGTGGGTCTGGTTCTGTAAAACCTTTTTCCATCGCTTCTCGGATGATGACGGAATATTTGTCATTTCGGAGGGAGAAATTATTGAAAACATAACTCAAAGTTCCGGAGAAGACACCTTTGATTCTGGTGATATTTTCGCCTGAAAGATGGAGAAGTTTTATCGTGTCAATCAAAGGCAAACCTGCACCGACATTGGTTTCGTACAAATATTTCTTTTTGTTTTTTTCTAATAATTTTCTGAAATCACGGTATTCTGAAATTGGAAGCGTATTGTAAATTTTGTTAGAGCCTACGACATCAAAACCATTTTCTACAAATGTTGGATAATGTTTTACGAAATCTTTGCTCGCTGTATTGTCCACCATTACAAGATTTTCCAAGTGATGTTCTTTTGCGAATTCAACCAATTTTTCTATGCTGGATTCTGTTTGGGAAAACTTGATTTTCTGTCTCCAGTCGCTTCCGAATCCGGCTTGGTTGAAAGCTATTTTTTTGGAATTCGCAATTGCAACGATTTTCAAATCCACTCTTTTTCTTTTCAGAATGTCATAAGCCGAATCTAAAATTTGCTCTACCAAAGTTCCACCGACATTTCCGTGGCCAATCAAAGCGAGATGAACGGTTTTTGGTTTTCCGTAGATTTCGGTTTCGATGATGTTTTTGGTGATTTCGGTCTGGTTTTCGGTCACAACAATGTTCACTCTTCCGGCAGATGCGATTTGACTTAATAATAAAGGAAAAATCTTATTTCGCTGAAGTTCTGATAAAATCTTATTGTAATTATCCGAAACAAATCCGATAACACTAAGATTATCAATACTATAAATATTATTAACGTGACCTTCCTTCGTTTCCTGTTCGAATTCTTTTTTCAAAAACTTCACCGCATCTTCGGCATCAACTTCGTCGACAAGAACAGAAATTCCGTTTTCTATCGCCTGCTGGGAAATGACGCCAACGCTAATTCCGCCTCCATTTAAAGCTTGGAAGATGCGTGAATCCACACCGATTTGTCCAAGGAAATTTTTCCCTTCGAAGTTGACCAAAGCTTTGTTTCTATAAATATTAATTGCGTTCTTGTCTGTCATCAGTTCAAAAATAGGGGTGTTAAAATTGTGTTCAGCTGTTCATATTCCATCAGGAAAGCGTCGTGTCCGTGGATGGATTTGATTTCGTGGTAGTGAACGTTTTTGTTTTTATGTTGTAAAAAATCATAAGTGTTTTTAATCTCAAAGGCTGGATAAAAAAGGTCTGAGTCAACCGAAACCAAATGGATTTCTGAATTGATGTTTTCCAGTTCATTTTCCTTTCCGTTGATGTTCATCAGAAGATGATTGACGAGTTTGTAAGCTTTTAAACTAAATCTTTCGTTTAATCGATTTCCGTGGAAGTTTAGCCAGTCGTGGGACTTTAAAATCTGCTTTTCAGAATCGGTTTCTCTTTTGAATCTTGAGTTAAGCGATTCTGGTGTTCTGTAGCACAACATTGCGTGAACTCTGGCTTTTTCCAATGGTTTTTCTTCAGATTCCAAAAGATATTTCTGAACCAGACATTGAGAATGCAACCAATCCGAAGTTTTAAAATCTGTAGCAATGGGGATGAATCTTTCTGCTAAATTATTCTCCAAAGCCAACATTTCCCAACCTATTGAACCACCGACTGAACCGCCAACTAAAGCGAACAGTTTTTCAATTTTTAAGAGCTTTAAACCTTCAATGAAGATTTTGGCGATGTCCTGAACGATAAAGTTTTCATAATCATCAATGAAAAATCCGTCAAAACCATTTCCTGGAATGTTGAAACAGATGATTGTAAATCGGTTTGTGTCGATTACTTTTTCGTCTCCGACCAAGGTTTTCCACCAGCCGTTTTCGCCCGCAACATCGGAGTTTCCTGTGAGCGCGTGGTTTATCAGAATGATGGGAGCAGAATACAATTCTCTTCCAAAAAGCTGATAGCTTAATGGAATATCATAAACCTTTCCGGCTTGTGTCGTGAAATGTAATGTCTGAAGATGTTGTAACTTATTTTCCAATTTTATCTGATAAAAAATTGAAAATGCTACGGGAAATGTAGAATAAATGTTTGGTTATCTTTTCCCGAATAAATTGGGATAGAATTTAGCACCTTCTTCGTTTCCGAAGGGTTGCCAAGGTTTCACAGAGTCTAATCTCTCCACCTTTCTCGATAACATTTTCAATATGTAAATGAACAATTCTGACTGCAAATATACTTCACAAAGTTTACTTTTTCCAAATTTCGCTTGAAATTTCTAAAATAATTATTTGTTAATATTCTATTTTCCCAGAACTTGCGTATAATATTTGTATTAAAAATTTCTTTTTACAAATAAATTATGGAAATCAATCTAAATAAACAAGTCGCCATCGTAACGGGTTCCAGCAGTGGAATCGGGAAAGGAATTGCTGTTAGTTTGGCAAAATCCGGCGCCATCACCATCATAAATCATTCATCTGAACATTCTCGTCCGGAAGCGGAGGAAACTTTAAAAACCATTGAGGAAAATGGTGGCGAAGGTTTCATTATTCAGTGTGATGTGAGCAAGGAAGACCAGGTTCAGGATATGTTCAAAACAACTATTGAGAAATTTGGAACTGTTGACATCCTTGTAAATAATGCTGGTTTGCAACAAGATGCCTCTTTCATTGATATGACTTTGGCGCAATGGCAAAAAGTGATTGATGTGAATCTGACCGGACAATTTCTTTGTTCGAGAGAAGCCATTAGAGAATTTTTGAAGCGTGGAATGAATGACAAATCTAAAGCTTTGGGAAAAATTATCAACATCAGCAGTGTTCATGAGACGATTCCGTGGGCTGGACACGCGAATTATGCTTCCAGCAAAGGGGCGCTGAGAATGCTGATGCAGACTTTGGCTCAGGAATATGGGAAGGATAAAATCAGAGTTAATAATATTTGTCCGGGCGCAATTCAAACGCCAATCAACAAGCCGGCTTGGGACAACAAAGAGTCTCTGGATGCGCTGATGACGCTGATTCCGTACGACAGAATTGGGCAACCGGAAGACATTGGAAATTTAGCCGTATTTTTGGCGAGTGATTATTCGGATTACATTACAGGAGCGAGTATTTATGTGGATGGTGGAATGACGACGTTGGAGAGTTTTGCGGACAACGGGTGATTATGAATGATAAATGATTGGTGATAAATGATTTTTTTTACTTGAAAATAATTTTTGTGGGATTTTAAGCGCAAAGATTTTTAAGAGCGAAGGAATTTTTTAAGTGAGCAAAGTTTCGATGAATCGATTTTTGGAGCGGATGGAAATTTTTGTGAATCTTTAATTTGAGGCATTAAAAGTTTCAATTTCATTTATATCATTTATCGACTATCATTTATATCGTCGGAGAATGACAAAACCTCAACATAGCCCCGATGGGAACGGCATCCTTTTTTTGCTTTTGAGAAAGTTTTCTTTTGGATGACCAATCGTCTGAGCAAAAAAAGATATAGTGGACAGCGGGTTGGAAACGTGGAACGAAGGTAGAAACGTGATGCTCCTAAATAAGAAAAACGAATAATTATCCAAAAAATAATTAGAAACATATGAACGAGGAAGAAAAATTGAGGAATCCGCGTTGGAAGAAATGGGGACCTTATGTGAGCCATCGCCAATGGGGAAATGTGCGGGAAGATTACAGTACAAACGGCGATGCGTGGGGATTTACAGGCCACGACACAGCAGAAGCTTGGACCTACAGATGGGCCGAGGAAGGCATCGCAGGAATCTCGGATGAGAAGCAACAGATGTGTTTTGCCTTCTCATTTTGGAACAAAAAAGATATTAGAATTAAAGAACGTTTTTTCGGGCTGAGCAATCATCAGGGAAATCACGGGGAAGATATAAAGGAGATTTTTTATTATTTGGACAACACGCCGTCTCATAGCTATATGAAGATGGTTTACAAATATCCAATCAATGAATTTCCGTACGAGGAAATCATCAATGTGAATGGCCAACGTTCCAAAAATGAGATGGAATATGAAATCATCGACACGGGAATCTTCGACAACGATGAATATTTTGATATTTTCATTGAATATGCAAAAGCTGGTGAGGATGATTTTTTAATTAGGATTGATGTTCATAACCGAAGTGATAAACCTGCGCCAATCGTGGTTTTGCCAACGGTTTGGTACCGAAACAACTGGGTTTGGGGCTATAATGATTATAAAGCGAATCTTGGTTTTTCCAAGCAAGGTGAGATTGATATTCACCACGATAGCATCAGCATCAAGAAGTTATATTCCAGAAACAGAAATGTGGACGCTTTGTTTTGTGAAAATGAGACGAACAGAGCGCGACTTTTCAATCTTCCTAAGACGGAAGGTTTCTTCAAAGATGGAATCAATCAATATATTACGAAAGGTTTAGACACCATCAATCCTAAGAAAACCGGAACCAAAGCGTCTTTGCATTGCGAAGAAATCGTGGAAGCGCACAGCAACAAGGTTTTCGAATTCCGATTGTCGCCTCATATTATGGAGGATGCGTTTTGGGATTTTGATGAAATCATCAACCACAGAAAGCAGGATTCGGATGATTTCTATGCGAACATCCAAAAAGATATTGAAAACGAGGACGAGAAAAATGTACAAAGACAGGCTTTTGCAGGTTTGCTTTGGAACAAACAATTTTATCATTACAATGTTGGAAAATGGCTGAAAGGCGACCCGAATTTCCCGATTCAAAGAAAAGGCTACGTCCGAAACAGCGATTGGGAGCATCTTCACAACAAAGACATCATCTCGATGCCCGACAAATGGGAATATCCTTGGTATGCGACTTGGGATTTGGCGTTCCATTGCGTGAGCTTCTGTGTGATTGATTCGGAATTTGCTAAAAACCAATTGATTACACTAACGAAAGAATGGTATATGCACCCGAACGGGCAAGTTCCTGCGTACGAATGGAACTTCGATGACGTGAATCCACCAGTTCACGCGTGGGCAACTTTCCGGGTTTTCAAAATCGATGAAAAAAATAATGGAAAGCCTGATTTGGCTTTCTTGGAACGGGTTTTCCAAAAATTATTATTGAATTTCACTTGGTGGGTCAACCGAAAAGATTACAACGGAAATAACATTTTTGGTGGCGGATTCTTGGGTCTTGATAATATCGGAGCCTTTGACCGAAATATGGAATTCAATGAAGGTGAGCACTTGGAACAAGCCGACGGAACAAGCTGGATGGCGATGTATGCATTGAATATGATGCGTATCTCAATGGAATTGGCAATCCACAATCCAGTCTATGAAGATATGGCCATCAAGTTTTTCGAGCATTATCTTTACATTGCAGAAGCGATGGAAAATATTGGTGACGGCAAACAAGGACTTTGGAATGAGGAAGATGGATTTTTCTACGATGTGCTTCAGCTTTCCAATGGAGACAGTGTGAGTTTGAAACTTCGAAGCATCGTTGGATTGATTCCAATGTTTGCGGTAGAAGTTGTGGAACACAGTATGTTGGAGAAATTGCCAGAGTTCAAAAAACGAATGGAATGGATTCTGAAAAACAAGCAAGACCTGACAAAACTCGTTTCCCAATGGTACGTGGAAGGCGAAGGAAACAAGCATCTTTTGAGTATTCTCAGAAAAACCAGATTGACTAAAGTTTTAACAAGATTGGTAGATGAATCCGAATTTTTAAGTGATTATGGAATTCGTGCGATGTCCAAATTCTATGAAGAAAATCCGTTCCGATTTACCGTTCACGACCAGGAACACATTGTTTATTACACGCCTGCAGAAAGCGACAGTCGAATGTTCGGAGGAAACAGCAACTGGCGCGGACCGATTTGGTTTCCGATTAACTTCCTGATTGTCGAAAGTTTACAGCGTTTCCATTTCTTTTTCGGTGATGCGTTGACGATTGAATATCCGAAAGGAAGTGGTGTTCAGAAAAATCTGGAAGAAGTTTCCAAAGACATCAGCGACAGACTTTGTGGTATTTTCCTGAAAGACGAAAACGGAAACAGAGCGTTCAACGGTGGTGTTGATAAATTCAATAACGACCCGCATTTCAAAGATTACATTATGTTCTTCGAATATTTCCACGGTGACAATGGTCGGGGCGTTGGTGCTTCCCATCAAACCGGATGGACTTCTACGGTAGCTAAGTTGATTCAACCGAGGTTGACGCATAGATAAAATAAATCTTACTTATTTAGAGTTATCAAGGGAAATATATCCTTGATAACTTTAAATCCTAAGTTTCCTTCGGACTCTATAGTTTTTATGTCTGTTATATCATTTATATAACTTTCTTGTCCTGTGGTTAGAAATAAGGTTTTGTTTTTATGCTTTGTCAATTTTAAATCCACAATGGCTACAAATTCTCCAGTTATTAGTTTATGAATATTTTTCTTTGATACTATTTTATAAACTCTAGTCTTTGTTTTAGTATCTGTAAAACTATTATTTATAGAAAAGAAACTAAAAACGATAATATTTCCAGCAATAAGATAAGTGAAAAAATAAAATAGATAATTTTGTTTTAATAATGATTTAATACTTCTATTAAATACATTACCTAATATTATTCCTACTAAAAATAAAGTTAAGATAAAAGTAATAGGTACGATTGTTCTAAGATGTAACCGAAAATTAACTAAAGCCAGGATACTAAATAACAATGAGAATACAAGCAATATTAAGATTTCCTTTTTGTTACTCATCTTGCAATTTATTTTCCAAAATTAGAATTAAACTTTTTCTCCATTAACGTGGACTTCGTAAGTAATCTCAACATTTGGTTCAAGCGTTTTGGAAACCGAGCAATATTTTTCGAAAGATAATTCTCCTGCCTTCTTGGCTTTTTTCGGGTCGATTTCGCCTTCGAGGAAAAATTTTACTTTGATGGATTTAAAAGGTTTGGCTTCGTCCATCTGAACTCTTTCGCCTTCGACTTCTGCTTTGAAATCGGTGATGGTTTGGCGTTGTTTTTTTAATATTGAAACGACATCAATTCCGCTACAACCAGCCACTGCCATTAATAAAGATTGCATTGGCGAAACACCTTTTGCGCCAGGCAAAGTTGTATTGTCAAGCAAAATTGAGTTTCCTTGTTCATTGGAACATTCGAAAAGGAAATCGTCGTTGATTCTATTGAGTGTAATTTTCATTATGTTAAATTAAGTTCAAATTTACAAAATTCCTCTTGCTTTTATCTCCAGATATTTATTGATGACATCTATGTTGAGGTTTTCCGGCAATGTATAAATACTGTAAATTCCGTATTTTCTGAGTTCCTGAATAATCAGCTTTTTCTCGAACTCGAATTTTTCTGCAATGATTTCGTCATAGATTTCCTGCATATTTTCAGGATTCTTATTAAGCAGATTATGAACTTCGGAATTTTTAAAAAATATAACTACGAGAAGATGATTTTTGGCAATTCCTCTCAGATATTTCATCTGTCGATTCAGTCCATCCAGCGTTTCAAAATTTGTGAATAACAAGACTAAGCTTCTTTGATTCAGATGAAATTTCGTTTCCTGATAAAGCCTTCCAAAATCACTTTCGAAGAAATTGGTTTGAACATTATAAAGCGCTTCGGAAATTTTTTTCAGTTGACCGGATTTGTTGTCTGCAACGACTTTGTTCTCAGTTTTTTTTGAAAACGTCATCATTCCGGCACGGTCACCTTTTTTCAGAATGATGTGGGAAAGCGCCATTGTTGCATTAATGGAATAATCCAACAAACTCAATCCATTGAAAGGCATTTTCATCGTTCTGCCTTTATCGATGAGCATCATAATTCGCTGAGATTTCTCGTCTTGAAACTGATTGACCATCAATTTGCTGGATTTTGAAGTCGCTTTCCAGTTGATGCTTCGAATGTCATCGCCCTGAACATAATCACGAATTTGCTCAAATTCCATCGTGTGCCCCAATTTTCGGATTTTCTTGATTCCGCCCAGCATAAATTCGTTTTGAAGCGCCATCAATTCATATTTTCTGAGATGAATGAACGAGGGATAACTTGCCAATTTCGCATCTTTCTGAAAAGTAAATCTTCTGGAAACGAAACCAATAGGAGAATTGACGTAAATATTCAAATTTCCAAAACTGTATTCGCCACGTTCTTTCGGCTCGAGAATATATTCGAAAAAAGTGTTATTTCCGCTTTCAATCTCTTTCTTAATCAGGAAATCCCGCTTTTGAAATTGAAAGGGAATTTCGTCTATGATTTTTGTGTTAATATTAAAATTATAATTATTTCTAATCTCAATTTTCACTGAGTTTTCATCGCCGTTTGATAATTTTTCCGGTAAAATTCTTTGAGCGTTGATGCCTTCTTTATTAATGAAAAGAATCAAACCATCAATCGCCATCAACAGTAAAACAAAAATCAATAATGAATTGGCAATCCACATCATCATAGGAAAGAAAAACGCCAAAACATAGCAGATTCCAACGCCGAAGAGGGCGAAGAAGAATTTGTTATTGATATATAATTGTTTTAGTATTTTCATTTCTAACTAAGTCAAATATTACCTTGGAACCTCGATGCTTTCTAAGATTTGGCGAATGATTTCGTCTGCAGTCAAACCTTCCATTTCGCGCTCTGGAGAAACAATAATTCTGTGTCTCAAAACTGCAAATGATGCTTCCTTGATATCTTCCGGCGTCACAAAATCACGACCACGAATTGCGGAAAAAGCCTTACTAGCCGTCAACAAAGCCAAACTTGCTCTTGGTGAAGCTCCGAGATATAAAAACTGATTTTCTCTTGTATTGACAATGATTTTCGCAATATATTCCAGAAGATTTTGTTCTACGACGATTTCTTTTACCAATTGCTGATATTGTTTCAATTGCTGGCCGGAAATTACGGTTTCAACCACGTCGGTTTTATCTTCTAGTCTATTGTTGTGTTGGTTTTTGATGATTTCAATTTCCTGCTCCAGATTTGGATAACCAACTTCAATTTTGAAAAGGAATCGGTCAAGTTGCGCTTCCGGTAATCTGTATGTTCCCTCGTGTTCGATTGGATTTTGAGTCGCAACAACCAAGAATGGTTCTTCCATTTGATATTTTACGCCATCCATCGTGATTTGTTGTTCTTCCATTACTTCGAACAAAGCGGATTGCGTTTTTGCTGGCGAACGGTTGATTTCATCAATCAAAATAAAATTTGAGAAAATCGGTCCTTTTTTAAATTTGAAATCCGCTTCTTTTACATTGAAAACGGAAGTTCCCAAAATGTCGGAAGGCATCAAATCCGGCGTAAACTGGATTCTGCCGAAATCCACAGAAATTGTTTTGGCTAATAATTTTGCCGTAATAGTTTTCGCTACGCCCGGAACGCCTTCGATTAAAACGTGTCCGTTGGATAAAAGTGCCACCAACAAATGCTCAATCATATTTTCCTGACCGATGATGACTTTTCCTATTTCTGCTTTTACGCGTTCCAGACTATTTCGCAAGTCCGTCATATCCAGCCTTGACTGGAATTCGGGGGCTTTGTCTTGATATTCTTCTTCCATAGTTTTTCTAATATTTTATGACCTCAAAGGTGTATTCTGTTTAATCAATTTGGCGAAGCTCCGTAGGAGCAATATGTCTTTAGTTAATCCGAAGCCTAATTCATCTGAATGTCGTAGGCGGAGCTCCGTAGGAGCGGTATGTTTGTAGCAAAGTTTGAATCTACCCCCAACAGAGCTCCGTAGGAGCGACACATCACCCATCATAAAACTCAAACAAATATTTCTCATCAAATTGAATTTCAAATTTATTCAAAAGCTCAAGATATTCCTCTCGAAAACTTTTCTTTTTGTGATGCTCTTCTTGATTATTAATATAATTAATGACCTTATCAATCTGACTTTTCGAATATGAAAATGCACCATAACCTTCTTGCCAATTGAATTTCCCATCAAACCAATT
The DNA here is from genome assembly GCF_000735135.1 of Chryseobacterium sp. FH1. Taxonomy (GTDB): domain Bacteria; phylum Bacteroidota; class Bacteroidia; order Flavobacteriales; family Weeksellaceae; genus Epilithonimonas. The sequence continues at coordinate 40,881 of NZ_JPLZ01000002.1, forward strand.
CTCCTCATTGATAAATTTTGAAGAATTTGATTTTATATCACGAACCAAATCCGGAATTTTAAAATTCAAACTATTGAAGCCAATCAAAAGATGAACGTGGTCTGTATTGGCATAAATTGACAATAGTTTTTGGTTATTATTTTTAACAATTCCCGCAATATATTTTTGCAATGATTCTCTCTTTGTGGGATGTATCAGATTTTGTCGTCCTTGCACTGCGAAGACAAATTGAATGTAAATCTGAATGTATGTGTTCGCCATTTTGTTTTGTGTTTTTGTGTCGCTCCTCCGGAGCTTTGATTAGAAATCTTGTTTTTTCTACAAACATTTCGTTCCTACGGAACTTTTCAAAATATTTTTTTTAATTGTTTTTCTTTTTCCAAATTTTCCTTCTGCGGAACTCTGAAATTATGTTGTAAATCTTTGTACAAACTTTTTGCTCATCGGAGTGTTTTTTCTAAAAACATTTCGTTCCTGCGGAATTTTTCAATATTATTTTTTCTTTTTTTTCTTTTCCAATTTCCCTTCTGCGGAACTCTGAAATTGTGTTGTGAATCTTTGTACAAACTTTTTACTCCTCGGAGTGTTTTTTCTAAAAACATTTCGTTCCTACGGAACTTTTCAAATATTATTTTTTAATTTTTTTTCCTTTCCAATTTCCCTTCTGCGGAACTCTGAAATTATGTTGTGAATCTTTGTACAAACTTTTTATTCCTCGGAGTGTGTTTTCTAAAAACATTTCGTTCCTGCGGAATTTTTCAATTATTATTTTTTCTTTTTTTCTTTTTCCAATTTCCCTTCTGCGGAACTCTGAAATTATGTTGTGAATCTTTGTGCAAACTTTTTATTCCTCGGAGTGTTTTTTCTAAAAACATTTCGTTCCTGCGGAATTTTTCAAATATCATTTTTCATTTTTTTTCTCTATCCAATTTCCCTTCTGCGGAACTCTGAAATCATGTTGTGAATCTATGTACAAACTTTTTACTCATTGGAGTTTTTTTTAATTGCGATTATCATTTCTACAAACATCTGGTCTCTACGGAATTCATCTCTTAAAGCTCCGTAGGAGCTAAATGTTTGTAGTCAAAATTCCTTCAGTGATGCGGAGCTCCAGAGGAGCGAAATATTTGTAGCCCAATGTCTCACCTATGCGAAGCTCCGGAGGAGCGACACATTCCATCATTTCAAAATATCATCCAAAACTTTATTCATTCTTATCAAATCCTCTTTCATTACGCTCGCATACGGGCTCTGCCCCTTCTTCACAAGTTCAACAGCTTCAGTTATTAGTTCTCTACTTTTCCCAGTTTTCAGATGCAGTTTATTAATGAATTGCTCGTCCAGATTATGTGTGTCGATCATCAAATCCATTCTTACTTTATTCAAAAAATACTGTGCTTTTTTCGCCATCATCTCGTGGAAATCACCTTCCTGCAAATAGAGATTTCCAATACTTCGGATAAATTCTACCGAAGTATTTTTCAGAGGTTCAACAATTGGAACGATGCGCTGTTTCCTTTTCGCATTGAAAACGACAAAAACCGCCAGACTTGCAAGCAGCAAATACCAAGCATATTTCAATGGTGGATTACTATTGATAAATCTCATCGTCGACATAGAAAGTGGCGCATCATTTTCTACAAACCAAACTGTTTCCCTGTTTGGCAGATAAGATAAAACACTTTCCGAATATTTGTTTTTTGAATTTAAAAGATAATAATTCGTCAAAACCAGCGGCTCGGAATGGATGTAAAAATGACCTTTTCCAAATGGAACTTTGACGAAATCTACATTCATAGTTGTCTGTCCATCTTTGTCCTTGCTAAATGTTTTTCCAAGAACTTCAATACCTTCCTTAAAATAGGTAAAACCTTTGTTGTCTGGGATTTTGTCAATCAGCAATCGGTTATTTGACAACTTTTTATCCGTCAATTGCAAATAATAATTACTTTCGAAACTGGCTGTTTTAAATCTAAAACCCAATGTGTCTCGCAATGGCGCAGTTGTATTGTTGGTAAACCACATCACATCGGAACCGTTCGAGACTTCATCCAAAATATACTTCCAAGAAACTTTGTCCAATTCTTTTTGGATGATCAAGATGTTGTGTGGCTTTTTCTGATTGTTTTTTTGATAATAATGATAAGGAGAAACACCAACTTTTTCTAATTTTTTATCAAACAAACGATCCGATTCCTGATTGAAAATGTAAAGTCCGAAAGGAGTTTTCTTCTCAATATTAAAGTTTTTTCGCCAATCCAAAACCGACTGTTTGCCAATCTGCAACAGACCCACGATAACAAGTATGAGGATAAAAATTGGAGCGAATATTTTGAATCGGTTAGTCATTAATTATAGTCGATAAAGATTTGATCAGAATTTTTCGAAGTAGGTTTTATAATGTTGATAGTCAATTTCTTGCGTGTCAAATTCTCCATACCATATGTAATCGTAAATATAGATCACGCGTCGGAAATCTTCTTGCAAATTTTTGTCTTTCAGTTCTTTAAGGTAATCTCGGTTTGTTTTTTCCGGATTCAAGTTGATGAGGTTTTTGTCTGCTAATTTTTTGAGTGAATAAAGAAAATGATAACGAATGGCCGAACGGAAATTATTCTCCTTTTCAAATTTCAAAATGCTTTGTGGAAAGTTGATTTCGTGGATATTTTCTTCGATATCTTGGGCTGAGATTTTAATTTTTTTATTCTTCTTTCCAAATAGGAAATTCCCGTCTTTGGACATCAAATATCTTATCAAGATGAACAATAGAATTGCGACGATTGCAATCCCGAAAAATCGCAAAATATTAACCGTATAAATACTGGCTTTATTCGGATCAATGTTTTTAAAGAACAATTGTGCGATTTTTCGTTTTATCAAATCCAAAAGAGATTCTTTAGACTTCAGCGTCTCATAATTGAAATCGTCTCCGCTGTACTTACTTTTGAAATTTGGAGCGAAGTTTTTTGGATGGAGATTGTTATCTGTAGAATAATTCGTTTTCAGCAACGAATCTGCCGAGATGTACACAGTCTCATAATCTATCGAATCTACAGTCACAACTTCCTCAGCCTCTTCGTATTGTGAAAAGGCGAAAGTTCCGAACAAGGAAAATATTAGTAAAAGAAAAATTCTAAATCTCATCTATTCTCCAATAATTATTGATAAGATTAACGAATCTTTCCTCCGAGTTTAATTGCATTCTGGTTTAGTTTTCTGATGACAATATGAGGATAAATAAAATAATAAAAAGCAATCACAGCCAAAGTTCCGAAAATGATAACGATGTTCAAAACCAACGGCATCGTCTGCGCATATCTCGTGACGAATCCTTCTATCAATCCAGCAAAAATGGTAAATGGAACGGTACTCAGATAAATCTTGAAACTATTTCGAAATCCAAGTTTGAAAGATTCTAACCTTGATAAAGTTCTCGGAAACAAAATAGACGCACCCAAAATCAACCCGGCCATCGCCTCTACAACCATTCCGAAGATTTCGAAAACGCCGTGCAACCAGATTCCTTTGGCACTTTCCAACAAGGCATTTTGCGTCTTGAAGAAAAACTGAAACGCGCCCAGCATAATGCTATTCTGCATCAAAACGTATAAAGTTCCCAAACCTCCTGTTACGCCGTAAATGTAAAGTTTTGCACCAACCACAAGATTGTTGACGATGATCATAAATGATGAGCCCCAATTGGAACCAGAGCCGTAAATCGCCGTTGCATCGCCTTTTTTGATATTTTCCAAAGTTTGGTTCACATAGCCTTCTCCTAAAATTAATGTGGCAAAATCTTTATCATAAATGGAAGAAATCACACCAATTCCCACAAACAAAATAAAAAATATAAAAGCATAATAAAGATAACGCCGATATTCGTAAACCGTCATTGGAACTTCTATGGTGAAAAAATGTTTGATACGGTTTTCTTCGATTCTTTTGGTCTTATAAATTTTCTGAAAAATCTGAGAAGACAAAAAATTGAGATAGATCGTGGTTTTACTTTTTGGATAATAAGTTTGCGCAAAAGAAAGATCGTTGATCAGATTGATGTAAAGCGACGAGAGATCATCCGGATTTTTTTTCATTTTTCCGTTGATAAGATGTTCGATTTCCAACCATTTTTCTTTATTTTGCTTTATAAAAGCCACTTCTCTCATTAGGCTAAAATAATAAAAATATGAATCAAATCGCCATTAATACTTCACAAAATGTAAATGTAAATTTTGCATTGGCTGGAGCTGGAGAAAGGATTGTTGCATTTTTTATAGATCTTTTGCTGAAGGGCATTTTCATTTTCATTTTATCTTGGTTCCTGCGATCGGTCGTGGAATTTTCAGATTTCACTCAAGGGATGGACAGCTGGTCAATTGGCTCATTGATCCTGATGATCACGCTTCCAATCCACGTTTACACTTTGGTTTTAGAAAGTATGATGGAAGGACAAACGTTTGGAAAAAAATTAATGAAAATAAAAGTCGTGAAAATAGACGGCTATCAGGCGAGTTTTGGAGATTACCTGATGCGTTGGGTTTTCCGATTGGTCGATATTTTTGGAAGTTTCGGATTTGTGGCGTTTGTCACGACTTTGTTATCAAAAAACCACCAGCGATTGGGTGATATGGCAACTGGAACTGCCGTGATTTCGCTGAAAAACAATATCAATATTTCACACACCATCTTGGAACAGCTGAAAGAGGATTACATTCCGACCTTTCCGCAAGTTATTTTGTTGACCGATAATGACGTTAGAATCATCAAAGAAAATTTCCAAAAAGCAATCAAAGTTGACGACCGTCAAATCATCAACAGATTGACACAAAGGATATTAGATATTCTAAAATTAGAGCCAGATTCTATACAAATCACTCAGAAACAATTCCTTAATACAATCATCAAAGATTATAATTTCTATACGGGGAAAGATTCTTAATGCTATTTCTGATTTTAATTCAATGTTATATGTCCGATATTAAAGTGATAGCAATTCATTTCCAGCATCATTTTTATATATTTGAAAAAAACTTTTAAAATTAAAATGAAACATCTCTTATTAATGATTGCGCTGTCCTTCAGCACCGCTTACTATTCTCAAACCGAAACACCACAAGAAAAAACACTTATCAATTCCAAAGCAGAATATCCTGGTGGACAGGAAGTTTTCCGCAATGAGTTTATGAGAATGGTTTATGCATATGTAGATCTCACGGCTTATGCAGTGAATGGAAAATTTTCTTTCATCATTACAATTGATAAAAATGGAAAAATGAGCGAAATGAAAATCCATCCCAAAGTAAAATACGATGAAGAGTTCAAACAAGATATGAACTTCGCAATGAAAAGACTCAAGAAAAAATGGAAACCAGCAATTCAAAACGGTGTTCCTGTAAGTTCTAATATTATTTTTGATATTAATTTTTCATCGGAACACGCGGATCATGATTAATTTTATCAAAAAAACAACGACATTTTCAATTCTGGAATAATTTCAATCCCTGCCATTCTGTCACAATATTTTGTATCTTTGCGAACTCATTCGTTCAAAGTTATAAGTTCTTGGTTCAAAGTTTTTAACTTAAAATCCAAAACTTGAAACTCGGAACCTTAAACTGTTTATTGTGCAAGAAAAATATATAGACGAAACCAAACAAGGCGAAGCATTTGCCATTCTCGAAAAACCTGAAAACGGCAAAAAACTGTTCTTAGAAAGCTACGGCTGTCAGATGAATTTCTCTGATTCTGAGATTGTTGCATCCATCCTCAACGAGCAAGGCTACAACACCACTTTGAACGTGGAAGAAGCAGATTTGATTTTATTGAATACTTGCTCCATCCGCGAGAAAGCTGAACAAACCGTGAGAATGCGTCTGGCGCAATTCAAAAATCTGAAAAAAGAACGTCCAAATATGACGGTCGGCGTTTTAGGTTGTATGGCGGAACGATTGAAAACTAAATTCTTAGAGGAAGAACAACTCGTCGATTTGGTCGTAGGTCCCGATGCTTACAGAGATTTACCCAATCTATTGAAAGAAACTGAAGATGGAAGAGATGCCATCAACGTCATTCTTTCGAAAGAAGAAACTTATGCCGACATCAATCCAGTTCGTTTGGGTGGAAATGGCGTGACGGCTTTCGTAACCATTACAAGAGGTTGCGATAATATGTGTACTTTTTGCGTGGTTCCATTTACGAGAGGTCGTGAGAGAAGTCGTGACCCGCATTCTATCATTGAGGAGTGCCAAAGTCTTTGGGATAATGGTTATAAAGAAATTACCCTTCTTGGGCAAAACGTCGATTCTTACCTTTGGTACGGTGGCGGTCCGAAAAAAGACTTCGCCAAAGCATCAGAAATGCAAAAGCTGACAGCGACTAATTTTGCTCAGTTGCTTGATATGGTTGCCGTTGCTGTTCCGAAAATGAGAATCAGATTCTCGACCTCAAATCCGCACGAGATGACGGAAGAAGTTTTCAGAATGATTGCAAAGCACGATAACATTTGTAATTATGTTCACCTTCCCGTTCAAAGTGGAAGCGACAGAATTCTTCAGTTGATGAATCGCCAACACACGCGTCAGGAATATTTAGATTTAATTAAAAAAGGAAAAGAGATTGTTCCCGATATTTCATTTTCACAAGATATGATCATCGGATTCTGCACCGAAACCGAGGAAGACCATCAAATGACAATGAGCTTGATGCGCGAGGTAGAATATGATTACGGTTATATGTTCTCCTATTCCACAAGACCTGGAACACCAGCTCACAAAAAGATGGAAGATGATATTCCAGCCGACGTAAAACAACGCCGTCTAGCGGAAGTCATTGCTTTGCAAGGCGAACTTTCCAGAAAAAGAATGCAAGGTTACGTCGGCAGAGTTCACGAAATTTTGATTGAAGGTATATCCAAGAAAAATAAAAACCAATGGAAAGGCAGAAATTCCCAAAACGCTGTTTGTGTGTTTGATATGAAAGAAGACCAGAAATTGGGCGACATTGTGTCTGTTTTCGTACACGGCAATACGCAGGGAACGCTTTTGGGGGAAACGGTTGAATCTAATTAGAATAATGCCAGACCTTCTATCCATAAAAAAATTACTCTTTAAGGAATATCTTCAACACCAAAAAGATATTTCCAAGAAATTCTATAGATTGAAGGATGCGAAAATCTCTACAGAAAATTTCAGTTTTTACACATCAGTTTCTTCAGTTTTTTCAAGTAAAATTGAGGGTGAAGATATTGATTTGGACAGTTTTGTAAAACATAAAAACTTCAGAATCGAGTTTCAGCCAGATTACACCAAAAAGATTGATGATTTGTATGAAGCTTATCAGTTTGCAAAAATCAATCGTTTGAATGAAGAAAATTTACTTCTCGCACATAAAATTTTAACTAAAAACATTCTTTCTGACCATCTACAGGGAAAGTTGAGAACAAGCAACATGTATGTGTTGACGGATGATGGTCAGATTGAATATGTTGCGACATCTCCATTTGAAGTTGAAAATGAGATGAAAAAATTTCTTTCAGAATTGAAAATTTTAATCAATGAAAATCTGAATACTGAAGAAGTTTTCTTCTATGCATCGCTCATTCACTTGGTCTTTGTGAAAATACATCCGATGAATGATGGGAACGGAAGATTGGGAAGATTGTTGGAAAAATGGTTCATTGCAGAAAAATTAGGCGAAAAAGTATGGTTTCTTCAAAGCGAAAAAATGTACTACCAAAATCATCAAAACTATTATCAAAACATCAGAAAATTAGGCTTGGAATATGGAAATTTGGATTATTCTAAAGCTTTGGATTTTTTATTAATGTTGCCGAAATCCTTAGAATTGTAAAATATTAATGAACAAATTTTTATACATAATATTTCTTTTACCAACTTTCCTGTTCCCTCAAAGTTCAAAATGGGATTACATTGGGAACATCAATTTTGATGAAACAACGGATAGAAAAGATTTTATTTTATGTAATGAGAATCAGATTTATCAATACTTTAATGACTCAAAAGGATTTCAATATGAAGGTGAAAAGATTGCGATTGAAGATGAATTTCAGAAAAAATACAATTCTGGAAATGTAAAAAAGGAAAATGCTTGGATTAGAATTCGTTTCATTGTGAATTGTATGGGACGGTCTGACAGATTCAGAATCTTGACAGCAAATTACGATTACGAACCAATTGAAATCGATAAAAATATTACATCTCAACTTTTAGAAATTACAAAAAATCTGAAGGGCTGGATTCCTAAACAGGAAAGAGGCGGAAAAATCGACTATTATCAATATTTAATTTTCAAAATAAAAGATGGAAAAATCAACGAAATATTGCCTTAGTTTTCAGCTGATTTTAGTTGCGTTTTTCACTTATGGACAATCTTTGAACTGTAACGTTTTCCGTATGGAAGGCGATTCTGTGAAATTCAAAGCTTGCGAAAAAGCGATTGAAACTGTTTACAACAACAGACTTTATCAATTCGATCAACGGTTCCTCGATGGATTATCCGAAGCCATAAAAATCGACCCAAATTTCGATTATCCTTACAGAGAACAATCGGTTGCTTATCTCAAAAGTGGCGATTTCGTTTCTTGGAAAAATCTGATTGACAAAGCTGTAGAACTTAATCCTAAAGGAAATCTCGGTTACAGAGCTTGGTGCAGATACCAATTTTTCCGTGATTACAGAGGCGCAATAACAGACATTGAAGCATTAGAAAAGATTTACCCGACTGGATATTTGGGATATTCTGCGAATGGTGATTATGAATTGCACATCGCAAAAGCCCTTTGTTATTCAGCGATTGGGCAAAAGGAAAAGGCAATTTCTATCATAGAAAATCAACTTTCCAACAAAGATCATAATGTTGGCTTGTACGACCATTACCAATTGGGCGTCACGTATTTCGAAACTGGAAAATATGACAAAGCCTTAGAAAACTTCGAGAAACAAAGCAAAGTTTACGATTTTGCGGAGAATATTTATTTTAAAAGTAAAGTTTCGAAAATTAGAAACAAAGATTATTTGGATTTGAAAAATCTTGCCTTAAAATCTTATGATGAAGGCAAAACAATGTTGGAAGGCTATACGCATCATTTCAACAAAGTTTACAGAAAGCAAATTGCTGAGCTGTAAATATAATTTAAAATTCAAATTCAAAAAATCTTCTGAATTCCATCATCGGAGTTCGTACAAAAAATTAAAAATTATGGCAGAATTACAATCCATAAAAGCACGCTTCGGCATCATCGGGAATTTTCCTGCACTTAATAGAGCTTTGGAAAAGGCAATTCAGGTCGCTCCAACCGACATTTCAGTTTTGGTAATGGGAGAAAGTGGCGTTGGGAAAGAGTTTATCCCAAAAATAATCCACGGTGAATCCAGAAGAAAACACCAACCATACATTGTCGTGAACTGTGGTGCAATCCCAGAAGGAACGATAGATTCCGAACTTTTCGGACACGAGAAAGGGGCTTTTACAGGCGCGACTTCCACAAGAAAAGGCTACTTCGAAGTGGCTGATGGTGGGACAATTTTTCTTGATGAGGTGGGTGAATTGCCTTTGCAGACGCAGGTTCGTTTGCTTAGAGTTTTAGAAAGTGGCGAATTTATGAAAGTTGGTTCTTCCCAAGTTCAAAAAACGAATGTCAGAATAGTGGCCGCGACCAACGTGAATATGATGAAAGCGATTGGCGACAACCGTTTCCGTGAAGATCTTTATTATCGTTTGAATACGGTTCAGATTGATATGCCGGCTCTTAGAGAAAGAAAAGGCGATATCCATCTTTTGTTCAGAAAATTTGCGATAGATTTTGCTGAAAAATACAGAATGCCCGAGTTGAAATTGACAGACGATGCGGTTTCTTACTTAGAAAATTATGCTTTTCCTGGAAACGTTCGTCAGCTAAGAAATTTGGTGGAACAAATGACTGTGGTTGAACAAAACCGAGAAGTGAATTCCACAAAATTGGCAGAATACATTCCGATGAATGCGAATTTGCCTGCGGTGATTTCTAAAACCAATACAACTGGAACCTCCACTGATTTTAGTTCAGAACGGGATATTATGTACAAAATCCTTTTCGATATGCGAAGCGACATTAATGATTTAAAATCCTTAACTTCGGAACTCATAAAAAATAAAGGAAATTCGGATCTCAGTCTGCAGGAAAAAAATCTGATCAACAGAATTTATACGCCTGATACGCAACAGGCTACGAGTCCAAATTCTCTGCTTTATTTTGAGAATAATAACAGTCAGCAGAATCAGATCCACCATCCAACGATTGTTTCTGACAACGAAGATCACGACTACAATGATGTGGAAGATATTGAAATCGAAGAAAGCAGACCAGAATCTTTGTCACTTCAAAACAATGAAAAAGATCTGATAATCAAGGCTTTGGAAAAACACAAAGGCAGAAGAAACAAAGCGGCCGACGAATTGGGAATTTCCCAAAGAACGCTTTACAGAAAAATAAAACAATACAATCTTGAGGAATAAAAAGAATCAAATGATCTCTAAATTTAAAAATCAAATTTCACTTAGCATTTTCAAGACATGTCTATTTTTACTTGTTTCTTGTTTGATGTTTTCATGTTACAAATTCACAGGTTCATCACTGGCTCCAGAAATGAAAACAGTGAAAATCAATATGTTCCCAAACAACGCTGCAAATAATCTCCCGAGTTTGAGTCAGGATTTCACAGTGGCTTTGCAAAATCGGTTTCTTCAAAGATCTGGTTTGAAAGGCGCAACAGACAATCCACATCTCCTGATCGAGGGCGAAATCAGCGATTACAACATCACGCCAACCAGTATTGGAACGCCCACGACGACTGAAACTGGAAATACGATTCAGGCACTTCAGAACAAACTGACCATCACGGTGAAAGTACATTACGAAAATAGCATAGATCCGACTTTGAGTTTTGACAGAACTTACAGTGACGAAGCGGTTTTCAACAGTGATTTGGACATCAACACGATAGAAACTGCACAAGTGAGAATTGTGAACGAGAGGATCATCAACAAAATTTTTAACGACATCGTCGCCAACTGGTAAAAGTATGAATACGAGAGTTTTAGAATTAATAAAAAATCCAAAGATCATCACTGAGTCTGACCTTAATATTTTGGAATCAGAATCAGAAAAAATGCCGTACGCACAAAGTATTCGCGCACTTTATCTCTACGGAATCAATCTCTACAAATCAGAAAACTATAAAGAAAACCTTTCTAAAACTGCAGCTTACACGACTGATAAAAAGATACTTTATCAATTTATCAATTCTCAAAAAACCAGTCAAACAGAAGTTACGCCTGCACCGAACATAACCGAGCAAGTTACTGAAAATCAAATCCCTAACAAAAAAACAACTGCAGAAGACATTATCGAAAAAACTTTAGAAAATCCCGAAGATTTTGAAAATAACTCTGTGGTTTTGAACAAGTTTGATATTGATAAGATCATCGAAACCGAAGAGGCGAAAAACTCAGAATTCATTGTTGTTGAGGGAGAAAAGAATCGTTTGCTGTACGAAGGTGAAGAAAATTTCCTTGAAGAGAAATCTGAGGAAGTAGATATGGAAGCGACGAAAGAATCGGGCGTCATTACAATTAAAGATGATTTGGAAGTCAGAGAAAACTTGATCGTCATTGATGAAAATCGTTCGGAAGAAACCATTTCTGAACATCTCGAGGTACAAGAAGTTCTGGAAACTCCGCAAGAAAAAGCGCCTGGACCTAAAGCTGATACACAAGTTCAGGATGAGGATTCTTCAGGAAATATTAGTTTTAATGGTATCGAAGATTTTTTACCTCAAGTGAAATTCTCGGTTCCGAAAAATCATTTGGATTATTTGAATCCACCAAAGAAACAGGCGAAGAAGGAAGAGAATTCAATTCAAGAAAAACCAGTTTCGAAATCAGATTACAAGGAACCAACAGCTTCAGAAGTTTCTGAAAACGAAATAGATAATACTCAAATCAGTTTTGGGAAAACACAAACTTTCGAAGTTTCAAAATCAGAAGAAGTTGTAGAAATTGATTCTGACATTACTGAGAACATTAATGAAAATGAAATCAATTTTGAAAATACACAAACTTTCGAAGTTTCGGAATCGAAAGAAACTGTAGAAATTGAAAAGGAAATTGAGACTCAGCTAGAAGAGAAAATTAGTGATGATCAAATTAGTTTCGAAAACACGCAAACTTTTGAAATTGAAAAACGAAAAGAGAATGTGGCTGAAAATCAAATTCAGGAAGTTGAAAATGTCAAAATTGAAAAAGAAGAAATTGCAGAACCAGTTTCTACCTGGAAACCAATGTCTTTCAATGCAAATACGCCGGATGCTTTAATCGGTAAAACTGCGGAAATTGAAAAGCCAAAACAGGAAATCAAAATTGAGGAAAAGCTCGAAACGCCAGAAGTAATCGAGGAAGTTATCATTAATGAAAAACCAATCGCAGAAGAAAAGCCTCAAAAACAAGAAACGGAAAGACCAGTGATGAATGTCTCCTTCTTCGGAAATGATGTTTCGAAAATCAAAGAAGAAAAAGAAATTCCGTCAATTCTCGACAAGCCAGAAGTGAAGGAAACTGTTGACAGCAACGTTGGAACCTTCATCAACACCTGGCAAAGCTGGCTGAAAATCGACAGACCAAAATCTGATGAATCACCAGAAAAAACAATCATCGTAAAAGAAAAGATTATCGACCAATTCATTGAAAAAAATCCTCGAATCTCTCAGCTCAAGGATGAAGTGAATTTTGTGGTGAAAGAGAAAAAAGACGACATTTCGCACTTGATGACGGAGACTTTGGCGAAGTTGTACGTGGAGCAAAAACTCTACTCAAAAGCCATCAAAGCCTACGAAATCCTCTCGGAGAAACATCCGCAGAAAGCAGATTACTTCAATGAAAAAATTGAGGAAGTGAAGGAAATCAGAAAATCATAAAAAACAAAAATCGTCCCGAATCTCAGGACGATTTTTTCATTTCAATTCTATTGGATTGTTTCTGCTTTTGGCTTCGGTTTCCAGTCGTTTCACCATTTCCTGCATTTGCTTTGGATCCACTCCAGGTCTGTTTCCGCCACCACCTCCAGGGCCTCTTCCGCCACCGGATCTCTGTGCAGAGTAGAAACTTGCTGGGTCTTTTTGTGCTTTCTTCTCCATTTCGGCATATTTCGATTTGGAAAGTGCAATAATCTGTCCTCGGTTCAAAGGTTGATGTATTTCTGCGATTTTTTTTGTTTGCATCAAATCGAAGGAATAATCGCCTTTATCATCTTGGACTTTTACAATCAATCCCGGCAAACCACTGAATTTATATGGTCCATCCTGCAAAGGAATTTCTTGCGTGAACCAAGCGTACCAAGTTCTTCCGCCGAATTTTGTTTCTGCTTTTTGCGTTTGATAATCTCCAATCTTAATTGTTTCTGGTAGGATTTTCCATTCAAAAACAGGTGTTTCTGAATAAGAATAATTATCTCTTCCGATTCTGGATTTGTAAACCAAACTTTGATTGGTCAGATCTTTTTCAATCGTAAACTGCATATTGCTTCTCAAATCCTGCAATTGAGTTCTATCAAAATTTCTCGTGGCGCGCATTCTTTCCATCAAAGAATCTCTCTTCAAAGAATTTTCTGAGTAGAAAATCGATTTTTTGCCGTCTGTGTCCAGATATGCTGACTCTGTTTTTTTCTCCACATTAGTAGAATCCGGCGTCAATGTTACCTGGTAAACGAATCTTGTACTTTGCTGAGCCATCACAAGTGGCATTGCGAGCAGACTTAATATTTTAAGTATTTTCATTTATTACTGATATTTTATTTTTAAAGCTATTAGCAAAACACCAAAAGCTATCTATTTCTCAATTCAATCGGATTTGTATTCCCGAAATTCATCACACTTCCACTGTTTGACGGAGATTGCGGAGAAGGATTTCCCATTTGAATGTCTGGTTGTCCGCCCATATCGCCGTTTGGCATTCCAGATTGATTTCCAAATCCACCGTTCATCACACCATTTCTTTGATTCATTCTGTTGAAACTATCGAAGTTGATTTCTGGGTCTTTATTAGTTATCATTTCCATTCTTACAGACGCTTTGTCACCTTGAAAATTAATTCTGGTTGATTTTCTGGCATCCGGTTTTATGGTTTCAGAAAAGGCTTTTTCGATATTGATTTTCTTCACAAAACTGAATCTATAATCGCCTTTGTCATCTTCCAATTTCAAGATTAAACCCGAAAGACCTGAGAATTTGTAAGGTCCATCAGCGATTTTGATGTCTGGCGCAAACCAAGCGGTCCAAATTCTACCTCCGAAATTCATCGTTGCTTTTTGGATTTTATTGCCATTAAATTCAGAAACCTGACTGGAGATTTCCCAATCCATTTTTCGGTCTTCCTGATAATAAATTTGCTTCGAACCAATACTTTCAACAAAATTCACCGATTTGTCTTCTCCATTTTTTATGATAAAATAATCAAAGAAAGTCGGCTGGATAGATTTTCCGTTGGGTAATTTTGGGAATTCGGATTTGTCTTTTTTTGATTTTTTGATTTCCGTAATACCTTGCTGTCTCAAAACATTGGTCAAAGAATCCCTCAACAATTTGCTTTCGCTAATGAACAATGATTGATTTCCTTTGATGTCCAAAAACGTGTTCTCAACTTTCATATTCACAAGGTTGATGGTATCTGGATTCACTTCGGTCTGGTAAATGTATCTTTCGGTTTGGCTCCACATTTTTCCGGAGAAGCAAAAAAATAACATCAAAATAATTAGCTTATTCATAACTTAAGGACTGATTGTTTGATTAACAAAATCAAGCAAAGTTAATTATTAGAAGCAACAGAATTAATAATTGTTCATTTTTTGACAACAATTTAACATTAACAGACTGTTTCTCATCATCAAACGAATATCAATTCATCTTCAGAAATCATCAAAATAGACGTCATCGATTTGAGATTGCGGAAATTAGTTCGTACTTTTGTACACTCAAATCATTCTAAATAAAAATAATGATACAAGTAAGTGATCAGGCAAAATCCAAAGCAGCTCAGCTAATGACTGAAGAAGGTTTTGACCCTACAACAGATTATATAAGAGTTGGCGTAAAATCTGGCGGATGTTCCGGTCTGGAGTACGTTCTCAAGTTTGATAATATAAAAAATGAAACAGACACCATATTCGAAGATAACGGCGTAAGAGTTATTATTGAGAAAAAATCCATCCTTTATCTTGCAGGAACAGTCCTGGAATATTCTGGCGGATTGAACGGGAAAGGTTTTATTTTTAACAACCCAAATGCCAGCAGAACTTGTGGCTGTGGGGAGAGTTTCAGTCTTTAAAAAATAAGAAACTTCGAAGACATTTGCTTTATTAAGTTTTGTGCTTAAAAAGAAATAATATTTAAAAATCTTAACGCGCTTTGCGTTAAAAATATAATGGCAAAATATACTGAGGACGATTTAAGGGAAGACCTTAAAACAAAAGAATATGAGGCGGGCTTTTATACCGATATCGAGTATGATGATTTCCCGACTGGACTGAATGAAGACATCGTGCGCGCTATTTCTGCAAAGAAAGAAGAGCCAGAATGGATGACGGAATGGCGTTTGGAATCTTTTCGAATCTGGCAGAAAATGACAGAACCGGATTGGGCCAACATCAAATATGAAAAACCCGATTTCCAAGCGATAAGATATTATGCAGCTCCGACCAAAAAACCGGAATTGGCAAGTCTTGACGAAGTTGACCCAGAACTTTTGGCAACTTTTGCTAAACTAGGAATCAACATCGAAGAGCAAAAAAGGCTTTCAAACGTAGCAGTCGACATCGTAATGGATTCTGTTTCAGTGAAAACGACTTTCCAGGCGACTTTGTTGGAGAAAGGTGTGATTTTCTGTTCTATTTCCGAAGCGATCAAGAACCATCCAGACCTCGTTAAAAAATATCTTGGAAAAGTAGTTCCTAGAGGCGATAACTTCTACGCAGCACTTAACTCCGCAGTTTTCTCTGACGGAAGTTTCTGCTACATTCCAAAAGGTGTGAAATGTCCTATGGAATTATCAACCTATTTCCGAATCAATCAGTCAGGAACCGGACAGTTCGAGAGAACTTTGGTTATCGCTGATGCAGGAAGTTATGTTTCATATTTGGAAGGCTGTACAGCACCATCAAGAGATGAAAATCAATTACACGCTGCTGTTGTGGAATTAATTGCGATGGATGACGCTGAAATCAAATATTCGACTGTTCAGAACTGGTATCCAGGAAATGAAGAAGGAAAAGGAGGTGTTTTCAATTTTGTGACGAAGAGAGGACTTTGTGAAAACAGAGCTAAGATCTCTTGGACTCAGGTAGAAACTGGTTCTGCAGTGACTTGGAAATATCCATCTTGTATCTTGAAAGGTGATAACTCAATTGGAGAATTTTATTCGATTGCAGTGACGAACAATCACCAATACGCTGATACAGGAACTAAGATGATCCACATCGGTAAAAATTCCAGATCGACAATTATCTCTAAAGGAATCTCTGCTGGGAAATCTCAAAACTCATACAGAGGATTGGTAAAAGTGATGCCTTCTGCAAAAGGAGCGCGTAACTTCTCCCAATGTGATTCATTGTTGATGGGTAACGAATGTGGCGCACACACTTTCCCATACATCGAGATCAAAGATCCAACAGCACAATTGGAACACGAGGCTACAACTTCGAAAATTGGTGAAGATCAGATCTTCTATTGCAACCAAAGAGGAATTGACACAGAAAGAGCGATTGCATTGATCGTGAATGGATTCAGTAAAGAGGTTTTGAACAAGCTTCCAATGGAATTTGCGATTGAAGCTCAGAAATTATTGGAGATTTCATTGGAAGGTTCAGTAGGATAGAATTTTGTAAATTTGAAAAAGTTTAGATATGGAAAATACAATTTTAATTAATAAGATAAAAATATTGCCCAATTCATTAAAGGAAGAGGTCAATGATTTTATTGATTTTTTGTTATCTAAAAAAAATAAAAAATCGATTCCTACAATCGAAGAATTTTCTGGAATTTGGTCTAAAGAAGAATCAAATGAAATCGAAAGTATTATTAAGAAAGGGACAGAAAATATAGACAATGAGTGGTAATGTATTAGATACAAATATCATCATTGATTTGTTTCGGGGAGACGAAAAAACAAAATCATTTTTGAAGAATTTTGATTTTGAAATTCCAGTATTTGTAGTTGGAGAATTGTTCTACGGAGCAGAAAACTCGTCAAAAAAAGAAAAGCATTTTGAGCAAATAAAGAAATTTACTGAAAATGTTTCTATTATTAATTCTACCGAAGAAACGGCAAGAATTTATGCTTCTGTAAAATCTTTATTAAAACAGCAAGGAACACCAATTCCTGAAAATGATATATGGATTGCTGCAATTTCTATTGAGAACGATAAATCTTTGGTGACAAATGACCAACATTTTTCATTGATAAAAAATTTGAAAATCATTAATTTAAAATAAAAAATCATATTTCACGAAAAGAAATGTGTGTAAAATAATATGTTACAAATCAAAAACTTACACGCCAAAATTGAAGATGGCGCAGAAATATTAAAAGGAATCAATCTTGAGATCAAACCAGGCGAGGTTCACGCAATCATGGGACCTAACGGTGCTGGAAAATCTACACTTTCTTCTGTGATCGCAGGGAAAGAAGATTATGAAGTAACCGAAGGAAATATCCTTTTCGAAGGCGAAGACATTGCTGAAGATGCACCAGAAGAAAGAGCGCACAAAGGGATTTTCCTTTCATTCCAATATCCGGTTGAGATTCCTGGCGTTTCCGTTACCAACTTCATCAAAGCAGCGCTTAATGAAACCCGAAAAGCAAATGGCCTTGAAGATATGGGTGCAAAAGAAATGCTTGGCCTGATCCGTGAAAAATCTGAGCAATTGGGCATCAAAAAAGATTTCCTTTCCAGATCTCTAAACGAAGGTTTCTCTGGAGGGGAGAAAAAAAGAAACGAGATATTCCAAATGATGATGCTAAATCCAAAATTGGCAATCCTGGATGAGACCGATTCTGGACTCGATATCGATGCTTTGAGAATTGTTGCAGATGGTGTAAACAAATTCAAGAATGAGGGAAATGCAGTTTTGTTGATCACGCATTACCAAAGACTTCTAAATTACATTCAGCCAGATTACGTTCACGTTTTGGCAGATGGAAAAATCATAAAAACAGGAGATAAATCTCTGGCACTAGAACTTGAAGAGAAAGGTTACGATTGGCTTTTAAACTAATTCAAAACTTAAATTAATCTTCTAAACGATGCAAAATCAAACCATTACAATGGCTTTATTTGAACAGACAATAACTCAACATTCGGACTTTTTGGAAACACTTCGTCACAGATTTTTGGACGAGGACAGAAAAACCGCTCTTCAGAAATTTGAAGAAAAAGGTTTTCCGACCAAAAAAGACGAAGAGTACAAATACACGAATCTAAAGGAAATCACGGAAAAGGAATACAACTTTTTCCCGACAGAAGAGCATCACATTTCGAAAGAACAATTGGATGCGCTTCAGTTGGGCGAAGAACACTTTGACCGAATTGTTTTCATCAACGGAAAACTTCACAAAGAATTTTCCAAGATCTCTATCGGAAATGCAGAATTTCTTTCGTTCAATCACGCATTGAATGACCCATCTTACAAAGAAGTTTTCGACAAATATTTCAACACGATTGCCAACAAAGATTTGGCTTTCACGAACTTGAATTCAGCTTACTGCAAATTCGGATTCTTCTTGAGAGTTCCAAAAAACGTGGTCATCGAGAAACCAATCCACGTTTTCTATATTTCTCAAAATCAAGAAGAAAATACGTTTTACAACACAAGAAACCTCTTGATCGTAGAAGAAAGTGCCAAAGTTGAAATCATAGAAAGCCATCACAATTTTGACGAATCCTTTGTCTTAACCAATTCTGTGACAGAGATTTTCACTTCTCAAAATGCAAAATCTGACTGGCACAAATTGCAGAATGACAGCGACACTTCGTACCTCGTAGACCACACATTTGCAAAGCAGGAAAGAGACAGTCTGACAACGGTGAACACCTTCACTTTCGGCGGAAAATTGGTTCGTAACAATCTGGATTTCATCCACAACGGTGAGAACATCAACTCGTTTATGAATGGGATCACGATCATCGGAAAAGACCAATTGGTAGATCACCACACGGCCGTTCACCACAACACGCCGAATTGCGAATCTTACCAGAATTACAAAGGGATCTTCAAAGACAGATCGCACGGTGTTTTCAACGGGAAGGTTTTCGTGAACAAGATCGCTCAGAAAACCAATGCATATCAGCAAAACAACAACATTTTGCTGGACGAAGGCGCAAGCATCGACACAAAACCTCAGCTTGAGATTTTTGCAGATGATGTCAAATGTTCGCACGGTTGTACCGTTGGACAGCTCAACGAAGACGCCATGTTCTACTTGAGAGCAAGAGGGATTTCCAAGAAAGAAGCCAGAGCCTTGTTGCTTTACGCTTTCGCCAACGATGCAATGCAAAATATTAACATCGAACAACTTAAAACCAAAGTATCCAAACTTCTCGCCGAAAAACTGGAAGTTCAAATGGAATTCTAAAATAACTCTAATCGCATCATCAAGGTGCGATTTTTTTATTACTATTGAGATGATTTGGGCGCCTTTATCCGCGCTCCACTCCCGCTTTTTTGCAATTGCGAAAGACGTTTGTCCATCAATAGAAATTTTGCACCATCGCAATTGCAAAAAGAGCTCCGTTCAGCTCGGGGCGCAGGTTACCATATATTTTGAACATTCTGGGTTAAATTGTAAATTTGAATTTCTTCAGAACAATTTTTATTTTAACACAAATGAACTACGAAAAACTACAATTCAACCTCAACGCTTACAAAGAAACCGGCGAAATCCTAGACGGCGCGAAATTCCTCATTCACCAGTTCGATTTGGACGACGACAACTTTGCAGGATTTGGTTTCCGCGATGAATTAGAAAAGAACTCAATTCTCTTAACCGCAAACGGAGAACTCGGAGAATTGCAACACGTGATGATCCCAAGAAACCTCTTCGATTTTGATTTGACCTTGGTTCTCAATATGCTGGCTCACGAGATGTTGCACGTCCGCCAGAAATCACCAAGAATGATGGTAACGGACAAGAACGAACGCGAATGGCAAGCTTACTACGAAATGCTTTTCCACACCAACTTTCCACAGATTCCAGAACTTTCTGATTATTATAAAAAATTCTTCGGGGAAAAAGCGTTGATCTATTATTCAAGAATGGGCGAAGGAAGTGAGCTTCAAATAAAGTATGCTGAACAGAAATTGGAAGTTGAAACACTCTTAGAAGACTTAATTAACAAAGAAAAATAAAATGACAAAACCAGAAATAACTTGGCACGATTTTGAGAAAATCGACATTAGAGTCGGAACTATCATTTCCGCAACAGATTTTGAAAAAGCTAGAAATCCGTCTTACCAATTGGAAATCGATTTTGGAGATCTGGGAATTAGAAAATCTGCGGCTCAAATCACGGCTTTGTACAAGAAAGAAGATTTGATTGGAAAACAGATTATGGCCGTTGTCAATTTCCCGAAAAAACAAATTGCAAATTTCTTCAGCGAGTGTCTGGTGATGGGTGTTTATGGTGAAAATAAAAGTGAAGTAACGCTTTTGACATCGAGTTTGCCTGTTAAAAATGGATTGGAAGTTGGCTAATTGCTTTGATTACTTAATATGAGTTTTAACTTCCTTTAGAATATCAAAAATCAATTCCATTGGCAAATCCTCATCCATATCCAAAAGTAGGATTTTGAATTTCTTTCTGCCTTCGGATAAAAGCTCGGGATGATGCAATCTATCGCCGTGGTAGAAACTGAGATAATGTTTATGATGCTGTTTGCTGTAATAGAAATAGCAGAGCATTTTCTTTTTGTATTTTAAAAAAGGAAGTCCAAAACTGAGGGTTTCGGTAATCAATTCATCGGATTCCAAAATCTTTTTTCTAAGAAATAGAAGAACACTTCTCGCAGGCTCATCAATCCGAAAAAGATATTCTTGAATGGGATTCATTAGTCAAAATTCTGCAACTCTACCAATTTGCGGTACGTTCCGTTTTTGTCCATCAATTCCTGGTGAGAACCTTGCTCTATGATGTCACCTTTTTCCATCACGACAATGTGATCCGCTTTTTGGATTGTCGATAATCTGTGAGCAATGATCAATGACGTTCTGTTCTCCATCATTTTTTCCAGCGCGTCTTGAACATATCTTTCAGATTCTGTATCCAAGGCAGAAGTTGCTTCATCGAGAATCATAATCGGTGGATTTTTAAGAACCGCTCTCGCTATGGAAACACGTTGTTTTTGTCCGCCGGAAAGCTTGTTTCCATCGTCTCCGATATTGGTGTAGTAGCCATCCTGAAGCTGAGAAATGAACTCGTGGGCATTTGCAATCTTAGCGGCTTCTATCACTTGAGCTTCGGTCGCGTCTGGATTTCCCATCAAGATATTGTTGTAAACCGAATCATTGAACAAGACCGATTCCTGAGTTACCATTCCTAACAATTGTCGGTAATCTGTCAGTTTTAAGTTTTTGATATTGTGACCATCAATTAAGATCTCACCTTCTGAAACATCATAGAATCTTGCTAATAAATTGGCTATTGTCGTTTTTCCACTTCCGGATTGTCCCACCAAAGCAACGGTTTTTCCCTTAGGTAAAGTGATAGAAACATTTTTTAGAATCAAATTCGATTTCTCGTAATAGAAACCAATATTATTGAATTCGATTTTATCTTTAATCTCGGAAATCGGTGTTGGATTGGCAACTTCTTCGACTTTCAAATCATAATCTAAAACTTCCGAAACTCTTTCCAAACTCGCCATTCCACCCTGGATTGCTGAAATTGCATTGGACAAACGCTTCGCTGGATCTAACACCTGAAAGAAAACACCTATGAAAGCCAGGAAAGTAGCAGGGTCTTTATTGGTTCCATTGATGATCTCTGTTCCCGCATAATAGGTGATGATCAACATTGTTACAGATCCAAGAAATTCACTCATCGGAGAAGCTAATTCTCGTCTTCGACTCATAGAAATGGCATGATGTTGCCATTGGTCTGTTGTTTTATTAAATCTGTTTTTAAGGATTTTATCGGCGTTAAAAATCTTAATCACCTTTGCCGATTTGAGGGTTTCATCAACCAAAGAAAAAAGATTTCCCAATTCTTCCTGAGCAAATCTGGCCTGTTTTTTCAAGCTTTTCCCAACCCACGAGATAATCCATCCCATAATCGGAAAAACCACCAATGAGAACAAAGTCAATTTTGGGGACAGAAGAAACAATGCTGTCAATGACGAAATGATCATAAACGGCGAGTTCACGATATCTACCAAAGAGCCCATAATGCCGCCTTCTACAGCGCCAATATCATTGGAGATCCGAGACATCATATCGCCTTTTCTTTGTTCGGTGAAAAATGAAACAGGTAATTTTAGGAACTTATCGTACATCAAAGTCCGAAGATCTCTTGTAATCCCAACACGATAGTTCACCAATAGATATGAGCCTAGATATCTGAAAATATTTCTTAGTAAAAATGCAACCGCTGTGATAGAACACAGAACAGCCAAAACTTTTATGCCACCGTGTTCGTCCATATTAATCTGAATCGTATAATATGCCCAATCCTTAACATACCCAAAATAATCTGCAATTCTACCGCTCCAAATTGGTGCTTTTGAAGTGTCAACTTTGTCCACAGTTCCGAACATCACACTCAGAATTGGGAGCAAAGTTCCAATGGAAGCAATTTGTAAAAGGGAGTATAAAATATTAAAAAACATACTGCCCCACAGGAATCTCTGATGTGGTTTGGCAATACTGATGATGCGCTGAAATGGTTTCATTCAAAAAAATTGGAAATGCAAAATTACGGAAAATAAATAGCTTAGTTTAAAGCCTATTAAAACAATCAATTGAAAAATTCATTAACCACATAGGCACATAGTTTTTGTGAATCTAAGATAAAATAGATAAGCGTTCAATTCTATTTTGTCTTTTTTAAATTTACTATGCGTTTTTCTATGTGGTTTTTATCAATAGCGAGAAGTCTTTTATCAAGACGTTAGAAATCGTATTTTACTTTGTCGTTGTATTTTGGCGTGAAGTTTTTGGTATTCAATTTCTCGATTGTTTTTGCAAAGTTGTTGATGATGTTTGTCAAATTTTCTGCATCAACAATATTAATATCGTCATTCACAGCGTGATAGTGCGTCGCTTTGTTCATGTCAACTGTTGAGATCGAGTGCGCGATGATTTTCTTTTTGACGAAATTCACATTGTCTGAACGGTAAAACAATTGCTGACCTTGATATGGGTCGGAATGAACTTTCAAACCATTTATTGCATTGGCGTTAATCAATTCGTCAAAATCAGAAAACTCGTCACCGGTCATAAACACGGCATTTTTCCCGAATTGGGATTCTGTTGCCAGCATTTCGAAATTGAAAAGTGCTTTGATATTATTAAAAACCGGATTCAACTTTTCATTTTCAGCCAATGCTTTTGAACCAATCAATCCAATCTCTTCTGCATTGAAAGCCATAAAAACCATTGAGTAATCTGTCTTTTTATCTTTGAAATAATCTGCCAAACCGACTACGGTCGCAACGCCACTTGCATCGTCATCTGCACCATTGTAGATATTATCGCCAGATTTTGTATTGGTTCCGATGTGGTCAAAATGTGCTGAGTAAGCCAAACTTTGCTCCGATTTCCCTTTCTTAATCCCACAGACATTGAAACCTTTCTGTCCTTTATATTCGAATGGAATCAGATAAGAATCTCCGACACAGTAATCCAGATTATTTTTTTTGAATTCATTTGCGATGTACTCAGCAGATTTGTCATTTTCCGGCGTTCCGAATTTTCTGCCTTTCATCTCATCCGAAGCTAAAGTTGAAACAATGCTTACAACTCTTTCTTTGGAGATTTCTTGAGCGAAAGAAAATGTGGAAAGCGTGATAAAAAGAAACAGGTTGAGTTTTTTCATAATGGTTGATTTATTTATAAGACAAAGATATAACTGATATGTCAGTGATTCTTTGGTTTTGTTACCATTAATATTAATAAAAATAAAAAAACAGCCTCCAAAAAGGAAGCTGTTCTTACTCAAAAAAATCGTCGTCAAGTTTATCGAAGTCTGTCTACAGATTTTACGAGCCTCTCATCTTTTTTGATGTACACATTTGCCAAGAGCAAACATACAATCGCAATTGCTGAGAAAATTGGCTCAATACCCTTCTCAGGAAATTGAATTCCTCCGGATAAGTTTTGTAGCCAGTAAATCAAAAAACCAAGCAACAAAGCGTTTATAAAAATGCTGATGTTATTCAGCAAGATTTGTCTTTTGCGGTTTTTGAAACTGAAAATACTTAGCAATCCTAATAATATTAATAAAACCGTAGAAATATTGATTAGAAGATTTCCACCTAATATATCAAAATCCTGCGCTGTAAGATTGAGGAACAAAGCGCCTAATACAGCTAATAATATCCAGATTGTTTGTATTCGTTGTAACATTTTTTCTTGATCAATTCCGTTTTGAATGGGAATAAATTGTCTGCAAAAGTAAAATAATTTTTGCGTAATTCAAAAATTAATGTAGATTTGCATTGTAATCACCTATTAAAAATGATAATCGCCTGATTTTCATTCTTACTTTTACAAAATTAATTTACTTTTTTACGCATTATATGTTTAATATTGAAACGCTAAAGTCAAAATCCGACGAGGAATTGGCTAAACTTTCTAAAGATTTAGGCGTCAATTTGGCAAAGAAAAGCTCTCCAGAAGAAACCGTTTTCGCAATTCTGGACTATCAGGCTTCGAATCCAAAAATCATTAAAGATTATCTAAACGCCAATCAGGAAAATATGAATAAAAAGACAGAAGAAAATTCTGAGCAGAAAGCTGTTCCCGCCAAAAAAAGAGGTAGGAAACCTGCAGAGAAACCGAAAGAAGAAACGGCAACTCCAACTGCAGAGGTAGCAAAAGAAGAGGTTCCTGTAGCGGTAGAAACGCCGGTTGCGACGGAGGAAGTCAAGAAACCAAACCCGCCGAAGAAAAAACAACCAAGAGCAAGAGTGGTAGCCAACGAAAATCAAGAAGTCGTGGCAGAAGCTAAACCAGCAGAACCAACTCAACCAACAGAAACCGCTCCTAAATCTGACGAAAAACCAGAGGAAACAAAACAACAACCTCAACAAAGACAGCCTCAACAGCAAAACAATCGGCAGCAACAGCAAAAGACCAATAATAACAATAGAGGTCAACAAAAAACACAAAATCCCAATTCTCCTCAACACAACAATCAAAAAGAACCATCCGAAAACCAACAGGACAATTCGCCAAAGAAGGAATTCAACTTTGATGGATTGATCACGATTGAAGGTGTTTTAGAAATCCTTCCGGACAATTACGGATTCCTTCGTTCTTCAGATTTCAGTTACATCTCTTCTCCAGACGACGTTTACGTTTCTACCAATCAGATCAGAAATTATGGTTTGAAGACGGGAGACACCGTAAAAGGATTCGTAAGATTGCCAAAAGAAGGCGAGAAATATTTCTCACTTTTGAAACCGACTGAAGTTAACGGACGAGATCTGGCTTTCATCAAGGACAGAGTTGCTTTCGAATATTTGACGCCACTTTTCCCTCAGGAGAAATTCAATCTAGCAGGAAAAGGTTCTACACTATCTACAAGAATTGTTGACTTGTTCGCACCGATCGGAAAAGGACAAAGAGCAATGATCGTTGCACAACCAAAAACTGGTAAAACGATTTTGCTTAAAGATATCGCCAACGCCATCTCTGCTAATCATCCGGAAGCTTATATGATGGTTCTTCTTATTGACGAACGCCCTGAGGAAGTAACTGATATGCAAAGAAGTGTGAACGCAGAGGTGATCGCATCTACTTTTGATGAAGCGGCAGACAAGCACGTAAAAGTGGCGAACTTGGTTCTTTCAAAAGCGCAAAGAATGGTGGAATGTGGACACGATGTTGTAATCCTTCTTGACTCGATCACAAGATTGGCAAGAGCTTACAATACGGTGACTCCAGCTTCAGGAAAAATACTTTCTGGTGGTGTTGATGCCAATGCGCTTCATAAGCCAAAACGTTTCTTCGGTGCGGCTAGAAAAATCGAAAATGGTGGATCTTTGACAATCATCGCAACAGCTTTGATCGATACAGGTTCAAAAATGGACGAGGTGATCTTCGAAGAGTTCAAAGGAACCGGAAATATGGAATTGCAATTGGACAGAAAAATTGCGAACAAAAGAATCTATCCAGCTGTGGATTTGGTTTCATCCAGTACAAGACGAGACGATCTTCTTTTGGACGAGGCGACTATGCAAAGAATGTGGATTATGAGAAAATATCTTTCTGATATGAACCCTCTGGAGGCAATGGAATTTGTACAAAAACAAATACAAGGAACAAAGAACAATGAAGAGTTCTTGATGTCTATGAATAGATAATTCCTTGATTAGATCATAAAAAAGTTCGGCTCGCAAATGCGAGCCGTAACTTTATAGTAAAGTAAAATCTTTACCATTAATTCATAAAAACGTCCTCGACATCTGGTTTTCTTTTCAAAACAGAATGTGCGTAAGAACAATGTGCCTTTATCTTCCAGCCATTTTTTCTGGCAAAGTCCACGGATTTTTCAACCAATTTTTTCCCCAGACCTTGTCCTTCAAATTTTGGGAAAACCATCACGTAACTAACAATTAGTTTTTTAAGTTCGGGAACAATCGTGTAAGTCAGTCTACCGACATCTTCTGCGCTGTTCTTCAAAGTGATGTAACCTCCGTTTCCGGATTTGTTATTTTCAAAGCTAAGATCCATAATAGTTTGTACTTTTTTATGATATAGCCAAAAATATTCCAAACAGCTATTTAGCTCTATTAAATTAACACAAAATTACCTGACAGGTGTTCTAAATTCTCCATAACCCATTAAACCATCGAAATTTCTACCAAAAGGAGTATAATATAAAAATGCTTGATAGAGATTTTCCGTTTGCCAAAAGTTTCCGTTGACTTCACCGTAATTGAGTTGTCCATCTGATCCTTTGGTTGCAAGAATATAACTGTAGAAACCTTGTTTTAGATATATTTTCGCAATGTATTTTTGTGCTTTTTCGTCGTAGATCATTTGACTTTTCGCATCAGCTTTGTAATCATTGAACATTCCTAATACATAGAATTCTTTATCAGATTTCTGACTATCCAGTGCAAAATAAACCCAAGAATAATCACCTTCCCTGTTCGCATCTCTCTCGATTCCAAGGTCATTTCTTCTGAAATAAAACGCACCATTTACATCAGGCTGATATTGATAGTCGCCCGGAAAGGCCCAAACAGGATGAAGGTAAGTGTAGTTTTTCCCATCGATGTTTTCTGTGTTTGCCACCATATCCATCGCTTGGTTCATAATTTTGTTATCAAAATAATAGAACTCATTATTTCCTGGAAATGCCAAACCTAATTGCTGAAACAAAAGTTGATTCCCCATCGTAGAACTTGGTCGAATATTGGCTAAAGAAATTCCCCAATTGTTATTTTGAATCACACTTAATGACAACGAAGAAATATTATTTGTAATTCCCGCGCCATTTCCCGTAGCTTGGATTTCCAATCTTTGTTTGGCGTTCGGATTCTTGGCATCGATCAAACGGGTGACATTGATTCCAAGATTAGCATTGTTTTCATAGATAGAAAATCTTTTCTTGAACAATGGTTTGTCCTGAGAATCTTTGTAAACGATGATTTCGTAATTGCCAGAAATCTTTGGCCGAATTTTTTCGTTTGGGAAAACCAAGTCGTAATGCGTATATTTTTGATAAGTATTGAAAGAATATTGAAACTGATCTATCAGCGCATTCATACTTCCGTCGGCATATTCTGTGAAGAACAGTCCGTCATCTTCCCAATTTCGGTTGTAATGTTTGTAGGTATATCGGTAAAGTTGACTGGTGTTGGAAAGATCATCAAATCTCAAAATCAACTGTTCGCCTTGCGCAATGATCGGCGTTTCGTCATTGGTCTTAGGATTGAAAACCTGTACGCTTCTGATTTCCTGAGCGAGAGAAATTGTGCTTAAAAAAATAAAAAATAGTCTAAGTATGTTCATATCGCTAAGTTAATGTTTTATATTTTTACAATTAAATTAAAAAAATGTTACACGTAGAATCCTTCACTTTCAATCCCTTTTCGCAAAACACTTATCTTATTTATAACGATGAAAAGCAGGCTTTTCTTATAGATCCGGGAAATATGCCGGACGCAGAAACTAAAGTTTTAGGTGAATTTATAAAATCTAAAGATTTGAAGATTCAAAACATTCTTCTAACGCACGCTCACATCGACCATATCATCGGTTTACAATGGGCTTACGACGAATTCAAAGTTCCGGTTTTGCTCCATTCCAATGAAATCGAAATTCTAGAGCAAGCACCTTTCACAGCTAAAAAATATGGTTTCTTTTTCCCAGCTTTCACAGGCGAGACGCAATTGATCAAAGAAGGCGACGAAATCAAATTAGGCTCAGACCTTTTTCAAATTTTCGATGTTCCGGGACATTCGCCAGGAAGTGTAGCTTTTTATAATAAGGAGAATGAATTTGTGATTTCCGGCGACGCACTTTTTATGATGAGCATCGGCCGAACAGACCTTTACAAAGGTGATTTCGACCAATTGATCACCAGCATAAAAACCAAATTACTGACGCTTCCAGAAGCTACAAAAGTTTTCAGTGGACACGGAGAATCTACGACGATTGGTTTTGAGAAAGCACACAATTCATTTTTGAAATAAATTTAAATAATGAAATACAAAATCCTGATTCTTCTATTATTGATTTTCAATCTTTCGTTTGCTCAAAATGATTTGGATAAAACTGAAATTGAGAACATTCAAAAGTTGATTAATTTATTTAAAACTAAAAACATCGATGGAATTTCGAAGGTGATTACTTATCCTTTGAATAGAGAATATCCAATTCCATCAGTCAAAAATGAAGCAGATTTAAAGAAAAGATTCAACCAGATTTTTGACAAAACAATCATTGATGAGATTTCAAATTCGAAAATAGATCAATGGAGCGAAGTTGGTTGGCGTGGAATAATGCTAAATAATGGCGATCTGTGGATAGATTCCGATGGGAAAATTACAGCACTTAACTATCAAAGTCATTTTGAATTGACTCAGAAAAAGAACATAATCCTGAATGATAAAAGCAAATTACATTCATCCTTAAAGATTTTCAAATCACCAACTTACAAAATCCAAACAAAAAGTTATCTGATCAGGATTGATGAATTAGCAAATGAAAAATACAGATACGCTTCTTGGAAAATCGGTAAATCCGAGGCTTCAAAACCCGATTTGGTCTTAACTAACGGAACTGTCAGAATGGAAGGAAGCGGAGGCAATCACACCATTATTTTTAAAAAGGGAGAATATAATTATAAGATTTACAGAGGAATCATCGGCGAAAAAGGCGCGCCTGAAATATCGTTGACTGTTGAGAAGAATGAAAAACAAATTCTGTATCAATCTGGCAAATTATTAGAATAAAAAAACGCTTCCGAGTTGGAAGCGTTTGATGTTTTACAATTATTTTATATTAATCTTGATGAACTTCTGACAAAACAGGGCCAGAAGAAATCAGTTCACGCGCTTCGTCATTATCGGCAAACTGCTCAAAATATTTGATATATTTTTTGGCAAGATCTTTCGCTTTTTTCTCCCAATCAGAATTATTCTCATAAGTATCTCTTGGATCCAAAATATGTTCGGAAACATTCGGAAGAGAAGTTGGGAATTCCAAATTCATAATCGGAACGTGATCCGTCTCCGCTTTATCAATGCTTCCATCAATGATTGCATCGATGATTGCTCTTGTATCTTTCAGAGAAATTCTTTTGCCAGTTCCGTTCCAGCCGGTGTTTACCAAATAAGCTTTTGCATTGTGTTCCTTCATTTTCCGGATCAAAGTTTTGGAATACATTGTTGGATGAAGCGTCAAAAATGCCTCACCAAATGCTGGCGAAAAAGATGGCGTTGGTTCAGTAATTCCACGTTCTGTTCCTGCTAACTTTGATGTATAACCGCAAAGGAAATGATATTGAGCCTGACATTCTGTCAAAATAGAAACCGGAGGCAAAACCCCAAAAGCATCGGCAGAAAGATAAATGATTTTGCTTGCGTGACCAGCTTTTGATGGTAAAACTATTTTGCTGATATGATAAATGGGATAAGACACTCTCGTATTTTCTGTGATAGATCCATCGGTATAATCTACGTTTCCTTCATCGTCTGTAATTACGTTTTCCAGCAATGCATCTCTTTTGATTGCGCCGTAGATATCCGGTTCTTTTTCTTTGCTAAGGTCGATCACTTTCGCATAACATCCACCTTCGTAGTTGAAAACACCGTTGTTGTCCCAACCGTGCTCGTCATCACCAATCAAATATCTTTTTGGATCTGCCGAAAGTGTGGTTTTTCCAGTTCCGGAAAGGCCGAAGAAAACAGCCACATCGCCCTTCTCACCAACGTTTGCAGAACAATGCATTGAGGCCATTCCTTTCAGCGGAAGGTAATAATTCATAATGGCGAACAATCCTTTTTTCATTTCGCCTCCGTACCAAGTTCCGCCGATGATCTGCATTTTCTTGGTCAAATCAAACATTACGAAAACTTCGGAATTCAAGCCGTGTTGTTCCCAATTTGGATTCACAGATTCAGAAGAATTGATGACCACAAAATCTGGCTCGCCATAATTCTGAAGATCATAATTGGAAGGACGGATGAACATATTCATCACAAAATGCGCTTGCCAAGCCACTTTCGTTACGAATCTCACTTTCAGTCTGGTGTCTTCGTTGGATCCGCAATAAGTATCGACCACATAGATACTTTCGTTGGAAAGATCTTTGGTGACAATGTCTTTCAGCTCATCAAAAACTTCCACGGTCGTTGGTCGGTTGATGGTTCCGTCCCACCAGATCGTATCTTTTGTAATACCGTCGTTGACAATGTATCTGTCTTTTGGAGATCTACCAGTGAAAATGCCTGTTTTTACAGCAACAGCTCCAGATTTGGTCAAAACTCCTTTGGCAAAACCGGAATTTTTTGGATCCAATTCTGCTTGGAAAATTTCTTCGTAAGTTGGATTGTGTAAGATCTGTTTGGGATTGAAAATGCCCTGACGTTCAAGATAAGATTTTAGCTTGTCCATTTTTAATTTTTTTTGAAGATTAAAGGTGTTGGGACAAATGTAAAAATATCAGCGAACTATGAAAGTTTTTATTAGCTGATTTTCATCAGTTTAATTTTTATTCATAATTAATTAACAATCAATTAATTAAATCGCGCCAAGAAAATATTTTATCGTAACCTTGCTGTTTGAAATAGGCTTGATAATCTCCAAATTTGGACGTAAGAACGAAATCTCCGCCCCAAGCGCCCAAACTTTTGAAAAAGCTGGGACAGTTTTGGAAATATTTTTCCTTCACAGTTGGAATTTCGAGAAAATCGGAAAGTTTTTCTTCGTGCAACGCCATTAATTGCGAAAATTCTTCTAAATCTTTACTTTTAAGAATAGCTTTCGTCAAATTAGAATATTCGTTGATCAAATCCTGAGATCTCGGTTTTGATTTGTAATGCGAAATTCCCTCTCTCGTATCTTGCTTTTGATTGAGGTGGATGAAGATCAAATCATCTTTGAAAATTGGATCGAAAATTACTTTTTCATAAACCCTTTCCGGAAAACGACTGTAGAGAATTGCCGACTTTTCTTTGGCAACAGCAACATCGTAACCACTTCCGCCAAGACTTATTTCATTTAAAATAAACGAATCGATTTCTGCCCATTCTCCGAGATTGCTCATCAAAGTAGAACTGCTTCCCAATCCGAAATCTGATGGGAACTGGAGATTGGTTTTGAGATGATAGGATTTATTAGTTTTAAATTTAATATCAGAAAGCTCCTGCACATTTTTCAAAACTTTCAGGATGAACTCAGACGCTTTTTGATCATTGGTTTTAATGATGGTCCAAGTTTTATAATCAATGACCGTTTCTAGCCACAATTGATCTTGATGAAATGCGTTCCAATAGATCAACGATCTCTCATCATTGTGTTCATTAAAAAAAAACTCTTGTCCTAGCTTTGTGGGAACAGCCAGGACAAGAGCACCATCTACAGCAACATATTCTGAGGTCAGCATCAGCTTTCCGGGTGAAAATATCCTGTTCATTTATGGAAATTTTATTTTTAATAATATCAGATCGGCCGAAATTTACATCGCAGAAGATGCAGAAACTTCAGAATTGATTTTCTTAATCAAACCTTGAAGTGTTTTTCCAGGTCCAACTTCGATGAAATTAGTTGCGCCATCTTTAATCATATTCTGCACACTTTGTGTCCATTTTACAGGACCCGTCAATTGTGCAATTAGATTTTTCTTAATTTCTTCCGGATCAGTCACGGCCGTTGTGGTAATGTTTTGATAAACCGGAATTGTCGCTTTACGGAAATTAGTTTTTTCAATTGCAGCCGCCAATCTCTCTTGAGCCGGCATCATCAAAGGTGAATGGAAAGCGCCATTTACAGGCAAGATCAAAGCTCTTTTTGCGCCAGCAGCTTTCAATGCTTCACAAGCTTTTTCCACGGCAACAGTTTCGCCAGAAATCACCAATTGTCCAGGACAGTTGTAATTCGCAGGAACCACGATTCCTTCTATCTCAGCGCAGATCTCCTCTACTTTGGAATCTTCAAGGCCAAGAATTGCAGCCATAGAACTTGGATTGATGTCGCAAGCCATTTGCATTGCTTGGGCTCTTTCGTAAACCAACTTCAGTCCGTCTTCAAAAGACAAAACACCGTTTGCCACTAAAGCGGAAAATTCGCCCAAAGAATGTCCTGCAACCATCTCTGCGCCCAACCCATTGGCAACTTTCACTGTTGCTACAGAATGTAAAAATATCGCAGGCTGGGTAACGCTGGTTTTTTTGAGGTCTTCGTCTGTTCCATTGAACATTGTAGAAACAAGGTCGAAACCAAGAATCTCATTGGCAGAATCCATCAAGTCTTTCACATCTTTTCGGGAATCGTACAATTCTTTTCCCATTCCTACATATTGTGAACCCTGACCAGGAAATACAAGTGCTTTCATATATTTTTATAAATGATAATTGATGAATGATAAATGATTATTTCATCAATGTTTTAAATTTTATTTTAATATTAATCTTGAAATTACGAATCCTGAATCGTCTATCATTCATCGCTTATCAACTATAATCTACTGCATCAATCTAACAACTCTGTAACCGTTGTTGATGTACGCACCGTTTGGTTTCGCTTTTACAAATTCGAATTTTGTGGCAAGCTGCGTCTGTGATTTATTGATCTGTTTAAAAATTTCTCCTTTTTTGTTTTCTCTTGTCAGCATATCATTCATCACATCAAAACCGATCACGGCATATTTGGATGGTGCTTTGCAATATTTTGATTTGTAGGCGGCAAGAATTTCTTTTTCAAAATCGCCGTCGTAGTTGATTTTTCTGTCCATTAGATAAACCAGACTTGTCTTGGAAAGATCATCTACATTTTTCTCAAAACTTGCATTGTAAAACATACTGAACGCTTTCACGCCGTCGTTTTGTTTCCCAAGGCTGATCAACTTTGAAGCAAAAGCATTTCCGGCAGAATCGTCATCGTCTGTCAAAACTGCGATCACAGGAACCGATTGTCCGGTCATCATATTGTTTTCCAATTGGATTTCGTTTGATGAATTTACAATTACGATATTCGCTTTAGACAAAGACTTTTCCAGTCCAGCTTTGATGGCGTTGGCGTTCGCTTTGGAATTATCCGCAACGATATAAATTTTTTGATCTTGATAAACCTGTGCAACCTCTTTCACGATTCTATCTGAATAAACAGAGTTTTCAGTTTCTACAATGATCAAATTGCTGTAATCAAAAAGATCCGCAGAATTCGCGAAAGGCGCAACTACAGGGATTTTCTTTTCTTTTACATAATTAAGAACCTCCAAAACACTTGATTTGAAAAATGGTCCGACAATCAGATCCGTATTATCCTGGTTGATTTGTGAAAGGCTATTTTTAAAAGTATTTTCGTTACCAGCATCTACAACTTTGATGTCTAGTTTTTGTCCAGTATTTGCATTTCTCTCAGCGGCCAATTTGGCACCAGTCAAGAAATCCATAGACATCGTTCTGTACTTTGCATCGTTGGCATCAAAGCCGAAAGGCAACATCAAGACCACGCTCAAAACATCGCCCGCTTTTTTGGAGTACATCGGATCTTGTTTCTTGATCTTCAAAGTCATTCCGGCTTTCAAACCACCAGAAAGACTTGGATTAAGCGTAATCAATTGATCCAAAGTGACATTGAAATGATTCATAATACTGAACATCGTATCACCACTTTGAACTGAATAAGTCACATAATCATCTTCTGAAGTCGAAGTATTTCCAGAAGCAGAAGACGTAGCACTTGGCGCTGAAGTCTGAGTTGTCGTAACCGTTTTTGTTACTGGTGCAGACGTTGAACTATTTTGAGAATTATCCTCAACATTGATCAAATCAGACCCTGAAACTTTGATGGTTTCGCCTGGTTTCAAACCTGTAGATTCCAATCCTGGATTGAGTGCAAACAGTTGTTTCTGAGTCAGATTGAACTGCTTGGAGATTTTGTAGTAATTATCTCTCGCCTGAACAACATACAAACCTTTTGCAGGATCAGAAGTTACAGTTTCGGTTTTAGTCACTGTTTTTACCTCAGGTTGAGTTTCAGCTACCGTTGTTTGTGCAACATTCGAGGCAGAGTCTGCATATTTCTGAATACTGTCCAAAGGCAAAGTGATCTTGTCCCCTATTTTCAGATTTGAATCCAATTGCGGATTTAGTTTTCTGAGGTCAGCTTCTGAGATTTTATATTGTTTTGTGATGCCGTAAACGGTTTGCTTTGGTTGCAAAGTAATTGTTCCGGTTTTCCCAGAACTTGTTACAGCAGTTGCAGGCGTTATTTTCGTTGTTACAGATTTTGTAGCGCTTCCAGCTTTGGCAACCACCAAAACGTCACCAATTTTCAAACCTCCTTCTTTCTTGGAAGGATTCAATTGGTACAATTCGTCGATGGACAAACCGTATTGTCTGGAAATTCCATAAGGCGTTTCTTTTGGCGCAACGGTGTGCGTTTTCTGTGCGGACAAGCCTAAAAAGGCAGTAACTGCGGATAAAATGAAAATTTTCTTTATCATTCTTTTTTAATAATGATACAAAAATAATGCTTTCAGATTAAATGGGCGAAATTTTGTTTCAGAACAAATCAGAATGTGTTCCTGTTCTTACTAAAGTGATTAATTTAATTTCCTCTTCTTGATCCCAAACCAAAAGCCAATCAGGTTTTAAATGACATTCCCAATATCCTTCATAGTTTCCGGAAAGTTTGTGAGGTTTATATTTGGACGGAAGTTTTTCTTCCATTACTAATAATGTTACAACTTCATCAAGCAATTTCATATTCAAACCAAGTTTTTTTGCTAGCTTGATGTCTTTTTTAAATTGATTAGATTGTTCTAAACGATACATCAAGAATACAATTGCTTTCTAAAATCTTCTAGACTTATGGGATTTGTTTTTCCAGCACGCGCTTCTTTCATTGCCTTCTCGGTTTCACTGTTATAGCGAGGTTTTGTCTCGTCAATCGTAACTCCACTTTCTTTTTTCTCAGAAAGTATCTTTGCCATTTCGAAAAGTAATTTTCCCGCTTTTGTTCGTTTATTAATTGTTATCGTTGTCATAGCAGAATTATTTATTCAAAACAAATATACAAAATTTGGAAACCTAATTTTTTCTAAATATTACTATCAGATTAAATGGGCGAAATTATTAATTCGGATTTTTGAACATTCATTTTTTGGTAGCTGTCTTCAATCCATTGTTTGCCAAAATCTGCATAAAACACACTGAAATTGAAAACCCTTTCCTGCCAATTTCCGCCGGGATGAACTTTTAGAAACAAACTTTGCATCTGGTCAAAGCGTTCGGATTGCTTTGTTTTTTCGGCTTTCAGAAGACGTTTTTGCATTCTTCGGAAAGATTTCAGTTGTCTGGTTTCTTCTGCTTCTACCAGATTGTAGAATGTTTTTTCGGTTTCGGACGCTTTGTTTTTTAGTTCTGAAAATGAACCGATTAATTGAAGTTCTTTTTCTGTCAGAAGTAATTTGACTTCGTTGTTCTCAAGAATTTTTTGATTCAAAACTTCGGCGAAATTTTCGAAGAAGTTTTCAATTTTAAGTCCTGAATTTTCAATTTTTCTGAAAGTTTTTTCTTCAATGAACAACATTGAATTTCTTGGAACCAAAATCGGAAAAGGAAGATTGATGGATTCGAAAAAATTTTTCAACTCGATCCAGTACATAATTTCTGCATTTCCGCCAATATAGGCCAGATTTGGCAAGACAGATTCCTGGTAAGCCGGGCGAAGAACCGCATTTGGACTGAATCTTTCCGGATGATTTTCCAATTCATTTAAAATCTGTTCCTCAGAGAACTCCAGATCGGTGTCGAGAATTTGATACTCATCATTGATTTTCTCAATTCGGTTTCTGGTTTCTGAAAGATAGAATAAATTGATCTCTCTCGGATTGACCTGAACTTTGTGATATTCATTTTCCAGAAATTCTCTTTGCGTTTTCGTGGTTTCGAAAAGTTGGTTAGATAATATTTCTTTCTTGAAAATATCTCTAACCTGAGATTTCAATTCTTTTGAATTTCCATCGATGGTCAACAATCCGTACTCTGCAAACAATTGATTCACCAAATATCGAACCGCCTGCGTGTGTGAATTTCCTTTTTTGTAAGCATTTTTGATCCAAAGAATCAATTCGGTTCCGTAGAGATGGTCTTTGAATTCTTTTTCAAATTCCTGAATGAAATATTGGTCTTCAATTTTGATATTTCCTACATCGCCTCCAGAATTTCCTTTGATTTCGTAATAATGTTCGCGCGTTTTGAAATGATCGATCTCTTCGAAATCGTGGTCTTCTGTGGCCATCCAAAATAGGGGAACGAAGTTGTGATCTGGGAAATTTGATTTTAGAAATTCTGCGGTTTTTATGGTCTGCAAAATTTTGTAAACGAAGAAAACCGGTCCGGTGAAAAGATTGAGCTGATGTCCTGTTGTAATCGTAAATGTGTTGCCTTCTTTCAATGAGAAAAGAAACTCCAACTGTTTTGGTGACAATTGAGATTCTTGATTTTGCGAAAAAATAGTGTCGTAAAGAACTTCCCTTTTCTCATCGGAAAATGAATTTTGTTTTTCAGTGATTTGATTTCTGAAGTTTTCCAAATCAAAAACTTTGTTCTGAAATCCGTCCAGTTTTTTTCCTAAAAAATCTTTGATGAGTTTTGGAATGCTGGTTATATTTTCGAAATCAATGGTCATTTGGTTGATTGTTGTTGGTTGATAGTTGACAGGTGTTTCTGATAACAAATCTTCGTTTTTTGCAGAATCCCGCAGCCCGACTTGAGTGGAAATCCTTTTTTGTGGCTGGAAAAGCTAGGCAAAAAGATTGGGAACGGAAGGCGGAAATAGCTGCCATAATTGAATTAGTGGAAAAGATACCAAACGATGCCCAGATTGAGCCTAAAATCGTACAATGGATAATTGGGCGACGTGAAGGATTTGTTTTGCATAAAGGTTTCGTTGATATGCTGGCCTTCTATGTAAAAATACATTCGCTTGACTCTCATATTGATGTAAACGTCAGCAATCGGTTGTCCACCAATTGAATATGCAGTTGCACTTGGCAAAATATACTCATTAAGAATCGGTGAATATTCTCGTGAGGCAAACTTAGTGAAGTAATACAATTTGACTCCAGCCTGGATCTCCGCCGCTTTTTTGAACGCCTTGGTCTGATAGAAAAAATTGACTCTCCCGATGAAATCCGGCATTGGCAAAAGGTCTTCGTTGTTCAAAGCTTTTTGGAACATTGCCTTTCCATTGAGGTTAAATTTTCCAAACTTGACAGTGCTTTCTCCGCCAATCTGCGAAATATTGAGTGAAGACGAACTTTGTTGTGGCTTGGAATCGTTGTCGAAATAGGTGTAATTATCTATCTTGAAAAAATCTACAAACAATTGTGTGTCAAACCATTTCGCCAATCTCACTGTTCCTCCAATTTGGGTGACGATCTCGTTGTTGGGATTTTGAAGGTAATAATTGTAATCTATATAATGTGAAGAGTTGACGAGATAATTAAAACTCGGATATGCGGATTGGAAATTGACTCTTCCCTCCACCAAATAATCTTTGATGGGTTCGAAAACCAATTGGTTGGTCGTCTTTATGTAATCTCCAAACTGCGAACCTTTGGAAATCTCGAGGAAAGATTTCAGTTGGATTTTGTCTAATAATTTGATCTGCAAATTCCCGACTGCGCCAATTCTCTGCTCTTTGAAATAGCCTGGAATATTGAAAAACTGATAGGCATTTTTGTTTCCAAACGTCAGATATTGATGGCGAAAACCTGCATCCAATTTGAACTTCTCATTGTCCCAAACCAAACTGAAAGTGTTGCTGAGATTGTCTGTAAATTTCTTGTTGTTAAGCGGGAAATTCGTAATGCTTTCTGACCCGAAGAATCCTATATTTGGAGAAGTTTCCGAGAAATAATATTTGTTGCCTTGATGGTAGATCGTGTGTCTCAGTTTGAACTGATATTTCTCCGGATCGAAAGGCGAAAATTCCTGACTGAAATAATATCTTCTGTAGGAATATCGGGATTCTGCTCCTTCTAAATTAGTCTGTATATTTTGTCTGTTGCTGAATCTGGAATCACCGCTTAGAAAAACATCGAGGTCGGCAATGCCACCATTCTCTTGGTTGTTGATATTCTGATGGATGTAATGTGCATAGGCTTCGTACTTGCCATTCTTGGAAAGATAATGACCGCTGAAAATGGTGTTGTTGCTGGAAGCCAAACTATTTCTGTACAACCCTTGCGATCTAAGTCCCATATACTCTATTGCAAAGTTGAAATTCTTGCCGACATTCTGAGTATACGTGGTTTGCAATTGTCCGCCATTTCGCATCGCGTTGTTGTAGAAAAATGTGGTGGTCGGGGTTTTTACATCATAATAGTTGATTTCATTTTCCCCTTTGATGTAGAAAGATTTGTTTTCTGGAAGAAGCGTGAGATTTTGTGCCGCATTTTTCTCGTAAACCAAGTTTTGAAATCCAGAACCTATATTGGCAGATTGGATTTTTCCGAAGTTATCTTGTTTGTTGTATTGTGTTACAACGTACGACCTGTCGATTGCGAAAGTGGTGTCATAGATTTTCTTTTCGGAGAATCTGGTTTTGACTTGGTAATCGTTGATCGTAGGTTTGTAGATCTCCAAAGAATCCTGTTCCCCAGAATCTACTTTGAGCGTATCTGAAGTTGGCGTATTGGAATCTGTTTTTTTGATCTGCTGTCCATTTGCAGAAATACCGAAAATGAATAGTAGTAAGAATAAATATTTCATCGAGGAAATTTGGGTACAAAAATACTAATTATACTGAAATAAAAAATCCCGCATAGTGCGGGATTTATATAATCTATGTTATTTGAAAATTAATAACCTGGATTTTGTTGGACAATTTTATTCACTCTAGTTTCAGACTGTGGAATAGGAAGTGCCCACTTATAGCTATCTAAAGGTAAATTAGCAGGGTTTGCGCCAGGATAGTTTGCTGAGGTCGATGAGTAATCCGCTGGATCTCTATCAATCCCCTGTCCTGCCAAAGTTCCTAATCTTTTTATATCAATAAATCTATAGGCCTCAAAAGCAAATTCAATTCTTCTTTGGTTGAGAATATATGACCATGCCACTTGTGCATTAGAAAATGTAGGAGCATTTTGAGCAGTTGTAAATCTCCTATCCAAAACTTGCTTTAAAACAGTTCCAGCTCCAGTAAGATCCCCTGCATTAACTCTAGCTTCGGCCTTTATAAAGTACATCTCTGAAATTCGAGCGAGTTTAAAATCAACATTCAAAACACCTCTAGCTGAATTTCCTCGATGCTTACCGAGAATTAATTTATCTGTATTTCTAAAATCGGGTGATGTTGCATAATTAGGATCAATAATTGATGAATTATGCACAATCGCAGTATACCTCACGTCATTTGTAGGTATTTTGTTGAATAATGCTCTTCCAATTTCAAAATATGGTGATCCGTTAACAGTGGAGGTAGCGAATGCATAACCATTACCTAAATTTGTAGTTTGACTATTCTGTTGTTGTGTCCTTTTTAATCTAAAAATTACTTCTGTATTAGCAGGCTCTGTATCAGTAAAAAACAAATTAGTATAATTTGCTGTACTTGCTAATACAATTCCTGAGTTAGCTATTACGTCATCAGCCCATAATTCAGCGTTTGTATAATCACCCTTATACGAATAAGCTCTGGCTTTTACAAATTTAGCGAGATTTAGTGAGGGGAAAATTGTCGCTGAACCAACAGGATTTGCTGGTGGATTTACAGTATTGTAAATAGAT
Organism: Chryseobacterium sp. FH1; assembly: GCF_000735135.1. Taxonomy (GTDB): domain Bacteria; phylum Bacteroidota; class Bacteroidia; order Flavobacteriales; family Weeksellaceae; genus Epilithonimonas. Next base: position 81,611 of record NZ_JPLZ01000002.1, read on the forward strand.
ATTGCACTATCCAAATCCGCATGTATAAAACTATACATTTCACCATTAGTAACCCTTGCATGATCTGTTTCAATAGATATGTAAACTCTGTCAGATTTTATTCCAGCTAGTGCATTATCATCTTTCATATCAGTTGTAAAATATGCTAACACTTTTAAATGAAGATATGCTCTCAACACCAATGCTTCTGCTTTGTAGCGTGCAATGACTTTGGCATCATCAGGATTTGCTGGAGTAATTATATCTGCATATTCTATTATTCTATTAATTCTAGCTATTGCGATATACGAAGAATTCCATATTGAGCTAGGTCCAGATGAAGTAGGCGCAGCAAAGAATACCCAATCATCCGTTAAACCTTGTCCCCCATTCACAAATCCTATTCCAATCTCATCAGTAAATACCGAATTAAAAAGAGTTTCTGATCGACTACTAATTATTCCTAAAGTAGAATTCAATAGTCTTTGCAAATCAGAACTATTAGTTATTGCAACCTCTTCTGTTAAAGCCCCTGGGGTATAATTTTCTAGATAATCATTACTACAAGAATTAATAGTTGTAGTCAATGTACCCGTAATTAATATACTATATAATATTCTTTTCATGTTTTCTTTTTTATTAAAATTTAACATCAAAACCTAATGTAATGATTCTTGGTGTAGGATATTGATACACATCAAGATTTCTATTGCTCTCAGGATCAAAACCTTTCCATTTTGAGAATGTCACAAGATTCTCCCCTTGTAATGTGATAGATAAATCCTTTACAAAAGTATTTGTTAAGAGGCTTGATGGCACTCTATATCCTAACTGAAAATTTCTAAGTCTAACATATGATGCATCCACTAAAAATCTATCTGAAAAATCAGCGGCTGCATAATTATTTGCTGTTAATGAAGGAACATTCGTATTAGTATTTGTTGGAGTCCATGCATTTAATAAATCACTAACAACATTAAAGTTGTTAATATTTCCTGCAGGAGTATAATAACCATCCATATCTAAATCAAATCTTGACACCCCAGCAACATAAGTAAAGGTTGTTGACATAAAAAAGCCTTTATAATTTAAATCAAACCCAAACCCTCCTTGATATTTAGGATAGAAATTCTTTCCTGTATATCTTCTGTCTTCCAATTTCGGAGTTTCGGTTGGATTACCATTTATATCTTCAAACCACATATTTCCAGTAGCCGGGTTTACTCCCAAATACTTATAAACAAAAAACTCATACATTAAATGATTAGAATTAATGATTAACGTTCCGTCTGGAGATTCATAAGGTGTTCCAACTTCTAAAACACGTTGATTATTTAAAGCTCCATTAGCTCTAATAGTAAACAACCAATCTTGCGACTTAACTATATCATAACCTAAGTTTAGTTCATAACCTTCATTTCTTACAACAATATCTGTATTTTTATTAATTGATAAAGCTCCTAGTGTTGGTGAAACCGGGTCGTCATAAAAAAGGTTTGTAGTTCTTCTCTCATATCTATCGAATGTCCCTCTTAATCTCTTATTAAAAAGTTCAAAATCCAAACCAATATTATAAGATCTAGTAGTTTCCCATGTTAACGGCAAATATCCAAAAGCAATATCAAGTCCTTGACCAGAATAAGCAACATTATTATAGAGAGTACCCGCGTTGTAAGCATTGTAACCTATCGTATAAGTATCTTGGTATCCTGGAGGATTAAGACCCGCATAAATAGTACCATCAATATACCTTTGGTTACCTGTTGTACCATAGGAGCCTCTCAATTTTAGGATATTAACAAAGTCTAGATTTTTTATGAAATTCTCTTCTTCTAAATTCCAGTAACCTCCGGCAGACCAGAAAGTGCCCCATTGATATCCTTTGAAAAATCTATTCGTACCATCTGTTCTGACTGTACCAGTTACACCAAATCTTTTTTGGAAATTATAATCGAAAGATCCAAAATAAGAAATCATATTTAATTTCAACCTCAAGTTACTTACTGTTTGAGGAATATAATTTGCTCCTCCTGGATTTGGGATATAACCAGCCCCAGTATCAAAAACATAAGTTAATGGATTTAAACCATTTTGTCTGAATCCAGTTGACTGAACTGTAGAATGATTAAATTCTGAGTTTGCAGCAACCTCAAAAGTATGATCTCCTAAAACTTTTCTATAACTTAATGACAACAAATTATTAAACAAAAATTCTCTCCTAGTTGTAATTTGTTCAAAACCTTGATAATTGTTCTGTGGTGCAAAATAGATTTCGTTCCATGAGTATGGATTCTGTGCAGTTGCTGTTCTTGTATGTAATAACTGTCCCGAAGCTTTTACTCTTGCCGTAAGCTCAGAAGTTAATTTATAAGATAAATCCGTAGCAACATCTATTCTTGTCTCTTCAGTAAGATTATTAAATGTTTTTAATTTATCCATTAAATAAAGTGGCGTATACAAAAAACTTCCACCAGCAAGATCAAATAGCTGTTGTGAATTCTGATACATGCTAGGCGAAATATATGGAGCAGCTTTGAAAGCACCTACAACATAATTTTGGTTTACCCCCCCTGTTCCAATATTAGTAGCTAAATTATTTTTAGAATGACCTATTGCCGTACTAACAGAGTATCTAATTTTACCACTTTCATTTTTTCCGTTCAAATTATTTCTCAATGTAAATCTCTTCAATCCAGTAGATCTTAAAATACCCTCCTGATCAAAATAGCCTAAAGAGGTAAAAGAAGATAGATTTTTGCTACCACTTTCAAAATTGATGTTATGACTATTTGTCAAAGCTGGTTTAAAAAAATAATTAAGCCAATCTGTTTGAATTGGATAATTTTGAATTTCATCGTCAGTTAAGGTTAATCCCAAACCAACTCCAAATCTTTTTTGCAAGGTCAATAACTCAGATGTAGATGCCAAATCATATTTTGCTTTTTGCAAAATAGACACCCCTAATTGATTACTGTATCTGATTGATAACGGAGAATTAAACCCACCTCTTTTTGTTCTAATAACAACAACACCATTAGATCCTCTGGAGCCATATTCAGCTAATGCCGCCGCATCTTTTAGAACATCCATACTTTCTATATCATTAGGGTTTAAAGTCCTAAAGTTATCACTATTCGACGGGAAACCATCAATAACATACAAAGGATCAAAGTTACCATTTATGGTTCCTACACCTCTAATTATAATTTCCGGCTTAGCTCCTGGCTGACCGCTCCCCGCAATAATATTAACCCCTGCCAATTGCCCTTGCATTGTATTTAAGACGTTGGCATTTGGTCTGTTTTCTATTGTTTCATTTGTAATTGTCGCGGAAGAAACAGCAGAGGTTTTTTTTGAAACGGTTCTATAACCTTGAACAACTACTTCCTCTATAATCTTTTCAGAAACAGTATCTGTTTTTGGTTTTGTAACAGTTTTTGTTTTTTGTCCCATTAGAGCTTGTCCACAGAAAAACAAAACCCCAACAGTTAAAACAGGTAATTTAACATTCATATTTAACACTTTTTAAATTAACAAATGCAAATATGTTAATAATTCTTAATAAATCCAAATTTTTTTTATTTATTTTAATTTTTTAAGACTCTTTTTGAATAATAACAACATAATACCCTATTATAATTTTAAATACTCATTACCAAGGTAACAATTTTATTAAAAATATTGATTTAGAAAAAACTTTTTTTGTAGCTTTATACCTATTTAAAATCATTAATATGAAAAAGAGTTTTTTTTTACTCACAATAGCAATAAGTGTAAATAGTTATGCCCAAATTACTTTTGGCAGTAGTACCAATTTAGGAACCGTGCTCTTTAAAGACAAAGTTTTTGATATGGAAAATAAGAATAAGAATATCCAAGGGTCGGCTTATGTTTATGAAAACTTTATAGATGCCACTATTAAAGATGTAGATGGCTTCCCAAAAGTAAGATACAATGCTTTGAAAGACGATATGGAGGTACAACAAAACAATAATGCCTACGTAATTCCCCGTGAACCGGCTTTTTCTAGAATAAAAATCATCAGCACTGGCGAAACCATTGTCCTTGAAAAATTTGACTATAAAGGAAAACCGTATGAAGGATATTTATTTGTCATTTCCGAGAAGGATCCAATAACGGTCTACAAAAAAGAAAGAGTAGAGTTCAAGGATTTTGAAAAACCTAGAAACAGTTATGCTGAAGAAACACCTGCCAGATTTATCCCTCAAAAAATAGAATTTTTTATAAAAACTGCCGATGGGAAAATCATGGAACTTCCTAAAAATAAAAAGAAGTTAATAGATTTGCTGCCAGATAAACAAGCGAACATCGAAGCTTATTTCAAAAGTAATAAAGTTGACTTCAGTAATGATAAAGATGTAAAGAAACTTTTCAACAGCATTTAATTATTTTGCGATCAAAAAATAAAAGAGCGGGAAAATTTTCCCGCTCTTTTATTTTATATCAATTTAATCTTATTTTAACTTTTTCTTAACAGCTACTTCCTCATAAACCTCAAGAATATCTCCGACTTCAATATCATTGTATCCTTTGATATTAAGTCCACATTCGTAACCTTTGGTCACTTCTTTCACATCGTCTTTGAAACGTTTCAAACTTTCCAGTTCTCCATCGAATTTCACGATGCCATCTCTAAGAAGTCTAATGCTGGAGTTTCTAGTTACTTTTCCAGTAAGAACCATACATCCTGCGATAGATCCAACTTTAGAAATTCGGAATACCTCACGGATCTCAACGTTACCAATAACTTGTTCCTGAATCTCTGGAGAAAGCATTCCTTCCATCGCCTCTTTCACTTCGTCGATTGCTCGGTAGATGATAGAATATGTTCTGATCTCCACTTCTTCTTTATCTGCAATATCTTTTGCATTTACACTTGCTCTTACGTTGAAGCCGATCATAATCGCATCAGACGCAGCTGCTAGCAACACATCAGATTCTGTGATCTGACCAACACCTTTGTGAAGAATATTTACCTGGATCTCTTCAGTAGACAATCTCTGTAATTGATCTGACAATGCTTCAACCGATCCATCCACGTCACCTTTCAAGATGATATTCAATTCTTTGAAATCACCTAGAGCGATACGACGACCGATCTCATCAAGCGTCAAATGTTTCTTGGTTCTGATAGACTGCTCTCTTTGAAGCTGTTCTCTCTTATTTGCAATGGTTTTCGCTTCTTTCTCATCAGCGAAAACTCTGAATTTATCTCCCGCAGTTGGTGCTCCGTCCAAACCTAGAATCGTTACTGGGATTGATGGCCCTGCACTTTCCATTGCTTTTCCACGTTCGTCAAGCATTGCTTTCACTTTACCGTGGTTTTTACCTGCAAGCACGTAATCTCCCACTTTCAAAGTTCCGTTTTGAACCAACATTGTGGCTACATATCCACGACCTTTGTCCAAGGCGGCTTCTATCACGACGCCGCTTGCCTGCTTGTTTGGATTTGATTTCAACTCCAACATTTCTGCCTGAAGCAATACTTTTTCTAACAAAAGATCTACGTTGTTACCAAACTTAGCAGAGATCTCTTGTGCCTGTACATTTCCACCCCATTCTTCAACCAAGACATTCATTGCCGATAGTTGCTCTCTGATCTTATCTGGATTTGCACCTGCTTTATCTACTTTATTGATCGCGATGATCATTGGAACTCCAGCCGCTTGTGCGTGTGCAATAGCTTCCTTCGTCTGTGGCATTACGTCGTCATCCGCTGCAACAACGATGATAGCGATATCCGTGATCTGAGCACCTCTGGCTCTCATCGCGGTAAAGGCCTCGTGACCTGGTGTATCCAAGAATGTAATTCTCTGTCCACTTTCCAATTTCACGTTATATGCTCCAATGTGCTGTGTAATCCCTCCAGATTCTCCAGCGATCACATTTGTTTTTCTAATATAATCCAGCAAAGATGTTTTACCGTGATCCACGTGTCCCATTACGGTAACAACAGCTGCTCTTGGTAATAGATCTTCTGCCAAATCTTCAACATCGTCTGCTGCTGCTTCTTCAACATCAGCATCAGAGAATTCGATCTTGAAACCAAACTCGTCAGCCACCAACATCAATGTGTCGGCTTCCAAACGCTGGTTCATCGTTACCATTACTCCTAGAGAGAAACAAGCAGAAATCACCTCTGTCGCACTTACATTCATCAAACTAGCCAAATCGCTAACGGTGATGAACTCAGTTACTTTCAGAGTTCTGTCTGCAGCATCGATCTCCTGTTGGATCTCATCCTGCTCTCTTCTCCAAGATCTTTTGTCTTTTCTATGTTTAGAACCTTTAGATTTTCCGCCTTTGTTGGTTAATTTTTCTAAAGTTTCTTTAATTTGATTTTTAACTTGCTCATCTGTCAATTCCACTGGCATTGTACGAGCTTGTCCCTGACCACCTCTGTTGTTTCCACCTTGACGGTTGTTTCCACCTGGCCGATTGTTGTTTCCTCCCGGACGGTTTCCACCTTGTCCTGGCGTACGATTGCCTTGGTTGTTACCTTGTCCTGCAGGTCTGTTAGCACCACCTTGTGTGTTTCCACCTTGGTTGGTATTGGTTTGTCCCGGAACATCTTTGGTAATACGTTTTCTCTTTTTCTTAGCAGCACTAGAATTAGAAGATGGTTTTTTATTGAACTGTGTAAGGTCAATTTTTTCACCTACGATTTTTGGACCGTCTAATTTCTGATAAACAGTTTCTATTTTTTGAGAGTCTTCAGAATCCGGACCTTGAACGATTTCAACAGGTTTTGTTGGTTGTTCTTCAACTTTAGGTTCTGGCTTTGGTTCTTCTTTGATGACAGGTTTTGGTTCTTCTTTCGGTTTCTCAGTCACCTTTGGTTTCTCAGAAGATCTTGGTCTTCCTGTGTCAATTGTAGATAGATCAATTTTGTCAAGAACTTTGAACTCTTGTTTTTCTTCTTTTTTCACAACCTCTGGTTGCACTTCTTTTTTCTCTTCTACTACCGGTTCTGGTGTAGGAGCAACTTCTTCCGTAGGCTTAGCCGTAGGATTCAAGTCGATTTTTCCCAAGATCCTGGTTTCAGGTCTTGCGTTTGATTTGGCTCTTATAACCTCAGGTGCTTTTTCTTCGATCGCTAATTTTTCGTCAGGAACTTTAGAAATAACCACCTCATGAGAAGCTTTTCTCTGTTCTCCATCTTTTCGGAACTCAGCTTCCAATGCAGAAAATGCCTGTTCTTCCAATAGAGCGTTAGGATTACTGTCCACGTCGATCCCTTTTCCCTGCAGATATTCCACAGCTCTTGGGATAGAAATGTTAAGTTCTTTAACGGCTTTATTTAATCTTATTTTTGGCATAAATATAAATTTGCTTTTGGCTTTAGCGTTTTAAGCTTTTGCTTTATTTTTTTCTTTTTATTAAATTTCAGTTCTTCAAAAGTAATTTAAAAAACTGTATTTCATTTTGTTATCCTTCTAATTCTTCTCTTAGAATATTCTTCACATCTTCGATGGTCTCTTCTTCTAGATCCACGATCTTCAACAATGCATCGGTATCTTTGTCCAAGACGCTTCTTGCAGTCGTCAATCCAACTTTTTTGAACTCGTCGATGATCCAAGCTTCGATCTCGTCTGAGAATTCTCTCAATTCAACATCGTCGTCATCAGAAGTTTCTCTGTAAACATCAATTTCATATCCTGTCAACCATGATGCCAACTTGATATTTTGTCCTTGTTTACCAATCACTTTGGAAATCTCTTCCACTGGCGTGTAGACCAAAGCGTAGTTAGACTCCTCGTTTATTTCGATTTTATTGATGATGATATTTCCTAAAGCTCTCTTCACAAAGATTTCTGGATTTTTTGACCATTGGATCACATCAATATTTTCATTTTTAAGTTCTCTCACCACACCGTGGATCCTAGAACCTTTCACACCAACGCAAGCGCCAACAGGATCAATTCTGTCATCATAAGCATCAACGGCGATCTTCGCTTTCTCACCAGGAATTCTCACCACTTTTTTAAGAATGATCGTTCCGTCTTGGATCTCAGGGATTTCAAGCTCCAACAATTCTTCCAAGAACTTAGGTGCTGTTCTAGAAACGATGATCTGTGGTTTTGAACCTCGGAAGTCAACGCTTTCTACAATTCCTTTCACCGTTTCTCCTTTTTTGAAGAAATCAGAAGGGATTTGATTTTCCTTAGGCAAGATGAATTCATTATCTTCATCATCCAAAAGGATCACGTGTTTGTGACGGATATGGTGTACTTCACCAATGATAATTTCTCCGATTCTATCTTTGAATTGCTCATATAAAGAGGCGTTGAAATGCTCCTGAATTTTCGTAGCCAAGATCTGCTTTAAAGTCAAGATACTTCTTCTCCCAAGATTTGCAACTTCGATCTCCTGCGTATATTCCTCACCAACTTCGAAAGTTGAATCGATCTTTCTAACTTCAGAGATCTCGATTTCCAAATCGTCATCTTCAGACATCTCATCCTCAACAATGGTTTTGTTCAAGAAAATCTGAAAATCCCCTTTGTCAGGATTCACGATCACATCAAAATGGTCATCAGAGTCATATCTTTTTCTAAGAAGAGTCTTAAGAGAATCTTCGATAATAGCCATTAAGTCTATTTTGCTGATATTCTTTATTTCTTTAAAATCACCAAAGGCTTCTATTAAAGCTAAATTATCCATATCCTATATATAATTGATAAATGATGGTTGATAATTGATCTTTGCAGAATCAAAATCAATTCATCTAATTGTTAAAATTTTATTACTACTAATGCTTTTTTGATGTCGGTGTAAGGAATCTCTCTTTCTTCTACCACATCTTCTTTTCCTTTTCCGACTAATTTTGGCCTTCTGTATTCCAATCTCAAAACGATCTTCTCGTCATCGACTGATAAAAGTTCGCCTTCAACTTCGGAAGAATCATTCAACATCACTTCGATCTCCCTGCCAATATTTTTTCTAAATTGTCTCGGATATTCAAGTGGTTCGCTCAATCCTGAAGACATTACCTGCAGACTGAAATCGTGGATCTCGCGATCCATATTGAACTCAATCGCTCTGCTGGCATCCAGACAATCTTGAAGCGTCACCCCATTGTCACCATCCAAAATCACTGTGACATCGAATGTTGCAGAGATTTTCAGATCCACTAAAAAAAGATCCGGTCTAGTTTCTAGAAACTCATTAAGTAATCGACTTAATTCTGTTTTAAATTCCATAATATTACCTCCTAATTACATCTACGAAAAAAGGCATTCTTGCGAAAGCCTTCCCATTTTCCCGTAAATCTTTGGCAAAGATAATCAAATTTATTAAAACAAACAAAAAGCTAATATTTCATTTACATACACTTCAAGTAAATTTTCTTATTTTTGCCGAAATTAAAACTTATTCACTGTGAATATAACAATTGTTGGCACCGGCTACGTTGGTCTTTCTAACGCTGTTTTACTAGCGCAACACCATGATGTGATTGCGTTGGACATTATCCCGGAAAAGGTAGAGATGATCAATAACAGACAATCTCCCATCGATGACCATGAAATTATAGAATTTCTGAAAACGAAGAGTCTCAGCTTGAAAGCAAGTCTTGATAAAGAAGAGGCTTATAAAAATGCTGACTTTATTATAGTAGCTACACCAACTGATTATGACCCTGCTACAAACTACTTTAACACGCGCAGTGTTGAAAATGTTATAGAAGAAGTAAAACAATACAATTCGAAAGCAATAGTCATTGTAAAATCCACAGTTCCTGTTGGTTTTACAGAAAACCTGAAAAAAGAACTAAATTTCAACAACATCATATTTTCTCCAGAGTTTCTGAGAGAAGGAAAAGCTCTTTATGACAATCTTTACCCATCAAGAATCATAATTGGCGAGCAAAGTGAGCGGGCAACTATTTTTGCAAACCTTTTGAAAGAGGGTGCCATTAAAAAAGACATTCCCACGCTCTTCACCCACCCAACAGAAGCAGAAGCCATCAAATTATTCTCGAATACTTATTTGGCAATGCGTGTGGCCTACTTCAATGAACTGGACAGTTATTCCCAAATCCATGGATTAGATAGCCGTCAAATTATAGAAGGTGTAGGGTTGGATCCGAGAATTGGTTCTCATTATAATAATCCGTCTTTTGGATATGGAGGATATTGTCTTCCGAAAGACACCAAGCAATTGCTTGCCAACTACAATTCGGTTCCTAATAACCTCATCCAAGCTATTGTGGATGCCAATCGTACGAGAAAAGATTTTATTGCGGACTCTATTTTGGCAAAACAACCTAAGAAAGTTGGTGTTTACAGGCTAATAATGAAATCCGGGTCAGACAATTTTCGGGCTTCTGCCATCCAAGGCATAATGAAAAGAATCAAGGCAAAAGGAGTGGAGGTCGTTGTTTACGAGCCTGTTATGAAAGAAGATGCCTTTTTCGGGTCAAAAGTTTATAGAGATCTGGATGCTTTTAAACAAGAATGTGATGTCATTATAACCAACAGAAAAACACCGGAGCTGGATGATGTTAAAGAAAAAGTTTATACCCGGGATTTATTCGGGAACGATTAAAATTTAAAAAACTAAAAACAATATATAGTATTTATGAAAAATATTATCATTACCGGAGGAGCCGGTTTCATCGGATCTCACGTCGTAAGAGAATTTGTAAAAAATAATCCAGATTCAAAAATCATCAATCTTGATGCTTTGACTTACGCAGGAAATCTTGAAAATCTAAAAGACATCGAAAACGAACCAAATTACGTTTTCGAAAAAGCAGATATCACAAAACCTGAAGAACTAAGAAAGGTTTTTGAAAAATACAATCCAGATGCCGTTGTACACTTGGCTGCTGAAAGCCATGTAGATAGAAGTATCACGGATCCTAATGCATTCATCAACACGAATGTAAACGGAACTGCAAATCTTCTTAATCTTTGTATAGAATTTTGGACTTTGAATCCAGATCATACACATGGAAGATTCCCTAATGAACCTAGACAAAATTTATTTTATCACGTTTCTACGGATGAAGTTTACGGTAGTTTGGGAGAAACTGGTTTCTTCTTGGAAACAACGCCTTACGATCCACAATCTCCATATTCTGCAAGTAAAGCGGCCTCTGACCACTTGGTGAGAGCTTATGGAAACACTTACGGAATGCCGTTTATTCTTTCAAACTGTTCTAACAATTATGGTCCAAATCATTTTCCAGAGAAATTGATCCCTCTTTGTATTTCGAATATCATTAATGAAAAACCATTGCCAATCTATGGTGACGGAAAATATACGAGAGATTGGTTATTCGTAATCGATCATGCGAAAGCTATCCACCAGATTTTCAATGAATCTAAAACAGGAGAAACTTACAATATTGGAGGTTTCAACGAGTGGCAGAATATTGATTTAGTAAAGGAATTGATCAAACAAATGGATGAGAAGCTTGGGAAACCTGCTGGACATTCAGAAAAACTGATCACTTATGTGAAAGACAGACCAGGCCACGACAAACGTTACGCTATCGACGCTACAAAACTTAATAAAGATCTTGGCTGGAAACCATCTGTAACCTTCGAACAAGGTCTTGGAAAAACCATCGACTGGTTCCTTGAGAATAAAGAATGGCTGGAGAATGTAACCTCTGGCGATTATCAAAAATATTACGACGGACAGTATAATTAATTTAATATCAAATTTATGAAAGGAATTATATTAGCCGGAGGATCCGGAACCAGACTTTTCCCATTGACGATTGCAGTCAGCAAACAGTTGATGCCAGTTTACGACAAACCAATGATTTATTATCCACTTTCAACATTGTTGTTAGCTGGTATCAAAGATATTTTAATCATCACAACGCCTCACGATCAGGCAGGATTTATCAAACTTTTGGGCGATGGATCTCAATTGGGCTGTAATATAGAGTATGTGGTTCAGCCAAGTCCAGATGGATTAGCACAAGCCTTTATCCTTGGTGATAAATTCATTGGTGATGATTCTGCAGCTTTGGTTTTGGGAGATAATATCTTCTATGGTTCCGAAATGGGAACTTTGCTTAAGAATAAAACCAATCCAGACGGCGGTGTTGTTTTCGCTTATCACGTTTCCGACCCTGAAAGATATGGTGTTGTGGAATTTGACAACGATTTCAAAGCACTTTCTATCGAAGAAAAACCAACTGAACCGAAATCTAACTACGCCGTTCCAGGACTTTATTTCTATGATAATGAAGTAGTTGAAATCGCTAAGAATATCAAACCATCTCCAAGAGGCGAACTAGAAATCACGGATATCAATAATGTTTACCTCAGTAAAGGTAAATTGGAAGTTGGCGTTCTCGACAGAGGAACGGCCTGGCTGGATACTGGAACTTTTGATTCATTACAAGACGCATCAGAGTTTGTTAGCGTGATTGAAAAAAGACAAGGCTTCAAGATTGGTTGTATCGAAGAAATTGCTTTCAGAAACGGTTTCATCAATGAAGAAAAACTTCTGGAAACCGCTTCAAAATATGGAAAGAGCGGATATGGACAGTATTTAAAAGATCTCATTAAATAAAATTTGAAACAAACACAATGAAAGATGCAAATAAAAATTTACGAACCTACCAAAAGAAATAACAACATATTTTCCTTGGTAAGGGAGATGTTTAAAGATTTATTTTCTTCTTTAGGTTTAGCAAAAAGACTTTTCATACGCGATAAAAAAGCTGAATACAGGCAATCTGTCTTCGGAGTTCTTTGGGCGTTCATAACCCCTTTGACAAATGCCTTGGTTTGGATTTTCCTAAGTGCTTCTGGAGCTGTCAGCATTCCCGGAACAGGAATTCCCTACCCTTTGTTTGTATTTATAGGAACAATGCTGTGGAGTATTTTCACGGAAAGTGTTGGAATGCCTCTGCAGCAAACGACTGCATCTAAATCTTTGATATCCAAAATTAATTTCCCGAAAGAAGCAATCCTCATTGCAGGCTTTTATAAAACGATGTTCAATACGGGGATCAAAATAGCTATTTTGATCATTGCTTTGCTTTTTTTTAAGATTAGTTTAGGATTGTCAATCATCGGATTTTTCTTAGGAATTGTATTTTTGGTCATTTTCGGTATTGCTGTAGGTTTATTCATTACTCCAATTGGTTTGTTATACACTGATGTGGGGCGTGGAATCCCAATGATTTTATCTTTTCTAATGTATCTAACTCCCGTTGTCTACAAAGAAACTAAGATCAAGGGTTTGCAAGCTTTCATTGATCTCAACCCCCTGACTCCCATCATCAATACGTTGAGAAATTTCGCAACTACGGGAGGCTTTGATAATCCTACGTATTTGCTGATAATAGTTATCAGCACCTTCGTTATCGGACTTATTGGATGGATTTTTTATCGGGTTTCTATCCCTATCATTGTAGAACGAATGTAATTCATTATGGAACAGGAAGTATTAATAAAAGCAGAAGGCGTTTCCAAAAAGTTCTGCAAAGATCTTAATCTCGGACTTTTCTATGGTTTGCAAGATTTGGGAAGCAGTGTTTTTGGCTCAGGTAAAAATGAGCGTGAACTGCGTAAAAAAGAGTTTTGGGCGGTAGACGATATTAACTTTGAAGTTAGACGGGGAGAATGTCTTGGTTTATTAGGTCACAACGGTGCTGGGAAATCCACATTATTGAAAGTGATTACAGGGTTGATAGCTCCAGATCGTGGAAAAATCACGATGAAAGGTCGCGTAAACGCTTTGATTGAATTAACAGCCGGCTTCAATCCGATTCTTACAGGACGAGAAAACATCTATAATAATGGTGCTGTTCTTGGTCTAACTGATAAGGAAATCAGGGCAAAATATGATGATATTGTAGCTTTCTCTGAACTAGAAGAGTTTATAGATACACCTGTACAATATTACAGTTCTGGGATGAAGGTACGCCTAGGTTTTTCTGTGGCCGCTTTTACAGAACCGGATGTGTTGATCTTGGATGAAGTTTTAGCAGTAGGGGATGTAGGTTTTAGAACCAAATCATTCAATAAGACCTTGGAAATTATGCAAAAAGCGGCGGTGATATTTGTAAGCCACTCAATGACAGATGTTGCCAGAACTTGTAATCAAGTGATGTTTATGCGACATGGAAGATCCTACTATCATGGCACCAATATTCATAAAGGAATTGATTTGTATCTAAATGAATTTAACAACAGCAAATTAGGATTGATAGAAACACAGGATGGTGCAGCGTTATCCAATTTTGTTGTTAATAATCAAAATATAAATTTCGAAAAGGATGCAAAACAAGTTGTAAACATTCCATTTGGTGATACGATTCAATTAAAATTTGACGTAGCTTTGAAAAAAGATTACAGTGAATATTTTGCCATTATACGTATTAGTGATAAAGATATGAAGATTGTAGGATCTGTTTACACAAATCGTTTTAATGGATATTTTAAGGGAGCAGATCAATCAACAATTTCAATCGATCTTTTGAATACGAGATTAATAAACGGTGAGTATTCTATTACCTATATGCTGGCTGTAAATAAGAAAGATAATAGTTTCCAGATCGAGGAATTCTTAACCATTTACAGAGATTATGTTAAATTTAAAATAGAAGGGCTGGAGTTTGCAGAATTCTCTCCAGTTTTCTATGAGGTTAATACAAATCAAGTTGTAAATGATTAAGAGGGTAGAAAATTATTTGCATCGTAAATACAACCAATTTTTATTAAAAAAAAGATTAGCTTCTTTTAGAAAACGGAGAAAAGTAATCAATAGTATTGCAATTGTATATTACGTACCGAAAACAAATGTAGAAAAGTACAATCATTGGGAAGATGGCTTTACAAAAGCTGTTGAACTACTCTCTAAAGATTTTGATGTAAAGTGGTTCAACTTAGAAGATGTAAAACCAACTGCAGAAGAACTTAATAAGTATGATTTAATTTTAGCTAAAAGTTGCTGGAATTGGATCGTTGATGATTATATCAACTCATTGGAAGGTATCAACTCATTAAAAGGGATTGCTGTTTCTTGTTCTGTTGCTCCCAAATATAAAAGTGATATTTGGAAATTCGATATCATTTGGTATGAGACGGATGAGTATATTAATAAAATTTCAAGCCATCCAAATAAGTTCCAAGCCTTTGGTGTAAACACAGACAAATTTTTTCCTCAGAATTTAGAGAAGACTATAGATGTTCTTTCAGTAGGAATGTTGGAGCCTTATAAACGATTTGAAAAATTAAACGATATTGAAGGAAATGAAAAGCTGATAATTGGTAACAAGAATTCAATTAATTCAGATTCTGTTTTAAGCAAATTAGACCCAAGTATCAAGATTATTGATTATGTTTCTCAGGAAGCATTAGCAAAATACATAAATTCATCGAAATTAGTTTACATCCCTGCAAGCTTACATGGAGGTGGAGAAAGGGCTGTTTTAGAAGCAAAAGCTTGTGGTGTAAAAGTTCTAATTGAACCAGATAATCAAAAACTTAGTAACTTACTTTTATCTGATAAAGATTTTAGTATAAACGGTTATTATCAGTCTTTGCTTAATTCTATAAAATCATTATACTCATAGCGATGAATCTAGCTTACTATAAATCAGAAAACGGTAATTTTGGCGATGATTTGAATCCATATTTATGGAACCAGCTAATTCCGAATTTCTCAGAAGTGAACAATGAGGTTAATTTTGTGGGTATTGGCTCAATCTTATTGGATCAATTTTTAGATGAGGAAAAAACAAATTTAATTTTTGGATCCGGCTCTAGAGATTTTCTTTATCAGCCAAACGAGAAGTATAAACTAGATATTAGATTCGTCCGAGGACCACTGACTGCAAAATCACTAAACATTGACAGCAAGTTTATCACCGACTCTGCATATTGTCTTGCATTAGAAAAAAATGCGATGTCCGCTCTCGACAATATTAACAAAAAATATGAGGTATCATTTATGCCTTATTTTAGACATATCGATTTGATAGATTGGAAATTGGTAGAAAAAGTAACTGGTATTCATATCATCTTTCCTACAGGAAATGTTCAATTCATATTAGAAGAGATAGCAAAATCTAAGACAATCATAGCTTCTGCAATGCATGGGGCCATCGTAGCAGATGTGCTTAGGGTACCGTGGAAGAGGGTTTTCATGGGTGAAGTGTATGGAGAATCTTTATTGACTTCAGAATTTAAATGGACAGATTGGTTATTGAGTATCGGCGTGCAAAACAGCACTAAGATCTCCATTCCAACTTACACTTCTTACAGTGGAAACAAAGCCATCAGACAGTCTCAGAAACTAAGTAATTTTGTTAAAATAATCAAATATTTCAAATCACATTCTAAAAGTGGCTTTAGTCTTTCTAATGACATTGTTTACGGCAACATCATGAATAAATTAAATGATGAACTGAATTTAATTAACCGTTAATTTTTTTTAGGATGATTAATAAGAAGATAAAACTACTGATCCTAACAAGTGATATTCCTTACCCATTGAATGTCGGAGGGAACATAGCGCAATTCGGCTTTACGGATTATCTGAGAGAATTTGTTGATATTACTTACATCTTTCAAATCAACAGTAGTTCAGATCAGGCAAACTCCGATAGCTTGAAACTCAAATGGAAAAATGTCAACATCATAAATGTAGTTACTGAGAACGAGAAAGTAGAATATTCTGTCATCACAAAGATTTATAGACTACTCAAGAAGCGTTTTCCAAAATACTCACAAGATAAAATACAAAAGAAAAAGAATAAAACTATT
Organism: Chryseobacterium sp. FH1; assembly: GCF_000735135.1. GTDB lineage: Bacteria > Bacteroidota > Bacteroidia > Flavobacteriales > Weeksellaceae > Epilithonimonas. The sequence continues at coordinate 98,353 of NZ_JPLZ01000002.1, forward strand.
TTTGATATAGCGCTATGGTACCTCCGTCCTATATCTGAGCAATACATATTACAAGTTGAAAATTTTCTGAAAGACAACAAGGTAGACTTGATTCAGGTAGAACAAGTTCCTTTTTTGACTTTATCTTCTCTGGAAACTACGATCCCAAAATTGTTCGTACATCATGAGATCCAATCTGAGCTATTAAAGTCTGCAGAAAAAAACACAGCTTACTCCAATTCATTCACCACATACAATTATGAATTGACAAAATCTATTGAAGACAGTTTGCTGAAAAAATTTGACCACATCATTGTCTTCAGTGATAATGACAAACAGCATTTATCAAATCATCACATTGATAATGTGTCTGTTATTCCTTTCCCTTTCTTAGAGACAGAAAACGACAGTAAAAATAATAATCTTGACAGTATTGACAAATTGACCTTTGTAGGAGGAGACAACCACTATCCCAATTTTGATGCAGTACAATGGTATTATGAGATAGGGAGAGAAATCTATGAAAAGTCTGGTTTAAAACTTCACGTCATTGGACATTGGAAAACAGAAAATATCTTAAAGTTTGAATGTGACCATATCGTATTTGAAGGTTTTGTAGATAATCTATCTGCTTCATTGCGTAAAAGTATAAACATTGTTCCTTTAAGGATCGGAAGCGGAATTAGAACCAAAATCCTAAGTGCTTTCCTGATAAAAACGGCTGTGATAAGTACACATATTGGCATCGAGGGCATTAATGCTACAGAGAACGAGATTTTCTTATCCTTCCAGAATCCAAGCGAACTGATAGAAAAAATATTGTTTTTAAAAAATAATGGTGAGCAGAGAGCAAAATTAGTAGAGCAGGCATATCAATTCGTCAACACCAATTTCAGTCCAAAATTTTTATCGGAAAAGCGTTTAGAGTTATATAATCAATTAATAGAGAACAATGAATAAACTGGCTATTGTTATTCCCTTCTATAACATTGATTTTTTTGAAGAAACTCTAAAATCTGTTGCCAATCAAACAAATAAAGGATTTACATTATATATTGGTAATGATGCCAGCCCCAATGATCCTTCGCCTTTGATTGAAAAATATTTTGCGCAGGAAAATTATAAATATTACAATTACAAAACAAATCTCGGTGGAGAGAATCTTGTAAAGCATTGGGAACGCATTTTGGAAAATACCACAGAAGAATGGTTTCAAATTCTAGGTGATGATGACACGATCGCAGAGGATTTCGTTGCCGAATTTTATAACTCGTTGGCAAGATTGAATGAGGAACAAATCAATGTTTTGAAATATCCAATCAACATTGTAGATGCAAAAAGTAATTTTATAAAAAAATCTTCATTTAGTACCGATATTCTCGACAGAAAATCGTTTATCATGTCCAGAATATGCCACTCTAGCCTATCTTCACTTTCAGAAAATATTTTTAGGACAGCTGGTTTTCAGAAATTTAAATTCAGACACCTACCATTAGCATGGCATAGTGATGATCTTCTTATATTTGAAGTGGCGGAAAACAATAAGATTTTATACAACAATACGTCGTATGTCAATGTAAGATCTTCTGGAATCAACATCTCATCAAAATCTGACAATTTAAAAACAAAAGCCCTGGCAACTAGCGAGTTTTATAAATGTATCATCTTAAATTATTATACTTTATTTACTTCAAATCAAAAAGAAGAAATTCTTAATAATTTAAAAAAACACTATTACAATTCAAAACAGAAAGTCAATCTTGATATTCTATTTGAGGTTTTAAAAGATAATGTCTCACGAGGGTTAAAACTTACAAAGTATTTATTTTAAATTATGAATAATCTAGTCTCCATCGTCATCCCCAATTATAATCGCGAATCTCTTATCGGAGGGACGCTGGATTCGATCATTGGACAGACCTACGTAAACTGGGAATGCCTAATCGTTGATGATGGATCAACAGATAATTCTGTGGCCGTAATCCATACATATCTCGAAAAAGACCCACGTTTCAAACTATTCCAGCGTCCTGCACAATATCCGAAAGGTGCAAACGCTTGCAGAAATATCGGAATGAGTAAATCTGAAGGTGATTATATCATTTACTTCGATAGTGATGATCTCATGACTACAGACCATCTCGAGAAAAAATTGAATTTTGTAGTAAGAGCTGATTTGGATTATGCCGTTTTCAAATCCAAGCACTTTGGTCAGCCATCGGATGAAGATGAGTATATAGATTATTCTTACTATCAAACATACGAATTCACAGCAGACAATTACCTCACCAACAAAATGAGGTTTTTCACAAACGATCTCATTGTAAAATCAGCATTAGCAAAAGAAAGTCCTTTTTATCAGAAATATCAATCAGACTTAGAAAATGTTCTGATGACACAATTGGTGCTTAAATCATCTAAAAATGGATTTTGTGATGAAATCGTAACACTCAAAAGATATCATCCCGATAACATAACCCAGGGTCTGGCTCAAAGTGAGAAAAAAACATTGATCCATGTTTTCTTTTTTTACTACAATATCTTAGATTATTTGTATCAGCTAAATGCATCAGAAACTGCAAAATCTTTTGTACAGGATCAATTGATATATTTTTACAGGAAAATAAATTTTAAATTAGAAGTTCCCTTCTTTGATTTCTTATTTAAAATCATAAGACTTGGGTCACCAAAAAACATAGTTGCAATCACCAATAAAAGGTTAAAGAAATTGGGTTAATTCTGATGATCTTTTATTTTAATATCCAACACAAATGCTTTCAATCATTATATCCTCATATCAAGAAGATTACTACAAAAACGTTTGCAACAGTATCTCACAAACCATTGGAAATACTGCCTACGAAATCATAAAAATAGAAAACCCTGGCTTGATGGGTGTTTGCGAAGCCTACAACAAAGGTGCTGCCCAGTCAAAACATGACTATCTCCTATTTATTCATGAAGACATTCTCTTCCAGACCGATAACTGGGGAGAAAAACTAATATCCCATTTTTCTAAGCTGGAAAATCCAGGAATATTAGCTGTTGCAGGTACTTCCTACAAATCAATCGTCCCAGTAGGATGGTGGTCATTCTTAGAACATCGTTTTTTACATCTTGATCAAATAACCAAAGAAAAAGAAACCCACTCGCACAGATTAGAGAATCCCAAAAAAGTAATAATTACGGATGGCGTTTTCTTGGCAATGACAAAGGAAAAATGGGCTGTCACAAAATTTAATGACAACAATAAAGATTTTCACGGCTACGATGTGGAGATTAGCTTGGATTTCTCAAAGAACAGTCAAAACTATGTTATCCCAGACATTCTCATTACGCATTTATCTTCGGGTACCATCACAAGACAATGGCTGGACAGGATCATTAATATCTATTCTAAGCATATCTTCAAACCCTCAAATTTTTCTCACTCAAATGAGTTATCTTCTTATGAGATATTTTTCCGATATTTAAATAGGTTCAAATATTCGAAATCTGAAAAAATAGCAGTTTTTTTCAAATTTTATAGACCTTTACTATTTAGTTTACGCGAAAATTATAAAATTCTACACATGTTTTTTTATTATATTAATACTAAAAATTGATCTTATGAACGATAGCAAAGCCTTGGTTTCTGTCTTCATGATTTCGTACAATCAGCAAGATTATATTATAGAAGCATTAGAAAATGTACTCAATCAAAAAACTGATTTTGATTTTGAAATCATACTGTCAGACGATTGTTCCACGGATAATACCAAAAATGTAGTTCAGGATTTTCTAGCCAGCCATCCAAATAAAAATTTGGTCACATTCTTTTCTCAAGAAAAAAATCTTGGATGGATGCCGAATTTCATTTTCACATTACAAAAATGTAAGGATTCTGGTGCAAAGTACATCGCGATGTGTGAAGGAGACGATTTTTGGACCAATCCAGACAAACTGCAAAAGCAAATAGACCTATTAGAAAATAATCCAGATGTAGTACTCACGTGTCACCAATATAAAGAATTGTACAATGATGGTTCTACAAAAGATTATCCTTACTTCAGAAAAGATTTCTTTCTAGGGCAAGAGAGTTTCAAATTTTCTCAAGAGGATTTTGAGGCATTTCTCAGAATTCAAACCATGACAATTGTTTTCCGAAATTCTGCTTTGGATTTGGAATTGCGACATAAGTACCAATATTATTGTGACACACACATTAAGCATCACATCTTGGATCACGGTTTGGGCTTGTACACAAAAGATTTTGATGCAGTCTACAGGATACATGGTAAAAATGTGTTTGCCTCTCTAAAACGTAGAGAACAATCTGAATTTGCTTATAATGTATATCGTGATCTTATCACCAACAACAATTCACAGGGATACAAAAAAACACGTGACATTGTCATGGAAAACCGTGTCAAAATCGAATTAGAAACTCGCAAACACAGTTTTTTTAATAGATACTACCAGCAGCTATTATTACAACAGTTATCTGACAGGCATTCTTTCTTAAAATATTTAAGTAATTTGTGGAAATCGATTTAGGATGAAAGGACTGATCAAAAAACTAGCACGTCAGATCTCGGGAGATTCTTCCGAGGTCTTGATCACACCAAAGGGTGCCCGCTTTGGCAATCTCCTCTATTTTTTTTTGAGAGCATACATTTTTGAATGTCAAGGCAAAACAATGAAAATCTTAGAGACCAAGCACTTCGAAGAAATCTTAAAACTTTTTCCTCAGCTTTCAGAATTCGTTGTCAAAGAAGAAGATATTAGATTTTATCATGAAAAAGACAAAGACAATAACTTCTACCAGGTCTTTGGAACGCATTTTACTTTGGAACAACTCAATGGATTCATAAAAAAATATTTGATCGATAATGTGAGAAACAATTTAAAACAAAGCCAGGAACCCTCCAAACTCTGTATCAACGTTAGACGTGGCGATTTTTACGAGAAGGGAAACTCATCGATATACGGTTATGACCAGATTGGTTTCATCAGGCATGTTTTTGAAGTCCATTTGTCGTCTTCATATTTTCAAAACATCAAAATTGTCTCAGATAATATGATGTGGTGCAGACAGGAATTACAATTTCTAAAAAAATACACTGCAGAACTTACTTTTCCAGATTTTCAAAATCCTGTAACTGATAGTTTCTTGGAAGTGATCAACTCGGAAGAATTGATTCTATCCAACTCTACTTTTTCGTTTTGGGCAGCATACATATCAAATTACATGTACGAAAATACACAGCAAACATATTGTCCTATCTTTGGAAGTAGAAAAATAAAAAATACAGATCTGTACCAGACAAACCCCAATTGGAATATAATCTCTGATTTTAACTTTAATCAATTTTAATGATCTCAATCATCGTTTCTTCATACAACGATCAATATTATAAAAGTTTTGAAAAATCAGTGTCACAAAGCATTGGTGATACAAAATATGAAATAATCCGCATAGAAAACCATGGATTGATGAGCTTAGCACAAGCCTACAACCAAGGAGCACGCCAGGCAAATTATGCAAACTTGCTTTTTGTACACGAAGACACCATTTTTAGAAGTACAGATTGGGGACAAGAGTTAATAAACCTTATTTCTGATACAGATATTGGAGTAGTAGGGATTGCAGGCGAGGACTACGCATCGTATGTTCCATCATACTGGTTCTCTAGCAATTTGAAGAAAATGCATTTTATTCAGAAATATCCAGACAAAGAAGAGATCATATTAGATAGAGTCAATTTCAAAACAGATTCTAAAAATGAAAATGTCAAAAGTCTAGACGGTGTCTTTTTAGCCTGCAGTGCGAAAGTTTTTTCTGAATTCAAATTTGACGAAAGCATTCGTGGCTATCATGGCTATGATATGGATTTTTCTCTTCGTGTATCTCAAAAATACCAAAATATTGTAACTTCTCTTGTTACCTTGGAACACAGATCTACAGGACAACTATCAAAAGAATGGTTATCCTCTTTGATTTTTGTTTGGCAAAAGAATAAAAAAATAAAATTTGCTAAATATGACAAATCTATAGAGTTGGAAAAATTTTATGCCCTGATATTGATGATGAAAAAATTTGATTTCAAAAAATCAGAGATTATAGGCACTACAATCCAATATTTAAATCCTTTTAGGATAGGATATATCAACTCTATCAAAGTAATACTAAGGCTTAGATATTTAAAATAAATAGAAAATGATCCCAAAAAAAATACATTACTGTTGGTTCGGTGGCAACCCAAAACCAGAATCTTTCTACATCTGTCTTGATTCTTGGAAGAAAAATCTTCCGGATTACGAAATCATAGAATGGAACGAATCCAATTTTGACCTCACTTGTTGCGAATATGTCCGTCTTGCGACAGAAAAGAAAAAATGGGCCTTTGTTTCAGATTATGCAAGAGCATTAGCTTTGTTTGAGCAAGGTGGAATCTATATGGATATCGATGTGGAAGTCAAATTTTCCCTGGATGAGTTTTTGGTCCACCGCGCATTTTCCGGATTTGAAATCAAAGGCTCTCCTTTCACAGCACTTTGGGGCACTGAAAAAGACCATCCTTGGCCAAAAAAGGTTTTGGATTTTTACAATCAAAAGACCGATTTTGATTTGACAACGAATACTGTTTTTGTATCAGATCTTCTCACCAACCATTACAAAGCCAATCCTGAAAAAGACGAATATCAAGAACTTGCAGATGGAATAGTCATCTATCCATCCACGTATTTCTGTTTGGATCTTCCGAAAAATTACGCCGCTCATCATTTTGTAGGGACTTGGCACGAGCGAGATACACCGAATCCATTCAAAGATTACGTCCACGCTTACCATCATCTGAAAAATGTAGCGGAAATAAAGCAGGGGAAAAAAGAAATTCATAATGCCGTCAACAATCTCAAAATCATTACAGCTGATGAGATTCTGGATCAATTTCCTTTAAGAATGTTATTTAAACATATTTTAAAACGGATAAAACCATAGGATTTATTATTTTTACACAAAACTAATTGATGAGTTATAAAATTGCAATTGTCTACGGAACCAGGCCAGAATTTCTAAAAGTTTTTCCCGTGATCCACCAGTTTCGTCTGCAAAATGAAGAAGTTATTGTAGTAAATACTGGTCAGCACGATGATCTTCTTACAAAAATGGAAGAAAGCTTCGAAGTGATACCAGATTTCAGACTTTCCGTTCAGTCACTAGATTTTACCAATTCCAATTTGGTAGCAAAACTGATCAACAGCTTGTCCGACCTTGTTCATAAAGAAAACATTACAAAGATTGTAGCTCAGGGGGATACCTTTACGGTTTTAGCTTCGTCCATCGTCGCTTTTATGGAAAAGAGAAAATTCTATCATATCGAAGCTGGACTTAGAACCACAGATATCAGAATGCCATTCCCGGAAGAGTACAACAGAAGAGTTGTTTCTCTTGGGAGCGATGTGAATTTTGCACCCACCACATTATCAGAAAGCAATCTTTTGAAAGAAGGAATTCCGAGAAATAAAATATTGTTGACGGGAAATACCATTGTGGATATGATCCAATACATTCTGGAAAAAGAAAATATCGAAATTGAATATCAAAACAAGGTCTTCATCACAGCCCACAGAAGGGAAAACATTGGTAAACCATTGCAGGAAATTGCTCAAGCCATCAAAGAACTGGCAACAGAAAATCCAGAAATTGTTTTCGAGTGGGCCTTGCATCCAAATCCAAATACAAGAAAAATCATCCTAGATGTTTTTGATAATAAAAAGCCTGACAATCTAATATTTACAGAACCACTTCCCTACTTGGATACGATTAGGAAAATGGCTTCTGCAAAATTAATCATTTCAGATTCGGGCGGGATTCAGGAAGAGGCTCCAAGTCTTAGAAAAAGAGTTTTGATCTTGAGGGAAGAAACAGAAAGACCAGAAGTTTTGGACTGCAATTGTGGTGTTTTGGTCGGTAGCAATTTGCAAAAAATTAAAAATGAGTTTTACAAGATTTGGAATGAGGAGAAAGAATTCATTTTCAAATCGGAGAAAAATCCTTTTGGTGATGGAAAAGCATCAGAAGCAATATTAAAAAAACTTTTACAATGATAATAGGAAGAGGACTTTTAGCATCTATTTTTTTTGAAAATGATAGAGAAGATACTGTTTTTTTTGCGTCTGGCGTATCTAATTCTTTAGAAAGCAGACCAGAAGAATTTTTGAGGGAAGAAAACCTCATCAGAAAAACAATAGGAGAAAACAACGACAAAATTTTTGTTTATTTTTCAACCTGCAGCGTCTACGACTCTTCCAAAACTGGTAGTGACTATGTGCTTCATAAAGTGAAAATGGAACAAATTATCAAAAATCTTTGTGATAGATATTTGATACTAAGGGTAAGCAATGCCGTTGGACAAGGTGGAAATCCAAATCTTCTGATGAACTACCTCATCCGATCCATCAGGAATAACGAAACTATCAATGTTCATACAAAAGCAACCAGAAACCTTATAGATGCAGAGGATATTAAAAAAATCACTTTTAATTTATTAGATAACCAAATCCTTAATAAAATTGTAAATGTTGCATACATTCAAAATTATGCAATCATTGAAATTTTGGAAATCATAGAACGTTTTTACGATACGAAACTTGATCTTAATCTCATAAAAAGCGGTTCTGGATACGACATTAATGTTCCAGATGTCGAAGAATACTTTCGGAATAATGGCCTTACAAATAAAGAATCTTATCTTTGTAATATATTACAGAAATATTATTCTCTTTAAGAAAATATGAAGAAAAAAATTACCGTTATTGGCCTTGGATATGTTGGACTACCGCTTGCGAGATTATTTGCAACAAAATATGCTGTTGTAGGATTCGATCTCAAAAAAAACCGAATAGACGAACTTAAAACAGGGATAGACAGTACACATGAAGTGGACTCCAAAGAATTAACAGATGTACTGGTTTCTGAAAATCCTCAAAAAGGCGAAAACGGATTATTTCTTTCTAATGACATTTCTGACATCAAGGATTCTGAAATCTACATTGTTACAGTTCCAACACCTGTAGATAAAAACAATCATCCTGACATTTCTGCCTTGCGCAAAGCCAGCGAAACAGTAGGTTGCGTGATAGAAGAAGGGAATATTGTGATCTACGAATCCACAGTCTACCCAGGAGCAACAGAAGAAGATTGCATCCCAATCATCGAAAAAAAATCTGGACTAAGATTTAATTCGGATTTTTTTGCAGGTTACTCCCCGGAAAGAATCAACCCCGGCGACAAAGAACACAGCGTAGAGAAAATATTAAAAGTTACTTCTGGCTCGACTCCAGAAATTGCTATTGAAATTGATGAACTCTACAAATCAGTCATCAGCGCAGGAACCCATCTAGCACCAAGCATCAAAGTAGCAGAAGCTGCAAAAGTTATAGAAAATTCTCAAAGGGATATCAATATCGCATTTGTGAATGAGCTGGCAAAAATCCTGAATCTGATGGGAATCGACACCAATGATGTTCTAAAGGCTGCATCTACAAAATGGAATTTTCTCAATTTCAAACCTGGTCTTGTGGGAGGGCATTGCACGGGTGTAGATCCATATTACCTTGCACAGAAAGCGCAGGAGTTTGGATACCATCCGGAGATCATCCTTGCCGGTAGAAGAATGAACGATTCTATGGGACATTACATCGCAAGCGAAACCGTGAAGATGATGTTGAAAAATGACCTCAAAATAAAAGGTTCTGAAGTTTTGGTTCTTGGTTTTACCTTCAAAGAAAACTGTCCGGATGTAAGAAATACAAAGGTGATAGATGTAGTAAGGAGTCTTGAAGATTACAGCATTTGTGTAAATGTCTTCGATCCTTGGCCAAATATAAATGAGGTGAGAGAAACTTATGATATAAACATCATCAACAAAACACCTTTCAAAAAATACGAAGCAGTGATCTTAGCCGTCTCCCACAAAGAATTTGAATCTATCAATATCAAAAATCTTCTCACGGAAAACGGAATTATTTATGATGTAAAAGGAGTCTTGAATCTGGAGAAAAACATAAAAAGACTATAAATGCAACCTTTAGTTTCCGTAATTATCACATATTTTAATTCTGTAAAGCTGGGAAATTTTGTAGAAACATCTATGAATTGTTTGCTAAATCAGACTTACAAAAATTTAGAATTTATTTGTGTGAACGATGGTTCTAATGATTCCACATTGCAAGAATTGGAGAGTTTTGCGAAACTAGATTCCAGGATAAAGGTTTTTTCCAAAGAAAACCAAAAGTATGCTCAGTATTCAAAAGCGTATGGTCAAGATAAAGCATCTGGAGACTACATATTCCTTTTTGATCATGATGACTTAATTAGCTTGGATACGATAGAAAAATGTGTCGAAACATTCAACAGAAATCCTGACCTTGATATTGTAACACCCATTATCAAAGCTCAATTTACAGATAATAAGCTCAAATACATTTCCAATCTGGATCAGATTATCAGTTCCGTAGATAATTTTGAGTTTAGAAAAATAAGTGGCAAAGATGCCATACAGAAAACGGTAGGAAAATATGATATTCATATCCGTGGAATGTATAGAAAAGAGGTATTCAAATCACATTCATTTCGATTCTCAGAACCACTTTTGAATGCAGACGAAATTGTAGAGAGATTAATCTTTGAAGAAGCTAGATTCATTGGGAGTTGTGATGCGGTTTACACACACTACATCCATCCAGATTCCTCTGCAAAATCACTTTCTCCAAAAAAAATTGATATTGTGAGAACAGATTTTTTACTGAGGAAGATATTCATTGAAAAAGGAATTTATGACAACCGCAAATCGATTTTTGAGTTTACAGCTTACAAAAATCTTGTCAGCGCAATCAAAACTTTCCATCATTTTTCTCACACCATGCATTCTGAAGAAAATGTAATCCAAAAAAAAAGGCTTATAGATTCATATTCTCAACTGGATACGAAAACCATAGTTTCACAGTTCCAAGGGATTGCGAAAATTTACAATGGTATCTTGTTATCCAATTTTTCGTTGATGTCCTTATATTACAAATTCAAAAAATAAAATTATCTTTCAAATCGCCAAATAAAGAATCTTGTCGCTGCGTCCAAAGGCATATTTTGGAAAAAATTCTTTTTCTTGACAGATGTGGAGTAAGTAGATTTGAGATAATCCAGAGGTTTTAGCTTGGTCAAAGTCTGCATTCTTGCAATGTTCTGTCTCAAGTAGTCTCTGTCCTTCAGCGCTTTCCACTGCATCACCAAAACCATTTCTTTGAACAAGATGATCTTCTTCTTGATTTGATCTTTCAATTGCGGATTTTTCTCTCTTTTATAGGCCTCTGTAAAATGCTCCAGAATGGTCAGAAAGTTTTCGAAGTTCTTCTTTTTTCTATTAAAAATAACAGACTCCCCATGAAGATAGTATAAATAAGTAATATCATCAATGATTGCCAACGTTTCTGTTTTCAATAACAAATGAAAAAACCAAAGCTCGTCTTGGGCAAATAGTCCGGGCACAAAAAAAATCTGATTATCTGTAATGAATTTTCGTTTAATCAATTTGTTCCAAGATGATGATGGGAAGTCTCCGTTGCTGTAGGCAGAAAATATTTCAATATTATCGTCATAATATCTCTTTACCGACCTTGTTGGAAAACCAAAATCCTTTGTAGAACTATCAAATGTGTTGATCCATCTGTTTTGAGCGATAATAATCTGAGCATCCGTTTCTAGTGACTTTTCTACAAGTAATGATAGACAGTCCGATGTAATCTCATCGTCACTATCTAAAAAATAAATATACTCTCCATCTGAGTTATTAATGCCAGTATTCCTTACTACAGACAGACCGGAATTTTCACTATGTTCAAGAACTTTGATTCTTATTTGGGGATTTTCAGAAACAAATTGCTGAACAATGTCCATACTTTTGTCCGGTGTACAATCATTCACAAGGACTATTTCAAAATTTTTATAAGTTTGACGTTTCACAGATTCCAAACATCGAAAAATAAATTTTTCACATTTGAAAACTGGGATATTGACGCTTACTAAAGTTTGGATTATGCTCATCAAATTTGCTTACTGTTATTAAAATTGCGAAATTATAAAGAATATTTAATACTTTTGACCGAAAAACATTTTTAGATGAAAAGTATTTTAGGCTTAATCTTTATAAAATTAAAAAACCTAGTCAACAATTGCATTGCTTCAAATCAAAGAAAGCTATTTTTCACAGAAAAAAGTAATGTTCATAGTAGTTTCAAAATAGGCACAGACAATTTTTTTGATGTATCTCCTACTGCAGAATTCCAAATCGGGAAGAATGTTACAATCAACCAATCCAACTTCATTACTGTAAAACCAAATGCAAGATTAATTCTAGGCGATAATACCTACATCACAAGAGCCACAATATCTTGCCTAGGCGAAATACAAATTGGGGAAAATTGCATACTTGGGGAAGGAATGAAGATTTTTGACCACAACCATCAGTACACAAAAGAACCGTTCTCTGTATCGAAAACAGATTTCAATATTGGAAAAGTGAAAATGGGCAATAATGTCTGGACAGGCGCCAACGTTGTGATTCTGAAAGATGTCACCATTGGTGACAATGTAATTTTGGGAGCTGGATGTATAATTCATAAAGATGTCCCCAGTAATTCTATCATTATCAACAAACAAGAAAAACACATAATCGATTTGTAATTTTGCAAAAGATGGAAAAGAAAATTAAGATCCTTATTGCAACCCCGGGCAGAAATCGCCCAATGGGACCTTTTGTCAAAAGTTACATAGAATTGCTTCCATTTGAAAAAACGGTATTATTTGGTGGATTTGTACCCTATTTCTACGAAGGAACGAACCTCACCAGACAAAAATTGCTTAGATACCTCTTCACTATACTATCGTTAAAGAATCAGAAATATTTAAAATGGTTAATTAAAAAAAGATTTCAAAAAATTCTTTTGAAAGAAAAGATAGACTGCGTAGTAGCAGACTATCTGATTACCGGAGCAACACTTAAGAATGCATGTGAAGAACTCAACATCCCTATTGTTGCAAATGTTCTAGGTTACGAAATACATAAGCGTGATGTAATTGAACCAAATTCGCAACTTTACAGAGACTTTGCAGATTATAAAACGTACACCATACCCGTTGCAAAGAACATGATTCCTAAATTAAAAAATCTGGGGTTTTCCGATAGTAGAATCATTTATTCTCCTATTGGTGCAAGAGAAGTTTTTTTCAACATCAAGCCAAATTATCATTCACAACAATTCTTGGCCATCGGCAGATTTACACATTCCAAATCGCCGCAGACAACTATTGAAGCTTTTTCCAAAGTTTTAGAAAAATTTCCAGATGCAAAATTGATTTTTGCAGGAGATGGAGAACTAATATCAGAATGTAAAAATCTAGTACATGAGCTGAAAGTAGAAAAATCCGTCATTTTTCCCGGATGGATAGACAGAGACAAACAAATAGAGTTATTAGAAGAAAGCGCTGTTTTTGTTCAACATTCTGTTACAGCACCAAATGGAGATGCAGAAGGAACACCGGTAGCGATCATAGAAGCCGCTGCCGCTGGATTACCAATAATATCCACAAATCATGGTGGAATCGTAGATATTGTAATTAATAATGAAACTGGCTATCTCGTGAATGAGCATGATCTAGAAAAGATGACAGAAAAAATGATCTTCGCTCTAGAAAACCCAAATATTATTGAGGAAATGGGAAGCAGAGGACGAAAATTCATACTTGATAATTTTTCTATGAAAAAACATATTTCGGACGTGAGTACTGCAATTTTAAATTCCATCAAACTATAATCTATGCTATTTTCTATTCTTATTGCCCATTATAATAATTACGATTACTTCAAGGATTGCTATTACAGCATATTGAAACAGACATATCAGAATTATGAAATCATTCTTGTGGATGACTGTTCGATTGATGATTCTTATAAAAAGATCCAAGAACTCACAAAAGACAATCCACGGGTAAAAACATTCCAAAACGAGTCCAATAAAGGCGTTGGCTTTACCAAGAGAAAATGCATAGAGCTTGCAACTGGAGAAATCTGCGGATTTGTAGATCCCGATGATGCCATTGCCGAAAATGCTTTAGAAAAGAGTGTTGAAAATCACATGGGAGACAATGTCGTTACTTATTCCCAATTTTATCTTTGTGACAAACACTTAGAACCACAGCGACTTTTTCAGCATTCACGTGCTATAAAAAATAATGATAAAAAATTCTTCAATATTTTTTTGGAAGCCAATCATTTCTTTACATTCAAAAAATCAGCTTATAGCAAAACATCAGGAATCAATCAGGATCTAACATCAGCGGTAGATCAGGATTTATATCTGAAGTTGTATGATGTAGGGAGTTTCAAATTTATAAAGGACCCTTTGTATTATTATCGTTTGCACGAAAATGGCGTGTCGCAGGATTCATCAAAAAAAGAAAAACTAAATCAAAACTGGCATCATGTCATTATTGATACAGCAAATAGGCGAAACTTAAAAAAGCTCTATGGAAAAAAGATAACGGAGATTAATAATCTACCAGAATTTTTGAAACGTAATCAAAATAATCTCTTTACAAAAATCCTTAGAAAGTTTTCATAGTTTAGCCTAATATAATAGAAAGTATAGATTCTCTTTTTACTCTTTTATGATCACGCCAGCATATTTTCCATCAAATTTTATAATATATGGCTGGTGGCTATTCTTTTCGCAAAAGTCCTTGAACGCTGCATTGTCGCCTACATCATCACTCATAAAGACGCCTCTATTTCTCAATTTGTTCCAGAGCAGATCGTAAGCCCACATTCTCCCATCATAAGTCTTGTCACTATCATAATGCACAACATCGAAAGCGTCTGCTTTGGCGAAAATCTTTGGAAGTGATTCTTTGTCTGCATATCGGAAAAGATCCCAATTATGTCTATAGTCTTCTGGAATTACACAACCAACGAAATCAGAACTGTTATTTTGAAGAATATAAGGCATATCTGAGCTGTAAAGCGTTCCATTTCTTGAAACCAATGAAGCTAACGCCGCAAAGGAAGACCAGCCATACGCTACGCCAGTTTCTATAGATTCCTTAGAATCCGTAAATTCATTAATATAATAAATAACACTCAATGCACCAGCACCACCCATCTTCACAGGTGATTTTGCCTGCGCTTGCAAAGCCATTTCAAATTCTTGTGGAAAAAGTTTTTCGAAAGGGACAAAGGTGATTTTCAGAATATTCTCAATGAATTCTTCTTCGGAAATAGCTTGTGAAGCACACCATTTTTCAGCATCCTCTTTGCCTCGCAAACCAGATGAACGATTGAAAATGTTTTTCCAGATTTTACGTCGCAATTCTGGATAAAGATCTGGACGTCTGAGGTAGGCAAAAAAGGTCGAGCCGATTTCGGATATTTTATTCATGATTTGTGTTTTTGAAATACTAATATACAAAGTTTTCAAGAAACAGTTATATATTTGTATTTTAAATAGAAAAGACACATAAATGAATCAAAAAATAAAAGTGCTTTTCCGACACAGATCAATGGAAATGGGCGGTGTAGAGAAAGTGCTTCTGGATCTTTTGGAACATTTGCCAAGAGATATTTTTGATGTTACTTTATTGCTCACCATTTATCAAGGGGAACTCAGAACAAAAATCCCTGCTGATATCCACCTCATCTCGATGCAAAAAGGCAGAGAAGATATGAGCCAAAATCTGATTTTGAGAAACCTTCAATTGTTTAAAAGAAGTTTCACTCTTTGGTTCTATCGCAAATTCCCGAAAGCGCTTTACAAAAAGTATCTCAATCAGCATTTTGACATAGAAGTCGCGCCTGGATATGGTGATTTTGACCCTGTTTTGGACAGCCCCATCAAATCCAAAAAGATTGGCTGGTTTCACACAGATGTAAGTTACGATCCCAACAAGGAAAGAGTAATGTACAGAATTAATGCTCTGAAGAAATTTGACTGGACCATTTTCGGTTCAAGGCAAACCCGAGAGGTTATCAAAGACCTTTATAACATCACTTATCCCAAGAGTTCTGTGATTTACAACGCCATTAAAATTGATGAAGTAAGAGTAAGAGCTGATGACTTTCCAGTTCAATATGATCTTCATCCCGTATTCTCATCTATGGGAAGATTGCACAGTAGGAAGAATTACCACACATTAATGAAAATCCACAAAAGACTTTTGGATGAAGGTTTTTCTCATTCCATCGCAGTTATTGGCGGTGGTGGCGAAATGGAAAATCTCAGAAACCAAGCGAAAGAACTTGATGTAGAAGAAACATTTTTACTGCTTGATTCTCAGATAAATCCATATCCATACATCAAAAATTCTGATTATTTTGTTCTGCCTTCGGAGTCAGAATCTTATCCATTGACAATTGGCGAAGTGATGGGACTTAATATTCCAATTATCAGCACAAACGTTGGCGGAATCCCCGAAATGATCGACCATAACATTGATGGCCATCTCGTAGATCCTGATGAAAACTCAATCTACGAAGGAATGAAACTTTTCCTCGCAAATCCGGAAATGGTGTCGAAAATAAAATCAAAAATGGAAAAAGGAGTTGAAAAATTTGACAACCAAAAAATCTATGACGACGTAACTGCTGTGTTTCTCAGCCAACATCAAACTAAATAATGAGCAAGCCAACAGTCACCATCCTCACGCCTTCTTATAATCGAGCCCACACTTTGCCACGGGTTTTTGAGTCTTTGCAAAAGCAAACCTACAAAGACTTTGAATGGCTTGTGATAGATGATGGATCAACCGACAATACTAAAGAATTAGTAGAAGAATTTCAGAAGAATTCAGATTTCAAAATAAGATATTACCACCACGAAAATCAACATAAATTCCTGACATTTTTCCGTGGAATTGATTTGGCAGAGGGAAAATATTTTTCGCCTTTGGATTCTGATGATGCTTTATTACAGGATTCAATAGAGATTTTGGTCAAGACTTGGGAAAGTATCCCTGATAGTCAAGATATTGTTTTTGTTTGCTCGCTTTGCGAAGATCAATTTGGAAATTTGGTAGGCGATCGTTTTCCGAAAGATCCTTTAATCTCCAGCATTTTTGATATGCGTTACAAATTCAAAGTGAAGGGTGACAAATGGGGAATGGGCAAAACGGAGATTTATAAAAAGATGAAACTCAATTTTGATGATCTTTCTGGAAAAGGATTTATTCCAGAAGGTGTTTTTCAGTTTCAGTTTGATAAGCTGGGGCTGCATTATTTCATTAATAAAGTGACGCGGATTTACTTCCGGGACAAAGAAGATGAATTCTCTCTTGCCAATCAATTCTATGATGACAAAAATGCATTTGGCTTGGCAGAAAATTACAAGGCTTTTCTCAATACTTATCACAGCAAGTTTTTCAGCAATCCAAAAACACTTGTTAGAAACGTCGGCGGATATTTGAAGTTTTCTATTATTGATGGGAGATCATTTGCTAAAACTATCAACGAGCTGGACTCATCATTAATGAAAACACTGGCGTCATTCTTCTATCCAATTTTTAAAATCATTAATTAAATTATGGGAAAGAAATTGTTGTTCATTTATTATCAAAACATAAAAGCTGGAGGCGTTGCAAAAGTATTAGCTAATCTTGTGAATGAACTGGTGGACGAAGGTTATGAGATTGATATTCTTTTTCTAATGAGGAATCATGAGGATTTTTATCCCATAGATAGCCGAGTGAAAAAACACTATGTAGATTCCTTCGCTCATTGGGCATTTTCTATTTGTACCTTTAATAAAAAAAGACTGCATTTCATTCCAAAAATACAATCTATCAACGATTATATTTATCAAATAGGCGTTACCTTGGTAATGAACAAATGGCTAGGGGATCATCACAGAAATTATGACAACATCATCTCTTGCTGGTACAAGCTTTCCTGCACGTTGGCAATAAACAAAGATGTGAATGAGAAAACGATTGCATGGGAACATATCAGCCACAAGGTTGGCGGCTCGCTGTACAACCGTTTAAAAGCTAAATATAAAAATCTAGATCAAGTTGTCTGTCTTAATGAAGATGATTATGATTATTATAAAGCTATCAATCCGAAAAGCACTATCATTGGAAATATGATGGACAAAGAAATAGAAAGTCAATTGTTTATCCCAAGCGAAAAAAAAGACAATCTGATTACAATGATTGCTCGATTGGATGAAGAAAAAAATGTCTTAGAATTTTTAGAAATCATAAAAGAGTCTGATTTACCTACAGATTGGCAAGTCAAAGTAATAGGAGATGGATCACAAATGTCCGTCTTGAAAGATTACATCAATGACAATTCTTTGTCTAATGTTTCTCTACTAGGACAACTGAATTCTGACCAGGTAAAAGACATACTGTCCAAATCCAAAATCAGTTGTCTTACTTCTTTAAGAGAAGGTTTTGGTGTTGTTTTGATAGAAGCACTATTTTCGTCCAATGCCCTAATCGCTTACGACTGCCCTAGCGGACCATCAGAAATAGTAAATGAAAAGAATGGTTTTTTGATTCCACTTAGAGACAAAGCAACATTTATCGACAAATTAAATGGTCTTGTAAATGATCCAAATACATTAGACAGCTTAATGAAATCTTCTTTCGCAGAATCTCAAAAATGGAAGAAAGATGCGATCATAGAAAAATGGAAAAATGTTTTATCTTAAAGTGAATTTCTTCTTCAGTTTGTAATAATATTTGGGAAACAAATAATAGTAATCACCGTAAATTTTGAAGATTTTATACTTCAACAAATAAGTTTTCATTTTAATAGTCTCAAAACTTGAATCCTTGGAAGTTTTAAAATGATTGTCCTTCAAGAAATCTTTGAGTTGAGGAGAAATATGCAGAAAAAAGGGACCGACGCCAATGTTTTTTGTCAAGCTTTTATATTTCTCATAAAAAACATCAATGTAAGTAATCTCTGCCTTGTCAAAAACACTATGAATACTGATTAAAGCTTCGTGAACGATATTAGTTTTGTTCAAAACTACGAGATTTATTTTTTTTCTCGTAAAAATGATGTTCAGTGGCAAGGTCCCGTTGATACAGACAATATTCTTAGTTCGATTCCAAAGACTTATTTGCTCCCGAAGTGATAACTTTTCCGGAGAAACAGAGACAAATCCATTTTCTAAGAATTTGTTCTCAATCTCAGACTCGCCAAAATCCTTTATCTTGCTGTCTTTTACTTTCTTTCTTGATAGATAAATATTTTCATTAATAGGAAAATTGCAATTCTCATAATCAGAACCCGAGATTACTTTGTCGATCAGACGGATGTATTGATCAGAATAATGATATTCCGTAGCTGAATAGTCTGGTATGATCACTTTCGAAAAGCGAGTTGGTTTTTCAATTTTTATGATGTTCTCTTTCGGAACACCCAAATAACTCATAAATTCTAAGAATACGCCACCGAAATTATCGCCATCCTGACTGATATAAATAATTTTTTGATTGTTGTAATTATCAAGAAGAACCCACATTCTTCCAATTAATTCTATAATGAAATGTCCCCAATGGCTATAATGATAACCAAACCAAATAACTTCCTCATCTACAAATTCTACTTTCGAATCATCAAAGTCATAAGCTTTCCCATATTTTAGATAGCCTTCTCTGGATCCTGACTCTTCAACAAAATTATTTTCTTTATCTGAAACACCTCCTGCTCTTCGAATGGCTCCTGAATCAAGATATACAAATGGTAAGACAACTGCATCATCCAATTCTAAAATTTTCAGATCAGAATCTAAAACCTTTTTATAGTTGGTTTGATGTAAGATGTTAATGTTTGTATATTGTTTTGTTATCAAATCAGAACTTTAATCTCTAAATTTAAGACGATTTTTTATAAAATAAGTTAATTTTTTTATAAAAAGTAACACTCAAAGCATTCTATACATAAGATTATTTTAAGATGCTTATCTTTGCAAAAATTTACCCAACTCCGATATGATCAATATTGCAGCAATAGAGTACTATCTGCCAAAAAACATATTAACCAACGAAGATATTGCAAACGAATTCCCAGAATGGAATGCAGAAAAAATTACAGCAAAGATTGGTGTAGAATCCAGACACGTGGCAGACGCTTCGCAGACAGCATTGGATTTGGCTTATGAAGCTTGTGAAAAGCTTTTCCGAACTTATGACAAAAGCAAGATAGATTTCATTCTGTTTTGCACACAAAGTCCAGATTATTTCCTTCCAACCACAGCTTGTATCTTACAAGATAGACTAGACCTTCCAAAAAATATTGGCGCTTTGGATTTCAATCTTGGATGTTCAGGATTCGTGTACGGATTGACACTTGCCAAAGGATTGATTTCTATTGGATTAGCTAAAAATATTCTATTAGTAACTTCTGATACTTATACTAAGTTTTTAGATAAAAACGACAAGTCCAACAGAAGTATTTTTGGAGATGGCGCAGCAGTTACCATTGTAGAAAAAGACGATTCCAAGGCAGATTTCCAATACGTTGTAGGAACAGACGGAGCAGGATACAACAATCTGATTGTAGAAAACGGAGGCGCCAGAAATGCTTCAGAAAAGCCTGTGCTATATATGAAAGGTCCGAAGATTTTCACATTTGCAATAGAAAACATTCCAGCTCTGATGAATGATACCCTTGAAAAAAACAAACTAAGATTAGAAGATATTGATCTTTTTGTTTTCCACCAGGCGAGTTCTTATATGTTGAATTATCTAAAAAACCTTTGTAATATTCCAGACGAGAAATTTTTCTTGGATATGAAAGACATTGGAAATACGGTCTCGGCAAGTATTCCAATCGCATTGAAATTGGCTCTTGATCAAGGCAAAATAAAAGAAGGTTTCAAAGTGATGGTTGCAGGTTTCGGCGTTGGCTATTCTTGGGGCGCTGGGATTTTAGAATTCTAAGAAAAACTTTAAAATTTGATACAAATGAAGAGAAGAGATTTTCTTCATATTTTTGTTATTTTAGCAAAACCAAATTAAATTCCCTTCCTTCAGTTAATGGAAGAAAATAAAAAGAAAATCCTTATCAGAATTGGTTCTTTGCGTCACGGTGGCGCAGAAAAAGTTTTGGTGACTTTCCTCAAAAATCTTCCGAAAGACAAGTATGAAATTGACTTATTGCTCAATTTATACTCAGGAAAATACCTGACAGATGTTCCGGATTGGATCAATGTGATGTATCTCAACCGTGGCGAGATGATTACGACCAATCGTCCTAAGGACATTCCGACAAAAATATACCGTGTTGTCTATCAACGACTTTTGAAAAAATACCCAAAAATCCTTTACAAGAGAAAACTCAAGAAAAAGCAATACGACATTGAGTTTGCCGCCATTCACGGTTTTATGGATGAAGTCTTGAACAGCCCGTTGAAATCTTCGAAAAAACTGATGTGGATCCACAATGATCTCACACAAGTGAGTGGTTACACGCCGGAGAAAATCAGACGTTTTTTCCATTATGACAAAGTGATGGTAATTTCCGAAAAAATCCAGAAAACGTTTTTGAATCTGGCAAAAACTGAAGCTGAAAAACAGAAAATCGTAAGAATCTACAATCCACTTGACACAGAAGAAATCCTAGTGAAGTCGGAAGCTGGAAGTCAGAAGCTGGAAGATAATAAGACCGAAACCAAGAACTCGGAGCCTGTATTCATTTCCGTTGGCACCGTTTTTCCTCAAAAGGGATTTGACCGATTGTTGAAAGTCCACAAACGACTTTTGAATGGAGGTTTCCCACATAAAGTGCAGATTGTCGGCGATGGATACGATTTCGAAAATGTCAAAAAATTAAAATCCGAATTGGGCGTCGACGAAACCGCGACAATGCTCGGCTTTACAGACAATCCCTATCCCTATTTCAAATCGGCAGATTTTTATGTTTTAAGTTCACGATACGAAGGTTATCCAACGGTTTTATTCGAAGCGATTACATTAAAAAAGAACATTATTGCAACCGATGTTTCCGGCGTTACAGAAATGTTGGAAAATGGAAAATTGGGCTTGATCACAGAAAATTCCGAAGACGGAATCTACGAAGGAATGAAGCTGGCTTTGTCAAATCCCGAACATTTCAAATCTTACCAAGACGAACTTCAGAATTACGAAATGCCTTTCAACCTGAAAAATTCTGTGGATAAGATTATGGAAATCATTGATAATTTGTAATTTTATCCAATGAGTCATTCTACCATTCAAAAAGATTTTTACAGAGAAAGCGGGAAATACCTGTCACATTTTCAGATTCTTAAAAAATGTTTCAGCCCAAATCTGCATTATATCTATTGGCTCAGAAATGCACAGAAATATACCAAATCTTCTCTGATTGGAAAATTATACCGACTCATCCTTCGCCATTATCAAATCAAATATGGTTTTCAAATCTATCCGGAAACGGAGATTGGAGAAGGCTTTTATCTTGGTCATTGGGGACATTTGGTGATCAATCCGAAAGCAAAAATTGGCAAAAACTGCAACATTGCACAAGGTGTTACAATCGCTCAGGCAAATCGCGGAAGAAATGAGGGCGTTCCAATCATTGGAAATGAAGTTTGGATTGGCCCAAATGCTGTGATAGTCGGAAAGATAACGATTGGAAACAATGTTTTGATAGCACCAAATGCTTATGTAAATACAGACGTTCCAGACAATTCCATCGCATTGGGAAATCCAGCAATAATCAGCCCGAAACTGAATGCTACTGAGGGTTACATTAATA
This sequence comes from Chryseobacterium sp. FH1, assembly GCF_000735135.1. Lineage (GTDB taxonomy): Bacteria > Bacteroidota > Bacteroidia > Flavobacteriales > Weeksellaceae > Epilithonimonas. The sequence goes on from NZ_JPLZ01000002.1 coordinate 121,131, forward strand.
ATAAAGTTTAAATAATTTTTATTTTTAAAATAGAATATTTATTATTTTCAATATTAAACTTTGTTAAAATCTTGGTTTTTCTAATTTTTATAGCATATTTTTGTTTAATTATTGATTTAGTCTATCAAATTCAAAAATAACTTCTTAGAATCAAATAATTATAATTCTGAAAAACGATTTTATTATGGGAAAATCTTATGAAGCCATTTTTGAAAACAATAGAAAATGGGTTGAGTCAAAACTTGAGCAAAATCCTGAGTATTTTCACGACCTTGCCAAGACTCAACATCCGGACTATCTCTACATTGGATGTTCCGACAGCCGCGCAACGGCGGAGGAATTGATGGGCGTAGGGCCAGGCGAAGTTTTTGTACACAGGAACATTGCCAATGTGGTGAACACTTTGGATATGAGTTCTACCGCAGTGATTCAATATGCTGTGGAACATTTGAAAGTGAAACACATCATCGTTTGTGGACATTACAACTGTGGTGGCGTAAAAGCCGCAATGACTTCTCAGGATCTTGGACTTTTGAATCCTTGGTTGAGAAATATCAGAGATGTTTACAGACTGCATCAGGAAGAATTGGATTCGATTGATGTCAATGATAAATATGATCGCCTTGTAGAACTGAATGTTCAAGAGCAATGCATCAATGTTATAAAGATGGCTTGTGTGCAAGAACGCTACATCGTGGATGAATATCCTATTGTTCACGGTTGGGTCTTTGACCTTAGAACTGGAAAAATTATAGATTTGGAAATCGATTTTGAGAAGATCTTGAAGGACATTCAAAAAATCTACAACCTGACAGATTCTGACTGGGTGATGAGCAAAAAGAACAATAAAAATCTTCTATAAGATTTGTTTTATGAAATATTGGAGTATTATAATGTTAACGGTTTTTCTCAATTTCACAGCGCTTCCAGGAGTGGCCGCGATCTTTGGATGGGAATTGCCGACAACTAATGTTATAATGAATGAGGAAGAAACTCACTCCAACACCTTTGTCCTCTACGAAAAAGATATTCCTAAAACGATGAACATCCATGACTTCCTAAAGTTTCATGAAGCTGTTCCTCAGAAAAAAACGGCGATCAACTGGGAAGAAGGTTCTTACTACTCTCCATTGCTCAGCATTTTTTCGCCGCCTCCAGAGGCATAATCTAAAATCGTTTTTCAATAAAACGTTGCACCTGTTTGCTGTTTCTATTACACAGCAGATCTTACGCTGTATTAAGTCAATCAACTTCTTAAAAGAACATTGGTACTCAGTATCAATCACATCTGTGATTCCTGTGTGGAATTTTCGTGTGGCATTTGCCGGTGAAATACGCCAAAAAATGATGCTAATCCTAAGGCAAATCATCAATATTTTTAATTTCTTATGAAAAAATCAACATCTTTGTTTGGAGGAATCAAGGAAAATTTCCCTTCCGGTTTGGTCGTATTCCTTGTGGCATTACCACTATGTCTCGGGATTGCATTAGCATCCGGAGCACCACCCTTGTCTGGTGTCATTGCAGGGATTGTAGGCGGTATTGTGGTTGGACTTATTAGTAATTCTAACATTTCCGTATCTGGTCCAGCGGCAGGACTTACTGCTATCGTTTTGGTGGCTATCACAGATTTAGGGGCATTTGAATTATTTCTTTGTGCTGGTATTATTGCAGGAGTTTTACAACTAATTCTAGGATTTGTTCGGGCGGGAAGTATCTCAAATTATTTTCCAAATAATGTTATAGAAGGCATGCTCGCTGGTATTGGAATCATTATTATTCTGAAGCAAGTTCCACACGCACTTGGTTTTGATAATGATTACGAAGGGAATCAAGCTATTTTCGACAAAGGTATAAATTTCGGGTATTTTTCAGAATTAGCTGGAGCAATTCACCCTGGAGCTATTGTGGTGACTTTGGTTTCTGTTGGGATATTATTGGCGTGGGATCACTTTTCGGTTCTTAGAAAATTAAAATTGTTGCCTGGGGCATTGGTTGCTGTAATTGCAGGAATTTTGTTGAATGAATTTTTCAAAATGTCGGGAAGTTCTTTGGCAATTACCGAGAAGCATCTTGTGAATTTACCAGTTCCACAATCACTCGATGACTTCAAAAACATGATCACGTTTCCAGACATCAATGGATTTACAAATCCTAAAGTTTGGATCGTAGGTGCAACCATCGCAATTGTGGCTTCTATTGAGACTTTGCTTTGTATCGAGGCTTCTGACAGATTGGACGTCCGAAGAAGAATCACAGATACCAATCTGGAATTGAAGGCCCAAGGCATTGGTAACCTCATCAGCTCTTTCATTGGTGGATTGCCGATGACTTCTGTGGTTGTGCGAAGTTCCGCCAACGCCAATGCAGGTGCCACATCTAAAATTTCAGCGATCATTCACGGGGTTCTGTTGTTGATCTGCGTATTGACTATTCCAATAGTTCTCAATATGATTCCACTTGCAACACTTGCCGCTGTATTGATTTTAGTTGGATACAAATTGGCTAAGCCTGCAACATTCAAACATTTCTGGCACAATGGTAAATATCAGTTCATCCCATTTGTAGCAACTGTAGTCGCTGTAGTGGCGACGGATTTGCTAAAAGGTGTTGGGATTGGGTTGGTGATTTCGATTTTCTACATTTTGCAAGGGAATATGAAGCGTGCTTATTATCTAAGCAGAGAAACTTTGGATGATGCAGATGAGATCACAATCAAATTGGCAGAAGAAGTGTCTTTCTTAAACAAAGCAGCCATCAAAAAAACATTGAAAAACGTAAAATCCGGATCTAAAGTAATCATTGATGCGCAAACGACTTCTTACATCACAACAGATGTTCTGGAAATGATACAGGATTTTGCCAACGTACGAGCGAAAGAAGAAGACATCGATGTAGAATTGATCGGATTCCGAACGTCTTACAAAGATTATGCTGATGATCAAGACTCTCACGTGGTCATCAATCACAAAAGGGCAATGTAATAAATTTATTGCGATTAGCTTTTGGCTTCTTGCTTATTAACAAAGTCATTAAACATTTAATACAATTATAAATCAAAAAATATGAAAGCACATACATTAGAAACACAAACGACCATCACACCTGCAAAAGCTTTGGAAATCCTACAAGAGGGAAATCAAAGATTTGTGAACAATCTCAAAGCAAATAGAGATCTCCTTTCTCAGGTAAATGATACGCGTGCAGGACAATGGCCATTTGCTGTAGTTTTGAGCTGTATCGACAGCCGTACTTCTGCTGAATTGATTTTCGACCAAGGTCTGGGCGATATCTTCAGTGTCAGAATTGCCGGTAATTTTGTGAATCAGGATATTCTTGGTTCTATGGAATTTGGTTGCAACGTTGCTGGTTCCAAACTTGTTGTAGTTTTGGGTCACACAAAATGTGGCGCTCTGAAAGGAGGCTTGGACGCTGCCGCAATCCAAGGAATGGGAATGGAAAACCTGAACCATTTGATTGGTCATTTTGATCACATCATCAATGATATCATTGCAGATGGCGAAGATCGCTCTTCCAAAAACGAAGATCTTTTGGAAAGACTGAATCAGCAGAACGTTAAAAACGCGATCGAGGATATTCGCAAAAACAGCACAACTCTTAAAAGCCTTGAAGATGAAGGCAAAATCAAAATCGTAGGTGCAAATTACGATGTTGAGACGGGCGTTGTAACTTGGTTATAAAAACATTTTTTTTCATACAATTAATTAGGTTCGTAGGCCGGGTAATTTATTTTATCCGGCTTACTTATTTCTTATTTTGAAAATCTGAAAATTAATTTTTGTGGATAGGATTGTTTGATTATCTTTGCAAAAACATACATTGATGAAAAAACTATTCTTCCTTCTGGGCGCATCTTCCCTGGCGTTCGGTCAAAATTTGCTTTTCGAGCAAAAACCTTTAGCTTCAGATTTCTTCGCTTCAATTGATGTCATTTCCTCAGCTAATTATAATGAGAAAATGGGAATCTACGTTGCTGATGATTTCGAATTACCAACAAACAGTACGATCAACAAAATTAAATTTACCGGACATATAGAAGACGGTTTTCTAGATTTACAGAACCTTCTGTCTTGGAGAGTTTCATTTTATAATGACAACGGAGGTAAACCATCCGGCATTCCTGTATGGGTAAATTCTGGAATGAAAATGAGTTTCACCAATTTTGCCACCAATGCCAATGTTGTCATGACAACAGACCCTGCTGATGCAAAAATATTGAACGTTGAGTGGAATATCCCAAGTTCTGTGGTTTACAATGCCAACACCAAATATTGGGTGGTCCTGTACTCTGTTTTAAACAATATGAATGATACAAGCTTCATGACTGCCAAAAAACATTTCTATTGGGCAGCATCTACTATGAATCTTCCAAAACTTGAAACAGCGAAAATCGTAGATCCTAACAATCTTTTGGGTTCAGGATATACAGATTGGACAAATGTGAATCAAGTTTCAAATATGGTTAGCGGAATGGCTTTTTCATTGTACGGCGCCAATGCTTTGTCAACATCCGAAACAGATGCTAAATCGAAAGTTGCTGTCTATCCAAATCCAACATCAGATGAATTAACAGTAACTTATGAAGACAAAAAACTAAAACAGGCTTCCGTGTTTTCCGCAGATGGAAAACTATTGCAAACCTCTTCCAAGACTTTGATCGATGTAAGAAAACTAAAAGTTGGACAATACTTGATCAAAGTTGATTTCCAAGACGGCACATCAACTTCTGCAAAATTTATTAAGAAATAATTTTATTTACCGTTGAAAGCGGTCATTGTGTTCTGAATGCCTGCAAAGACAAAAGATAAACTAGCTTGGGAAAACTTTTCGATTCTTTCGGAGAGTTTTTCTTTTTCCTCTTCATTCCATTTTCCGAGAACGTAATCCGCTTGTTTACCTTCCGAAAATTCTGCAGAGATGCCAAATCTCAACCTTGGATAATTTTGAGTATTCAATTGTGATTGGATGCTTTTTAAACCGTTGTGACCAGCGTCGGAACCTTTCATTTTCATTCTCAAAGAACCGAAAGGCAAAGCTAGATCATCTGTAATGATCAAAATATTTTCTAATGGGATGTTCTCTTTCTGCATCCAGAATTTCACCGCATTTCCGGAGAGATTCACATAAGTATCAGGTTTTAGGACAAAGACTTTTCTGCCTTTGTATTTCCCTTCTGCAAGGAGTCCAAAGTTCGAAGATTTGAAAGGTGCTTCTATCTTCTCAGCAATTTTTTCAGCTACTTTGAAGCCGATATTATGTCGCGTTTCTGCATACTCCTCCCCTTTGTTCCCAATGCCGACGATAAGATATTTCATTGATTACTGATATTTATATTCGATAAAATCTTGTCCTGCAGTACTTTTAGTTGGATAATTCTCGCTGTCGTAAGCGTGAGAAAAAGTCATTACTTCTGTAGTAACACCGCCGTTTGCAATGGTCACTTTTTCAGCATTGTTGGCAGAAAGATAATTCCCTCCTTGTGGCGCAATCCCTATCAAACAAAGATGGTACTCCAACGGAAGAAGTTTGTAAGGTGATTTTTTCGAATCGTAAGTAAAAGAAACAGTCTGCACATCAGGACTCATTTCCAGATCGCCAGTTACAGGATTATAAACACCATTTTTGATCACAGACTTGGCCATATTTTCTCCCTGAAATTCATAAGTCGTTTCAAAATAAGCTTTAATAGGAAAAGGCAAAGAGTATTCTTGTATGGAAATGATTTTCGAAAGCTTACCTCCACTGTATGTGTAAGTTGCAGTCATTTTTGCAACACCCTCCACATCTGTCACAACGGTTGAAAGATTTCCTCCAGAGTAAGAAAAAGCCGAAGTTTGTCCAGTACTCGACATTTTGGAAATCTTGTTGTTGCTATTGTAATCAAATCTGGTCACTTCACCAGAATCGTCTGTGTGCGACGTGAGCTTTGTGCCTGTATAATTGTAGTTAAAAGTAGCATCTTCATATTGTCCCGTGTCATCTTTGAGGTGGGATTTCAATTGTTTCAGCACTCTTCCAGATGTCGTTCCTCCGCCGGTATTTGTATTATTTTGATAGTCAACACCTATCAGAAAATCACCGTTTCCGTCCTGACTTGGATCACAAGACGATAGCATTAATATTCCGAAGACAAGCGTGAGATAATAAAATATATTTTTCATGGATTGATTTTCTGTTTGCAAAGTTAGTTTTTTAAAATAAATTTTAATTTGAAATTATTCAGTAAAATAATACTTGAATTAATGATAATCTGGCAGATAACTAAAATTAGAAATAACATCCTCATTTTCCTTATCAAAGAACAAAACCAAAACAACTTCTTCGTTCTTAACCTCTGTCATAAAATCTTTTAGCATCACAAAATTTTCTTTGATTACATTTTTGATCTCAGAATCTTTAGATGTTCCAAAATCTTGAACAACGGCGATAGATTCTACCTTAGATTGCGCATTGACTTTCAATTTATAAACTGCAAAATTATTTTCGGGTTTTAAGTTTTTGAATTTATGAAAGTAATCGCCTAAAAAATAGAAGCAGTTTGTATTGGTAATTTTCTGACTAATTAAAAATTCCAAAGCTTTTCGTTCTTTATGAATATTCTTACTATCTAAATTAATCTTTGGAGTACAAGCCGACATTCCAAAATTTTCTTCTGCATCTAAATAAATCAAAAACCTATCTCCTTTACTTACAGCAATCTCACAAGCAGATCGATATGCCTTTTCAATTTTTCCTCTGATAAGAATTGAAGAGATTGCCTCGCCTTTGTACAATTTTAAAATCTTAATATCGGCTTTATAAAATCGATCATCTTTATCAGTACTAGAACCAACATTATAAACGTTTAGAATTTCAATTTCTGCAACAAAATTATTGTTGGCAAAATTTTCCCCAAAACTTTGGTAATCGCATTTACACGCAAATCCAAAAATTGATATAAACAATCCGATAAAAACGAAAAACTTTCCCATCTTCAAGAATTAATGATTCAAAATCCTATTCAAAACCAGATTCACCTCATCCACATTTTTCACGTTGTCTTTCCTCATCATCAGCTGATTGTTCTTTTCTTTTAACGTGGCTTCCTTTGGATTTTGTGTGAGGTAGGCAATTATTTTTTTGAATTTATCACTTTGATAGAATTTGTCTTGAGGATTCGCTGGGAAATAACCGAGGAACACTTTGTTTTTCACGACCAACTTTTCAAATCCAATTTCCGCTGCCAGCCATTTCAGCTCCACAGATTTTAGAAGATTGATGGCTTCATCTGGCAATTCTCCGAATCGATCTTTCAATTCATTTTCGAAGTTTGCAAGGTCGTTCGCATTATTGATCTCAGCTAATTTCTGGTATAATGACAATCTTTCCTCGGTCGAACTCACATAATGATCCGGCAACATCAACTCCAGATCCGTATCAATATTCACTTCCTTCGTCGATTTGAATAACTTCTGCCGGTCTTCCTCATTTTCGAAAAGATTTTCAAAATCCTCATCATCCTTCAATTCCTCCAAAGCTTCCTGCATCATTTTCTGATACGTTTCAAATCCCATTTCATTGATGAAACCACTTTGTTCCGCTCCCAACAAATCGCCCGCGCCACGAATCTCCAGATCCTTCATCGCGATCTGAAATCCACTTCCAAGATCAGAAAATTGCTCAATGGCTTCCAGACGTTTCCTCGCATCGGAAGTCATCATATCAAACGGTGGCGTAATCAAATAACAGAATGCTTTTCTGTTGCTTCGCCCAACTCGTCCACGCATCTGGTGAACATCTGCCATTCCAAATCGGTGAGCATCATTAATGAAGATCGTATTCGCATTCGGAACATCTACTCCACTTTCGATGATTGTTGTAGCGACCAGAACGTCATATTTTCCATTCATAAAATCGAGGACGTTTTGCTCCAATTGTTTGCCTTCCATCTGCCCGTGACCAATCACGACTTTTGCATCCGGAACCAAACGTTGGATCAATCCTGCAATATCTTTCAGGTTTTCAATTCTATTATTAATGAAATAAACCTGTCCGTCGCGCTGAAGTTCATACGAAACCGCATCACGGATGACTTCTTCACTGAAACCAATGATACTTGTATCAACGGGCTGACGGTTTGGTGGCGGTGTTTTGATGACCGAAAGATCTCGTGCTGCCATCAATGAAAATTGTAAAGTCCTCGGAATTGGTGTCGCCGTCAATGTCAGCGTATCGACATTGGTTTTCATCGTCTTCAGTTTATCTTTTACCGAAACGCCGAATTTATGTTCTTCATCAATGATCAACAACCCTAAGTTCTTGAATTTCACTTTCTCCGAAGCCAATTGATGTGTTCCGATCACGATATCCACTTTTCCATCTTTCAATCCAGCTAAAGTTTCAGATTTTTGTTTCGCTGTTCTGAATCTATTCAAATAAGAAATATTGACCGGGAAATCCTTCAATCGTTCCTTGAAACTTCTGTAATGCTGGAAAGCCAGAATCGTCGTTGGAACCAAAATCGCCACTTGCTTGCTGTCCGTGGCCGCTTTGAAGGCCGCACGAATCGCAATTTCCGTTTTCCCAAAACCTACGTCGCCACAGATCAAACGGTCCATAACGCCTTCATCTTCCATATCGCGCTTCACATCAAAAGTTGCCTTTTCTTGATCCGGCGTGTCTTCATAAAGGAAACTCGCTTCTAGCTCATTTTGAAGATAAGAATCCGGCGAATATTGGAAGCCTTTTGCTGTTTTACGTTGCGCGTAAAGTTTTATCAAGTCAAATGCGATCTGCTTGACTCTCGCTTTTGTTTTTTGTTTTAATGATTTCCACGCGGGCGAACCAAGTTTGCTGAGGACAATTTCCTTTCCGTCTGGTCCGTTGTATTTTGAGATTTTATGAAGGGAATGGATACTTACATAAAGCAGGTCGCCATTTTTATAGGTCAGTTTGAAACATTCCTGGATTTTCCCATCGTTATTGACCTTCACCAAGCCCATAAATTTCCCAATCCCGTGATCGATGTGCGCAATGTAATCGCCCACTTTCAATGACATCAGATCTTTCAAAGTCAGTTGTTCGGATTTGGCAAACGTGTCTTTGGATTTGTAACGTTGATAACGGTCGAATATCTGATGATCTGTGTAAACCAGAAGTTTATGTTCCAAATCCACAAAACCCTGATGAAGTTCGGATCTAAAACTTTTAAATGGAATTTGATGTCCCAATTCTTCGAAGATCGACTGCAATCTTTCTCTTTGTTTTTCTGATGAGAAAGAGATCCAAGTGTCGAAACCGAGAATTTGTTTTTCCTGAAGGTCATCGATCAACAATTCAAAATTCTTGTGGAAACTTGGCTGTTGTGTTTGGTTGAGTTCCAATGTTGTGATCTTCGGAAGTTCAAATTTGTGTGAACTGAAATCGATGGTTTTGAACTTGATCAGTTTATTCTTGAATTCATTTTCGGAAATAAACAATTCTTCCGGCTTTCTATGACTGATCTCCTTGCTTAATGTTTCAAATTTCTCAAACGATTTTTCATAAAAATCCTTGACTTTCTTAACGCCGAGAAATAGATTCTTCGAAACGATCAAACTGTCATTAGAAAGCAATTCGAAAAAAGAAACCTTGTTCCCAGAAACCGAAAAATTCATGTTGGAAACCAACTGGAATTCCGTGATTTTGTTCAATGAAAGTTGAGATTCGATATCAAAAGTTTTGATGCTTTCCACCTCATTACCAAAAAATGTGATCCGGAAAGGTTTTTCATTAGAGAAAGAAAAAACATCGACAATTCCACCACGAACGGAAAATTCGCCTGGCTCGGAAACAAAATCGGTTTGATTGAATTGGTAATGATTCAGCAACTCATCCACAAAATCAAAATCCAACTGGTCGCCGACTTTTATCTGATGAGAAATCGCTTTGAAATCTTCTTTCTTCAACACTTTTTCGGATAATGCGCCAACGTAGGCCACAATGACTTTTGGAGATTTTCCGGAATTTATTTTATTGATAACCTCAGTTCTCAAAACCAAGTTGGCGTTCTGCGTTTTCTCAACTTGATAAGGTTCCAAATGCGTCGCAGGAAAATAAAGTATATTCTCTTTCCCAAGCAGATCTTCCATTTCTGAGTTCACATAAAGCGCATCTTCCTTGTCATCGACAACAAAAAGAATATTCTTTTTGTGCGCCAGAAACAATTCTGCCGTGAAAATAGAAACCGCCGAACCCGCGCTTCCTTTCACAGAAATATGTTGATTGCTATCTAATTGTGAAAAAATCTCACTCCCAAACTCTTTCTTGAGCAAATCGGGAAGCAGATTTTCATTGATTTTTTTTAATTCCATTCTGAAATATGTGTAAACAGGAAAACGATTCCGAGCTTGTTCCCGGAATCGTAATTCTTGGCAAAAATACGAAAATTAAGCATTCAATTATTAATCCATCTCCGTGATTTTGTGAATGAAAAAACGTTAAATTCGTAAAAAATTAACCTATGAAATCAAATTTCAATTTTGGTTCTATTGTGCTCGTTACACTACTTTCGTTTGTGAGTTGCGGACAAGATTACGTAGATAATTCCAGAGTTTTTGCGGAGGGAAAAATCACGTCCCAAAGTCAATCGGTGAGTAATCTTCCGGTGAGTTTGGAAAATTCCTATTACATCCTTTCGAAAACCACGACGGGAAATGACGGCTCTTTCAGATTGGGCGGACCCGATGCGACGTCCGAAACCGAATTGGTCTTGAACAAAAAAATCCTCAATTTCTCCACAGACCGCACAGGTTATGTATTGAGTTACGATTCACTTTCCATCGTCTTTCCAGAAGGCCGGAATTACGTTAAATTTTCTAACATCACCATAGAATAATGAGAAAAATTCTACTATTAACCGCATTTTTATTCAGCCTTTTTTCATTTGCCCAAAAACCAAAATTCACTTTAGGCGTCAATGCTGTTGGCGTTTTTCCGATGGGTGACAATTATCTGAAAGATGGCGTGAAAAATTTTACAGGCGTTGGTCTGAACTTTCAAACCGTGTTCAAAAACAATATGGGATTTGGAATAGAACTTAGCCGAGCCTTTAGCGAAGTAAAAGACAAAAGCGTCTTCGGAGAATTAGAAAGTCCGAAACTGACCAACTTCACAACCTATTTTCTTTACAAATATCCTTTTACAGAAGCCTTTAACATCGAAGGTCAAATCGGATACAGTTATATGGCATTGACGAGCCGATCTGATTATTTTTCAAATAATTATACAGAAAACGCAAGCGCATTTCTATTGGGAACGGAACTTTCCTACAACTTTCCAAAAGCAAAAATGGTGGAAATCTACGCTTCTCCAAAAATCTATTTCTTCGACTCCGAAGTCAAGTTCGAAGAACGAGACATTGATCGATATTACTCGAGAGCACCGTTGCTGAATCTCAATGTTGGCGTGAGGATCTATTTGAATTAAAAATATTTTTGTCCGGTAATAAATATCATAATTGGTTAATCTTGCGTTTTATAATAAACTTAACTTTGAAATTTACCTTCAAAATATTATCCGTTTTTTGCCTGATGTCGATTCTCTTGACCCAATGCAAAGACGATGATACGAATATTTTCCGTGCTTATGTGGAAGGAAAATTCACCTATTCCGATGGAGTATTTCTTGAGAATCCTATCCATCTTGTTGTTGATAACAAAATAATTGCAGAAACTTATCCGAAAGAAAGCGGAAGTTTTGTATTGGCTGGACCTTACAGCAAAGGCGCGTACAAATTGCAACTGAAAAATTTTAAAATCAAATCTTTCTCCACAGAAACTGCAGGTTGCAAAATCTCCGCAGATTCCCTCAGCATCGAGATTCCGGATGGTGTGACTTACGTTATTTTTAATGATATTACTTTGAAATGATAAAAAAATCTATTTTATTTTTCATCGTCATTTGTTCGATTTCGGTTTCTGCACAACGGAGAAAGCAGGATTGGACGGAGCAAGTAAAGTTTTCTGTAGATCCACACGTGAAAGTAATGGCTTCGCTTGGCAATAATTTCTTGAACGACGCTTTTGGATATTTCTACGGTTTTGGACTTGGACTCAATACCAATCTTTACAAGAATTTCGGGTTGGGTGTTGAATACACATATTTCCTCGCCAACATCAAAGACCGTGATAAGTTTGGTTACCTCGGCGCACCATCGATGAATAATTTTGATTGGTACGTTTTCCATAAAGACAAAATCTCGGAAGAATTTTTCGTCGAGGAAATCTTGGGTTATAGTACTTATAGAATGAAAAGTCCTTATTTGGATAATTCCGGTGATTTCAATGAAGGTAATGGTGGACTGAATCTTGGGGCAAAAGCCATATATGTTTTGGACGCAGAAGGTTTCCAAGAAGTGGTTTTCGGAGCAAAGCTGAATTTCTATAATTCTAAAATCGGAAACCAAAAGCCGGATATTGCGAAGTACTATTCCAAAGCGACTTTGCTGAATTTTAGCGTAGCTTATCGTTTTAATTTTTAATTGATTTTTGTTTCCGCAACCCTAAAGTGAGCAAAAGTTCATTAAAACTTCTAACAATTTAAGCATAGTTTCAAACTCATTATCAACAATTTTAAGGCATTTTTAAGTTATTATAATTTCTGGTTAAAGTTTATTATATTTGATTTTGAATCAATTAATCCTATAAATTTGTCTCATCAAAAACATAAACAATTCAAAATGAAAAATCTTTTAACATCACTTTTGCTGACATTCGGGATTGGAATGGCAAGCGCACAAGTTGCATCTACGGTTGCGACATCAGCTTCTACAACTGCTTTGACTGCATCTACTGTTGCAAAAGCTCAAAAACAAAAAACAAAAAAGGCAGAAGCGAAAGCAGAGAAAAAAGCGACACCAACAGCCGTAAAACTGAAGAAAGACGGAACGCCGGACAAACGATACAAAGCCTCAAAAACCTTGAAAAAGGACGGAACGCCAGACAAGCGCTACAAGGCTAACAAGTAATTTATCTCACTCTTCTGAAGAGAAGGATAATTTAATTTTTCATAACTTTTATTTTTTTAAGACTTTGCATATTTTGTAGAGTCTTTTTTGGTTCGTGATTTGTTTATCTAAACACAACCAATCTAAAAAATACTGTTATGAATAATCCGAAACCAATGCTTACACTGTCGGAAGTGATGGAAAAGCTAAGACAAAAAGGAATCACAAACGAAATACGAATGACCGATGATAAACGTTTTGTAATCAGTGGTACAGAAAAGTCATACCAACCAGAAGATTTGAAAATCATCCGAACCTACAGATTCGAAGGTGCAAGTGACCCGGCTGATAATGTGGCACTTTACCTCATCAAAGACAATTACGAAAATATTGCAATGATCATTGATTCCTACGGCGCCAACAGCAATTATGAAGGTCCGGAATTCGATAGATTCCTGAAAAGAATCCCAGAAGTAGAAGCGAAGGAAGAGTTTGATTTTTAAAATTTCGCTTCGCTTTTCAAAAATAGAAACCTTGTCCGTAAAAAGACAAGGTTTTATTTTTATTAAATCTTGATGATCAGCAAAGTTTTCTTGAGTCCATCCTCAATGCCTTTCCAGTAGAAATTGAAGAACGATCGTTCCTTGTTCCGTTCAACATAGATGTCCACAGATTCCGGAAATTTCTGAGAATCCTTTTTCACAAACAGATTGGCAACGCCAGAGAGGAATTTCTTTTTCTCTTTGGTATCTTTATCTATCAGCGCCACTTTCAAATCTTTATGTGTGATCTTGAATTTGCCATTCATAATATCATTGTTACCTTTGAAATTATAATTAAGACTCGTAATCGTTCCAGTCGCTGTGATATTCATATATGGTTTGATGAATGGATTGATGTCATTGGCCGGCAAATCATTGATATAACCACCAATTGTAAAGTTGTCTCGTAAGTCCGAAGTGTCAAAGTTCCAATTGACTTTCATTGGAGAAACGCCCATAAAATTGCAATTGATGACAATCGGAACTTTCGTATTGGCGCCTTTCTTTTTGTTGGAATTCAGATTTTTGACATTCAAATTGAAATTTGTGAAAAATACCTTTCCAGGTCCGTTGTTGTCTGGCTTGTCTTCTTCATAAACCAATTTTGAATCTATAAGATTCAGATTGTCAACAACTAAAGGGAATTTTATATTTCTAAGAACTTTGGAATAGAGCAACTTTTCTTTTGGATTGTCTTTCGGAATTTTACTTCGGAAAATATTGGCGTCCACATTGTGAAGTTTCGCGGATTTCAAATGAAGGTCGAGTTCTTTTTCAAAAGTCCAATCGACGCCAGAAAGTTGAATCCTGTTTGCTGAAATATTGAACTGGTCATCTTCCATCGGAATTGTTCTTACAAACTCAGCACGCGACATTTTTGGAATCATTTTAAAATTCATCAAATCAATCGATTGCGAAGACATATTGAAGCTTGACAAACTGAGATTGTAATATTTGCCAGAATCGTAGAAAAACGTGTTCCCAATAATTTTGTAATCTTTGAATTTGAAAGGTAATTTGTTTTTCGAAGTTTCGTCATCCATCAAAAATTCTTTCACATTCGCATCAAATTTTGCAAGTGACAAGGATTTTTCGCCGTTGGATTTCAGCATTGATAAGGTTCCATTTTTAATATCAATATTGGCAAAATTCAAATCGATGCCATTTTTCTTTGTATTTTTCGGTTTAATGATTTTCGCATCACGATTTTGAATCACAAATTCGGGATTGATGAACTGCGCATTTTTCAAATTCAGTTTCGTCTTATCAAAAACCAAATCATTGAAAGAAATCTTCTTGCTTTTGATACTGAAAAGACTTTTTTGTTTCGTGAAACTTTTCTCCCAATCTTTAAAGTCCAAAATTGATTTCAACTCAAAATCATTGATTTCCAGTTGGCCATTATTGGTTTTAACATCGCTGGAATTAATCGTATAAACATCATTTATTTTGGCGAAGAAATCTCTCGCGGTAATCTTGTAACTATCCAGCGCAAACGGCAATTCGTTCGGATTATCGTTTAAACTAAGATTCTTGATTTCGAGATTAAGGTTTTTAGCTGAAAAAGCTTTTGAGTCATCCGGATTTATAACATCGATGTTTCCTTTGGCAATGTCAATATTTCGGATGAGAAACGGCATTGGTTCTTTTACGGAATCTTTGGTTTTCTTTTGCGCCAATCTGATTTTGAGACGCGGATTCGTCAATCTAATGGAATTGGTATTGATTTTTTTATTTTTGATTAAATCAATAATACCCAATCTACTGACATTCAAGCCATCAACAAAGCCATCAATCGCCAGGACTTTTTTGTCATTCGGATTTTTGGATTTTATCAAAATATCGTCTGCCGAAATGCTACCACTGAGAATTTCGACATTCAAAGTTTTGTAGGTAATGGCGTAAGGTGTTTTGTTTTTGATGTAATCCGGAAGCTGATACTT
The DNA here is from genome assembly GCF_000735135.1 of Chryseobacterium sp. FH1. Lineage (GTDB taxonomy): Bacteria > Bacteroidota > Bacteroidia > Flavobacteriales > Weeksellaceae > Epilithonimonas. The sequence continues at coordinate 136,601 of NZ_JPLZ01000002.1, forward strand.
GAGCCAAAGCGTGAATCCAACGTTCACTAACAGGATGAGAAGCAAAATACTTCCCAGAACGATTCCGGTAACTTTTAAAGTTTTTTTCATCAATTATTTTATTTTCGGTGGCGGAGGCGGTGGTTCTGGCTCTTTTGTGTTTTCAAGAAATTCAGTTTTTGTAAATGACTTTAAAATTTTTCCATTACTATTAATTTCAAAATATTGCATTCCTTTCCTCGCATAGATTTTATCATCTCCAAAACCTAAGCCATATCCTAAATTTGGTTTCAATTCATCATAAATCAACGGACAGATGATTTTATTATTCAAATCTATAATTCCGAATTTCTTGTTTTTTCCGACAAAAACTTTATCTCTCGCCACGAAAACAAAATCATAAATTGCCGGAATCTTTTCCTTGAAAGTCTTGTACTCCAACATTCCAGATTTGGAGCCGAGTTTTACAATATGTCTATTTTCGGGACCATATTCTACCCAATCGGAAAACTCATCATAAATAATTGGAGAAAGAATTTTATTGTTCAAATCAATAACACCGAATTTTTTATTTTTCTTAACCAAGAATTTAGAATGGTCATAAAAAAGCGGATGAATGGACTGATAACCGTTTACGATTGTTTTATTATTAATATCAACAATCTTTGCTGTATTATCATTTGCGACAATAAAGTAATTTTCCGATTCTTTTGGTTTATCATCAAGCCTATCAAAAACTTCATAGATGAACTGTTTTCCAAAAGGAATTAGAATTTTGTTTTTGGAATCGATGAGACCAACCTCATTATTGATTTTGGCAACTGCGTAATTTTGTCGTTCAAATTGGAGTTCTTCATCATAAACAAAAGGCACTTTTACAGTTCCATTTCTGTCGACAACGCCATATTTTCCTTTTAGATTTTTGAATGAAATTGCTGGATTGTCTGTGCGGAAATTATTATAAATAGGCTCCAAAGATTCTCCAATTTTCTTAAGGTTTTGATTGAAGATAGAATAAACCTTTCCTTTCCTAGCGTTGAAATATTCAGAATAATTTCCGTGGTTGCTGTCGTAAGCTTCAATAAAATCATATTCGAAAGGAACTTTGATTTGTCCATCGGATTTTATCATTCCGTACTTGCCATTTCTTTTTACAATTGCATTTTTAAATCCATCAAAAACCGTTGCAGAATCGAATTTATTATTTGGGAAAGCAGGTTCTATTTTTTCATTAAGGAACTCATAATTCTTTCCTTTCCTCACTAAAACTGCTCCATTTTTAAAATAGGTTGATTGACTCCTGTCAAAAATATCTTTAGAAAAATCATAATGGTTTGTGCTAAAAACCTCATCATAAAGAAAGCCTGACAGCTGTTTTCCTTTGTTATCGAAGAAAGCCCATTTCTTATCTTTCTGGACAATCACAATATCATCCAATTGTTCTGAGCGAGCATCATCGTAAATAACCGGGATGATTTCTTTTCCAGTTTTATCAATGAATCCTGATTTTCCATTTTTGACAACAGAACAAAGTCCGTTAGTTGTGAAATATTGAACCTCATCATAAATTGGTTGGATAATTAACTTTCCTTTCTCATCGATGAAGCCCCATTTTTTATTTTTACGAACCCCTGCTAATCCGAAAGAAAAAATCTTGACTTCATCAAAATCGCCTTCTAATCTTAAATTTCTCTTTGTGATGAAAAATTCCTTTCTTCCAATTTTTGCATAAGCAAGTCCATTTTCAAACGGATTCACAAAATCATACTCGAACGGAATAACGATAGAACTATCTTTATCTATGAAACCCCATTTGTTTTTCTTGTTGTGAACTCGGAACCAACCAGTTTCTTTGTCCCTTTCAATATAATCGATATCTTTCTTAGAAAATTTGGGAGAACTTTCTGTGCAGGAAAAGAAAATGAGCAATAGAAAAAGCAATCCGTTTTTCATACTAAAATTTTAAACCGTCAACTCCACCACATAACCTTCGTGCCCACGAACATTGATGAAATCATCGCCTTCAAAAGCAAGATACTGCCCTTTGATTCCCTTCAAAACACCATTGAATTCTGGTTTTTTGTCCAACGTGAAAACATTGATCTTCTCAGGTTTTTCGTAAGGAAAATCGAGTTTGATGATATTTTCCTCGCTCACCGCAAATTTTTTGAAATCGTTGGGAAAATAGTCTGCAATTTTGTTTCGGAAATCGATCAGGTCTAAAGTGTCCTCGTAATCATCCAAAAGCATTTTCTTCGGATTGGTTTTGTCGGCCACGTGTTTTTTCAGTTCCACCTCTATCATTCCAGCTTCGTAACGGTTTTCCGTGATGGCAATTGGCAACGCAAAAGTCGCCCCTTGATCTATCCATCTTGTCGGGATTTGCGCTTCTCTAGTCACGCCAACTTTCACATCGCCTGTGTAAGCCAAATAAACGATGTGCGGAACCAGTTGGATCTGTTTCTCAACTTCCAGATCTCTTTCGCCCACGCCAAGATGCGCGGTTGACAATTCCGGTCGGATGATCGAATCGCTCGCGTATGGACTTTCGAAGAAGCATTTTTTGCAGAATCCCATTCGGTAGATCTTCTCGTCGCTCCCACAATTCACACATTCGTAGCCAACGTGTTTGACGTGAAGTTCTTTCCCAAAAAGTTGATTCATATTGATGAGGTCGCCATTCAGGTTTAGGTAATATTGGATTGGTTTTCCGTTTTGAGAGATCATTTTCAGGATTTGTCCGGAGAATTGCATTTTGATGTGGATTTGAAATTGGGATTAAAAGTAAACATTATTAATTAATTTTAAAGTTCCCAACTAAATTTCAAAAGAATCGTTTCTGTTTTTGTTTAATTCTTATCTTCGCAACACATTTGATTTTATGAATTATTTAGTAACTGGAGGCAGTGGATTTATTGGTTCTCATTTGGTAGAACAACTTTTGAAAAATGGACATTCTGTCATTAATATTGACAATTTCGACGATTTTTACGATTACAAAATTAAGATTAAAAATACGCTCGAATCTTTAGCCACAAAATCTGAATTTAATTTTACGGACAAAGAAACCGATATTCAAAACTTATCAACTGAAACTAAATCAGACAATTACCAGTTTTACTTTCAGGATATCCGTGATAAAAAAGGTTTGGAAGAGATTTTTCAAAACCATAAAATTGATCTAGTCATTCATTTGGCGGCCTTGGCTGGTGTTCGTCCGTCTATAGAAAGACCTTTGGAATATGAAGAAGTGAATATCCGTGGCACTCAGAATCTATGGGAACTTTGCAAAGAATTTGGAATCAAAAAATTCGTTTGCGCCTCGTCGTCAAGTGTTTATGGCAATAATGAGAAAATTCCTTTCGCGGAAACTGATAATGTGGACAATCCTATTTCGCCTTACGCTGCGACAAAAAAATGTGGTGAAATTATCGGTCACGTTTATCATAGTCTTTATCATATTGATATGATCCAACTGAGATTTTTCACAGTTTATGGCCCGAGACAAAGACCAGATCTGGCGATCCACAAATTCACTAAATTGATTTTTGAAAATAAAGAAATCCCTTTTTACGGCGATGGTTCCACAGCAAGAGATTACACTTTCATTGAGGATATCATTGATGGGATATTAAAATCAATCAAACATCTTGAGACGAATGACAAGGTTTATGAGATCATCAATCTTGGCGAAAGCGAAGTGGTGACACTCAACGAAATGCTGTCTGTCTTAGAAACCACAATTGGCAAAAAGGCAAATAGAAAAATGTTGCCAATGCAACCCGGCGATGTTCAAAAAACCAATGCCGACATTACAAAAGCAAGGACATTAATTGGATATGCACCAAGGACAAACTTCCAAAATGGCATAAAAAAATTTGTGGAATGGTTTTTGGGAAATCCGCACTAATAACTTACGATGACAACAGGAATTTGAATATTAAATAAAATAATTTTTAAATATTGTTGAAAATCAGTAGAAAAGTGTATAAAGTATCACCTATTTTTTTACTTTTGCAAAAATTATAAATTATGTATTGGACATTAGAATTAGCATCTTACCTTAGTGATGCACCTTGGCCGATGACCAAGGCAGAATTGATTGACTACGCCATCAGAACCGGAGCACCTATGGAAGTTGTAGAAAACCTACAAGCTATCGAGGACGAAGGAGAGATCTATGATGCGATTGACGAAATCTGGAGCGACTATCCTACAGACGAGGATTACCTCTGGAACGAAGACGAATATTAAGATAGCAATTGGCTCTTGGCGATTAGCGATTAGCCTTTGAAAATAAAATTATTAATGCGATTAGCCAAATGCTAATTGCCAAAAGCTGAATAAATGAGTTTTTTAAATACCGTTCTTAAAAGTTTTTTGGGAGACAAAAATGCAAAAGATCTTAAAGAAGTAAAAAAAGTTGTCGCAAAAATCAAGACAGTAGAATCTGGAATCCAAGCATTGACCGATGATGGATTGAGAGATAAGACAGCAGAATTTAAAGATAAATTAAAAACTGCAACTGCTAAGTTTACAACCCAAATTGAAGAAACTAAAGAGCAGATAAAAAACTCAACCAACGTTGATGAGAAAGAAGCACTTTTCACCAAAATCGAAGGCCTTAAAAAAGAGTCTTATCAGGTTGAGGAAAAAGTATTGGCTGAAGTTCTTCCAGAAGCATTTGCTCTGGTAAAAGAAACATCCAGACGTTTGGCACAAAACGGAGAAATCCGCGTAAAGGCTACAGACAGAGACCGCGAATTGGCAGCTACAAAAGATTTTGTAGTTCTAGAAGGTGAAACTGCTGTTTGGAAAAACCATTGGGATGCGGCAGGAACGCCTGTTGTTTGGGATATGGTCCACTACGACACGCAGTTTATCGGTGGTGTTGTACTTCACGAAGGAAAAATTGCAGAGATGGCAACTGGAGAAGGGAAAACGCTTGTTGGAACTTTACCAATCTACCTTAATGCACTTCCTGGCCGTGGTGTTCACGTTGTAACCGTGAATGACTATTTGGCAAAACGTGACTCCGCTTGGATGGGACCACTGTATGAATTCCACGGCATGAACATCGATTGTATCGATCTTCACCAGCCAAATTCTGACGCTAGAAGAAAAGCTTACCAAGCAAGCATCACTTACGGAACCAACAACGAATTCGGTTTTGATTATTTGAGAGATAATATGGTGACTTCTCCAACTGAACTAGTTCAGGGAGAATTGAACTTTGCTATTGTGGATGAGGTGGATTCAGTTTTGGTAGATGATGCCAGAACCCCATTGATCATTTCCGGTCCGGTTCCACAAGGAGACAGACAGGAATATGATGTTTTGAAACCATCGGTTGACAGAATTGTTGAAGTACAAAAGAAAACAGTTTCAGTTCTTTTCAATGAAGCTAAAAAATTAATTGCTGGTGGTAACACCAAGGAAGGGGGTTTCAAATTGTTGCAAGCTTACAGAGGTCTTCCGAAAAACAGACAATTGATCAAATTCTTATCAGAAAGCGGAAACCGAGCATTGCTTCAGAAAGTTGAAGGTCAATATATGGCGGACAACAACCGCGATATGCCAAAAGTAGATAAAGATCTTTATTTCGTGATCGATGAGAAAAACAATCAAATCGATTTGACAGACAAAGGTGTAGAATATATGTCAGCTGGTAATGAAGATCAACAATTCTTCGTTTTGACAGACATCGGGACAGAAATCGCTGATATCGAAAAACAAAATCTTTCAAAAGAAGATGAGTTCGCAGCGAAGGAAGAATTGTACAGAGATTTCTCTATCAAATCCGAGCGTATTCACACAATGAATCAATTATTGAAAGCTTATACATTATTCGAAAAAGATGATGAATATGTGGTAATTGACGGCGAGGTGAAGATCGTTGATGAGCAAACTGGTCGTATCATGGAAGGAAGACGTTATTCTGACGGACTTCACCAAGCGATCGAGGCTAAGGAAAATGTAAAAATCGAAGCAGCAACTCAAACGTTTGCAACGGTTACTTTGCAGAACTACTTCCGTATGTACAACAAACTTGCGGGAATGACCGGAACTGCGGAAACAGAAGCTGGAGAATTCTGGCAGATCTACAAACTTGATGTAGTTGTAATTCCTACCAACAGACCAATCCAAAGGGATGACAGACAAGATTTGGTTTTCAAGACCAATCGTGAAAAATACAATGCCGTAATCGAAGAAATCGAAAGACTAGTTGCCGCTGGAAGACCTATTTTGGTTGGTACTACATCGGTTGAGATTTCTCAATTATTGTCAAGAGCATTAAGCTTAAGAAAAATCCCTCACAACGTATTGAATGCGAAACTTCACAAGAAGGAAGCTGAGATCGTAGCAGAAGCTGGTGGCGCTGGTGTTGTAACCATTGCAACCAATATGGCAGGTAGAGGAACGGATATCAAACTGAAAGGCGAAGTGAAAGCCAACGGTGGACTCGCGATCATCGGAACAGAAAGACACGATTCTCGCCGTGTTGACAGACAGTTGAGAGGTAGAGCTGGACGTCAAGGAGATCCAGGAAGTTCTCAGTTCTATGTTTCTTTGGAAGACAACTTGATGCGTCTTTTCGGATCCGAAAGAATTGCGAAAATGATGGACAGAATGGGTCATAAAGATGGCGAAGTGATTCAGCATTCTATGATTTCCAAGTCTATCGAAAGAGCTCAGAAAAAAGTGGAGGAAAATAACTTCGGTGTGAGAAAGAGATTGTTGGAGTACGATGATGTAATGAACAAACAACGTGACGTGATCTATAAACGTAGAAAGAACGCCTTGTTCGGAGACCACTTGAAGTACGACATCGTGAATATGATCTATGATACAGCGGCCGCGATCGTTTCTCAACACAAAGCAACTGGAATCTACAAAGATTTCGAATTCGATATCATCAAATATTTCACAATGGAAGCGCCTGTAACTGAGGCTCAATTTGGAAGCACACCAATTCCTGCGCTTACAGATTTGGTTTTCAAAGCCGCAAAAGAAGATTACGACTTAAGATTGAATCTTCTTAAAGAAAAAGCTTTCCCAATCATAGAGAACGTTTTCCTAAACCAAGGTTCGATGTTCAAAATGATCCAAGTTCCTTTCACAGACGGTACAAAAACGATGACGATTGTAACCGACTTGAAAGAAGCTTACGAAACCAATTGCGACAGTTTGATCACTGATTTTGAGAAGAATATCTCTCTATCTATCATTGATGAAAATTGGAAAACCCACTTGAGAGAAATGGATGATCTACGTCGTTCTTCCCAAGGAGCAGTTTACGAGCAAAAAGATCCATTGGTAATCTACAAGCAAGAATCTTTCTACTTGTTTAGCGAAATGGTAGAAAAAGTGAACAAAGAGATTGTTTCCTTCCTTTACAAAGGCGAAATCCCTGCATAAACAAGGATTTTACGATATAACTAAAAAGCTGTTGATAATTTCAACAGCTTTTTTTGTTTTAACATTTATTAAGAAATGACAAATATCATAATTTATTCTAATTTAGAATTAATAAAAATAATACATTTGCAAAAATTATTATATCAATGAAGAAAGTTATTGTAAGTGCTGTGGTTTTAGTTTCCACTTTTGCATATGCTCAGGAAAATGATTCTATTAACAAATCAAATGAGATTGATGGTGTTGTAGTACACGGATACATTACTAGAGACAGAGAATCGGCAAATAAAATGCCTCTTAAAGATATTGAAAATCCTCAGGTTTATAATACTGTAAACAAAAACGTTATCAAAGAACAAGTTGTTACGAACTTTAATGATGCTCTTAAGAATGTAACCGGTATTACAAGACTTTGGGAATCCACAGGTAGAGGAAATGATGGTGGAGAATATTACACTATGAGAGGTTTCTCCCTTCAGCCAACTTTGGTAAACGGAATGCCGAGCTTAAGCAACGGAACTTTAGATCCTGCAGGTATCGAAATCATTGAAGCAATCAAAGGCCCATCTGGAACTTTGTATGGTGGAAGTGTGATTTCTTATGGAGGTATGATCAATGTTGTTACAAAAAAGCCTTACAATCATTTTGGTGGTGAAGTCAATTATGTGAACGGAAGCTACGGTTTGAACAGACTTACAGCTGACGTAAACGCGCCACTCAGCAAAAACCTATTTGCACGAGTGAACACTGCTTATCAGAAAAACAATACATTCCAAGATGCTGGTTTTAACGAATCTTTCTACATCGCTCCATCTGTAAAATTTGTAGCCAACGACAGATTGACGTTCCACGTGAATACAGAAATCAAAACGTCGGAATCCTCAAATGCGCCAATGATTTTCTTGAACAGATATGCACCGCTTTCTTTTAATTCAATTGGTTTGTTCAAAGACAATTATAAAAAATCATACACCAGCAATGATTTAACTATCAATAACAATTCATTCAATATACAAGCTACTGCCGACTACAAAATATCTGATAATTGGATATCCAAAACCTTAGTTTCAAGAAGCAATACTAAAACGGAAGGTTACTATTCTTACTTGTGGGATCAATCCAATGGTGGAGATTTCGTAAGATTTATTGCTAATGTTGGTGGAGAGACCAATACAACAGGAATTCAGCAAAACTTTGTTGGAACTTTTAATTTTGGAAGTGTAAAGAATAAATTACTATTTGGTTTAGACTATTTCCAAAGAGATTTCATCCAAGGCGGAACAGGATGGATTGGACACGGTGTAGTGAACCTGGTTAATCAAACCGATACAAAAGCAGACCTTCTTACAAAATCTGCAGTTGACTATGAACTAAGAAACGCAGGACAAGAAATAGGAAATGCGGAAGCAAAAATCTACAGTGCCTATGTTTCAGATGTTGTGAACATTCTTCCAAATCTATCTGCAATGCTAAGTTTGAGATTGGATCATTTCACAGGAATGGCAACTGCTTACGCTACAGACAATTCTAAAGAAAAAACCACCCTCTCACCTAAGTTAGGTTTGGTATATCAGCCGATCCAAGACAAAGTTTCAATCTTTGGTAATTATATGAATGGTTTCCGAAATGTTGATCCTTCAACAATTCAAATCACCGATGATCTAGGAAATGTTTTGAATAGTGAGCTTCGTTATTTTGATCCAGAGCACGCCAATCAATGGGAAGTTGGTACAAAAGCAAATTTAGCCGGCGAAAAATTCTCTATTACCGCAAGTTATTACAACATCAATGTAAAAAACAAAGTGATGGGCAATGGCATTAATGTAAATCAAGGCGGAGAAGTAGAAAGCAAAGGTTTCGAATTAAGTGTTTTGGGAAGCCCAATTCCTGGGATGAATTTGATTGCCGGATACAGTTACAATGATAGTAATGTTGTAAAAGGTGACGAAGGATATCCTGGAAATAGGACAGAAGATGCGGGACCAAAAAACCTGATCAACTTCTGGGGAACTTACAAAATCCAAACCGGGACGCTTAAAAACTTCGGCATCGGTTTCGGAGGTAACTCTGCAAGCAGATTTTATACTTTGAACAGAGGTAATATCGGTGCTTTTCCACTTCCAAGTTACATCATTATGAACTCGTCACTTTCTTACACAGAAGATAGATACAGCATTATTTTGAAAGTGGATAACATTGCCAATAAGAAATATTTCTCTGGTTGGTCAACAGTTACGCCACAAAGATTGAGAACACTTTCAATCAGCTTGAATTACAAATTCTAAAAAATAAAAAAGCTAAGTTTGCAGCTTGGCTTTTTAAACTTTTATGAAGAAAAAACATCATCATAAAAAGAAACCCAGTTTCTTTAAAAAATGGACAGCCAAACTACATCTGTGGTTTGGCTTGTCCATTGGTATACTCATTTTCATTATTGCAATTACGGGCGCACTATTCGTGTTCAAAGATGAGATAGAAAACATTTCTCGCAAGGAATACATCTACCACCAAGAGCAAAACATCGATCAAAAACAGATCTTGCCCATCCGCGTCATAGAAAAACTGGTGAATGAGCAGACCAATGAAAAATATCCGATCCACTGGATCAATGTTCCTATTGATAAGAAACTTTCCTATCAGGTCTATTGGTACGAGCACCAGCCAGATCAGTGGAATTATTTTGATGAATTTCCGATTTACAAATTGGCGTACGTCAATCCTTACACAGGAAAAGTTCTTCAGGTTTATGACGAAAAAAACGGATTCTTTGCCATCGTAAAATCCATCCACTGGAGCTTTCTTTTGAAACAAGATTGGGGAACTTACGTCGTCGGGATTCCTGTTGTCATCTTCTTGATTATGCTGATTTCCGGGATCATTCTTTGGTGGCCAAAAAATAAAGCGGCGAGGAAACAAAGATTTGCATTCCAATGGAAGGACACAACAAGATGGAAACGTAAGAATTACGACCTTCACAATGTCTTAGGATTTTACTCTTCTATTTTCGCTTTGATTCTGACGATCACTGGTTTGTTCTACGCATTTTTTGCAGTTCAGGCGATGATTTATGTTGTCTTCTCGGGAGGAGAAACTGTTTACCCAGATTTCTCAGCTATTACGACAAAAGCGCCGATCGAGATGAGGAATGACAATACTTTGGACAAAATCTCTGACAAAGTGAAGGAACTTTACCCAACAGCGTACGCGTTCAGTCTGGATCTTGGACATCCGCATTTGGACGATCACGAACATCCCAATTTTTCGGTTTTTGTAAGACATCTCTCGTATTCTTATCATAAAAACAGCAGTTTGATTTTTGACGAAAACTCCGGCGAACTCTTGCACACACACGATCCGAAAGATAAAAACTTTGGTGAGAAAGTAGTTGCGGCCAATTATGACATCCACGTTGGCGCCATCTTAGGTTTGCCTACCAAAATATTGGCATTCATCGTCAGTATCATTATTGCATCAATGCCAGTCACCGGATTTATGATCTGGTGGGGACGAAGAAAGAAAACACAGATAAATAATTGATATCATAACCTGAATTTAATCATTCAGGTTTTATATTAATTTTAATTCATACTGTTTTAGTATGATAATAAAGTTTTATACTTTTGCTCTCTATTTTTAATAAACTATGAGCAGCAATTCTATTGTCTTGAAAAAGTGGTCATTCCTCTTTTTCACTTTCACATTCGTCCATTCCTTCGCACAGCATTCGATTTACGGAAAAATTCTAGACAGCATCAATGAAAAACCGATCAATTCCGTAAAGATCACTTCGAAGTCTGATAAAAATCTATCCGTACAAACCGATCAGGATGGACTTTTTGTTTTAAATAACATTAATGATTTTCCTTCAGAATTCAAGATTCAAAAATCAGGATTCGAAGTCAAACAATTAATACTAAAGGAAAATAATAACGACACCTTAATCATCAAATTACTGCCAAATGATTTTGTCATTACCGAAGTCATTGTGACAGCAAGACGTAGAGAAGAAACGGCTCAGCAAGTTCCAATTCCAATCAATGTCATCTCTGGCAAAAAAGCTGAGGAAACAGGCGCATTCAATGTCAATCGGTTGAAAGAATTGGTGCCATCGGTTCAGTTTTACAGTTCAACTCCTAGAAACACGAGTCTCAGCATAAGGGGATTGGGCTCTACTTTTGGTTTGACGAATGATGGTTTGGATCCGGGAGTTGGGTTTTATGTTGATGGCGTTTATTACGCAAGACCAGCAGCTACAACTTTAGACTTTGTTGACATCGAGAGGATTGAGGTTTTGCGCGGTCCACAGGGAACTTTATTCGGTAAGAACACAACGGCCGGAACTTTCAATGTGACTACAAAACAACCAAGTTTTACCACGGGTGGGACAGCGGAGATCAGTTTTGGCAACTATGGATTTATTCAGGCAAAAACTTCAGTAACTGGCGCTATCTCGGATAAATTTGCTAATAGATTCTCAGCTTCGGGAACACATCGTGATGGAACCATTTATAATTCGCGAACAAGCCAAGATCTTAATGATATCAATTCCATTGCAATTCGCGATCAGTTGTTATATAAACCAAATGAAAATCTGAAATTCATATTAACTGGAGATTACAACAGACTAAGAGCCAATGGTTATGCACAAGTCATCGCAGGCGTTGTGACCACAAAAAGGGCCGCCTACAGACAATTTGGAAATATCATTTCAGACCTTGGTTACACACTTCCCGCAATCGACCCGTTTAACAGAACTGTCGATACAGACACGCCGTGGAAAGCTGAACAAGATATGGGCGGACTTTCCCTGAATGCTGAGTACACTTTGGGGAAAGGAAAAATAGTTTCTACCTCAGCTTGGAGATTTTGGAATTGGAATCCGTCCAATGACAGAGATTTTACTGGACTTTCTGCTTTGGCAAAATCGCAGGCACCAAGCAAACATCAGCAATGGAGCCAAGAGATCCGTTGGTCAGGAAATTTCAACGAAAAATTAAGTGGTGTTTTTGGCGTATTCGGCATCTGGCAAAGATTACGAGCCGACAAGGAAGGACAGATTGAGGAAGCAGGAAAAGACCAATGGCGATTTTCTCAAAATTCAACGAGCACTTTATGGCAAACGCCTGGACTGTTGGAAGGTTACGGAATCAGATCCTATCCAAGTCTCAACTCTTTCAGTGGGGCGGTTTTTGGGCAGTTGGATTGGAACTTTACAGAAAAAATCAGTTTACTTCCAGGCATTAGAATTAATTATGACAAAAAAGAAATCGACTTCAAAAGATACACTTATGGCGGTCTACAGACGACTGACCCAGCTTTGCTCGCTTTGAAGAATTCAGTTTACAGCAATCAGGAATTCAATGCATCAATTGATGACACCAATTTCTCGGGACAATTGACCTTGGCTTACAAACCAACAAAAAACTACAACTTGTTCGGAACATTCTCTACAGGTTTTAAACCAGTCGGCCTTAATCTTGGCGGATTGCCAACAGATTCTAATGGAAATGCATTAACCGAGCTTGCAGTTGTAAAACCTGAAAGAATCCTTCATTATGAATTGGGTTTGAAATCGCAACCATTTAAGAATTTCATTTTTAATTTGACATTGTACAATTCCAACATCAAAGATTATCAAATTCAAGTGCAGGCGGCAGATCTATCCATCAACAGAGGTTATCTTGCCAATGCAGAAAAAGTAAGAGTACGTGGCATTGAGACTGATCTTTCCTACAGTTTTAGCAATTTAAATTTTTACTCCAACTTGGCTTACACAGAAGCGATCTATACAAAATTCATCAATGCACCGCCTGCTTTGGAAAATACTGGAGGCCCTACTTTTGTTGATATTTCGGGTGGCGTTTTGCCAGGTGTTTCGAAATGGGCAGGATCCACAGGTGGAGAAATCAATTTTTCTGGCAAATTTCTGAATTATAATGGCGATTATTTCTTCGCATTGGATAGTTACTACCGTTCGACATTTTCCTCCAGTCCTACGCCATCTCAGTTTCTGAATGTTCCTGGATATGCGCTCTTCAACTCAAGATTTGGTTTCCGGGTGAGAAGTGGCGTTACAACTTATCTTTGGGTGAGGAATATTTTGAACAGGGACTATTTTGAGCAATTACTTCCTGGCGCAGGCAACGCAGGACATTACGCCGCAGTTTTGGGAGATCCAAGAACGTATGGCATTACGATCAAATATAATTTCTAATTTTTAAAATTAACTGAATATTTAATTCATATTAAAATCCTTTTCTCTAAATTTAGGGTCTTAAAAATTTTGATCGATGTCATTAATTGATTTATCACGACAAATCGCCATAGGTATAGATATTGGCGGCACAAACACCAAATTCGGTTTGGTAAACCACCGCGGAGAGATCCTCGCGAAAGGAAGCATTAAAACTGAAGATTACAAACAGGTAGAAGATTTTATTGATGCTTTATATTCCAATATAAAACCATTGATAGATGAAACCTCTGTCACCAGATTAGACGGAATCGGCGTTGGCGCTCCCAATGCAAACTATTATACAGGAACCATTGAGTTGGCTCCTAACCTTCCTTGGAAAGGCGTAGTTCCATTTGCAGAAATGATGACGAAGAAATTCGGAGTGCCTTGCAAAATGACAAATGATGCCAATGCAGCTGCTCTTGGAGAAATGATGTTTGGCGCCGCAAGAGGGATGAAGGATTTCATAATGATCACGCTTGGAACTGGCGTTGGAAGTGGCATCGTAGCAAGCGGAAGTTTGATCTACGGTCACGACGGATTTGCTGGAGAATTAGGTCACACGGTTGTAAAACCAGGCGGAAGAAAGCATTGGAGCACAGGCTCCGAAGGAAGTCTTGAAGCTTATGCTTCTGCCACCGGAATTGCCATCACTGCAAAGAAATTCCGTGCTGAGTTTCCAGATTCTATGTTGAATCAATACCGTGAAGAAGACATTAATTCTAAAACTGTCCACGAATGTGCAAAAGCAGGCGATCCAACAGCGATAGAAGTTTTCCGATACACAGGTCAAAAGTTAGGAGAAGCATTAGCAAACTTCGTAATGTTCTCTTCGCCAGAAGCTATTTTGCTTTTTGGAGGTGTGATCAAAGCGGGAGATTTCTTGTTGAAACCTACAAAATTACATATGGAAAGAAACCTGTTGCCAATTTTCCGTTCAAAAGTAAAATTGGTATTCAGTGAACTGGATGAGGCAGACGCGGCAATTCTTGGTGCAAGTGCGCTCGTTTGGGAAAATAAATAATTGATATAGAGAAATCCTTTGGTTCTCATTTTTGATAGGAATACTATTTGCTATTAAGAACGAGGAAAATCAAAGGATTTTTCTTGTCTAATAATGAAACAGTATTTATTAATAATTCTAAGTTTTGTGCTCTTCAGCTGTAATGGTCAGGAGAAAAAACAAAACCCATTAAAAAATCAAAAAATGGATAAAAACAATTTGGAATATGCCACTCTGGCAGGCGGGTGTTTTTGGTGCGTGGAAAGTTGTTTCCATATGCTGAAAGGTGTTCATTCTGTAACGTCTGGATATTCCGGCGGACAAAAAGACAATCCAACCTATGAAGAAGTATCAACTGGAAATACGGGACACGCGGAAGTGGTTGAGATTGCTTTTGACCCGAAGATTATTTCTTACAAGCAATTGCTGGAAGTGTTTTGGTTTCTTCATAACCCGACAACGCTCAACAGACAAGGCAATGACATTGGAACGCAGTACAGATCTGCGATTTTCTATCATTCCGACAAACAAAAACAAGATGCAGAAGAGTCTTTGAAAGCATCTGAAGACAAACAGGAATGGAACGGAAAATACGTCACAGAAATAGTTCCTTTCGAAAAATTCTGGTCAGCGGAAGCTTATCATCAAGGTTATTACAATGCCAATCCAAACCAGCCTTATTGTAGTGCTGTAGTTGGACCAAAAATCCAAAAATTCAAAAAGCATTTTGGAGAATTGGGTTGGTTACAAGAAAAAGTGGAGCAATAGGCCCCACTTTTTTATATAAATGTTTATCCGAAATTAAGAGATCCTTCTTTCAAATGCAAAATTGGAATTGGTATTGAATGGTTCAACTTTGCGAAGCACGCCCCGACCTGAGTGGAGCTCTTTTTGTAAGCCTTGGGAAAAGCCTCGGCACAAAAAGCGGGAACGGAGGGCGGATATAGGCGCCCAAAATTTAATTCCCTTCAATATTTTAAATTTCTACTTGGTCTTCCAATCCTGATTGCGCTTGT
The DNA here is from genome assembly GCF_000735135.1 of Chryseobacterium sp. FH1. Taxonomy (GTDB): domain Bacteria; phylum Bacteroidota; class Bacteroidia; order Flavobacteriales; family Weeksellaceae; genus Epilithonimonas. The sequence continues at coordinate 152,253 of NZ_JPLZ01000002.1, forward strand.
CATCGGATTTTTTCTTTCCGTTGTCGATGTTGTAGGCAAAGCCAATTCCCAAGGTTTGTTTTAGCTGTGTTTTTCTGATTTGATTGTGGTCATAAAGCAAGTCCAAAGTCACATTGGTGGAGACAAATCGGTTGATTTTCATATTAAGAATCCCGCTGTAGGACAGAACCAGTCGCTCCGGATGATCCAAATAATTGGAGAAAACCGAGGCGTTGTTTTGAAGATTGATATTCTCCATCAACTTCACTTTGTACTGCGCCGTTCCCAAGAATCCGAATTGGAAAAGCATAGAATCGCCGTCGTTTTTCAAGCCATAATTACCTGCCCATTGCAAATCTTTGTCCGTCACGAAAGTGAATCTTGCGTTGGCTGGCCTTAGTGTCATTGTGAAATTTTCATTCGGTCTGTACGTAAAACCAGCGCCGACATTCACATAACCGGGCGACATAAAGCTTGAGATTTTCTTAGCTTCGGGATTGTTGCCATCTTCGTAGCCTGGCGCAAATTGAAAAATCAGGCCAGCTCCAACCGACGCATACCAATTGTCCGAAATCTTGCGTCCGTAATTGGTGGATAGACTGATGACATCCTGCGTTTTTCTGTTGCCGACGCCTTGGGTATTATTCATCCCATAGCCAAGAATGATGATGTTTTCCCAAAGGTCTTTGTCTTTTTCGTAAGTCAAATTGTAGTTGGCACCGGCTTGCCAACCGACGTTATTGGCTCCACCAGCAACCCAGTTTGAAAATGCTGATTGATTGAGCATCAAAGTGTTCTGCCCTACAACAGACCAAGCCTTAACTGAATCTTGAGCAGGCAACTCCTGCGCATAAGAATTGAAAGCCAGAAGCAGGCTTCCACCAAAAAGTAATTTTTTCATCATTGTGTGTTTTTAATTTATAAGAAAGGTTTTATGATTCCTGTTTTTGTGTCTCTTTCCATTTTGTAACCAAGGTTGTAAGTGACGCCTACGCCCAAAGTCTGTTTTCTCTGCAATCTTTTGATCTGGTCGTGGTCGTACATCATATCCAGTGTGATAACCGTCGTAATATATTTGTTGAATTTCAGATTGATGCTTCCACTGTAATTGATGTCCACTCTTTCCGAATGTTCCAGATAATTACTGAAGAGATTAAGTTGATTTACAAAATTGACATCTTTGAAAATTTTGATTTTATAAAGAATATTCATCATCGCACCCAGCTCGGCACGCATACTTTGACCATCGCGCTCCAAACCGTAAGTCCCTTTGGTCTGCAATTTTTCGTCTAATACAAAAGTGAATTTACCATTCGCCGGTCGGAAGATCACTTGGAAATTTTCATTTGGATTGTAGGAGACACCAATACCTAAGTTGAGATAACCTGGCGCCATAAATTTGGAAATTCTGTCATCATAAACAGGATCCGGATTGTTTGCGTAATTGAATCCCGGCGTAAACTGGGACAAAAACTGAAAACCTGTGGAGAGATAATAATGTTGCGCCAACTCATAACCGTAGTTGGTCATAACATTAATGTAATCGTCTGTCTTTCTGGTAGATTGCCCTGTCGAAGAAACAAATCCATAGCCCATCTGGATGTTGTTGTCCATATAATGGCGATTCTTTTTGTAGACGATGTTGTAATTAACTTTTCCGATGACACCGATGTTGTTATTTCCTCCAGCATACCAATTCGCAAAAGATGACTGATTGAAAACCAAACTGTTCTGCCCGAAGAAGAACCAGCGTTTGAGCGTCGGAAGGTTGATGATGGAAGAAGGCGTCAAAGGACTCGTGTCACTGCTATTGGAAACAATGACCATATTATTGGACAATTGTACAGAATCTTTTTTCAGAGAGCGGATGTCGATAATTTTCGGATTCGTCAAACTATCGATGTCCACAGCAATCGAATCCCATCTTCTTTGTGCAATGGAATCGATCAATTTCTGATAATCAGTAATTTGAGCTTTAGAAAAAAAGACCATCATCAATGCAAAAACTACCAATACCTTTCTCATTACTACAAAATTTTGCACAAAAATAACAATTCTAAATTTCTAAAAATCTGACTTTATAACCAAATTCCTAATTAATCGCATTTTTTTTGCGGACAAAATTACCTTTTCGCAAGAATGGCTGTAAAATTGTGATTTTCAAAACTATGTTTTTGAAAACCTTTCATTTAAGATCCTTTTTGGTTCCCATCGCAATGTTGGCGCTGATGTGGATTTTCTTCCTGCTTCAGAATATCGGATTTTTCAGTGGTTGTACAGGTGCAATCATTCCACTTGTGCCCGATGGTTTGAGTGGCGTCATCTTTGCGCCGTTGTTGCACGGGAATCTGGAGCACATCATCGGAAACTCGATGCCTATTGCGATTCTGCTATTTTTATTATTTGAATTTTATCCGAAGATTGCATTCAAAATCTTTTTGATAGGTTGGATCGCCTGCGGATTATTAGTCTGGATGTTGCCTCCCGTGGATATCATCACTGGGAAATGGAATTACAACTGCATCATCGGTGCGAGTGGCGTGGTTTATATGCTGGCTTTTTTCATTTTCTTCAGTGGCGTTTTCCGATGGAATATGAAATTGCTGACCGTTTCTCTTGTCGTGGCTTTATATTACGGAAGTTTGATCTGGGGAATTTTCCCGGAAGAGTTTTTCTCGCAGATGGAAGCGCCTAGCAAAATCAGTTGGCAGTCACACTTGGCAGGAAGTATCACTGGGATTATTTTGGCTTTCATTTTCAGAAAACAAGGCGATAAAAAAATCAAATACATCTGGGAATATCCTGATTACTACAGCGAAAAAGATGACAAAATGTGGCAGGAATATATTATGAATCATCCAGAAGATTTCGAAGATCTGCCTCAATACAAACAGGAAAACATTTGGGAATATCTGGACGAGATTCGGAAAAATGAAAAATAATTTCTAAATTGGTCATACACAAATGACCCTATGAATCCCGAAGAACATCTCTACATCCTTGCGCTGAAACAGTGCAAAAACATTGGCAACATCAATCTAAAAAAGCTGATAAAAAATATTGGCTCCGCAAAAAAGGTTTGGGAATCTACGCCAAAATCTTTGCTTTCGATTTCTGGAATCGGGAAAAACAGCATTCAGAATATTGGTAATCAAGATTTTCTAAATTCCGCCGAGAAAGAATTAAAATTCTGCGAAAAGCACGAAATCAAAATCATTCATCAAGATGAAGAATCTTATCCCAAGCATCTTCTAAATTGTGACGATGCACCGATGATTCTCTTTTACAAAGGCACTTTGAACAATAACCTAAATCCTGTAAGCATCGTTGGAACTAGAAAGTTAACAGCTTATGGAAAACATTTTATTCAGGATTTGACTGCAGAATTATCGGGTTCGAAAGTTTGTACCATCAGCGGGCTGGCTTTGGGCGCAGATTCTTGCGTGCACGAGGAATCATTGAAGCATCAAATTCCCACCATTGCCATTTTGGCGCAAAGCCTTGATAAAATCTATCCAGCTTCCAATAAAACGCTCTCCAAAAAAATTATCGAAAACAATGGCGCACTCATCACAGAATATGCATCATTCGAAGGAATGGCAAAGGAAAACTTTCTGCAACGCAACAGAATCATCGCCGGATTTTCGCCTCATTTGATTGTGGTGGAAACGGCTTATGGTGGTGGATCTGTGACAACTGTCACCGCTTCAAATCAATACAACCGTGATGTTTTTGCTTTACCTGGGAAAATCACCGATGTTTATAGCCAGGGTTGCAACCAGTTGATTGCGAACAACAAAGCGGAATCTATCGTTGATATCAAAACACTTGTCAGGAATTTGAATTTCATCCCGCAACCAGAACTTTTCCCAATGGAAGAGCCGAAAATCAAAATTGATCCTGACAAAAAAGACCACTTAAAATTATTGGAAATCATCACTGAAAATAAGAGCATTTCTCTGGACGAATTAGCGGACAAATCTGGGATTTTGCACCACAAACTTTTACCAATTCTTTTAGATTTAGAGATTTATGGCTATGTCAAATGTCTTTCCGGACGACAATATCAACCAAGCTGAGAAAACAAGACTTATGGAAATTTGAAGTAAATTAACATTAACTTCAAAAATCGTTAACGCAAAAGATGTAATTATACATTAAGCAAAAAACTAAGTTCATATCCTTAAATTTTCAATAAAAATCAAAATATTACTTGCGAAATTCGAAAATAAAATTAAATTTGTTGTCATAATAATCAACCTTTATGGAACACTATAATGTAGAGCAAAAAATTCAGGAGTTTATGGCAAAAGTAGAGGCCAAAAACCCAAATGAACCAGAATTTCTTCAGGCTGTGAAGGAAGTTGCAGTGACAGTAATTCCGTTTATTGCAACCAGAAAACAATACACAGGAATGAAACTTTTGGAAAGAATGGCAGAGCCGGAAAGAACGATTATTTTCCGCGTTCCGTGGGTAGATGACAATGGTGAGATCCAAGTGAACAGAGGTTTCAGAATCCAAATGAACTCGGCAATCGGACCATACAAAGGCGGCATCCGTTTCCATCCTACAGTGAACTTGTCTGTTCTTAAATTTTTGGCTTTCGAGCAAACTTTCAAAAACTCTTTGACGACGCTTCCAATGGGCGGTGGAAAAGGAGGTTCTGATTTTGACCCGCAAGGAAAATCGGATATGGAAGTGATGCGTTTTTGCCAAGCTTTTATGACAGAGATGTGCAAGCATATTGGTCCAGAGACCGACGTTCCTGCGGGAGACATTGGTGTTGGTGCAAGAGAAATCGGATATCTATTCGGTCAATATAAAAAAATCAGAAATGAATTTACCGGCGTCTTGACTGGAAAAGGCTTGGCTTATGGTGGTTCATTGATCCGTCCGGAAGCGACTGGCTACGGCGTTGTTTACTTCGCAGAGCAAATGTTGAGAACCATTGGTGAAGATTTCAAAGGAAAAACAGTGACGGTTTCAGGTTTCGGAAATGTGGCTTGGGGCGTTATCAAAAAAGTAGAAGAACTTGGCGGTAAAGCAGTAACGCTTTCTGGTCCTGACGGTTATGTGTACGACAAAGACGGAATCACTGGTGAAAAAATTGAATATCTATTAGAACTTCGTGCGTCTGGAAACAACCGCGCAGAAGACTATGTGAAAAAATACCCAACCGCAGAATTCCACGCTGGAAAACGTCCTTGGGAAGTGAAATGTGACGTCGCTATTCCTTCTGCTACTCAAAATGAGCTAGATTTGGAAGATGCTAAAAAACTGGTAGAAAATGGCGTAGTTTGTGTGACTGAAGCAGCGAATATGCCTTCAACTTTGGACGCGATCAATTATTTCTTGGACAATAAAGTTTTGTTCTCCCCAGGAAAAGCGTCTAACGCCGGTGGTGTAGCGACTTCTGGATTGGAAATGACTCAGAACTCCATCCGTCTCAACTGGTCTTCTGAAGAAGTAGATGCAAGATTGAAAGAAATTATGATCGGCATCCACAAAGCTTGTAGAGATTATGGAAAAGAGGAAGACGGCTACGTAAACTACGTGAAAGGTGCAAACATCGCAGGCTTTGTGAAAGTGGCTGAGGCAATGTTGGCTCAAGGTGTGGTGTAATCAGTAGATTAGAAGTTAGATTTTAAAAATTAGAATCTAAATAATCATAAAAAATGCAACTAAAAATATTTAGTTGCATTTTTATTTTAGTTGATTTTCAACACTAAAGTTGACTAAGTAATTATCTCGGCAAACCTCTTTTTAAAGCGTGGTTTGCTCTTTCGATGGCTTTTTTCTCTTTCCAATTCATATATTGACCTTTGAATTTGGTTTTCATAAAATTATCAAAACCTCTTTGCACTGTAAGATTCCAGAGAGAATTGGCTTTCACGCCCCAACTTTTGTCCCAAGCTCTCAACGAAAGTGAAAAACTGCCGTCCAGATATTTCATCCAGTGCCACCAGCCAGTAGGCATAAAAAGCGTATCGCCGTGCTCCAGGAAACATTCGATACCTTGAATACCATCCAAAGCAGGATATTTTTCAAAATCCGGATTTTCTATATCAAAATCTTCCAGCGCATAAGTCGCATAAGGCAAGCAGTACAATCTCTCTTTCCATTTTTGTTCGAAAAGCAAAACGTGCTTTCTTCCGTTGAAATGCGTGTGGAAAATGTGAGCCAGATCTATATCGTAATGTAGAAACGTCACAGAACTTTTCCCTCCGAAAAACATACTTGGATATTTGTCGAGAAAACCGCCCATCAATTCTTTTGGAGAGATATAATCATTCAAAATATCGGGTGCGTGTTTAATGGGATCGAAAAAGAAAATCCTGAGATCCGTTGGTTCTCTTTGTATCAGGTCGATGTAATCTGCAAATTTCATCTCCGTAGTTGGCGTATTGATCGGTGCTGCAGGATCTGCTTTTGCACTGTCATACAATGGAACCGTGACATCGCCTACTACTTCTTTGATATATTCCATCGTCCATTTCTGGTAAGCCGGCCAGTTTTTCGCCATATTTTTGATGACCAATGGTTTGCGTGGTTTCAGATATTTTTCGAAGAAATCTTCTTTAGAAATATCATCCACAATATCAATTGGCTTTAAAATGATTCCCATATTAATACAATATTAAGGAGCAAATTTATTAAAATTAAGTATTCATTGTTTATAATTATTTTAAATTAAATCATAAGACACCATAAATAATATATCACAATTTTTCTTTGTCATAGATTAGGGTTTTGCATTTAACTTTTACCTTTTTTGATACTCCAATAAAAACTTTGTAACATTCTGTAATGTTTCTTTACTAATACTTTAGTGATACATTTTAAATAACTATGAAAAAACTTTTATCTTTCATCCTCGTACTTTCATTTTCTTTGGTAGTTTTTGCACAAAAAACAGTTTCAGGAATCATCAATGACTCTGATGGAAAGCCACTTGCCAGCGCCAGTGTAACTATTGAAGAACCTGGAAAAAATGCCATTCTCGCTTATGGAATTTCAAATGCAAAAGGGGAATACAAAGTGACATTCACTTCAGCGGAAAGTGATTTGGATCTTAAAATCAAAGCTTTCAACCAAAAGCCAGTCACAAAATCCATCAAAAATGATGATCAAAAAATGAATTTCTCTATGGATTCTCAGGCAACGGAAATCCAAGAAGTAAGGTTGAAAACCAAATTGATCACGAAAAGAGGAGACACGATTTCTTACGATCTCAAATCTTTCGAAAATAAAAATGACCGAACGCTTGCCGATGTTCTGAAAAAAATCCCGGGAATCGAAGTTGGAAAAGATGGCGCCGTAAAATACCAAGGCGAACCAATTAATAAGTTCTATGTGAATGGAAAAGACTTGATGGAAGGTGGCTACGGAACCATCAACAACTCACTTCCGAAAGATGCAGTTTCAAAAGTTGAGGTGATGGAAAATCACCAGCCAGTGAGCATTTTGAGAGACAAAGTACCATCCGATCAAGCGGCATTGAATATTAAATTAAAAAAATCTGTGACGATGACTGGTCGCGGGGAAGTTGGCGCGGGTTTCAGTCCATTGCTTTGGAATGTGAAATTGACACCGATGTTCTTTGGCCAAAAAAACCAGTGGGTCGTAAATTATAAAGCCAATAACAATGGCGAAAGTGTTGAAAACGAAGGCAATCTATTAGGTTTTGGAAGTCGATGGGAAGGCAGAAGAAGCCAAGCTGGGCAGAAGTCTTGGACAAACATAGAAACGGCTGGTGTTCCAAACATAGGTGAAAAAAGATATTTGCTAAATAATGTGCATTACTTCTCTGCCAACCTTTTGACAAGCCCGTTCAAAAATAAAGAATGGGAGCTTAAGGCAAATGCTTCCTACACAAACAACAGCATCACGAGAGAAGATATACAAACCAGGGTTTACCAAGCGGGATCGCCGACAGTAGAAGAGGGAGGAACTTTTATCTCCTCTACCAACAACAGGTTTTTTGATAACGTGGCGAAAGGAGAATTGATCTTCACAAAAAATGCGAAGAAAGGTTTCTTCAAAAACGTTACAACTTGGAACAGCTTCTGGAATACATACCGCGCAAATGTGGACAACAACCTTCCACCTTTGGAAGGCACTACAGCACCAATCAGAAATATGGCTGATGAATCTCTGGAATCACCTACAGGAACGTTCCAAAACTCATTGAGCACGATAATTCCTTGGAAAGATAAGCTTGTCAACTTTATGAGTTACATCAAATATCAAAAAGACAGACAAACGTTGACTGTTTCTCCAGGTTCATATATGAGTCGATTTGGCTTCCAGGATTTTGAGACAGTAACGCAATATGCGAACTCAGAAACTATGGAGGTCAATCATTCTGCTTCTGTGGGTTTATCTTATAAAAAATGGACTTTCACACCAGAAGTTGGTCTGAATTTGAGCTTTAACAACTTGAAATCAGCAATCACAGGATCTATTGACAACTCAAGTTATTATTTAGGAGTAGATAAACAAAATGATGTAGATTGGAACGAGGTTCGTCCTTATACACAAGTTGGCGTGAACTTCAAATCTCAAAACTTCAACTTGAATTTGAATCTTCCTATGAATTTTTATGGGATCACTTATAAAGATAACATCAGACAAGATTATCTCGATAAAAGCAAAACGGTTTTTGAACCAAACTTGTTTGCAAGTTTAGATTTCGCATCATTTTTCAAAATCTGGGCATTTGCCAATCAATCTTATGATTTTGGAAACTTTGGATTCCTGTATGGTGGAAATATGTTGACAAGTCCTACCAATTTGCAAGTGAGATACAGTGACAATGTGGAAATGCCAGAATATCTATCGAGAATGGCAGGAACGAGATTGGAATATAGAAATCCGTTGAACAATTTGTTTTTCAATGTGAGATACAACTACTCTACCAACAAAAGAAACTTGCTAGAAAGTTATACAACAGATGGTTTCATCTCCAGACTTACATTAGAAGCTTTGGAAAACACAACCAAATCCCAAACAGAAAGTGTGGAAGTTGGAAAGTATTTTCCGAAATTCAAAACCAACTTGTCCATCAATGCATCCAATACAGACTCCAACACTTTTTCAAAATTTAATAATATTTTTGGAGAATCTACCAACAGCCGACAAACTTTGGGAGCCAAGTTCAACAATGCCTACTTCAGTTGGATCAGTGTAGATTACAATATCAGTATGAATTGGAACAAAAACACAAACAAAGTCTTTGACACAGTTCTGAACTCCAGCGGATGGAATCACAATCTAAGTACTTACATCTATCCTAGCGAAAATCATACGTTCGGTTTCAATTGGGACGATCTTTCTACCAGTGCGAGCGGAGAAAACTTTAGAAACTCTTTCTTTGATGTTTCGTACCAATACACTTGGGTCAAAAGAAAAATTGATTTCGAGTTTAAATGGCTAAACATCGCCAACAGAAAAGTTTATGAAACCGTGTCTGTAGATGCTTTCCAACAGCTCGTGACGACCAATCAGATGTACATTCGTCCAAGCCAGTTTATGTTCACTGTCAAATTTAATTTCAAATAACACACTATTTTATATTAACCAAAAAGGTAGCGCAAATTTTTGTCTGCCTTTTTATTTTTCTTAATTTTAAATCACTAAACTTTTAGGTATGAAGAAAACACTTTTATTATTGATGATTTCTTTGGGTTTAATGTCATTTGCCCAAGGAACAAGGATTATGTACGAATACAAATTTGCACCGAACATCGAGAAAAAGGATTCTTTGCAATCCGAATTGATGTATCTGGACATCCGAAAGGACGAAAGCAAGTTCTACAGCAGACAAAAATTTGTGAGTGACTCAACCCGCGAAGCGTACTTCCAAAAACAAATCGCCATGGGATCTACAAATTTCAAGTATGATGGTGGAAAAGAAGGCAAAGTTGCTTATTCTGTCACCAAAAAATATCCTGAATTTGCAACAGTTCTACACACATCGATTGGAGATTCCAAATTCGCTTTGAAAAATGAAAGACCAATAGAATGGAAAATACTTCCTGAGACAAAAAAGATTGACAAATTCGAAGCTCAAAAAGCAACTATTGACTTTGGCGGAAGAACTTGGACCGCTTGGTTTTCACAAGATTTCCCTTTTCAGGATGGTCCTTACAAATTCCACGGATTGCCAGGTTTGATTTTGGAAATGGAAGACTCTACAGGAACTCACGCTTACAAATTTGTAGGAAGCAAAAACTTCGATGATGTAGAAAAAGTCGAGAAAAAAGAAGAATTAGCAGGAATAAAACCCGGAACAGTAATAAGAACTTTTGGATTTGCCAATGGAAAAGAAATTGAAATATCTGAAGAGCAATTCAAAAAACAATGGAAAGATTACAAAAATGATCCTGTGAAAAATATGCGTCAAATGCTTTCTCAAGGCAATATGAAGATGACCGTCAACTACAATGGAAAACAAATGACAGATCCATCCGAAATGTTGAGAACATTGGAAAAATCTCAGAAAGAATCCATCAAAGCTGATAATAACAAAATAGAACCTGCGCTTTATCCTTAGATTAAATTAATTATCCATATTTTTATAGTCCTCTATTATGAGGACTTTTTTTGTGCTAAATTTTAAAAATTAAAAATGAGTTATCTACCCAAATTAAAAAATATAAAAGCCTTTGTTTTCGATGTGGATGGCGTTTTCACAGACGGAAGCGTTTACCTACTTCCAGATAAAAACATGTCACGCGTGATGAGCGTTTTGGATGGTTATGCTGTAGTGCAAGCCATTAAACAAGGTTATAAAATCGGAATCATCACTGGCGGAAACGACCCGATGGTGAAAAACAGAATGGAATATCTCGGCATCCACGATTATTACGCCAAGTCTTCTCACAAAGTTTCTGACTACGAAGATTTCAAATCGAAACATAATTTAAACGACTCCGAAATTCTGATGATGGGCGATGACATTCCAGATATCGGGATTATGAAATTGGCAGAAATTTCTGCTTGTCCTGCGAATTCGGTTGCGGAAGTGAAGGCGATTTCCGATTACATCTCTCCAGTTTTCGGAGGCAAAGGCGCCGTTCGCGATGTCATCGAGCAAGTAATGAAAGTTCAGGGAAAATGGAACTTGGACGAAGAAACAAAATCAGCTTAGTTTATTGATAATGAAATTATTACTAGCTTCCCAATCACCTAGACGAAAAGATCTTTTGTCACAATTGGGTTATCAATTTGAAACCGTCAGTATTGATGTGGATGAATCTTATCCTGATGACTTGTTGCCAGAAAATATCGCCAAGTATGTTTCAGCGAAGAAAGCTAAAGCGTTCGATGTAAACGACACAGAAATATTAATCACTTCTGACACGATTGTTTCATTAAACCAAAAAATTCTTCTCAAGCCAAAGAACGTGGACGAAGCATTTGGAATGTTAAAAAATTTATCCGGAAAAAAACATCAGGTTTACACAGCATTTACCATCAAAACAAAAAAATCCGAGATCAGCAAAACCAGCAGAACAGATGTAGAATTTGGAGAGATGAGTGATGATGAAATTAATTTTTATATCCAAAACTACAAACCGTTTGACAAAGCTGGGTCTTACGGAATCCAAGAATGGCTGGGAATGGCAAAAATCAAAAACATCTCAGGATCTTTCTACGCTGTTATGGGTTTTCCGGTGGATTTGGTCTACGAAGAACTTAAAAAACTGCACTGCTTTCCAGAGAATTTTCAAAACGCAAATCTTTAGATAATTTTCCTTGCAAAATTTCGTTATTTTTACAGATTGAATACTCAATTTCAAATTGGAATTACTTAGATGAGAAAATATTTACTAATCATACTTGCAATCGTCAGCGTATTGGCGTGTAATCCGCGCAAAAAAAAGAAGAAAACCAAAAGTGGACCTGTGAATAGATTCATGACCTATCACAATACTTTGTTCAATAGCAACGAGGCTTTGGTGGCAGAGCTGGAAAACAGAGACAAAGCTCATGTTGACAATTTTTATGACCCCTACATTTCGGTTTACACCACCGAGGACGAGCTTAATAATCCCCAAACAGCAACCTCTGGAAATCAAAACAATTCTGATGATTCCGAAGCACCAATGGGATTTAGAGGAGGCAGATCGGGAGACGGAAAACTGGCAAATAATAATGCTTCTGGTGGTACAAAAGGTGCAACAATTCTTCAAATCACTGAAGCTAAAGCTATAAAAGCCATCACAAAATATTCTGTGTTGGTGAATGGCGTGGAGAAAAACAAGAAAATATTTGATGCTTATATTCTTTTGGCAAAAGCGAGAATGTACCAAGGAAAACATTTGGAATCTTTGGATGCGCTCGGCTATCTCTTCAACACGATGGATAAGGACAAGAGGTTGCCTTTGGCCTATATTTATCGAGCTGCGAATTACACCAAACTACGAGAATATTACAGAGCCGATGAGATTTTCAAAGAGCTCGAGGAAAATCCAAAGATCAAACTTAAAAAAGAACATCTCAGAATTCTAAAAGTTTACCAAGCCGACAACTTCCTGAAATGGGGGAAAAAAGAATTGGCTGCAGAAGTTTTGGAAGAAGCTTTCACTTACAACAAAAACAGAAAGACCAAAAGCAGAATTGCCTATTTGAGAGGCCAAATACTTGCTGGACTTAACAAAAAAGAGGACGCGAGAGAATCATTTGCTGCAGCTTACAAATATGCAAACAGCTACGAATTTGAAGTGAAATCGCAAATCGAAATTGCCAAGACCTTTGACGGAAAAGCAGACAGCTATGACGAAGCGATGGCTTATCTTGCCAAGATTGCCAAAAAAGGAACGTATGCCTCTCGTAAAAATGAGTTGTATTATGCAAGTGGCATCGTTGCAACTTCTGCCGAAAAGGACTCTATAGCTGATTCTTTTTTCAGAAAAGCTTTGAAAGAAAAACAATCCGATCCGCAGATCCGTGGACTTACCTATTCCGAAATTGCCAAAAAATATTTCGCAAAAGACGATTATCTCACAGCTGGTGTTTTCTATGACAGCGCATTGGCAGTGATGACTTACAGACCGGAGAAAGAAAGATTAACGAGTCTTACTGCCAACATCAAAAAGCTTTCAAAAAATTACTATATCGTCAAGAAAAATGACAGTATCCTGAATCTCGCTAAAATGTCTGATAGTGAACAACGTGATTATTTCGCAAAGTACATCGATAAAATAAAAGCAAAAGAAGCAGTCGAAGAATTGGAGAAGAAAAAAGCAGAACGAAGCAAAGGCTTTGACAATGCGGATTACAACGCCAATTCTATTTTTGCAAACAATTCTTCTGATGCCAACAGTTTCCAAAACTTTGGGATAACAGGCGGATCTACATTCTACTTTGCAAATGCCAACAATATCCCGAGAGGTGAAAATGCGTTCCGACAAACTTGGGGAAGCAGAACATTGATGGACAATTGGAGATATTCCGCTAGAACAACAACTGTGGAAGAAATGAAAAATGAAGCGCTGGGATTAGCAAATGCGCCTGACCCAAGACGTTTGGAACCAGAGTTCTATATGGAGCAAATCCCAACTTCAAAAGTAGAATTAGCAAAACTGAAAAAGGACAGAGACACCGCAAGTCTTGGAATGGGAAGAATGTACGAATCGTATTTTGGGAATACAAAACTGGCTACCAAAACACTTTTTGACTTGGTAGATAACAAACCGGAAGAGGAAACAGATTTGATGGCCTTGTACAATATTTTCATTTTCAATTATGAGAAAAATCCGACAGAAGCTGAAAAGGCGAAACAGTTGATTCTGGAAAAATATCCGTACACATCTTACGCAGAATTTGTAAAAAATCCGAAAAGCAAAGACTTCAACAAGTCAACAGCTGATGTAGAAAAATTATATGCAGATGCCTACAAACTCTACGAAACAGAAAAATTTGCCGAATCATCCGCAATTATTGATAAAGCCATCGAAGACAATCCGAAAGATGCATTGGTTCCGAAATTCTATTTGTTGAACGCTTACAATTCTGGGAAAAATGCCGGAAAAGAAATTATGATTCTTCAATTGGAGCAGATCGTTCTCAACTATGCTAAAACACCAGAAGGCCTCAAGGCAAAAGAGCTTTTGAAATACCTGAAGAGCGATGTAAAGCTGGAACTTACAGATGACACTGGAAATGTGATCTCAAATACGCCTCAGCCAGCAACTCCAACCAATGAAGAGGAAGCAAGAATGAAGGAAGAAATTAAGATGAAAGAAGGCAGTTCCATTCCTTCACAAACAAGCGGACCAGGAATCCCTGGAGGCTCTGACCAACAAATGGAACCAGCACAACAAAGAAAAACCAGAACGAAAAAATAAAAAAAGAGAGCAAATATTAATTGCTCTCTTTTTTGTTGATTATATTTTATCCAATTGCACTGTGAAGTGTCTCAGAATTGCTGGTTCTTTAGTTATCTTGTAACCTTTTGTGATCTCGTTTCTCTTTTCAAAAACATTGATTACCGCGGCTGCCACATAATCCATGTGATTGTTTGTGTAAGTTCTCCTTGGGATTGCCAACCTCAGCAATTCCAATTTTGGATAACGGTTCTCTCTTGTTTCTGGATCACGATCAGCCAATAAAGTTCCGATTTCCACACCTCGAATCCCAGCTTCTTTGTAAAGCTCGATGGCTAAAGTTTGTGCGGGAAATTCTTCTCTTTTGATATTCGGTAAAAAGTTGAGCGCATCTATGAAAACAGCGTGTCCGCCAATTGGTTTTTGAACTGGGATTCCAGCTTCCATTAATTTATTTCCAAGATATTCCACTTGCGAAATTCTGCTTTCCAGATAAGGAAATTCTGTCGCTTCGTCTAATCCGGTTGCCAACGCCGACATATCTCTTCCTGCCATTCCACCGTAAGTGATGAAACCCTCGTAGATGATGGTGAAGTTGGAAGCTTGTTCGAAGATCTCTCTATTCTTCAAAGCGATAAAGCCACCGATATTGACCAGACCATCTTTCTTGGAGCTCATTGTCATTCCATCGCCGTAAGAAAAGATCTCTTTACAGATTTCTTTGATGGTTCTGTTTTCCTGTCCTTTTTCTCTTTTTTTGATAAAATAAGCATTCTCTGCAAATCTCGCCGAATCAAACAAAACCGGAATCCCGTATTGGTCTGACAATGCTTTCACAGCTTTGATGTTTTCAAGAGAAACAGGTTGTCCGCCAGAAGAGTTACAAGTGATCGTGATCAAACAAAATGGAATCTGTTCTTTCGGATGTGATTTGTAAACCGCTTCCAATTTCTCAATATCGATATTCCCTTTAAAAGGATGAAGATCATTAATATCAAAGGCTTCATCGATTGTACAATCGATGGCGTGGGCTTTTCGGAATTCGATGTGTCCTTTTGTGGTGTCGAAGTGTGAATTTCCTGGGCAAATGTCGCCTTCTTTCACCATTACCGAAAACAGCACATTTTCTGCCGCTCGACCTTGGTGTGTTGGTAATAAATAAGGAAATCCTGTGATCCTTTCAACGGTACTTTGCAACGCTTCGAAAGAACGTGAGCCAGCATAACTTTCGTCGCCGATCATCAGTGCGCCCCATTGTTTGTCGCTCATTGCGCCTGTTCCACTGTCTGTCAAAAGATCGATGAAAACGTGGGAACTTCTAAGATTGAACAAATTGTAATCGGCATTTTTCAGCCATTCTTCGCGTTGTTGTTGTGTGGATTGGTATATTTCTTCGACCATTTTGATTCTAAATGGCTCTGCGTAAGGTAGTTTCATGATAAATATAAATGATGATTGATAATTGATAAATGATCTTTTATATTGATAATTGATTAACAACAAACCACAATGGAAAACCCATTATAACTTACTGATATTTTAATATGATAAATAATGACTCGCAAGAAATCATTTATCATCTATCAATTATCATCTATGAAAACTACTCCGGTGCTTTGAAAACGTTGTCGTCTGAATGGAATCCGGCCACACCTCCACTTACAGCAAATTTCATTGCTTCGGCGGCGCTCATTCCCGTCACTTCCTTTACATTATCGAATTTGGTGATGATCACCCAGCCAGAAACGGCGTAGGAGTGTGGCAGATAAACGGCAATCATATGCTCGAGATCGACAACAGACATATCGGTTTGCGTCAAAAATCCGATTCGCCAGATCTCCGGTGCTTCATTGGTTTTTACCCAAACCGGTACATTGAATTTTTTCTTATCACCAACGAAAGATCCTAAAACGTCTTTCAAAGAAGTGTAAATAAATTTGATCCCTGGAATATGCTCCAAAACATAATCTACACCGTCGACAATCAATCTTCCGATGATGAATTTGTTCCCGAAAAAACCAATAAAAGTCGTTCCGAAGATAACAATGAAAAATACAAGTCCAGGAAACTTTTCTGAGACAGAAGGCACCAGATTATCGATGCTGAAAACCACGCTCCAAATGACCCAAACCGTGATGGCAAGAGGCCCAATGATAATCAATCCTTGGATGAAGGACCGTATGAAGAGTCGAAGATAATCGTTGAGATTTCTGTCCATTTTAGATTTTAGCCGTGGATGGTTTCTTTGTTTCCGTAGGATTTCATAATGTTGGCCTCATATTCCAGCCATTCTTCCCAACGTTTGTTCACCTTTTCCGGATCGCCCAATTGTCTTGCGAAACCGATGAAAGTTGTGTAATGATTGGCTTCGGAAACCATCAGGTCGTGGTAGAATTGCTTCAGTTCCTCATCCGTGATATTCTCTGTCAACACTTTGAAACGTTCACAGCTTCTTGCCTCGATCATTGCGGCAAAAAGCATTTTGTCGATGATCTGCTCATCGCGATGTCCACCTTTTACGAGGAATTTAATTAGATCATTCACGTAATCGTCCTTGCGTGTTCTTCCCAAAACACCACCTCTTTTCTTGATGATCTCGTGAACCTGGTTGAAGTGGTCCAACTCTTCCTGCGCAATGGCCAAAAGTTCGGTCACCATTTCTGTGTGCTCTGGAACCATTGTGATCAGGCCAATCGCGTTGGTTGCTGCTTTTTGCTCGCACCAAGCGTGGTCGGTTAGGATTTCTTCAAGATTTTCTTCTGCTATATTTGCCCAACGTGGGTCTGTAAGAAGTTTTAGACGGAACATTTTATATTTTTTGTAAAAATAAGGATTTGATAGCTTCTTATTAAATATTTTATTGACTAAATTAATTTTTCGAATTCAATCAATGTAAAGGACTACGATAATCAATTAAATTCATAATTGGCACACATATTGAAAATCCTTCAATAATCAAATAATAAAATTATGAAAAATTCAACTATTACCAATCTTGCTAAATTATTTTTGTTTAGCTTTTTAGCAGTGTTTTCTTCAGCATTAACTTACGCTCAAGATTCAACGGTTGTTAAAACAACAAATGTAACCACTTCTACGGAAGAGTGGCAGACGAATCCCACGTATTGGATTATTGGTGGCGTCGTTCTTATCGTGATCGTCGCAATTGTGGCGATGAGCGGAAGAAAAAGAAATGATTAAAATATTACAAAGCGCTTTTAGGAGCGCTTTTTTTATGGATTCTTTAAAGCTGTTTTAGCTCTCAAAAATTCCAAAGTTTTCCAACCGAGATCATCCACTTTCTTCAAACCAATCGAAATCAGGAATGCCAATAAAATATTAAGCGGATAAATAATCAAAACCAACAGCCACCAACTCATCGAATCTTTCAGAGGAACCACAAGGAAATAAATCAACGAAGAACTCATTCCTTGGGCGAAATAAAAGAAAATCGCATTTTGTCCGACATTGGTTATGAAATTTGGTTTCGTGATTTTCAATCGGTTGTAGAAGACGAAAAGAGTGACCAATGAGAATAAGGTCCAAATGATGTAAGGAATTTTCGGCGGGAATTTTTGTTTATTGATCTTATAGAAAATATCACTTCCATAATTCCAGAACATCCAAGCCAAAGCAACTGCGACCAATCCATACAAAATGGGAATCATTTTGGTTGAGATTCTCCTGCCTTTCATTCTGTTTCCAATCAGAAAAACAGCCATATAAAAAGCCACGTAACCGCCTTGCCCATTCGGATAATATTGGGGGAAAATATTAAAAATCAATGTTAAAACAACACAAATCCCTATAAACCAATTAATATGTTTTGGGAAGAATTTTAAAATCAAAACACCTAAAACCGTCAAGATATAATAAACTTTCAAATACCAAAAACTTCCCATCACCACAGGAAAAGTATCACAATTGGAATACTCGTGCAAATACCAATTTCCCAAAACCTGCCATTGCGGTTCTGATGAAATACTGCTTGGAACATACTTAGTTCCGAATGTAGAATAGAAATCCTTCAACCATTCAAACGAGAAAAAACTCAATCCAAAAACCTTGAAAAAGTAGTCGAGGAAAAAGAGAAATGTCACGAAGATCATATACGTGATCTGCAACTTCAATAATCTGTACAATGTTTTCTCAATATTATTCCCAGAAGTGATTCCGCTCAGCGCATAAAACAATGCTACATCGAAAACCAAAGAAAAAACCCGAACTTCCGTCGGAATGTAAAATTGTCCGCTCCAGAAAGCCGTGTGAATAAAAATAATGGAAATGGTCGCCAGTCCTTTGGCAAAATCAATATAGAGATCTCTTTGCATCGATGTGATTAATTATCTGAAAGTCAAAATTATCATTATTTTCTCAAGTTCTTTATAATTATTTAACTTTTACCACTCGATTGTTATCCTTATTTTTACAAGTTCAATCGTAGAAATGTCAGATATCATTCAGCTTTTACCGGACCACGTTGCCAATCAGATCGCTGCTGGAGAAGTGGTGCAAAGGCCGGCTTCCATCGTGAAGGAACTTTTGGAGAATTCTGTGGATGCCGGTTCCAGTAAAATCCAATTGATTATTCGTGATGCTGGGAAAAACTTACTTCAAGTAGTGGACAACGGCATCGGAATGTCTGAGACGGATGCCAGATTGGCATTCGAACGCCATGCTACTTCAAAAATCCGTTCGACGGAAGATATTTTCAAGATCGCGACCAAGGGTTTTCGTGGAGAGGCTTTGGCATCCATTGCGGCGGTAGCTCAAGTGGAACTTAAAACCAAGCAAAAAGACACGCCAGTTGGAACAAATATTTATATTGAAGGCGGCATTTTCCAATTTCAAGACCCGATACAAACGATTGAAGGTTCTAATTTTTCGGTCAAGAATTTATTTTACAATGTTCCTGCAAGACGGAAATTTTTGAAGAATGACAATGTAGAATTTCGTCACATTATCGATGAATTTCAAAGGGTTGTTCTGGCACACGAGAATATCGAGTTCGAAATGTTCCATAATGACGAGCCAGTTTTCAAACTGAGAAAAGGCGGTCAAATGCAAAGGATCGTGGATGTTTTCGGAAGAAAGTTGCAACCACTTTTGATTCCGATCAAGGAAGATCTTGGATGGGTTCATCTGCACGGTTATGTGGCGAAACCAGAAGGTGCGAAAAAAACACGAGGCGAACAATTTTTCTTCGTCAATGGAAGGTTTTTCCGAAGCGCTTATCTCAGCAAAGCCGTCCAGGAAGCGTTTGAAGGACTCTTGCAACCAGGTTACATTCCGTCATTTTTTCTTTATCTGGAAATGGATCCGGAGAAGATCGATGTTAATATCCATCCTCAGAAAACCGAAGTTAAGTTTGAAGACGAAGCGTTGATTTTCGCTTTGGTTAGATCGACCATCAAACGTTCTTTGGGAATTTATAATGTGGCGCCAAGTCTGGACTTCGAGAGAGATCCGAAAATGGAAGCTTTTTTCGCGCCAAGTAAAAGTACTTACAGTGCACCATCGCCTTCCGCCATTAATGTTGACCGAGATTTCAATCCGTTTTCTGTGGAAAAAACCACGGATGAAGAGCGGATCAATCTGGCTGAACTTTACCAAGCGACAGAAGCGGCGCCATCAAAAATCAATCTTTTCGAAGATGATGATTTGGATGAGGATCTTTTCCGATTGCCAAACGGTTATTGGCTTCTGAACAAAGATGGATTGACATATATGTTGGATCTTGGGAGAATGCACCGCGTGATTATGTCTTCGCATCAGGAAAATCTACCAACGAAAAAAGCGGGTCAAAGTCTGTTGTTTTCTTTAGAATATCATTTGAATGAAATCGAGAAAAACAAATACAAGTCCATCAAAAAATATCTGCCTGATTTTGGTTTCGAAATGACCTTGGCTCAGGAAAATGTCCTCAGAATCGAAACTGTTCCAGAAGCTTTGAAAGAGTCTCAAGTCATCAAATTCCTTGAAAAAATCTTCGAAGTTTTGGAATACCGAACCGAAGATGAGTTCTCCAAATATTTTGAATATCAATGGATTAAATTAAAAACAAAATCCAAGTTTGATTTCATTTATAAAACTGAAGTTGAGCAATTGGTCAAAGACTTTATCGACCTTGGTTTCCCACAATATACCGTAAACGGAAAAAAATGTTGGATGGAAGTTCCATTTGACGATTTTAAAAATAAATTTTAAATTATGTTTCCTCAAATAACACCAGTGACGCGAAATATCATCATTCTGAATGTGATTTTTTTCGTGGCAACACTTCTACTCACAAATATTAATATCAACCTTGAGCCTTTGCTTGCAGGATATTTCCCGCTGTCTCCGAATTTCAATTCTTGGCAAATCATCACGCATATGTTTATGCACGGTGGCATTATGCACATTGTTTTCAATATGTTTACGCTCTATAGTTTTGGGCCAGTTTTGGAACAGGTTTTAGGACAGAAGAAATTCATTATTTTATACTTCGCTGCTGGTTTGGGTGGTTTTGCTCTTTATAATATTTGGAATTATTACGAAGTAAGTCAATTGACAAGTTTCTTGAACAGTCAAGCTTATGACATTCATGAGATTTATAAATATGCTGATATTAATTATTCTGGAGAAATGCCGATTTCATCAGACTCGGAAGCAGTGAGAGATTCAGCTCAAAAGCTTTTCAACATTCTTAGAACCCCAATGGTCGGCGCTTCGGGTGCAATTTTCGGAATCGTTGCTGCATTTTCTACTTTGTTTCCAGATGCTAAATTGATGTTTCTATTCATTCCCTATCCTATCAAGGCAAAATATTTGACACCAATTATTATTGTTGTTTCGATATTCTTGGGATTAAGACAATTCAGTGGTGATAATATTGCACATTTTGCACATCTTGGAGGCGCATTGATTGGTTATCTATTTGTAGCTAACTGGAAGAAAAACCGAGACAGAATCCAATAGATGGGAATCATTAGACTTCTTTTGACGATTTTTCACCTCCTTGTTATTGTTCTTTTATTTGGAACAATAATGAACGCTTACATTCCGCCGAGTGTTTTCGGGATGTTGAATCTCTTGTCGCTGGGATTTCCAATCTTGATTATCATTAATATTTTATTGTTGATATTCTGGATTGCAAGCTGGAAAAAGCGAGCGGTCGTTTTTCTTATTTTGTCTTTATTTTTCATTATTCCAACAAGAAGATGGATCAATTATGCACCCACGAAAAAAGAAACGCCGAATATTAAACTAATCTCTTTCAATGGAAAATTTGGAGGATTGGGCAATGAAAATATTTATGAGTATCTGAACAGACAAAATGCAGATGTCGTATTTTTTCAGGAATATGATAACAAGAAGCCTCTGGATGGATTCCAGTATTTTGAGAACAGCCGGCCTATTGTGAAAATCCAATCCAAATTTCCAATTATTGAAAGTGGCGAAGTGAAAACGGATGTCAGCACAGGAATGTGTCTCTATGCAGACATTAAAGCTAATGGAAAGATCATCCGTTTTGTGAATGTTTATATGGAGCCTTTTTTCCTTGACAAGAAAATGGTAAAGCCGACTAACGACATGAATGTGAACGAGGAGAAAGCCAAAAAAGTCCTTCACATGTTGATTCCAACATTCAAAAAACATCAAACTCAGATTGATCAAATTAAGGAATTCATCAATCGATCACCATATCCGGTGATAGTTGCCGGTGATTTCAATGCAGTTCCAAACTCCTATGAATACTACAAAGTTTCCGAAAATTTGGAAGACACTTTTCTGAAAGTCGGCAAAGGAAGTGGAACCAGTTTCCACGATTTCAAATTCCCAATCAAAATCGATCATATTTTTGCTTCAAAGTCAATAATTCCAATCAGTTACAAAGTTGACAGAAGCGTGAAAATCTCTGATCATTTTCCTGTGATTGCAGAGTTTTTAGTAGAATAAAACCAAATGAACATTATGAAAAAAATATTACTTCCAACAGCAATTTTGCTTGTTAGCTGTTCCAAAGAAACACCCGTTCTGAACAATTCCGACAATCTGGATGCCTCACCAAAAATCACCTATGATACAATAGCGATAGATTCCTTCGGTCCGGGCGCAACTTCCGAAGCTGTGATGGCAAAAATAAATGCCGTTGCTATCAAACGTGAAAAAGACAGTTTAGCCAAAATCGCAAAAGCCGAGCAGGAAAAATTAGACAAAGAAAAAGCCAAGTTGGAAGCAGAAAAAGCCAAGGAAACCAAGAAAGAAACAAAAACCGAAACCAAAACAGAACAAACAACACAATCTACAAATCCATAAAAAAACCCATCAGAACAGATCTGATGGGTTTCTCAATATAATTCTATGAAAAATTATTTATTGTAAAGTTCCTCTACTTTATCCCAATTGATCACATCAAAAAACGCAGTCACATAGTCTGGTCTTCTGTTTTGATAATTAAGGTAGTAAGCGTGCTCCCAAACATCCAATCCAAGAATTGGCGTTCCTTGTTTGTCAGCAACCGGCATTAGTGGATTGTCCTGATTTGGCGTAGAAGTTACCGCTACAGAACCATCAGAATTTTTCACCAACCAAGCCCAACCAGAACCGAATCTAGTTTTCGCCGCGTTAGAAAAATCTTCTTTGAATTTATCAAAACCACCGATTTTCTCGATTTCAGTTTTCACATTTCCAACTGGCTCTTTGCTACCGCCTGGCGTCAAAAGTTCCCAGAAAAGTGAGTGGTTGTAGTGTCCACCGCCGTTATTTCTTACCGCTGGTTTGTCAGTTCCTGTTTTTTGGATTTCTTCAAGAGATTTCCCTTCAAGTTCTGTCCCCGCGATTGCGTTATTAAGATTGTCCACATACGCCTGGTGGTGTTTTGAGTGGTGGATTTCCATTGTTTTTGCATCGATGGTTGGCTCCAACGCATCGTACGCATAACTAAGTTTTGGTAATTCGAATGACATAGTTTGGTATTTATTTGTTAATAAATGAATTGTTCAAAAATAGTCAATTATTATTCCAAGAAGCAAGAATTAGACTTATTTTATAAATATTTAACATCGAAAAATATAATAAAATTTGCCGTAACTTTGACGCATTCTAAATAATTAATTATTATTTGGGCAGCTATTTCCGCCTTCCGCTCCCAATCTTTTTTGCAGACGGTTTCCAGTTCAGTAGAACGTAAGTACACGCAAAAAAGGATTTCCGCTCAAGTCGGGCTGCAAGTTTAGTTATCATATTAAAGCTTTCAAACAATTACAATGTTCGACATCAATCATATTAGAGCCCAATTCCCAATCCTAAACCAAGAAGTCAACGGCAAACCATTAGTTTATCTGGACAACGCCGCAACTTCCCAAAAACCACTTTCGGTCATCAAAACTTGGGAACAATATTACGAAACCATCAACGCCAATGTTCACCGTGGCATCCACACGTTGAGTCAATTAGCAACGGAAGAAATGGAGCTTTCCAGACAGAAAATCCAACGTTTCATCAATGCAAAACACGACTACGAAGTGATTTTCACCAAAGGAACCACGGAAGGAATCAATCTCGTGGCTTATGCTTTGACCAAACAAATCAAACCAAACGACGAAATCATCATTTCTTATTTGGAACATCATTCCAACATCGTTCCGTGGCAAATGCTTTGCGAAAGAACCGGCGCAAAACTCCGCGTCATCCCAATGGACGAAAACGGAATCCTCCAAATCGATGTTTTGGACGAATGGCTGAACGAAAAAACAAAAATCGTTTCTGTAAATCAGGTTTCTAACGCTTTGGGAATCATCAATCCAATCGAAGAAATCATTGAAAAAACAAGAAGACTTTCCAACGCTTACGTCTTGATTGACGGCGCACAATCCGCACCACATTTCAAAATCGATGTTCAAAAACTGGATTGTGATTTCTTCGTCTTCTCAGGACACAAAATGTACGCGCCAATGGGAACGGGAATCCTGTACGGAAAAGAATCTGTGCTTGAAAATCTTCATCCTTTCCATGGCGGTGGCGAAATGATTGCGGTTTGTAGCTTTGAGAAAACCACTTACGCAGGATTACCTTTCAAATTCGAGGCTGGAACACCCAATGTTGGTGGCAATATTGCGATTGGCTCGGCTGTAGATTTCATTGAAAATATCGGTCACGAAAATCTTCAAAACCACGAAAATGACCTTCTAAACTATGCTCAGAAAAAACTTCTTGAATTAGAAGGCATCAAAATCTATGGCGAAAAAGCCAACAGAACAGGCGTTGTTTCCTTCAATCTGGAAGGCGCAGGAATCGCTTCTGACACAGGAATGATTCTCGACAAACTTGGAATTGCAGTGAGAACCGGACACCATTGTACACAACCGATTATGGATTTCTTCAACATCGCCGGAACTGTGCGTGCAAGTTTTGCAGTTTACAATACTTTGGAAGAGATTGATATTCTAACAGAAGGTGTGAAAAAAGCGCAGAGGATGCTGGTCTAAAATTAAGTGACGTACGAACTTATCATTTTTATTTTTCGCCATTTTTTATTTTTATATTCATAAATAGCAGTTTCGTTACAACACATATTTGTGTAGGAAAAAATAACTCTTTTCTTATCAATTGTAAACAAAGGTTTTTCTATATATGCATATGGTGAAAAATTTTTCATTTGTTTACTGCGTTCCAAATTACTTCTGCTACTATGTTGTCTTGCCAATTCAGGATTTATTTTAAGCAATGAATCAATTACTTCTGATTGTCCTTCATAGAATTTCAAATTTTCCTTTTTAAGAGAATCAGAATTAAAAATCTTTTGTTTAAAGTATTTCTTTTCAAGGAAATAATTCTTTTTATCATTTATTTGCTTGGCAATAAACTTCAGGTCTTCTTTTGAAATCAAAGAATCAGATATTATTTTATTTAAAATCAATGAGTCTTTTCTAAGCTTATTACCAATACACTTATACCTAATGAGTAATTTCGATAGATTTTCTTCTTGACTAACTTCCTGATTTGATAAAAAGCTTTGGATGAAAATATTAATATCTTCATTAATAAAAATATCCAATTTATCTAAATTAAGATTTTCTACTGTTTGTTTTTTGGTGCTTTTTCCACAAGAAATGAAAATCAATAAAATGATAGCCAAATATTTCATTTTACATTAGTTTTGATTTAAGAACGAACTGTGACAAATTGTATTGCTTTTCCTATTGGCATATCTCTTGCGAAATTATAGATTCATTCGTAACAGTATTGTTTTTCCATTAAATTGGAGAAACGATTTTTATATTAATTAAGATTAATGACAATATGTCATTCAATATACTATGACAGAATTTGAAAATATCAGTTTTGAGGAAATTCTAGACGAAGGTTTCGGAATCGTGGCAGAAGAAATCAATCTGGACGAGCTCGGCAATCAAGATGCTGACAAAACCCAAACTGTTTTCCCAATTCTCCCTGTGAGAAATATGGTAATGTTCCCAAAAGTCATTACGCCAATCACGGCTGGAAGGGAAAAATCCAAAAAACTTTTGGAAGATGCTCAAAGAGAAAATAAACTCGTGGGAATCATTAGCCAAAAAAATCCTAACGAAGAAAACCCGACCGAGCAAGACCTCTACTCTGTTGGGACTTTGGCAAAGATTCTTAAAATCATCACCCTTCCAGAAGGTAACATCACAGCGATCACGAGAGGTGTTCAGAGATTCAAAGTGAAAAAATTTGTTTCCAATGAGCCATATTTTTTGGCAGAAATTACCAAACAAAAAGATACACAACCCAAAGATAAAGAGGAATTTTCCGCATTGATGGACAACATCAAAGATCTTGCAGAAAAGATCATCAACATCGACCCAAACATTCCGAACGCGGCGCAATTTGCGCTTAAAAACATTGATGGTCAAGAAGATCTGTTGAATTTTGTTTCCGCAAATGGAAATTTTTCTTCAGACAAAAAACAAAGATTGCTGGACGAAAAAACATTGATCGGACGTGCAAAAAACTTGTACGAATTGATGCACGACGATTTCCGTCATTTGGAACTGAAAAGTCAAATTCATCAGAAAACCAGCAAGGATCTGGACAAGCAACAGAGAGAATATTTTCTGAATCAGCAAATCCGAACCATCCAGGAAGAATTGGGTGGAGGCGCAGAATCTGATGCAGACGAGTTCAGAAAAAAAGCATCCAAATTAAAATGGAATGACGAGGTTGAAAAACACTTCGAAAAAGAATTACAAAGACTTTCCAGACAGCATTCCAGCTCGCCGGATTACAATGTTCAGCGTAATTATCTAGACTTTTTCACTGATTTGCCTTGGGAACATTATTCCAAAGACGCCTTCGATTTGAATAAAGCAGAAAAGCTTTTGGATAAAGAACATTTCGGATTAGAAGATATTAAGAAAAGAATTTTGGAACACATCGCTGTTCTAAAATTGAAAAATGATATGAAGTCGCCAATCCTTTGTTTGGTTGGTCCTCCAGGTGTTGGGAAAACCTCGCTTGGAAAATCGGTTGCTGATGCACTTGGCAGAAAATATGTGCGTGTTTCTCTTGGTGGATTGCACGACGAAAGCGAGATCCGCGGACACAGAAAAACCTACATTGGTGCGATGGCGGGAAGAATTCTTCAGTCTATTAAAAAATCGGGAACATCAAATCCTGTAATTGTGTTGGATGAGATCGATAAAATTGGACAAGGAATCCACGGCGATCCAAGTTCAGCTTTGCTGGAAGTTCTTGATCCTGAGCAGAATAATAATTTCTATGATAATTTCTTAGAACTCGGTTACGATCTTTCGAAAGTGATGTTCATTGCAACAGCCAATTCGCTATCTTCGGTTCAGCGTCCGCTTTTGGACAGAATGGAGATCATCAGCATTGCAGGCTACACTTTAGAAGAAAAGATTGAAATCGCAAAACGACATTTGGTCAAAAAACAATTGCTCGAAAATGGTCTGGATGCGAAACACCTTAGACTTGGAAACTCTGAATTAAGACACATCATAGACGCTCATACTTCTGAAAGTGGCGTGAGAACTTTGGAGAAAAAAATTGCAGGAATTGCCCGTTGGGTAGCGCTCCAAATCGCGATGGAGAAAGAATTTGACCCGAAAATTTCTGTTGATAAAGTTGATGAGATCCTTGGTGTTCCAAGACCTAAAACTTTGGCAGAAATCACAGATGTTCCCGGCGTAGTAACAGGTTTGGCCTGGACAAGTGTTGGTGGCGATATTCTCTTTATTGAAAGTATTCTATCGAAAGGAAAAGGTGCTTTGACAATGACAGGAAACCTTGGAAATGTGATGAAGGAATCTGCGACCATCGCTTTGGAATTCATCAAAGCGCATTACGAGCAATTGGGGATTTCTGAAGAAGATATCGAGAAAAAAAACATCCACGTCCACGTCCCGGAAGGCGCCACACCGAAAGATGGACCATCTGCCGGAATTGCAATGCTGACCTCGATGGTTTCAAGCTATAAAAACAAAAAAGTGAAACCGCATTTGGCAATGACAGGCGAGATTACCTTAAGAGGAAAGGTTCTTCCTGTTGGTGGAATCAAAGAAAAATTACTTGCTGCAACCAGAGCCGGAATCAAAGAAGTCATTCTTTGCGAAGCGAACAAAAAAGATGTGGAGGAAATTAAAAAAGATTATCTTAAACATCTGAAAGTCAATTATGTGAATAATATGAGCGAAGTAGTTGAGATTGCTTTGAAGTAAGTATAATTAAGATAATGCTCAAAATAAACATCCGTTCGGGAAATTTCTCGGACGGATTTTTATTTTAGACTTCAATTCATATTTTTATTAAATTCGTTGATTATAACCATTTTATGAAAAAAAATTACTCTGGATTTTTATTTTGTTTATTTGCTTTAAACCTTTTTAATGCTCAGGAAATACTTCCAAAAGGTTTAACAGTTGAAGAAAAGCTTCTTCTTCCTCATTATAAATTTTCTGAAGGCAGAAGAACGCCTGCTCCCGCAACGCCTGTCAGAACTGCAGCGCAATGGGAAGAAGTGGAATATCTGGTGATCCGATGGACTTCATAATACCAGAATGTTCAAAGACAAATCGTGCAGGCGGCAGTGAAAGAATGTAAAGTTTTGATTGCGACCACTTCCGAAGCTTCCGTTCGTACCTACTTGACAAATAACGGTGTTGATTTAACGAATGTTAGATTTTTAAACGCCAACACAAACAGTATCTGGATTCGGGATTATGCTGCCAATACAGTTTATTCTAATGATGTTGGGGAACGCGCTTTGGTAGATTGGATTTATAATCGTCCACGTCCGTTGGACAATACTTTGCCAACAAGTCACGCCGCCTACGCTGGTGTTCAGCTTTATGTGACGGATACTTCGCCGAATGATTTGGTAAACACCGGAGGAAATTTTATGTCAGACGGAATGGGAAATGCTTTTGCTTCAAAACTGATTCTTGATGAAAATAAAGCAGGAAATTCCTACAACGTCAGTGCAAAAACTGAAGCACAAGTTGACAAAATTCTCAAAGATTATATGGGAATCAATTCTTATCGTAAAATGACTGTTTTGCCTTACGACGAGATTCACCACATCGATATGCACATGAAACTTTTGGATGAAGAGACGATTCTAGTAAGCCAATATCCAGAAGGTATTGCGGATGGGCCTCAAATCAAACAAAACATCGATTATATTAAGAATACATTCAAAACACCGTTTGGAAATGATTATGAC
This sequence comes from Chryseobacterium sp. FH1, assembly GCF_000735135.1. GTDB lineage: Bacteria > Bacteroidota > Bacteroidia > Flavobacteriales > Weeksellaceae > Epilithonimonas. The sequence continues at coordinate 181,276 of NZ_JPLZ01000002.1, forward strand.
ATCAAATGGATTCCTGCTCCGGCAAGCACAACTGGTGCTTATCCTAATACTGGTGGTGCTTACAGAACTTACACCAATGCTGTCATCATCAACAAAACTATTTTGGTTCCAACTTATCGTCCGGAAGTTGACGAGCCTGCTCTTAATCTTTATAAACAACTAATGCCAGGCTACACAGTTGTAGGAATTGACGTAGATAATGCGGGCGAGGATTTGATCAGCTTGAGTGGCGCCATTCATTGTATTACGCATACGATTGGTGTGGCTGACCCGCTTTGGATTACACATTCCAAACTCAAGAATGCTACCAGTTTTACAGTTCCAATCGAAGCACAGATCAAACATAATTCTGGGATTTTCACAGCCAAAGTTTTTTGGAGAGAATCTGGCGATATTGGTTTTCAGGAAACAAGTATGACGAATTCTGGTGATAATAAATGGGTTGCAAATCTTTCGTTACCGTCAACTTCAAAGCAAATCGATTATTACATTTGGGCTCAGGCCAACTCTGGAAAATCTATTGCAAGACCGATTGTAGCGCCTGATGGCTTTTGGACTTTTGATGTTTCTGCACTTTCCGTGGACGAATTAGCATTTAAAAATATAGAAGGGCCTTTCCCTAATCCAGCTGAGAATAAGGTTCAGTTCAATCTTAAAAATATTTCAGGAGACATTAATATTTCAATTCATAATGTTATAGGACATAAATTATCAGAACAAAAAATCAATAGCACAAATGGAATAATTTCACTTGATTTGAATCCAAAATGGAGTGGTGTTCTATTAATTTCATTTGAGGGAAAATTTGGAAAAGTGACCAAGAAATTAATAAAAAAATCAGACTTGAATTAATACTTTGATTTAATAACATAATATTTTTGTCATCAGATAAAATTAGCAATTATGGGAATTACTGCGCTATTTTTAATTTTACTAATTGTCCTGATATTCTTGGTTTCAAACATTCCCAGACTTTCATTAGGCAAAAAAATACTGATTGTGATTTCTGTCCTGCTGCTGTGTTTTGCCATATTAGCTTTACTTTTCGCAACACAGTTTGATGGTGGCAGAAGACCATTATTAGAGAATGAAGCAATCGAAAGAGATAAGTAACAATTAAAATTATATACTATGAATTACGTTAAGTTTATCGTGTGTCTCCTTTTCGGATTAATGTTTATTAATGCCGGACTGGACAAGTTCTTTCATTATATGCCAATGCCGGAACTAACTGAATCTATGAAAAAATCATTCGCTGCTTTTGAAGAATTGAGTTGGATAATGCCATTGGTTGGTGCAGTGGAAATAATTGGAGGCGCTTTATTTATCTTTCCAAAAACGAGAGCTTTGGGCGCTATTGTAATTTTACCAATCATGGTAGGGATTGTACTTCACAATTTCACCAAAGCACCAGAAGGAATTGTAATTGCAGTGGTTTTCGTCGCAATTAATCTCTGGATTTTAATTGATAACCGCAAAAAATATGAAGCTTTGATTAGTTAAAAGAATAAAGGAAATCAAATTTGATTTCCTTTATTAACTATAATGAGTTGATTGCTTTGAGAATCCTATCCCTATCAACAACCATTGCTTGGATATGTTCTCCAGAAAATTCGATGAATTGTTTTGGTTCCGATGCGTTGTCATAAACCAATTGTCCCTGCTCAAAAGGAATCGTCGAGTCACCTTTGCTGTAGATGAACAATTTCGGAAGGTCTCTAAGTGCTTTCACATCTTCTTTTGCTGAGTAAGGTGAAATTAGCATACTAGAAATCATTTCTTTGTACTGAGGCGCAAAATGAATCGCAATATCCGTGAACGAAGACATTCCGCCATCGATGATCAAACCTGAGATTTTAGACTGATTCTCCTTAGCCAAATGTGTTGCAATCTGAGAACCTAAAGAAGCGCCGTAAAGATAGATTTTCGTATCCCGGATATCTTTTCTGCGTAGTAAATAATTGAACATTTTTTGCCCGTCTTCTGCCACATTTAAGTGGGTTGGTTTTCCAGTGGATTTTCCATAACCTCGGAAATCGATCATTACAACTTGAAGCCCATTTTCAACCAATGGTTTTGTGATGTACTGATAAGTTGTAATGTTTCCCCCAGCGCCGTGAAAAAAGAAAACTGTTTTCTTGATAGACTTCGATTCAGGTTTCAAAACGACTGCTGTGATGGTGTCACTATCGATAGGAAAACTAATTTTCTCAATGTTTTTAAATTCCAAAGGTTTCATTTCTTTGTTCGGCTGGTAGAATTTGTCATCCATCTGAGCTTTGGAGAAAATAGATAGTAAAATGAGGAACAAAGAGAAGAATAATGATGTTTTCATAAGTTTGATTTTTAATTATGATTCAAATTTAGAACGCCAAATCTTCATTATGAAAAACATTAGACCGAATGGTAATTATTGTCGACCAAACCGTCAATTCTCAGGATTAAACAAAAAAAGAGACTTATAAATAAGCCTCTTTAAAATTTTATATTAATGTAAAAATTAATCTCTCATTCTTGCAATGACATCAATCCCTCCTTTTGTCTTGTCGCCGATTTTGCAAAGGATTTCTGTGTCCAGCGGTAGGAAAACATCCATTCTGGAACCGAACTTAATAAATCCAAATTCGTGACCAGCTTTCGCTTCGTCCTGAACATTACAATAGAAAACAATCCTTCTTGCCACATAACCTGCAATTTGACGGAAAACCACTTGATGATTCGTCAAACTTTTCACAGCAACCGTCGTTCTTTCGTTTTCAGTTGAAGATTTCTCGTGCCAAGCCACCAAATATTTTCCTGGATGGTATTTTTTATAAATCACATCGCCACTTACAGGATAACGGCAAATATGAACATTAAGCGGTGACATAAATATCGAAACCTGAATACATTTGTCTTTGATGAATTCATCCTCAACGACTTCCTTTATCATTACCACTTTTCCGTCAACCGGCGCAACCACATTTTCTGTATGATCCAAAATTGCTCTCGTAGGAACGCGGAAAAACCAGAAAACCAATCCCAACATTATCAACAATGGAATCAGGATTACCAATGCCCACATATGCAGATAATAAATTGAAATCGTGCCAATAAACGCAATGAAAAGTATTGCGACAACCAAGGTTCCTTTTGATTCTTTATGTAATTTCATAGTTTCTTATACTAGTTTTTCTAAAATAAAATATAAATAAACAACCGGCACGCAGATGATAAAACTGTCCAGTCTATCCAAAACGCCACCGTGACCCGGAATGATATTTCCACTGTCTTTAACTGCAAAACTACGTTTTAACTGACTTTCTACCAAATCTCCCAACGGAGCGAAGACTGAAACCAGGAATCCAACCATCATCCAGTTGCCTCTGAGCTCTGGAAAGTATTGCTCTACGAAGAATCCCAAAATCAATGTGAGAACTACACCTCCTGCAAATCCTTCCCAGGTTTTCTTCGGAGAAATCCTCGGTGCCATCTTGTGTTTTCCAAAGAATTTCCCTGTGAGATAGGCAAAAGTATCACTGCTCCAAATCAAAACGAAAAGCATAAAAATCTCCAAAGTGAAAGTTTTGCTTGGGTCCAGCGTGCTGAATTTCGGTAAGCCTAATGAAAATGCAAAAGGTAAAGTGACGTAAACGACCGTGAAAATAAGTTTTCCATTTTCGAAGTAAAGTTCTCGCGAATATTTGAAAAGGGTGACCACAGCAATCGGAATCAAGGCCAAAGCCAATATCTCGCTGAAATTAAAGTCAAAGAAAAAACCGTGGTAAAAAAATCGTTTTGTAAATCGGTAATAGATAATGGCGGCGATCGGGAAAACCAGCCATTTGTAAATGCTGTTGTCAAACTTCATTAGCCTGATACATTCGTACAATCCGACAACAAGGAACAATGTAATCAATCCGTAAAAAAGATACTGCTGTTGTACTTGTGGCAGGAAACTGCTAAAGAGATTTTCGCCAAGTGGCGTGGTGCAAATAGCAATTACGAGAACATAAATGACTCCGGAAATTGTACGCTGAATGAAATTTTTATCCAAAACTGAAATTTAATCTTCCAGCAAAAGTAAGAAAAGTTTGGTATTATCCTTATTAGGTGTGTCTAATTTGGATTGACTTCCACTGATTGAGGTCAGATTTTTAAGATTTCCGGCACGTTTTACTTTCATCATCGCCTCGTTCAGATTATTGGCAATCTGAGAAACATTGGCCATAATGATGATCTTACTCGGTAATCTTGAAGAATGGTAATGAAGAATATTGTTGTGAGAAAGCATAATTCTGCCATCAAAAGCGATCAGATATTCGCAAGTGATAAAAGCAGCGTCGTTTTGTTCCGTTAATTCTGGTGTATATGTCGTTTTGATGACATCCAAGAAGTTTCGAAGATCCTGGTCCCAACAGAACACGTCTTTCACCTGCTCAATCTTAATAATCTGATTGAGCGTCTGCAAAGCCTCAGACTCATCTGCGCAATAATTAAAAAATCCCCCAGAATGCGTGAATAGCTGCGCAAATTTATAATCCAAATCTGCATCACGAAGTTGATCCGCCAGTTTGGTAACATCTGGTTGCTCTTCTTCGGGCTGATTCATTATTTTATTAACGAGTTTTTTGAACAGACTCAATTTTTCTATGCTTTAATTAATACAAATGTAAAAAAATAATTATAATCGGCTAAAAACCAAAACTTTATTTTAACAAAAAATCCTAATCAAGTTAGGATTTTTTGTAGTTTATGATGCTTTGAGTATTTTAACTCTCTGTATTTAAGACGTTTCCAGCATCAGCAGGATTATCAAGACTTGATACAGGTTTTTCTGTCAATTCTGGATCCCAAGCCCGTTTTCCGAAAATCTCTTCAAGATCTTCGCGGAAAATCACTTCTTTTTCTAATAATTTCTGAGCAAGTGCGTCCAATTTGTCTCTGTTTTCTGACAGAATATTAACGGCTCTTGCGTATTGCGTTTCGATCAATTTGGAAATCTCTTCGTCGATCAATTTTGCAGTTTGTTCAGAATATGGTTTTCCAAAGCTGTACTCAGATTGTCCCGAACTGTCGTAGTAAGAAATGTTTCCTACCTTGTCGTTCAGACCGTAGATTGTAACCATCGCCTGAGCTTGTTTCGTCACTCTTTCAAGATCTGATAGCGCACCAGTGGATATGTTGCCAAAAACAACTTGTTCTGCAGCTCTACCGCCAAGTGTGGCACAAACCTCATCCAACATTTGTTGAGTCGTTGTCAATTGTCTCTCTTCCGGAAGATACCAAGCCGCTCCAAGTGAACGTCCTCTTGGAACGATCGTCACTTTCAGAAGTGGCGCTGCGTGCTCTACCAACCAAGAAATTGTAGCGTGACCAGCCTCGTGGAAGGCAACTCTTCTTTTTTCAGAAGGTTTGATGGCTTTATTTTTCTTCTCAAGACCACCGATGATTCTATCAACTGCGTCCAAGAAATCTTGTTTGTTTACAGATTCGTGAGAGTTTCTTGCCGCAATCAATGCCGCTTCATTACAAACATTCGCAATATCAGCACCGCTGAATCCCGGCGTTTGCTTTGCCAAAAACTCTCTATCGATGGAGTCGTCCATTTTAATTTTAGCCAAATGAACTTCGAAGATTTGTTTTCTCTCGTGTAATTCTGGAAGATCCACGTAGATAGAACGGTCAAAACGTCCTGCTCTCATCAATGCTTTGTCCAAAATATCTGCACGGTTTGTAGCCGCCATTACGATTACGTTTACATCCGTACCAAAACCGTCCATTTCTGTAAGCAATTGGTTCAATGTATTTTCACGTTCGTCGTTTCCGCCTTGCATTCCGCCTTTTCCTCTCGCTCTACCAATCGCATCAATCTCATCAATGAAAATAATGGCTGGAGATTTGGCTTTAGCCTGAGCAAAAAGATCTCTTACTCTGGAAGCACCAACCCCTACAAACATCTCAACGAAATCTGAACCTGAAAGTGAGAAAAACGGAACCTTAGCTTCACCAGCAACTGCTTTTGCCAACAAAGTTTTACCTGTTCCCGGAGGTCCAACCAAAAGAACACCTTTTGGAATTTTACCACCAAGTTTAGTATATTTTTCAGAGTTCTTCAAGAAATCTACAACTTCCTGAACTTCCTCTTTTGCGCCTTCCAATCCTGCAACATCTTTGAATGTCACTTGCATTTTATCCTTTTCGTCAAATAATTTTGCTTTGGATTTACCTATGCTGAAGATCTGTCCGCCAGGTCCGCCAGCGCCACCGCCCATTTTTCTAAAAATGAAGAAATATAGTAAAGCGAAAAGTCCACCCCAAAGTGCTAAGGTGAATAGCAATTCAGAGAAACCACTTTGGCTTTTACCAAATTCCATCCTAGCTTTGGTTGGCAAATTGGCATTGATACTTTCGAATCTCTCTTGGAAATAACGAAGATCACCATAAGTCAAAACAAAATCCGGACTCGGTTTGATGTTGATCACAGAAAGAGGATCATCTTTTTTTGCTCCTTTCTGCAATTCTGCCTTCGCCGCTTTCGTAAGGTAAACATCGGCTTTGAAGTTGTCTCTATAGACCATCACTTCGCCCACTTTCCCTTTTTCTACATAATCGTAAAATTCTTTCTCATCAATGTTTTTTACCATAGAATCTCCAAGAAGTCCTGGAAGAAATATAAGTAAAATAAGTCCCAGTATAACGGGTATAAACCAATTGAATCCTTTGTTATTCATTCTTATTTTTTAAATATTGATGATGCAAAATTGCATCTTTTAACTTTCTACTTTCGTGATTTTTGCATCACCCCAAAGCTCTTCGATATCGTAATATTCGCGGATCTCTTTTTGGAAAATGTGTACCACCACAGAAACGTAATCCACCAAAACCCACATCGAGTTCTCAGTCCCTTCTACGTGCCAAGGTCTGTCATTGAGGTCGTTTCTTACATTTTTTTGGATATTGCCTGCAATTGCGGAAACCTGCGTGTTCGAGTTTCCACTGCAGATGATAAAAGTTTCTGCTGCTGCGTTTTCTATGCCTGTTAAATCGAAGACTAAAATATCTTCACCTTTTGTATCTTGAATCGATTCTACGATCTTATCGATTAATAATTGTTTTTCTGTAATTTTACTCATTAAAAAAATTGTCTAATTTGCAAATTTATTGATTTTAATCTATTTATCTTTTGTTTCTGACTTTTATTATCTCTTAAAGTTTTCATAAATGAGCCAAATTTTCCACTTAGAAAATTGTTTTTCTACCAACGACGAAATTTTATCCCTTTTAAATGAAGACGAACCAACTGCTGTTTTTACTTTTAATCAAACAAAAGGTCGTGGACAGTATGGGAATATTTGGAAGGTGAATCCCAATCAAAATCTGGCTTATTCTATCGCCATCAAAACTTCAAACATCCGTATTTTCGATACATTCGTCAATTATTATACCGCGATCATCGTCCGAGATTTTCTTGCCAATCTGACCAATGCAAGCTGTAAAATAAAATGGCCAAACGACATTATACTAAATGGAAAAAAAGTCTGTGGCATTCTCATCGAGAAGAAAAAAGTTGAGAATGTGGAATATTACATCCTTGGAATTGGGATCAATGTGCTTCAAACCGATTTCTCAAATCTCCCAAAAGCCGGCTCTGTATTGACTGCCACAGAGTTAAGTTTTGATTTGAAGGAATTCGCCCATCAGTTCCATCAATATTTGATTTCAAGGATACAGGACATCAATCCAGAAGAAGAAATCCTGAATATCTATAACCAATCGCTCTTCCGAAAAGACGAAATCTCTGTTTTTCAGAAAAATGATTTGCGCCAAAATGGCATTATCAAAAATGCTGACAAAAATGGTTTTCTCTGGATTGATCTGGAAAATGAAGGCTTGCAAAAGTTCTTCCACAAGGAGATTGAACTTCTATATTGAATTCGGAAATTTTCCTATTGAACAGATTTTATAATTCTCGATTATGAAATTACTGATTCGCTCTTTTGATGTAAAGATAAGCGGCAATAGGCGCAAAAACGATGTTCGGAAGCCACATTGCCAAGAGTGGTGTCAAGGTTTTGTTCTCGGAAACCACATTTAAAACTTGGAATGAAAAGACAAACAAAAACGCCAAAGCAATTCCTAATGCGAGATTAAGTCCCAATCCGCCACGTTTTTTCTGTGATGATAATGAGAGTCCGAGAAACGTCAAAATAATAATGGAAACAGGCATTGAGGTTCTTTGATAAAGCTCATTGTAAAAGGAAGTTACGTTGTTGTTTCCTTTCATTTTTTCCCGCTCGATCATCGTCAGCAACTCGGGCGTGGTTTTGTTTTGAGCCACCAATTTGTCCGGAAACAATTCCGAAGGTGGCAACTTGAAATCCTGAATCTTCGTTGTTCCGCTTCCAAGGATTTCGGTGTCATTTTTTCCAGCCGTTCGTTCTGTATAATTATTAACAACAAAATGCTTTTTCTTCGCTTCCCACTGGATATCCATCGCCGAGATTTGATAAATAAGCTTTTTGTTTTTGTCAAATTTTTGGTACATATAGCCAGTTCCGCGATTTTCCTTCTTGTTGTAGCTGTTCACAAAAATGTAGTCGGTTGGACTGATGTTTGACGCGATGGTCATATTCCCAAGAAGTTTTTCTCGGTTCATACTGTTGTAAGTATAAGGTTCGAGGATATTTTTCTTGATGTTGGACCAAGGCAAAATGAAATGATTGACCGCCAAAGTCATTATAAATATCAAAATCGATGTGATCAAATATGGTCTTGCAAACCTGTGGAAACTCGCCCCACTGCTGATGACGGCAACAATCTCCGTGTTATTCGCCATTCTGGACGTGAAGAAAATCACCGTGATAAAAACCAGAATCGACATAAAGGTCAGAATCAAATTCAGGATCCAGAACGGATAAAAATTGAGCAAGAAATAACCAACCGTAAATCCATTGCTCTCGATCCTCGGCGTTTTTGCCTGCACATCCACAACCATAATGATGATAGACAAAAGCGCCAACATAAAAATGAGGGTTCCCAAATATTTTTTGATGACGTAAAGGTCTATGATTTTCATCGAGTTATAATTGATAAATGATGATTGATAATTGATTTTCGCTTGATTCTTTTTACTTTTTTCTTAAGTCTTCTAAAGCCTTGTCTTCAACTGTGGAATGATTGAATCTTTCCATTGATAGAAGTCGCCTGCAACGATATGTTCTCTCGCAACTTTCACCAAATCAAGATAAAATGCCAAATTATGGATTGATGCAATCTGCTTTGCCAAATATTCCTTGGAAACGAAAAGGTGACGCACGTAAGCCTTGCTGTAAGCGCTGTCCACAAAACTCGTCCCAAACTCATCAAGCGGGGAGAAATCTTCTTTCCAACGTTCGTTTTTCATATTCATCACACCTTGCCAAGTGAAGAGCATTGCGTTTCTCGCATTTCTGGTCGGCATTACGCAATCCATCATATCCACGCCAAAACCAATACTTTCCAGAATATTCCAAGGTGTTCCAACGCCCATCAAATATCTTGGTTTGTCTTTCGGGAGAATGTCCGTCACTTCATTTGTGATCCTGTACATTTCCGGTTCTGGCTCGCCAACGGAAAGTCCACCGATTGCGTTACCTTCTGCACCAGCCTCTGAAATCACCTCAGCAGAAATTTTCCTTAAATCTGAATAACAAGAACCTTGGACAATTGGGAACAATCGTTGTTTATGACCGTACAATTCTTTATTTTCCTCAGTCCAAGTGATGCATCTTTTCAACCAACGGTGCGTAAGCTCCATTGATGTTTTTACAGCGTTATAGTCGCTTGGATAAGCAATACACTCATCAAAAGCCATAAAAATATCCGCACCAATCTGTCTTTGGATTTGCATCGAAACTTCCGGCGACATAAAATGCAAACTCCCGTCGATATGTGATTTAAACTTCACGCCTTCTTCCGTGATTTTTCTACTTTTTGCTAACGAAAAAACCTGATAACCACCGGAGTCTGTCAAAATTGGCAAATCCCAATTCATAAATTGGTGAAGTCCGCCCGCTTTTTCCATAATGTCCATCGTCGGACGTAGCATCAAATGGTAGGTATTTCCTAAGATGATCTGCGCTTTGATGTCTTCTTTAAGTTCTCTCTGGTGAACGGTTTTCACAGAGGCAACCGTTCCAACTGGCATAAAAATCGGGGTTTGGATCTGTCCGTGGTCAGTATTGATAACTCCAGCTCTAGCTTTTGATTCTGAAGTTTTTTCGATTTCAAAAAATTTCATTCTTATGATTTTTAATCCTTTTTCGATGATTCTCGAATGGAAAACCAGACTGCAAATCTATCTTGCTTGTGGCGGAATTCCAGGATTGTCTTTTAATTTTTTATTGATAAAAGCCTCAGCTTTCGGGTCTTTTGCTTTAATAATTTCCTGCGCCTCGTCCAAGATTTCTTTCATTGTCTCTGGCTTGGTCATATAATATTGATAGCTATCCGTGAAAAGCTGGCCTTTGATTTTATATTTTTTCAAGATAAATCTTGTCGCGTTTTCAGAATTGATATTGGTTCCGATGGTGAATTGCTGTTCATTGATTGCAAAGTCAGCGATGATCTCGGACATCTTTTCTTCATCGAGAATATCTTTCGGTTTTTCTATCGCTTCCGTACAGGACAAAACGCTGAAAATCATCATTAAAGAAAAAACAAAATGCTTCATATTAATTTTTCCACCACATAGGCACAATAGATTTTTAGGAAGAAAATTTTCTTCAAAAGTTAAAATAGCTATTTGTCCTTTTTTGCTCATCTCTGATTTGAAATTTCTATGTTTCTATGTGGTTTTTATAATGTTATAATTTTCCGATCAGGTTTTTCCATTTCAAATTCAGAACACCAAAAATTGCTTCCTGGATGATTCCGCCGTTCATTTTGCTCACGCCTTCTGTCCTGTCTGTAAATATAATCGGCACTTCCACGATCTTCAGATCTTTCTTGAAAACGCGATATTTCATTTCAACCTGGAAACCGTAACCTTTCAATTTGATCTTATCGAGACCAATTGCGATCAAGGTTTCTTTTTTAAAACAAACAAATCCCGCCGTCGTATCGTGAATTGGAAGTCCGAGGACAAATCTTACATATTTCGACGCAAAATAAGACAACAAAACCCTTCCCATTGGCCAGTTCACCACATTTACACCTTGAGAATATCTGGAACCAACGGCCATATCTGCCGATTTGCAAGCTTCGAAAAGTCTTATCAAATCTTTTGGATTGTGCGAAAAATCGGCATCCATTTCGAAAATGTAATCATATTCGTTGTGAATCGCCCACTGGAAACCGTGAATGTAAGCTTTTCCTAAACCGTCTTTGATCTTTCGAACGGTCAAATGCAATTGAAGCGGAAATTTTTCACGCAGATTTTTGACGATCTCAGCCGTTCCATCGGGCGAAGAATCGTCCACCACCAAAACGTGGAAATCCTGTTCCAAAGCAAAAACAGCCGAAATGATCTTTTCGACGTTCTCTTTTTCGTTGTAGGTGGGAATAATGACAAGTTTCTTCATCCGGCAAATAATCCGCAAAGATAATCTTTAATCGTTAATGTTTATTTGGCGCGGTGGAAATTAACTTTTTTTAATAGAAAAGTGATTAATTCTCTACCAATTAATTTATATTTTTTTAATAATTAGCTGTGGCTTCGTTTAAAGAAAAAATGCCAATTATTGAAATTGGCATTTTAAATTATTTTTTTATAAAAGTTTTTTTAAATGTATTTTTTAATGTCACTATTTCAATGTAGTAAGTTCCCGACACCAAATTCCTTACATCTATTTTTTGATTATCTTTTTTATGTTTTACTGTTCTTCCAGATACATCGGCAATTCTCACGGAGAAATTAGATTCTTGAATTCCATCAAATATCAAAAAGTCATTTGTGGGATTAGGATAAACTCTCAAGTATGATGTTTTTGTATCATTAGTACTCAATTGATTATCTCCTTTAAATCCAACTATTGATAATCTGGAATTACCATCAGTCCCAGGAACTAAGCCCAAGCAAATCAATCTATTATTTGACTGAACAAAACCGTCTGAAAAAATCTGAAAAGAATCCTCCCTCTTAATTCCATTTTGGTTGAACGACGCATCAAGACCTGAATTATTAATTCTACTTACATAAGCGCCATTTCCCATCCCCACCAAATAAATTTCGTTATTATTCCTGAATGAGTAGGAATAATATACATTAGTTGATGTGTATGTAAAAGATCCTGTATTGTTGAAACTGATATCTTGCGTTCCGTTACTTTTAAGTTTTACTAATTTTTTGGTATCGTTAGAGTTGCTTGCTGATTTGGCAAGAAATAGATTAATGTTTCCATTTTCATCAATATTTGCAACATTTCCACTGGGAAGATAAAATTCACTATCAATTTCGAATACACCATTATTAGCAAATGAAGTATCCTTGGTTCCGTCCAAATTATACTGTACGAGAGCACTAAAATTATTAAAGACTGTAGGAACAACGCCCAAAATTTTGTCGTTTGAAAGTTTAGTATAACTTAAAGCATTATCTAATGTTAAAATTCCTGCCGTACCAAATACACTGTCAATACTTCCATTGAGATCAAAACGATAGACATTCGTTTTTTTATTATTGACATCTAATAGATTTATGTAGATTTTATTCTGATACAATTCTACTTTCCCATATCTCAAACCACTGGTAATTGACGTTTTCCCCTGGACTCCAAAACTACTATCTATTATTCCAGATGGTGTGTAGCGTTTCAAAAACCAGTCTTGTGTGTTATTTGCATTTTCCAATAGGTAGATATAGCCATTCTTATCAATCCTGAAACTATCCTGCGCATAATTCTGAGAAGTAATCTGTCCCAAATTCCCGAATGTCGTATCTAAAACCCCCTCAGAGTTGTATTTATTAATGCTATAAGATAAAGGAAAATATCCTGTTAGATAGACTACAAAAAAGCTGTCATCCAAATTTTTGTATAAACTTCCCGATCCCGCAGAAATTAGAACACTGCCATTATTAGCAAAGTTTGAATCAATATTGATATTCCCTTTTTGAGAAAAAAGCAAAGTTGAGACAAGTAAAAGAATAAAATAAATTTTCTTCATAATAATTTTTATAATACATATTAGATTACAAAATTATGTATTTGTATCTACATATTTACATTTCGATTCTTAACATTAATTTAGTCAATTATTATCCCCAAATACGTCTCTACTTCTCAAACTAAATTAAAAAGTGATTGTCCTCAAGACGACATAAAATCTAAAAACTCATATTACTCGTATCTAATCTTATCAATAAAATTGAAATGCAAAAACCAATTACAACATTCCTTCTTATAGCTTTAATGACAATCAGTTGCAGACCAACAAGGATTTACAAAGATATTTCCTACACCAAAAACCATAAAGGAGAAGATGTAAAACTGAATATTTTCACACCGAAAACCAGCAAGGACAAAAACTTTCCAATCCTCATTTTTATTTATGGAGGCAACTGGAACACCGGAAATAAAAACAAATACAATCTTCTCGGGAGAAACTTTGCCCGTAAAAATATGGTGGTCGTGATTCCAGATTACACTTTGAGTCCTAATGCCGATGTGAATGAAATGACCAAGGAAATTGCGTCAGCCATTCAATTCACAAAAGTCAATGCGCAAAAATATCACGGAAATCCAGAACGAATTTTCATCTCAGGTCATTCCGCAGGCGGGCAATTATCAACTTCCGCGGTGATGAATCCCAAATATGGAATTCCAGAGAAAACGATTTCGGGAATCATCTTAATTGATGGTGCTGGGATTGATATGAAAAATTATCTCGAAAAATATCCGCCAACTTCAGCAGATAATTACGATATCACGTGGAGCAAAGACCCTGAAATATGGAAACAAGCGTCGTCCATCTATTTCATTAATGAGAAAACGCCACCTTTTATAATCTATGTAGGCAAGAAAACTTATCCTTCCATAAAAGTCGCAAATGAAAATTTTTTGAAAGCATTGAAACCTTTCCAGCCAGATGTGAAATCAATTATTCTCAATAAAAAACACGTTCCGATGGTCTTGCAATATTTTTTACCTTGGAGCAATAGGTTTGATGAAGCTGTCAATTTTATGGATAGTGTGAAATAATTTTCCCATTTAAAATCCAAGCACCAAAAAGAATAGGATGAAATAAACCATAAATGTGATCTCAAAAAACTTCATTTTATATCTATAGATTGCAATGGTGTTGATTATCAAAAGAAAAAGACAGAATAAGGCAAAGAAAAACTTTGTAAAGGATTTGATGTTGTAATAGAACAAATCCCTCCATTTCGATTTCGACTCTAGGGCAATGTAAAATTTATCTTCCTCACTTTCTAAGGTTTCGCTTTCATTAATATAGAAAGTCAGTTTTTTATTGATGGAAGTATTCAAGATCGCTTGGTCATCTTTGAAATACGAAAGCATCCCGTTTCCTGAATTGTAAAAAACACCAGGATATTCCTTGGTCTTGAACATAAAATAAGCAACTCTGTTTCCGCTTTTCCTAACTTCGGTTACCGTTGCGCTGACTTGTTTTAAAGCATTATTCGAAATGAGAATTTTCCCAGGAATATAAAATATGCCGACGACAGACATTAATATGACAAAGGTTTTGAGGCTCATTTTGATTGCGCAAAGTTTTAATCGAATTAAAAATAGAAATAATATCGATGAGAATTAGGATTTCCCTTGAAAAATTATCTGAATGATTTAATAAACAAAATAAACCGATAACAATTTCTAATTCTTATTTTTGCAAAAAATTTGAAGCTTGGTAAGAATAGCAGAACATAACGATTGGGTGGTATATTGTATTCTCGGGAGTATTTTTGCCTATATCATCGTGCTTTCTGTTTTCAACCGAGATGCTAACATCAAGGATTTTCTTTTGCAAAAGATAGAAGACTCCAATAATCTCCTGCCATCTTGGGCGATTATTTCCATCGTGAGAGCGGTGATGATTTCTTTACTTTTATCTCAATTTGTACCGGTCGTTCCAAGGTTTATTTCTCATGTTCAGCTATTTGGATTTCAACTAAATAAATTTGGATTTACATTTTTAGCAGTCGTTTCTTTTGACATGATCAAAAATTTGCTCACGTTTCTTTTCTACAACAGTGTTGGCGATGGCAAAAATCTGAAAGGTCTGGCTCTGATTTCCAGCAAGTTTTTTTTCCTAGAGTCCATCGGATTGATTGTCGCAGGATTTGCACTTTACTATTATCCATTGGATTTGGTACGATATTTTTATGTCATCATTTTCGTATTAATCTCATTATTCGTATTAAAAAACTTGATCTATATTTTTCACAATCAAGCTATTTTGCCAGAAAAATGGTATTATAAATTTTTGTATATTTGCACGCTTCAAATAGTACCCGTTTTGGTACTTTGGAAGTTCTTGTTTTATTAAACATTTTAAGATGAAAATCAAATCTATTCTTGTTTCACAACCCGCTCCTAATGAATCATCTCCTTACTTGGAGATTGCAAAAAAAGAGAAAATCAAAATTGATTTCCGTCCTTTTATTCACGTTCAAGGGGTGGATGCGAAAGAACTCAGAACGCAGAAAATCGACCTTACTCAGTACACAGGCATCATTTTCACAAGCAAAAACGCGATCGATCATTATTTTCGTCTTGCGGAAGAAATGAGATTTACAGTGCCGGATTCTATGCGCTACATCTGCCAGTCTGAGGCAATTGCCAACTATCTGCAGAAACATATCGTTTACAGAAAAAGAAAGATCAGCTTCGGCGAGAAGACTTTTTCCGACTTGGCACCATTGTTCAAAAAACATCCTTCAGAAAAGTATCTTCTGCCATCATCTGATATTTTGACACCAGAAGTTCCAAAAGTTTTGGATTCTTCGAACATCGAATGGACAAGAGCAGTAATGTACAAAACAGTTGCCAGCGACTTGACCGATATCAACATCGACGATTACGAAATGTTGGTGTTCTTCAGTCCGCAAGGAATCAAGTCGTTGAAGATCAACTTCCCAGATTTTGAACAGAAAGAAACGAAGATTGCCGTTTTCGGAACCACAACTCAGGCGGCCGCAGAAGAAGCTGGATTGACGGTCAACGTAATGGCTCCAACGAAAGAAACACCATCTATGACAATGGCGATAGAAAAATACATCAAAAGCATCAATAAGTAATTACTGATAACATAAATCAAAGCCGTCCCGAAATTTTCGGGATGGTTTTTTGTTTAAATTTGTTAAACGGTAAGTTATTTAATAAAAATAATTTCTCGCAGATTTTGCAAATTTAGCAGATCATTTTTCCAAATTAAAATCTGCTGGATCTGCCGAATCTGCGAGAAAATTTAAGTATAGCTTAGTTAAAATTACCTTAAAAAATGAACGCTCCAAAAGCAAAAAAAATAGAAAAACTTCTCGAAATTCACAACGACCAAAGGAACGACCCTTATTTCTGGATGAATGAAAGAGAAAATCCCGAAGTCATCAAATATCTGGAGGAAGAAAATGCCTACACAGATTTTGTGATGAAGGAAACGGAAGACCTACAGAATGACCTTTACGAGGAAATGAAATCCCGCTACAAAAAAGATGACGAATCTCTGCCTTATTTTTTCAATCAATATTGGTACATCGTAAGATATGAGGATGGGAAAGAATATCCGATTTTCTCAAGAAAGTTTCAAACCTTGGAGAATGAAGAAGAGATTCTTTTGGATGCGAATGTTTTGGCTGAAGGAAAGGAATATTTCGATATTGGGAGCATTTCTATCAGCGTTAATAATGACATTCTATCTTTTTCAACGGATGTTGTCGGGAGAAGAATTTATAAGATTTTCTTCAAGAATATAAAAACCGGCGAAATTTTCGGAGACGAAATTGACAACACGACCGGAAAAGCGGTGTGGTCCAATGATAACAATTATGTCTTTTACATTAGAAAAGATGAAAGTCTGAGAGCTTTTCAAATCCATCGCCACGAGTTGGGAACTGAAACTGAAAAAGATGTTTTGATTTTCCACGAGGAAGATGAGACTTTTGACGTTAATGTTTATAAAACCAAGACTTTAGATTACATTTTCATCTCTTCATCAAGCACAAATGAAGACGAGCACAGATTTATTCCTTCCAATGATGTCTTTGCGGATTGGAAAATCATTCAGGAACGAACTGAGGATTTGGAATATTCTGTGGAGCATTATCAAGATGACTTTTACATCATTACGAATGCAGATGATTCGACCAACTTTAAAATTGTAAAGACGAAAGTAGAGAATCCATCAATTGAAAATTGGGAAGATTTTATTCCGCACAGAGAAAATGTACTGTTGGAAGGCTTTGAGATTTTCAATGACTATTTCGTTTTGGAAGAACGGGAAAGCGGACTTCTTCAAATCAAAATCATCGAAAGCAAAACCGGAGATTCCCATTATCTGCCATTTTCCGACCCGACTTACACGGCGTACATCGGAACGAATATGGAATTTGACACCGAAAAATTGCGTTTCGGCTACACGTCTTTGACAAAACCCGCTTCGACTTACGAATACGATATGAAAGAAAAAACCACCAAACTCCTGAAAGAACAGGAAGTTTTGGGCGGAAAATTCGACAAAGAAAATTATATCTCAGAGAGAATCTGGGCAACCGCAAGAGATGGAAAGAAAGTTCCGATTTCATTGGTCTATCACAAAGACACACCAAAATCCGAAAACACGCCACTTTTGCTTTACGGTTACGGAAGCTACGGTCACACGGTGGATGCGAGCTTTTCCAGCGTTCGATTGACGCTACTTGACCGACGTTACATCTACGCCATCGCACACATCCGAGGCGGAGAATATCTGGGCAGAGAATGGTACGAAGACGGAAAAATGCTTCAGAAAAAGAATACGTTTTTTGATTTCATTGATTCCACAAAATACTTAATATCAGAAAATTACACGTCGCCAAAGCACCTTTACGCAATGGGCGGAAGTGCCGGCGGACTTTTGGTTGGCGCGGTGATGAATTACAATCCGGAACTTTTCAACGGGATTGTGGCACAAGTTCCTTTCGTGGACGTGGTTTCGACGATGTTGGACGATACAATTCCTTTGACAACCGGGGAATACGACGAATGGGGAAATCCGAATGAAAAGGAATATTATGACTATATGAAATCCTATTCGCCTTACGATAATGTAGAAGCAAAAAATTATCCTAACATATTAATTACCACAGGCTTCCACGATTCTCAAGTTCAATATTGGGAACCCGCAAAATGGACCGCGAAATTGAGAGAATTGAAAACGGATGACAACATTCTGATTTTCAAAACCGACATGAGTTCTGGTCACGGCGGTGCGAGCGGACGATTTGAAAGTTTGAAAGAAATCGCTCTTGAATACGCGTTCCTTTTGAAGATAGAGGATAAATCTTGAGACTCAGTTCCGAATTGCAGTCAAAATAAAAAATTATATATTTGATATATGAAAACCATCACATTAAATATTCCGGATAGTATAGATATTGAAAACCGAGAGCTTGTCATGCATTTGGCATCGAATCTATATGAAAAAGGCAAACTTTCACTCGGCCAAGCTTCGGAATTAGCTGGCCTGACGAAGCGTAGCTTTGCCGAATTATTAAGCCGTTACAATGTTTCGATATTCAATTATCCATCTTCGGACTTGTCAAACGATGTGAAAAATGCATAGAATAATTATTTGTGACACAAGTTGTTTCATTATTCTATCAAAAATTGGGGAACTCGACATCTTACAAAAGTTGTATGGGGAAATCATCACCACACCTGATATTGCAGAAGAATTCGGAGAAATTCTACCAGATTGGGTAAACATCAAATCTGCAGAAAGTCAAAATACCCAAAGAATCTTGGAAACGCAGATTGACAAAGGTGAATCCAGCGCAATAGCTTTGGCTCTGGAGGTGGCAAATAGCACATTGATACTGGATGATTTCAAAGCGCGAAAGATCGCCCAAAATCTTGGACTAGTATTTACGGGGACAATTGGCATTATCATTAAGGCAAAATTAAATGGTGTAATTCCATCCATCAAACCTTTTTTAGAAAAAATAAAAGCGACCGATTTTAGAATTTCATTTGAAATAGAAATCCAAGCTTTGAAAGAAGCAGGAGAATGATTATGAGCGAAGCAGAAATCTGGAAAAAAGTAGAACGTTTTTTCGAAGTTAATTTTCAAACCGAAAAAAACCCGCCAATCGATACCTTACTTTTTATCATTGGTGTTCAGGAATTAGGAAGCGGACAGCAGAAATTCACGAAAGACGATAAGGTCAATCTTTTGCACATCGCGGTTTGCAGATTGTTGGAGCCTTTTGGTTATTATAAATTTACGCATTACGAAGATGGTTGGCCTCACTATGACAAACTCGACGATTTGCCAGAGTTGAAACCAAACGAACAATCGCTCTTGATGAAAAAAGCGATTATTCAGTATTTTCAGGATGAGGAGATTGATTTGGAGTAAGAATTAAAATTATTTCCCCAGCCCTAGAGGGAGTAATTTTAATTCTGTGACAGTAAATCTTCCAACTGATTCAATCCCATTTTGAAGCCTTCTTCAAATCCCATTTCTACAATTTGAGTCAGTTCTTCTTTTGAATTGAAATGCAGATTGAAGGTCATTCTTGTACCTTCATCGATTCCTGTGAAGCCTATTAGCCAAGTGGTTTGTGGTAAGTCGCTTTCACTTTTCCTTTGTCATCAGCGAAAGCATCTGTCCAGGAAATACTTCTGTGTGGCATTATTTCGCCAAAGTTTGCGATTGCAAATTCCTTCTCGCCTTCTGGGCCGACCATTGCGTACAGCCAATTTCCACCTTCTCGGAAATCCATTTTTTCGGTTTCGCATTTCCACGGTTTTGGCGCCCACCATTGGTCTATCAATTCGGATTGGGTAAAATAATCCCAAAGTTCTGTCACGTCTGCATCATAAATCTTAGAAATATAAGCCGTTGCAGAATCTAAATCGGTGTTGAAAATAATCTCTGAATTCATAACGTTATCTATTTTATAAACTTAATCATAAAAAATCACACCAAACTTTTCTTATGGCAACATATTTGATTATTCACAAAAAAATGTTAAATACGTCGATTTTAAGAAAAATTTAATAATTTCAAACGTGATTTTTTATCACGACATTCTTAAAATCAGTAATTTTAACTTTTCAAACTTAAAAATTAATATGAATAACAAATTCATTCCGATTATTTCTGTATTTATGACAATCTCGCTTATCGTTTTTGTTTCTTTGCAGTTGTATTGGATCAAAGAATTGTATACGTCTTTGGAGCAGGATTTCTCCAACAAAGTTTACTCAGCCCTGGAAACTTCAACTCAAAAAGTAAATCAAATCGAGGTAAACAAATACTGGAACGAGACTTATAACAATGTTGGGAAAGAAGTTTTAGCATCATCAAACCAACCTACGAAAACTTACATTCAGCAAAGTTCTGACTCTGCAGATAGAGCTAATATCCTTTTCCAGACCAGCATTGTTGAAAAACAAAACATTCCGGTTTCAGCGAAAGGTGACACACTATTCACTACAAAACTTTACAAGGACGAAGGTCAATTAAAACTGAAAAGAAGCTCGCCAGAACCGTTGACTACCAACCTCAGCAGAGATATTGACAACAATTCTTATCAGATGAAAGAGTTTGCGAGACTCAGCGCAACCAATCTTCCAATCGAAAAACGAGTTGATGGCAAGATCATCGATTCTGTTGTAACTAAAGAATTGAGACTCAAAGGAATTACCACAAAATTCGGTTACGGTGTCATCAATAAAACAAATAAATTGACGACGGTTGCCAACAACATTTATCTAGACCAAAAAGAAAAAACAAATTATACTTATCCGCTTTTCACAGATAGTAAAGACAGAACATTATACACACTCGCGATCGTTTTCCCGAGGAACGATTTCTCTTTGGTGAAACACAATCTGCCGATGCTTTTGGGAACTTTCATCTCGTTGCTGACGATTCTTGGGATTTATATTATCTCCATCAATTATATGATGCGTCAGAAGAAAATTGCGGAAATCAAAACGGATTTCATCAATAATATGTCGCACGAGTTCAAAACGCCTTTGGCAACCATTTCCGTTGCGGCGGATTCTTTGGCAAACGACCTGATCGCAACCAATCCCGATAAAGTGAAATATTACTCCGGATTGATAAAACAGGAAAATATCCGAATGAAAAAACAGGTAGAAACGGTTCTGAATATGTCCAAACTGGAACGAAACGAAATGCCGTTGCACCTGAAAGAAACCAACGTGAGACAACTGATAAAGAATGTTGCAGAATCTTTCCGATTGATTGTGGATGAGCGAAAAGGAAGCTTGACGACAGATTTTAATGCGACAAAATATAATTTCTTGGTGGATGAGTTTCACATCTCAAATGCACTGATCAATCTTCTTGACAACGCCAACAAATATTCACCAGAAACGCCGGAAATTAAGGTAAGCACAAGAAATGAAGGCAACTTCTACGTCATCGAAATATCTGACAAAGGAATGGGAATGGATGCAACGAATAAAACCAAAATTTTCGAAAAATTCTTCCGAGAAGAAACAGGAAATATCCACAACGTAAAAGGGCAAGGTCTTGGATTGTCTTACGTGAAGAAAATCATTGAAATCCATAAAGGACAAATTTCCGTAGATTCTCATAAAGGGAAAGGAAGTACATTTACCATCAAGTTACCAATGGTTTAAAATATAAATAATAAATGGTGGTTGATAAGCGATTCTGAAAATCAATTATCATTTATCTCTAATCAATTATTAATCAAAGTAAAATTAAAAATATGAGTAATAGAATATTATTAGTAGAAGACGACCAGAGTTTTGGTGCAGTTCTGAAAGATTATTTGACGATAAACAACTTCGAGGTTACCTTGGCAACCGATGGAGAAATGGGACTGAAAGAGTTTACAGAGAAAGAATTTGACATCTGTATCTTCGACGTGATGATGCCGAAAAAAGACGGATTTTCATTAGCAGAAGATGTGAAGAAAATTGATAAAAACACACCAATCATCTTCTTGACAGCAAGAAATATGCGTGAAGACATCTTAAAAGGTTATCAACTTGGCGCAGACGATTATATCACAAAACCATTTGATACTGAACTACTTCTATACAAAATCAAAGCTATTCTACAAAGAAGTGCTGTGTTGGAAAATGAAGACCAAGAGCAATTCAAAATCAGTAATATTTTCTTTGATTCTATGTTGAGACAACTTCGCGTTGGAGAGAATGAATATAAATTGTCTCCAAAAGAAAACGAACTACTGAAGTTGCTTTGCATCCACAGAAACGACTTTATGCCGAGAGATTTGGCACTAAGAAAAATCTGGAAAAAAGAGAATTACTTCACGGCAAGAAGTATGGATGTCTATATCGCAAAATTGAGAAAACTGTTGAAAGAAGATGACGGATTGGAAATCATCAACGTACACGGAGAAGGTTTCCGTTTGTTGGTTAAAAATCCACAGTAAAATATAAAATCCCTTCAGAAGTTCTGAAGGGATTTTTGTTTCTATTAAATTTTATTACAATTAATTCGTCGCCATTTTCTGCTCAGTAGAATTCAGAATCTGGTCTTTTTGTTCGCTGTTTTTCAACCATTCCGAACTTGAAAGATAATTCTGGTCCGGATAATAGATGAACAAACAAGTTCTGTCTTTTATCGTATTGATGATTGGTTGCGCCAATTCTCTCGGCACTGCCGGACAACCCCAACTTCTACCCAATCGCTTTTCAGCTTTGATAAAATCTTCGCTCACATAATTTGCGCCGTGCATCACGATGCATCTTTCCAGCGCCGCGTCGTTGTAACCTTTGTCAACTCCGAATAGTCTTAGCGAATAGCCGTTATCACCATTGTAAGTTTGCTCTGTGATGTAGAATCCGAGACTTGACTGGTGCGAATCCTCCGTGTTGGAAAAATTCATTGCGAACTCTTCGCCTGTTCCCTTTCCGTGCGCTACCAAGGAATTGAACAATAATTTTTTCTCATCAGTATCGATCACCCAAAGGCGCTTCTTGTTGGAAGAAAGGCTGAAGTCACAAACTGAAAGCAAATGCGCTGTTGGTTGCAGTTTGCCAGATTTTTTCAAATTTTGGAATCCTAAAAATGCTTTTTCAAAGACTTCAAAATTCAATTTTTCTCCTTCAAACTGTAGGTTTTTGTACACTTCTTCTGCTTCGTTCACTGGTGAGAAATTCTTCTTAGGACTTAGTTTTGTTTCTTTTACGACTTTTTTTGATTGAGAATGATTCTCAGAATTGGATGGATAAAATGAAGTGGCAATCAAATAAAACAGGCCTAATAACAATTGGAATTTCTTCATAAATTAATAATATTTTTTATTTTTTTAGTGGTGCAAAATTACAATTATATCATTTTCAATAAGTTAATATGACCGTTTTTAACAATTCTTTAGGATAGTTTAACTTAATAAGGGATTTTTGCAGGTGATTTTATTAAGACTTTGTTATGATAATCTTTCATTAAAAATTTTAATGAAAGATTAAAGTCTACCATTAATCATAAAAACGAATTTTAAATTAATAAATTGCATTATAAATATTTAAGAAATGTCAACACTCAAAATCGCAGGTCTAAATCTAGACATCGTCTGGAAAAATAAAGAAGAGAATTTCAGAATGATTGAGAATGAATTTTCAACGATTGAAGCCGATATTTTCCTACTTCCAGAAATGTTTTCCACCGGATTTTGTATGGAGGCTGATGAAGTTGCAGACCGAAATAATGAATCATCGACCTGGATGAAATCTTTTGCAAAATCAAAAAACTCAGCAGTTGCAGGAAGCGTTTCTGTGGAAGACGATGGTAAATTTTACAACCGTTTTTATTTCGTTTTCCCGGATGGCAATTTTGAATATTATGATAAGAGACATTTGTTTTCCTACTCTGGGGAAGATAAAGTTTACACCGCTGGAACCGAACGCAAAGTTGTAGAATACAAAGGTTTCAGAATTCTATTGCAAGTTTGTTTCGATTTGCGTTTCCCAGTTTTCTCCAGAAATCAAGATGATTATGATGCGATTCTTTATGTTGCGAATTGGCCAAGTTCCAGAGTTGAAGCTTGGAAAGCTCTATTAAAAGCGCGTTCCATCGAGAATCAAGCTTTTCTTTTCGGCTTGAATAGAATTGGAACAGATGGCTATAAAAATGATTATGAAGAAAGTTCATTGGTCTATTTCCCCGATGGAAAAGAAATTTCTGAACGGGAAAATAATGTTATTATTTCTGAGTGGAATTTGGACAAATTAAAGGAATTTCGAAATAAGTTTCCGTTTTTGGCTGAGAGAGATAGGTTTGAAATTGAGCATTAAATATGAAGTATTCTGCGACATCAAAAGATTTTAATTATAAGTTGAAAATATTAATAGCAAAAGAAAAATTATTCTGGTTTTTGACACCTAAAATATTTACAGACAAACCTTTCTGTGGTAGTTATGATAAAGATTCTTTTGATTTGAATTTGAATACTTTTATTCCATCATTAAAACCATTTAGAATAAGAGGTACGTACAAAAAAAACAAATCTAATTATAACATTGAATATGAAATTGATACAACAAAGGCATCGAAAATATTTAGCATAATTGTTATAATTATTTCTTTCTTCGTTTTCAATTTATTAGCTTATTCTGAAACAAAAGAACTGTCAATTGCACCAACTATTCTAATTTTTGGATTTGCTTTGTTTGGAATTGTAATGCGAACCTTAATAATTAATTATTTGAAAAGAAAATTCAGAAAAGAATTTAATTTAGAAAATATTAAACAGATTTAATCTTAATTAGAATACTGCTCCAACACGCCAACCAAAGAATTCACATCGTGAACACCGCTTTCTTTCCACAGCATTTCTCCATTTTTGAAAACAGCTAACGTCGGAACACCTCGAACATTATATTGATTGGCGATGGACGGAAATTGGTCGATGTCAATTTTTACGATTCTGGCTTTTTCGCCAACCTTTTCTTTTACAGAATTCAAAACTGAGGATTGAACTTTGCACGGCTGACACCAAGTGGCAAAAAAGTCAATAAGAACAGGTCGTTCGGATTGGATGAGTTCTTGAAATTTTTGTGACATTTTTTAAAGATATTAGAAGTTAGAGTTTGATTTTGCGTTGTCAGGCTGAGGTTCTCGAAGCCTTTATTATAAAGTCTTTGTTTGACAAACAAAATTACTCGTCGGAACATTATCGAATTTCTTGATGGCATTGAAACCGCCCTCCACTTCGGTAAAATTCCTATAACCTCTTGACTGCAAAATACTGGCCGCAATCATACTTCTGTAACCACCTGCGCAATGCAGATGAAAATGCTCAGAATTATCGATGGAATTGACCCAATCATTGATGTAAGCCAACGGTTTGCTGTAAGCCTCATCAATGTGTTCTGCTTCGTATTCTGTCTCTTTTCTAACGTCGATAACTTTTTGATTTTGAGAATATTCGGAAGCAAATTGTTCAGCAGAGATTCTTTTGATCTCATCAATTTCTTTTCCAGAATTTTTCCAGCTTTCAAAGCCTCCTTCTAAAAATCCAACCACGTTATCAAAACCAACTCTACTCAATCTCGTAATTACTTCCTCTTCAGTTCCCAAATCTGAAACCAGAATAATCGGTTGTTGCACATCCACGATCATCGCGCCGACCCAAGGTGCAAAATCACCTTTGATGCCGATGTTTATTGAATTTGGAACAAAACCTTTATGGAAATCTCCCGCACTTCTTGTATCCAAAATCAAAGCGCCGGTTTCTTCAACCGCTATCTCAAAATCTTCTACTGCGATGGGATTATTTCCTTTTTTAAGGACTTTTTCGAAACTTTCGTAGCCACCTTTGTTCAAGGCAACATTCATCCCAAAATATTTTGGTGGCGCTGTCAAACCATCCAAAACCTCAGCAATGAAGCTGTCTTTAGTTGGTTGGTTAAGAGCGTAATTGGTCTTTTTTTGATTTCCCAAAGTGTCCACTGTTTCCTTCTGCATATTTTTCCCACAAGCAGAACCCGCGCCGTGAGCAGGATAAACTGTGATAGAATCATCCAAAGGCAAAATCTTGCTGTGGAGACTTTCATATAACATTCCAGCCAAATCTTTTTCTGTGATTTCGCCGGCTTTTTGAGCTAAATCAGGTCTTCCAACATCACCTAAAAACAGTGTGTCACCAGAAAAAATAGCGGTTTCCTTTCCATTTTCGTCGATCAAAAGATACGTTGAACTTTCTAATGTATGACCTGGTGTGTGAAGGACTTTGATTTGGACTTTACCGATTTCGAAAATCTGATTGTCTTCTGCAATGATCGCTTCAAACTCTGGTTTTGCAGTTGGTCCATAAACGATTGGAGCCTCAGTTTTTTTGGAAAGATCTAGATGTCCAGAAACAAAATCTGCGTGGAAATGCGTCTCAAAAATATATTTGAGTTTTACCTGGTCTTTCTCCAAACGCTCGAGGTAAGGTTTGATCTCTCTCAGCGGATCAATGATCGCCGCTTCGTTTTCGGAGACGATGTAGTACGCACCCTGCGCAAGACAACCGGTATATATTTGCTCAATTTTCATTGTGAATCAATAGGTTATATTTCAAAAGTCAAATCAGTAGATAAGTTTGAACTTTCGTGATTACAAATATGAGATTATTTAAAATAATTATAAATAAATTTCGAATGATATTATTTATGATTCCGATTTAAAATTAAACAAATGCTTGATTTAAATAAACCGAATTTTGAATCAAAGCCGATTATTTTACTAATAAATAAATTCCCACACCAACAGATGCGTAGGCTGCAACTGTGATGATGTCCGCAGTTGGATTTGAGAATTGTCTTTCCGCAATCGTTGATTGGTTGATTTGATTTTTGTGAAATTTCAGAATCTTTTTCGGTTTATGGATCACGTGGGCTACCAGCGTATCACTTTCCCATTTATCAACCTGGATCTTGTGCGATCTTCCCGCCGCTTCGATTTTATAAAACTTGCTTGGTTCAAGCTTGGCTTCAATGCCCGTTCCTGTTGGCGCTTTGGCCTTAGTCTTATTCCTGTCGATTTTAGATTTCTGTGCCACCGCAGACTCAATTGCAGTAAGACTTGCTTGAGGAGAAGCAACGCTTCTTTCAATACTTTCAATATTTGTAGCAGATTTCACGGGTGTTTCACGCTTTTCCTGTGGTTTTTCCTCACCTTCTGCCTTGACTTTGTAGGTATAACAGCTTATCAGAGAAAATGATATAATAAGGAGATAAATATTTTTCATTAGCCAAATTTAAGAATTAAACGGATTATTTCTAATTTTCTTTTAATTAAGAGTAAGCTTATGACTGAAAATTCTAAACACGACAATTATCTCGGTCATATAATCTCTGAATTAATTCGTATTTTAGCGCTTCTAAAATCAAAACTTTGGCTAAGAAAGAAACCCCGTTAATGACGCAATACAACACCATCAAGGCAAGATATCCTGATGCACTTTTGCTGTTCCGCGTGGGAGATTTCTACGAAACTTTTGGACAAGATGCCATTAGAACGTCTCAGATTCTTGGCATTGTTTTGACCAAAAGAGCCAATGGCGAAGGTCATATCGAGCTGGCAGGATTTCCGCATCATTCTGTGGATTCCTACTTGCCAAAACTCGTGAGAGCCGGATTGCGTGTTGCGATTTGTGACCAATTGGAAGATCCGAAAACCGTCAAAGGCATCGTGAAACGTGGTGTGACAGAATTGGTGACACCTGGCGTGACGTTCAACGATCAGGTTTTGAGTTCCAAGAAAAATAATTTCCTGCTTTCTCTTCACAAAGAAAAAGAGAAATACGGATTGGCTTTGGTAGATGTTTCCACCGGGGAATTCTTAGTGAGCGAAGGCAATCTTGAGAAGTTGCTTCATATTGTTCATACTTTTGATCCGAGCGAAATTATCTACCAAAGAACTACTGAACTTCCGAGTCAATTAAAAAACAAAAGCGCTTTCAAGCTGGAAGATTGGGCTTTCCGATATCCTTATGCTTATGAAAAACTGACTTCGCATTTCAAAACGCAATCTTTGAAAGGTTTTGGGATTGAGGAACATAAATTGGGTGTGACTGCAGCGGGAGCTATCTTTGCTTATCTGGTGGAAGATACGCATCACGCACTTTTACAACACATTACAAGAATCAATCTGATTCCGCAAGATGATTATCTGATGATGGATGGTTTCACTTTGAGGAATCTGGAAATCGTTTATTCGGCAAGTCAGCAAGGGAAATCGCTTCTGGATATTATTGATAAAACTTCTACGCCAATGGGCGGAAGATTGTTGAGAAGACGGATCATTCTTCCTCTTAAAAATATCGGTGACATCAACAGAAGACTTAATCTCATCGAGTTTTTGAATAAGGAAGATGCTTTGAAATATGACATCAAGGATCTGTTGAAAGGCATTTCTGATTTGGACAGATTAATTGGAAAATTGGCCGCCGAAAAGATTTCACCGAAAGAATTAGGTTATCTCCGCCAATCGGTTGTCAACATTCAGGAAATCAGAACAAAACTTTTGAAATTTCCAGATGTTTTGGCTTGGCTGGACCCGATTATCAACCTTGATGAGTTAATCGATTTCATTAAGAATCATTTGAATGATGAGCTTCCCGTCAATATCAGTAAAGGCAACGTGATCCGAGAGGGAATTTCCGAAGAACTGGACCATCTGAGAAACATTCAAAGTAAAGGTCGAGGTTTCCTGGATGAGATGTGCCAGCGCGAAATCGAAAGAACTGGAATAACAAGTTTGAAAATCGATTTCAACGGCGTTTTTGGATATTACATCGAAGTTCGAAATACCCATAAAGATAAAGTTCCGGCCGAATGGATCCGTAAACAAACTTTGGTGAATGCCGAACGTTACATTACGGAAGAACTTAAAGAATATGAAACTCAGATTTTGGGCGCAACGGATAAAATCAGCGCGCTTGAATTTAAACTTTACAGAAATGTTTGCGACAATGTGATGATCTATATCGATCAGTTGCAGGAAAATTCAAAATTGATCGGTGAATTGGATTGCGCGGTTGGTTTATCGGAATTGTCGGTTGAGGATAATTATACAAAACCAATTCTAAACGATTCTTTCTCCATCAACATCCAAGAAGGACGACATCCGATCATCGAAAAATCTTTACCTCTTGGCGAATCTTACATTCCGAATGATGTTTTTCTGGACAGAGATTCACAACAAATCATAATGGTCACCGGACCGAATATGGCTGGTAAATCAGCGATTCTGAGACAAACCGCGATTATTTCTCTGCTCGCTCAAATCGGAAGTTTTATTCCGGCGAAACACGCTGAGATTGGAACTTTAGACAAAATTTTTACGAGAGTTGGTGCGTCGGATAATCTATCGGCTGGCGAATCGACGTTTATGGTGGAAATGAATGAGGCCGCGAATATCCTTAATAATATCTCGGACAGAAGTTTGATATTGCTTGATGAGATAGGGCGTGGAACTTCCACTTACGACGGTGTTTCCATCGCTTGGGCGATTGCAGAATATCTCCATCAACATCCAACGCAACCGAAAACGCTTTTCGCAACGCATTATCACGAGTTGAACGAAATGTCCATCAACTTTGAAAGAATCAAAAATTTCCACGTTTCCATCCAAGAAGCAAAAGGAACAATTATTTTCTTAAGAAAATTGATTTCTGGCGGAAGTGAACATAGTTTCGGGATTCACGTGGCAAAGTTGGCTGGAATGCCGTCGAAAGTGGTGAATCGTGCGAATGAGATCTTGAAAACTTTGGAATCCAACCGATCAACACAAGAATCTGGCGACAAAATAAAACGTGTGACCGAAGAAAATCTTCAGCTTTCATTTTTTCAATTGGATGATCCGGTTTTGGAAAACATCCGAGAAGAACTCACAAAAATTGACATCAATACTTTGACGCCAATTGAAGCTTTGATGAAACTGAATTCCATCAAAAAGATGATTGGTAAGTAATTCTGATTTACTTTTTTTCCACCGCGACTGTATCTACTTTTTCATCCGTAGAAACTGCACTCGAATCTACGCCTTGATTTCTCATATGTTCTGCGCTGTGATCGTCTTTGCGTTGTTCGCGCTTGTCTTTATCGGGAATACAACTGGTTGCAAATAATGCTAAGGAACCGATTAATAATAACTTTTTCATCGTGGTAAATTTTATGGTTATATAATCATTAGGTCAAAAATCAAACCGAACTGATTTATCTATCTTATTACATTAATTTCTAATGGTAGTTTAAAAACTTGACTTACAACAGCTCCATTTATTATTGCTGGGTTCCATCTTCCTTTTATTTTTGAAACCGCACGAATCACTTCTTTATTTAAAGATTCATTATCACCAGTTACATTAATGTTACTAATTTTCCCGTTTGTTTCTACAACAAATGAAATCTCACAAAACATGTTTTCTTTTTCTTTGATTTTCTTGAAAGAAATTTTTTCTTTAACTCCTTGTATGAATCCTTCGTTACTTCTAAAATAGGTTGGTTGCGTATCATTCTCAAATTTCATATCTAAAGGAACTTTATATCGAGATCTCACAGCAACACCATTTATCTTTCCTGGAATCCACTTTTCTTTAATTTGTGAAATAGCATTTACTGCTTCGTCATTGAATTCCTTATTATCACCAAAAGCTTTGACGTCTGTTATATTTCCTTCTCTATCAATTACAAAAGTTAATTCGCAATGAATATTTTGATTTCCATTGGACACAATCTTGTCCGTTCTTATGTTTTTAGAAATCATTGTTCTGAATACTTGATTACCTTTGGGAAAATAGGCTTTCTCTTCAATTGCATTCTTTTCTTCACTTTGGGAGTACGCAAAAATGCTTAAGAGAACTCCAAATAATAAAATAAGTTTTTTCATAGTTTTTTTCAAAAGATATTGATTTACAGAATTTGATGGAAGTGTCAAAAACTATTTTTAAATTTGAACATGAAGATTTTATTAAAATTCCTTTTGCTGATTTTCCCTATGATGATGAATGCGCAAGTTCAAAGCGAGGTTTCATTAATCAAATATGAAGATCTCGAAAAACATCTCCAACAGTCAAAAGACAAATTTGTAGTTCTCAATTTTTGGGCAACCACTTGCGCGCCTTGTGTAAAGGAATTGCCAAATTTCATGGAAGTCAACAAAGAATATTCCCAAAATCCGGATTTCAAAATGCTGTTGGTTTCGCTTGATATGGCGAGAGACAAAGAGAAAGTCCTTAATTTTATAAAAACCAAGAACCTGACCGCCGAAGTTGTGATTTTGGATGATGTCAAGCGGATGAACAATTGGATCCCGAGATTCCAAAAAGATTGGGAAGGCGAAATTCCGGTTACGCTATTCTACAAAAATGGGGAAAAAGTCTTCTTCAACAACGGCGAAATGTCGCTTCAAGAATTGAAAACAGCGATCGATAAAAATTATAAGTAGCTTATGGCTGTTGGCTTTTAGCAATTGGCTTTTGAAATTATGATTAATTAAATCAATAAATTATAATATTATGAAAAAAATAAAATGGCTATCGTTTGGATTAATGATGATTTTAGGATTGTTAAGTTTTTCATCAATTAAAACAATCAATTCAGGATATCAAGTTGGTGATGAAGCCACAGATTTCAAATTGAAAAACATCGATGGAAAAATGGTTTCTCTCAGCGATTATAAATCGGCGAAAGGTTTTATCGTGATTTTCACTTGCAACCATTGTCCGTACGCGAAGAAGTACGAGGACAGAATCATCGCGCTAGACAAAATGTTCAAAAGCAAAGGTTATCCGGTGATTGCAATCAATCCGAACGATGCGACGGTACAGCCTCAGGACGGTTTTGCAGAAATGCAGACGAGAGCGAAGGAAAAAGGTTTTACGTTCCCATATTTGGTGGACGAAGGTCAGAAGATCTATCCAATCTATGGCGCTACAAAAACGCCTCACGTTTATATTCTGGAAAAAGAAAATGGAAAAAATATCGTGAAATACATCGGCGCCATCGACAACAATTACGAAAATCCAAATGATGTTTCCGAGTTTTACGCGCAAGATGCCGTGAATCAATTATTAAAAAATGAAGCCGTGAAAACGGAGAAAACTGTAGCCATTGGTTGCACGATCAAAGTGAAAAAATAAAACAATCGAGGTAATAATTGCCTCGATTTTTTGTTATGATTTATAAACTATTCCCGTGAAAATTAATTTTAAATTCAGTCTAAAAAACCTTCTGATTGCCATCGCCATTTTCTTAGTAGAGATTCTGATTGCGACCAAACTCAAAGATTGGTTTTTCGTTAGAGCCTACCTGGGCGACGTTTTCGTGGTGATGCTGATGTATTATTTCATCAAGGCGTTCTTCGATTTTGAACCTGTGAAATTGATCATCGGCATCTTTATTTTTTCTTGTTTGATAGAATTTCTCCAATATTTCCACTTTGCCGAAGTTCTCGGTTTCAAAGACAATCGGTTGATGATGATTGTCTTGGGAAATTCATTTAGTTGGCTGGATATTCTTTGTTATTTTGCGGGATGCGTGGTTTTATTCTTGATTGAAGGCAAAGCCTATCGCCCAAAAGTATCATAATGGTCTTCCGCATACTTTTCGAAACGAGCTAATAGCGCAACATTTTCTTTTTCAAGTGGCGTCAAGTCGGCATCCACATTGTTTGAAACCGGAACATACCAATCTGCATTTTCAAAAAAGCTGCGGTAAGTTTCCTTTTTGAATGAATAGCCGTGACGGGCAAAAACCGTATTTCTGATAATTTGAAGATCCAGTTTTCTAAGGTTCTTCAAATCTTTCTCAGTCAGTTTTTGCTTTGAGGCGTTGATTTTAAAAACACTATCGGAAGCGCTTCTGTAAAAAGTAAGTTCGGAAACTTGCGTTTCGCCTTCATTGTTCACATAGGTATTTTTCTTCGCTTTTCCGTCATTCCAATCCACGGGATTTTCATAATCACTGTCTTCAGAATTATCCTTAGAAAGCATAAAATTTGGATTGTAGGCAAACTCTTTTCTTGTCAGTTTCAAAGTTTTTTCAGGCGATTTGACCGATGATTTATTAAAGGCGATCCAATCTCCAATCAAGCTATCTTGTTTCAATTTCAATTGGAATCTCCCATCCGATTTGTCATTTCCTGGTTCATCAAGAACAAATCCCAATGTATTTTCATTTAGAATTCCTCGGAAAGGTCTTTGATTCCCATTCACAACAGAATAGCCGTAAACACTGTCTTTTGTGATCCGGTTGATCTTCACAGAGATTCTTTTGTACTCTTCTATTCCCTTGTTATATTCTATTGAATTTTCTCTTGTATTGAATTCGCCGGTGTAAATGCCGTACCACTCTTTATGAAATTCCTGCTCTACCTCTTTTTTAGAAACCACAGAATCGGTTTTGATGTTTTCGTTTGTTTTCTCTTCTTTCTTACAAGAAATTATAGAAATTGCGAAAATCAGACTTGCGAAAATTAGATTAATGCTTTTCATCGTTTTTGTTTTTTGATTAGATATTCCACAAATAATAAGTTCGGAACCCAACCAAGCCAAGCAATAATTTGATAAACATCCATCGGATTGGGATGGAATAAATATACTAAAATTACCTTCCACATCCGCAACGTAATTGCAGAAAGCGCCAATGCGTAACTGCGCCACATCCAGAATTGATGTTGCTGAATATTGCCTTTCCTGATTTCAACATAGGATTTATAAGTCGTATAAAACCAAAGTATTCCGAGGATAACAAACGACACTTTCGCCACCAATCCGCCATTAGCAAAAACACCGATGTAAACTCCTGATAATGAAGATAAAAGCAAGGTTGTAAAAACATAGATCCGCCCAGAAAACCGATGCAGATATTTCAGCTTCTTATCAAAAAAAACAGCAATAAATCCTGCCATCAAAGCGAAAATACTGCTGTAAATGTGTATGTAAAAAATGGGAAGATATTCTGGCCGGGAAGTGACTTCCGTTTGTTTTATCATCAGAAAACTTACATTAGAACTCACGGGAACGTAGTCTAAAGTAATTTTCAGCATTAGCCCAAAAAAGTATATAAAAATAATGGCAAGAATCATTCTTACCATTAAACCTTTGGACTTTATAAGCGGGAGCATTGCTCTGGATTAAATAGGAATAAAAACAACCGCTGCAATCGCTGCAATTGCAATAATAGCAGAAACCAAATAATCTGGTTTTTTGATTTCTCTAACTTCGCTTTTCTCAATTTCCACCATTTCGCCTGCTCTGTTTTTTCCGTAAATCTTGGTTGCATCTACTTTCAAAACTTCCACTTTTTGAGATTTTGCATCCTTGGTCTGGATGGTATAAGTTTTATATAGGTCCAGCGAGTTATCCTTCATCGGTTTGTTTGGAGAAACCACTCTCGTAGAGCAAGAAGCGAGAATAAAAAACAGTGATAAAACTAAAGCTTTGGTAATATTTTTTGAGAATTTCATTTTATTTTATAAAAATTAATTATGATGGTAAAGTTAGCAAAAGATTTTATTTATAATGTATTAAGATGTTGCGAAATCAACCAGCCTTCGCTCCAGCAAGCTTGAAAATTAAAGCCACCTGTAACAGCATCTATATCAAGAACTTCGCCAGCAATGTAAAAATCAGAAATAATTTTTGAAGACATGTTTTTAAAATTAATTTCTTTCAAATTTACACCTCCCGCGGTTACGAATTCATCTTTGAAAGTCGATTTTCCTGTGACTTTTAATTTTTTCGCACAAAGATTTTCCAGAATCAAATCTAATTCTTTTTTTGTGATATTAGCGATCTGTTTTTCTGGATTGATATGACTAATTTCAAGGATCTTGTTCCAAAAACGATTCGTCACATCAAATATTTTTGATTTCTCGATAGATCTTTTCGGATTGCTGTTTTTGAATTCCTTCAATTCTTCCTCAGCTTCCGAAAGTGGTTTCGAAATAAAATTCACCTCGATCTCAAAATTATATTTCAGCTTAGCCAAATTTCTCGCTTCCCAAGCCGAAATTTTCAAAACCGCCGGACCAGAAAGTCCCCAATGTGTGATAAGAAGTGGCCCGGATTCTTCGGTTTTCAAACTCGGAATGCTGACTTCTGCATTTTCAAAACTCGTTCCGGGAAGATCTTTCAGCAAATCATCCTTAATATTAAAAGTGAAAAGCGATGGAACTGCCTCCACAATTTTGTGCCCTAGATTCTGAATCAACTTTACAGATTTCGGAGAACTTCCAGTCGTGTAAATCACAATATCTGCTGTGAAATCGCCCTGTTTTGTTTTAATCAAATAAGTTTCTTCTTGTTTAATAATCTCAGAAACAGAAACCTGCGTTTTGACTTCGAAGTTTTTATTTCGGACTTCATCAATCATCGCATTAATGATGCTTTGCGAAGAATCTGTGGTTGGAAAAACGCGATTGTCTTTTTCAATTTTCAAAGGAACATTTCTGGTTTCAAACCAATCCATCGTGTCGCCTGGTTGAAACTTGGTGAAAACACTCAGCAATTCTCGATTTCCCCTTGGATAAAAATTCACCAATTCTCTCGGATCAAAGCAAGCGTGCGTCACGTTGCATCGTCCCCCACCGGAGATTTTCACTTTCTGCAAAACATCGGAGTTTTGCTCGAGGATTGTCACGTAATATTTGTTCTCATCAAGATTTGCCGCGGTGAAAAAACCAGCTGCGCCTCCACCTATGATGATTATTCTTTTCTTTTTTGACATTAATTTAATCTTATAAACCAAGATGTCGCTACGCTGGAGCTTTAAGTTGGTGCTTCTAATTTTTTCTACAAACATATCGCATCTACGTCGATATGTTCAAAACAAAAATTATATTATCTAATTATTCTACCAATATGTCACGACTTCGTCGCTATTATTCTATGCACAAAATTACATTTTTAAAATCCACCTCAAATGGTTAATTTTGAAGAATATTAAAATCAGAAAAATGTCTGTGTATTATCATAAATTTGAAGTGAGATGGAGCGATATCGACGCCAACCGTCATTTGGGAAATTCAACTTATGTTGATTATTGCTCGCAAACGAGAATGGCTTTTCTCAACAAAAACAAAATTGGGTTGACACAACTCAACCGTTGGGGAGTTGGACCTGTGATGATGCACGAGAAATATTCTTTCTTCCGAGAAATCTATGCAGATCAGACGGTTTTTGTAGGTTTGGAAGTGGCTTCAATTTCGGAAGACGGTTCTATCTACCAGTTTGTTCACAAATTTTATCTGCCAGACGGAACGCATTGTGCAACTGCAGAAGCAACTGGCGTTTGGATTGATATTATGCTAAGAAAAATAACAACGCCACCAGAAGATATCATCTTGGTAATGAATGAATTCAAATCTGAGAACGTGAACATCATTACTAGAGATTTTCTGAAAACTCTGCCTTTCCGACCGGAGAATGTTAGTCCGGAAATATTTAAATAAATGATTGATGACAATCGATAAAAGATTTTTTTCGCTTGTCATTGATCAATCATCATTAATCAATTATCATTTATAAAAATGCTCGAAGATAAATCACAAGAACTAACGCCCATTTCCAAATTGGGAGAATTTGGTTTGATAAAACATTTGACGGAAAATTTCCCAATTGTTCAGAATTCTACAAAACTTTCCATCGGCGACGATGCGGCAATTATTGATGCTGAAGGTCAAAAAGTTGTTGTTTCCACGGATATGTTGGCGGAAGGTGTTCATTTCAATTTAGGCTATGTCCCATTGAAACATTTGGGCTACAAATCTGTTGTTGTCAACCTCAGCGATATTGCCGCAATGAATGCAACGCCTACTCAAATCTTGGTTTCTGTTGCTGTTTCCAGTCGTTTCCCGGTGGAAGCTTTGGAAGAAATCTATGACGGAATATCTTTGGCTTGCAAAAGATATAAAATTGACTTAATTGGCGGAGATACAACAAGTTCCAATGCTGGATTGGTGATAAGCGTCACAGCAATCGGACTTGAAAAAGAACAAAACATTGTCAAAAGAAGTGGCGCAAAACCAAATGACCTTTTGGTGGTTACCGGAGATTTGGGAGGCGCTTATCTTGGACTGCAGATTTTGGAAAGAGAACATTCGGTTTTTCTGGCAAATCCAAATATGCAACCCGAAATGGAAGGATTTGATTACATCTTAGAAAGACAATTGAAACCGGAAGCAAGAACGGATATCAAGAAAAAATTAGAGGAACTGGATATTTTACCAACGTCTATGATTGATGTTTCTGACGGTTTGGCTTCGGAGGTTCTTCATTTGTCGGATCAGTCGAAGGTTGGTTTTAATCTTTATGAAGAGAAAATCCCGATGGACGAATCCACGATTCATACAGCTGATGACCTCAACCTGAATCCTGCAATGGCCGCACTAAATGGCGGTGAGGATTATGAATTACTCTTCACAATCTCACCTAATGATTTTGATAAAATCAAGAATCATCCAGACTTTACCATTATTGGTCACGCAACTGAAAACAACGACGGTAATTTCCTGATCGCCAGAGGTTCAAACCAATTGATTCCTTTGACTGCCCAAGGTTGGGACGCGTTCCTGAACAAAGAATAATTTTTGGAATAGAACTTGTAAAACACAAATAATATTTAAAATATAAAACGATGAAAATTTTAAAAATTTCAACATTATTAT
Organism: Chryseobacterium sp. FH1; assembly: GCF_000735135.1. Classification (GTDB taxonomy): domain Bacteria; phylum Bacteroidota; class Bacteroidia; order Flavobacteriales; family Weeksellaceae; genus Epilithonimonas. The sequence goes on from NZ_JPLZ01000002.1 coordinate 219,085, forward strand.
TAGCTGGTCTGGGAATTACGGCTTGTGTTACCAATCCGGTTACAGGAAGGTCATCCATTCAATTTGCAAATAATGCAGAAATCGCAACCGCTGCCTCTGGCGAGTACAGAAAAGCACTTTCTAGTGGTAAGGTAGTCACAGGAACAGCTGATGCAAACAGAGTTAAGAACGTAGGTGGGAAAATCAAAAATGCCGCTTACGCTTATTATAAATCAATTGGTAGAGAATCTGACTTGGCAAATTACAGCTGGGAATTCAATCTTATTGAGGATAAGCAATTGAATGCTTGGTGTATGCCGGGCGGAAAAGTAGCTTTCTATACAGGAATTTTGCCTGTTTGTAAAGATGAAAACGGTGTTGCCGTAGTGATGGGACACGAAGTTTCGCACGCCCTTGCAGGACACGGAAACGAAAGAATCTCGCAAGCAATGTTAGCGGAATATGGCGGTGCTGCTCTCGGAGGCGCATCCGGCAATTCAAAACTGATGGGTGTTGTGAAGCAGCTTTATCCTTACGGGGCTCAAGTTGGTTTACTTTCTTATGGAAGAAAACAAGAATTGGAAGCTGATAAGATGGGTCTTTACCTAATGGCAATGGCCGGATATGACCCAAGAACTTCTACATCATTTTGGCAAAGAATGCAACAAGCATCTGGTGGCGGAGGAAAAACGCCTGAGTTCTTGTCCACGCACCCAAATCCTGAAAACAGAATTGCCGATCTAAACGCTGATATGCCAAAAGCTTTGGAATATTACAAAGCTGCTGGGGGTAAACTTTAATTCACTATATTAGTAAAAACATTTAGAGATGAAAAGTTTAGTTGTAATAGGAATTATTTTACTGGGACTAGGTGCATTGCTGTTCTATCTTAATGATATGGCAATTGACCTTAGAGTTATTTACGGTGCACTTTCCGGCATAGGAATCGGATTGATCATTGGCGGATTGGTTGGCTACGTCAGCAAAGGCAACGCTGTGAAGGAAGCACAATTGAGAAGAGAATTCAAAACACTTCAGCAAGAAAAGGCGGAGTTGGAGTTGGAAAAACAACGTGTTGAGAATAATCCGAACAGTGGAAGTTATTAATCAAAGGCTTCTAATGAATTGACCAGGCGTCGTCTTGGTATACTTCTTGAAAATTTTATTAAAATAAGTAATATTATTAAAACCTGTAGCATAGCAGCTTTCTGCTATGCTTTTTTCTTGTGAAAGCAGGATGCAGGCTTTATCAATCCTATATCTGTTTACAAATTCCACAAAAGTAATGGAAGTAGCTTTTTTGAAAAAGTTGCAAAATGCTGGCTTTGTAAGATTTGCCAAGTCTGCCGCTTGTTGAATATCAACCTCATTTTGATAGCCATTTTCTACATAGGTGAAAACCGCTTCCAATCTGTTTCTATTTCTGGAAACGATGGTGTAAGGCATTATTTCGGTATTCAACAATTCGTAGTCTTCTGTTTTCGCAAGGTCGTGCAGAAGATCAAGAAGTAGCAAATATCTCGAATAGCCTTCTGTTTCAGTTATTAATTTAAGTTTAGGAATAATTTGATTCTTCACCTCCGACGAGAAAAGAACGCCATAACGTGACATTTCCAATAATCGTTTGATTGAATTGGTTTCTGGCTCCGTATCAGGTAAAGAGAGAATTTCTTCTTTGAATAATATTACGATTTCCTCGTGTGGATCTGTGGCATTAAGTCCAAGCCCAGAGTGAGGAATATTAGAACCAATAAGAGCCAACGCACCATCTTCGAAGTGACTTTTGTGGTAACCAACGTGTCGAGTCCCTTTTCCTTTCAGTACACAAACAATCTCAATCTCAGGATGATAGTGATATTTCCAATGAAGTTCCGAGATCGGAATGTCCTTAATATGGAATACTTTGAAGGAGCTATTGTCGTCCGGCGAAATATGTTCTAGAATTACTTTCATTCCAGTTAATGCTAATTTTATGTAAAAATAAACAAAACATATTAATATTGTTATGTTTTTTATTTATTACGTTAAAAGAAAATTCGCTCAGACCGTCTACTTTTGTAATACAAAATCAATCTCTCACAAGAATTGAGTTTGTGAATTTTTAAGGTCTATATATGAAAAAGGCTGGAAATTAATTTTTCCAGCCTTTTTATTTTTTGTTGTTGACGTTTCTTAGTTGAAGTTATATCCAATACCTAGGATGAACATACTTGGACGGTTGTCATATCTGATCTCTTGTCCTGCAACAGAAGTGAAGATTCTTGTATCTTTGGAAAAAGCACCTTCATATCTTGCATTCACTACAAATTTGGAAAGCGTTGCCTGTGCTCCAAATTGGTAACCTACAGTGAATTCATTTTTTGCATTCTCTTTGAAGCTTGCATAAGTTTTGTCTGTCCCTAAATTATAAGAAGCAACGGGCCCTACAAAAGCGGCCAACTTTCCTAGAAGGAAATTATGACCGACCAACACAGGAACATCTATTCTATCGCTTTTAGCTTCCAATTCAACACCATCTACCGTGTTTTTATTCTTGATAGATGTATAATAAATCTCCGGCATTACAAACCATCCTCCAACTGGAGATCCGATTTTTGCAGCCAAACCTACGTTAAATCCTGTTGCATTGTCGCCTTTGCTATCAATAGCCCCGTTGAAGGTCCCCTTCAGGTTGTCCCAACTTGCAGATGATGTATTGAATAACGCGTTTGCTCTCGCTCCAAATGTTACCTGCGAATAAGCAAATACACTTGCCAATACGCCAATTGTACTAATCAGTTTTTTCATTGTCTTCTGGTTTATCGTTAATTAAACTTGTTTGATGATTTTCTAACATAAATTCTCTCAATTGCTTGAATAATTCTGAGGAATAAACGAAATCTATAAGATTTTTATTTTTTGCTGTCGTCAACATATTTTTGTCACCTTCCCATTCTTTGATTCCTTGTCTCAGATAGAGGATTTTTTCACCAATCGTCATCACAGAGTTCATATCGTGTGTATTGATGATGGTGGTTGTGTTGTATTCCCTTGTGATTTCCAAAAGCAGATCATCAATCACATTGGAAGTGTATGGATCTAATCCAGAATTGGGTTCATCACAAAAAAGATATTTTGGGTTGTTGACAATCGCTCTCGCAATGGCAACCCTTTTTTGCATCCCTCCAGAAATCTCGGATGGATATTTTTTATTGGCTTTATCGAGGTTTACTCTTCCAATTACCTCAAGCACTTTTCTCTTTTTCTCGCGATAAGTCAGATTGGTAAACATATCCAGCGGAAAGCTGATGTTCTCCTCCACAGTCATTGAATCGAATAATGCACTTCCTTGGAAAACGGTTCCAATCTCCGAACGGAGACCTTGCTTCTCTTCCCTTGACATTGACATAATATCTCGGCCATCAAACAAAATCCCACCACTGGAAGGCTCATAAACATTGAGAAGCGATTTTAAAAAAACCGTTTTTCCAGATCCACTTTGCCCAATGATAAGGTTGACTTTTCCGGTTTCGAAAGTTGTCGTAATGCCTTTCAAAACCTCAACATCGCTATTGAAGCTCTTTCTTAATTCTTTAACTTCTATCATTAGCTTAGGAACATCTGGGTTAATAATAAATTCATAATAATTACAGCAATCATTGTCCAAACTACCGCTTGTGTACTTGCACGTCCAACTTCTAGAGATCCACCTTTCACATTATAACCAAAGTAGGCTGGAATGGTTGCAATCAAAAAAGCAAAGACCGCTGTTTTGAGAAATGCATACCAAATAAAGTATGATGGCATATACATCTGGATTCCAGTAATATAATCTCCCGTTGTCCAGCTTCCAGTCGCCCATCCCGCAATATATCCGCCCCAAATCCCAACGACGATACTAATTGCAATCAATATCGGGTTGAAAACCACGCTGGCAACAATCTTTGGTAAAATCAAGAAATTGGGAGAGTTGACACCCATAATATCCAAGGCATCAATCTGTTCCGTAACACGCATTGTTCCAATACTGGAGGCAATGTACGAACCTACTTTCCCAGCAAGAATCACGGAGATAATCGTTGGCGAGAATTCCAAAATCAAAACTGTTTTTGTAGCATATCCTACAAAACTATTGGGAATAGGAAAAGAGGAAGCGTCGAAGTTATTAAACATCTGAATCGCCACAACTGCACCTACGAAAAACGAGGTAAACAGCACCAATCCAAAGGAGTTAACTCCCAAATCATAAAACTCTCTGACGAGGAGCTTGAGATATACATTCCGCTTTTGCGGTTTGCTGATGGCTTTTCCCAGCAACAAAAAATATTCTCCTATGGATGTAAATAGTCGTTTTAACATAAAACAAAATTAGTTCTTTTTCTGATAAAATATCAGCGCGCATTTTTGTCGCCGACGATGAGTAGAAACACGGTTTTTAGAATGATAACAATATCCATACTAAAGCTCCAGTTTCTCACATAAAAAGAGTCGGCAAGGATTCTTTTTTTCATTCCGGTGTTCATATCGCCTTCATCGCCTCGAAATACACTGACTTTAGACGCTTAAAAAAATTAAGGAATGTTCAGGTATTTATGCGTTTGGATGGATGATCTCCATTTCGGGTTTTCCAAAATGAAATCTGTAATTTTCGGATACATGGCATCGCGCTTGCTCCATTCGCTTTGGAGATAGAGTTCGCAATTTTCATTCACTTTACTGCCTTGTTCTGTCGCGAAGTTAAAATCATTATTATTAAAAATAATCATTTTCAATTCGTGTGCTTTGGTATAAATCTCTGCTAATGGAAGTCCTGTTTTCTTTGGCGAAAGCGTGATCCAATCCAAATGGCCGCTCATCGGATAAGCGCCGGAAGTTTCTATGTGAATGGTGCAACCAAGTTCTTTCAGCTTTGAGGTCAATATTTCCAGATTCCACATCAATGGCTCTCCTCCGGTCAAAACGATGGTTTTGCAATGTCTGGCCGCGGTTTCTGCAATTTCTATTGCATTCATCACTGGATGAAGCGTCGGATCCCAACTTTCTTTCACGTCGCACCAATGGCAACCGACATCGCAACCGCCAAGACGAATGAAATATGCCGCTTTCCCAGCATGAAAACCTTCTCCCTGGATGGTGTAAAAATGTTCCATCACAGGGAGAAGGTTTCCTTCTTTCAGTAAAATATTTTCCTCTTCTTTTGTCATTATCCTCTCCCTAAATTCCTTTCCTTTGGAGAGGACTTTTCAGTATCTCCAATATTGAGAATTGGTTATTTTTTAAATTTTAGTCATTATAAACAGACGTTTTGTAGGCAATGATGGTATTCTTCATCAACATCGCCCGCGTCATTGGTCCTACTCCACCGGGAACAGGCGTTATCCACTCTGCTTTTTCTGCACAGCTATCAAAATCCACATCGCCAGCAAGATGATAGCCTTTTTCGGAATCGTCTTCTACACGGGTAATTCCAACATCCACGATCACTGCACCTTTTTTAATCATATCGGCTTTAAGGAAATTTGGATCTCCCAAAGCGGTGATGACGATGTCTGCCTGTTTTGTATATTCTTCTATATGCTCTGTGTAAGAATGCGTAAGCGTAACGGTAGAGTTACCTGGGAAATCTTTTCTCCCCATAAGGATGCTCATTGGTTTTCCCACGATTCTACTTCTTCCGATAATCACACAGTCCTTACCTTTCGTTTCAATATTATATCTTTCCAATAAGGTGAGAATCCCGAATGGCGTTGCTGGTAAAAATGTATCCATCTCTAAAGCCATTTTCCCAAAATTCTCTGGATGGAAACCATCAACATCTTTTCTTGGATCAATTGCCATAATGATCTTTTCCTGATCAATTTGCTTTGGCAAAGGTAATTGAACGATAAATCCGTCCACTGCTTTTGACTTATTCAACTCATCAATTTTTTCCAACAATTCCGATTCTGAAACTGTGCTTGGGAATTTGATCAATGAGGACTGGAATCCAACTTCCTCACAATCTTTCACTTTACTGTTGACATAGGCTTTGCTCGCTCCATTGTTCCCAACTAATATTGCTACCAAATGTGGCGCTCTTCTATGGTTGGCGAGGATTCTTTCAACTTCCTCTTTGATTTCAGCTTTTACCTCTTTTGAGACTTTGAGTCCATCTAGAATTTTTGCCATTTTTACTTTCTTTTTACTTTTTAGATTTATTTACTTTAAGCTTTCCTCATAATAGCGATATCTTGAAAATCGATTCCATTTTTATCTAAAGTGAAGTCACTCCAAAATCCCTTTACATAATCCACTACCTCCAATCCACTTTTTTGAATCATCTCCGAGAGGTAATCTTTTTCTATTGCAATATTTGCCTCTTCTACCTTATCATCTATCAATCTGTATCTATCTTTCAGAACGGGAAATTTGAATCCTGGAAACTGCGTAAGATCTGCATCTTTGTCATAGATAAAAAATGTGGCCAAACAAACACCGTCCTTTTCTAAAACTCTATGAATTTCTGATATATAATTCTTAATATCTTCAATTTTCATATGCGTAAAAACCGAGAAGAGATAAACTTTCTGAAACTTATCATTCTCATACGGAAATTTGAAATCCACCGCTTTTTCAGAATAACTGTTGTAAAGTTCATTGTTAAGCGGAACAAACTTGAAGTTGAAATTCGGAAATTTTGAATTGATGTTTTTGTTACACCAATCCACACCTTTTTTCACCACGTCAAATCCTTCATATTTGCCATTGGCATTCAAATATTTCGTAAGCGCAAAAGCAGTTCTTCCAATCCCCGAGCCAACATCCAAAACCTTATCATCTGGTTTTAAGCTGGCATATTTTTTTAACAATTCTACTTGATGTTTTCCCTGTTTTTCAAAATCTCCGGAGCCAATGAAAATCTCACCTCTGGAAGGCACACCTTTTCCCCTTTTGCCCGTTATTTTTTCATAAAAATCTATTGGGAAATAATAGATTCTACGTGCAATATATCTGTATTCCGGCGGGAGTTTGTAGAAGAAATTACGTTTGTTGCTCATATTACCTGGTTTTTTTGTAGAAATTGATCAAACCATTTGTAGAGCTATCATGTGTTTCCACATTTTCTTCTGCTTCCAATTCCGGAAGGATTTTTCCAGCCAAGACTTTTCCTAATTCGACACCAAATTGGTCAAAGCTGAAAACATTCCAAATCACACCTTGAACGAAAATCTTGTGCTCGTAAAAAGCAATCAATTGTCCTAATGTGAATGGCGTCAATTCTTTGAACAAGAATGAGTTCGTTGGTGTATTTCCTGCAAAAACTTTGTATGGCAAAAGGAATTCTGTTTCCTCTTCAGATTTTCCAGATGATTTTAATTCATTGAAAACCTCATCTTCTGTTTTCCCAAAAGCCAAAGCTTCTGTCTGCGCAAAATAGTTTGCTAGCAAAATATCTTGATGCTCGCCCACTTCATTGGGGGATTTTGCATAAGCAATGAAATCTGCAGGAATCAATTCTGTTCCTTGGTGGATCAATTGGTAAAATGCGTGCTGACCGTTGGTTCCAGGTTCCCCCCAGATGATCGGGCCAGTTTCGTATTCTACAAATTCGCCATTTCTGTCTACCGATTTTCCGTTGCTTTCCATATCACCTTGTTGCAGATATGCAGAAAAACGATCTAGATACTGAGAGTAAGGCAAAATTGCATAAGTTCCTGCGGCGAAGAAATTACGGTACCAAATTCCTAAAAGTCCCATCAAAACGGGAACATTACTTTCTAATTCTGCAGTTTGGAAATGAACGTCTGTATCGTGAGCGCCTCTCAACAATTGTTCGAAGTTTTCATAACCAACAGATAAAACGATACTCAATCCAATCGCACTCCAAAGTGAGTAGCGACCGCCAACCCAATCCCAGAATTCGAAGATGTTCTCTTCCGCAATTCCGAACGCTTTAACCGACTGAATATTAGTTGATAAAGCTACAAAATGTTTTGCAACATCCGCTTCAGTTGCGCCAGATTTTAGGAACCAATCTTTTGCAGATTTGGCATTCGTCATTGTTTCCTGAGTCGTAAATGTTTTGGAAGCGATGATGAAAAGTGTGGTTTCTGGATCAAGGTCTTTCACCACCTCAGCCATGTGATTGCCATCAACATTGGAAACGAAATGAACGTTCAATCTTGTTTTGAAATGCTTCAACGCAGAACAAACCATCACTGGTCCAAGATCTGAACCTCCGATTCCAACATTCACAACATCTGTGATCTCTTTTCCTGTAAAACCTTTGTGAGAACCAGAAATGATGTTTTCCGAAAAAGCTTTCATATGATCCAAAACCTTTTTGATTCCAGGTTTGATGTTTTCGCCGTCTACCAAAATCTCTTTATCAGAAAAATCTCTCAAAGCTGTGTGAAGCACTGCTCTACCTTCCGTTTCATTGATCTTGTCTCCTGCGAACATACTTTTGATCGCCGATTTTAATTCGGTTTCTTTCGCTAGATCAAGCAACAATTCAATAGTTCTGGAATCAGCTAAGTTTTTGGAATAATCGAAAAGATAATTTTCTGTCTCTAATGAAAATTCTTTGAAACGGTTTTCGTTGTACTGAAAGAGAGTTCTCAGTTCAAAATCGTTGTTTGCAAAGTGATCGTTTAGTGCTTTCCAGGCGGAAGTGTTGAGTGGATTTATTTTTGGTAACATTCTTTGATATTTTTAATTAAAAAATAAGCTTACAAGAAATCCTTATAAGACCTGCAAATTTAAGAAAAATTAGCCACTTGATTTTCATTAATTTTTGCATATAAAGACTGCGAATTTCTTAAGAAGTAATTAAGATTTTAATGTCGTAAACTTATTTAATATTGAGATTATCGATAAAACTTTTATAATTAGTCTTAGTTAAAACATATTTATTCCCGCCTCTAAATAATAAATCCAATTCTATTTTACAACGTTTCCATTCATCATCTCCAGATGGAGGTCTAGGAATAACTTCATTAGCTTTATTATCCTTATAAATTGGCTCTAACTCTTGAGTAATTTTAGAATATAAAGTGTCCATCTTTTGTTTTGAAATTTTAGTGGTATCAAAAAGTATTTTATTATTTACATTTTTTTTACAATAAACTAAAAGGCTATCTTTTTCCAAATTTTCAATACCTTTATATTCATAGCTCTCTACGACACCGTATCTTTCGTCATCAACTTGAATCAGAAATTTAAAATCGTAAAAAGACTTTAGCTTTTCATTTTGTTTGTCAACAACTTGTTTTTTGGAACAATCAATAAAAATGAAAATTATCAATAGATACGTAAACTTATTTATCATCGTGCTAAATGCTTTAATTTGACATGAAACTATAATCGTCTGGTTTTCATTATCTGTAAATTTAATAAAATCTAAACATTTCTTTTGCTCAAAATATGACAATTGTCTTGACAAATCACAATTGAAACTTTGAAATTAGAACTAACTTTACCATCAAATAAAGATTATGGATGATTTTATGGCTGCTCGTTCGCAGATGGCAGTTTCTCTGGGATTCCACATCATTTTTGCCTGCGTTGGGATGGTGATGCCTTTCCTGATGGCATTTTCTCACTACAAATACCTCACGACCAAAGACGAAGTTTACAAAGGACTCACCAAAGCCTGGAGCAAAGGCGTTGCGATTCTTTTTGCAACCGGCGCAGTTTCCGGGACAATGTTGTCTTTTGAGCTCGGTCTGCTTTGGCCAAAGTTTATGGAACACGCAGGTCCTATATTCGGAATGCCGTTCTCATTGGAAGGAACAGCGTTTTTCATTGAGGCGATTGCGATTGGTTTCTTTCTTTATGGCTGGGAAAAATTCAACAAATGGTTTCATTGGTTTTGTGGCGTTGTGGTCGGCGTGAGCGGATTAGCTTCCGGAATTCTCGTGGTTGCAGCGAATGCCTGGATGAACAGTCCAGCTGGTTTTGATTATATTAATGGCGAATATCTGAACATCGATCCAATCAAAGCGATGTTCAACGAGGCTTGGTTTCCGCAGGCTTTTCATATGACGGTGGCCGCATTCGCAGCGACTGGATTTGCGGTTGCAGGAATCCACGCCTTGATGATTTTAAAAAAGAAAAATATAGTTTTCCACACCAAAGCGTTCAGGATTGCGGCAGGATTTGCAATCATCGGAGCCGTGTTGGCACCGATAAGTGGTGATGTCGCGGCGAAATCTGTCTCTAAAAGACAACCCATCAAATTGGCAGCGATGGAAGCGCACTTTGAAACCGAAAAAGGTGCAAGCTTCGTCATCGGCGGTATTCCGGATGAGAAAACAGCAGAAGTAAAATACGCGATAAAAATCCCGAAAGTCTTGAGTTTTCTTGCAGATGGTGATTTTAATTCTGAAGTGAAAGGTCTGAAAGATTTTCCAAGAGACGAATGGCCTCCGGTTGCGGTGGTACATTATGCTTTTCAGATTATGATATTTTTTGGAATGGTGATGATGGGCATTGGAATTTTGTATCTCACTGCCAGTTTTTGGAAGAAACATTGGCTCACGAAACCTTGGTTTTTGAAGATGTTCGTAGTGGCAATTCCATTCGGATATATTGCTTTGGAAGCAGGTTGGACAGTGACCGAAGTTGGAAGACAACCGTGGATCATCTATGGGATTATGCGAACAATTGATGCTGTGACACCGATGCCGGGAATCCAATATTCGTTTTACTTTTTTACGTTGATTTTCATTTCGTTGTCGATGATTATTGTTTTTCTTTTATTAAGACAAATCAAAATGGTTCCGAAGTTATATGACCCGACCGATCCGAATTACAAGCCAAAAGAGCATTAGACAAAAGATAATGGACGAATAGATGAGAGACTGTGAGATTACGGTTGAAAAATTAAATTAATGATTTAAAAAATTCAAAATGATATACGTTGTAATTGCATTTCTTTGGGTGGCGATCTGCTTGTACCTCATCACTGGAGGTGCGGATTTCGGAGCGGGAATCATCGAATTGTTTTCGAGAAAATCTTACCGCGACAAGACCAGAACCATAATGCTGAAATCGATTGCACCGATTTGGGAAGCGAACCATATGTGGCTGATCATCGCGGTTGTGATCCTTTTTGTCGGTTTTCCCACAATCTACACTTGTGTTTCCACTTATCTTCATATCCCATTGGTTTTGATGCTGGTAGGAATCATTGCGCGGGGAACGGCTTTCACCTTCCGAAACTACGATGCAGTGGACGATAGTTGGCAAAAACTTTATACTCAGATTTTTTATTACTCCAGTTTGTTGACGCCTTTGTTTTTGGGCATCATTGCGGCGGCCACGATCTCTGGCTCAATTGATACGGAAGCAAAGGATTTCTTGAGCTTGTATGTTTATAGTTGGCTTAATGTTTTTGGGATTTGCGTGGGACTTTTCACCGTGGCGTTGTGTGCTTATCTGGCATCACTTTTCATTCTGCACGAGGCGAAAGACAACGATGCGTTGCCCATTATGATTCGCAAAACCAGACAAACGGCGCTTTATGTTGTCGTTACTGGGATTTTAGTTTTTGTAAGTGCTTATTATTCTGATATTCCTTTGTTGAAATGGATTTTCTCAAAAGCATTGGGAATCATTGCTATTACATTGGCAACCATTAGTTTACTCTTCACCAATGAGGCAATCAAAAAAAGTAAATTTCTGATTGTTAGGATTTTGGGAGGTTTCCAAATTGTGATGATTTTGGTAGCAGCCACTTATCAGCATAATCCCGACGTCATCCTTTTTGCCAATGGTTCGTCTTTGTCTTTGTTTGATGAAAGTGCGGCGTCAAAAACGATTGAAGCCTTGGCCTGGGCTTTGCTGTTGGGAAGTATTTTTATTTTGCCATTTTTATTTTACCTTCTGTTTTCATTTGGTGGCAAAAGAAATAAAGTCTGAAAAAATCCGTTTCTGTAACTATATTTTTAACTTGACTAAAACGAATTATCATAGTACATCAATGCTAAAATTTGGTGCAAGGTGACCATAGAATTTTCAATCAATACTTTAAAATTCTCGAAGCTGTTAAAACTCAGCAAGGTTTTTGTAACGATGATAATCATTAAAAAAAATAGAGATTTGCTTATGAAAAAGATTTTTGCAATTGCAGCAATTAATTTGAGTGTATTTGGCTTTTCACAGGCTTGGACAGGCGCTGGCGACCAGAAAGCACAAGGTGGAATCAATGTCTGGGGATTTGGAACCGGCCCTACCGCAACTTATGACTATGGACTGACCAGTTTGATTTCTGTAGGTGGAGGCGCAAATGTTTACTTTAATGAAGATGATGACAATCCATTTGTGTTTGCCAGAGTAGGTTTCCACTTGCAGGAGACGTTGGCCTTGCCGGCAGAATTAGACATCTATCCAGGCGCTAACGTTGGTGTTGCCGGCAGAAACTTTGGTTTGGCCGTTTATATTGGCGCCAGATATTTTTTCACAGAAAATTGGGGAGCCTTTGTAGAAGCGGGTAACAACGGGAGTTTCGGAGTTTCTTATTCATTCTAAATCAAAAAATTTAATCATATTAAAGCATCTGATAATTCGGATGCTTTTTTTTGTGTTTGATTCTTGCATTCTTGGGGTTTAAAATATTTTTTGAAGGCTTTTGTTTCAAAAAAATATTAGTATTTAAAATGGCCGTTTTATGTATTTTTTGATAAGCAAACCTTTGAGTTTTTATGAACCTTTTAAATAACAATGATTTTTATCATTTTTTCAACATTTTATGCAATTTTCATTTCTCACTTGTTTTTTGAGTGATTTTTTTATCACAATTTTTTATGATAATCCACGATTTTTGAATTAAAACACATAAAATCTGTTAATGCTTCAAAATTTTTCAAGTTGAAAATCAACACTTTATAAAATTAATATTGTTTGTGTTAACATATATGTAACAGTATATTGAAAAAGTGTTAATATAGAAAAAACATTTTTTAGTGCTGTGCAATCGATTGCATCGAATTCAAATTTTAATGAAAAACTCAGAATTATGCCACAAGAAAAATTCACGAAAACAAGTTTACATTTTCGGAAAAAAATTGCAGTTTTCTTTTTATTCTCATCAACAGTTGCTTTTGCCCAAGAAACTATTCCAAGCGACACCGTAAGCAGTCCCGCAAAAGAGATTGAGCAGGTTGTTATCGTTGGTTACGGTAGTGTTAAGAAAACAGACGTTACAGGATCTGTAAACACGATTGATTCTAAAACGATTGAGGAAAGAAACACAACAAGCCCATTGGAAGCCATCCAAGGTAGTACACCTGGAGTAAACATTAATTCTAATACAGGTAGATCAGGAGACGGATTCAGCATGGTGATTCGTGGTAACAATTCTTTGATTGGCAGTAGTCCTTTGTATGTTGTAGATGGTGTTCCAATGGATAATATTGATTTCCTAAACCCGAGAGATATTGCGAGAATGGATGTTTTAAAAGACGCTTCATCTGCTGCAATATATGGATCAAGAGGAGGAAGTGGCGTTGTAATCGTGACAACAAAAAGTGGTTCATCAGCTAGAAGAGGACTTTCTGTACAGTTTGATACATCTTATGGTGTTAAAAACGCAACACGACTGCCAAAGATGATGACTGGAGCTGAATGGTGGAAGTTTCATCAAGTTGCCTATATGAGCGCTTCTCCGGCGACTCAAACGGCAGAAGCATTGGCCAACTTGTACAGTCTTAGAAGCCCCGTAATGGTTCAAAGGGCAAATGCTGGATATAGTTTTGACTGGTACGATGCAGTCCTGAGACCGGGCGCAATGCAAAACCATTATCTAAATCTCTCTGGAAGGTCTGACAATGGGCTAGCATATAATTTGGCGTTCGGAGTTCAAAAAGACGAAGGTTTGATTGATAATGATTCTCAGGAAAAGTACAATTTGAAACTAGGGATCACTCATAAAATCAATGATAAATTTTCAACGGGAGCAAACATTACTGTTGCAAAAATCACTACGGAACTAGGGAGTGATCTCGCTATGCAAGAAGCTTTCAGGCTTAGTCCATTGATGTCGCCTTGGGCGATAGATGCCAATGGGAACGAACTTGTAGGGACAAGATTTTTTCTTCCGGGCAAATTAACTTACCCTAATGGAACTTGGGCAATAGATAAAACAAGTACTCCAAACCCACTTAGTGAAATCGCTAATTCTAGTCAAACTGAGAGAGTCTGGCAAGGTATAGCCAATGTTTTTTTTCAATATCAGGCAAAAAAATGGTTATCCTTTAAAACAACATTCGCCACAGGTTTTACTAATACTCAGCTTGGCGCTGCTTATGGAGCAGAAACCAATGCTGGAGTAGCTTTATCAGGTCTTAGATCTTCTTCCATCAGAAGAATGGACAACTTTAACTACACTTGGGACAATCAAATTGACATGAAGCATACCTTCGGAGATGATCACGATTTCAGTTTACTATTGCTACAAAGTCAGTACTATACAGAGAATGTATCATCATACTCGTATTCAAATGGTCAGCCATTTGACACCGGCATCTATAATTTAGGATCTGGCGTTCAGACCAGCTTTCAAATAAACTCAGGTTATGATAAGAAAACCTTAAACTCATTTGCAGGAAGATTGAATTATGCCTACAAAGGCAAGTATTTGTTAACTGCTTCTACAAGATATGATGGTTCTTCTGTGCTTTCCGAAGGTAACAAATGGACCAACTTCCCATCCGTTGCATTAGGTTGGAGAATTAGCAAAGAATCTTTCTTGGAAAATAATAACATTGTTTCTGATTTGAAACTAAGAGCCAGTTTGGGATATACAGGAAACGACAATGTAGATCCTTATACCACACAAGCCTATCTTAATCAGCAAACTTTTTATGCAAACGGCGCAAATCTAGTGTCCGGATGGCAAACTGAAGCATTGGCGAACAGTAATCTAACCTGGGAGAAGACGCGTGAACTAAATTTCGGTTTAGACTTTGGGTTTTTGAGAAATAGAATCACCGGTACGGTAGATGTGTATGACAGACTTTCTAAAGATCTGATTTATCAGCAACAATTGCCAGCGGAAACGGGCTGGAGATACACCTTCTCTAACGTGGGATCTGTAAGTAACAAAGGGGTTGAAGTTTTATTAACAACTAAAAACATCCAAAGCCAGAAGATATCTTGGGAAACCACATTTACATTCACTAAAAATGTGAACGAGCTGGTTTCTATCTATGGTCAAAATCAGGTAAGCGATATTGGAAATAACTTAATTCTTGGAAGCAGTTTGAATCCAAATTATAATTATGTTTACGATGGTGTTTGGCAGGAAAGCGAAGCCGCAATAGCCGCAACATTTGGTCAAAATCCAGGAATGGCAAAAATAAAAGATCTAAATGGTGATGGTAAATTTGATGCAAGCGACAGAACTGTCATTGGTAGCTCTGTACCAAAGTGGCAAGGTAGTTTTTACAATAAATTGACATTTGGAAACTTTGACTTTAACTTCTCAGTAATTACTAATCAAGGACAAACAGTTTATAGTACATTTCATGCCAACTTTGCAAACGTCACCGATAGAGGAAGACAAAAAATTGCAATGGACTACTTCATCCCAACCAACGGCGCAGGGATAGAGGCTAACCCAAATAATCAAAATCCTAGACCAGGACCGCAAGCAACAGGAGCTGGTGCATTCTGGGCTTCTGGAATGGGATACTACAGAGATGCTTCTTTTGTAAAAGTTAAAAACATATCTTTGGGATACACATTCAGCAATAGTTTATTGAGCGATTTGAAAATCAATTCTTTAAGGATTTATGTAAACGTTCTGGATCCATTTGTGTTCACAAAATTTGATGGTTACGATCCAGAATGGGCAGCATCACCCTTCGGTGTCAACAGACCGGCTTCTATTACGACTCAATTTGGTTTAAGTGCTAAATTCTAAAATATTAAATCTCATGAAAAAATCAATATTCATATTAGGTATCATTGCCACTTTATTCACTTCTTGCAATGATTTTATAGAGGAAGATAACCTATCTTTCGTTTCCGCAGATGACACTTACAAAACAGCGGCAGGTTTCCAATTGCTCGTCAACACAAACTACGCATGGCAAAAAGGAATCTACGGCGGCGATCCTTGGTTGTTTGTTTCAGGAACAGATATGTATGCAGAAGGAAGAGCTCCAGAACCGGCAGGACTCAGCCAATATACCCAGCTGATACCAGCGGCAGAAGGCGTAGAACAACTATACACCACTTGCTATCAACTGATACAGTCGGTCAACAAAACGATCTATTATTCTACGGTTACACAGCAGACTGCAAATCTTCCAGTTTTGGTTGGAGAAGCTAGATTTTTGAGAGCGAATGCTTATTTCTTGTTGGTTCAGACTTACGGAGGCGTTCCTCTTGTGACAGAAAACTTCACTTCGCCTGTGCTTCAATTTGACAGAAACACTGCAGAGCAAGTTTATGATTTCATCATCGCAGAGTTGGAAGCATCTCTTGCAACTGTTGGAACATCTGCCTATAGCAGCACAGGAAAAGTAAACAAAAGAGCGGTAAATGACCTTTTGGCGAAAGTATATCTAACTAGAGGGTATGAAACTTTTGGAAAACCAACAGACTTTGCAACAGCGGCAACCTATGCAGATGCCGCAATTGCAGGACAAGCACTATCTGTTCCATACGACCAAATATTTATGCCCTCAAATAAAGATCTAACAGCCGAAACCATTTTTTCTGTTCAATATGATCTGGCATCAACCTCTACGTCTCCTACTACACTTGGGAATAAACAATTCTATTTTTTTAGTTCCTACTTAGGAGGCGCTGCAGAAACAGGTGCGCCACTTAGAAGCTACAATCTTTGTCCTACAGATTATGCCCTGGGTCTTTTTGAAAAAGGCGACTTAAGATGGAATGCAACTTTTATGACCGAGATATTAGAATTAAAACAAGGTGATAAAACAATCCTGTATTACCCTTACTATCGAAACGCCGGAGATGCGAATTTGAAGGTTCGTCATTTCTATGCGCCGAAATGGTTCACTGCGGCAGACAAAGCAGCTTGGATGACAGCTAATGCCTCCAGATTATCTTCGTTATTTGTCTATCATGACTGGGGAACATACTCTGCCGCTTATACTTTAATAGTAAACATTGATGCCCAAACAATTCCTGTGAAAAAATTTGATGATCCATCAACAACTACTCCGGCAACTACAGGTCCTGTAAGCACAAGAGACATCATCACTGCAAGATTGGGAGAAACTTATTTGGTTGCAGCAGAAGCTTATCTTAAAGCTGGAAATCCTTCTGTAGGTTTACAAAGACTGAATGCCGTGAGAACAAGAGCCGGCGTAACGCCTGCAACAGTTGGTGAATTCAACATCGACTATATCTTGGACGAGAGAGGTAGAGAGATGCTGGGCGAATACACAAGATGGTTTGACCTGAAAAGAACTGGAAAATTGGTTGAGCGCGCAGTTCTTCACAATTACAAAATTCCAAGTGCTGCAAACTTCAATGGAAATGGTGGAAATTTAAAGATCCTTAGACCTATCCCACAAATTGTGATAGACCTTAATCAAAACAAAAACTTCCCGCAGAATCCTGCTTATTAATTTGATTTCATAATCATACCCTATTTTATATTAACAACAAAAGCATTCCAAATTTGGAATGCTTTTGTTTGTTTTATATAATTGGGGAAATTTTATTTACGGATTTCTTTCTCGATTTTTTCTATCATTTTTTCTGCATTTCCATTGGTTCCACCAAGACTGATCGCTTTTGTATAACTGCCTAATGCCAAATCGTACTGCTTATTGGTAAAATAGGCTTCTCCCAAACTATCGAATAGATTAGCATCTTTAGGAAATTCTTCTGTGGCCAATGTGAATATGATTATGGACTCATCATTTTTTCCCAGTCTTAACAGTTCATATCCTAATTTATTAAGTTCACCTGAGTTTTCAAAACTGTAGTCATTTTTAGATTTTTCTTTGAGTGAGTAATAATGCTCAACAGCTCTATTCACATCTTTGAGAGATTCCTTTCTTATCGCTTGATAAACAGATTTTTTAGGAATATTATAATCTTTCCCTAACATCAAATCGTGTACAATATGTCCCAAATCCCAAACTCTATTGAGGTTGTTGGAAACTAGAATTATCGTCATATTATTTTTAAAATCGTTTAAAAAGATGGATTCAAATTTATACGAAACGCCATTGTGCCTTTGCAATTCTTCCTTTTCAAAATATCTACCAAGTGAACCGCCTTCGTCTTTGGCGTAGGGATTATTCAACAGCGTTTGAAAGGATTCTTTGGATATTAAACGGTTATGATTCATCGCATCAATCCATTTGTATAAATCATTGATGTCAACCCAAAGCCATCCACTAATGAAATTCATTTCCGGGCATCTGACATTGTCAAAATCATAGCAAGAGGTTCGATTTTTATAACCAGATTTGGGGTCAAAAACCGAATTTGTCATTTTCAAAGGTTTGACAATATTTTTAATGACAAATTCTTGGAATGACATTCCGCTTACCTTTTCGATGATTCTTCTTTGCAAAAATACGTTGCCATTGTCATACTTGTAATTGGTTCCTGGTTCAAACAATAAGCTATCACTGCTTCTCAAAATTTTCCAAGCATCTTCATCGGTTACTGTAGTCAAGCCTGATTCTATTTTAGGAATACCACTGGCATAATTAATGAGATGACGTATGGTGACTTTCTCAGCCCACTTTGGTAACCCTAAATTAAATTTGGAAATGGGGTCATCAAGCTTCAGAAGGTTTCGTTCAACCAAAATCATTATGGAAACTGCATTAAATTCCTTTGCGATAGAGCCAATGTTAAATATTGATTTCTCAGTTAGAGCTGTCTGTCTTGTTTCATTAGTAAAACCAAATGATTTTTGATAGATGATTTTATTATTTTTAGCAACAAGGACATTTCCGTTGAATAAACCTCTTTCATAAGATTTTGCAATTACAGAATCAATTTGATTGATATAAAACGATTCATTTTCCGATATGCCTCTATTTTTTAAGTCATTCACAGTTTGTGCAAAAGCTTTGATAGATAGAATAAGGATAATGATTAAATGTAGTTTTTTCATTTTACGACTAATTTTTTAGTTATCAATATGACAACTCAGAAAAAGCTTTTATTACATACAGACCTGCAATTTTTTCATTTAATCAATATTAAAATGATGCAACCAAGAAAAAGGAAAAGCATTCCAAAATTTGGAATGCTTTTGTTTGTATCTAATTGATCTCAATCGGATTGTTATAAGATGAAATCTGCTTTTTAAGTCGGGTTTCTTCTTCCTTTAGTTTCTTCATTAGTATCGCATCTTTTTCATCAAACATTTGCATCATCTGTCCCATCGGATTGTTACTATATTCCTGCTGGCGTTTCAAGAAAGCTTTCTTTGTGATTTTTTTAGATATCATTCCCTGTTCTTCAAGATAATTGAGCTTGTTGGAATTGATGTTCTGTTTTAGTTTTTTATTGCCTTCCAAATTCCAAATGAAATTTTTTCCAGAATCTTCCATTTTAACGATCAGACCGGGCAAACCTGAAAATTTATAAGGACCATCTTGAATCGGAATTTCCGAAGTGAACCAAGCCGTCCAACTTCTTCCTCCATAATCTGTTGTTGCTTTTTGCACGTTATAAGATCCTATTTTTTCTTTATCTGATGAGATTTCCCATTTCAAATCTGGATTTTCATTATAGTTGTAATTTTCGGAAACCCCGACAATATCTTTATAATTGAGATTTCCTGATTTCAATTTAATGATTCTAAAACCAAGATGCGGAGGATTCGCAAACTTTGACATATCAAAACTAGAACCTAATTCTTTTTGTTTTTTGATGCTGGCTGTTAACAAAGAGTCATACTGTAGTTGCTTATAAGGCAAAAAAACCGACTCATCTTTTGCAACATCCAAGACCATCATTTCCTTCTCTGTCTTTACAGAATCTTTGTTTGGCTTATAGGTCAATTCATAGTAAAACCGGTGAACTTGCGAGTTCACAGAAGTTAAAGTTACTAAAAAGGTTATGGTTAAAAGTTTCTTCATCGTCTATTTTAATTTAAGATTCTTATGCTGTGGCGGAAGCGGAACGTAGCCGTCATCATTGATGACTTTCGGGAACTCGTGGTTTTCCCATCTCGTTTTGGCTACCTCGATTTTTTCTTTTTCTGAGGAAACGAAATTCCAATAGATGTTCCGAGGTTCCGGAAATGGCTCGCCTCCGAAGATGTAAACCGTAGATTCTGGCTTCAAAATGAAATGACAAAGTTTTGCATCTTTCGCGATTAGGATGTGTTTCGGATTGTAAAGATTGCCTTCACTTTCTATGTTGCCTTCTAATATATAAAGAGAAGATTCACCAAAAAGGTAATCCCCAAGAATGATTTCCTGATCTTCCACAGATGTATTTTTCACTTCCAGAAAGTAAAGTGGCGAATAGGTGGGAACCGGTGATTTGCGACCGAGGATTTCGCCTGCAATCAATTTGTAATCTACGCCATTGTCTTTCCAGCTCGGGATGTCTTCTTTATTGATATGAAAAAACTCCGGCTCCATATCTTCCAATTCTTTTGGCAAAGCGACCCAAATCTGCAATCCGTGGAGATTCTTGTCGGTGGTTCTAAGATATTCCGGCGTTCTCTCGGAGTGTGCAACGCCTTTTCCTGCGGTCATCCAGTTCACAGCGCCTTCTTTGATTTCAATTTCTGTCCCGATGGAATCTCTATGCATAATGCTTCCTTCGAACAAAAAAGTCAACGTGGAAAGTCCGATGTGCGGATGCGGTGGAACATCCAGATTTTCATAATCTTTGAGTGCCGCGGGCCCCATATGGTCGATGAAAACAAAAGGTCCAACACTTCTTTTCTGGGAAAACGGCAACAATCTGCCAACCAAAAAATTCCCAATATCTGCGGCGCGCTCCTCAATTATCATTTGAATATTTGACATAATTTCTATTTTGATTTAAGATTTAAAATTAATGATTTTATAGTTACTATTTGTTTTTAGAAAGGTTATTCGGTTTTTTGTGTTTTTGGGACAAATTGTTGTTTGTCTACTGAATCTGCAGCCCGACTTGAACGGAAATCCTTTTTTGCGTCATCTCAAGTTCTATTTAAAATGAAATCGTCTGCAAAAAAGATTGGGAGTGGAAGGCGGATAAAGCTGCCCAAATAAAAACGGTGATTCTGAGATTGAAAATGACTTTCTGACAACAATTTTACTTTGGTAAAGTTTCTTACTAATTGATTACCTTTGCCTACTTATAATTTTAAAACATATTAATGGAATTAGCATTAAAAATATTTCAGTTCGTACTGAGCATTTCTATCCTTGTAACATTACACGAAATCGGGCACTTCTTGCCAGCGAAATGGTTCAAAACCAAAGTAGATAAATTCTTTTTATTCTTCGACCCGTATTTTTCCATTTTCGCGATGAAAAAAATCAACGGAAAATGGCAATATAAATTCCTTTCTAAAAACCAACCGACGGAACAAGAAGTTGAAATCGACGGGAAAACCGTTTTGGTCCCTATCGATGTTTCAAAACTTCCGGACAACGACTGGAGAAAACACGAAGGTGTGAAATACGGAATCGGATGGCTTCCATTCGGAGGTTATGTGAAAATCGCCGGAATGGTGGACGAAAGTATGGACACGGAACAATTGAAAAAACCGGCAGAACCTTGGGAATTCCGCGCAAAACCGGCTTGGCAACGATTGATCATCATGCTTGGTGGTGTAACGGTCAATTTCTTTTTGGCTTGGTTGATTTTCGGTTCGTTATCCTATTTCTATGGCGAAGAAAATTACGATACCAACCGACTTGGTGGCAAGATGTACTATTCTGAACCTTCTTTGAAAATGGGTTTTGAAAACGGCGATAAGATTTTGAAAGTTGATGGCAAATCGCAAAAGGATTTTGACAAATTATCTTTGGATGTTTTGTTGAGTGACAACATTACTGTTCTCAGAAACGGAAAAGAAGTGACTTTCCCAACTAGCGACGAAGGAAAAGCGATGGTGTTGCAAGCAGACGTTCCGAAAGCTTTCCTGATGCCGAGAATTGCGCCAACGGTTGACACAATTATACAGAAACCAACGCTGGATGCAGGTCTTAAAATTGGCGATAAGATCGTGAGCATCGACAATCAGAAAATCGAGTACTACGATGAGTTAGCGCCGATCGTTTCCAAAAAAGCAGGCTCAAACGTTGATTTTGTTGTTGAGCGTGGGCAGACTTTGGTTCCATTGTCGATTCCTGTAGACAAAGAAGGAAAAATTGGAGTTAACTCCTACAAAGCCTACAAAAAAATGATGACGCTAAATCATTTTACTTTTGCGGAATCCATTGGCAGAGGTTACACAAGAACTATTGAGAGTTTGACTTATCAGGTAAAGCAATTCAAATTGATCTTCAACAAAACCATCAAAGGTTACAAAAAAGTTGGTGGCCCCATTGCGATCGTAAACAATATGCACGTGGACAAAACCAAAGATGGCGACCTGTCTATCAACTGGCAACAGTTTTGGTCTTTTACGGCTAAGTTTTCGATCTGGTTGGCATTCCTTAATTTGATTCCGATTCCAGGCTTGGATGGCGGTCACGTTCTGTTTACATTGTGGGAGATCATCACAAGAAAACCAGTTCCGCAGAAAGTTTTGGAAAATGCGCAAATGGTGGGTGTAATTTTCTTGTTGGGGCTAATGGCGTTAATATTTGGAAATGATATAGTTAAGCTGATAGTGCAAGCTATAGGCTAAAAAAATTAAAAAAAGTTTCAAAAAAAGTTTTGGAGTTTTTAAAAAAGTTTCTATATTTGCACACGCTTAAAGCAAAAAGAAACATTCCTCTTTAGCTCAGTTGGTTAGAGCATCTGACTGTTAATCAGAGGGTCGCTGGTTCGAGCCCAGCAAGAGGAGCAAAACCATCACAGAAATGTGGTGGTTTTTGTTTTTATATAATATTAAATCTCACAACTACAATTTTAACATAGATTGGCAAAGAAATTGTGTAGTCCATTATGTACTTAATAACTAACAATTTAAAACTGACCACTATGAATATTTCTTACTACGATTTCAAAAATTTGCCGAATGAATCTCAGTGTGACATCGTTTTGAACCAAGGTCATCTGATGAACGAAACCATCAAAAATGAACTGAAATTTGTTCTGTACGAGATTTCGTCCTTCACCGTTGAGATTGTTTACAATAAAAACAACAGGATTGCGTCGATGAACGTCTTCCAAAACAAATCAGCCTACGCTAACTAAATATAGAAAACACTATCAGATTTTGATAGTGTTTTTGCTTTCATAAAGATTCCGATTTCTAAAGTCGCTTCTGCTCGTCCGTCTTGTTTCCAGCCTTCGCCTCTTTCACTTTTTGATTTCCAAAATTATATTTCAGATTGATGATGAAATACCGCGTGTCCCGATAATCCTTGAAATATTGATTCTGATTCGCATAATTTGTCGAAATTGTATTTCTATCTGTTTTGAAAATATCATTGAAAACCAATCCCGCTTCCAACTTCTTATCAAACATTTTTTTATTAATGATAACGTAAGTATTCTGCGAAGAACTGATATCAAAAGAACCTTGAATCGTCTTCGAATTATAGACATAACCCACATTCAAATCCCAGGTTTTTGCTTTGTCCAAAGTGATTTGTGTTGATAGATTCGTATTGTAGAAGAACACATCATTTTTGTAAAGGATTTGGTCCACGCCCAAAAAATAATTTTCCTGAAATTCTCCCATCACAAAAACATTCAGCTTCCAATATGGCTTTATAGAGAAGCTTTTAGAAACATTCGCACCCACGTTTTTCCCGTGGTCGATGTTTGTGAAGTTATAGACCGTTTCAAAAGTTTCAGGATTTTGGATTGAAATTTCCATCGACGGGTCTTTGATGTAACTGAAATACGTTTCGAAGTTCCAGTTTTTCACCGTGTAAGTCAAACTCAAGTTGTGAATGATGGTCGATTTCAAATTCGCATCGCCTTGAAAATAAGAATACAAATTATAATAAGACCTCGATGGATTCAGGAAATCGTAATTCGGTCGGTCGATTCTTTTGCCGTACGAAAATCCCAATTGCTGGTCATCGTTCAAAGTGTACATCGCATAAAAAGTTGGGAAAAGTCCAGTTCGCGTTCTGTTGTTTTCAACTGTTGGATTGTCAGATTTTGTTTTGATAGCGGTTGTTTCCGACCTTAATCCAGCTTTTAGTTCCCATTTTTTCAATTTATACTCTGATGAAACGTAAACGGCAAAAATATTCTCTTTATAATCAAACAAATTGCTTTTCAGAGGATTATAGATGATGGATTCCCGAGTTCCATCAAAAAAATCAAGGTCATTTTCATTGTGCACAAAACTATATTTAATTCCACCTTCCAATGTGAATTTTTCCTTTGTCAATCGGTAATCCAACTGCGAAGAGTACAGCGAAATGTCCTGCATATTCTTACTTCCAAATCGGTTGTAATCTTCAGGCTGGTCCACAAAATTGAGTTGCGTTTCAATGTCCTGATTTTCCTTATATTTTTTCGTACTGAAATTATTTGTCCAAGTCAAATTCTGGTCACCCAATTTCTTATCAAAAACCAGATAGGAATTAAAACTATTATTAAACTCATTTTTCTGATTCGATGTCAAATAATTGGACTGCAATTGACCATCTTCCGTACTATAAATATTCGTCGGAACCTTGTAATGACCATTATTATTCGGGGCATTGTAGCCATCAAAACCAAACTGAACGGTTGACAAACTATCCAAACTGTATTGCCCGGCGAAATTGTAAATATGTTGTTCGTGCGCGTGCGTTTTCCTCGTCATATCGCTTTCCCAGCGTGTTTTGTCATTGTTAAAAGTGACGACATCGAAATTTTTCCGAACGTAATCGCCCGTCACAAAATTGTAATTCCCGCTCAGTTGCCATTTTCCCGTGTTGTAAGATTGCGCCGTTCCAATCATTCCTTTCGCATAAATCGATTGATGATAACGCGTCGAAATCCGTCCTTTGTAACCAGAAAGGACATTTTTTTTCATTTTGATATTAATGATGGCGCTTCCCTGAGCTTCATACTTCGCAGGCGGATTGGTGATGACTTCCACAGACGAAACGTTGTTGCCATCGGTGTTTTCCAAGAGTTGTTTCAATTGCTCCTGCGTCATCAAAGTTTTTTTATCATTAATGGTCACGATGATTTGCGAATTCCCACGAACACTCAATTCTTCATTTTTCACCAAGACATTTGGTGTGCTTTTCAAAATATCCCAAGCGTTCAGATTTTGAAGTGGCGTATTATCGATATTGAATTCCAATCGGTCGATTTGCCTTTTCAGCAAAGGTTTATTTGCTTTGATTGTGACAGCTTCGATGTTGTTCAAAGTATCTTTTTTAAGGATAATATTCAACGACAAATCACTTTCCTCGAGCGTCAATTCATAATCCCGAAAACCAGATTTTTTGATGATTAATGAAACTGGAAACGCTGAGATTCCATCAATCACAAAATTTCCTTGCGCATCAGAATTGTAAATTTTATTTTCATTGATTTGAATAATGCCGTCCGAAATCGGTTCCTGATTTTCATTTTCAAGATGTCCTTTGATGCTTTGACTCCAAACCAAAATTGGGAATATCATTAAAATTGTGATGTAATATTTCATTTCATTAATTTTCTCCAAAATTGAGACAGTTTGCATCAAAGTTTTGTTAATGAAGGGTTAACGGACGGTTAATGCTATTTTTGAAAGAAATTTGATTGTATTTTTGACCTTAGAAAATTTTACACAAACCAAAGTCCCATCGGGACGACCATATCCCAACATAGGAATTCATTCCTATAAAGAACTATGAATCGCAAGAGAAACATCACCATCATTTTGTTCACATTCAGCCTGATTATTTTGGTTGCGCTTCAGGCGTATTACATCCAAAACTCGTACAGACTGGAAGAGAAGGACTATAATAGGCAAGCGAAAGAAATCGCCGGTAAGGTAATGGACGAAATGGACAAATTCGACACCGATGCCAATGACAATCGACTTGTGGGTGATTTTGAACGGTTAAAATTGGGAGTTACTTTTCAGGATGAGCAAATAAAATTTCCCGATAAGATTTACTCATCAGAAATCCAATACAGCCAAAAAATGGAATCTCTACTAAAGAAAAATGTTGGAAATTCCGGATTTGAAATGGCGATGAAGAATGAGATTTATTCAGTTTTGGATGAATTGAAGAATGAAGAACTTCTTCCAAAAGGTAAATCGATTACGCTCTTCCAAACGATTAACAAGGTTGAAAAACCGATGTCGCTGACGGAAAGTATTTGGTCAAGCCACCAATCAAAAACCAATACTGATTTGAATGTTGATGAACGTTATAATTATTTGGTGAAGTCAAAAGCGACTTATCAATTGTTGAATATTCAGTATTTGGTTTTGAGGAAAATTATTCCTTTAATTATCATTAGTTTATTGATTATAATTCTGATTATTTATTTGTTCAGAAACAGTATTAAAAACTTAAATAGACAAGAGAAGAAAATCTCGCAACTTCACACCACCATCGATTCCATCGCGCACGAACTGAACACGCCAATCACAACGTTGAAATTTTCAATCGTCCAAACCTCAGATTCTGAAACCAAAGCTCTGCTGGAACGTCAAATCAAACGTCTGGAAAATATTGTAAAATCCATTCACCATTCGGATTCTGAGGATATTTTGATTGATAAGATTGAAATAGAAAATTACTTTTCAAACATAAAAAAAACTTATAAAGACATTAACTTTAAGATTAATCTGGATTTATTTAAGAATAAAATTCTTCGTCAAACTGACTTCACACAAATGATGGACAATCTTATCGATAATTCA
The DNA here is from genome assembly GCF_000735135.1 of Chryseobacterium sp. FH1. Classification (GTDB taxonomy): domain Bacteria; phylum Bacteroidota; class Bacteroidia; order Flavobacteriales; family Weeksellaceae; genus Epilithonimonas. The sequence continues at coordinate 245,972 of NZ_JPLZ01000002.1, forward strand.
GTAAAATACGGCGCGAAGAACTTAGATATTATCATTAATGACAATCTTGAAATCGAAATCTCCGACGACGGAATCGGAATTCCAAAAGACGATTTGAAATTTATTTTTGACAAATATTACCGTGTTTCCAGAACCGAAAACCTGAACATCAATGGTTTGGGCGTTGGTTTATTTTTGGTGAAATCTATCGTTGATAAATACAAAGGGAAAATCTCTGTAAAATCCAATCCTGACAAAGGCATAACTTTTAAAATCCAGATTCCAAATGAAAACTAAAATCATTTTGGTAGAAGACGATGCAGACTTGGGAATGGTTTTGAAACAGTATCTGGAATTCTCAGATTTCGAGGTCAATTGGATTCCTAATCCCGAACTTATCATTGATAATAAAGAAATCATCCAAGATTATCAATTGGCGATTTTGGACGTGATGCTTCCTTTTATGGACGGTTTCGAACTGTCAAAAGAAATCAGAAAAACCTCTGATATACCATTCCTGTTTCTAACCGCAAAAGGTCAAAGTATTGATAAAATCTTAGGTTTAAAACTCGGCGCCGACGATTATATCACAAAACCCTGCGAACCGGAAGAACTGATTCTGCGCATCAAAAACATTCTGAAAAGACAGCGAAATTCAACAAATGAAATTATTAAAATTGGGCATTATTCCTTCATTCCGTTGCAATTCCAATTAAGATTTGAAACCGAAATTTTTCAATTGACAGAGAAAGAATCGGAGCTTTTGCTTTTACTTTCAAAGAACAATCACAAAATAATCAACCGAAAAGAAATCCTAGAAAATCTCTGGGGCGAAAATGATTATTTTCTCGGCAGAAGTCTGGATGTTTTTATGACCAGACTTCGGAAATATCTTCAAAAAGATGAAAGGATCAAGTTCGAATCCGTGCGTGGAATCGGCTTCAAAGTAGAATTTCCTTGATTATTAATTAAAATTGATAATACAACATCACCGCCAACATCATCAGAATAAGCATTATAATGTGACTTAAAATTGACCGGATAATGACATTTCCCATTTTCATCTGGTTGAAAAACTGAATATTGGTCCAAAAATTCAGCCCCAAATCTACCAAATAGATGAACAACATTATGGTTCCGATGCTCATCGAATGTTTTAGCACGAAGATGAAAGGCAGGAATGCAAGCTGAACTATCAGCCTCTGTCCCGCCTTGAATGTGTTCAGAATCAAATATTCTACGAAATTGTAACCTCTGTTGTAAAAACACAAAAATGTCCCTGCCGTGTAAAGTGGAATCGTTGCAAGCGTGAGCCAGCCGTAATGTTCCAACATCCATTCATTTAGCAGAATCGTTTTATCATCGGACAAGATCTTATCAGAAGAATTTGCAGATAATTCGAAAAGGTTGATGTGGAACAAATGGCAAAGCAGAATGTAAAATCCAGCCAATATCAAAATGAAGGAAAGCGGTTGGCTGTGATTCACCCTTTTCCCTTCCAGATACTCGCGGATTGCGTGTCCAGGTCGTATGAACAGTTGTTTACTGGTGTAGAAAAGTCCAGCATTCACGTGGAAAAAACTATGCGGAATCTCGTGTTTCAAATAATGAAAATCGATTCTTTCCGTTTCCACTGTTTGTCCGCAATTGTTGCAGAATTTCCCTTCAAAACGATGTCCGCAGTTTTTACACGTTTGCATAATTTTCAGTTTTAATTTGTTTTCTTATTCTTCTCCTCGATCCAGCGACTCATATATTTCGTCGAATTCAGTTGATGATGTTGCAGGATTTTTCCAAGATAATTTTCAGTTCTGTGACTTTCCAAATTTTCCATTAATTCTGAAACTTTATTAATGAAAGAATCGACAAATAAATCTTTTCTAAACAAAGAATCCAAAATTCGATAACCATTCTCCTGAGCAGGATTCCAAAGATTTTCATTTTGATAAAGTTCAATTGCTTTCAACACAAAAACCTCATCAGAATCTTTAATAAAACCGTTCCAAGGCAAATCTCTATGCATCGCTTCTGCACCTATTGAACTTGTCACATTGGGTAAACCAAATTTCATACTTTCCCAAAGTTTACCTTTTAAACCTGCTCCAAAAGGAATAGGCGCAAGAAGAACTTTTACTTGATTAAAAACATCTTCAACAGAATTCGCTCTTCCTTTCACCAAAAATCCATCTTTCTCATTGTGAAGTTCCAAAACTTTCTGACTGGTGTAAGCACCATAAATATGAAGTTCGGCTTCCGGAAGTTGTTTCTTGATCGATTTCCAGATCTGTTTCAACTTCAAAACCGTTTGCCAATTCGGTTCGTGCAAGAAGTTTCCGATGCTCACAAAATGTTTTCTGTCTTCAAAAGGTGTTTTACTTCTCTCAAAATGTTCAGTTAAAAACGGAATATAAAACAACATATTTGGATTGATTTTAAAATCATCAACCAAAAAATCATATTCAAATTCCGAAATAATCAGCGACAGATCACAACGCAAAATCGACGCAATTTCCCGCACAAAAATATCATTAATGAAATCCTTCTTCTCAACATTTCGTTTTTCAACAAAAACCTTTCGCCTTGCTTCTCTCAGAAAATGCAAATCTTCCGTATCAACGATTTTTAAAGCATTCGGACAATTCTCAGAAACACGCCAACCGAACTGTTCCTCAGTCACATAGCGATCAAAAAGAACAACATCAGGATTCAGATCTCTGATTTTCTCATCAAAACTCTCATTATTGATTTCAATTTTTTGAATCTCAATTTTTTCTGAAAATTCGATATTATTTGAAGCGGTCAAAAAAGTGATTTTATAATCTGCTTCAGAAAAAACCTGGATCAACTGCATCATCCGATGACCAGCTGCAGTAGAAGCTGGCTCAGGAATCACAAGACCAATAATAACGAGATGTTTCATGTGGAACAAAAATAGAGATTCTTATTTGAATATTTTGGGTAGCTATTTCCGTCTTCCACTCCCAAACCTAACGAAGTGATTCATCGATTCAAATAAAAAAATATAAACTCTGAGATAGGTCGGGCTGCAGGATTCGATAAAAAAACTTCGGTAAAAAACCCAACTTTGTCATTTCATAGAAAATCTAACGTAGTAGTTCGACTAAGTCAATCTCAGCTATATAGATTCCATAGGATGACAAAAATGATCGTTAGTTTAGTGTTAAAACTGAAAACGGACATTTACACAAGCTATTTTTATATAACTTTTTGAAGCTTTAATTTTAAATTTTCTTTTGTGACTTTTGTGGTTCAAACTCTTACTTTCTCTTCAAAATCTCCCGATTGATTTCACTAATCAACTCCGGACCTTCGTAAATAAACCCTGTGTAAAGCTGAACCAGACTCGCGCCAGCATCAAGTTTTTCAATCGCATCTTGCGCTGTGTGGATTCCGCCAACGCCGATGATTGGGAATGCTTTTCCACTTTTTTCGGATAAAAATCTAATAACTTCTGTCGAACGTTTTGTCAATGGTTTTCCGGAAAGTCCGCCGGTTTCGGTTTTGTTTTCTGAGATTAAATTTTCTCTTGACAAAGTCGTATTCGTCGCAATCACGCCAGCGATTTGAGTTTCTTTAATGATATCAATAATATCCAAAAGTTGCTCATCTGTCAAATCTGGTGCGATTTTCAGAAGAATTGGCTTTTGTTTTGGCTTTGCAAGATTGAGGTTTTGAAGCGTTGACAACAATTCTGTCAAAGGTTTTTTGTCCTGAAGTTCGCGGAGATTTGGTGTATTCGGCGAACTGACATTCACAACGAAATAATCAACGTACGGAAATAATTTATCGAAACAGATTTTATAATCGTTGACGGCTTCTTCATTTGGCGTCACTTTATTTTTTCCGATATTTCCGCCGATGAGAACGTTTTTGTTTTTCTTCAATCTTTCGATTGCTTCGTCCACACCGCCATTATTAAAACCCATTCGATTGATGATAGCAGAATCTTCCTTCAATCGGAACAATCGTTTTTTATCATTTCCAGCCTGAGCTTTCGGTGTCAAAGTTCCGATTTCTATGAAGCCAAATCCGAGGTCAGAAAGTTCATTGAAGAGTTTGGCGTCTTTATCAAAACCAGCCGCCAAACCAACCGGATTTTTGAATTTCAATCCGAAAACTTCACGCTCGAGACGTTTGTCAACAATTGGTTTTGGTAAAAATAATTTGGCCAGAAAACCGAAATTCTTGAGAGCAGAAAATGTAAAGTGGTGAACTTCTTCTGGGTCGAATTTGAAAAGAAGCGGACGAATTAGGCTTTTGTACATCGGAGAAAAGTTTTACAAATCTACAAAATCATAAACGAAAAAAGCCCAATCGCGTGATTAGGCTTTGATTTTATTTGTTTTTGATTGCGTTGATAATGCCCTCAAGATTTTCATTGAATTCTAAAAACTGGGCAAATACTTTGTCGTCTTTTCCGAGTCCGCCGTGCTTGTTGTTCTTTTTGAAAATCTCTTTGATGTCTTCCCAGCGTTGTTTCTCATCATCGGTCATTAATCCCGCTAATTGTTTCAATTTCAATAGATTGCTTTCCGTGTCCGCGGTCAAAGTCTGTGACTCGTTTTCGTAATGGGAAAGGATGAGCTGGTCTATTTCCTCGTCATTCATCATCGGAACGACTTGCGTAACCAATTTGCTCATATTCCTGTAAGAACCTTGCATTTTGAAAGGCGGTTCCGTTCTGTAAGAATCCTGCATCGCCGCAGATTGGATGTAGTTCTGATTGACTTTGATGACCACATTTCTGATTTTCAAAATATGTCTCAAAACTGAATTAAAATCGTCGATTTCCTGCTTCTGATAATTGCCTTCCAAATCCGGAAGTTGTTCTGCTCCAGATTCTACAAAGTTGGTCAAGGCGTAAAAATCTTTGAAGGATTTGCTGGCGATTTTTTCCAGATTCGGATTTTCAATCGACGCATTTTCAATCAAACTTAAATTGAACAAATGTTCCGTATCACCGATGACATCACCCAAATTGTACACATCTGCACGGTTTGCAAGCATATCCGGAATTTGGAATTTCGAACCGCTTTCTGTGTACGGATTTCCCGCCATCACGATGCAAAATCGCTTTCCACGCAAATCGTAGGTTTTACTTTCACCTTGGAAAATCCCGTCAATTTTTCTTTGTCCATCGGCCAATGAAATGAATTTCTGCAAAAACTCTGTGTTCAAATGCTGAATATCATCCAGATACAACATCACATTATCCGCCATTTCGAAAGCGAGATTGATTTTTTTCAATTCTTCTCTTTCGCCGGAAGTTTTGGCTTCAATCGAGTCAATGGAAGTGATGGAATGTCCGATGGTTGGACCATTGACTTTCACAAAATGAAGTCCCATTGTTTTGGCAAGATATTCCATCAAGGTTGTTTTTCCGTAACCTGGAGGAGAAATCAAGAGCAACATTCCCATTCTCGCCGTACGTTTGTTGTCTCCAGCTGTGCCCAATTGCTTTGAAAGATTGTTTCCTATCAATGGAAAATAAACCTCGTTGATTAATTTGTTTCGAACGAATGACGTTAAAACTTTTGGCTCGAACTCGTTGATTTTAAGTTCCTTTTCGTAATTTTTGCTGAGCTGTTCTTTTAGTTTTAAGAAAGATGCGAAACGAGGAACTTTAACAGTTTCAAAAAAATGTAACTTATGAATGAAAGCATAATAGTCAAGTTTTAAATTTCCGTTTTCCAGCGTGGGATGATTCCCTTTCAAGTCTGTGATTTCTGCTTCATCTTTTCCAAAAATCAGTTGATATTCGTCCTTTGGGAAGAGTAAAGAAGTGGCTGTCTCTTCTGTGTATTTTCGGTAAATTTCCAGATTTTCGTTTTCATCGATGAAGGAATTGAGCCAATTCAAAACGAGATAGAAACGGTCTGTCAAAGAAAATTGCTCATTCTCCAAATCATTTCTGAAATCTGTCAAAGCTTTTTTCGATTCCAAAAGGCGAACAAATTCCTGATTAAAATGGTCGGAAGATTCGCTAATCGCAAACTTTCCGAATTTTGTCAACGTTTCAAAAAGATATTTTGCAACAATTCGCGAATCCACGTTCGTCAAATCCAATGTCGTTTGCCAAGCTAAAAACTCAGTCGATACTTCATTAATGACAGATTCGAATCTGGTCGAATTTGGGAAAGTCTTCAAAACGGCATTTGTGGAATTCATCAACGCTTGCAATTTTGTTCGTCGCTCCTCTGGAAGATGATGCCAAAACAGTTGCGAAGTGGCTCTCAAATGCGAATCGTAGCGCAAAAGGTCTAACTTTTCGTCCATCGCTTTCAATGCATTGTAGATTTGCAACGCATCAAAATTGTGAACGCCTTTCACATAATTCTCAGAATAATTCTGCTCAATGGTTTGGTTGATGAACTGCTCTGCGTCGAAATCTTTAGAATTCTTGGAAGCCAGAAATGTTTTGTAAGCCAAATATTCGCTTCGATAAACTTCTCCATTTTCCGAAATCAGCTCCTGCTCCCAAATATCCTTGAACGCTGTAATCTCATCATTATTGACTTTCTGATAAAAACTGGTTCCCGTCAAATGATAAAACAACTCGCCGTTTCGGTTCAGCAAAGTGAGGCTTAATGATTGATTATTGACCGAAAATTTATGTTTTCCGAGTGCAATAATATTTTCGCCGTCAACGTACAATTCGGTTTTATCTCTCAGAATTCTCAATGCATCTTCCTGAGATTTTTTGATTAAGTTTTCGAGGTTTTCTGCCTTCGAAACATCATCCAAAGTCTTAAGCTCGGAAACCAACTGACGGATTTTGTCAATCATTAAATCTGAAGCGTAGAAACTCAGGATTTCTTCCCTCGTAGCAAAGGTTTTGGATTTGTTCTCGATGTTTTTGAGAACGCGAAGTCCAATCTGCTCCAAAGAAGAAGTTCGCTTGTTGACTTGCTCGACGATTTGCTCTCTTCTGGTGTTGAAAGCCTTGATGACCTCATCTCTTTTATCTGCAATCTTCAGCGCAAAATCATCAAACTCAGAAAACTTGCTTTCCAATTCTTCGAGCTGAACCACAATCTTGGTGTAATATTCATCCACTTTTTCTGTAGATGTGGAAAGTTCCATATAATTGGCAACGGATTGTTCCAAAAGCGTCATCTGCGCTGTAAACGAGGCAACGGCTTCGGTACTTCTCAGCGACGTCAATTTTCTGGAAAGCGATGCCCGAATTTCATTCAACGAAGAAAAAATAACAGCAATCTTCTCAATGATTTTCGTGGTTTGTGTGGCGTCCTCGATTTTCAGGCTGTTGAGAATATCAATCAAAAGTTCCAGTTCGCCGGAGATTTCGTCGTTGATGGTTTCTACTTCTTTTGCATCAAAAACTTTGGTGATTTCCAGAACTTTCTGCTTCTGAAGTTCCACTTTTTGCTCATAAGGTAAAAGCGCTTCCTCTCGCAAAAGAAAGGCGATGGTTTTGTCCGACAAATCGGTGTTGATTTCGCCTAATTTTTCAAGAAGCGCGTCAACTCCGGAAATATCAATGTAGCGCACATTTTTCAAATCAATCACTTCGCCCTGCAATTTTCTGGCATCGGCAAGCTGATGAACCATTTGGTCCAAAGTTTCGACCGTGGTGCTATTGATTTTGAAAATTAATTCTTCTAATTTCTTATCGGTAACAGACAGAATTTCTTCCGCGTGTTTCCGCTGGGTCTGGACTTTTACAAATTCATCAATCGCTGTGTTGGCAATTTCTTTGATCTGTTTCAAAGGTTCACCTAAATTTTTAAGTGAAGCATCTTTGATCCAAAAATAAGAATCCAAAAGCGTGTTCGATCTGCGAAGAATATCCTCGTACAAACCTTCATACGAATCTTCTTTATTGATCAACTGAATCACCTCCTGCGCTTCCGCCATTGCCTGAACAATCTGCTTGTTCCCCACTTTGTAGAGCGGGTCGTTTTTCTTTTCAAGATTTTCCTTCAGAACAGCCATATACGGCGTTTCCCAAATCTGAACCTGATGATGTCGCGTTGCTTCGGCCTCGGTTCGGAAATAGATCATATTCCCATCATTGAAAACCGTAAAACCATTGCAGATAATCGGTGTTTCTACGGATTGCTGAATGATGTTGTACGACATCAGAATGTAGGTATTGCTCTCCGGCTGAGTAAAGATGTAAAGAAAATCTTCCCCATTTGGCGATGCAATTTTGCGCAGGAACTGGACGTTTTCCAGATGCGCATCGAAAATCTTGTGAACGCCATTTTGCAAATAATAGCCATTCGAAAAAATGATGCCTTGATTGTCCGGAAGCAGAATCGCCGATTCCTTCAGCGAAGGTAAATTGATGACTTCCTTTGTTCTGACATTGAAAACGTAAGTCCGAAAATCCTCCTGATATGGCTTGATTCTAATGGCAATCAGATTTCCGAGGTCTGCGTAATAGTAATCTGCATCGTCCAATTGCTGATCAAGATTGGTCACTTTTTCAGAGTAGATTCCTTTGCCAGAATCTGTGTTGTCCTCGATTTTAAAAGTGATATCGCCCCCCATCGCTTCGATAAAAACCTTGTCCAGAATAGAAACGTGCGGGAATTTGCCCAAACGTCTGTCCTCCAACGTCGTTTTTTTCCATTCAAATTCCAGTTGAGCCGGCGGTTTTACCTCGTGGATGCTTCTATCGTCCTGATAAATCAGTTTTCCATCTTTGATGAGCCATTTGAATGCTTTTAAGTCATCCGTATTTTTGCTGATCTGGAAAATCATATAGAGATAATTCTCCGTTCTTCTGAACTTGGAGAAAATAGAATCGCGGTAATATTTGTAAAGATTCTGATAATCATTAATGAAATTGGCATCAGAGATCACATCCAAAGACTGAGGGATAAATTGCTCTCCATCAAACTGATAGATACTGAAAACATCTTCCAGACGAATCTCTGTCCGAAGTCCAAAATGAACATTGTACCCGAAGATGCAAATGCGGTCGATCGCGATAATTCCTCTCGCTACGCAAGTGTTTTCTGTGTCAATTCTTTGGTTGGCCTTTAGAACAAAATTGGTAGAACTAAAGACTTCTTTTCTTGAAACATTCAGTTCCTGCAAACGTGAGATCAGATCATCTTTCTGCGTCTGCAAACGCTTTCGGATGATTTCGTACGCACCGGAATCCAACTGAATATTTTGATTTTTTGTTTCTTCCATTATAAACAATTTTGAGAATTGTTCTTTGAATTTTTGTCGAAGTTTAATTTGACAGTCGTGCAGTTTCTGTGCGCTTTACCGATTGAAAAGCACACAGATATTTGCACTGGCTTAATATGGTTATCCTAATTTTCTATTGGAAATCCCAAGGTTTTTTGCCATTCCGAAAAGGGAATTGATAAAATTGGTATCCTCCGTATTTTCAGCTGATGAGGAGGCTTGTTGAAGTTTGATCAACGCTGCAGAAACTGTCAGGTTTTTGATGTCGTTGGATGAGATTCCATATCTTTCTGCAAGATTTCTGACTTTTTCTGCCAAGTCACCTTTTCCGTCTGGTCCCATCAAAGAACTTTTGATGTCCAAAGCGTGTTGTGAATTGTTGATCAAGTGGTCAAAACCTTTGGAGTTGGAAACTTGTCGCACGATATTCTCAAAGAACATTGTCTCACCACCAACGATGTCTATCTTCGCAGTTTTCAAAGCTTCAGAAAGCACTTCAGCCTGTGCAGATGCGATATCTTTTTGGATGTTGATTTGAGCCAATTCCACGTCTTTTTCTTTCTGCAACTGTAGCTTGAACTCCTCGTGAGATTGTCCCGCTTCGTTAAGTTTTTTCATCGCGTCAGCTTTTCCTTCGATGCCTTTTGCCTCTGCTAATGCTTTTTCACGAACAACCTCAGCCTGAGCCAAACCTTCCTTGCGAACAGCTTCAGCTTTTTTCTCGATCACAGATGCTTCTTTTTCACCCTGAACTTCCTGAGCTTCTGCCTTGGCAATCATTACTTCTGCTTCTGATAATCCAATTGCCGCTTCTTCTTTAGCTTGTGCTTCCGCGATGATTTTTCTTGCTTCTGCTTCTTTCGTCGCCGCTTCTTTTTTCGCCTCGGCATCAATGATTAATTCTTGAGCCTTTCTTTCTGCAACACTTTTCTGTGCATCGGCATCAATGATTTTCTTTTCCTTTTCCTGCTCGGCGGCAATTCTTGAAGCTTCTGCCGCTTTCACCGTTGCAACCAATCTTTCTTCTGCCTCCTGACTTGCAGCGATAACGCCAGCTTGTTTCTTGCGTTCTGCATCGCGGTAGATTTCTACATCTTTCACGTTTTGTTGCTCTTCTACCACGCCCTTTTCCAATTGTACGCGTTCTTTAATGACATTTTGGATGGATTTTTTCTCCGTTTCGATGGTTCTTTCCTTTTCGATCTGAGCCAGCGTCACGATTCTTTCTCTTTCGGTTTGCTCCAATGCGCGGTCTTTTTCAACTCTTTCGGTTTCTACGGCATCTGTACGCAATTTGTTTTTTTCTGCGATGATGATTTGGCGAAGTTTATTTTCTTCCTGCACTGCAAGCGTTTCCTCGGTTTGGATCCTCACGGTTTCGGATTTCAAACGCTCTTCTTCGTTCACTTTCAGAATCTCGGCATTTTCTCTGGCTTTGATATTTTCGATTTCACGTTTTTGACGTTCTTCTTTTTCTGCCAATTGTCTTTCCAGTTCCAAAATCGCCTCGCGCGCCTCCACGTTTTGTTTTTTGATGGTCTTTTCTTCTGCTCTGCGGATGAGATTGGCGTTCATATTTTGCTGTGCGGTCAATTCTGTGATCTTTCTGATCCCCTCAGAGTCCAAGATATTCTCTGCACTTAGGAAACGCAATTCTGTCTGTTCAAGATAATCAATGGCGCAATCATCTAAGATATAACCATTTAAATCTGTTCCGATGATATTCAGAATCTCATCTCGGAATTCTCTTCTGGCTTCATACAATTCAATAAAATCGAATTTTTTTCCTACTGTTTTCAAAGCTTCAGAAAACTTAGCCTCGAAAATACTTTTCAAAGTTTCTGGGTCAGAGGCTCTTTCGCAACCCAAGTTCTGTGCAACGCTGATGACATCATCCACAGATTTGTTCACTCGCACGAAAAAAGCCACTTTGATGTCTGCACGGATATTGTCTTTACAGATCAATCCGTCGTTTTCCATACGGGCAATGTCAATTTTCTTAACGGAGATGTCCATTATTTCCATCTTATGGAAAATCGGAACCACGTACATCCCTTTGTTGAAGGCAACATTGGTTCCACCAACTCCGGTTCGGACAATGGCTTTTCCTTGCGGAATTTTTTTATAGAATGAACTTAATACTACCAAAAAGGCAATAAAAAGGAAGACGATTATTCCAACGATGAGTAGCATAATATTGCTCCCACCAATCGCTAAAATGGTCATTTGAGTCATAGTTTATTGATTTTTAATGTTATGAATGTTAATTTCTTTTTTTACTAGATATATTCTTTTGTCCTTAGTTTCATCGATGATGATAACGTCGTCATTATAACCAATAGATGCTCCATCGATGCTTTTTACATTAAGCCGAATCACATCTTTGTTGATGACAAATTCTGCAGAACCAATCTTCTCACCTGCAAGACTGGATTTCATAATTCCCGTTCTTCCCAAATAATCGTGTGGTTCTTCGCCTTTGTAGCCGATGCTTTCGTAGAATTTCGCAATCGGTTTTGTGAGCCAGTGCATAATGAAGTAGGTCACGAGAAATATGGGAATCAAAATCAGCAAAGACCAAAACCCGAATTGTCCAATTGAAATAAACAACGATGAGACAATCGTGATAATCCAACCGATGAATTTAAATAAGGTGACAATCACCATCAACGGTGCTTTCCCGATATTGATGAAATCCAAAGCCTTGGAAAAAAATCCTGGCTGGTCGTGATGCACGTCGCCGTCCACATCATTCACATCACCGATTCCCTCAGCGTCCAGATCCGCATCCATCCCGAAATCCAAGCCGTCTCCGGAGAAAAGCACGAAAACCCAGTACAGCAATGAAACACCTGTAAGTACGGTCATTACGCCATTTGGAAGCGGATGAAACAATAGATTAAAGAGTTCTGTCATAGTTTTATTTTTGTGATTTCAATGATACCTTAAATCTCTCTCTTGAACGTGTAATGGAATCCGTAAGCCGTTCCGCTCATATCCCGGCTGGCAACCGAAACCAGTTCCCAGCCGTCCATTCCATACTTGTTAAGCACCTTGTCAATTTCTTCGATGTCGAATTTCCAAGACCAAGTTCCCTTTGGTTTGATCTCTATCGTTTTGTATTCAAATCTTTTTTTCATTATTTATAGTTTTTGTTGTTAAATTCCGAGTTGCCTTTTCAAATCTTCCAGATCTTTGTCCACAGAATTGGTTCCGAGCGCTTCATCTATTTCATCTGTCACGGTTTTGTTTCCCGTAGCCATAGAACCATAAGCCTGTGACAAAGCTTCGTCCTCTTCCACTTTTTCCTTCATTCTCTCCAACATACTGATGGTGGAATTTGAATCGATCTTCGCCATTTGTCGGTTCACTTCTTTGGTCGCGTTGGAAACTTTCACTCTCGCTTTCAAAGTCGAAAGTTCATTTTCCCATTTGTTGATGTTAAATTTAAGAACATCAATATTCTTTTGCAACTCATTGACAGATTTATCATGAACCTCAGCTTGTTTTGTTAATTCCTCAGATTCAGAGACCAATTGTTTTTTTAGCATCAAAGCCTCTTTCGCCAGAGCTTCCGCTTTTTCAGTTTCCAACTCGCTGGATTGTGCTTTTTGCAACAATAGAATTGCTTTTTGCTCAAACTCTTTTGCTTCTTCGCCTTTTTTATCCGCATTGTTTTTGGTGCGGATCGCCAAGGCTTTCACTTTTGCATAAGCTTCCAGAGATTGATCAAGATCATCTCGCATTTCGCGGATTCCTTGTTCCGTCATTTTGATCGGGTCTTCCATCTTTTCGACTACGGAATGAATCTCCGCTTGTCCTATTCTAAAAATTTTTTTAAAAATATTCATTGTATTTGGTTTTAAAGTTTTGAAAATTGAATCAGTTGCTCGTAATATTCACTTATTAGGAGACTCAATGAATTGATGGCTGCCTCGAACTCATTGAAATCCAAATTGTGAATCTGCAAGGTATATCGGAAAATCACTTTTCTACCATCTTCCGTGATTGCAAATGCACCGTGGATCATGTCTCTGTTCTTCATCAGCAGGGATTTGAACATTTCCATCGAATCTGTCGTAATCGTAAAAAGATACTGCTCAAAAATGATGACCGGCGGTGCGATGCCCACAATCAGATTATGGATGCCATCCAAAGAATTTTCTATGACGAAAACTCCCGATTCTTCAGACTTGTGCACTATTTTGTAGTCAAGATTACGAATATATTGCTCTACAGTTTTAAAGTCCATTGTTAGTTACTTTTATAGTTTTTGTTTGTATGTTTGATACAAATATAATACATTTGCTAAAATAATTAGCAACTTTTTATAAATATTTTTGCAAAATGAGCCAAATTGGACATAACATCAAGAAACTCAGAAAGGTCAAAGGCTTTAGCCAACAGGCTTTTGCGGAACTTTTTGAACTTTCGAGAGGAAATATTTCTTCTTATGAGGAGTTAAGAGCCGAACCAAAGATTGACGTTGTGACAAAAATTGCCAATTATTTTAGCATTCCGCTTGACCACTTGTTGAACAATCAACTTTCCGTCAATGAAATATTAAACTTCAACGACCATTTTGAAACTAAAGAACAGGAAATTATTTCAGATTTCAAGACCATTCCCTTCATCGACCGCAATCATATTTCTCAGATTTTGGATTTCCACGACAGTCTGGAATCATTAGCAAAAATCCAATTTCCGATTTACAGCCCGAAAGATTTTCTTGCCCTGGAGTTGGATGAATCTGTGAATCACCATTCCGATTTTCAGTTTCGTGAAACAGATATCGCCTTCTTCAAAAAACTTGAAGTGGATTTGCTTCATACGTTGGACAATCAATACGGTTTATTTTTCAGCAAGGCATCTTTTTTCATTGGGCAATTCCGAGTGAAGGAAAAGCAGATTTTCCTCGTTTTGAATGACTGGCACGAAGAGGAATTTTCAATAGATGACATCGATAATTTCTGGAAATATTACGGCAAATTTGAGAAGTCTGTTTAAGGCTGAAATTTCACTCATAATAATTTATTTTTAGTTCCATTAATACAATTCAAATAATGCAGGAACTAAATCTTTATTATCTTTACTTGTTTTTAGCCAAAAAAGTAAATGATTCCAAAGTGTTTTCGTAGAAATTTAGTTCTTATAATATTTCTGCTTTTGTTGCCTTTTCAGATTTTCGCCATCGACCAAAAAGATTGCGAGAAAATGATCATTGAAGGTGTGGAAGCGATGAACAAAAAGGATTACGCCAAATCTCTTCAAATCCTTACCAAAACCCGAAAAATAGCTCAGGAAAACAAATGGTACCGAGAGGAATTCCTGGCTACGAACAACATCGGCGCGAATTATTATATGCGATTGGACTACGGCGAAGCACTCAACAATTATCTTGATGCCTACAAAATTGCCGTTGCCCATTTGGATGAAAAATCGGAAATGACGGTTCTCAACAACATTGCGATTCTCTATTCCCGAGACAAAAAACAGGACAAAGCGGAAGATTATTTTTTGAAAGCTTACGAACTCGCAGGAAAGGTTAACAATAACATTTCCAAAGGATTATACGCCATCAATCTTACCATCGTTTCCAATGAAAAGAAAGATTACAAAACGGCGAAGAAATATATTGATGAAGCATTGAAACTCACGTCAGACTCACCGTATTATCTTTTGGCGAGATCTACATACGTCGAAACGCTTGTGAATCTGAAGCAATTTGATGAAGCTGAGAAGATATCCACCGAACTTTTGCCCAAGCTAAACGGCGTAGAACATTCGGAATATAAAACCCAAATTTTCTACAATCTCTCTACCATTGCGGAACAGAAAAATGATTTGCAGAAATCTTTTCATTATTTGAAATTGGCGGAAGCAAGCAATCTGAATTACGATTTCAAGGAAAACATCTTCGAGAAGTTCAGCCAATTGTACAAAAAAGAGAACAACATTGAGCGTGCTGTTTCTTACAAAGATTCCATTATGGTCATCAAAGATTCTGTGAACAAAATCAAGAATGGACAGCTTTTCGAAAATAGCAAGATTAAATTTGAACTTCAAAATTCACAGAAGAATTTGGCGGAAAGTCAGGAGAAATTGACAACCGAACGTTCATTTTTCATCAAAGGAATTTTGCTCGCCATCTTTGTATTTGTGATTGTTTTCTGGGCGTTGCGAAACAGCATCGTTAAAAACAAACAGCAGAAGATCATCGAACAAAGCAATGCTGAGATTGCAAAACTGGAACTTGAAAAAGAGAAAAAGAATAAGGAAATCCTTGAAAATCAATTAAAAGAAAAAGAAGTCCTGGCATTGTTGGAAGAAGAAAAATACAAGAATGAGATCGAAGCCAAGAACAGGAAACTCACAACCAAAGCGCTCCAACTCACCACAAAAATTGAATTGATAGACGACCTCGTGAGAACGCTTTCTAGACAAACAGATGATTTTGAGAATCAGGACGTCAGTAACATCATCAAGCAACTTAAGATTTTCCAGAGACAAAGCAGAGAAGAGGAAAGTTTTTTCATCCATTTCGAAGAGGTGAATCAAGGTTTTATTTCGAAAATTAAAACGCTCCATCCAGATCTTAATTCTAATGACATTCGGTTTCTTTCCTATGTTTATATGAACTTGTCGATGAAGGAGATTTCTTCGCTGTTGAGCATCACAACAGAGGCTTGCAGGAAGCGAAAAGAGCGGATCATCAAGAAAATGGAGCAAGATGATAACCTTGACCTATATAACTATATTACAAGCATTTAGCAAATTTGTCACACTATTTCTGATTGCTCGTCCTACTATTTCCGCCCTTAATTTTTGAATTGCTAATTTTTATCACAACATTTGAGTATAAAATTAGATATATGAGAAAATTTACTGTTTTAGCTGGCCTTTTGTTTGCGCTTTTTGCAACGAATGCCAATGCCCAGACTGACGTTTTGGGAAAAAATGAGTTCGGAAGAATCTTCGACCTTACTTACAGCGTACAAGAACAAAACACGATCTACGCCATCACGCTTTCGAGTCACATTGTGGTTTCCAAAGACAACGGAAACACTTGGGAGGTTTTCTATTCTCTTCCAGAAATTGGCGGAGGCGTAAGTATTTCAAAATTGAATATCAGCAAGGACGGAAGTTTCCTCTCATTTACTACCGTGCAATATGGTGTTGGCGTTTTGCATATTTTGGATATCCCAACCAAAACCATTACGAAGACTTACACCTTACCAAATTCATCTGAAATCCCTTACGTTAGCGCCTACAACTTCTTCGAAAGCGACAAAGACAATTTGATCATCAGTTCTCAATTTCCTTATGGTTGGGGAACTGCTAACCGCGTTTACACAACCACAGATGGCGGTGCAAATTGGAAAGAAATCTACTTCTCCGCAGAGGATAACAACAATATCATCACGAGTTACGTGGCATTTGCACCAACCGACAAAAACAAAATCTACCTTGCCAACGGAAACGGAAGCGAAGGCGTTTCGGGAGGATTGATGATTTCTAATGACGCTGGAGACACTTTCACAGAAAAATTGTCTGGAAGCGTTTTGAGCACTTTGGAATTCAATCCAAAAGATCCCAACGAAATCTATGTTGGAACGGGAATCAGCTTCGGAATGGCACCTGAGAAAGTTCATCATTCTAAAGACGGAGGTGAAACTTGGGAAGATAAAAACATTACGTTCGGAACCAATGGAATACTGAACGACATCATCGCCATCAAATTCAATCCGTACGATACAAAGCACGTGATCGTTTTGGAGGAAGACGAGATCATCTCGACAAAAGATGGCGGAAATACTTGGCAAAATGTAGAATATCCGTACGACAACTTGGACAGCTACTACTACGGAATCAAGGCGAGTTTCAATCCTTACAAAGAGGGAGAATTATTCATTACGGCGAATTACAAACCTTTGTTTTCTTCGGATAATGGAGAGACTTTGACGCAAATCCAAACACCATTTTACAGTTCCACAGGCCGTGTGAATTTCTTCGAGAATGAAACTTCAAAACATTTATATTACAATGTTCAAGGTGGTTTTGTCCACAGAAATCTTGCAGACAATTCCGAAACACCTCACAACATCGTACCGCTTAATATCTTTAGTAACAGCGGTGGAACAGCATATCTTGCAGATTCTAAAAAAGAAGGCCGTGTTTATTCTTTCGAAGGTGGATTTATGGGAGCTACGTTATCGGTAAGTGATGATTTTGGCGCCAATTTCAAATCAATTCTAGAAACTTTTTCTGCTGGCTTAACGAATGTGATTCCAGATCCTCAAGTTACCAATCAAGTGTTTACAACTTTTAACAATTGGGATCAAGGCGAGTTGAACAAGGTCAATTTCAATGATGAAAATAATATCGTTGTTACCAATATTCCTTTGCCTACGCAGAATCCGGTTTTCAAATTATTACATCAAAATAATATTTCGAATGAATTCTTGATCTTGATTGGATCCGAAGTTTACTCGACAAACAATGGCGGAGAGACTTGGACGCCGGTTACGATCGGAAACGAGATCACGCCGGAAACTGCCATTTTTGACATCACTCAAGATCCTAACAATACCAATCGTTTGGCGATAGGAACTTCGGTGGGCGTTTTCACCTCTCTTGACAAAGGATTGACTTGGACCAAAGTTTCAGATTTTTTCGCAAACCAAGTCGCTTATTCTGATGTGAATACAGGTATTTTGATTGCAACGACCTATACGAGTCAAGATGATATTTTCAACATCCATTATTCTGTGAACAATGGTGAAATTTGGGAAACAGTTGACAGAGACGAAACTTTGCAAGCGGAATCCAATTCTATCACGATAGATTTCTCCGACAAGAATGCCTACATCTACATTGCAAGTTTTGACATTGGTCTTTTGGGCTACAATTTGAATCTTGATGTTCTTTCAAATAATGAAGTTCCGGCTGAAAAAGCAAAAGTTTTGGTGTATCCAAACCCCGTGGTTGACGTTGTGAAAATTGACAGCAAGAACCTGAAATCGGCATCGCTGTACGATATGAATGGCAAAAAACTATTGGAAAGCAACAAAACCGAGATCAACGTTTCTCAGCTTCCAAAAGGTGTTTATGTTCTTAGAATCGTGACTTCTGACAACAATGTGGTGAGCAAGAAAATCATCAAAAAGTAAAATAAATAGTAAAAATGATTGGAAAGCTTCTCAGAATTTGAGAAGCTTTTTCTATTTGTAGTCTTCAAAATCAAAACCCAATATTTTTCCGATTTGCAAAAAATCAGGATTCACATTGAGACTTGCGTTGATGGAAATATGTTGATTTGTAATGGGATGTTTAAAATTGAGCTGGTGAGAATGTAACGGCATTGCAGTCACATCAAAACTATTGAGCCACAGCTTGTTTTGCTTGTTGCAACCGTGTTTTCTACAACCTAGAATCGGATGCAAAATATGTTTGAAATGTTTTCTGAGTTGATGAAATCTTCCGGTTTCGGGAACTGCCTCTACCAAAGAATAGCGCGAGGTTGGATGTTTTAGAAATGGCAAGTCAATTTCCGAAGTTTGCAGACGACGATAGTAAGTGATTGCATTTTGAACGATTTCGTTTTCATTGGTCAAATCATAATCGATCGTTTCTTCCTCTTTTGTCCAACCGCGGAGAATTGCCAGATATTTCTTTTCCACTTCTCGATTCATAAACTGGTCGCTCACTAATTTGAGTATTTCTTTATCAAAAGCAAATAATAGAACGCCTGATGTTTTTCGGTCCAAACGATGAACAAGATGAACTTTTTTTCCTATTTGATTTGTCAATTTCTCCACGGCATATTCGTCTGCTGGACCAGCATATTTTGATTTATGAACCAAAAGCCCACTCGGTTTGTTGATGGCGATAAGATAGTCGTCTTGATAAAGAATTTCTAACATTGGGCAAAAGTAGAAATTCTCACCATAATTAATTCTTTAAAGAATAATAAAAAGATTTTATCTTCACTAAGATTGTAACATTTTTGGTTGAATGTTCTCTAAACTCTAAAAACGACCAATGCAGAACTTAAACTTCGAAGGCATATATCACGATTACTGGAAGAAGATATTTCGGCTTTGTATGGGATATGTGAATGACGATGAGCAGGCAAAGGATCTTTGTCAGGAAACATTTGTCGCGGTTTTCCAACAGTTGCCAAAGTTCCGACAGGAATCTGCAGTTGGGACTTGGATCTACAGGATTGCGACCAACATTTGTTTAAGGCAAATCAATATCGAAAAACGAATGCCTAAAAGCGAATTGCCTTATCAAATGAAAGATAATTCTGAAAAAGACAACAAGCTGGAAAAAGATCAAATGACGGATTTCCTCTATCAATGCATTTCGGAATTACCGGAATTGGAGAGGATTATTATTTCGCTTGAACTTGAAGAGATGAGACAGGCCGAAATTGCGGAAGTCGTCGGAATCTCGCCAGCGAATGTAAGAGTGAAAATCCATAGAATCAAAGAAAAACTAACCGAAAAATTTAAGAATTATGCAAACAGATAACATCAATTTCCGAGACATCTGGAACAAGAAAAATGCGGAAATTCCTAACATCCAAGAAATAAAATCTACCGCTGATAAGTATAAAAAGAAACAATTACAATCTACAACGTGGCACATCTTCAGTCTTTCGTTTACGACTGTTATGATTATCTTCATTTGGAATTTGATTGATTTTAAAATGTTTACGACCACTTTAGGAATCATTTTGATTTTGATTGCTTTGGTACTTTACATTTATTTGTTTTCTCAGGATATCAATGTCATTCGGAAAATCAATCCGTCGATCAGCAATCAAGAGTATCTTGCTTCTTTGAAAAAATTACAGCGACAAAAATTATATATGCAGACTAAGGGAATCAGCATTTATTATATTTTATTGACTACTGGTTTTGCTTTTTACTTATATGAATTTGCTTTGTTGATGCCCAGAATCGGATGGATATTGGCTTACGGCTTGACATTTTTGTGGTTGGCCATTGTCTGGTTTTTTCTAAGACCACGACAGATCAAAAAACAAAACGAGAAAATTTCAACCGTGATTGATTCTTTGGAACTGCTTGAAAAGGATTTGGATTAAGAAGCTTTTGTTTGAAAATGAATACATAACTAGGTATGGAATCTGCATTTTTTTAGTTGAAAGATGATGGAAATCCTCAACATAGCCCCGATAGGAACGGCATCCTTTTTTGTAATTGTGATGCTAACGTGGATCAAAGGATTTTCTGCCGTTCGCAATTACAAAAAAGATATAGTGGATAGCGGGTTGGAAAGGTGAAAAGAAATTGAAACGTCTTGCTCCTAAAAAAACAAAAGGCTCTTGAACGCGTCAAAAGCCTTTGTAATATTTTTATTATCAATGTTTTAAGTCAACATTCCGCCGTCCACATTCAGGACTTGACCGGAAATGTAGGATGACATATTGCTCCCGAAGAAAACGCACGCATTGGCAACGTCCTCGGGCTGTCCGCCACGTTTCAACGGAATCCCGTCTCTCCAGTTTTGAACGGTTTTTTCGTCCAGTGCAGCGGTCATTTCGGTTTCGATGAAACCTGGTGCGATGGCGTTGCAACGGATGTTTCTTGAACCTAACTCCAAAGCGATAGATTTTGTGAAACCAATCACTCCAGCTTTAGAAGCTGCGTAATTTGCTTGTCCAGCATTTCCTTTCACGCCAACCACGGAAGTCATATTGATGATGGAACCGGATTTTGCTTTCATCATTGGTTTAATAACGGCTTTTGTCAGGTTGAAAACGGAGTCCAAGTTCACTTTGATAATCATATCCCAATCGTCTTTTGACATTCTCATCAACAGATTGTCACGCGTGATTCCTGCGTTGTTTACCAAGATGTCAATCGCTCCGAATTCTGCCAAAACATCATCTACCAATTTCTGAGCGGCATCGTAATCTGACGCATCTGACTGATAGCCTTTGATTTGAGTCGTTTTGCTCAATTCTGCTTCCAATTCTTTGGCTTTCTCAATAGAACCGGCGTAAGTGAACGCAATCTTTGCTCCTTCTTTGGCAAAAACTTCAGCAATTCCTCTTCCGATTCCTCGGGTTGCACCTGTGATGATTGCAACTTTTCCTTCTAATAGTCCCATATAGTTGTATCGTATTTTCTATTTGTTATGGCAAAAATAGTATTTTAAGAATTATTCACAATCAAAACAATCTCGCCTTTCAAAGTTTTGCTTTTGGAAAATGCAATCAACTCATCAATACTCCCACGTTTTGTCTCTTCGAATTTCTTGGAAATCTCCCTGCTCAAACTGACTTTGGTCTCATCGCCGAAGAATTCTTTGATTTGCTCCAAGGTTGTATTGATTTTGTGAGGACTTTCGTAGAGAACGATGGTTTTCTTCTCTTCTGCCAATTGTTTCAGTTTGGTTTGTCGTCCTTTTTTCTGAGGAAGAAATCCTGCGAAATAGAAATCGTGATTTGGCAATCCGGAAACCACAAGCGCTGGAACAAAGGCTGTTGCGCCTGGTAAACATATCATTTCCAAATCTTTATCCGCACAAGCTTTTGCTAAAAGATAACCTGGGTCAGAAATTCCTGGTGTACCTGCGTCCGTGATAATCGCAATCGTTTGTCCGTTTTCCAAATCATTAATGACTTTCTCCGTCATATTGTGCTCATTGTGCAAATGATAGGACTTCAAAGGTTTTGAAATCTCGTAATGCTTCAGGAGAAATCCCGAAGTTCTGGTGTCCTCACACAAAATATAATCAACTTCTTTCAGCACTTTAACCGCACGGAAGGTCATATCTTCCAGATTCCCGATTGGCGTTGGTACGAAATATAAAATTCCACTCATTTATTTCTTTTTTCATTTTCGTTGGAATAAATTCCCACGTTAACATTTTGTTGGAATAAATTCCAACTCTAAAATATCTTTGGTCTACATTTCGTTGGAATAAATTCCAACGCTAAAATATCAGTTGTTCCTACGGAACTATTCTTTGTAGCCACAGTCGCAGAGCGACGACCGATTTTCCAACCTGAGATTTTAATCTCAGGATATCATCAACAGCTTAAGCCAAGTCCTCAAACCAAAAATTTTCATCATAATCCACTTCAAATTTTTTCAACAATTGATGATATTCATCTTTGAAAGTTTGATTTTTGTGATGTTCTTCTTGATTTTCAATATATTTATACACTTTATCAATTGAAGATTGGTTATAACTAAAACCACCAAATCCTCTTTGCCATTCAAAACGTTCGTCTAATAATCTGCTTTCATTAACCCATTTTGAAGACTTTGCTTTCACACTTTTCATCACATCAGAAAGAGAAAGCGTAGTTTTTAACGTGAAGAAACAATGAACGTGGTCTTCAACGCCATTAACAATGATGGTTTTACAACCAGTTTCGTTTATCAAATTTCCAATGACCGCAAACAACTCTTTTCGGAAACTCTCTTTTATCAAAGAATTCCTATACTTAACTGCAAAAACTGCTTGCACATAAAGTTTTACATAAGTGTTTGACATATTACTTTTTTTCAACTTTTCTTGGTTGGAATAAATTCCAACCTTGGGAAATCAATCGTTCCTATGGAACTCAAAGTCGCAAAGCGACGACCGATTTCCCAACCTAAGATTTTAATCTTAGGGATTCACAGTAATCTACAAAAACCGATTCTCCACCAAAGTCCACAACCTTTGCGCATAACTATCCACTTTTTTCCAATCTCTTTCGTAATAGATATCGCTCAAAAATTCTTGAGCCTTATCCAACGAAGTAAAAGAATTAAGAACCGTAACCACTTGATTCAATTCACTTTGACTTCCGTCAAAAAGATGTTGGGAGAAAGCGATTCTATCATTAAGGTCGAGCTTGAATTCCGGTTTTGGTTTTGGCGCTTCCATATAATCTGTCGGCACATTGTTTTTCAAAAGGCTTCCGGATTCCTGTTTTGGTTGATGTTGCTCCATATCTTCCAAATGGTCATCATCGAAAAGCGATTTGGCCACTTTCAAACCTTTGATATTTGCGAGCTTGAATTTTTTATCCGGATGTTCGTCCTGCGTTTCGTAATCTTGCCTTGGCTTTTCCTGTGGAACTGTATTTTTGGAAAGCTCCACAATTTTTCTACGGTTCTCTTCTAATTCTTTTAGTTTAGCTTCTTTCTCAGCAAGTCGTTCTTCGTAATTTTCTTCTTTCGGAGCTTGAACTTCTTCTCTGTTCATCGCAAAAGAGAACTGGCTGTCTTGCATCGGCTCTAATTTCTGAGAACTGTCTTGTAACAGATTTTCCTCAATTCCAGAAACAAATTCGTTTTCTTCAATTTGTTCCTCAAGCTTATTTTCTTCAGAATTGTTTTGGTCAAAATTCGAAACAGATTCAACAGATTTATTTTCTACGATATGCGAATCTTCACCGTGAATTTCATCCTCACTCTGCTCTTCTTCAGAATTTATTTCAGCGAAGTTTGAAACTTCTTCCACCAATTCATTTTCCTCAGAATCAATTTCTGAAAAACTGGAAACTTCATCTATAGATTCATCTTCTAAGACTGAAATTTCTTCAGATTGAAATTCCTCTTCAACTTCATTTTCTTGAGATTCGATTTCTGCAAAATTGGAAACTTCCTCAAGCACATCTTCCTGAGAATGCTCTTGCTCATCAATTTCTTTAAATGAATGAACTTCCTCAACATCAGGAACATCATCAAAAATATCGTGAACCTCAGTTTCTGCCACAATGATTTCCGCCACTTTATTTTCATCCTCAAATTCCTCAACAGAAATCAAATTAGAATCAAGGTTTGTTTCTTGATTTTCAGTAACTTCTAACGCTTCATTTGTGGTTGGCGAAAAACCAAATTCATTCGAAATTTTCAGAAAAGAGAATTTTTGATAAAGCTGATTCAGCTGATTTTCTTTGGTCAAAAGATTTTCATAGGAATCGGCATTCGACAATTCTGTCAGTAGAATCTTGATTTCAACGAAAATTTCTTCGTATGGATGTTGCAAGTTTTGCATAATAAATCTTATTAATTTTTACTTAAATTTGATGTTTATAAATTTAAGAACAATTTTGTTCTGTAAAAGGATTTCGTTAAGTTTTTCTTAATTGAATTTTAAAACAATTTTTTGCTAAATTAATAATGTTTTTAGAAAATACAATCAATCATTCCAAACAAAGTGGTTGGATGGAGGTTATTTGTGGCTCGATGTTTTCCGGCAAAACGGAGGAATTGATTCGAAGGCTTCGCCGTGCAGAAATGGCTGGTCAAAATGTGGAAATTTTCAAACCGAAAATCGATACGAGATATTCTGACGAGGATGTGGTTTCCCACAACCAAAATAAAATCAGAAGTACAGCTGTTGAAAGTCCATCCGAAATACTTTTGCTGGGTTCAAATTGTCACGTAGTGGCGATTGACGAAGCTCAATTTTTTGACGAAAGCGTTGTTGACGTCGCTAATCAATTGGCAAACAACGGAATAAGAGTCGTGATTGCTGGTTTGGATATGGATTTTCTTGGACGACCATTTGGGCCAATGCCAAATCTGATGGCCACTGCAGAATATGTGACCAAAGTTCACGCAATTTGCCGACGAACAGGAAATTTAGCCAACTATTCTATGAGAACTTCTGCCGGACAAGACCTTGTGGAATTGGGCGAAACTGAAGCGTATGATGCAGTCAGCAGACGTGTTTTTGTAGAAGAAGTTATCGAAAAAAATAAATAGTTTACTCTTTGTAAATCAATGAATTACACCATCAAAGAAATCACAGACATTACCAATTCCGAAGTTATCGGAAATGGCGAAATCAAAATCAAAAATATTGCTTTTGACAGTAGGACGATTTATTCTACGAAGCACACTGCATTTCTTGCCATCAATACCAAAAAAAATTCAGGTCAGAAATATATTGATTCTGTCATCGAGAAAGGGATTGAGACGATTATCACTGAAAATCAAATTGATAATTCTTCTATCAATCAAATCATTACAAAAAATTCGGTTGAGTTTTTACAGACTTTGGCAAAATATCATTTTGAAAATTCTAATATCAATTCAATTGGAATTACCGGAAGTAATGGAAAAACTATTTTGAAAGAATGGCTTTATCAATGTCTGGCAAATGAATTCGTGACGGTGAAAAGTCCGAAGAGTTTTAATTCTCAAATTGGTTTGCCTTTATCTTTACTCCAAATCGAGAAAAAACACGAGTTGGGAATCTTCGAAGTTGGGATTTCCAAGACAGATGAAATGCAAAATCAGGAAAATATTTTCCATCCCAAGATTGGTTTGTTGACACATATTGGTTCTGCACATTCGGCGAATTTCAGTTCTGAAGAAGAATTGATTAATGAGAAACTAAAGTTGTTCAAAAACTCAGAAATTATATATTATAATGCTGATAATTTATTGACAGTCAAAAATATAAATGAATTATATTCAAGTAAAAAATTAATATCATACGGATTAGAAATTAGTAATGATATTCATATTATTTCTGATGTGAATGACAGAACCCAGGATATTCAAATCAAATATTTTGATGAAATTATCACGCTTCCAATTTTCCAGAGAGACGAAGCAACTTTGACAAATGTTCTCGCCTTGATTGGAATTTTGAAAGAATTAAAAATTTCAAATTCTGACATCAAAGAAAAAATTGATGCTCTGAAAGCGATTGAGATGCGTCTGGAAAGTATTGAAGGCATTAGAAATAATTTGATAATCAATGATTCTTATAATCTGGATTTGGATTCTTTGAAGATTGCCTTTCAGTTTATCGGTGAATATAACAAGCCTAAGAAGTCGCTCATTCTTACTGATATTTTAGATTCCAGTGAGAATCTACAAGAACTTTATTCTGAAGTTGCGGAGCTTGTAAACGAGCAAAAATTTGATAAAGTCTTTCTAATTGGAGAAGAAATCAGCGCGTTTTACGAATTGTTTAAATCTGAAACTTTTACTTTTAATAATACAAATCAATTCATTGATAGTAAAATCATTAATGAAATTGAAAATCAAGTTATTCTTCTTAAAGGTGCAAGAAAATTCGAGATTGAAAAAATCAAAGAAATTCTTGAATTGAGGAAGCACGATACAGTTCTGGAAATTAATTTGAATGCGATTCTTCATAATATCAATTTTCATAAATCATTACTAAGACCGGAAACCAAAATGATGGCAATGGTAAAAGCAAATGCTTATGGATTAGGAAGTTATGAGATTTCAGAATTCTTACAATTGCATCACATTGATTATCTTGGTGTTGCTTTTGCGGACGAAGGCGTTGAACTTCGAAAAAAAGGAATCACTACACCAATTATCGTAATGAATCCTGAACAACACAGCTATGATGCGGTGATTGAATATAATTTGGAACCAGAAATCTACAGTTTGAGAGTTTTAGAACTATTCAATGAACAATTAATCAAATCTGGAAATCAGCAGAAATATCCGATTCATATAAAGCTGGAAACGGGAATGCATCGTCTTGGTTTTAAGGATTTTGAATTGGATGAATTAAACGAAAAACTAAATACGATGAATGTCAAAGTTCAAAGTATTTTCAGCCATCTCTCGTCGTCTGATGTTCCAGAAGAGAAAGAATTTACATTAAACCAGATTGAAACTTTTGAGAAAAATTCAAGTTATCTCATCAATCAACTTGGTTACAAACCTTTACGACACATTTTGAACTCAGCAGGAATTTCAAATTATTATGATTATCAATATGATATGGTCAGAATCGGAATCGGAATGATTGGCGAATCTTCTAATAGAAAGATTAAAAAACAACTTCAGGATTCTGTTAGTTTTAAAACTGTTGTGTCTCAAATTTCTGAGGTAAAATCTGGCGAATCAGTTGGTTACAGCAGAAAATTCAAAGCGGAATACGATACAAAAATTGCGACAATTCCTGTCGGTTATGCAGACGGAATCCCGAGAATGGTTGGAAATAAGGTCGGAAATGTTGGCATTAATAAAAAACTTTGTCCAATCGTCGGGAATGTCTGTATGGATATGATGATGATAAATGTGGATAATGCGAATGTAAAAGAAGGCGATTCTGTGGTGATTTTCAATTCGCATCCAACCTTGGAAGAATTTTCAAAATATTGTAATACAATTACTTATGAAGTTCTAACTTCTATTTCTCCGCGAGTAAAAAGAATTTATATAAAAAACTAAAATGATTAAGAAACTCTTTTATCTGGTAATTTTTTTGGCTTATCTGACGATAAATTCTCAGGTAAAGGAAAATCTTGTCATCCCAAAAAATCCAAGAATCGGACTTTCATTGTCTGGCGGTGGAGCTAAAGGTTTTACGCACGTTGGCGTTTTGAAGGTTTTGGATTCTCTTGGTGTCAAAATTGATTACATCTCCGGAACCAGTATGGGCGCGATTGTCGGCGGTTTGTACGCTTCAGGATACACAGGAAAAGACATTGAGAAAATCGTGATGGATACGGATTTCTACTCGTTGATTACGGACCCAAAAACGCGTCAAGAAACGTCATTTTTCAACAAAAGTGTGGACAAATATCTGTTGACAATTCCGCTTAGAAATGGTAAAGTTTCCTTTCCATCGTCCATCAGTACAGGTCAAAGGAACATTTATCTCCTCAAAGAATTGATGAAAAACGTCTCGAACATTGATGATTTTTCCAAATTGCCAATTCCATTTATGTGTGTGGCTACGAATATCGAAAGTGGCGAGATGAAGGTTTTTGAAAAAGGTGATTTGGTCTCTTCCATATTGGCGAGTTCGGCTTTTCCTTCGCTTTTGGAGCCTGTGAAAATCGGAGATAGTATTTATGTTGATGGTGCGATGAGCGTTAATTATCCATCAAAACCCTTGAAAGATAAAGGGATTGATATTGTAATTGGCGTGGATTTAAATCAACCTTTAACGAAGCGTGACAATCTAAACAGCGTTATTTCAATCCTTAACCAAGTCATCGATTTTGGTATTCAAAAAGAAACCAAAAACCAGTATAAATACACAGATATCAATATCAAACCAAATCTTACAGGAATCACGGCGACCAGCTACGACAGCAAGCGCCAAATCCTGGACAGCGGTTACGTGGAAGCTCTAAAATACACGGATATCCTGAAAGAATTACCAAAACGAAATTTCGAAAGGGTCAGGTCTTCCATCAACCCCATCTTCTCAAATGTCTACAAAATTGACAGTCTTGTGGTCGACAACGCCAAAATCTACAGGTCGAACTACATTCGTGGAAAAATGGGGCTCAAAATTCCTTCTATGCAGACTTATGGAAGCATCAATAAGATGCTGGATAAGCTCTATGCGACCAACAATTACAAGTTCATCAATTACGATATCGTGCAGGAGAATAACAGCAATTATCTCAAGCTGAACGTCACCGAAGACGAAACCCGCCATTTCCTGAAAATCGGTCTGCATTACGATGAGATTTTCAAAACCGGATTACTTCTTAATTATTCAGCAAAACGACTGCTATTTAGAAATTCGAATCTTTCTTTGGATATTGTCGTTGGAGATAAACCTCGATATTATTTCAATTATTTTATCGATAATGGCTACATTCCAGGATTCGGGATTTACTCTTCAGCAATGAGTTTTGATTTGAAAAATTCGGATAACAACACGATAGAAAGTTGGGACTGGTTCAGAAACGAAGCTTTTATCCAATCCGTTTGGAAAGATAAATTTGCAATGGGAGGCGGACTCAGCTACGATTATTTCGAAAGCGATAAAAATGGCGCAGATAAAAAAGACGCCAAATTTATGAATCCGTATGTTTTCCTGAAAAGTGATACGCAGAATGACAAAGATTTCCCCACAAAGGGATTTTATTTCAATGCTGAAGGGAAAATCATCGACTTGTTCAGCGATGAAATAGATAAGAAACCATTGCTCGTTAAAGCAGACATCAAAATGAATTTTTACATCTCTAAGCTTTTTACGTATCGCCTGAATTTATACGGTGGAATCACAATTGGAGAAAATCTCCCATCATTTTACCAATACAGAATCGGAGGAATCTTTGAACAGAACATTGTCAATTTTAAAAGATTTGCAGGTTCACAATTTGGATTGCTTAATGACGAAAATGTCTTTATGGCATCAAATGATTTCCAATTACGCTTCAACAAAAACTACTTTTTGATAGGTAATTTTAGCATTGCAAATATGTTCAGCTCTATCAAATTTGAAGATGCTGTTAAACTAAATTACAGTTCAATCGGACTTACGGCGGGCTACAAATCGCCTTTTGGACAAGTCAAACTTAACGTCAGCAAATCACTCAACAAACATAAAGCAATCTTAAGTGTGATTTTAGGACACTGGTTTTAACATTATGATCAACTATTTTTTCGAAAACATCGACCTAAAAAAGATAGATTCCAACATTTCAATTTGGCTGGAAGATTTGATTCTTTCCGAGAACAAAAAGCTTGGCGACATCAATTACATCTTTTGTGATGACGAGTATCTTCTCAAGGTCAATCAAGATTATCTCGACCACGATTATTACACCGACATCATCACGTTTGACTATGTGAAGGGGAAAACCATCTCAGGAGATATTTTCGTATCTTTGCCCCGCATTTTGGACAACGCTTCTACCCTATCGCAGGATTCAGAAAAGGAGTTTCGCAGAGTTTTGGCTCACGGCATTCTTCATCTCTGCGGTTACAAGGACAAAACCGAGGAAGAAGAATCTACAATGCGCCAAAAAGAAGATTTTTATATCACCAGATATTCAAATTTTTAGGAGCTAATTCTGCTTTCCGCTATATCTTTTTTGTTTTTTCAGAACATTTGTCAATCCAATAGAAGTGATTGCATAAAAAAAACAAAAAAGGATGCCGCTGCAATCAGGGCTAGTTACAATTAGTATTTTAAAAGAAATTTTCGATAATGTTTCACGTGGAACATATCGATTTAAATTATCAAATTTTATTGCTATTAGCGATTAGCTACTAGCCAAAAGCAAATAAAATGATTACAGAAATATACGACGTTATCGTCGTTGGTGCAGGCCACGCAGGTTGTGAAGCCGCAGCTGCGGCAGCCAATTTAGGTTCCAAAACCCTTTTGGTCACAATGAATATGCAAACCATTGGACAGATGAGTTGCAACCCGGCAATGGGTGGCATTGCCAAAGGACAAATCGTCCGTGAGATAGATGCAATGGGAGGATATTCCGGAATCATTGCGGACAAATCAGCCATCCAATTCAAGATGTTGAACCTTTCCAAAGGTCCGGCAATGTGGTCACCAAGAACCCAAAACGATAGAATGCTTTTCGCCGAAGAATGGCGTCTAGCACTTGAAAACACGCCAAACCTTGACTTTTTTCAAGATATGGTCAAAAGTTTAATCATCGAAAATGGTAAAGCTGTCGGCGTTGTTACAGGTTTAGGAATAGAAATCAAATCAAAGTCTGTAGTTCTCACAAACGGAACATTCCTTAATGGTTTGATTCACGTTGGAGACAAACAATTAGGTGGTGGAAGAATGGGCGAACCAAGAGCTTTCGGAATCACAGAGCAATTGGTTTCATTAGGTTTCGAATCTGGAAGAATGAAAACAGGAACGCCTCCAAGAGTTGACGGAAGAAGCCTCGATTATTCCAAAATGGAAGAACAAAAAGGCGATGAAAATCCTCAGAAATTCAGTTATTTAGATACACCTAAGTTAACCAAACAATTAAGCTGTCACATCGTTTACACCAACGAAACAGTTCATGATATTTTACGTGAAGGCTTTGACAGAAGCCCAATGTTCAACGGAACGATTCAAAGTACTGGACCAAGATATTGCCCGAGTATTGAAGATAAAATAAACCGTTTTGCAGAAAGAAACAGACACCAACTTTTCGTAGAACCAGAAGGTTGGAAAACCGTTGAAATCTATGTGAATGGTTTCAGTTCTTCACTTCCGGAAGATGTCCAAATCAAAGCAATGAGACATATTCCAGGTTTCGAAAACGTCAAAGTTTTCCGTCCTGGTTACGCGATAGAATATGATTACTTCCCTCCTACCCAACTATATCATACGCTCGAAACTAAGTTGATTCAAAACTTATATTTCGCAGGTCAAATCAACGGAACGACTGGTTACGAAGAAGCAGCCGGACAAGGCTTGATGGCGGGTATTAATGCGCACAACAAAGTCCACGACAAGGGTGAATTTATTCTCAACAGAGATGAGGCTTATATCGGCGTTCTAATCGATGATTTGATTACAAAAGGAACTGAAGAACCATATAGAATGTTCACATCCCGTGCAGAATATAGATTGCTTCTAAGACAAGATAATGCAGACATTAGATTGACAGAAAAAGCTTACAATCTTGGTTTGGCAAAAGAAGAAAGATTAAGAAATGTGCACGAAAAAATCACAAAAAGTGATGAATTGGAAGCTTATTTAAGAGAAACTTCTTTAAAACCAAGTATTATTAATCCGATTCTTGAAACAATCGAGTCATCTCCTGTTGACCAGGCTTACAGAGCGTCTCATTTCTTAACTCGCCCTAATATGACTTTGGATAAATTAGACGAGATTCAAGCGATTAAAGATATTACTTCAGCCTACAAGGAAGAAGTGCGAGAACAAGCTGAAATCAACATCAAGTACAAAGGTTACATCGAGAAAGAAAAGGAAAATGTAGCCAAACTAAATCGCTTGGAAACATTTAAAATTCCTGAAGATTTTGATTATTCCAAAATAGCTTCATTATCCACAGAAGCTAAGCAAAAGATGACCAAGGTAAGACCTTCAACAATTGCTCAGGCTGGAAGAATCAGCGGTGTTTCTCCTTCTGATATCAATGTTTTATTGATTTATTTAGGAAGATAATTTACAATGTTCCACGTGAAACATCGAATTGTACAATGTAAAAAGTAAGAAGTACATTGTACATAATACATACTACTTTATACAATTATGAAGATTAAAGACCATTTTCTCTCTCAGGAAGAATTCGAAATCATAGAAACTGAAACAAAAGGTGTTTTCAAAACAGCTCCTATCCCATCGAATATTTCAAAATATTATGAGAGTGAAGATTACATTTCGCATCATCAGGACACTGGAAGTTTAAAGGAAAAAGTTTATAAATTTTTACAATCTTTCAATTTGCAGTATAAGAAAACGATTCTTCTGGACAGAATAAAAAAGGATTCTAAAGTGTTAGATTACGGTTGCGGTGCAGGAGAATTTGTAAAATATATCGAAAATGATTTTGAAACTTTCGGGTTTGAACCAAATTCGGACGCAAGAAATGCAGCGATAAATAAGACGTCAAAGGCAAAACTTATTGATGATTTAAATTCAATAGAAAATCAAAGTCTGGATGCCATTACACTTTGGCACGTTTTCGAACACATCGAAAATCAAAAAGAAATGCTGGAGATTTTTCATTCAAAATTAAAGGAAAAAGGTTTGCTGATTATTGCAGTTCCAAATCCGACTTCTTACGATGCGAAACATTACAAAGAATTTTGGGCGGCTTATGATGTACCAAGACACATCTATCATTTTTCAAAAAACGGAATGGAAAATCTCATTTCTAAAAATCCGGACTGGAAATTAAGAAAAATCAAACCGCTCCTACTCGATTCATTTTATATCTCGATGTTGAGTGAAAAATATAAGAAATCACCTCTTTTTTGGCTAAAAGCTGTCATCCACGGAACGATTTCTAACGTAAAGGCACTTTTTAACACCGAATTTTCGAGTTTGATATATATTATCGAAAAGAGATAGAAAATCGATTTTTGAGTAGTTTGTGAAGGTCAATTTTCAGACATTTTGTTCAAAATTTGTTAATAATTACAAAAATCTAGGAATTTGACCGAATTTCTAAATTTTACAAAAGTCCTTGAGAATCGCTTAAAATATTTTTCTTGAACATAATTCAAGTACAGACAAAAATAAAACCGACAAATTGCTTTGTCGGTTTTTTTATATTTTAGAAAATATATTCTTATTTGTTGATTGCGGCAACGCCTGGAAGTTCCAAACCTTCCAAACTTTCCAACATTGCTCCTCCTCCAGTCGAAACATAACTTACTTTGTCAGAATATCCGAATTGTTTCACAAAAGCAACACTGTCTCCTCCTCCAACTAATGAGAATGCACCAAGTTTTGTAGCTTCAGCAATACTTTCACCTAAAGCTTTAGTTCCATCAGCAAAATTTGACATTTCGAAAACACCGATTGGACCATTCCAAAGAATTGTTCTGGAGTTTAATAAAACATCATTGAAGATTTCTCTTGATTTTGGACCTGCATCCAAACCTTGCCAATCTTCAGGGATTTCTCTGATGTCAGCTACTTTCTTATCAGCTTCATTATTGAAATCATCAGCAATCACAACATCTGTCGGAAGATAAACTTCTACATTGTGTTCTTTTGCTTTCTCGAGAATTTCAAGCGCTAAACTCAATTTATCATCTTCAACAATTGATTGTCCAATTTTTCCACCCAATGCTTTGATGAATGTGAAAGACATTCCACCACCAATGATTAAATTGTCAATTGCTGGAAGAATATTTTCGATAATTGTAATTTTCGTAGAAACTTTAGAACCTCCAAGTATCGCAGTTACAGGCTTTTCACCAGATTTTAAAACTTTATCAATGGCAATTAATTCATTTTCC
The DNA here is from genome assembly GCF_000735135.1 of Chryseobacterium sp. FH1. Classification (GTDB taxonomy): domain Bacteria; phylum Bacteroidota; class Bacteroidia; order Flavobacteriales; family Weeksellaceae; genus Epilithonimonas. The sequence goes on from NZ_JPLZ01000002.1 coordinate 279,820, forward strand.
ATCAGTAAACCGAAAAATTTAGTAGAAGGGAAAAATTCAGCAATAACAGCTGTAGAAGCGTGTGCTCTGTGGGCTGTTCCGAAAGCATCATTCACATAAGCATCACCTAATTTTGATAACTTCTCTGCAAAAGCCTCATCCCCTTTTTCTTCCTCACTATGAAAACGAAGATTCTCCAACAAAAGAATTTCGCCAGGTTGAAGTTCAGCAGAAGCTTGCTCAGCCTTCTCTCCCATTGATTCATCCACAAATTTCACTTCTTTACCAAGAACTGAAGAAACTTCATCCAGAATATTTTTAAGGGAATATTTGTCGTTTACTTCGCCTTTTGGTCTTCCAAGGTGCGTCATTAGGATTACAGAACCGCCATCAGCAAGGATTTTATCAACAGTTGGTTTTACAGAAACAATTCTGGTATTATCCGTCACTTTCAGATTTTCGTCCTGAGGAACATTGAAGTCAACGCGTACTAAGGCTTTTTTGTTTTTAAAATCGAAATCTTTTATCGTTTTCATTAAATAATATTTTTAAAGTTTTTATTAAAAAGAACAGAATAAATCCTGCCCTCTTTGTTTCACAAATTTAAAACTTATTCTTCCCTTTCAAAAATTTAATTTGCAAAAAGAATCCACAAACCTTCATTACATTATTATACATCTCTTTTTCTTTTTATTAAAAAATAATATTGTAGTCTATTGTTGTAGTGTGGTAGTATGCGGAGAAATAAAACTTGATTATTTCATCACACGAAATGTGGATTAATGAGTAGGTTTTTAACATTAATTTAATATTGATAATCAAATCATTATGATTGTTATCAACAAATGTTTGTAATTAATTTCCGTTGCCAATATTAGAAACCATTCTGGGGATAAACTTCCTTGAAGTGAACCAAAACTAATTTGAAATAAAGAATTGAAGTTGTCATAAAATAGTCCATTACTAAAAATTATCAGTTATAAAAAGAAATACTTGGCAGAAGTTATCCACAGGTTTTCTAACAATTTCTAACATTCTATTATCTTTTTATTAATGATTATAAAATTTGATTATTTAATTATCATTGTTAATTTTATATTGTTGATATTTAAATAATTAATCCGAAGTATTATTGATAATTGTATTAAAATAGTATGCCAACATTAATAAAATATGTATTAATTTTATCCTTGAAATAAATCTATAAATCAAACGAAATGAAAAAGATTGCAATAGCCTGTGACCACGCGGGTTTTGAGTATAAAGAACTAATCAAAAAATACCTCGAAGGTAAGTATGAAGTCCAAGATTTTGGCACCTACGCTGCTGATTCTGTTGATTATCCGGACTTTGTACATCCATCTGCAACGTCTGTAGAAAATGGAGAAAACGAATTGGGAATTTTGATTTGCGGAAGTGGAAACGGCGTACAAATCACAGCTAACAAGCATCAGAAAATACGATGTGCACTTTGCTGGATGCCGGAAATTGCGTCTTTGGCAAGACAACACAACGATGCGAATATGATTTCGATTCCTGCGAGATTCATTTCAAAAGAATTGGCATTCGAGATTGTAGATAAATTCCTGACCACTGATTTCGAAGGTGGCAGACATCAGAACAGAGTTGATAAAATTGCATTTTGCTAAACATAAAAAGCCTGTAATTGCTAAGATTACAGGCTTTATTTTTAAAGTTATATCTTTGCAACGCATTTCACAGAGAAAGTTCTTTCTCACGAAACCATAAATTAATACAAAGGTTTCCCAAACTCCCCTATTTTATTTTATCTTTATTAACTAATTTATAAAACTAATTTTTTTTCTATGACTGAAAATGAATTACATCTTTTCCTGAAGAAAAATTTTCCTAAAGAGGATGAGAAATGTGAGTGGAAAGAGTTTAAAAACTTAAAGCATTCTGTTTCTGGTCATTTAGGCGAAGATATTATTTCTTATATCTCAGGAATTTCTAATTCAGGTGGTGGAAATCTTATAGTTGGAATTGAGGATTGTACTTTAAATATTGTAGGAATTCAAAACTTTCACGACTATAATATTGATAATATTAAATTCAGAATATTAGGTAATTTGACGCATTTTGATTCTGATAATTTTGAAATTGAAGAAATAAAGACGTCAGATACAAACAAGACTATATGGATTTTTAAAATCCCAAAACATCCTTTTAGACAATGTGTTTTTGCTCATAAAAAAGCTTGGCAAAGAATTGGTGAACATCTGATTGAGATTAGAGATGAACGAAAAGAAGCCATTATCTATGAAAATGTATTGATTGAAGATTGGTCAAAAGAAATAATTGAGGAAGCTACAATTGATGACTTGGACGAAAATGCCATTATAAAAGCAAGACAAGAATTTATAAAAAGAAATCCAAAATATAACGATGATATTGATTCTTGGGATAATGCTAAATTTCTAAACAAAGCTAAGCTAACAATCAAAGGAAAAATTACCAGAACTTGCTTTATTCTTTTGGGAAAAGAAGAAGAGGAGCACTTTTTGGATTCTGCAGTTAAAATACGATGGAATCTAAAAACTGTTGATAATCAGGACAAAGATTTTGAAATTTTCTCTATTCCATTAATTCTTTCGGTTGATGAAATTTTTTTAAAAATCAGAAATCTTAAATACAGATATCTGAGAGAAGGAACCTTATTTCCGGATGAAGTCTTGAGATATGACCCCTTTGTAATACGAGAGCCTTTGAATAATGCTATTGCGCATCAGGATTATAGCAAAAAATCCCGCATTAATGTTGTGGAGTTTGAAGATGACCATTTGGTTTTTTCTAATTATGGAACTTTCCTCCCAAATTCCGTAGAAGACGTTGTTTTAAAAGATACACCAGAAGAATCCTATAGAAATCCTTTTTTGGTCGAAGCGATGAGAAATCTCGGAATGATTGAAACACAAGGTGGTGGAATTAGAAAAGTTTTTAATTTCCAGAAACAAAGATTTTTTCCGTTGCCGGATTATGATTTTGCTGACGGAAAAGTGAAAGTTACAATTACTGGTAAGGTAATCAACAAAGATTTTGCTAAAATTCTCATTAAAAATCCTGAGATTACATTAGAAGATACATTAGTTCTAGATAAGGTCCAAAAGAAAAAAAGTCTTGATGATGTTGAATTTAATTATCTTAAAAAGAAGAGATTCATAGAAGGAAGAAAAGGCAGTAATTATATATCTTATAATGTAATTGAACCAACAAAAGACAAAGACCTTTTAGCAGAATATATTAATAACAGAAGTTTTGATGATAAGCATTTTAAAGAAATCATTTTAGAATTCATATCCAAATCTGGTGAAACCAAAAGGCGAGATATAGACAACCTTATAATTCCTAAACTTTCTGCAGTTTTAACAGAAGAACAGAAAAAAAATAAAGTCAAAAATTTTCTTTTTTCATTAAGCAAAGAAGGTAAAATTGAAAGTATAGAATATGCAACTTGGAATATTAGGAAATGAGTTTTAGCTATCTTTAGACAAGTTTAGCCATCTTTTTAGACAAGTTTAGCCATCTTTTAGATGACTTAAACATCCTAACAAACAATTAAATTAAATGAAAAACAAAAAAAATACATCTCATAAAAACGAACAGAAACTTCTGGATTTAGGAAGAACAATCCTTCGTTTTATGAATCAGAAAACCTCCAAAATCTATAATTACAAACAGATTGCGGATGGCATAGATTACAAGAATCCAAGACAAAGAGAACTTGTAATCCAAGCGCTTCACAGATTGCAGGCGCTACAGAAAATCAAAGAAACCGAGAAAGGAAAATACATTGTCAATCTCAATATTGAAGGGACTTTGACAGGCGTCATAGACTTCAACCAATCCGGAAATGCTTATGTGAAAGTTGAAGGAATGCCGGACGACATCTTCGTACATCAGAAAAATGTGAAAGATGCTTTGCAAGGCGACAAAGTCCTTTTGGTAACTTACAACTTCAAAGGTAAAAAAGTGGAAGGCTCCGTTGCAGAAGTTCTGGAACGTGCAAAAGATACTTTTGTTGGGATTTTCCAGCAGATTGCAGAGAAGGATTTCGGATTTGTAGTTTTCGAAAAGAGAACGATGAATACAGATATGTTCATCTCAAAAAATCATTTCAATGGCGCACAAGACGGCGACAAGGTCATCGTCAAAATGCGTGAATGGAGACCTGGAAGTAAAAATCCAGAAGGTGAAATTATAACCGTTCTTGGAACGCCTGGCGACCACGAAACAGAAATCCACGCGATTCTTGCCGAATATGGTTTGCCTTATAATTTCGAGCCAGAAGTGGAGCACGACGCAGACCAAATCGACAGAAGCATCAATGATGAAGAAGTCGCAAAACGTTGGGATATGCGTGATATTTGCACCTTCACAATTGACCCGAAAGATGCGAAGGATTTCGATGATGCATTATCCATTCAGAAATTAGAAAACGGATTGTGGCAAATCGGCGTTCATATCGCAGACGTTTCGCATTACGTGAAACCGGGAACTATTTTGGACGACGAAGCTTACAAAAGAGCAACGTCGGTCTATCTGGTAGATAGAGTAGTGCCGATGCTTCCGGAGGTTTTGAGTAATGATGTTTGTTCACTGCGACCAAATGAAGATAAATTCACGTTCTCAGCCGTTTTCGAACTGGATGAAGATGCGAAAATTCATAAAAAATGGTTCGGCAGAACGGTAATTCACTCAGACAGAAGATTCTCATACGAGGAAGCTCAGGAAAGAATCGAAACTCAGGAAGGCGATTTGACAACAGAAATTCTTCAACTCGACAAATTAGCAAAAATCCTAAGAGCCGAAAGAATCAGAAATGGCGCAATTACGTTTGACAGAAGCGAGGTAAGATTTAACCTTGATGAGAACAGCAAACCAATCGGCGTTTACTTCAAAGTCAGCAAAGATTCCAACCATTTGATTGAGGAATTTATGCTTTTGGCCAACAAAAAAGTTTCTGAATTTATTTCATTAAACAAAAGAAACGAGCCAACCGGAAACACCTTCATCTACAGAATCCACGACGACCCAGACCCAGCGAAATTGACCGCTTTGAGAGATTTCGTAGGGACTTTCGGTTACAAAATGGACTTGGCAAATACCCAAACCGTTGCACAATCTTTAAATAGATTATTAAGCGACGTCAAGGGAAAAGGCGAAGAAAATATGATTGAAACCTTGGCAATGAGAAGTATGAGCAAAGCCGTTTATTCCACCGACCCGATTGGACATTACGGACTTGGCTTCGAATATTACTCGCATTTCACATCGCCAATCCGCCGTTATCCCGATTTGATTGCGCACAGATTGCTTCAGCATTATTTAGACGGTGGAAAATCGCCGAATAGGGAAGAAGTGGAAACACAGGCCAAACATTGTTCAGCAATGGAAAGATTGGCTTCTGAGGCAGAAAGAGAAAGCATCAAATTTATGCAGGTCAAATTTATGGAAGACCACGTGGGAGAAGTTTTCACGGGCGTTATTTCCGGCGTTGCAGAATATGGTTTTTGGGTAGAAATCCCTGAAAACGGTGCAGAAGGAATGATAAAACTTCGAGATTTGGTAGATGATTCCTACTCGTTGGATGCAAAGAATTACGCAATTATCGGTTCCAGAACCGGCAACACTTTCCGACTTGGAGACGAGGTGAAAATCAAAGTGGTAAAAGCTAATTTGATTGCAAAACAACTCGATTTCAAGATTGTGGAGTAGAAAAGATTAACCACATAGACACATAGAAAAAGCTAAAGTAGAAAAACTTCTATTTTAGCTTTTTCAGTTTAAAACGATGTTCTATATCATTGAAGATTTCAAGTTTACATTTTCAAATCACATTATTTAAAAAGTAAAATGTATTTTTGTCTTCGTCTTTCACAAGATACATTTTGCTTTTCACAAAAAACTAAGAATGTTAGAACTCATTTTATACGCAGTCGGCCTGGGAATTATGCTTAGTTTGGTGTTCATCGGACCCATCTTTTTCCTGCTCATAGAAACCAGTTTTTCCAGAGGTCCCAGACACGCGATTGCCTTGGATATTGGTGTGGTCACTGCGGATTTACTTTGCATAGTTGTCAGTTATTACGCCAGCGCGGATTTAGTGAGCCTCATCGACAAACATCCAGGATTTTACCGGATTTCCGCCTTCCTGATTCTCATTTATGCCATTTATATGCTCCTTTCGAGGACCAAAATGCACATCGAAGGCGAAGAAAAACTCATCGACCAAAACTACATTAAAACCTTCCTCAACGGATTTTTACTCAATTTGCTGAATATCGGCGTCGTCCTTTTCTGGCTCGTAACGGTCGTTTCCGTCCGAAATGCCTATCCAAAAGTGGAAGATTTTGTCCTGTACATTGGAATCGTAATCGGAACTTATTTGTTGATAGACTTGTCCAAAATCATCTTAGCCAAACAATTCCACGACAGACTCAACCAACGCGTGGCCAACAAAATCCGAAAAGCTGTTGGTTGCATCCTAATGATTTTCAGTGTATTTATATTTATGCAAAGCTTCAAAAAGTTCAACAAGTTCGAAGAAAAATTAGAAAAAGCAGAGAAACAACAACCGAAAATTAAATAATAATTTGGGCGCCTTTATCCGCCCTCCGTTCCCGCTTTTTTGTGCCAAGGCTTTTCCCGAGGCTTACAAAAAGAGCTCCACTCAGGTCGGGGCGCGCTTCGCAAAGTTGAAGATTTGTCACGAATTGACACTACTTAAAAAATCGAATTTAGTCATTATTGTAATCAAAGCAAATTTTTCATTCCGTACGAATTTCAGCAGTTTAGATTCCTACGGATGACAAATATTACACATTATTTTAGATAAAAACATCACGATCTTCCAAAAAAAATATCCTAATTTTGAAGTATGCGAATAGAAAACGAAATCAAGTTGGGGTTCAAAGATGTGATGTTTCGACCGAAGCGTTCTACACTCAAATCCCGTTCAGAAGTTACGATAGAAAGAGAATTCACTTTTCTTCACACCCAGAAAAAATGGAGTGGCGTTCCTTTGATCGCTGCGAATATGGATACTGTCGGAACTTTCGAAATGGCAGAAGCCTTATCCAAAGAAAAAATAATCACAGCCATTCACAAACATTATTCAGTTGAAGAATGGAATCAATTTTTAGCTGGAAAATCTGATAAATTCTATCAATACATCGCACTCAGCACAGGAACAGGAAAAGCGGATGAAGAGAAAATCAAAACCATTTTGGATGCCAATCCGAAAATTCAATTTCTCTGTATTGATGTTGCGAATGGATATTCTGAACATTTTGTTCAATTTGTAAAAAAAGCAAGAGAAAATTTTCCAGATAAAATCATCATTGCTGGAAACGTCGTAACCGGCGAAATGGTAGAAGAATTGATTTTGGTGGGTGCAGATATCATCAAGGTAGGGATTGGTCCAGGTTCGGTCTGTACAACACGTGTAAAAACCGGCGTTGGCTATCCACAGCTTTCCGCAATCATAGAATGTGCTGATGCAGCGCATGGTCTCGGCGGACAAATCATAGGAGACGGCGGTTGCAAAGTTCCCGGTGATGTGGCAAAAGCTTTCGGTGGCGGTTCAGATTTCGTAATGCTCGGCGGGATGTTTGCCGGACACGATGAAAGTGGTGGCGAAATCGTAGAGGAAAATGGAAAAACTTTCAGGTTATTCTACGGAATGAGTTCTCAAACTGCGATGGATAAACATTCTGGTGGCGTTGCAGAATATCGAGCCTCGGAAGGAAAAACTGTGAAAGTAGAATATAAAGGTCCCGTTTCTGACACTGTGAAAGATATTCTTGGAGGCGTTCGTTCGACTTGCACTTATGTTGGCGCTTCAAAACTGAAAGAACTTTCAAAGAGAACGACTTTTATCAGGGTTCAGGAGCAGGAAAATCAGGTTTTTAACGGTTAGTTATTTTAAATTAAAAATAAAGTTTTTAACTAAAAAATTAAATAGAAAAAAGTCTCATCGTAAAAGATGAGACTTTCTATTTAACTACTACTTCTTATTATCAGTTTGGAAATCCAAACTTACAGAATTCATACAGAATCGCGTTCCAGTTGGTGGCGGACCATCATTGAAAACATGTCCTAAGTGAGAATCGCATCGCTTGCAAAGCACTTCGATACGTTCCATTCCGTGGGTGGAATCTCGTTTGTAGCTCACACCTTCTTTGTCCGCTTCGAAGAAACTTGGCCAGCCACAAGTGCTTGCAAATTTGGAACTTGAGCGAAACAAATGATTGCCACAAACTGCGCAATAATATTCGCCGAGTTCATCGAATTCATTGTATTTTCCGGTGAACGGATATTCTGTGTTGGCTTCTCTTGCGATGGCGTAAACTTCTGCCGGAAGGATTTTTTTCCATTCTTCGTTGGAGACGTTCAGTTTGGTTTTATCGGTTCTTGAGTAGTAGGGATTGTTTGTGTGTGTATTATCTTCCATTGTTTTTTGTTGTGGTTGTTTGGTTAAGTCCACTTTTTTCTGCGTACATTGTTGCAAAAATAAGGTCATTAATATTAAAAAAACTAATTTTTTCATCTGAGTAAAATTAAGAAATCTATTAGAAGATTCCATTATCATAAGTTAGTTAAACAAACGCACTCATCCCCGTAATCGAACGTCCGACAATCAACGAGTTGATTTCTTTGGTTCCTTCGTAAGAATAAATGGCTTCTGCATCGGCAACAAATCTGGCGACATCGTGCTCGAGCAGAATTCCGTTTCCGCCCATTACTTCTCTGGCTTGTGCGACAACATCACGCGTTCTCAAGCTACAGAAAACTTTTGCCAATGAAGCGTGTTCGTCTTTCAAAATATCTTGGTCCTGCATTTCCGAAAGTCTGAAAACTAACGTTTGCATTGCTGTAAGATTGGACAACATTTCTACCAAATGTCCCTGAATTAACTGGAAAGACGCAATGGGTTTTCCGAATTGTTCACGTTTTCTGGTGTAGTCCAAAGCGCTTTCATAAGCACCTCTTGCGCAACCAGTCGCCATCCACGCAACGCCCGCTCTCGTCATTTGAAGGACTTTTGCGGTGTCTTTGAAACTGTTGGCGTGCTCCATCTTTTGGGAATCTGCGACGAAGCAATCTTTCATCGTAATCAATCCGTTTTGGACAATTCTGAGCGCCATTTTTCCCCGGATTTTTTCAACTGAGAATCCAGCGGTGTCTTTTTCAACAATGAAACCTTTGACCTGATTATCTTCGACATCTCTTGCCCAAATGACGGTCACGTCTGCAAACGTCGCATTTCCAATCCATTTTTTCTGTCCGTTCAGAATCCAGCCACCATCTACTTTTTGACAAGTCGTGGTCAATCCGCCAGCCGCGCCGGAACCAACTTCTGGTTCGGTCAATCCAAATGCGCCGATCAAATCGAATTGTTGCATTCCTGGGAGGTATTTCTGTTTCTGTTCTTCAGAACCGCACATATAAATTGAACCCATTGATAATCCGGATTGAACACCGAAAAACGTTGCCAATGATGCATCAACTCTGGCGATTTCCATTGCGATGACGCCTTCCATCAGGAATGGTAAATTCGGGCAACCGTAGCCTTCGTAAGTGACACCGCAGAGATTAAGCTTTTTGAATTTTGGGATGAGTTCGTGCGGGAAATCGTCCGTCAACCAATATCTGTTGACCAAAGGTTTGGCTTCTTTTTCCATAAATTCACGCACTTTTAGCTGAATGGCTCGTTGTTCGTCCGTCAGTTTCAAATGCAGTTCATAAAAATCGCCGTTGATGGGTGGCAATTCTCTTTTCTTGCCAGAAGAATCCAGCATTTTGGTCAAACTATTCAATTGATTTTTATCAAGTTTTGAAAACTGATGCATCAATTTTGGAAGGTCGACTTTTTGTGAGATTTGGGAAAGTTGGTCTATGTCGATATTTTTTAAAAGGTTGAAAACGCCTTTAATCTTGGAGATTGTGCTGTTCATAGATTCTGTTTTTCTAATTAATGCAATTAATATTCCTAAAAAGAACTTACAATTCTAATCTTATCGACTATTTTCTGAAAATCTATTTTACAAAAAACTGATTGTCAATATTTTAAAATCTGGATTGATTTACAATTAGTTTCGGATTGATTTGCAGAATTACTTTCATTTTAATTATCAATTTTGGGAAAGAAGGCTTCAAACAATTGGAAAACTTTATTGAAACCAGAAACCAGAAACCCGACTTGAATGGACTCTTCGAAAACCTCAGAGTGACAGATTGGGAGTGGAAGGCGGAAAAGTTGCCCAAAATTTTTAAAATTTAATCTCTAAATAATCTATTATGAAAACGAAAATCTTATCAATTTGCTTAATCCTTATGATTATCGGCTGTAAAAAGACTGGCAATGTAGAATCTGCGTATGCTGATTATGGTGTGGATAGCACCGCAAATGTTTCTGACAGCATATCGTTGGCAGCAACCCAAAATATCAAAGACCGCCAATTTGTGAGAAATGCCGATGTTGATATGGAAGTAAAAGATGTTTATGACGCAACAATTTCGATTGAAAAACAATTACAAACAATCGGTGGCTTTGTAACAAATAGTCAAATGGAAGCTCAAACTTTATCAGAAAATACGTACAACACTTCCAATGAATCTGCGATGCTTGTTAGAAAATATCAAAATCAAAATAGAATTCAGGTAAGAGTTCCCACTCAGAAGTTGGGAGAGTTTTTGGATTTCATCAATGATAAAAAAGTGTTTTTGAATTCCAGAATTATCTCTGCTGAAGATGTTTCTGCCGGAATCCGATTGGCAAAGTTGGAATCCGAAAGACAATCGAAAACTAAAGCTAATATTTCAAAACTAAAATCAGGGAAAGACAAAGTGGATTTAGACGACAAAAATATGTCCGAAGCTAATAATCAAAAATATTCTGATGAAATTCTAACTGACAATTTGAGATTCTCAACAGTTGACATTTTCATCAAAGAACCAAAAACAAGCGTTGCGAAAATCCCAATTGTGAACACCAAAAACATTGATAACGATTACAAATACAATTTCTTCTTCGATGTTAAAAATGCTTTTGTGGAAGGCTTCTATTTGATTCAGCAGATTTTTGTTTTCCTGATTTCTATCTGGCCGATTGTTTTGCTTGGCGGATTGGTATTTTATTTTTGGAGAAGGAGAAAAACTTTTCAAACTAATATCGAGAAGTAAATTTTGAACCACAAAGACACGAGGTTTTTCACAAAGTTCACGAGGTTTTAAATTTGAATTCTTGCGTTTACAAAGACTTGTATTCCTTGTGAGAATCTTTGTGCCTTTGTGGTTAAATTAAATTTCCTAATTTTGCAAAACGATGTTGAGAAAACTGCAACTTTTTTTTATGATTTTCTGTTTGGGGATTTTTGTATTTCCGAAGCAGAATTTCAATGCGCAAGTGGCTCAGAGTTCTTGTTGTGAATCTCAATCCAATAATTCTGACTGTTGCGAGAAAGAAGATGCATCATCCAAATCTTGCAGTCACGATTCCAAAAAAGAAAAAGACTGCAAAGACAATTGCACGACTTGCAAAACCTGCAGTTCCGGATTCGTATTTTCCGTTGTGCTGAATAACTTCGACAACAAACTGAGAACACCAATTTTCCAAATCGAAAATCAATATTCTTACTATTCTCAATCGCCATTAGCGCGAGCATTCATTATTTGGCAACCGCCTAAACTTGGTTAATTTTAAATTATTTTCTCTCGCTGATTAAGCAAATCTTGCAGATTTTTATTCTAAAAGTTAATCTGCTAAATCCGTAAAATCTGCGAGAATATAAATTCAAGATTTATTAAACATAAATCAAATAATTAAAATTAATCAAAATGAATACAATCATAAAATCAGGAATGTTGTTCCTATCTATATTTCTATTTTCAAACTTTTCTGCACAGACAAAAACCTTCAAAGCCAAAGTGGAAGGCAACTGCGGAATGTGCAAAGACCGCATCGAAACTGTTGCAAAGTCCGACAAGAACGTAAAATCTGCCGTTTGGAGCGTGAGCAAAAAAACCTTGACTGTAAGTTATGACGCTTCCAAAACCGACAAAAAAGCAATCCTAAAAAGCATTGCGGAAGTTGGTCACGACAACGAAATGTTCCGTGCGTCCAGCAAAGTCTATGACGATTTGGAAGTTTGTTGCCAGTACGACCGTCCGGACAACAGCAAAAAGTTGGCGAAAAACTGCGACCCAAAACAAGTTTGCGAACTTAAATAATCCATTCAAAATTTTTGACGATGAACAATTTAAGTAAAAAACTAATGTTTTTTGTGCTGTTGCTGACGTCTGTTTTTTCCTTTGCACAAGCTGTTACAGAACAGTTTTTGGTGAAAGGGAACTGCAATATGTGCAAGGCCAGAATAGAAACTACTGCGACAAAAGCAGGCGCAATCTCTGCCAATTGGAGCGCGGAAACTCAAACCTTGACAATAGTTTTGGACGAATCCAAAGTCACTTGCGACACAATTCTAAAACAAGTGGCAGAAGCCGGACACGACAACGAGAAATTCAAAGCGTCGGAAGATGCGTACAAAGCTTTGCCTGCGTGTTGCCTTTACACGAGAGGTTCTGATAAAAATGAAAATGTCCACACAGATTCGGATGAAAAGCAAATCGAAGGTGTGAAAATTACCCGAGAAAAGGAAGCAACCGCAATCAGCAAAAAGGAAGCAGGCTTGATTTTCAATATCAGTTCCAAGGAATTGTTGAAAGCGGCGTGTTGTAATCTGTCCGAAAGTTTTGAAACCAATGCGACTGTGGATGTTTCTTTCAGCAATGCGGTGACCGGAACCAAGCAATTGAAAATGTTGGGATTGGACCAAAAATACACGCTTCTAACCAAAGAACAATTGCCGGAAATCCGTGGTTTGGCTTCAGCTTATGGTCTGAATTTCATTCCAGGAAAATGGATTGGCGGAATCCAATTGACGAAAGGCGGAAGCACGGTTGTGAACGGCTACGAAAGTATCACGGGACAAATCAACACAGAACTTTTGAAGTCCCACGATGATGATAAAAAATCGGAAACGGAAATCAATTTATTTTCTGATAACAACGGACGTGTTGAAGCGAATGTGACCAGCACTTCACCAATTTCTGACAAATGGAATCAAAGTGTTTTGTTGCACGGAAACGGAACTTTTGGTGACACAGATATGAACGATGATAACTTTCTTGACCGACCAAAAGGAAGTCAGCTAAATGTAGCTTATTTGTTGAATTACAATGACTTGGAAAGCTCTGGATTCGCTTCGCATTTTGGAATTAATTTTCTGAAAGATGAGCGAACTGCCGGACAAATTGGATTTAACAAAAGGATTCCACAAAAGGAACAATCACTTTATGGCGTTGGAATTGATATTTCGAGGTTTCAATTGTGGAACAAGACGGGTTACATTTTCAAAGGGAAACCCTATCAGAGTTTAGGCTGGATGAATCAACTCACTTATCATCAGCAAGATAGCTTTTTCGGATTGAGAAATTATTATGGAAAAGAAACGTCTTATTATTCTAATTTGATTTTCGAAAGCATCATCGGAAATACGAACAACAAATATAAAGTTGGGGCGAGTTTCCTTTATGACAAATACGATGAAGATTACCTTTTGGACAATTACAAAAGAACTGAAACCGTTCCAGGATTGTTTGCGGAATATACTTTGACAGGCGAAAAATTCACTTTGGTAACGGGCGCTCGAGTGGATTTTCACAATCTTGCAGGAACGCAGTTTACGCCGAGAATGAATTTCAAATATGATTTGACACCAAAAACCATTTTCAGAATTTCGGCCGGAAGAGGTTTCCGAACGGCGAATATTTTTGCGGAAAGTCAGTCTTATTTCGCTTCGAATCGAGAAATTCAAGTTATCAATGATGGCGGAGAAATTTATGGTTTAAAACCAGAAATCGCTTGGAATTATGGTGTGAGTTTACAACAGGAATTCAAATTATTTGGAAGAAAATCAACTTTGTTAGCTGATTTTTTCAGAACAGATTTTCAAAATCAAGTCGTAACAGATTTGGATGAATCGGCTCAGAAAATTTTGTTTTATAATCTTGAAGGAAAATCATTTGCGAACAGTTTCCAGACGCAATGGGATTTCCAGCCTTTGAAAAATCTGGAATTTCGAGTGGCTTACAAATATTATGATGTGGCTTTGGATTACTTGAGCGGATTGAAAAAAGTGCCGTTTATGGCGAAACACAGAGGATTTGCGAACTTGGCTTATTCAACCAACAAAACGGAGAAAGGCAGATTTTGGAGTTTTGATACGACCTTAAATTTAGTCGGAAAACAAAGACTTCCAAACACAAAATCGAATCCTGAGGAATTCCAGATTGGGGATTATTCGCCAAGCTATTCTACTTTGAATGCTCAGATTTCCAGGAATTTTTCTGAGAAAATCAGGGTTTATTTGGGTGGTGAGAATTTGACGGGTTATCAACAGAAAGTTGCGATTTTGGACGCCGGAAATCCATTTGGAAATTACTTTGATGGCGGAATGGTTTATGCGCCAATTATGAAACAGAACTTCTATGTTGGTGTGGATTTTAAGTTTTAAAACTAATTCCTAATTAATAATAGAAAATTTTATTAACCACATAGACACATAGTTTTTTGTATGGATTTAAGAAAAAATAGATGTGCATTCTATTTCTTCTTTATCAAAGTATATTTTACATTTTTCTATGTGCCTATGTGGTTTTATTATTCTAAACAGTATTTTAATTTAAAAATCTTAAATTTGATAAAATTAGAAAATTGAAAAAAATAACAATCCTTATAGCAAGCGTTGCACTTTTATATTCATGTGACAAAGCAAAGACAAGCACGGCCGAAGCGGAAGTTGTGAAAAGCGATTCTGGAGTTGTTGGAAATGAATCTGTAATTTCAGTTTCTGCATCTGAAAATGCGGTAACTCCGACGCCATTGAACGCTTCTCCTGTTGCTTCAACTTCTGGAAAACCAGCTTTGAATCCGGAACACGGACAGCCTTATCACCGTTGCGAAATTGCCGTTGGAGCGCCAATCGACAGTGCGCCGTCTCAGCAACAAGCAACGCCACAAGCGCAAACGCCATCTATTTTAAGTCCAAATGTTGCGCCTGCACCGCAAGCTCAGTCAATCGGACCAAAACCAACTTTGAACCCAGCTCACGGCGAACCTCATCACCGTTGTGATTTGGCTGTTGGTGCGCCTTTGACTTAGATTTATTGAAAATTCAGATAAATAAAATGCAACTTGTGAAAAGTTGCATTTTTTGTTTTGTTTTAAATATTTGGAATTAAATTTTAACCTTCCTGATTATAGAAACCTTCCATCAATTCATTCGCTTTTTCAAAATCATTTTCGGAGACTTTGAGCTGAACACCTCCGCTTGTCGTGTTGAACAAATTGTAAGTATTAGCCAAAATATTCCCGAAGACAAAGGTTTCTACGCCATTGGTTTCTAGGAAAATCTTGAGCATTTCCGCTTCTATTTCTGTATTGAATATTTTGAGTGTGACTAGTTCCATATTGTTTTTTCTTAATTAAATTATAGCCTGTTGGCATTCTCGTTGACCGCTTTTTCCTTGTAATTTGATTTTTTCAATTTTCCAAAGTTATATTTCGCAGAAAGCGATACGGTTGGAGTATTCCCAAAAAAGGTGCCAGTTGAAGCGATTTTGTCATAAGACATTTTTTGGATGTAATTCATTTGATTGAAAACATCGTTGTATCGAACAGTAAAATCAAAATCGGAAACGGAAGATGTCAAACCAAGATTCACCAAGCACATTGCATTGTTTTCGTACAAACCTTCCACACGTTTTGTGATGTAAGAACCATCCAGCAAAACAGATAAATATTTCCAAACATTCACCGTATTGTTGGTGGAAAAATAAACGTAAGGTGTCGACTTTTTTAACACTGCCAAAGAATCTTCGACTTTGTCATAATTCACGGAAAGGCTGTTTTGCGAAGTCCATTTTTTCCATTGAACAGGCACATCTACACCCAAAGAAACGCCCGATTCTTCATCAAAATTAACCGCCGTGAACTTCGAAATATTTCTGTCATCGTCATAAACCAAAGTGTAACCCAGCGGATTTTTACTCGTGTAAGCCGAGGCGTTGACAGATATTTTATTGAGATTGGTCGTGAAAGTAAGGGTGTTGGTGTAAGTTGGAATCAAGTCCGGATTGCCCTGATATTCGACATACGGACTTCCGTACAAACCGCCGGAAGACAAATCTCCATAGTTGGGACGGGAAATACTTTTTCTGAAATTCATAGCATATTCATAATTGTCATTTTGCTTGAAACTGATTTCTGCGTTTGGAAACCAATCCAAATAATCTCTTTTGATTTTAGTTTGATTTTCAATTTTATCAAAACCTTCTGCATTGGTTGATTCCGTTCTCAAACCAGCATTAATATTCCATTGGTCTGCATTAAAAGCGAGATTTGTGTAACCCGCAAGATTTGCTTCCTTGAAATTGTATAGATAAAGTTCCGGATTTTGATTATTCTGATAAGTTGTTCTGTTATCGTTTTTGGTTTCAGCTTTGGTGTAATTTCCGCCCAATTCCAGACGGTAATTTCCGCTCAATTTTTTTTCAATATCAATTCTTCCCGAATAAACATTCCCAGAATATCGCTGAACTCGAAATTGATTGAACTCGTAACCCGAATTGTTGGTATCATTGAAAAATTGATAATCTACATTTTTGCTTTCCCGTTTGAACTGAAATCCGGTCAAAATCTCAGCATCCCACTCTGTTATTTTCTTCTTATAATTAAAGATAGAGTTGATTGTCGCTCTTTTATTATCTTGCTGATTAAGCGTTTTGACATCTTTGGAATTCCCATTTTCTGAGTAGAAAGTGTTGGTATTGTTATCACCTTTGTCCGGTCGGAAATTCCCATTTAAACTGACTGTGATGTAGTCGCCATCGTCATTCAATTCCTGATACAGGCTCGCTCCAAAAATAGTTTGTGGCCGTTTTGTAATCGATTTAATCACATAATCAGAACTAATATTTCTACTCGGAACCGAATAATCAAAACCGTTGCTTTCCCAATGGTTGATTTGGTTGTAGGCCGTATTCAGCTTCCACTCAGTCTTATTTTTCTTTTGCTGAAAATTGACTCCGAAATAATTGCTGAAACGCTTCTGGAAAGTTGCCGTTTCCGTAATACTTAGCTGTGACCCATCTTTCCTGCTTTTTTTAAGATTGACTTTTATAACCGCTTTTCCCTCGGATTCATATTTTACAGAAGGATTTCTGATAATTTCCACAGATTTGATATCATCCACCGCGATTGCAGATAACATCGCAAAATCAACTCTCTGATTATCAACATAAAGCAAAGGTGTTCCTTTTCCGACAAACGATAATCCTTCGCCATTGGCGTCCATCATTACAAGAGGTAATTTTGACAATAAATCGGTGGAAGTTGGCAAGGTGTTCAAGGGAGAATTGGCAACATCGAGCGTAATATTTCCATTTTCTACTTTGAAAATCTTTTTCTTAGCACTAATGGTCACTTCTTCAATCTGCGAACTTTTGGGTTCGAAAATGATTTTTAAAGCCAGATTTTTTTCAAGACTAAATGGCTTTTCATTTTGAATAACATCATCCGAAGATAGCTGAATATGATAATTCCCCGATTTTAATTGGTCAAATTCAAACTTTGAATCTTGTGCAATTGTTGTTTTTAATAATTGATTTTCAGCACCAAACAGATAAACCGCAATCGGCAATGCGACTTTTTCTTGGTTTGAATTAATGATAATTCCGTCAATCTTAAGATTTTGCTGAGCCGAGAAAACAGTTGAGATGAGAATAAAAAACAGTAAAATGCTTTTTGTCATTGATAATGAGTTTTGAATGGTTGTTTTTGATAAAACAATTAGCATCTTTGTTTTATTACATCTTTTCAGAAAAAAAATTGTTTTGAAAACCACAAAAGCTATTATGAATATCAACAATCATAATTAAATTTTTCACAGTCTGTTTGTCATTACGCAGGAATCTAAATTGCTTTGTAAACATAGGATGACAAAATTTCTTTCTAATATTTTATTGCTGAGAAACGCTTCTGCGAATCTTAAAATATTTTCAATAAAATAAAAAATCTTTGCGACCTTTGCGTAAAAATAAACCAACACAAATGCAAAACACCACTTTCCCAAAATCCCTAAAGAAAGGAGACAAAATCGCCATCATTTCCCCAGCTGGTTCTGTTGAAGAAACTCAATTGGAGAAAACTTTAGCTTTAATCAAAAGCAAAGGTTGCGAACCCGTTTTAGGCGAAAATCTCTACACAAAATTCCAAAACGGCTATTCATACGCCGGAACAGAAGAACAACGGATTAAAGACATTAATTGGGCTTTGAACGACTCAGAGATTTCCGCAATCTGGGCTTCCCGAGGTGGTTACGGTTGTCAGCATTTGGTTCAGCATTTGGATTTGAAAGGATTCAAGAAGAATCCAAAATGGTATATTGGATATTCGGATAATACAGTAATTCAAAGTTATCTGTTGAAAAAGGGTTTTGCATCCATCCACGGACAAACCATCAAAACGTCAAGCTTTGGCGTAACCGACGAAAGTTATGATTTGACATTCGAAATTCTGAAAGGAAAATTCCCAACCTACAAAATCGAATCCACAGAAAACAATAGAGTAGGAGAGGCTTCCGGAACTTTGGTTGGTGGAAATCTCGCGTTGATTTATGCACTTTTGGGAAGCAAATATTCTTTCGATTTTCAGGATAAGATTTTATTCATAGAAGACATTGGCGAGAATTTCTACGCAATGGACCGAATGATTATGAGCTTGGAATTAGCCGGCGTTTTCAAAAAAATAAAAGGACTCATCGTTGGCGGAATGACCAATATGGGAAAAGAAAACGAGAACAAAAGCTACGAAGAATCTTTCGACCCATTCGTCAACCAACAGATTGCAAACCGAGTTTCCCAGTACGATTTTCCGACAGTTTTCAACTTTCCAAACGGCCATATCTACGACAACAGACCTTTGATTATTGGTTCAGAAATTACAATGGAAGTAGGGAAGGATGTGAAGATTAAGTTTTAATCATAAATATCTTTACGATGGCCAAGGTCTATGATGTCAATTACAAGCTCCATATCAAAAATTTCGTAGATTACTCGGTAATTTCCTACACGAATTCTACACGCATCTCTACCCTTCAATTTTTTATAACCAAATGGGCGTGGATTTTCTGATAAGCTAAGAATTGATTTTTTAATATTTGAATAGAAAGGCTCCGAAATATTTTGTAAACTTTTACTCGCTTTTTTAGAAAAATTTACTTTATACATCAGATTTTTTCTTCTTTTCGATAGCTTTAAAAACCTCGTCCATAGGAATTCTTGTTCCATCATCTTCTTTTTTTGCTTCATCATAAAGACGAATATCATCTGCATCTTCCAACTCTTCCAGAATTTTTTTATATTCTTTTATTTTCAAAATAACAGCGGTTTTTTTCCCATTTTTGTCTGTTATATATTGTGGATTTAAAGTGGTCATTATAGAATGTATTTGGTTATTCAAATATAAATAATAAATTTATTTAAAATTTTACATAAACTATCATTTATCGACTATCATTCATCATTCATAGGATATGGCAGACCACAACGAATTTGGAAAAATAGCAGAAGACTTAGCTGTAGATTTTTTGGTTAAGGCCAATTACAAGATTCTTGCCCGCAATTTCCGCTACCTAAAAGCAGAAGTGGACATCATCGCAGAATTTGAAAATCAAATCGTGGTTGTAGAAGTAAAAGCCAGACATACAGATGCATTTTTGGAACCTCAGGAAGCGGTTAACAAAAAGAAAATCAAGTTGTTAATTTCAGCAACCAATTATTACATCGAAGAAAATAATATTGACAAAGAAGTTCGTTTCGACATTATTTCCGTTCTTCCAAATCAGCAAAAGACGTTGGAAATCACCCATATTATTGACGCTTTTCAGAGTTTTGAAATCTAAAATTTATTTAAAAGATTGATAATTAAAGGTTAACAAAATGTTTTACGTGAAACATTGACGGTTCGGTTCAGTAAAATTACCATTCAGTCAGAATTACTTTTTATTGATGCTTAGCTCAAATATCTTTGAATCAAAATTATGAGATATGAAAACGCATCGCAAAATATTCGGTCTATTAGCAATTTTGATGAGCATCTGCATTTGGTCGCAAATTACGATTTCTGGAAAAGTGACTTTCAAAAACAAAGCTTTGAAAGATATAAATATCACTTTGAAAGACACTTATGATGGCGCAACTTCCGATGCCAATGGAAATTATTCATTTACAACCACAGAAGCAGGAAATCAAATTTTGGTTTTCTCTGGCAACAATTACGAGTCCTTAGAAATCCCAGTGAACATCGAAGGAAAAGACCTTTCTGTTCCGGCAAATTTGAAATCGCAGATTAATGAAATCAATGCCGTTGTAATTACAGCAGGAAGCATCGAGGCGAGCGATAAAAAACGGGCGACGGCTTTGCTTACGCCTTTGGATATTTACACGACGGCTGGCGCAGATGGTCAGATTTCTTCGGCTTTGGGTTATCTGCCGGGCGTTCAAAAAGTGGGAGAGACGGAAGGTTTGTTCGTACGAGGCGGAACTGGTGCGGAGACCAAGATTTTTATGGACGGGAATCTCATCAACAATTATTTCACAAATTCGGTTCCGGGAATTGCTGGGCGAGATAGATTCAACACGTCGCTTTTCAAAGGAAATATTTTTTCAAGTGGCGGATATTCAGCGGTTTATGGGCAGGCTTTGTCATCCGTTTTGATTTTAGAAAGTGTTGATTTACCGGAAACTACGTCATTCGACTTTGGTGTTTCTCCGATTTTTATCAGTGCCAATTATCAAAAATTAAATCAAAACAAGACCTCTTCTTGGGGCGTTGCTGGAAGTTACTCAAATCTTGGTTTGATGGGAAAATTATTCAATTTCAATACAGATTTTGGTAAATATCCACAAGGTTATGGTTTTGATGGAAATTTCAGAATTAAAACTAAAAAAGGTGGTTTCATAAAATATTACGGAAGTGTGGACGAGAATCAATTATCCGTTGAATCCGAAAGTTTGGAGAAAGATTTCGACAGAAATAATGTGAGTTTGAAAGGTCAAAATACCTATCATAATTTGTCTTACAAAGAAAGATTTGGGAAATATCTGGTGAATATCGGCGGTTCTTACACGTACAATTCAAACGATTTGGATTTTGCAAACCTTCTCAATAATGTGGAAATTAATCAAACAAAAATCAACAGCCAGTCCAATTACATCAATGGAAAATTGGTAGTCGAAAGAAAAGTCGGAATCAATACTTTGAGAGCTGGAGTTGACTTCAACAATGCGGATGAGAAAATGAATTATGGCTTTTACGAGAAGAATTACAAAGATTTGATTTCCTCGGTTTTTGCAGAGACGGATTTGATTTTCACCAATGATTTATCAGCAAAAATCGGAGCAAGAACAGAACATTCTTCGTATCTCGACAAATGGAATTTCTCACCCAGAGTTGCTTTGGCTTATCGGATTTCCAATCAATGGACAACGTCTTTGGCTTACGGAATGTTTTACCAAAATCCTGAAAGCAGATATTTGATTTCAAACAATTTTGATTTTCAAAGAGCCGACCATTACATTTTTCAAGTTCAGAAAAATGCTGAGGGCAGAAATTTGAGGTTCGAAGCTTTTTATAAAAACTATGATAAATTGATTAAAACTTCGTCTATCTCCAACGAAAGTTCATCATCGCCAAATAATCAATACACACAGTTTGCAAACAGCAATTCCGGAGGTGGTTTTGCAAAAGGAATCGAGCTGTTTTGGCGAGACAAGAAAACCTTCAAAGACATTGATTATTGGATTACGTATTCTTATCTGGATTCGAAAAGAGACTTCTTAAACTATCCTTTTAGTTTAGCGCCCAATTTCGCTTCAAAACACACTTTGAATGTCGTGGCGAAAAAGTTCATTATGGATTGGAAGACGGGTTTCAATATGTCTTACACTTACGCGAAGGGCCGTCCTTATTATGATATTATTTCTGACAACGGCGAAAATATTCTCAGAAATCAAGGCAAACTGAAAGACTTCAGCGGACTCAACTTCAGTGTGAATTATGTTCCTAATGTTGGGAAAAAAGATTCCAAATCATTCACCGTTTTTGTTTTGAGCATCAATAATATTTTGGGAAATAAAAATGTTTACGGTTTCAATTATTCCGCGGATGGAAATACTAGAACTACTGTGAGACCGCCAGTTAATACCTTTGTTTTTGTTGGTGTTTTTGTGAGTTTCGGAGTTGATAAAACGGATGATGCGATTAATAATAATTTGTAAATCCATATCTAAGAATATTATTTTTTCTCGCAGATTAAGCAAATCGTGTAGATTTATTTTAAATATAAAATATGAATAATCTGCCAAATCAGCGAGATTTTAAAAATTTAAACAAACTCTAACAACTCAGTCATCAAAAACAACAATTCAGCAGAATAAAATTTTAACCGAAGAAAACTCATTCTATCTTTGAATCAGCAAATTAAAACAAATAAAAATCGACGATATGAAAAAATTAATTTTAGGACTCATAATGTTGTCCATCAGCTTTACAGCCTTTGCTCAAACGGTTTATGAGAAGGCAATGACAGAAAAAGTGGCCAAAGTGGAAGAGCAAAAATCACCAGAAGAATTCACTGCTCTTGCCAACGATTTCGACAGAATCGGAACCAAGGAAAAAGCGCAATGGTTACCGTATTACTACGCCGCTTTCGCGACGATTCAGAAAGGAAGAAGCTTGATGAGGTCTGGCAAAACTGCAGAATTGGACCCAGTTGCAGAGCAGGCAGAAAATTATATTGAAAAAGCAGAAGCGCTTAGCCCAAACAATGCGGAACTTTTTATTCTGAAGAAAATGACAAGCGGTTTCCGAATGATGGTTGACCCGATGTCGCGCTATATGCAGGAATCTCCAATTGCACAAAAGGCGATTGCGAAAGCACAAGAGTTGGATCCAAACAATCCAAGAATCACCATCCTTTTGGCCGAAGATGCTTATTTTACGCCGGAACAATTTGGCGGAAGCAAAGCGAAAGGCCAAGAACTTTTCAAGAAAGCGTTGGAACAGTTCAAAACGTACAAACCAAGAACGGCGTTGGATCCGAATTGGGGAAAATCTGAGGCAGAATATTTCTTGAGCCAGAAATAGATTACGAACATTCCATATTTACATCATTCCTTCGCAATTAGCGAGGGAATTTTTATTAATTTTGGGAACATTCAAAAAATTAGAAATGAAAGTAAAATCAATTTTTGCAACAGCAGCTGTTGTTTTCTATGTTGGTGCCAATGCTCAATCTATGTCAAAGTCAAATTATCCCAAAGCAATCAAAGGAAGCCAAACCGATAACTATTTCGGAACGTCGGTTGCAGATCCTTTCCGTGATCTGGAAAACGATTCCGAAGCAACCAAAAAATGGGTGGATGAGGAAGTTGCTTACAGCCAAAATTATCTTTCCAAAATCCCTTTCAGAGAAACCATCAAAAGTCAATTGAGAGACATCTGGAACTACGAGAAAATCTCTGCACCGTTCAAAGAAGGCGATTATACTTATTTTTCCAAAAACAATGGATTGCAGGCGCAATCTGTGATCTACAGAACTGGTCTTAAAACCAAAGATATCGAGGTTTTCCTTGATCCGAACAAATTCTCTGAAAAGGGAACAACCTCGCTTTCCAATCTTTCGTTCAACAAAAAAGGAAATCTTGCCGCTTATTCTATCTCAGAAGGCGGAAGTGACTGGAACAAAATCATCATCATCGATGCCATCACCAAGAAGCAAATCGATGAAACGATTGTTGATGTGAAATTCAGTGGAATCGCTTGGCAAGGTGACGAAGGTTTCTACTATTCAAGCTACGACAAGCCAAAAGAAGGAACTGTTTTGTCTGGAATGACCGACAAACACAAGGTTTATTACCACAAATTAGGAACGAAGCAATCCGAAGATAAATTGATTTTCGGAGGTGAAAAAACACCGAGAAGATATCTTTCTGCTGGTGTTTCAGAAGATCAAAGATTTTTGATTATTTCCGGCGCCAATGCAACCAACGGAAACGAGTTGTACATCAAAGACTTGAAGAACGGAGGTGATTTTGTTCAGATCAACAAAGGTTTTGACATCAATGCCGATATTGTAGATACGCAAGGCGACGACCTTTTCATCTTCACAGACAAAGACGCTCCAAATATGCGTTTGGTAAAAGTGAGCATCAAAAATCCAAGCCCAGAAAACTGGAAAGACGTCATCCCACAATCTGAAAATGTATTGAGTATTTCTGAAGGTGGCGGTTACTTTTTTGGGAAATATATGAAGGATGCCATCAGCATTGTGAAGCAATTTGATAAGACTGGAAAAGTAATCAGGGAGATTGCTTTGCCAGGAAAAGGAACAGTTTCCGGTTTTGGAGGTAAGGAAAAAGAGAAAGATATCTATTATTCTTTCACGAATTACATCACGCCTGGAACGATTTACAAATACAATGTAGATTCCGGAAAATCAGAAATTTACCAAAAACCGAAAGTGAAATTCAATCCAGAAGATTACGTTTCTGAGCAGGTTTTCTACACCTCCAAAGATGGGACAAAAGTTCCGATGATGATCAATTATAAAAAAGGAACCAAGCTGGACGGAAAAAATCCAACAATCCTTTATTCTTACGGTGGTTTCAACATCAGCCTTCAGCCAGGTTTCTCCGTTGTGAATGCGATTTGGATGGAAAACGGAGGCATCTACGCAGTTCCAAACATCCGTGGTGGTGGAGAGTATGGAAAGAAATGGCACGATGCGGGAACGAAGCAACAGAAGAAAAATGTGTTCGATGACTTCATAGCGGCGGGAGAATACTTGCAGTCGAAAGGTTACACTTCGAAGGAATTTATGGCACTTTCTGGCCGTTCCAACGGTGGACTTTTGGTTGGTGCAACGATGACGATGAGACCAGATTTGGCAAAAGTGGCTTTCCCAGGCGTTGGCGTTTTGGATATGTTGCGATATAACAAATTCACGGCTGGCGCAGGTTGGTCGTACGATTACGGAACGGCGGAAGACAGCAAAGAAATGTTTGAATATTTGAAGTCTTATTCGCCAGTTCATCAAGTAAAAACAGGAACTTGCTATCCATCAACGATGATCATCACAAGCGATCACGATGATAGAGTAGTGCCGGCGCATTCATTCAAATTTGGTGCTGAGTTGCAGGAGAAACAAGCTTGCGGAAATCCAATTCTCTTGAGAATTGAGAAAAATGCAGGTCACGGCGCAGGACGTTCTACAGAACAAGTGATTGGCGAAAATGCTGATTTGCTGAGTTTTGCATTGTTTGAAATGGGCATTAAAGCTTTGAAGAAATAATTAAATAAAATCAAATAGAATCCCGAAATTCGTTTTCGGGATTTTTTAATTTGGACAACAATTTGCTACAAAAACAGTCATCAATCAAAATCTTATAACAAATGAAAACAACTATTCTATTTTCCAGCTTTGCAATCGCTTTATCAATGATTTCTTGCAAGAAAGAAAAACCAAAAACCGAAGTTTCCTATTCTTACAAAGCGGAGGACGGAAGCCGTGCAAAGGCAACTTTCATAGAAGAAGGAAAAGATAAAACCGTTACTCTGGAATCCAATCACAACAAGTTTGTTCTGGATTTCAAGAAGAAAACTGCGGAGGGAGAATTCTATGAGAGAAGCACCATTTCTGCCGAAACCAAAGGCGATTCCTTGCTTATTTCGCAGGATGATCAGGTGATTCATTTGGTAAAAGACAAATAATAAAAATCCCGATTTTGAATCGGGATTTTTCATATATTAATTTGACGTGTCAGTCAGAGGTTCTCAAAGACTTAGATCTTCGCAAGCAAATTCCTGAAACTCGTTTTCTCATCAATGATCCTTCTCAAGTCAGCCACAGGAACTCTTTCTTGTTTCATCGTATCACGATCTCTTATGGTCACGGTATTATCTACCAAACTACCGTGATCGATTGTGATACAAAGTGGCGTTCCGATTGCATCTTGTCTTCTGTAACGTTTCCCGATCGCATCTTTCTCTTCATAAAACAAGTTAAAATCATACTTCAGATCGTTGAAGATCGTCTCAGCGTATTCTGCCAGACCGTCTTTTTTCATCAACGGAAGAATCGCTGCTTTTACCGGCGCCAAAGCTGGTGGTAAACTCAAAACTGTTCTTTCAGATCCATCTTCCAAAACTTCATCCTTAAGACAAGTCGAGAACAAAGCCAGGAACAATCTGTCCAAACCAACGGAAGTTTCCACTACATAAGGCACATAATTCTCATTTCTTTCCGGGTCAAAATACTGTAATTTTCTACCAGAATGTGCTTCGTGAGCCTTCAAGTCAAAGTCAGTTCTGGAATGAATTCCTTCCAATTCTTTGAAACCAAACGGGAAATTAAACTCAATATCTGCTGCAGCATTGGCATAATGCGCCAATTTCTCGTGGTCGTGGAAACGGTAATTTTCAGAACCCAATCCAAGAGCCAAATGCCAGTTTAGACGCTTTGTTTTCCACTGCTCATAGAATTCCAGCTCCGTTCCAGGCGCTACAAAATATTGCATTTCCATTTGCTCAAATTCTCTCATTCTGAAGATAAATTGTCTCGCAACAATCTCATTTCTAAATGCTTTTCCAATTTGCGCGATCCCGAAAGGTAATTTATGTCGAGAAGTTTTTTGAACATTCAAATAATTCACGAAAATCCCCTGAGCTGTTTCTGGTCTCAAGTAAAGATCCGTCGCCGTATCCGCGGAAGCGCCCAATTTGGTCCCAAACATCAGGTTGAATTGTCTCACTTCCGTCCAGTTTTTAGAACCTGTGTCCGGGTCCGCGATTTCCAATTCCTCAATCAAAGCTTTTACATCGGCAAGATCTTCGTTTTCCAAAGATTTCGCCATTCTTGTAAGGATTGTCGCTCTTTTCGCACGATATTCCAAAACTCTTGGATTCGTAGCTTCAAACTCAGCTTTATCAAAAGCGTCACCAAATCTCTTGGCCGCTTTTTCTATTTCTTTATTTTCTTTATCCTCAATTTTCGCACAATAATCCTCGATCAAGACATCCGCACGGAATCTCTTCTTAGAATCCTTGTTGTCGATCAATGGGTCGTTGAACGCGTCCACGTGTCCGGAAGCCTTCCAGATCGTTGGGTGCATAAAGATGGCAGAGTCGATGCCCACGATGTTTTCGTTCAGCTGAACCATCGCTTTCCACCAATATTGTTTGATGTTGTTTTTCAGTTCCGCACCGTTTTGTCCGTAATCGTAGATTGCAGAAAGTCCGTCATAGATCTCGGAACTTGGGAAAATAAAACCATATTCCTTTGCGTGAGAAATCACTTTCTTGAAAACATCTTCTTGCTTTGCCATATTTAGTTTAATTGAAGTGCAAAAATAAGGATTTTGCCGGAAGTGAGATGATGGAAGATGGAAGTTTTTAAAAACCACGGAAAATTTTACATTTATTTCATATTTTTTACTAAGATTTTGGAATGTAGAGAGATTCTTGTCATCACTCTCAGCCATAAATATGTTAGAATCCAATCAATTCTAAATTCCAAAAAATGTTATTCTCATTAAAATATCATCATCGAATAATTTCTGGATTTTTCCTCTTTCATATTTTTATGCGTTAATTTTGTACATCCAAATCTAAAGTAAATTGAAAACAATATTCATCACCGGAGCTACTTCCGGAATAGGAAAAGCAACTGCAATCCTATTGGCAAAACAAAAAAACAGAATCATTCTCTGCGGAAGAAATAAAGCCGTTCTCGAGGAATTGAAATCAGAATTATCAAAAGAGACTGAGGTTTACACTTTGAGTTTTGATGTCCGAAATTCTGATGAGGTTTTCGAAGCCATCAATTCTCTTCCAGAAGATTGGAAAAATATCGATGTTTTGATTAATAACGCTGGAAATGCCCATGGTCTAGATTCAATCGCAGAAGGAAACATCGACGACTGGAACGCAATGATGGACGGCAATGTAAAAGGTTTGCTCTATGTTTCTCAGCCAATCATTAAACTAATGAAAGAAAAAGGGAACGGACAAATCATCAATATCAGTTCGGTCGCGGCAAGGCAAACTTATGCAAATGGTGTTGTGTATTGCGCATCCAAAAAAGCGGTTGATGTAATTTCGGAAGGGATGAGAATTGAGCTGACAGAATTCGGAATTCGTGTGACCAATATCCAACCTGGTGCCGTTGCAACAGATTTCTCTAAAATAAGATTCAAAGGCGATTCCGAAAAGGCGTTTGCTGTTTACGCTGGATACGAAGCTTTACAAGCGGAAGATATTGCTGATGCGATTGCTTATTGCATCAATGTTCCAGAGCGTGTTTCGATTGCGGAATTCACGATTTATCCGAAGGCACAGGCTGAGCCGAGAACGATTTACCGAAATGTTTAGTTTAAGATGAAATTGCTGTCATTTTTACTTTTGTTCAATTGTGTCTGGGGATTTTCGCAGACTTATTCCAAAAATGGAAAAGCATTGATAACGCAAGTTTCGAAGCTTGATTCTTTGATGCAAAATAACGATTCAAAAATTCTCGAATTATTTTCTAATGACGTTTCGTTCGGACATTCCAACGGTTGGGTTCAGAATTATCAGGATTTCAAGACAGATTTTGAATCGGGAAAAGTGAAATACCAGTCCGTCAATCAAACCGAATTGAAAGAATTTAAAATTAAAAATAAATTCGCAAACATCAGAAGAATCATCGTTGTAAAAGGACTTTACAAAAACGAAATCTTCGAAATGAAACTTTCCGTCTTGGAATTCTGGATTAAACAAAGAGGGATTTGGAAACTGTGGAGCCGGCAAAGTGCGACTTTGAAATCGTAAATATTATTATATTTTTGTTTTAAGATTTATAAAACACAAAAAATGTTTGACCAAGCTAAACAATTTTTAATTTACAGTTTGCCCAACGATGAAGTTCGGGTAGATGTTTTTTTGCAAAACGAAACGCTTTGGCTCACACAGAAGGCGATGGCCGCTTTGTTTGACGTCGCCAAGTCTACTATCAGTGAGCATTTGTCAAATGTTTATGCCACAAATGAACTTACAAAAGAGGCAACTGTTCGGGAATTCCGAACAGTTCAAAAAGAAGGAGAAAGAAATGTCACAAGAAGCCTTGAATACTATAATCTTGACGCCATAATTTCTGTTGGTTACCGCGTGAATTCTGCGAAGGCAACGCAATTTAGGATTTGGGCAACGAAAACCTTGAAAGAATTTATCATCAAAGGTTTTGTGATGGACGATGAACGATTGAAGCAAGGACAAACTGTTTTTGGTAAAGATTATTTTAAAGAATTATTGCAGAGAGTTCGTTCGATTCGAGCAAGTGAAAGGCGGATATATCAACAAGTGACAGACATTTTTGCAGAATGCAGCATCGATTATAATAAGAATTCTGATGTGACAAAAAACTTTTACGCCTCGGTTCAGAACAAATTCCATTTTGCTATTACTGGAAGCACCGCTGCAGAAATTATTTATAAAAAAGCAGACAGCGAAAAGGAAAATATGGGCTTGACGACTTGGAAACATTCTCCGGACGGCAGGATTTTGAAGTCTGATGTCGTGGTTGCTAAAAATTATCTGGAAGAAAAAGAAATCCAGCAACTTGAAAGAACCGTGACAGGCTATTTTGATTATATCGAAGGTTTGATTGAAAGAGAAAATACATTTACAATGGAATCTCTAGCGGAAAGCGTCAACAAATTTCTGAACTTTAATGAATATAAAGTGCTGGAAGGAAATGGAAAAGTAGCAAAAGTTGTTGCAGATAAAAAAGCCGTCACAGAGTATGATACATTCAACAAAACTCAAAAAATAGTTTCTGATTTTGATAAACAGGTTAAGAAATTAGGAAAGAAAATTTAAAATTAATTCTCAGAATTACTATCAATTATGAAAATCCTCCACATAGAAACCTCGTCCAAAAACTGTTCAGTTGCCATTTCGGATGGCGAAGAAATCCTTTGTCTTTGCGAGGAAGTTTCCGATAATTATAAACAGTCCGAAAGTTTACATTCCTTTGTAGAATGGGCTTTGGAAGGCGCAGAAATTTCTTTGAAAGAATTAGACGCGATTTCATTAGGAAAAGGTCCTGGTTCTTACACGGGACTTAGAATTGGCGCGGCTTCTGCAAAAGGATTTTGTTATGGGTTGAAGCTTCCTTTGATTGCCATTAATTCGTTGGATTCTATGGTGGAAGAATTTGTCAATCAAGGTTTTGAATTGATTATCCCATTGATTGACGCCCGGAGAATGGAAGTTTACACCGCATTTTTCGATGGAACTTGTGGCGAAATGATAAAAGAAACTGAAGCCAAGATACTTGATGAAAATTCTTTTTCAGAACTGGCTGACAAGAAAGTTTTGTTTATCGGTGATGGCGCAAAAAAATTCCAAGATTTGCTCTCCTCCTCTAGAGGAGCTGGAGGAGGACTTCCAAATGCTGAATTCAAATCCGATATTTATCCATCTGCAAAAGGTTTAATTAAGAAATCTGTTGAGAAATTTAATCAAAAAGATTTTGAAGACACTGCTTATTTTGAGCCATTTTATCTAAAAGATTTTCAAGGTGTTAAGAAAGCAGACCGCATAAAAAAATCCTGAAAGAATCAGGATTTTTAAGTTTTATTTTTTAGAAACCTTATAAAGTTTTCCGCTATCGGTGATTCCGTAGAGGTTGCCGTCTATTCCGTTCAGGACATCTCGGAATCTTTCTTTCTGGTCACGAAGCAAACGTTCTTCGCCAACCACTTTGTTATCCTTGATCACAATCCGGTTGATGTGTTGACCACTTAAACACGCGATGAATAGGTTGTTTTTCCATTCGTCAATATTTCCTGTGTAGAAAGTCACACCGCTTGGCGAAACCACGGGGTCCCAATAATAAACGGGCTGTTCTGTTCCAGCTTTCTGAGTTGTTCCATTGTTGATTTTTCCACCTGTGTATTCAATTCCATAAGAAACATCGCCCCAACCATAATTTTTTCCAGCTTGGATCAGGTTGATCTCGTCTCCGCCTCTTGGTCCCATTTCGATGTCCCACAGTTGACCTTTTTCATCCAGGGCCAAACCTTGTGGACTGCGGATTCCATAAGCAAAAATCTCAGGTTTGTAACCCGCTTTCCCGATGAACGGATTTCCAGCGGCAGGTTTTCCGTCTTTTGTTATTTTTAATATTTTTCCTAAATAATTATCTGGTTTTATGGCGTGAACTCTCATCTCTTTGTCCGATCTTTCGCCTGTGCTGACAAATAGATTTCCATCCTTATCAAAAACCAATCGGCTTCCGAAATGTTTATCGCCATCGTAAGAAGGTGTAGCGCGGAAAATCACTTTCACGTCAGAAATAGTTTTCAGGTCAGCAGTAAGTTTTCCTTTTGCAACGGAAGTCAAATTCCCGTCTTCAAAAGGTTCTGAGAAAACGAAGAAAATCATATTGTTTGTTTGGAAATCTGGGTCCAAAGCTACATCTAACATTCCGCCTTGTCCTTTGGAATCTACTTTTGGAAAGCCATCGATTTTTGAAATTTGTTTTCCGTCTGAAGAAACGATATTCATAAAGCCTGACTTTTCTGTAATCAAGAATCTTCCGTCAGGCAAATTAATAATCCCCCAAGGTTTTCCGAGCGAAGTATTCAGAACTTCTACGTTGTAAGGTGTTGTGGTTGTTACAGGTGTAGCCCTTGTTTGTCCGGCAAATGCGGGCTTATAATCTGTGTTTGGTTTTTCTTCTTGAGCCGTTGGTTTGCTTGGTTGCCCTTTCCAATTGCATGAACAAAGAAGGAAGAATGTGCAAAAAAGAGTTGGTATTGTGGATTTTAACATAAGATTTATTTTCAAAATACTATGAAAAAATAATGCCACCCAAAAATCATATTTTTGATTCGTGATTTTTACTAAATATTAAAATTATTTGTATTGACCCCTATGTTAAATGGGGTTTGATTTGAAAATAATATTTATTTTGACATAAATTGTTATTTATTTCAATGCTTGTTTGAAAAAAAGTATAATTTTGACTAAAATTAGAACTATGTATATCGGAATCAAAAAAATTAGTGTTGTTTTCTTTCTTGGGGCAAGTACTTTGTATTTTGCACAGTCAACGTCTGACACGCTTTCTAGAGAAACTTCTCTGGATGAAGTAACTGTGATAGGAACTCGAAATAAAAAAAGGACAGTTACGGACACTGCAGTTCCTGTGGATATGATTGATGTAAAACAAATCAGCCAATCGACTGGTCAAGTAGATGTCAATCAGCTTTTGCAGTTTGCAGCGCCCTCTTTTAATTCTAATAAGCAATCTGGATCCGATGGTGCCGATGCTGTAGATCCTGCAACTTTGCGAGGTTTGGGACCAGATCAGACTCTGCTTTTGTTGAATGGAAAACGCTACCATCAATCCTCTTTAGTCAATATCTTTGGAACTAGAGGCCGTGGAAATACGGGTTCGGATCTGAACACCATTCCTGTTGCGGCTATAAAAAGAGTTGAGATCCTGAGAGATGGCGCTTCAGCTCAATATGGTTCTGATGCCATTGCAGGCGTTATCAATGTGGTTCTGAATGACAGAAATCACGGTTTCGAAGGTAGTGCGTTCTATGGTGCGAATCTTTTTAAAAGTCCTGGAGATAATGATGTGGTTTCAGATAGAAAATTGGATGGAAATACTTTTGATTTCAGTGGAAATCTTGGAACGAAAATCGGAACCAAAGGTGGTTTTGGAAACTTTACGGTAGAATTTGTTAATAAAGATTATGCTATTCGTAATGCAAATCCAGACAAGCACGACGCACCGAGACAAAGATTTGGCGATGCAAAATCCAACAATATCTATTTCTTTGGAAATATTGAAGTGCCTTTGACAGACGGGTTGACTTTTTATTCTCAACCGGGATTTTCTTATCGTAATACGAAAGCATATGCCTGGACCAGATCGGCGGATGCAGACGGTAATATTCCTGAAATCTATCCTGATGGATTCAATCCGGTTCAGAACACTAAGATTTCTGATTTTACATTTGATAATGGCTTGAAGTTCAAGATCGGAACTTGGGACTTTGATTTCTCCAATGCCTTTGGTAATAACAGATTCATTTATCAGATTGACAATACAATCAATGCAACTTTGGGTGTGAATTCGCCAACAAGTTTTGATGCAGGCGGGCATTCACTTTCTCAAAACGTAACCGGAATTAGCACGAGTAAAGCATTCGATTTCCTAGAAGGTTTTAATCTTGCACTTGGAACAGAATTCCGTTATGAAAAATTTAATATCATCAGAGGGCAAGAAAGTTCTTATGCGATGTATGATGTTAATGGAAACGTGGTGACAGCAAGTACAAATCCTGATTTACTAGTAATTAATCCATTGACTGGCGATGTAAGACCTGGCGGATCTCAAGGATTTCCGGGATATTCTCAGGAAGTTGGAAAAAGCAGAAACAATTTTGCCGCCTATGTGGATACAGAGCTTGACATCACAAAAAAATGGATGGTAAGTGCAGCTGGAAGATTTGAAAATTACAGTGATTTTGGAAGTACGGTAAACGGAAAATTTGCCACCAGATATGCTATTACGCCACAGCTTGCTTTTAGAGGATCGGTTTCTACAGGATTTAGAGCGCCATCTTTGGTTCAGAAGTATTACAGTTTGCAGTTCACTAATTTTCAAGGTGGAGAATTGGTGACCGTTCAGCTGGCTTCCAATGATAGCGAGTTGGCACAAAAAGCTTTTATTCCAAAACTGAAACAAGAAACTTCTCTCAACGGAAGTGCGGGATTTACTTTCAATACAGGGAAATTCACGGCAACAGTTGATGGTTACTATATCAAAGTAAAAGACAGGATTGTTTTGACGGGAACATTTGACCAAAGTGATGATGTCATTGGACAAACGCTTGCCGATTTAAAAGTGGATCAAGCTCAGTTTTTCAGTAATGCTGTTGACACAAAATCCAAAGGGATAGATGTGATTTTGAATTACACCACAGATTTAGGCCCGGGAAAATTGTCCACAACATTGGCTGGAAATTATAATGAAATGGAAATTACAGATGTTCATACGCCTGCACAGTTGGCAGGGAAAGAAGATGTTTTTTTAGGTGCAAGGGAACGCGCATTTATCTTGGCTTCTGCCCCGAAGACCAAAATCAATCTGAATTTGAATTATAAAATCCAAAAATTCAATGCGAATTTACAATTGGTGAGATTTGATAAAGTGACTTTGATTGGCTACAATGGACCAGACGATTTCCAAACTTACACACCGAGAGTCACCACGGATTTTTCTGTAGGTTATGATTTTACCAAGAGTCTATCTTGGACTATTGGTGGGAAAAACGTCTTCAATAGATATTCTACATTGCAATATGGTGCTGTTTCTGAAGGGAATACAGAATCTGGCGGTATCTTTGATCCAGTTCAAATGGGTTTCTCCGGAAGGCAGATTTTTACTCGACTTAGTTTTAAATTCTAACTTAACTAGCTACTTTTTTTTTAAAGGATTCAAATATTTGAATCCTTTTTTTTGTAGAAAATTTGCTCAATCAAAATTTAATTCTACATTTGTAGAACAAAATATAATGTTGTAGAATGAACGAGCAAAAACTGACAGAAACCGAAATGATTTTAATGGAAATCCTCTGGAAAAAAGAAAAGGTTTTTATGAAAGATATTTTGGAAGATTACGCCGATCCGAAACCTGCGTCAACAACCATCGCAACTTTGTTGAAACGAATGCAGAACAAAGATCTGGTGGGCTACAAACTTTACGGAAACTCGCGAGAGTATTTCCCGAAAGTGAAGAAAGAAGATTATTTCCAAGGCGAAATGACTTCTATGATTGACCGTTTTTTTAATAATTCTGTGACCCAGTTTGCATCATTTTTTACCTCGAACGCAAAACTTTCCCAGAAACAATTGAAAGAACTTCGAGACATTATCGATAAAGAAATAAAGTGATATGGAAACTGTTATTTTCAAAGTAATTCTTTGTTCATCGTTGTTGATAGCAATTTACTATTTGTTTTTACAAAGAGAAAAGATGTTCCGCTTCAATCGGTTTTACCTTTTGGTCGCGTTGGTCTTTTCTTATGCAATTCCTTTTGTTAAGATTAGTTTACCTGCTGTTCGGGAACAGAAGAATCAATTGGTTTTTGAAGAAATCCAGACACAGCAATTGATCCAAAATTCATCTCAAATTTCAGAATTCAATTGGCTGAATTTAATTTTAATTATTTACAGTTTGGTAACTTTTATTTTGATTATCAAAGCCTTGATTTCAATTTTTAAAATTATAAATCAAAAAGGAATTGATTTGGTTTATGAAAATCAAAATATCAAATTGATAGAAAAAAATTTACCTCCATTTAGTTTTTGGAACAAGATTTATCTCAACAAAACGCACTTCGAAAACCAAAAAATTGATAACTGGATTTTCCTCCACGAGAAAACACATTTGATTCAAAAACATTCTCTGGACTTGATTTTTGTTGAATTTCTAAAAGCCGTTTCCTGGTTCAATCCTGCGATTTATCTCTATAAAAAAGCAATCACAGACAATCACGAATTTTTGGCAGATGAGGTGATCATAAGCAAAGAGTTCAATGTCAGAGATTATCAAAAATTGATTTTGGCAGAAGTGTTACAAGTTCAGAATCTGTCATTGATCAACCCATTCAATTTTAACAATACCAAACAACGATTTATTATGATGACCACCAAAAAATCAAAACTCGAAAACCTAAAAAAGATTTTTGCAGTCTCTGTAATTGCAGTCTCCAGCTTTTTCTTTGTTCAAAAAGTTTACGCTTCAGGAAATACTAAAAATGATCTTCTGAATCCAGAATTTCAAATTGACAATTCTTTAAAGACTGATACAGTAGTAGTTGTAAAAGATTTTAAGAATGAAAATTCCAAAGTCAAAAAATCAAAAAAATATAATTCTAAAAAACAATTTGAAGATCACGAACTTCCAATTCCGCCACCGCCACCGCCGGCAGTCAATTTTAGCAATGCAGAGTTTCCGGAGGGACTGAATGATTTGAGGAAAGGAATTGCGGACGCTTTCGATTCTTCATTCATTGGAAAAGATGAAAAAGTAACGATGAAAACGATGCTTTATGTGACAATCAACAAATATGGAGAAGCAGTTGAGGTAAAGCCAGATGGGGCTCATCAGAAATTCAATGAGGAAGCTGTAAAAGCATTCAGGGCTGCAACAAAAGGTAAAATCTGGAAACCGGCTACCGAAGAAGGCAACCCAACAGCGACCGTTTTCCAACTTCCAATCACAATGCAGTTTCAATAAATGACGGGAAGAACTATCGGAGTTATTTTGGTGATTATAATTTGTCTTTGCTTTAATTCTTGTACATCTTTTAATAAATATTCAAAATTCAACAAAGTTCAAAATTGTGGAGAAGACAACATTTTTCTTTGTATTACCAACGATGGTTTGAAAATCAAATATCAATCTTTTGGAGGTTTCGATTTTGCAAAGAATTCCAAAGAATACAAAAAATTGAAGGTCGGAAAAAAACGGAAATTCAAGAATATTTTGCTTTATGGACAATCGAAAATCATCAACACAGAATATTATATTTTGATTGATAACAAAGAAAAAAAGACTGGTTTTGTTTATAAAGATACGATCATCAACAAGATTCCAATATCCGTCGCGGTGAATGATTCTTCGAATAAAATCAATAAAGAATTTCTGCTGAAAGGGCTTCTGGATTTTGATGAATAATTTCCAAAAAATGTCAAACTTTCCAAAATTGGGACGTTTTTTATTTCGTATTTTTGTGTTATGCAATTCAAACTTCAATCAGAATATCAACCCACTGGAGATCAGCCAAAAGCCATCGAGAAATTGGTGGAAGGTATTAATATTGGCGAAAAATATCAAACCCTTTTGGGAGTTACAGGTTCCGGAAAGACATTTACGGTTGCCAATGTTGTGAATCAAGTTCAGAGACCGACTCTGGTTTTGGCACACAATAAGACTTTGGCCGCTCAGCTTTTTATGGAGTTCAAGGAGTTTTTCCCGGACAATGCGGTGGAATATTTTGTGAGTTACTACGACTATTATCAGCCGGAAGCTTTCATTGCTTCCACAAATACTTACATTGAGAAAGATCTGAGCATCAATGAAGAAGTGGAGAAACTAAGACTTTCTGCCTCTGCAAGTTTACTTTCCGGAAGACGTGACGTTTTGATCGTAGCTTCGGTTTCCTGTATTTATGGTGTTGGAAATCCGAAGGAATTTGAAAAGTCATTAATTACAATAACAAAGAGTGAAAAGATTTCTAGAACGAGATTGCTTAATTCTTTGGTTAGTGCATTATATTCCAGAGCTTTGAATGAATTTCAGCGTGGAACTTTTCGTGTAAAAGGCGATGTAATTGATGTTTATCCAGCGTATGCAGACACAGCGATCAGGCTTCAATTTTTCGGTGATCAGATTGAGACGATCCAAAGTTTTGATCCGGTTTCAGGAAATGTCACTTCGAATTTTGATACGATTAATATTTATCCAGCCAATCTTTTCGTAACCACGCCTGAGACGATGCAAGGGGCCATTCGTCAGATTCAGGATGATATGGTGAAGCAAGTAGATTTCTTCCGAGAAATTGAAAAGCCATTGGAAGCAAAGCGTTTGGAAGAGCGGACAGAATTGGATTTGGAAATGATCCGTGAATTGGGCTATTGTTCTGGAATCGAGAATTATTCGAGATATATGGATGGGCGTTTGCCAGGATCAAGACCTTTCTGTTTGTTGGATTATTTTCCGAAAGATTTTTTGATGGTCATTGACGAAAGTCACGTGACGATTCCGCAGGTTCACGCAATGTACGGAGGCGACAGAAGTAGAAAGGAAGTTTTGGTGGAACACGGTTTTCGTTTACCGGCAGCGATGGACAACCGACCTTTGAAATTTGATGAGTTCGAGACGATGCAAAATCAAGTGATCTATGTTTCTGCGACGCCTGCAGATTATGAACTGGAGAAATCCGGCGGAACTTATATCGAGCAGATCATCCGACCGACAGGACTTTTGGATCCAATCATCGAGGTTCGTCCGACGATGAATCAGATTGATGATCTCATCGAAGAAATTCATAAAAGAGAAGAAGCAGACGAGCGTGTTTTGGTAACGACTTTAACCAAAAAAATGGCGGAAGAGCTGACCAAGTATTTCACGAAAGTTGGAATCCGGACAAGATATATCCATTCCGATGTGGAAACTTTGGAAAGGATTCAAATTATGCAGGATTTGCGTCTTGGTTTGTTTGATGTTTTGGTTGGTGTGAATCTTTTGAGAGAAGGATTGGATTTGCCGGAAGTTTCCTTGGTGGCGATTTTGGACGCTGATAAAGAAGGAATGTTGCGTTCCAGAAGATCGATGATCCAAACCGTTGGTAGAGCGGCAAGAAACCTGAATGGACGCGCAATAATGTATGCCGACAAAATGACGAAATCGATGCAGGCCGCAATAGATGAAACCATTTACCGTCGAGAAAAACAAATGCAGTACAACACCGAGCACGGCAAGGTTCCGATGGCATTGAACAAAAAAATCAGTGAAAATCTAGTTGGTAGAAGCAAGGATTTCCCAGACGAAAAATACACGCAGAAAGTGCTGATGCAGGAAGTTGCCGAAACCAAAGCCAACTATGCAAGCGAAGACATCGAGAAAATTGTGGTCGCAAAACAGAAAGAAATGGAATCTGCTGCCAAAAACCTTGACTTCATAAAAGCAGCAAAATTAAGAGATGAAATTGCAGCCTTGAAAGCTTAGCGTTTTTTGAAAAAGAATTTATAAAACTTCAGAATATTTTTTGCCTTGCGTTTAAACGCTTTTTTCTTCGTAAAATCTAAGATTTTATTATAACAAAATTCAGGAGATTGTGCAGATAATCTTGCATATTCTGTGCTGATTATTTTGATGATTTCTTGCTCATTGGTCAATCTTTCGAAGTTGTGAAGTCTTTTGTTGAGGTCGATTTCTTGGTGGAAATTCATTCGGTTGAGGTCAACCAAAAAGAAGCGATATTCACCCTCAACTTTTTTGATTAGGAAATTGCCGCCAGCATTATCAATAAAAATAATTCCATTCTCGTGAAGTTGGAAAATCAACTTAGTGTAATCCTTAATAATCCTTTCTCTGTCAGGAAATGAATGATTGTGAAGGGCATCGCTCAAGGTGAAAACATCTTCCAATTGATCACTCACATAATAACTAGAAGTCACGCCGATAAAATCATGATTTTCAATAAAGGCAACAGGCTTTGGCGTAAAGAATCCCTTATCCAAAAGCATTTGCGCGTATTCGTAAGATCTTCGGGATTTGGATTTCCGGTAATATTTGTAAACGTGACGATTGATAATATTATGTTGCTTGAACGATTTAAAATTGAATTTCAAACCATCTACCACAAAGTATTTGACAACATTTCGATTGCCGTGACCAACTACGACGCCATCATTTTTAAAATTCTTTAGAATGTTTAAAATATCATTTTTGTACTGCGAATACGCCTCGGAAAGAACAAAGTTCATAATAATTGGGTTATAGTTTTTAAAAGTCCATTCGGAGTTCTAATATTATAAAGACGTTTTGATGAGGTCGATTACTTTATCCTGATCCACATTATTTGTATTGATGGAAAAACTTTTGTCGTTATAAGGTTGGTACATCGTCTCATCCGTTACTTTGAAAAGTCCTATAGTCGGGACGTTTACAGAACTTGCAAGGTGCATCACGCCATTATCAGCCGCTACAAAAAGCGCACAATTTGCTAAGAAACCTCCCATTTCCCGAATGTCTGTACTATAGAAATTGGGGATTTTGAAATTCAATTTCGATATGTTTTCGACAGGCAAAAGTTCGATGATATTGTAATCAGGAAAGGCAGTTTTGAGTTTTTCATAGAAAGTGTTCCACCATTCTTCCGAATAGATTTTGGCGCCCGTTGCGTTGGTAAACAGACAAATTGTTTTCTTGTTGTTTTGAACGATTTTCTGAACATTCGCTCTACCTGTTTCAAGTTCTTCTTGGTCGAGAATTATTTTTAATGGTGGGATTTCAGAATTGTTTTCGGGAAAGCCTAATTCGGTCAGATATTTTCGAAGATTGTAAATTGTCTTCTTTGCATCGTGGTTGTAATCCGGATATTTTGAGTTCAGCTCGTCATCATGATCACCAAAAAACTTGTATGTCGCATTGGTAGCAAGAATCGACAATCTCCCTGAAGACGAGCCCGGATTGGAGTTGATCGCCAAGTCATATTTCCGAAACTTCAATTGAAACCAACCTTTGATGTATTTGCCTAAACTGCTAAAAGGTTTCTTGGGAAGCTGGTTGTAGCGATGAATGTTTTTGTAATTTTTGTAGATGATCGGAGTCACACCACCTTTTACAAAAAGATCGATTCTGCTATCTGGAAATGTATTGATAACTTCCTGAACCAAAGGTGTTAAAAGCAAAAGGTTTCCTAATCTGTGATTGGGTCTTGAGATTAAAATTCTTTGGATTTTAGTATTTTGATTGTTTTTAATACCTGCATTAGATTTACCAATGTTTTTGGTGAGACGTCTCATCAGAGATCGTCTGGCAGTATTAATTTTTTTTTTAATTTTCATTAATTAAAACTTATAAGTCGTTTTTTTATCTTTAGAATAACTGACTTTTCCACGGATCGGAGTTAACAAATCCATCAAACCATTGATCTTGATTTCGTAGATTGTAGATAGTTGCATTCCCAATTTCCCCTTCGGCATTCCTTGACTTTGAAACCATTCAAGATAATTGATCGGCAAGTCTGCGAGAATTGTGTCTTTGTATTTTCCAAAAGGCATTCTGACTTGGCAGATTTCTTTTAGAATTTCAGGATTCAAACCTTCCATTTTTAAACAATTAAATCAATTTTATCTTCGAGATCATCTTTATTAGCAGGCAATTGTAGAGATGGCGGGGTGTCTTCATCAGAGAATTCATCTCTATAAACTTGGATCAGTAAAACTGTAATTGACATTAAAATAGGACCAAAAACCAATCCCATAAATCCAAACAAATTGATACCCAAAATAATTCCGAAAACTGTCACAAGTGGATGGATATCTTCCAATCGTTTCAATAATGTAAATCTCAACAAATTATCTGTAAGCCCAACAACAATAAGTCCGTAGATCAAAACGCCGACACCTTGTCCTGTTTGTCCTTCTGCAATCATATAGATCGCAACAGGAACATAGACAATCGCAGCTCCAACCACGGGAAGCATCGATGCAACGGCTGTCAGAGCAAACAAAAGGATGGCACTCGGTGCTCCAAAAATCCAATAACCAATCAATGCTACCACACCTTGGCCGATGGCTACAACTGGAATTCCAATCGCATTTGCCATCACTAGTTTTGTGAACTTATTACCTAATAATTGTGTGTTGGATCTTTTGAAAGGCATTGCTTTCGCAACGATTCTCTCAAATACACGTGCTCTCACAAACATAAAGTACAAGATAAAATACATCGACATAATGACTGTAAATGTATTCACCGTCGTGCTAAGAGCCTTTGTAGATAAGCCTCCGGCAAAGTTGGTAACTTTCGTTATATTTTCTTTGCTTAGAATATCAAATCCAACTTTCTGATAGATAAATTGATGAATCTTCTCCAGAAAAACATTGAACTTTTCCATATAAACCTGTGCATTATCCATCTTCTGTACCAGCATATCTACGATAAAATAAACAGGCAGGATGAGGATAATCAAGGAAGCAACCATAATTACGGTTGCCGCAAGCCAAGGTTTCCAGTGCTTTTCTTCTACAAGGTAATTGTTGTACTTTCTACAAACGATGTAAAGCGTAACAGCTCCTAAGAAAGATGGAATGAACAAGGCCAGATTCCAACAAATCAAACCGACAAAAACGCAAATTAAAATAATTAAAGCAATCTGTTTAATAACAACAGAGTCAATTTGTTTCTCGGAATCTGACATAGTTTTAAAGTTTATTTGATGTTAATCTATTTGTCTTGGCGCACCTTGGTAAGCACAATAAGTAGAATACATTGCAATGTAAACGAAAGGAATAGTAAGGTAAACTCCCACGCAACAAAGAATGATTCCGGCAATGCTAATAAGTCCGGCCAACAATGCAGTAATTAAAACTGTGCCATAATTTGCCTGAACGATAGCAAAAGATTTTTTAAGCGCATCAATAGCACTTGCCTTTTCAAAAAGTAAGATCGGATAACCAAGGAAAAAGAAAGGCATAATGAAGATTGCTGGCAAAACACACATTATTAATAAAATAAACAGTGCAATCTGCGTAATCAAAGCATAGATAAGGATGTTGATAAAGTTTTGTCTGTAAGCAAAAAAGATATCAGAAACCACAATTGGTTGCTTGAAATTTGATTTGTTGGCAACATAGATCAAACTCACAAAAATAGGCGTCAGAAGCAATGTTAAGAAAAAATTGGCACCACTGTATAATGCAAAACCAGGAGCGGCTATGATATCTGAGTAGCCAAAACTTCCTCCAGCAGCCTGTGCTTCTTCTACCAATGATCGAGAATCAAAGCCAGTCAACAATTGAATGACAAGACTTAGCAAAAAGTAGATCACGACCGCAAGAAAGCAGTACAAAAAGCTGTTCTTGAAGATTTCTAATGCGTGAGAAATGATGTTTCCGGTTTCCTGCGTTGGTACGTTGGCAGGCGAATCGAATTCGGTAAAATTTTCCATATAGTTTGATTTTGTAGTTTATAATCAAATCTACACAAAAT
Organism: Chryseobacterium sp. FH1; assembly: GCF_000735135.1. Classification (GTDB taxonomy): domain Bacteria; phylum Bacteroidota; class Bacteroidia; order Flavobacteriales; family Weeksellaceae; genus Epilithonimonas. The sequence goes on from NZ_JPLZ01000002.1 coordinate 322,788, forward strand.
TTTCTTGAATCAAATTAACTCATAAACAATTATTCTTCAAAATCCCCGATTAAATGTTTGTAAAGGACATAGATCATCGCGTTCCAAAACGGAAACGTGATGAATATTCCAAAGAAAAACATAATAAAACCGCTATAAGAAAACAGAATTGAAACAATCATAGCAATAAAAAGAAGAACGAAATTTTTTTGAAAAGTCTGCACACTGATTTTGAAAGATTGAAAATAATTAAAACCCTTGAAGAAAATCAAAGCCGGAACAAACAAAGCCATCGGAATCCACAGTAAAGTAAAGACGGAAAGGAAATTATTGACCAGACTCCACGCAAGCGAATAGGTCACAAAAACGAAAAAATAACTCCCTTGAAATCCTGCAAAAAGGTCGCTTGTTTCTGGTTTCTCGCCAAGATCCAACTTTCTGTAGATCTTCAGAAAACCGATATTCAAAGGGAAAATCACCGCTTTGACGACAATCATCACTTGCAAAAACAAAATCGCATTGTCGGTTTGCATCAGCTCGCCATATCTATTGAAAAAGGCTTTTCCATCCGTATAGATCAAGCCCTGAAACTTCTGAACTTCTTCAAAAAGTCCGTAGTATCGGAATGCGTAAGAGCCTGCAAAAAGCGTTATAGCAAAATAAATCACACAAAACAAAAACTGAAACGGCAAAGTTTTCATCCAATATTCGTATGCTTCTGTCAGTATTTTCCCGATTTCCGGTTTTGGCGTCGTCATTCTCAAAATTTTTTGCAAAAGTAACCATTAATTAAGGACTATCGCAATTGACGATTTTATTTTGGGCAACTTATCTGCCTGTAGTTTATCCTGAGCGAAGCCGAAGGGTTCCCAATTGTCACTCAGAGGTTCTCGAAGAGTCCACGCAGGCAGGGTTGCGGGATTTGTTGTTCTTAACAACCATTTCCAATTTTTTAGAAGACTTTTCTCTATTTTTGTTTAATGTTTCAAAATCCACAGTTTCAAAGAATGAACGAGTTGTCAGAAAGAAAAGAACCCTTTTTTTTCTTAATCGATTTTTTGATGGATGAAGTTAGGATTTTCACTCAAACTGATATTCAAAATAATAGTTTATTAATTGATTTTCAAAATATTACAAACGTTTCCAATGAGTACGCGACAATTCCAAACTTTGAATGGAAATCATTCCCAGAAACACTAGAAGATTATCAAAAAGGATTTAAAATTGTCCAGGAAAATTTAAAAAAAGGAAATTCCTATCTCACCAATTACACCCGAAAAACCGAAATTGAAACCAACTTGACCTTGGAAGATATTTTCAAATTTTCAAAAGCCAAATACAAAATCCTGGTTCCAGATGAATTCGTCTGTTTTTCCCCTGAAACGTTCATCGAAATCATTGATAATAACATTTTTACGCATCCAATGAAAGGAACAATCGACGCGGAAATCGAAAATGCAGAGAACATTTTGAAAAATGACCCGAAGGAAAAAGCGGAACATTACACCGTTGTCGATTTGCTGAGAAACGATTTGAGTATGGTAGCCAACAACGTTCGCGTCAAAGATTTTCAAAGAATCGATTTCATCAAAACAAAACAAAAAAATCTCCTCGCAATGAGTTCCGAAATCGAAGGCGAAATCAAACCAGAATTTCAAAACAAAATTGGTTCAATTCTCCAAAAACTCTTGCCAGCTGGTTCTATTCTCGGTGCTCCAAAACCAAAAACTTTGGAAATCATCCTCGAAGCTGAGAAATATGACCGAGGTTTTTACACCGGAATTGCAGGCTATTTTGATGGAAAAAATCTTGATTCCTGCGTGATGATAAGATTTATTGAAAAAGAAAATGGAAAACTATTTTTCAAAAGTGGAGGTGGAATCACGCACCAAAGCGACTTAGAAAGCGAATACGAAGAAATGAAAAACAAAATTTATGTCCCGATTTATTGAAAGCATCAAAGTGGAAGACCAGAAAATCTTCCTGGCAGAACTTCATCAAAAAAGAATGAATGAGACATTTTCCCATTTCGGAAAATCGTGTACAATTGATATTAAAAGTTTATTCTTAAACCTCGAACACGATGAAGATGGACTTTACAAATTCCGAATCGAATATGATTTGGAAAACAATTTCAAAACGCAAATTCTTCCGCACGCCATTTCGGAACACGATGATTTTGAATTGGTCATAGATAATGAAATTGATTACAGCTTCAAATCAGCCGACAGAACGCAATTTCAAATATTAAAAGAAAAAAGTGGCGCCGAAGAAATCATCATCATCAAAGAAAATCAAATCACAGACACGTCCTATTCCAATCTCCTTTTCCTGAAAGATAAAACTTGGTTCACCCCGAAAACTTATCTTCTGAATGGCATAATGCGACAAAGTTTATTGGCCTCGAAAAAAATTAAGGAAACCGAAATTACAATCGAAAATATCAAAGAATTTTCTCATTTTCAATTGATTAACGCTTTGAATGATTTTGATGAAATGTTTATTTATCCAATTGAGAAAATCATCAATCTGCCGAAAGAGGAAACGGATTTGGAGTTTTGAATTTCTAAAGAATCTTTAATTCTCGCAGATTTTGCAAATTTTGCAGATTTTTAAAATCTGTGTAATCTGCTGAATCTGCGAGACAATTTACTTCAATTCCGCAAAATACTGCTTCAAAATATCCGCATTATTACATTCCGACGTCATTACTTCTAAAATCTTTGGTTTCGGATTGGGTTTGAAGAAGTTGGGTAACACTCTGTCCAAGGTGATTTCGTCTTCCACTTTCGTATAATCAAAGCCAAAGTTTTTCGCCAATAATTCTGCGTTTCTGTTATGTTTCGTGGCGATAAACTCGTCCAAAGCATTGGTTCCACTTGGTCCAGGAATGATTTTGAAGATGTTTCCTTCTGCATTGTTGAAAATCACAATTCTCGTGTAAGGTGGAATATATTGGTTCCAAAGTCCGTTGATGTCGTAGAAAAATGACAAATCTCCAGTTATCAAAATCGTAGGTTCATCTTCCATCATCGCAAATCCCATCGCGGTAGAAGTACAACCGTCGATTCCGCTGGTTCCTCGGTTGCAATAGACGTCGTGCTTCTGATAATCAAACAATTGCGCATATCGAATCGCTGACGAATTGGAAAAATGAATCTTGTAATTTTCAGGAATTTGAGTGGACAAAAGCTTAAACAAATAAAAATCTGAGAAAGGCGCCTTGTTCAAAAACTCCTCGTGTTTCGCATCTTTTTTATCCTTCAAAACGTCCCAAAGATTGAAAAATGGTCTTGGTTCCAAGTTGATGGCTTTCAACAATTTGGAGAAGAAAATCTCAGCTTTGGTTTCTATTTTTTGCGTTAATGCGTAGTAAGTATCTGGTTGCCAATACTCGTCAATGTGCCAATGTTGCAGTGGTTTGGCTTTTCGAAGGAATTGTTTCACGCGTTTTGAAACAACATTTTGCCCGATTGTAATTAACAAATCTGGCGCATAAGTCCTGAAATCTTCTTCAGTAAAATCTGTAATATATCGGTCGATGTGGGCAAAAAATTTCTCGTGCTGAAGATTGGAATTCATTTCCGTTAAAATTACAACAGTATGATTTTTAACCAATTGAGAAAGTTGCGCTTGTAATTCTGGATTTGGCGCCAATGTTCCGGCAAGAATCAAAATTCGTTTGGAAGTGTGCCAATCTGCGACTAAGTTTGTCGGAAGTTCGTAAGTCTTTTTCTGAATTGTTTTTTCGACGGTTGGCAAAACCGGCAATTCATCTACCAAGTTGTAAAGTGGCTCTGTCAAAGGAATATTGATGTGAACCGGACCACTTTTTTCGATGCAAAGTTCAACCGCTTTTTTGATGGTTTCGAAGTTGTAATCTTCTGCGCCATCTTTCTCATCTTCCAGCAATTCGAAATCGCCGTAGGAATGTTGCTGGAAAATATTTTTTTGTCTAATCGTTTGTCCATCAAATAAATCCACAAAATCCGAAGGTCTGTCTGCGGTCAAAATCAAAAGTGGAATGTTTTGATAAAAAGCTTCCACAACAGAAGGGTAATAATTGGCAACCGCAGAACCACTTGTACAAGTAAGTGCAACAGGTTTCTTTATAGATTTAGCAATTCCTAAACCAACAAATCCGGCCGACCTTTCGTCCACAATACTGTAACATTGGAAAGCATCAATCTCAGAAAAATGAATCGACAAAGGCGCATTTCTGGAACCTGGAGAAATGATGATTTTATCGATGCCGTATTGTTCAAGAATATGTGCGAGAATTTGGATGCTTCGTTTTGCGGAATATTGCTTCATTTGTGAAAACTTACTATAATAAATATATTATTTTAAACCACATAGAAACATAGCACTATTTATACTTGAATTTTAAGTTAAAATAGATTTTGCAGATAAATACTATTGTGTCTATGTGGTTTTTTATTATGCAAATCTAATCAAAAGCATTGGAAATTCTGCCTAAAACAATCGCAATTGTTGCGTTCTGCTTCCCGTGAAATGTTCGGTTGTGAGACTCGCTCTTTCCTGATTTGCAAAAAACTTTTTCTTACCAATTTCAAAGGTCTTATGAATCATCTCTGCAATATTTCCTTCACCTTGATAACGCTGGAAATATCTTTTCTCGCCAAGATTTCCACCTCGCATCGAGCGGATGAGATTCAGAACTTTATCTTTTCTATCAGGGAAATGGGTTTCCAGCCATTGGATGAAAACGGGTTCAACGGTGTCATTCAATCTGACCAAAGTGTAACCGCAACTTCTCGCGCCTGCTTCGGAAACCGCTTTCATTATCCCAAGACTTTCGTCGCTTGTTAATCCTGGAATCACGGGAGCAATCATCACATTTACGGGAATGTTTTTCGATGATAAAACTTCTATGGCTTTCAGTTTATTTTTTGCAGTTGAAGTTCTTGGTTCCATCACACGTCGAAGTTCTTCATTGATGGTCGGAATGCTGAGCGAAACGGAAATCAAATTTTTCTCCGCCATTTTTTCGAGAATGTCAATATCTCTCAGAACCAAAGCGTTTTTTGTAATGATGGAAACCGGATGTCTGTAATCCAAACAAACCTGAAGCAGTTTTCGCGTGATTTCAAATTGTCTTTCAATCGGCTGATAACAATCTGTGTTGCCAGAAAGCATAATGGTTTTCGGAACGTAAGATTTCTTCTGAAAAGTTTTCTCCAAAAGTTCCGGCGCATTTTTCTTGACCATCAATTTTCTTTCGAAATCAACGCCTGCACTGTAACCCCAAAATTCGTGAGTCGGTCGGGCGAAACAGTAGGAACAGCCGTGCTCGCAACCTTGGTACGGATTCATAGAATAATCCATCATCAGGTCTGGACTTTTGATGACATTGATGATGCTTTTCGGGAAAACTTCTGTGACTTGTGTTTTGATTAAATCCAATTCAAAATCTTCCGGTTCGTGCGTGAATCGGTCAAATTTGTTGACGACATTTCGTTGAGCGCCTTGCCCTTTTGGGATGAAATCTGACATTGGAGTTTTAATTTTCTCGCAGATATAATTGATTTTAGCAAATTTTCAATGAGAAATAATTTGCTGAATCTGCAAAATCAGCGAGAGAATAATTTCAAAATTATCATTAGAAAAATAAAATCTCTCTTAAAATTCCGGAAAGTTTTCCACAAAAAAATCCGGCTCGTGAGAACCGGAAATCTGTATAATTTAAATAGTGTGTGTTTCTATAAGAATGCGTCTAATTCTACGCCATCATTGGGATTTGCATAAGATTTTCGCTGATGCCCGAATAAGAGATGATGGTCTGAATAATCGCTGTTGTAAATCCTGTTTTTTAAATATTTTCTTGCTACCAAAATGCCAAGAACAGTTGCTGTTCCAAAGATTCCGGCAAGAACTATTTCTACATTTCTGTTCATATTATATTCCTTTGTGATTTTTTCAAAAGCAAAAGATGTTCCTTTTTGAAATTTTGTTTCAAATCTTTAGGATAATTTAAGATTTCAACTGTGCTTTTTACAGTTCAGTCGGTTTTTTTAACAATTCGGTCATATATAATTGCTTAACTTTTCATTCTATCCTAATTTTGAACCAAGAAATTAAAACAATGAACAAGAAAAGTATCATATCGCTATTTTGGGTTGCCTTCGGTGTCAACATTTTTTTCTTCATCTTAGATACGGATGAGAAGACGGTAGAGAATTTTTTCTTCGGATTGTTGGTTTGCTTGATGTATTCTTTTTTCATTGGACTTAGCAACGGGTTTACAAATGAGCAGTTGAACAAGAAGTTTTCCTGGACGGAGCAAACGAGAACGCGCGTTACACTTGGAATCATTTTGGTCATCGTGGTGAATGTTGTCGTGAGTTATTTGTGTGGCTACATCAATTTTGTTTTGATTCAGAAAACGGCTACGACGGAAACTTTCTTCTCTGTAAAGTACAGTTTTGTGAATTGGTTTACGATAAATATTGCCTTGTTGATTTCCGCTTTTCTCCACGCCAAAGGCTTTATGGAAGAGCTGAAAAAAACTTCGAAGAAAGAAGTCGTTCAGCAAAAGTTGATTGCCAATTCTGCCAATGCACAATTCGAAAGTCTTAAGAATCAATTAGATCCGCATTTTCTTTTCAATTCTTTGAATGTCTTGTCAGCTTTGATTGATGAAAATCCGAATCAGGCTCAGAAATTCACATCATCGATGTCGAAGATTTACAGATATGTTTTGGAGCAAAAAGATAAAGAATTGGTAACGGTTTCAGACGAGATAGAATTTGCAAAAACCTACTGTAACCTTCTGAAAACCAGATTCGAAGACAGCGTAGATTTTGAATTCGAAGTGAAAATTGAGGACGAACAGAAATTCGTGGTTCCGCTGTCGCTCCAGCTTTTATTGGAGAATTGCATCAAACATAATTTTGCGACATCCAGCAAACCATTGATCATCAAAATATATTCAGAAGACAGTTATCTCTCGATAGAAAATAACCTTCAGAAAAGAGAGCAACTGAAAGAAAGTGCCGGAATTGGTCTCGCCAACATCGTTCAACGCTACTCACTTCTTACAGACCAGAATGTTTTCGTAGAAGAATCAGAAAGTAATTTCAAAGTCAAAATCCCAATATTAACAGAAAAAAAATCTCAAAAAATGAATACTTACATCTCTCCAGACACAGAAAATATCGCTTACGAAAGAGCGGTGAAAAGAGTAAAGGAACTGAAAGGTTTCTACGGAAACTTGATTTCTTACTGCATCGTGATTCCATTTTTGATTATCATCAATCTCTTGACTTCTCCGGACCACATTTGGTTTTATTGGGCAATGCTCGGCTGGGGAATCGGTGTTGTGGCGCACGCAATGAACGTCTTCGCTATTGGAAAAAACTGGGAAGAAAAGAAGATCCAGGAAATAATGAGTAAAGATAACTTCGGAAAATAAAGGTGTGATGGAAAATGATAGTTATAAACTTAGACTGAAACTGGCAAAAGCCAGAATGAAAGAAATAAAAGCTTTTTACATAATGCTTTGTGGAATCGTAATTCTTGTGCCTTATCTCATTTATATCAATATGCAGACGACGCCCGACCTGCAATGGTTTTGGTTTCCTGTGATCGGATTTGGAATCAGCATTTTGGGATATTCAATCTATCTTTTTACAGGTAAAAACTGGGAAGACAAGAAGATCAAAGAATTACTTAACAATCAAAAATAATTTTAAAAAACTAAAAAAATGGAAAATACCAACGAAAAATTACGCTATCAAATGGCATCGGAAAGAGTCAGCAAAATCAAAAAATTCTACACCAGTTTGGCTGTGTTCTTCATCGTTCTCTTTTTGCTTTATGGATTTAAATATCTTAAGTACGGTTTTCCAAACTGGAGCAATATGCAGTTCTCGGCCATATTCGCCATCTGGGGATTGATTCTTGCCATCCGAGGCATCAAGTTATTTTTCTTCAATTCTGATTGGGAAAAAGATATGATCAACAAAGAACTGAAAAAACAAAGCAATGGAAATTATCAACGATAAAAACGAGATTACATATCTTGAAGCCAAGAAAAAAGTGAAAAAACTCAAAGGCTTTTATTCTCATTTGACGATTTATGTTCTTGTAAATCTGTTGATTGTGTTTATGAATATTCAAGATTTGAAACCTGGCGAAAGTTATTTTCAATATAAGAATTTCATCACCTTATTCTTTTGGGGAATTGGTTTGCTTGCGCACGCACTGAGTGTTTTTGTACCTCAATTTGTTTTGGGAAAAAATTGGGAAGAGCGAAAGATTCGAGAACTAATGGATAAGGAAAAATAATATTTTACTTAATTTCGATTAACTTTTAAGGAAATTTATAAAAATGATAAGAACGATCATCATCGAAGACGAAAAACCAGCGGTAAGAAGACTGGAGAAATTATTGAGTTTGTTTTCTGATTTACAAGTTGTTGCAAGCCTAAATTCTGTGGAGGAATCAGTAGAATGGTTTCAGAATAATGAGCATCCACAATTGATTTTTTCAGACATCGTTTTGGGTGACGGATTGTCATTCGATATTTTTGATAAAGTTTCTACGAAGGCATTTATCATTTACACAACGGCTTTTGACCAATATACTTTGAAAGCTTTCAAACTCAACAGCATCGATTATCTTTTGAAACCAATTGAGGAAGAAGATTTGGGAAAAGCGATTGAGAAATTCAAATCGTTCTTGCCGGAGGAAGGTTCTGTTAATTCACAGGAAATCAGACAAATCGTTAGAAAAGAAAAGTCAACGCTTTCAAGGATTTTGGTGAAGATTGGATATAATCTGAAAGTTGTTTCCATTAATGACGTCACTTGCTTTTTCAGTGAAAATAAAATCGTTTACCTCCAAACCAGCGAAAGAACGTTCCCGACAGATTTTACGTTGGACGAATTGGAAAATGTTTTGGAAGAAAGCAAATTTTTCCGCGTGAACAGGCAGTTTATCATCAGTTCGGATTACATCAAAAATATCCACACTTCCCCTAATTACAAAGTTGAGTTGGAGTTTCAGCCGGATGAGGAAATTACGGTGAGCCGAGATCGAGTGAAGGAGTTTAAGGATTGGTTGGCTGGGAATTAAAAGAAACAAGCTCTACGGATTTTCGTAAAGCTTGTATTTATTTAAGTCTATTAATTTCTAAGAAATCACACCACTTCCAATCAATTCATCCTCCAAGTACCAACTTGCAAATTGCCCTTCAGCAATTGCCGACTGTGGATTTTCAAATTCCATATACAATCCGTTTTCGAATTGATGAATTGTTGCTTTCTCCAAAGTTTGACGATAACGGATTCTTGCCAAAACGTCCATAGATTCGCCATTTTTCAATCTCAAATCTTCTCGAACCCAGTGAACTTCTGAATTATCGATTTTCAAAGCTTTGCGGAAAAGTCCAGGGAAATTTTTCCCCTCACCTACGAAGATGATGTTGTTTTCCATTTCTCTCGAGATGATGAAACAAGATTCCTTATGACCTCCAATTCCCAAACCTTTACTTTGACCAATGGTGAAAAACTGCGCCCCTTGATGCTTGCCAATCACTTTTCCGTCCTCTTTCTTATAATTGATTTTCGCAGACAGATATTCCAGCTCTTCTAATTTTGAATTAAAAGTTGGCGTTTCTTTATGGTATTCAGCAAAATCATTGAAGATTTCTACAATTTCACCTTCTTTCGGAACCAATTGTTGCTGAAGAAAAGTTGGTAAACTCACCTTTCCAATAAAACAAAGTCCCTGAGAATCTTTCTTATCAGCCGTTACCAATCCGATTTCTTTAGCGATTTCACGAACTTCAGGTTTCGTCAATTCTCCAATTGGGAACAACGCTTTTGATAATTGGTCTTGGCTTAATTGACAAAGGAAATAACTTTGGTCTTTGTTATTATCTTTTCCAGCCAAAAGATGAAAAATTTCTTTCCCGTTTTCATCAAAAGTAGAAGTCAATCGCGCGTAATGTCCGGTCGCAACTTTCTCAGCACCAAGCGATAAAGCTGTTTTCATAAACACATCGAATTTCACTTCGCGGTTGCAAAGTACATCAGGATTTGGCGTTCTACCTTTTTGATATTCGTCAAACATATAATCCACGATTCGCTCCTTGTAGAGCTCGCTCATATCGATGACCTGATAAGGAATTCCTAATTTTTGTGCGACGAGAAGCGCATCATTGCTGTCTTCGATCCAAGGGCATTCGTCTTCCAATGTTACCGATGCATCGTTCCAGTTTCGCATAAAAAGTGCAATAACTTCGTGACCTTGTTGCTGTAAAAGATAAGCTGTCACACTGGAATCTACGCCTCCGGAGAGGCCAACTACTATTTTCATTTGATTTCAATTTTACGAAACTCTTGACGGGAGTTCTTAGTTTGAGGATGCAAAAATACGATTAAAAAGTTTCGCAAAAAAACCTTAATTTTAAGCATCGATAAAAACAATCTTATGAAGAAATTATTTACTTTAAGTTTAATTTTGCTGAGTCTTTTCTGCTTTTCCCAGATTGCAATGAGTCCACAAGCATCGGCCAACAGATGGACTTTTGGTGGCGGATTGGGTTTGGGTTTTGGAAGTAACAGTTCGTTTAACCTGCAAGTTTCTCCGAGAGTTGGTTATAAAATCACAGATCAGTTGGAAGGCGGAATGGTTGGAAATGTTTCCTGGCAAACCTCAGATTTCTACAAATCGACGATGTTCGGCGTTGGGCCTTTTGCGAATTATTACTTTGCACGCTCGTTTTTCGTTGGCGCCAATCTTCAGCAGTATTTCATTAATTCAACAGAAAAATTTAACAATTACAAATATTCTACAGATGAAACTGCACTATATCTCGGTGGTGGATATATGCAATCCATTGGGAATAATGCGTTTGCACAATTCGGCATAATGTACAATGTGCTTTGGAAGGAGAGAAGTAGTATTTTCAGTAGTGGATTTATACCAAGTGTTGGCTTTGTGATAGGATTATAAAAACAAAACCCTCTACCTTAGCCAATGACCTTAAACTAGGTTAATCTGTCTGCAACATTTGATGCATGAATTTTAAATTCATTGGTTACTAAAAATAAAAGATGCTTCGCCAGTGGAATTACATCTCTTACGTTCAAATCCATAATGTAAAAAAGACCACCTTTGCGGGTGGTCTTTTATAGATTTGAAATGATTTATTTTACGATTTGCTCTTCTTTCACAGTTTCGCCTTCCAAACCATCTTTGGCTTCATTGACTTTCAGTACAACGGTTTCGCCTTCTCCAAATTGCTTATTGACAAGCATTTCGGCCAACAAGTCTTCGATGTATTTCTGAATCGCACGTTTCAAAGGTCTAGCTCCGAAATCTTTATCCCATCCTTTTTCTGAGATGAAATCTTTCGCTTCTTCTGTCAATTCAACTCTGTAACCTAATTTTTCAAGTCTGCTGTAAAGTTTTCCAAGCTCAAGATCAATGATTTTTTTGATGTCTTTCTGCTCTAAAGAGTTAAAGATTACAATGTCATCAATTCTATTAAGGAATTCAGGTGCAAATGCCTTCTTCAAAGCGTTCTCAATCGTAGACCTTGCTCTTGCATCGGTATTTGTTTTCTTCGCATTGGTTCCGAATCCTACACCATCTCCGAAGTCTTTCAGGTCTCTGGTTCCGATATTCGAAGTCAGAATGATGATTGTATTTCTAAAATCAATTTTTCTACCTAATGAATCCGTTACAAAACCTTCGTCCAAAATCTGCAATAAGATATTGAAAACATCCGGATGCGCTTTCTCGATTTCGTCCAAAAGTACGACTGCGTAAGGTTTTCTTCTGACAGCTTCTGTTAATTGTCCACCTTCTTCATAACCAACGTATCCTGGAGGCGCACCAACCAATCTTGATACAGCAAATTTCTCCATATACTCACTCATATCGATTCTGATTAATGATTCGTCAGATTCGAATAATTCGCGAGCCATTACTTTGGCTAATTCGGTTTTACCAACACCAGTTGTTCCAAGGAAAATGAATGTTCCAATTGGTCTGTTTGGATCTTTAAGACCAGCTCTGTTTCTTTGAATGGCTTTCACCACTTTTTTCACAGCGTCTTCCTGACCGATAACTTTTCCATTAAGTTTCTCATCCATCTGAGCCAGTTTATCAAGCTCATTTTTACCAACTTTCGTTACAGGAACGCCACTCATCATAGAAACCACTTCCGCAACACTTTCTTCGGTCACTTCTTCTTTTTTCTCTTTGACGTCTTTGTCCCACTGTTCCTGAGCAAGATTTAATTCGATTTGAAGTCTTTCTTCCTCGTCTTTCAGTTTTCTTGCTTCAAGGTAATCTTGGGCTTTCACTGCTTGCTGTTTCAATTCCTTCACTTCTTCGATGCGTGTTTCGTGCTCGATGATCTCAGAAGGAACTTTCATGTTTTTTATGTAAACTCTAGATCCGGCTTCGTCCATCGCATCAATCGCTTTGTCTGGTAGGAATCTGTCTGTGATATATCTCGCTGTCAAATTCACACAAGCTTGGATGGCCTCATCTGTGTAATGAACATTGTGATGGTCCTCATATTTATCTTTGATCTGATGAAGGATCTGAATGGTTTCGTCTACCGTAGTTGGTTCTACCATCACCTTTTGGAAACGACGTTCCAAAGCTCCATCTTTCTCGATATATTGTCTGTACTCGTCAAGCGTTGTAGCACCAATACATTGGATCTCACCTCTTGCCAAAGCCGGTTTGAACATATTGGAAGCGTCCAAACTTCCGGTAGAACTTCCAGCGCCAACAATCGTGTGCAACTCATCAATGAAAAGGATGACATCGCGGTTTTTCTCCAATTCTGTCATGATCGCTTTCATTCTCTCTTCGAATTGTCCACGATATTTGGTTCCAGCAACTAAACTTGCGAGATCAAGAGTAATAACTCTCTTTCCATAAAGAACTCGAGAAACTTTCTTCTGCTGAATTCTCAAAGCCAAACCTTCTGCGATGGCTGATTTACCAACACCGGGCTCACCAATCAAAAGCGGATTGTTTTTCTTTCTTCTTGATAAGATTTGAGAAACCCTTTCAATCTCTTTTTCACGACCGATAACCGGATCCAGTTTTCCATCTCTTGCGAGAGAAGTTAGATCACGACCGAAGTTGTCCAAAGTTGGGGTTTTACTTTTCTGAGCGCCAAGATTTCCTGTAGGCTTTTTCATTTGGCTGTAAGGTTCTTCTTTTTCCTCGTCATCGTCGTACGCACTATTCTGTGGCAACTGATCGGTGTTTTTCAACATCGTTCTGTATGCTTTTTGGACCGCGTCATAATCGATATCGTAAGCCTGTAAGATATTGGCCGTTGGATCCTCTTGTTTATAAAGAATACCTAACAACAGGTGCACCGTATTGATATCGGAAGATTGATATTGGCGACATTCCAATTCAGATCTTTTCACGGCCTGATCGGCCATTTTTGTAAAAGAAATGCTTCCCATATTCGCTGTAAACGGATTTGAGTTTACAGAGCTCAGGGTTTCTATTTTTCTCTTTATCTGGGTAAGATCTGCGCTTAGACTTTCGAGGATCTCCTTTGCAGAATTTTCAGTTTTGATGATTCCTAAAAGGAAATGTTCAGTATTCAGAAATTCACTCTGCAAACGCCTTGCTTCATTTTTGCTTTGCTTGAACACGCGGTTCAAACCGTCTGAAAATTTATAATCCATAATTAAAAATTATACACTAAGTTATGTTTTTTATGATAAATCCTACAATTAATTATTGTAAAATTTAAATATTTGTTTGCAAATAGATTGCCATTAGAAAAAAACGGACTTTATGACTTGATTTTTTTATAAAATTGTTTAGGTTTGTAAACCTCAAAAAACACCAGATGAATAATTGGTCCGAATATGTTGGTTACTTGGCCTCGATTTTCGTGGTAGTCAGCTTTTTGCTTAAAGATATTAAAACGATAAGAACCGTCAATTTATTGGGTTGCATCTGTTTTGTTATTTACGGGATCTACAGTGGAATGCTTTTGCCAATCATCATTCCCAATGCTGTGCTTGCAGTGATCCAAATCTATAATATTTTGAAAAAGAATTAAAATGAAAGTTATCGTCAGTGTTTTTAATAATCTGTATACCGACCAGCGTGTGGAAAAAGTATGCAAAACACTTTGTGATAATGGTTACGAACCTGTTCTGATTGGATGCAACTGGCTGGGAGCGCCGGAAATGGAACGACCATATTCTTTTTTCAGGATTGAATTAAGATCAAAAAAACTGCGATTTGCCTACATCGAATTTCAGAGAAAATTGTACAAAGAAATTTTAAAAAATACTGACAATAAGACCATTTTACTGGCCAATGATCTGGAAACTTTAATGCCAAATTATCTGATTTCCAAAAAACTCAACATTCCAATCATTTTCGACAGCCACGAGATCTTCACAGAAATGCCAACCATCCAAGGCCGTTGGGTGAAGCACGTTTGGAAGAAAATTGAAAAGACATTTGTCCCGAAAATCAAAAGAATGATCGCGGCAAGTAATTCCTACGCCAATTGGTTTGTAAAAGAATATGATATTAATAAACCAGTTGTCATCAATAATTTACCAAGGAAAATCGAGTTTACAGGAATCAAAGAAAACTCGAAAAAAGTAATTCTTTATCAAGGTTGGTTGAATTATTCAAGAGGAATCGACAAAGCCATTCTCGCAATGCAATCGATTGACAATGCTGAGCTATGGATTGCTGGCGGTGGACCAATGGAATCGGAATTTAAAAAAATTGCGGAGGATGCAAAAGTGGAAGATAAAGTAAAATTCTTGGGAAAACTGCGACCTGCAGATCTTCGTGAGATTACGCCGAAAGCTGACGTGGGATTGAGTATTGAGGAAAATAAAGGACTTAGCTATTATTATTCTTTACCAAATAAAATTTCAGATTACATCCAATCGCGAGTTCCTGTAGTGGTTTCTAATTTTCCAGAAATGACAAACATTGTTAACAATTTCGGAGTGGGAGAAATTATAGAAAATCATTCGCCAGAACATCTTGCTGAAAAAATAAATTTGGTGTTAAAAAATGGAAAAGCATTCTATCTTCACAACCTGAATGTGGCTTCTGACGAGCTTTGTTGGGAAAATGAAGAAGATAAAATATTAAAGCTTTTCAGTGAGGCCAGAAAAGATTTGGAACGCAGCCATTAACCTTTCCGCTTTTATCACATCTAAAAGTTGCATCATTCTTGCATCTATAACTTTCTAAAACAATGAAAATGAAAACAATCATATTAATATTCAGTGTAGCATTAATGACTATTAGTTGTGGAAGTACAACTTATTTGGATCAAGCGAGTTTGAGTTCTGCCATCGAAAAGAGGGAATTCAACTACAACGCAACAAAAGCATTTCCTCTGGACAACAATAGTGTGAACAATATTCTAAATTCATTCCCTGGAGGAGCAGGCGCTGGGCGACTAATGAATCTGGATCCCGGCTATGGTTTTAATCTAAAAAAAGATTTGTTCAGCGTGTATTTGCCATATTTCGGAAGAGCGTTTAACGTAAGCCCGGCTGATGTCAACAATGGTGGAATACGATTTGAATCCAAAAAATTTGCAATCAAGCAATCTTTGACCAAAAAAGGCAATACACTTTTGGTAATCACGCCGGAAGACCATAAAGTTGATTTTGTTTTTAATTTGGAGATTTTCAAAAATGGAAGCGCGTTTCTTTCTGTTAATTCTAATGACAGACAACCAATAAGTTACGACGGTAGTCTTTCGGTTGGCGGTAACTAACTTCCAAACAATTTTTTAACAAATTCTCTTGCTTCTGAACTCGAATTTGATTTGAGATTGGAAGCATTTTCTTTATGTTCGAGGTAAGAATTTTCCAATGAATGATCTCGCTTGGCTTTTTCCAAAATATATTTCTTAACCCAAAATTCAAATCTTTTTTCAGCTTGATTTTTTCGGTTTTCCAGAAAAGTTCCATTCTTATTTTTGAGTGAAATGAAGTTTTCTATCTTTTCAAAAGTTTCCGTCAATCCTTCGTTTTCTAAGGCTGAACCTAATATAATTGGCACTTTCCAATCTTTTTCTTTTGCTGTGATGAATTGTAAAGCTCGGGATAATTCGGTTTTAGTGAGTTTGGCTTTTGCAAGATTTTCGGGATTGACTTTATTAATGAAAATCAAATCTGCCATTTCCATGATGCCTCGCTTGATGCCTTGAAGTTCGTCCCCGCCGCCTATGATCTTCAGAAAAAGGAACACGTCCGTAATATCATTGACCAAGGTTTCACTTTGCCCGACGCCAACGGTTTCTATCAAAATGTAATCGTAACCCGAAGCTTCACAAATCAAGAGACTTTCGTAAGTCGTATTCGCAATGCCACCAAGAAATCCAGAACTTGGACTTGGGCGGATAAACGCATTTGGGTCTTTCGCCAATTCTTCCATCCTGGTTTTGTCGCCAAGAATGCTGCCTTTGTTAATAGATGAACTCGGATCCACGGCCAAAACCGCGACCTTTTTTCCTTTTTCAATCGCTAATTTTCCAAATGTTTCTATAAAAGTAGATTTTCCAGCGCCGGGAACGCCAGTAATTCCAATTCTGATCGACTTTCCAGTGAGAGGCAGAATCGCTTTCAAAAGTTGGTCGGCCAGATCTCTATGCTCTGCTTTTTTACTTTCGATGAGTGTAATGGCTTTGCCAAGAATCCGTTTGTCAGACGCTTTGATTCCTGCGATGTAATCGTCGATACCGAATTGCTTTGCCATTTTGGAAATTTGGAATTGTTACAAATTAGTGACCAGCGATAGAAGCTGTCATCAAATTAATTACTTTTGAACTAAATCAAATTCAAAAATAATGAAAAAATACTTATATAGTCTCTGCCTTGTTGGCGTTATCGTTTATTCTTGTAAAACGCAACAAACGACGACCACAACTGAAACTTCCACAGCAACCGCAAATCTTACAAATGAAGAAATGCTTAAAAAAGGAGAGGATTTATTTAATCTAAGATGCGGAAGATGCCACGACTTGCCAAAACCATCTAACTTTACAGTAGAAGATTGGAAACCAATTATGGCCTCCATGGCACCAAAAGCAAAACTGAATGCAGAGGAAACCAATTGGGTCTTGGCTTATGTGAATGCAAATGCTAAGAAATGATTTTAAATATTTTGTGAATAAAAAAGGAAACCTCAATTGGTTTCCTTTTTCTTTTTAGCTGATTTTTTCCTCAGCTTTTTTGGCATTTTTGATTTGACGAATTGCTCTCTGGCTTTCAGAAATTCAAGCATTTCCTTATTATAACTGAATTGCTTTGCGTCATTTAAAAACTTCAAAGCATTCGCAAGACTTCCTCTCATCTCAGAAAGCATAGCTCTGTAAAACCATAAAGTCGATCTGTCAATTCCTTTGATTTTTAAAGAATAGTTAATCAGTTTTTCTGCTTCCTGAAAATCTTCGTTGTCCAAAAGACATTTAATGTAATATTTTGGCGTATTCAGATTGGTCACATCACATTGCATTGCTTCCTCGAAATAGAGTTTTGCTTTTTCATAGTCATCGAGCATTTCGCTGTAGATTCTTCCCATCAGACAAAGTGAATCTGCATCTTCTGGGTCGTATGAAAGCGCATAATTCAGTGCTTCCAGACAATCCGGCAAGCTGTATGGATAATTATCCAGCGCTTCAAAATAATATTTACTTTTAGTTAAGGTCATTTCTGTAGTTTTTTAATTCGTTTTTCAGTTGATTCCTCTCTTTTTTGAAAGTTTTCTCCTGATGATTCTTTTTAAAATCGGTTCCTGAAAAAGTTCGGATAGGATTTCCTCTCTGAACATTCAAATGATTGTTCCAGGTTTCCTGCATTTGTTTTTCCAGTTGCTGGATGTGAAATTCCATCACTTTTTCTTTTAATCTGATGATTGAAATTTTCTTGTTTTCCAGTTGCGAACGGGAATCCTGCACGAAAACACTCTGTCCTGTCTTCGGATAGGTTGCACGTACTGCGGTTTCCACCTTATTCACGTTTTGTCCACCACTTCCTTGACTTCTTGCGGTCTGAAACTGAATGTCTCTTTCATTAAAATCCATTTTCTCCAAACCTTCCAGTTCAAAAATCCCGATAAACCAGTTGCTTCGTTTATGGAATTTTCTAAAAGTGCTTTTGCCAATCCAGAGAATGCTTCCGAGCCAGTTTTTCAGAAATTCATTAGCTTCTTTTCCTTTTAAAACTAATGTCGCAGATTTCAAAGTCAGGTTTTGGTCGCCATTTTCGCGGTGGATGATTTCGTAACCAATTTTATTTTGTTTTGCTTCCTCAAGAAAGACCTTCAGAACTTTGGCAACTACCCACTGACATTCCAAAGGTCCTCTTCCCGAGGTGATTTGTATTATTTTGTCCATTTTTTATAGGAGCTTAATCCCGCTTTCCGCTGTATCTTTTTTTGCCCTCGCTTTTTTCAAGCCCTTGCAAAAAAAAGGATGCCGCTGCAATCGGGGCTATGTTTTTACTCCTTTGTATTACTATTTGTTATAAATTATTTAATGATTTTTGAAAGAATTAAAATGCAGGTATTTGACATCAAACACCCAACATCCCGCATCCAACATCAAGCATTATTTATCCATCCTCACAATTCGGGGTTGGAAAGTTCCGAGAATATCGACCAGTTCACTTTGCGCATTCATCACTTCATTGATGTCTTTGTACGCCATCGGTGCTTCTTCCGCATTTCCGCCCATCAAGGTGACATTTTTAAGTTTTAATTCTTTCTTAATGTCATTTTGAGTAAAACGGTTTCTGCATTCACCTCTTGAAAAAGCTCTTCCCGCTCCGTGTGAAGCCGAGTTCAGCGAATCCGGATTTCCTTTTCCACGCACGATGAAACCTTTTGCCGTCATCGAGCCGGGAATCATTCCCAACTCGTTTTCATTTGCCGGAGTTGCGCCTTTTCTGTGGACAATCACTTCCTTTCCGTTGTGAATTTCTTTCCATGCAAAGTTGTGATGGTTTTCGATTCTGGCTTTTACTCTTCCGCCGACCGCTTTCACCAGTCTTCTGTGAATATCGTCGTGACAGGCCGAAGCATAATCTCCCGCAAGATTCATCGCCGTCCAGTATTCTAAACCGAGATGCGTGTTCAAATCCAGCCAGGCAAAATTTTGCGCTTCTTTTGGTAACGGACATTGTTCGGTCGCCACTCTCGAATAGTACTGAGCGATTTCTGCTCCCAAACCACGCGAACCACTGTGAGAAAGAATTCCGAGGTATTTTCCTTTAGGAAGATTGATTTGCTCGTCTTCTTCCGTAATTTCCACTTCCCCGAATTCCACGAAGTGATTTCCTCCGCCGGAACTACCCATTTGTTTGATGGCTTTACCTTTTAATCTTCTCAAAATCGGAATTAAATCAAACGTGTCTCGGTCGAAAATCTCGTGGTCAACGTGAGATTTATGTGTTTCATACATCCCGAATTTGGTGTGTTCGGCAAGTGCTTTTTCATATTTGTCTCTTGCGCCGTCGAGATATGAAATTGGCGTATCCAAAATACTGAGCGACATTCTGCAACCGATATCCATCCCGACTCCATAAGGAATCACGACATTTTCTACGGCGAGAACTCCACCGATTGGAAGTCCGTAACCGCTGTGGGCATCGGGCATCAAAGCGCCTTGTGTTGCAATTGGCAGTTTCAGTGCAGTGTAGAGTTGGTTTTTTGCTTCATCTGAAATATCAATTTCCGAAAATTTGGAAAGACGCCCGGTTGGTGTTGAGCATTCTTTTCTCAGTTTTCTTTGATGAAAGCAAAGCTTCTGCAATTTGTCCGAAGGTTAAATCTTTCTCGAAGTTCTCCGGATTTTGGTGGATTTCCTTGAGAAGCGATTTCACATAATGAATATTTTTGGTTGCAAAATTTCTTTTCATTACATCCAAAGCGATGTTGACGCTCTGGTTGTTTGGATAGCCTAATTTTAATATATCTTTTCCTTTTAATTTTAAATTTCCCATTTTTATATAATTGATGAATGATGAGAGATCATTGATTTTCTCGCATCTGGCTTGCCAACTGAAATTTTAGTTGGTTTTATTCAATCCTTCAAGGTTTTTGAAACCTTGAAGGTTTATGGAAGGAGTTTGTCCTAGCCCCGATGGAAACGGCATCCTTTTTTTTGCGTGGGCTTGAAAAATAGCGTTGGCGAAAAAAGATACAGTGGACAGCGGGAAATTGCTCCTTAAAAAAAATAATAAGTAACAATTCGACGTAGTCAAATAGCTCCTGATAAAAAATTTGATTTCGGGGAAACGTTTTGAGTTTGAAATATTGCGCAATAAAAAACCCGAAATCTTACGACTCCGGGTTTTGATATTTCATTATACTGTTGTTCTAAGAATGTACCAATCCACGAAGCCTCGCCTTTGCAAAAGGCAATCCTACTGATGTATGTAAGTTGTATTTGAACATTGCTTCGTTGTTATTTTTATTGGTTGAAATTGATTTTCAGGTGCAAAGATAGAAATAAATTTTAATTACAAGATTTTAAGACAAAAATTTCTCCAAAATCTCCACAGCACTTTTCGGCAAATTAGTTCCCGGCCCAAAAATATGATGCGCCCCATTTTGATACAAAAATTCATAATCCTGTTGCGGAATTACACCTCCAACAACGATTGTAATATCATCTGCACCCAATTTTTTCAACTCTTCCACCACTTGCGGAACCAAAGTTTTATGTCCAGCCGCCAGAGACGAAACACCCAAAATGTGAATGTCATTTTCCACCGCTTGTTTCGCAACTTCTTCCGGCGTTTGAAATAACGGCGCAACATCGACATCAAATCCCATATCGGCAAATGCGGTTGCGACTACTTTTGCACCACGGTCGTGACCGTCCTGTCCCATTTTTGCGACCATAATTCTTGGTCGTCTTCCTTCTTGGTGTTCAAATTTTTGGCTTAAAGCAACTGCTTTTTCGAAGTATTCATTTTTGCTTGCATTCATTGCGTAAACTCCTGATATGGTTCTGATATTGGCTTTGTAACGCCCGAAACTTTCCTCCATCGCATCGCTCATTTCGCCGAGAGTGACTCTTCTGCGAGCGGCTTCGATGCAAAGTTCTAGAAGATTTCCAGTTCCGGTTTTTGCTGTTTCTCGAATTTGATTTAAAATTTCTTCAACCGATTCTGAATTGCGTTCGGATTTAATTTTGTCTAATCTTTCGATTTGTTTTCTGCGAACTTCCGTATTGTCGATGTCGAGGATTTCTATTTCGGTTTGTTTCAAATCTGATTTGAAGGAATTGATGCCGATGATGAATTCTTCTCCGCTATCGATTTTTGCTTGCTTGATGGCCGATGCTTCCTCTATTCTCATTTTCGGAATTCCGGCTTCGATGGCTTTCGTCATTCCGCCTTCTTTTTCTACTTCATCGATGAATTTCATTGCTTCCTCAATCATTTGTTGCGTTAAAGTTTCAATCAAATGACTTCCGCCCATTGGGTCAACGACGTCGCAGATTCCGCTTTCTTGTTGAAGGATAATCTGTGTATTTCTCGCAATTTTCGCTGAATAATCTGTTGGTAAAGCAATCGCTTCATCCAAAGCATTGGTGTGCAAAGATTGTGTTCCGCCCAAAGCTGAAGACAAAGCTTCAATCGTTGTTCGGGTAATATTGTTGAAAGGTTCTTGCTCTGTCAAGCTCCAGCCAGATGTTTGCGAATGCGTTCTTAGGGCTAAAGATTTTTGATTCTGAGGATTGAATTGTTTTAGAAGATTTGCCCAAATATATCTCGCAGCGCGCATTTTCGCGATTTCCATAAAATGATTCATTCCGATGGCCCAGAAAAAGGATAATCTTGGAGCGAAATCATCGACGTTCATTCCGGCTTTGATTCCGGTTCGCACATATTCCAAACCGTCGGCTAAGGTGTAGGCCATTTCCAAAACCGGCGTTGCACCAGCTTCCTGCATGTGATAACCCGAGATTGAAATCGAGTTGAACTTTGGGATATTCTTGGAAGTGTATTCGAAAATATCGGCGATTATTTTCATTGATGGCGTTGGTGGATAGATGTAAGTATTTCGAACCATAAATTCCTTCAAAATATCATTCTGAATGGTTCCGGAAAGCTTGTCCATCGAGATTCCTTGTTCTTCTGCCGAAACAATATAAAAAGACAAAATCGGCAAAACCGCCCCGTTCATTGTCATCGAGACTGAGATTTCGTCCAATGGAATTCGGTCAAACAAAATCTTCATATCCTCAACCGAATCTATTGCAACACCTGCTTTTCCAACGTCACCCACAACTCTTGCGTGGTCGGAATCGTAACCACGATGTGTTGCCAAATCGAATGCTACGGAAAGACCTTTTTGTCCAGCTTGGAGATTTCTTCTGTAAAATGCATTAGATTCTTCTGCTGTGGAAAATCCAGCATACTGGCGGATTGTCCAAGGTTTTTGAACATACATCGTGGAATATGGACCACGAAGAAAAGGCGCAATCCCAGCGGAACCGGCTTTGATGTCTTTGTTTTTGACATCTTCGCAGGTGTATTTTGATTTCAGTTCCAATCCGTCTTTTTCAAAAGTGTAATTTTCTGAATTGGAATCGAAGGTAATGTTCTTGAAATCAGGGTTTTGATTTTGGATTTGGTGGCGCATTTTGGATTTGTCTTGATGAAAGTAAATGTAAGGATTTTTTTTAACCACAAAGAGCGCAAAGTTTTTGCACAAGGTTCACGAGGGTTACTTAGGTTTTTAACGCAAAGCCTGCTAAGTTCGCAATGATACTTTGATATGCTATGCATAAACTTCAAACTCGTCAATTAGCACAAAGTGTTAGATTAGAAATAAGAATTGTGTGCTTAGTGGAATCTTTGTGTATTTGTGGTTTTTACCAAAGCGACAATTTGTCATTAATTGTTGGATGGTCTTTTTTTTGTGAAATCTTGATGGACCGTGGAAACCCGCGACAGGGATAGTAGTGGAAATCCTTTTGCTTGGGAAATGCGTCAACGGATGACAAATCGTGATAAGCAAAAGATTGTAGCGGATAGCCCGGTGACAAAATAGCTCGGGGAAAGTTTTGGCTTTTGGCAGTCGCCCGAATTATGACTGATAATCGATAAATGATTATGATTGGGGAATTGAAATTTTAAATAAAACAAAAAATAATATAAATATGTCAACAGGAAGTATTAATGTGTCGGTGGAGAATATTTTTCCGCTGATCAAGAAGTTTCTTTACAGTGATCATGAGATCTTTCTTCGTGAATTGATCTCCAATGCGACGGATGCAACGACGAAGTTGAAACATCTGACCGTGATTGGTGAAGCGAAAGTAGATTATGGAAATCCGATCATCGAGGTGAAAATTGATAAAGAGGCGAAAACGCTGACTATCAAGGATCAAGGTCTTGGGATGACGGGCGAGGAAGTTGAGAAATACATCAACCAGGTTGCGTTTTCCGGTGCGGAGGAATTCCTTGAAAAATATAAGGATTCTGCGAAAGATGCGGGAATTATCGGACATTTTGGTCTTGGGTTTTATTCGGCATTTATGGTGGCGGAAAAAGTGGAAATCTTTACGAAGTCTTACAAAGAAGATAATAAAGCGGTTCGTTGGATCTGCGACGGAAGCCCGGAATATACTTTGGAAGAAACAGAAAAATATGACAGAGGAACGGAGATCGTGCTTCATATTGCAGAGGATTCTTTGGAATTTTTGGAAGAGTCCAAAATCCGTGAACTTTTGACGAAGTATAATAAATTCAATCAAATTCCAATTAAATTTGGGACGAAAACAGAGACCTTGCCTTTGCCAGAAGGTTCTGCGGAAGATGCAAAGCCAGAATCGGTTGAGGTAGATAATATCATTAACAATCCAACGCCGGCTTGGACAAAAGCGCCGAGCGAACTGAAAGCTGAGGATTACAACACTTTCTACAGAGAATTGTATCCGATGCAGTTCGAAGATCCGTTGTTCCACATCCATTTGAACGTGGATTATCCATTCAATTTGACGGGTGTTTTGTTCTTCCCGAAATTGGCGAACAACCTTAATATCGAGAAAGATAAAATCCAACTATATCAAAATCAAGTTTTTGTAACAGATGAGGTGAAAGGAATTGTTCCAGATTTCTTGATGTTGCTGCGAGGTGTGATCGATTCTCCGGATATTCCTTTGAACGTTTCCCGTTCTTACCTGCAGGCTGATGGCGCGGTAAAGAAGATCTCTTCTTACATCACGAAAAAAGTGGCGGACAAAATGGTTTCGTTATTCAATGAGAATCGTGAAGATTACCAGCAAAAATGGAATGACATCAAGATCGTGATCGAGTACGGAATGATCTCTGAAGATAAATTCTATGAAAAATCTGACAAGTTTGCGCTTTACCCAACAACGGAAGGCCAATATTATCTTTGGAATGAATTGGTTGAGAAGATCAAGCCAACTCAAACCGACAAAGACGGAAAAACAGTGATCCTCTACGCAACCAACGCGGATGAGCAACACAGCTACATCGCGTCTGCGAGAGACAAAGGTTATGAAGTCTTGTTGTTGGATTCTCCAATTGTTCCGCACTTGATCCAGAAATTGGAAAGCTCTAAGGACAATGTTTCTTTTGCGAGAGTAGATGCAGATCACATCAATAATTTAATCAAAAAAGATGAACCTGTTATTTCTAAATTGAATGAAACGGATAAGGAAACTTTGAAGAAAAATATCGAGGAATCTATCAATGACCAAAAGTTCACCGTTCAGTTGGAAGATTTGGATTCTACAGATGCACCGTTTACCTTGACTCAGCCGGAATTTATCAGAAGAATGAAGGATATGCAGGCCACTGGCGGTGGCGGAATGTTTGGAATGGGCGGTTTCCCAGAAATGTATAATTTGGTTGTGAATTCTAACTCGGATTTTGCCGGAGAATTATTGAAGAAAGAAAGTGCTGAAGAGAAAAGCGCGATGATCAATCAAGCTTTGGATCTGGCGAAATTGTCACAGAATCTTTTGAAAGGAAAAGAATTGACAGACTTTATCAAGCGTAGTTTTGAGAGTTTGAAATAATATAAGATCAATTGATTTCCCCAACCCAAAAGGGAGTCAATTGATTTTTCTTTGCTTCCTTTAAGGTTTGGGAAACAAAGAATAATTTCATTAAGCATAAAAAAAGCGGAACTAATTTTTTAGTTCCGCTTTTTTGTTATTTGATCTTCGAAAGAACATCCACCGTTTCTTCCAGATAGAAATCTCTTTCAAGATTCTTTCTCCAGTTTTCGGTTTTCTTGGCAAATGCTTCGTCTTTTTTGATTCTTTCCGCTTCGTCCGGGTGAAGTGTGAATTTCAGTCCGTTATTGAATTTTTCCAAACCTTTGAACTTCTCGATCTGCGCTTTACGCGTTTTCATCAGTTCATTGAATTTGGCTTGATTCAGAGTGATTGTTTCTTCTTTGTCCAAGGCTTCCTTCCATTCTGCAGATTCCTGCAACATTTTGTAGTTACTGTTGCCAGCAAGTTGTTTGTCTAATTCTGCCTGCAATTGAGGAATATTAAGTCCGGTCAATTTTTTATAAGAAGTGGTTTCAATTTTATCCCAAGGTAAAGCGAACTGGTCAAAACGTTCTCCAACTTCTGCGTAAGAGAAGAAATCTTTCATTTTAAGGTCAGATTCCACACCTTTTCTTTGAGTCGATTCTCCAGTAACTCTATAGAATTTTTGGATGGTCAATTTCAAAGCACCGAAATCATCGTTCGTGTTCAGGAATCTGTTGAGCTCTACAAAAGTCTGTACAGTCCCTTTTCCGAATGAACTTGGAGATCCGATGACAACTGCTCTTCCGTAATCTTGGAAAGCACCTGCTAGGATTTCTGAAGCGGATGCAGACAATTCGTTTTGCATCACCACAAGTGGTCCCGTCCAGATTGGCTCATTAGATTTATTATCCAAAACCTGAATTTTCCCACGACTGTCTTTCACCTGAACGTAAGGTCCAGCATTCATAAACAATCCCATAATATCGCCAACTTCGGTAAGAGATCCACCGCCGTTGCTTCTAAGGTCAAGGATGATTCCTTCTACGTTTTCTTTTTTAAGTTTGATCAATTCTGCTTTGATGTCGTCCGAAGCATTTCTGCCCTTCGGATTTTCAAAGTCTACATTGAAACTTGGCAAATAGATGAATCCATATTTTTTTCCATTGGAAGCGTTCACAGTGATACTTCTCGCGAAAGTATCTTCAATCGCTACTTCTTCACGGATCATCGTTACTTCTTTGATGGTTTTATCTTTTTTTTCAACGGTCAAAGTAACAGGTGTTCCTTTTTCTCCGCGGATCAGTCGTACAGCCTCGTCAGACAACATTCCGACAACGTTTACGGCTTCTTCTTTCGGCTTGGATTTGACTTTCAGGATTTTGTCGCCTTCTGTCAATTGTTTGGATTTCCATGCTGGTGCGCCAATCGTCAATGCGCCAAGATACAAGAATCCTCTTTTTTCTTGGATGATTGCTCCAATGCCAATTACTTTCCCAGTGAAATTCATATCAAATTCCTCCTTGTTTTGCGGTGAGAAATAATTGGTGTGAGGATCAAAAACTTCTGTGTAAGCATTCATATAGACAGAGAACCAGTCCATTTTCTTTCTTTTCTTGAATCTTCTGAAAGAATCAGTAATCAAATCTTTTACTTCTGCTGTTGCTTTTATACGCTTCTGTTCCATAGAAATTGGCGCGTATTTGATCGTATCCTGAAGTTTGTTGTTCACGACAGAATCTTTTTTCTTTTTCTGAGCTTCCTCTTTGCTGGAAAGGGTTTCAATCTCCTGAAGGATGTTGTACTTGATGTACTTTTTCCACTCTTCACGTTGTTGCTTTGCATCAGCCGGATTGGTTCTTTTCTTTGGTTCGAGGATCAATTCTTCATCTTCATCCAAATTGATCGGTTTCGATAGAATGTCTTGTGTCATCTTATCAATCTCATCCACACGTTGGTAAAGACGGTCGATTGTCAATTTATAGAACACAAGGTTTCCATTGTTGAGGTAATCATCCAGTTTTGTATTGTGCTTTTTGAACTCGTCCATATCGGATTGCAAAAAGTACCTTTTGGACGCATCTACGCTTTCAAAATATTTGTCATATACATCTTGAGAATAGGCATCATTGATAGGTTTTGGATTATAATGAAGATATGAAAGTGTATTTTTCACGCTTACCATTATGGTCTGCATTTTTTCGTCATCATTTTGAGGGGAGTTGAAACAGAACATCAGCGTCATAAGAGGCGCAAACATCAGTAGTTTCCGGAACTTGATTTTTTTGAACATAAATTTTTAATCTGTACTTAAATTAGTCAAAATTTTCTTTTGAATGTTACTTGCTTATTCAAAAACGAAACCAAATTTAACACCTTATTTTATTTTACTCATTATAAATTATTTATTTTTGAGAGAATTTTGAAAATATCGCGCTCTGCGAAAAGAAATATAAAATAAGATTATGAACAAACCATTGATACTGGTAACCAATGATGATGGGATTACGGCGCCGGGAATTAGAAAATTGATCAGCATTGTGAATGAAATTGGAGACGTCATCGTCGTTGCTCCCAATTCTCCTCAAAGTGGGAAAGGCCACGCCATCACCATCAACTCCACTTTAAGCTTCGAAGAATTGAATCTTGATGGGCTTCAAAAAGATTTTTCTTGCTCCGGAACGCCTGTTGACTGTGTGAAAATGGCTTTGGACAAGATTCTTCCGAGAAGACCAGATTTGGTGGTTTCAGGCATCAATCACGGTTCTAATTCTTCTATTAATGTCATCTATTCCGGAACAATGTCCGCCGCGGTGGAAGCTGGCGTGGAAGGTTTGCCCGCGATTGGATTTTCTCTTGGCGATTTGAAATGGGAAGCAGACTTTGATCAGGCAGAAGATTTTATTAAGGAAATTATACTTAAGACTTTGGAAAAGCCGATGCCAAAAGGTGTTGTCCTGAATGTCAACATTCCAAATCTTAAAAAAGAAGAGATCAAAGGGATTAAGATTTGCAAGCAAGCGAATGCCAAGTGGGAAGAAAGCTTTGACGAAAGAACCAATCCGCACGGAAAAAAATACTACTGGCTTTCTGGCTATTTCAACAATATGGATGCGTCTGAAGATGCAGACGAAACAGCTCTGACAAACGGTTATGTCAGCATTGTTCCAGTGAAATTTGATATGACTGCTTACGAATATATGAACGAACTGAACGAGATTTATCAATAAAAAATGAGGATGGATGGAGTTTATGAAACAATTTCTTCGCACTAATAATATTCCGATCTCAGACGAAAACTGGAAATTATATAGCGAGAAGAACGTTCGGAAAGAATACAAGAAGGGAGATCTGATCCTAAGAGAAGGCGAGGTAGAAAACTATCTGTCTTTTGTGGAAGATGGCACAGCTAGATTGTTCTTTGTAAAACAAAATAGGGAGCTTACTACCAGATTTGTATTTAAATACCAATATCTCACATCCTATGATTCTTTTTTGCAAAGGTCGCCGTCCAGATGCAATGTAGAAGCGCTTACGGATCTGGTTGTTTGGCAGATCAATTATGACGATCTACAAGAAGTTTATACAAAATCCAGCCAAGGAAATCTGATTGGAAGAGTAACTGTAGAATATATTTATTTAGCAAAATCAGATAAGGAATTCTCTTATCTAAGCGAATCTGCAGAAGAGCGATATTTGAAATTGATGAAGGAACATCCTGATCTTTTTCAACTGGTAGCATTGAAGCACATTGCCACATATCTAGGAGTTACACCACAAGCACTAAGTCGTATTAGAAGGAGAATTTCTTAACCGAGGTTCATTTTATTTGTTGTAAATAAAATTTACATTTGTACTTAGCATTCAGAATGTAAGTTCCGAATGACGAAAAAAAGTGTTCAGAGAGATCTGAATGCTTTTTTTATTAATATTATCTTTGCGATAAGTTTTTTTTCTATGACCGATCTACCAGGAATTGCCATCAAAAATTTTCACGAGAAAACCAGCCGAGGCAAACTTTATGTTCACGATACATTTGGACCACGGGTAGAAATGCCGATTTCCATCTATTTCCGAAACGAAAAACAAATGCCGACTCTGGAGAAAAAAGCTCTGAATCTTTGCCAAGGAAAAACTTTGGATATTGGCGCGGGTGCAGGAAGTCACGCTCTGGTTCTTCAAAGTAGAAATCAGGAAGTTGTGGGGTTGGAAATTTCACAAACCGCTTGCGAAGTGATGAAAAACCGAGGTCTGAAAAATGTGCTTTGCGAAGATATTTTCAAATTAGACAATGAAAAGTTTGATACGCTTTTGCTTTTGATGAATGGTATTGGACTTTGTGGTGATTTGGCCGGATTCAGAAAATTCCTCAAAAAAGCAGAAACTTTACTTAATGAAAATGGAATTTTGATTTTCGATTCTTCGGACATTAATTATATGTACGAGGATGAGATATTTCCAACGGATCATTATTATGGCGAAGTTTTTTGCTTATACGAATATCAAAAACAAGTTACAGATTGGTTCAAATGGCTTTATCTGGATCGTGATACCTTAGAGAAAATTGCTTCGGAAGAAGGTTGGATCTCGGAATTGATTTACACAGATGAAAATGACCAGTATCTTGTAAAATTATCCAAAAAATAAGTAAACCGCCTAATTGAGGCGGTTTATATTTTATGTACTTTAAGAAACTTTTATCTCTAAAGGCTAATTTCTAACATCTAGTTAAAAGCATTATCATAAGCCATCGATGAAAAATCAATTTTCAACATCGCTTGCGAATCAATAGGATTTCCATTGCATTTAGCTGGCTTCCAAGTTTTGTTTACTTTTTTTGCCGCTTCTTTTAAATCGTTAAGAAAAGCTTCACTGTTTGCTACTTTTGGTCCAGCTTCCAATTTTGATAATACGCCATCTTTTGTAATATCCATTTTCACAAAAAACAATCCGTTGATGACGTAGGTTTTCCAATTTACGTTTTGCATCAATTTTTCTTTCAATTCCTTGATGTATGCCTCTGCACCACCAGGATATCTCAAACTTTTGAATTTTGCTGGGTCGCAATTATCATCTTTAAGTTGATAAATACCTCTCACATTGTAAGCAACAGAACTTAGAGATGCATCATTCATAGGGATATCGATATTCATCATATCTTCAACATCACTGTTTTGTGCGAAAGCAAATGAACTTATTAATAAACTAAAGGAAAGTAATAATGATTTCATAGATTTTGATTTTGAAAAATTATGAAAGAAATTTTATGCCAAAACATTTTCTGATTAGCAACAAATTACAAAACCTCGATCTGATTTTTCAATAGATCTTCAAACTCATCTCTTTTTCTGATGAGGTGCGCTTTTCCATCCAAAAACATCACTTCGGCAGGCTTTAATCTGGAATTGAAATTTGAACTCATCTCAAAACCATAAGCGCCCGCATTTCTGAAAACTAAAACATCGCCTTCTCTCACCTCATTTATTTTTCTGTCCCAAGCGAAAGTGTCTGTTTCACAGATGTTTCCGACAACGGTATAAATTCTTTCCGCACCTTTTGGATTCGATAGATTTTCGATAATGTGATAAGAATCGTAGAACATCGGACGAATCAAATGGTTGAAACCAGAATTCACGCCCACGAAAACTGTCGCCGTTGTTTGTTTGATGACATTCGATTTTACCAAGAAATGACCGCTGTCACTCACAAGGAATTTCCCTGGCTCAAACCAAAGTTGGAATTTCTTCCCAGATTCTTCCTCGTATTTTTTGATGGAAGCATTTACTTTTTTCCCAAGAGATTTCACATCTGTTTCGATGTCACCTTCTTGATAAGGCACTTTGAAACCGCTTCCCATATCCAGATATTTCAAATTCGGGAAATGTTCTGCCAATTCAAACATAATTTCAAGACCTTGGATGAAAACATCTGGGTCTTTGATTTCACTTCCTGTGTGCATATGAAGACCTTCCACATTCAGATTGGTAGATTTCATAACACGTTCGATGTGACGCATTTGGTGAATCGAAATTCCGAATTTGGAATCAATATGTCCAGTCGAAATCTTATGATTTCCACCAGCATAAATGTGTGGATTGATTCTCACAAAAATCGGATAAGAACCACCGAATTTGTTTCCAAATTGCTCAAGAATCGAAATGTTATCGATGTTGATATGAACTTTATGAGACATTGCTTCCTCAATTTCAGCAAGGTCAACACAGTTTGGTGTAAAAAGAATTCGTTCGCTGGAGAAACCAGCTTTCAAGCCCAATTTCACCTCGTTGATAGAAACGCAATCCAAAGATGCGCCTAGTTTTTCTACGTACTTCAGGATATTGATGTTGGTCAAAGCCTTGGCAGCGTAGAAAAAACGCGTGGTCTTCGAGAAAGAAGATGTCAGCTTTTTATACTGCTCGCTGATGGAATTAACGTCATAAACATACACGGGCGTCCCGAATTCTTTTGCTATACTTAGCAAGTCCTGATTGGTCATAATCGTAGATTTTTAAAAATAAAAAGGCAGATTCTTATATAAAGAGTCTGCCGCAATAGATATCTTATGCACGCAACTCATTATACATTCCAAACCTTAGAGAACCTTACAGCTCCCTTTTTACCGATTTTGCTTTGTTTAAAATATTGCATTGCTTGTTGTTAAAATTTTTCGCAAAATTAGAGTTTATCTGTAAATCTCGCAATTTTTGGATTGATTTTTATTTTCGAAGAACATTTTAAATGTAGGTATTATAAGTTGTTATCTATTCCGACATACTTTTCAAGACACTTTATTCCAAATTCAGTTAATTCCTCATCAATATTTAAGACTTTTCGAACTTGTAATTTATATACTCTTATATCCGAACGTCTTATAGAACGATATAATTTATCGTATCTTTTAGCTTTTATAAAATATTTAAAATGCCTATACTCAAAAGCATATGAAATTTCTTCAAACAATTTCATTAATTCAAAATCTAATTTAATTTGAGAATTAGCGTATGGTTCTGAAATGTTTTCGATTATCGTTCTATTTAATAATTTATTTGACCAATTTTCATTGATGTTGTATAATGCGAGATTAAAGAATGGCTCATCATCTATTTTTTGCGTTTGTGATAACTCTTTGAAAAATTCTTCAAGATTTATTTGGTTTTTGAAGTAATATATCCTTTTTAGTGCGGCAATTCTAATTTCAAAATTTTCTTCATTTTGAATAATGTATTTTAAAAATTCATAAAAAAGAATATCTCTGCTTTCAGATAAACGTTTTATAAAATCTACATCTTGAATCCTATTAAACTCTAAAATTATTAAATCAGTATTAATCTTAATTTTAAATATTTCTAAAGAATCAATACTTGCAATAGTTTGATTTTTCCAAATTTTTTCATCAATTAAATTATTATTGTATGAATGCGATTCTTTTGTACATTCTGGGTTTATAGAAAAGGCTTTTTTTAGGCAACTCAATCCCAAAAGATAATACTCTATATTTTTCTTGACAAGTTGTGTGAGCCATTCTCCAACGCTTAACCAAGTATTGTAGTCTTCTGGATTAGATTCTATGGTTTTTATGAACAGTGAGATACCAAATTGATTTCCCATTTGATTATTACTACCTATTAATGTTCCGGCTATGTAATAATTAAAGTTGGATTGATTCATAATATCAATTTTATTTTTCGGGAAGTGGAGAAACCTCAAACTCATTCCTCAAAAGCGCCAACTGCAAGTCATTCTGTAAAACTCGCAATTTTGGATTGGATTTTTATTTGTTGGATGGTGAAAATCAAAGTGGTCTTTTACTATTGCTTGTTTAATTGATACAGATTTTCCAAAAATTTAATTTTATCTTCTTCACTCCAAAGTTTTGAATAAACAAGGAGATTAAGAAAATTGTTTTTTGATGTTCCAAACAAAAAGACATTATCTAATTTTCCATCATTGTATTTCCATATGATATATTCCAATTTAGAATCTTCTTTTAATTTTTTAGTCTTGGCTTTTGTTTCTTTTCTGTAATCAGAGTCCCATTTATAAAACTCCTTAACATTTTCATAGCTTGTATTTTCATCCTTAAAAAAAGGATAAGCTCTTTGTGGATTTTGAGCAATAGCAATTATGACTCCATCTGAATTTTGCAGATAAGTTTGTCCCGAATCTTTCACAGTATTTAATTGTTTCCAATCACCCGGGATTTTTACTTCATCTGTATTTGTTTTTACATTTGAATATTTTAAATCATCCTGGCAAAAGATCAAACTTGGGACAAACAAAACGATTAGAAAAAAAAGATTGATTCTTTTCATAAATTATTAGGTATTAAATTAACTCTTCGGCAACTCCAAAACCTCAAACTCATTCCGCAAAAGTGCCAACTGCAAATCATTCTGCAAATCCTGAGAGAATCGGGAAACAGGCAACATTAGTTTTTTGATTTTCTCAATAGACTGGATTTGATGATACAAATCGTAGAACCCAAAACCGGTCAGTTTTCCGTTTTCTAAAATGAGAAAAGACTTTTCGCCCAAAGTTCTTCCCGATGAAGTCCAAATCTCGTTTCTTTTTTTAAGGTTGATTTTCTGTGTGAATTCCTCCAGATTTTTCTTCAGCTCAGGTTTTGATTTGATGTAATTGATGGCCTTTAAACCCTGCGTAAAACTTTTGAATCTTAAATAAGGTTTCTCTTCCTGCTCTCTTTTGATTTTCTCAAGAATGAATTTATTCTTTCTGTAAAACAATCCGAAAGGTAAAGGTTGCGTTTTGCTAATGCCTTTATTCTTCATCATCAGTTTGGCAATAAGGTCGGTTCCAGTCAATTCGTAAGAAGTCAGAACCGCATCTTCCTGAATGTTCTTGTATTTTCTGGAATCCGATTCAAGGATTTTTTTCGCTGATTTATATAGATCTTCTACAACATCAGAATAAATAATTTTTCCTTCAGAATTTTGGAAGTACAAGATTCCACGCTCATTCGGAAGGTCTTCTGTCAACAATTGGATTTTGTTGAGATAACCTTTTGCGTGATTTTCTTCCTGTTGAGATTGGATGATCTCATTGGATTTGTCTTTGATCATCAACAATTTAAAGAGGTCCAAAGTCGCCCTAGCATCGCCACTTGCCCTGTGCGCTTCTGTCAAAGGAATTCCAATAGATTTGCAAAGCTTGCTTAGTGAATAACTTTTCTCTTCCGGAATCAATTTTTTAGCTAAAGGAATTGTATCTAAAGTATTGATATTGAATTCGTAACCAAGTCGTTTGAACGATTGGCGAAGCATCCGATAATCGAAGTCGATATTGTGGCCGACCAAAGTTGAATCCTGCGTGATCTCTACCACACGTTTTGCGATCTCGTGAAATTTCGGAGCGGTCAAGACCATTTTGGACGAGATTCCTGTCAACTTTTGAACAAAAGAAGAGATCTCATCTTCGGGATTCACGAGCGAGATAAACTGGTCTGTGATCTCGTGACCGTCATAGCGGTAAATTGCAATCTCTATGATGCTTTCTTTCCGAAATGGTGCGCCGTTACTTTCTATATCTATTACTGAGTACAAATCTGTGCTTTAAAAAATAAAATTCTTACAAATGTAGGAATTTCAATTTTGCAAAAACTAATAAGCAATTACTCTTTTATCACTTTTTGAGTAGTTACTTTTTGTTTATTATAAATTTTAAAGATATAATTTCCCGATTTTAAATAATTAATATTGGCCTCGTTATTTTTAATACTCAGTTCTGTCTTTATCAATCTTCCAGAAATGTCAAAAATTTCTATTTTTGTTACCTTGTCGGGAGATTTAAATTTAATAATGTTTTTTGCAGGATTAGGAGAAATAGAGATTTTTTCACCATAAATTGATTCTGAAGTATCCAAGAACTCGCAATTCGTATTAATAGTACAGTTCGTATAATTATTTATCAGGATAATATTCTCTAAATTACTTTTCTCACTTTCATCACAGCATATTGATTTTAGAGTAGGATTACCTTTTAAGTTAATTTGCTGATGTGAACCATTTTTTACATTCAAATTAATAAGCTGATTGTAATCGAGGTCAATCATTTTTAAAAGAATATTTTTACTTAAATCAATATTACTCAATTTGCAAGCAGAAGCATTAAATTCTTCAAGTTTTAAACAATTTTGTACATCTATCTCAGTCAAATTCATATTAGCATTAACTCGTAAAACTTTAAGATTTACCAAATCAGATAGATCTAGATTCAAAATATCCTGATATGAACAGTCTAAATATTCAAGACTAGACATGTTTTTTACATCTAGTGAAGTCAATCTTCCGCTATTTAGAATTAAAGTTTTCAACTTAGCTAAGCCTTGGACATCTATTCGATTAATATAACTAAATGTAATTGATATTTTTTCTAATTCTTTAAAGTTATTAATCCCTTCGAAACTAATAATATCATAATTTGAGCTACTAATGATTTGTTTTACTTGAACTGTTTCGGAAACTTGAATTTCTCCATCTTTATTGACGTCAATTTCTATAGCATTACCATTAGCATCTTTTGCTCCACCGTTTATTAAGAAACTTTTAAAGTTTACATCTGGAATATTGATTGTTTGAGCCCCAGTCAGCGTCACTAATAAAATTGCACACAAAACGAATAGTATTTTTTTCATTCTCTAAATTTGCGCAAAATTAACGTTTTCTCCTACCCAAGCCAAACATTCCTAAAATAGCTCTTGCTCCTTCTCTCATTAATGTATTGGTGAAAGTTCTGCCGGCACTTGACTTTAGTACTGTTTCAAACATTCCAGCCTCTTCTTTAGGTTGCGCAGTTCTGCCTCTCGTTGGCGTCGGAATCACGGTTTGTGTATGTTCTTCAATTCTTTTGTTTAGGATTTCGTACGCACTTTCTTTGTCGATGTTTTCCTCATATTTTCTAACGAGGTCAGAGTTTCTTGTCAGATCATCAATTTCCGATGAGGTCAAAATATCCATTCTACTTTCGGGCGAGATCAAATAGGTGTGAACCAAAGGCGTTGGAATTCCCTTCTCGTTAAGAGCAGTCACAAAAGCTTCCCCGATTCCAAGATTTTGGATGAGTTCGCTGGCGTTGTAAAATTCTGTCGTTGGATAATTTTCAACCGCTTTATCTATTTCTTTTTTGTCTTTTCCGGTAAATCCTCTCAAAGCGTGCTGGATTTTCAAACCTAATTGGCTCAAAATATTTTCCGGAACATCGCCCGGAATTTGAGTGATGAAATAAATCCCGATGCCTTTCGAACGAATCAACTTCACCATCGTTTCAATCTGCGAAAGCAAAGTTTTAGATGCTTCTTTAAATAGCAAATGCGCTTCGTCGATGAACAAAACCAATTTCGGTTTCCCGCTGTCACCTTCCTCTGGGAAAGTCATATAGATTTCCGCAAACAACGATAAAATAAAGGTCGAGAAAAGATTCGGCTTACTTTGGATATCATCCACTCGGAAAATATTCACAACACCTTTTCCATCTCTCGTTTGTAATAGATCTTCGACATCGAAACTTGGCTCGCCAAAGAAAGCGGTTGCTCCTTGTTGTTCCATCGCCACGATTGAACGAAGAATCGCTCCCAAAGATGCCGGCGCAATTGAGCCGTAGTCATCAGCCAATTCCTTTTTGCCAATTGGATTATCGGTTACGTATTGAAGGACTTTTTTCAAATCATTCAAATCCACCAAAGGCAAAGCTTTGTCGTCGCAATATTTGAAAACGATGGACATAATGCTTTGTTGCGTATCGTTAAGCCCAAGAATTTTACTCAATAATATCGGTCCAAATTCCAAAACCGTTGCGCGAAGTTTCACACCTTTTGCACCGGAAATTGTCATTAGTTCCACTGGAAAATTCTGTGGAGAATATGGTAAACCTGTTTTAGAATACCGTTCTTTGATGTTATCGTTTTCCGTCCCAGATTCAGCGATTCCAGAAAGGTCACCTTTGATGTCCATTACCAAAGTCGGGATTCCGGCGTGAGACAATTGCTCTACGAAAACCTGAAGTGTTTTGGTCTTTCCAGTTCCTGTTGCGCCTGCAATCAAGCCGTGTCTGTTCACGGTTTTCAGAGGGATTGAGACATTGACATCAGTGACGATCTCGCCGTCCAACATTCCTTTTCCTAGGATGATGTGGTCGCCTTTTGGGTTGTATTTTGAGTTGAGGTCGGTTATGAATTTTTCTTTATTTGACATCGAATGGTTTTTAAAAGC
Source organism: Chryseobacterium sp. FH1 (assembly GCF_000735135.1). Lineage (GTDB taxonomy): Bacteria > Bacteroidota > Bacteroidia > Flavobacteriales > Weeksellaceae > Epilithonimonas. The sequence continues at coordinate 360,031 of NZ_JPLZ01000002.1, forward strand.
TTAAATTTAAAAATAATTTTCAGAAATGGTTTTAAAACTTGAAGTAATTACTTAGCAATCATAAATTTTAATAGGATAAAAATTATCTTTGCACTCAAATGCCATTTATGCGCGCTTATAACACCAAGAATTTCCTCAAAATCCTAGTCAGTCTACACAAGACTGACACCTTGAAAATCCTGTTCCCAACAATGCTTCTGGTAGGAATTTACTCGTACGGAATGTATTATGTAGAAATTGAATATCTGCATCTCACGGAAAAATCCACAGTCAGCCATATCGGAATGTTGCATTCTCTCCTTGGTTTTGTCTTGTCATTATTATTGGTTTTCAGGACCAATACAGCTTACGACCGTTGGTGGGAAGGTCGTAAACTATGGGGGAAATTGGTGAATGACAGTCGGAATTTTATGATTAAAGTTTGTAGCATTCTTGATGAAAAAGATGTGAAGACCAAAAATCAGATTGCAAAATATATCAAGTTTTTTCCCCACTTCTTGTCAAGCCATCTTTCCAAAGAATCTACGCGATTGGTCTTGGACAAAGATTTCGCAGAGCTTGCCGAGGAACTCAAACATCATCCGCCAGCAGAATTAATTTTCTTATTGACCAAAAAATTGTATCAACTCAAAAAAGCAGGAAAGATTTCTGATACCGAACTGTTGTTTCTAGATGCGCAATTATCTGGTTTTCTGGATGTTTGTGGTGGTTGCGAGAGAATCAAAAACACGCCTATTCCCTATTCGTATTCATCATTCATCAAAAAATTTGTGGTTTTCTATGTTTTGGCTTTGCCTGTTGCAAATGTTGTGAATCTTGGCATTTTTATGATTCCGATTACGATGTTTGTCTATTACGTTTTGATGAGTTTGGAACTGATTGCGGAAGAGATTGAAGATCCTTTCAACAACGATGAGAACGATATTCCGATGGAATCCATCGCACAAAATATCCAAAGAAATATTGATTTAATTATAAATAAAGCCTAGCTGTGACAAAGAAACTGAAACTTGAAGAATTGGGGAGAATAGATGTTGAAACCTTCAAAAACACAGCGAAGATTCCGCTCGTCATCATTTTGGACAGTGTGAGAAGTATGCACAATGTGGGCGCCATTTTCCGAACTGGCGACGCATTTTTGATTGAGAAGGTTGTGCTTTGTGGCATCACGCCTCAGCCTCCTCACAGAGAAATTCACAAAGCAGCGCTTGGCGCAACAGAAAGTGTGGATTGGATCTATGAGCAAGATATTAATGTCGCAATTGAGAATCTAAAGAACGAAAACTTCAATATTATTGGTATCGAACAAACTTCCGACAGCCAAATGATCTCTGATTTTGAAATTAAATCTGATGAGAAATACGCTTTGATCTTAGGAAATGAAGTCGATGGAATCAGCGATGAAGCTTTGCCAAATGTTGATGTTTTCTTGGAAATTCCTCAATTAGGAACCAAGCATTCTTTGAACGTAAGTGTCTGTGGCGGCATCGTAATTTGGGAGTTTGCAAAAAACCTTAGTTCTTTAAAATAAAAAAACTGCAGACACAATTAAGTGTTGCAGTTTGAAATAAATCTAATAAAAAGTAAAAATGAAAGGCGACAAAGATATACTTTTTGTTTAATACGACGCAATACTTTTTATAAAATTTCATATTTTTTTTTAAAACCTTTTCTCGGTAAGGAATTTTTGTAAATTAGCATAATGTTTATAAAAGACTACATTTCCAAAGATTATCCCGCTTTTGGCAACAAGGACTCTATCGAAGAGGCTTCCGAGGTTGCAAAAGAGTTCGGGTATTCCCACGTTTTCATTGTGAGCAAAGGTGTTTTCTTGGGCGGACTCAGTCAGTCTTTTCTGGAAGACAGTCCTGAGGGAAAATTGGACAGTCTCAATATTCATTACGAGCGATTCGCCATCATAGAAGATAGCAGTATCCTTGATAGCATCAAGCTTTTCCATACTTTCAATGCGAATGTGATTCCTGTGATTTCCAAAGAAGAAAAATATTTGGGTTATATTTCTTGCGACGACATCTTCAATGAGTTTTCCAAATATCCATTGTTCTCCGAGAACGGTGCAATCTTGACGATCCAAACGACAGGTTTGCATTATTCGATGACGGAGATCACTCAAATTGTGGAAAGTAACAATGCGAAAATTTACGGCACATTCATCAGCGCCATCAAAGAAGATAGCATAGAGATTACGCTGAAGATCAGCAATGAAAATCTCAGTTCCATTGATGAAACCTTCGAAAGATATGGTTACAATGTGGTCAATAAACATTACGACGACGAGAAAGAAGAACTGTTGAAAGACCGATTTGGGTTTTTTCAGAAATTTTTGGAGATATAATTTATGAAGGCTGCTATCTACTCTCAAAAGAAAGATCTCGATACGTTTTTGTATCTCAACAAGTTCATTTCCGAATTGGCGCTCAGAGAAGTTTCCGTAGTTCTGCATTCGGAAATGGCGGAGAATCTTAATTTTTCTAAAGAATTCGATACATTTTCCGGGAAAGATGAGCTGAAAAGAAAAAATGTCAATATCGTTTTCAGTTTTGGAGGCGACGGGACGATTCTCAACGCTTTGACTTTCATTCAGGATTTGGAAATTCCAATCATTGGGGTTAATACAGGCCGACTTGGGTTTTTGGCGAACTTCAGGAAAGATCAAATCTTTGACGAGTTGGATTCAATTATTCTTGATAAAAATTACAATATCAGCGAACGTTCTGTCATTAAAATAACAACAGACAATCCAAATTCCATTGATTTTCCTTTTGCGCTGAATGATGTCAGCCTTTCCAGAAAGGAAACAACATCCATGATCACGGTGGAATCTTACATCAACGAAGAATTCTTGAACATTTTCTGGGGCGACGGCTTGATCGTTTCTACGCCAACTGGTTCTACAGCTTACTCGCTGAGTTGTGGCGGACCAATTATTTCGCCAGCGAATGACAATTTTGTCATTACACCAATCGCACCTCACAATCTGAATGTTCGGCCACTCATCGTAAAAGACGATGCGAAGATAAAATTGATCGTCAAAAGTCGTGTAGAGCAGTATACTTTGGCTTTGGATTCCAGGCTTTATCATATGGAGATCGGAAGTGAGATCAATATCGAAAAGGCGGATTTCTCACTTTTTCTCATCAAACCCAAAAATTTCAGTTTCTATGAGACCATTCGTCAGAAATTGCTTTGGGGGAATGATAAGAGGAATTAATTAAAAATATTAGTCATAACATAAGACTGAAAATTCAAACTTTAAATAATTAATAATTTTGTAACTTTACCGTTCAAAAAAAATCTTAAAAATATAATCAAAATGAGCAGAAAATTTCCGGCAGGAGTTGCCACTGGTTCTTTAGTAACAGAGATATTCGATTATGCAAAAGAGAAGCAATTTGCACTTCCGGCAGCTAATGTAATTGGATCAAGTAATGTAAACGCAACGATGGAAACTGCTGCGAAACTAAACGCACCTGTAATCATCCAGTTTTCAAACGGAGGATCTATCTTCAACGCTGGAAAAAGCTTGAACAATGATAACCAAAAAGCAGCAGTTCTTGGAGCTATTGCTGGGGCAAAACATATCCACACTTTGGCAGAAGCTTATGGAGCGACTGTGATTTTGCATACAGACCATTGCGCAAAAAAATTGTTGCCATGGATCGACGGCCTATTGGACGCAAGTGAAGAGTTTTACAAGCAAAACGGAAAATCTCTTTACTCTTCCCACATGTTGGATTTCTCTGAGGAGCCAATTGAAGAAAACCTAGAGCTTTCTGCAAAATATTTCGAGAGAATGAACAAAATGGGAATGACTCTTGAAATCGAATTGGGTGTAACTGGAGGTGAAGAAGACGGCGTTGACAACTCTGACGTTGACAGCTCAAAACTTTACACGCAACCAGAAGAAGTAGCTCACGCCTACGAAGTTTTGAAAAATATCTCTGATAATTTCACAATTGCGGCCGCTTTTGGAAACGTACACGGTGTTTACAAACCAGGAAACGTAAAATTGACGCCGAAAATTCTTGACAATTCTCAAAAATATGTTCAGGAGAAATTCGGAACAGGAGAGAAACCTGTAAACTTCGTATTCCACGGTGGATCTGGTTCTACTTTGGAGGAGATCAGAGAAGCAATCGGTTATGGTGTTGTGAAAATGAACATCGATACAGATCTTCAATTCGGTTACACAGAAGGAATTAGAGATTATATGACCGATAAAATCGAATATCTACGTCATCAAATCGGAAATCCAGATGGAGCAGATGCACCGAACAAGAAATTCTACGATCCAAGAGTTTGGGTAAGAAAAGGAGAAGAAACTTATATTAAAAGATTGACTCAGGCTTTCGAAGATCTGAACAATATTAATACACTTTAATAAAATTTATAAATGATAATTGATGAGCGATAAACGATTTTTCTAAGTTGTTTTTTCATCAATTATCAATTATCATTCATCAATTATAGATTATATGGCATTTGATTGGTTTAAAAGGAAAGGGCAAAATATTACCACTTCTACAGAAGACAAAAAGGACGTTCCAAAAGGACTTTGGCATAAAACGCCAACAGGTAAAATCATAGAAGCTGAAGAACTCAGAGCTAATAATTTTGTGTCTCCGGAAGATGGTTTCCACGTAAGGATCGGAAGTAAAGAATACTTTGATATGCTTTTTGATGATCAGAAATTCAAAGAGTTGGATGCTGATGTGGAAAGTGTTGATATTCTTAAATTCAAGGATACAAAATCTTACACAGACCGTCTGAAAGAAGTGAAGTCCAAAACCAAATTGACAGATTCTATCCGTAATGCGACTGGAAAAGTGAATGGTGTGGAAATGGTGATCTCCTGTATGGATTTTGCTTTCATCGGTGGATCTTTGGGATCTGTGATGGGTGAGAAGATCAGAAGAGCGATCGACTATTGTATCAAACATAAGTTGCCTTACATGATCATCTGCCAATCTGGTGGTGCTAGAATGCAGGAAGCTGCTTACTCATTGATGCAGTTGGCGAAAGTTCAAGCAAAGTTGGTTCAACTTTCGGATGCCGGTCTACCTTACATCGCTTATCTGACCGATCCAACTTTTGGTGGTATCACAGCTTCTTTTGCAATGACGGCTGATTTAATTATCGCAGAACCAAGCGCTTTGATTGGATTTGCAGGACCACGAGTTATCCGTGAAACCATTGGTAAAGATTTGCCAGAAGGTTTCCAGACTTCAGAATTCTTGCAAGAAAAAGGATTTGTGGATTTCATCGTGAAGAGAACAGAGATCAAACATCAGGTTTCAAGAGCGGTAAAACTTTTGATCCACGAATATCATTAATCAAACTTTTGAACTAAAAATATACTCTCTCAAATCTGGGAGAGTTTTTTATTGATGAGATTTATAGGTATATTTTTTCGAGCATTGAAGTCATTGACCTTTAATAAGTTATTGAAGGTTTTTTCCATTGGCATCATGCATCCGTTGTTCGCTTTTCTATATACTTATGCGAGTCTTAAAGCTTTTAAGATAGCAAAGGAATTGTATCCCGAAACCAATTCCAACAGCGGGATAGGAAACGCGTTCCGACATGCCTATTGGTGTTGTATCATAATGATGTACTTCTGCAAGGTTTCATCACCCAAAAAATCCTTGAAATGGTGCAAAAGATTAACGGATATGCATGAGGATCTCTTCCCCAACAAGCCTTTGGAAACTAAAATGGATCTTCATAACAATCAACTCGGAATGGATTACTTTATGAGTCTTTTGCCAGGCGTTCACAGACAGTTTTTCGAGAGTAGTTTCTTCATTAAGGAGCTTCAGGAAAAAACAAAAGATGCTGTTTTGATAACATCTGTTGATGAGGAAGTTGATAAAGATATTATGATTTATCTGGAGTAGTATTTTATCTATTTTACTTTATCGATTCCTCTGAGTCCATTAAACCTAATTCCGTATTTCCAATTGCAGTAAGCGAAGAATTGATACATTCTGTATTCGAAATCTAATCCGTAATTTTCTTTCGGATCGTAATCTATGGAAACTTCATAAAAGTTGGGATCGACGCCGGAATAGAATCGATTATTCCATTCAGTTACCAACACTGTATTTCTGGATTTCAAACTACTTTCAGTAAACATAGATTTTGGTTGTGCTCTTGATGCAACAAAATTTTCGTATTCTGCATCGAAGACAGTGATTTCCCACTCATCTGCAGAATCTGTTTTCTTCTGCGTCGCTAGTGATGGCTTTTGATACTCTGCTAATGGTTTTGAACTTGTGGAACAAGACCAAATAAATGCAGAAAGTATAGCAATAAATATTAGGTTTTTCATTTTCGATTAAATATAAACTTAATTAAACAAAAAACCGTTCCAAAAAATTGAAACGGTTTATATATATAATCAAGACTCTTAAGGAGTTGGATCCTTCTGCAAGATCACGAATGCCGGGAAGTGATCCGAATATCCGCCGGTAAATTGATCGCCATTCCAAGATCGGAAAGGGTAACCTTTGTAATTACCTTCCTTATTCACCAAGTATGCCGGTGCAAAAATCTCTGCTTTGAAAACCGTGTAATCTTTTCTAACTTCTTTGTTTGGAGAATTCAAATTCGCAGAAACGATGATCTGATCGAATAAATTTGGTGCATCCTGATAAGCCAATGATGCAATTCCCTTTTTATATAGAGGATACATTAAATTAAGATAAGGTGTAGTCTCGGAAAGATCTTTTGGATTTCCTGCTGCTTTCAAATAATTCTTCAAACTGGAGCTTACAGGATCATCATTGAAATCGCCCATTGCAAACATTTTAGTAGAAGGGTCTAATGCTTGTACACTGTCCATCTGTTGCTTAAGAATAGTTGCTGCAGCGTTACGTTTCGGAACGGAAACAGATTCTCCACCTCTTCTGGATGGCCAGTGGTTTAGGAAGAATGCAACTTTCTCATTGTCAAGAAAACCTGTAAGGACAAGGATATCTCTCGTGTATTCTCTTTTTCCGTTCTCTCCAAAAATTTTCACTTCTTTTTTCCAAGACTTGGAAGGGGTAAATCTTCTTTTCTGATAAATGAAAGCAACATCGATTCCCCTGTAATCGTAAGAGTTGTAGTGTACAATGCCGTAATCATATTTTGCGATTGAAGGTTCTTTCACCAGATCTTCTATCACTTGGCGATTTTCTACTTCTATCAGGCCAGCAACCACTGGAGCTGTATTAGTATAAGATCTTCCCATTTCAGAGATTACCTTAGCTGCGTTCTCTAGTTTTTTCTTGTAAATTCTATAAGTATAGTTTTTACCACTTTTTGGGGTGAACTCTTCGGAACCGGATTGGATTCTTACCACTTTTTTACCTTTAAGAGCTTCGTCATTCCAAGGACCAGGGTAATCTTTTTCCGTCACTTCCAAATATTTGATAGAATCCAAAGGCACACTTCTATGGAATGCAGGATTGTTGATATCCTTTGTCCCATCTATATAATCTGCTGAACGGATCGTGTCCCAAAGGTTTTCAACGTTTAGAAATCCTACGGTAGCGGCACGCACTTGTTTCTTTTGCTGTGCAGATATTAAGGAAATACTTAAAATAGCAATTAAGCCAAAAATATTTTTCATAAATAAAATATGTAAGGCTACAAAAGTAATTTTTTTTGGATTGTTGCAAAAAGAAAATTTCAAATATTTGGTAATTGATAATAATGTTGCAAATAATTGACAATTTGTTAAAATAAAAAAAATGTTAAAAACTATTAATTATGGAAAATTTATTTACATTTGCCTTCCGTGCGTAACGGACTGTATATTAGAAAAAAAGAGCAAACAAAACCTAATTGATTTATGATTAAAAAATTATCATTAATCTCCTTATTTACAATGCTTCCAGCATCATTTTACTTTGCACAAACTACCGTTTTTGCATACCTGAAAGATGCAGACGGGAAACCGGTAGAAAAAGCACAAGTTGATCTAAAAGGGGAAGCTAATAGTGTCTCGGCAGACAAAATTGGATATTTCCAATTTGTAGATCTGAAATCCGGACATTATCAGATTGTGGTAACCAAACCAAATTTCGAACCAAAAACGTTCGAATTTGACATTACTACAGAAAAAAGAAAAGATTTGGGGGTAATTACCCTTTATTCTACTTTGACAGGAGCAGATCAAGGGCTTGCAATCCTTGATAATGCAGATGATGAAGGAAGCGGACAAACTTCTACAGTTGGTCTTTTGCAATCTTCACAGGATGTTTTCAACAGAATTGCAAGTTTTGACCTAGGTGCATATTGGTTCAGACCAAGAGGTGTGGACGGAAGAACTTCCGAAAATATGTTGAACGGTGTTTCTATGGTGAAGTCTGACAATGGAAATGTGGATTTCTCCAACTGGGGAGGTCTTAATGAAATTGTAAGATATCCAGAGATCTCTGCAAACCACGCACCGTCGGAATATGCATTTGGTGGAGCAACAGGTGTCATCTACAAAAATACCAGAGCAAGCGAATACAGAAAAGGTTTCCAAGCTGTTTACTCTATCACCAACAGAAATTACAGACAAAGAGTTTCTTTGAGATATTCTTCTGGAATGTCGAAAAGTGGATGGGCTTTCACATTGATGGGTGCTAAAAGATGGGCGGAAGAAGGAATCCAGGAAGGAACTTTCTACGACGCTTACGGAACGTATCTTGGTGTTGAAAAAAAATTCAATGATAATCATACAATGACTTTCAATGCATTTGCTTCTCCTTACAGAAGATCTACAGCTAGTCCAAGCACACAAGAAGTTTATGATTACAGAGGTGTACATTACAACTCATATTGGGGTTGGCAAGATGGCGAGAAAAGAAGTGAAAGGGTAAGAAAAGGTTTCCAGCCGATCTTCCAATTACAGGACTTCTGGAAAATCAATAAAAAATCAAATCTTTGGACTTCAGTTTCTTATCAATTTGGAAAAGATAAAGGCTCAAGACTGGATTGGCAAAATGTTCCAAATCCATCTCCTACTTATTACAGAAACTTACCAAGTTATTTCGGATCGTTGAATGAGGATGCATTTACTTGGGATCCTAACTCGGGAACATATCTTGGCGCAGGTGACGCATATCAGGCTTCACGTGCTGCTTGGCAAAATGGTGATCCTAATGTGACTCAGATCAATTGGAATAGATTATACGCTGCTAATATGGGGCAAAATCCTGTTACCCAATACGGAGTAACCGGTAATAGAGCATTATATTATCTTGTAAATGATGTAAGTGATGACAAAATCTGGAATGCAGCGACGCACTATACGTACAACTTCACAGATAAGTCTAAATTTATGTTAAATCTATCTTATCAAAATTATAGATCAGAACTATACAGAGAGGTGAATGATTTGTTGGGAGCAGATTTTGTTTTCAACAGAGATCCATTTGCAGCAACCAACAATCCTGGTACATCGGCACTATACAACGAAGGTGAAGCAGATGTTGCTAAAAAAGTGGGAGACAGATTATTATACAATTACATCTTCAGAAGACAAGAAGTGAAAGTGAATCCTGGATTGAAATTCTCTGAAGGCAAGTTTGATGTTTTTGTTTCTGCTCTTGCAGGCTATTCTACTTCTAGCAGAGAAGGATTGTTCAACCATTATCTTTATCCAGATTCATTTGGAAAAAGCAAGGATTATGATTTCTGGAACTTTGGTTTGAAAGGACAAATTATCTATAGACTCGACGGTAGAAACTTCTTGATCTATAATGGTAGTTATTTTTCACAAGCACCTTATTTAGAGGATCTTTTCATCAATCCAAGACTTAATGCTGCTGTAGCTCCAAATATCAAGAATACGGTTGTCAACGCAAATGATTTGAGTTACGTGATCAATTCACCATTATTCAAAATCAGAGCATCTGTATTTTTAATTGATACTCAGAATGAAACCAACGTACAGAGATTCTTTGCAGATGGGATTCAAATCGATAATTCGACAAGCGGAGGAACTGCAGATAACAATACGGCAGGACAATATATCCAGAGTGCTTTCGTAACTCAGGTAATGTCTAATGTGGAGAAGAGAAACATGGGTGCAGAACTTGGTGTTGATTTCAAAGTTTTACCAACATTATCTTTACAAGGGGTTGCAAGTTATGGTCAATACACTTACCGTAACAATCCGGATGTTTATTTCGCGTCAGATGCAATCGGTGTTTTTGGTAATGGACAGTCGTTTGTACAATTCGGAAAATCTGATCTCAAAAATTACAAACAGGGCGGAACACCACAGACGGCATTCTCTGCTGGATTTAGATACAACTCACCGAAATATTGGTGGTTTGGAGCAAACTGGAATTATTTAGATAATAATTATCTAGATCCTTCTGCTCTTCTTAGATCTCAAAGTTTCGTGCAGAACAGCAATTCTGGTACGCCGTACGCATCTGCTGATGACGCTGAACTTAGAAGATTGTTGGCTCCAAACAAATTACCTGCTGCTTACTTTATCAATGCAAACGTTGGTAAATCTTGGTTGATGGGTAAATACTATTTGTTGATTTCTGCCTCTGTTAATAATATTTTTGATAACACAAAATATATCACAGGTGGTTTTGAACAAACAAGAAATGTTAAGTTTGATGGTTTCCAAGAGGATTTCAACAGAAGTCAAACTTTATTTGCACCAAAATATTGGTACACACAAGGACGTTCGTATTTCGTAAATTTACAAGTAAGATTTTAATAATTAAAAAAATGAAAACATATACAACAATTAAAACATTGGTTTTCGCTGCAATCGTTGCAACAACCTTTAACTCATGCGTCAAAGATGATGACTGGAGCGCACCAGAAATTCTGTGCAATAACAGATTTGCAGAACCTACAACAACTATGGCTGCTTTTGCTGCACTAGCACCTGCATCCGGTACAGGGACTACTTATAAAGTTCCGGTAGACGGCGCTGCGGTTATTTTTGATGCTTACGTAGTTTCATCTGATGAGAATGGTAATTTCTACAAAACAATATCATTTCAAGATAGCCCAGAAAACCCAACTGTAGGTTTGTCTTTGGAAGTGGATAAAGCTTCTAACTATGCCGATTTTCCAGTAGGATCTCATATCAGAATCAAAGCCAACGGATTGGTTTTAGGATGGGACAGAGGTACGAGAAAAATTGGATCTGTTGACCCAGCTTATGCTATTGGTAGAATTCCAAGCATACTTTTAACAAGATATCTTTCTGGAGTTTGTAACGGAAATAATAGACTTGACATTGCAACTTTAGTTCCAACAAAATTACCTTCGTTAAGAGAGGCAAGTGCAGAAAAGTACTTGAATACTTTGGTATCAGTAGATAATGTACAGTTTGCAAAAGGTGAAGTTGAGCCAATCAATAAAACTTTTATCAACTACATTGCTGGTGTAGGTCAAGATACTGATAGAGCAATCATTGATAAAACAGGAGAATCTTCAATCATCAGAAACTCAGGTTTCTCTACATTTGGAGCTAAATTGTTACCAAAAGAGTCAGGTGAACTTACTTTTGTTGTTAGTAGATACAATTCAGGGTATCAAATGCTTATTAGAGGTCTTAATGATATTAATTTTACAAAAGAAAGATTTGCAACGGGGATTATAGGAGGGTCAGCAATTAGCTTTTCAGGATCTTTTACAGAAAACTTTGAATCTTATCCAGCTAACACAGCAGCGCCATTTTTCAATAATTTCCCTAAGTATATAAATTATGCAGAATTTGGTAACAGATATTGGGAAGTAAGATCTTTCAGTAATAACAAATATATTCAACTTTCTGCAAATGCAGCGAGTGGAAATATTCACACTTATTATATAGTTCCGGTAGATTTTACAGCAGCAAATACATTATCATTTAGAGTAAACGTAGGTTTCTACAATGGTGATGTACTGAAAGTTTATACCACGACAAATTATACAGCTGGATCCGAAATATCAAGCGCAACACTGACAGAAATTACTTCAAACTTTACAATTCCTAAAGCACCAGCCACAGGATATGGAGTTTTGGCACCAGCAGGAACCTATAATATTCCGGCAGCCCTTACAGGTAATGGTTTCGTTGTATTCAAATATGAAGGCGGAAACCCAGGAGTTACTACAACTGCTCAGATAGATGATATTGTTGTAAACTAAAATTAAGATTATAGATAATAAAGAAAATCCCGCAACTAGCGGGATTTTTTGTTAGATACTTTCCGAATTATAAGCTTTCATTTTCCTCCAAATCTTCCTTCCAAAAAATATAACCACAACCAATAATGCAATTGCCAAAATAAATCCGATCACAGGAAGAAAAATCGCCAAAACGGACATCAATCCTGCACCCGCAGTTTCTGTAGTAGCAACAACGTTATTTCCAATGCCACCAGTCGTTGCTGTGGACGCGGCTCGTGTTCCGGCAAATCCCGAAGCAATCGTAGCGGCAGTTCCGCCACCAGCAATTAGCGCCAAAGCCCACTGTGGAAACGTTCCCAATTCCATGAACTGACTTGCAAACAAAACCGATCCGGCAATCGTTGCCAAAGGAATGGATAAAGTGTCAAGGAAATTGTCAACTACGGGAATGTAATAGGCAAGGACTTCTATCAAAGTCGCAATTCCTGTGGTAATAAGAGTCGGCAAGCCAGAAAGCCATTGGAAGTTGTCGCTCATCGGAATCCAGCCCATATACGAGGCAAGACTCACAGCAAACATTGGTAAAAAGACTCGGAAACCAGACGCCGCAGCCAATCCAATTCCGATAAAAGCACTCAGTATGTAAGGTAGAATATCAGCCATTTGTAATTTTGTTTGAGAATAAAATTACAAATAAAAACAAATGCAAAGTCAGAATATTATAAATCTAACTTCTATTTAAGATTCAGATTTCTTTTTGCAGAGATTCAGAAATTGTTTTTCAACCACAGAAAAATTCTCAGGCATTTCCTTAGAAGCCCAGAAAATCATCACAATAGAAAGTTCTCCGAAAGCTTCCAGATAAGCAGTTCTGTTCAATCGGTAAGATTCTCTCAACAAGCGTTTTATGCGATTTCTGTCAACAGCTCTTTTGAAAAATTTCTTCCCCACCGAAACGCCAATTCTGTGATTCGGGACAGAAAAATTGTCATTGGATTTAATATGAATGACACGGATATTGTCCACAGTCAGCCACTTTCCTTTCTTAAAAAGATGGTCGATCTCTGATTTTCTTTTCAGTTTTTCGTGAGTGGGGAAACTGTTTATTTTCATCGGAAAATTACTCTTTTCCAGTTAAATAATTGATGACTTCCGCAGCGGCATACAATCCAAAAATAGCAGGAATAAAGCTGATAGTTCCGTAGAAAGAGCGTTTGAAATTAGTTCCATCTGTCATTTTCAAACTTTCTTCGTCTTGCAATTCTGTGGAGAAAACACAACGAAAACCTTTGTCGATTTTCTCTTTCTTCAGGCGTTTTCTCACTTGTCTTGCAAGAAGGCAATTGTTGGTTTTATGAATATCGCGCACCATCACTTTGCTCGGGTCAGATTTTCCACCAGCGCCCATAGACGATACCAATTTGGTCTTCGTTCTTCGGCAAGCGATAATCAAAGCGATTTTAGGAGTCAAAGAATCGATGCAGTCCAAAACATAATCGAATTTTTCGGATTGGAGAATTTCTCGCATTCTTTCAGGTTCCAAAAACTCATTGATTTTTGTCAAATCTAGCTTTGGATTGATGTCCATCAAACGATCACCAACCAACTCTACTTTGTGCTGTCCAATCGTAGAATGAAGTGCAGGCAATTGTCGATTGATATTGGTAATATCCACAACATCACCATCCACGATCACCATTTTTCCAACACCAGCTCTTGCCAAGAATTCTGCCGCAAACGAGCCAACGCCACCTAAACCGACTACCAAAACTTTCGCGTTTTGAAGTTTTTCAATTCCCTCTTCTTTGATCAGCAATTCGGTGCGTTCTAGCCAAAATTTATCCATTCCGTACGATATTATCTAAGTTTTCCCACATTTGATCTTTCAGATTTTCCAGCGTAATGGATTTGATTTCGGACACTTTTTCATAAAGCTTAATGATTTCAAAATCAGCATCGTCTGTCTCCAGAAACAATCTTTGGACGGGAAAGTTTTTAATTATTTTTTGCAAAGATAAGTTTTCTAAGGTTGCTCTTCCAAAACTCAAGTAAAAGCCTGCATCCAGAAGTTCCTGTGCGATATTTTCTTTTTTGTTAAAACCGTGAATCACCAAAGGAACTTTCGCCTTTTTGTAATGTGAAATTTGAGAAAATCGTCGTACGCAATGGATGATAATTGGTTTTTGAATTTCCTCTGCCCAACTGATGTGTGCTTTGAAGATTTCGTTTTGAAGATTTTCATCAATGGTAATAATACCGTCCAATCCGCATTCGCCGATGGCCAAACAGTTTTCTGAAAGTGAAATGGTTTTGATCTTTTCAAAGTCTGATTTCCAATTTTCCGTGATGTCTTTGGGGTGCAAGCCTGCAGAAAATTTTCCAGGTGGAATTTCTTCGTTGAGATTCAAATTGTAAATCCCGGTTTTGCTAAGTTGATGGTGATGAAAATCTAGAAAATCCATAGCCAAAGATAAGAATTGATTGTATTTTTTTAAACGCAAAGTCCGCAAATATTTTTTTGAAATTATTGAAAATATTTTAAGAGTGGCAAGGGCGATTATGCTCTGCTAAGATTTTCTAAAGCCACAAAGTGGCGACCAATTGGTAGAAACAAGACAATAACGAGCAAAGCTCCGGAGGAGCGACCTATCGGTTAAATAATACGAATGTTGAATTTTTGATTTGCTTTCTATTGAATGACAAAATCTCGTTTTGTGATGAATGGTTAAACCTTGCGAAGTCGCAGCCCGACTTGAACGGAAATCCTTTTTTGCGTACACTCAAGTTCAACTTAACTGAAATCGTCGGCAAAAAAGATTGGGAGTGGAAGGCGGATAAAGCTGCCCAAATCCTACAATCAATGATAATTCGTAATCTATTGTAATTAATGAAAATAAATGTTAATTTTACATTCTATCCTTGAAACCGAATGAGAAAAAAATTTACAGAAAAACAAATCAATATCCTGGATGTTGCGGAGGAACTGATTGCGAAAAAAGGCTTCGACGGAACTTCGGTGCGCGATATTTGTACGAAGGCCAACATCAATGTGGCGATGATTTCTTACTACTTCGGATCCAAGGAAAAGATGATGTCCTACCTTTATCAATACCGAGTTCAGCGTACCAAAGAGAGTTTTTCGGAATTTGCACAGACGATAAAAGAGGGTAAACCGGAAATGCAAATGAAGGAAATCATAAATTATATTGTGTCTTTGCTTTTCAAATACAGCTATTTCCACGGGTTTGTGACACAGGAAATTCGGACTTTGGAAAATGTTAAAGATGACCTTTTGGAGTTTTATCAGATTTGCGTGACGAGGTTGGATGATATTGTGAAAAAGGGAATTGTTTCCGGCGTTTTCCACAATGCCCCAAAATCGGAAGATGTGTTGACGATGATCATCGGCTCCACATTGTTCGTGATCCGAAACCGAAATTTCTACGAGCTTTACATTCCTGCAAGCAACGATGCGCAATATATGAAAGAGGCGGAACAAAAACTGAGAAGCAGTATTCTGCTGAGTGTTTTTGCGCTTTTGGATTATGATGCGGAGTAGTTTTTTGAACCACAAAAGTTACAAAGTTTTCTACACTTCTCGCTGATTTGGCAGATTTAGCGGATTTTTATGTTTAATAAATCTGCAAAATTTACATATTCTGCGAGAGAATTCAATTGTATTTCTGAGTTAATTTCAAGGCTTCATTAATATAAAACTCGACTTCTGCAGGACGGTTTTTTGCATCTTTTTGCTCGCCTTCTTTGTTTCCGAAACGTACGATGATCATATCATATTCCGGAACTACAATCACGTACTGACCGTAAAGTCCGCGGAGATAATAGTGGTGGATTTTCGAATCGTAGTTGGTCCAAACACCCATTCCGTAAACGCCGTTTGAGTTTTGAGTTGGCGTAATCATTTGGCTCACAAATTTTTCATCGATCAGCGGAATGTTCTCAAATTTCCCCCCATTTAAAAGCAATGAACCCAGTTTTGCAAAATCCCGAGCATTGGATTGGATGCAACAAAAGGTTTTTTCGACGCCTAATTCATCCGTCGTCCATTCTGCATTTTGTTCCATCCCAAGCGGTTTCCAAAGCTTTGCTGAGGCATAATCTGCGAGAGGAATTCCAACTGCTTTTCCAATGGCAAATCCTAAAAGTAAAGTTGCGCCACTTTGATATTCGAATTTTTCGCCTGGATTTTGTTTTAAATTTCTCTTGAAAATAACGTCCGCCAAAGAGAATCCGTAATAGGCGGATGCGTTTGGTTTGAAAGGATTTTTATAATCTTCGTCCCAATCCAATCCAGCTTCCATAGATGCGAGATTACCTAAAGTCAGGTTTTTCCCAAATTCTTTTTCGGCATATTCTGGGTAGAAAGTCGAAATCGGTTGATTGACACTCGCGATTCTGCCGTCATCTATCGCTTTTCCCAAAAGCAGAACACTCACGGTTTTAGCCATTGAAAATGAGTTGCTGGCCGTATTTTTTTTGTAACCGTCCCAATATCTTTCTTGCAAAAGTTTTCCGTTTTGAATCACCAAAAAAGAAATGGACTCTGTGTCTTTCAGGTGTTTTTCTAAATCAGGAGACAATGGCTTTTTATTATAATCAATGTCTGTAGGCCACGGTTTTGGTTGGGCTTTCGAAATAATTTTTGAAGGAAAATATTTACCGTCGTTGATTGTCGAGCTGGTTTCTCCTCGAAGATAAGTGAGTCTGATGCCTTTGAAAAGATAATTGTAGCCAGAAATATAAACCGCTAAAATGATTGTGGCGAGAACGAGAAGAAATATATTAATAGGCTTTTTCAGCATTTCAAAAACTTTATGTAAAAATAAATTTATTTTACTCAAATAACGATATTTTTGTTTGGAATGATTTTCGATTTTTTCCTGATCTTATGAATGATGACTTAAAAAAACAACAACTTCGCAACCACAAAATGCTGGCTACAGGATTATTTATCTTGATGGCAGTTGTCTTTGTGGCAATGACAATTTTACAAAAGCAAAATCCTTCGCATTGGATCGGTTATATCCGCGCCTTTTCCGAAGCGGCGATGGTTGGCGCGTTGGCAGATTGGTTTGCGGTGACAGCGCTCTTTAATTATCCTTTGGGAATCAAAATTCCACACACCAATTTGATTGAGAATTCTAAAGAAAAGATTGGTGATAATCTGGGAAATTTCGTGGTGGAAAATTTTCTTTCGCCTCAAAATATCAGACCTTATATTCAGAAACTAAAAGTTTCGGTTTACGCTGGCGAATGGCTTTCGAAAGAGAGAAATCAAACTGTTTTGATCAATGAATTGTCATCGATTTTAATCAATATCATCAATAAACTGGATGATGAAACAGTCGTGAGATTCATCACGAGCAAAGCTGAAGAAATGGCTGATTCGATCAAACTTAATTCGATTGTCGGAAGTGGAATCGAATATATCCTTAATAAAAACGACCATCAACGATTGATCACTGGACTCAGTTCTCAAATCAAAAATTACATTCTGGAAAATCAACAATTGGTAACGGAAAGAGTAGAAAAGGAAAGTTTTTTCTTCATTCCAAAATCGGTGGATTCAAAAATATCAGAAAAAATCACTAAAGGTTTGAGCGATTATTTTCGTGAAGTGGAAGAGGATTTAAAACATCCCTTGAGAACGGAAATCACAAGCAAGATTTTCGAATTTTCAAAAGAACTAAAAGAAGAGCCAAAATGGGAATCGGAATTTGAAACCATCAAATCAGAATTTCTGCAAGGTGAAAAACTGAATCAATATTCCAATGACATCTGGCAATCTTTAAAATCATCCTTAATAACCGAATTGACCGAACAAAATTCTAAACTCAAATCCTATATTAAAAAAAATCTGGACGAGTTTGTCTTCAATCTTCAAAACGATGAGCAATTCCAAAACCGAATTGACAGCTGGGTGCGATTGACCGCTTACAAATACATTCTGAAAAACACCAAAGGTTTCGGTGAATTGATCAGCACAACCGTTGGAAATTGGGAAGGAAAAGAACTCAGCAGAAAACTGGAGCTGGAAGTTGGTAAAGATTTACAATTTATTCGGATCAACGGAACTATTGTTGGTGGTCTGGTTGGGTTGATCATTTATACAGTTGCACACTTTATATAAAAAAAGCCTCCAAATTAGGAGGCTTTCAATTTTTATTTCTGTTCAAGAATTTTCTCGATAATTTTATGAGTGATCATATAAGTTGGTTTCACGCCTGTGAGTCCAAGTCCGCCGGAAGATAATGTACTTCCCGTTTCCAAAGGATTATCCGAAGCGTAGTAAGCGTACATCACAAACAGATCCGGAGAAATGTGATGACGGATTTTGCTCGCTACCTGAATGGCTTTTTGGTAATGCGCGCCCTCCATTTCCAGTCCGATGGCTTTCCACGAAGTGGTCATAAAGTAAGACAAAATATCTTTGTTCTGAAGTGATGTTCCCAAAACCGTCACCATTGGTCCTTCAAAAGCTTTCACTTCATCATCTTGGAAATCTTCCAGTTTCAAAGCATTCTCGAAAGTATAATTGTCTGCCGTTCCTTCGAAGATGTGAGACGTTGGGATCATAATGTCGCCTTTTCCGCCAGTCAAGATTCCGGCTTTTCCCATAATGGAAACGGATTTCACTTTCATCATATATACTTCGCCGTTCACTTCATAAGGTCTTAGCAATTCGTCCATGACCTCGAAAGCCTGTTCTCCAAAAGCGTAATCGAAAACCAAGATCACATCATCACCTTTATATTTCTGACCAGCAAAAACAGAATTCTTAAGTTCAGTTTTAGAAAGGTCGATGATTTGAACATCTATATTACTTCCACTGTGGTCATCGATGTAAATCATTCCTTCTTTTAAGGCATGATCCAGAACTTTGGTTTGAAGATCTTTTTTGTTACTGATGTCAGCAAAAAGTTTGTAATCAACTTCTTTCGTCCCCTTTTTACTAAGAGCATCGTTGGCAAAAAGCATATTCTTCACCGAGTGCATATTTGCGCTGATGATGTGAAGCGGGCGCATATGAAGATTGTTCTCTACCAAAACCTGCTTGATCTTGTTTGCCCATTTCTCTCCGAAAAGGTGGTGGCCAACTCTTTCTTGTAGGATTGATGAAAAATAGATCTCTCTTTCACTTACTTCTTTCCAATCGGTCAAACTCACTTGTCCTAACCAATAGATGATCTTGAACAAACGGTCAGGATTGTTGTCATCGCCGAAGCTGTTATAAGCGTTCAAAGTTTCATCAAAGGTTCTTCCCAAGAAAGAAGAAAGATGGATCAATGCCACTTCTTTTTCTTTTCGGCTGTGTTTTTTCTCGCCTTTCGCAACTTCTTCAATGATTTTCCAAATGCGTCTTGGTCGTCCATCTTCGCTTAGGTCAAAACCGATGTTTCTGATTTTGTCTGCTTCCAGATATAAGAAGGTAAGGTGAGTCAAAATATCGTAGATTTCAGAACGTCCCAATAGAACTTCGATATTCATCTGGTGTTCGTCGATTCTGTAGCAATTTCTGCGTCTTTTCTTTGGAACGATTGGTTCGAAGCTTCCTTTGTCAAAACCTTCATCAGACGTTAAATGAATGAAGGAACATTCTTCGATGCCTTCCGGAAGACGGTCAAGAACATAAAGTAAACCGTCCAGCTCTATCTTGTTGGGGATGCTCATACTTCCGTAGATCTCAGGATTGATCACCATTAAGAGTTTTCTTAATGATTCGCCCGAAACACCTGAAGGTTTGAAAAATCCTCTGTAAAATAAGTGTCGCATAGACACATATAATCTTTCGATAGCCTCTGTGGTTTCTCTTGCTCTTGAATTTGCCATATATTAAAATTTTTATAAAAGTCTGCGAAGTTACGAAATTTAATTTAAATAATTAATTTATTGATTTTCAGTTGTTTGGTTGTGTATTTTGTAAATCTGCAATTGGTCTTAAAATTAATATTTCTCCCTAATACTGAGAAAGGATTCTTAAAATAAATTTTATTCATATTTCGATAACAATAATAAAACATAGTGTTTTTTATTTTTAATTCAATCGGTGTTAATTTTAAAGGGGTTGTCTAAAGATTAAAATTTAAATCATGCAAAAATGGCTATAAATTATGAGGGGTATTTTATTTTGACCTTATATTTTTTTGTAAATTTGCCACGTTTAAAAAAACAAACTTTTATGTCAACACTAAGATTTAAAGCTCTAGCAGAACTTCCGTTCAGAAATTACAGACAAGACAACGCCATTGATGTTCCGTCAAAATTGTCTGAATTGTTTTGTCAAAACGTATTCTCAGAGGAAACAATGAGAGAATATCTGACAAAAGAAGCATTCAATTCTATTTTGGATGCCATTAGAAAAGGTGCAAAGATCCAAAGACATATTGCCGACCAGGTTGCAGTTGCAATGAAAGATTGGGCAATGTCCAAAGGTGCCACTCATTATACACACTGGTTTCAACCATTGACAGGTTCTACTGCAGAAAAACACGATTCATTTTTCACACCTATTGAAGGCGGAAGAGCAATCGAGAGATTCAGCGGTGCATTATTGATCCAACAGGAGCCGGACGCTTCTTCTTTCCCAAATGGTGGAATTAGAAACACGTTCGAAGCAAGAGGATATACAGCTTGGGATCCGACGTCTCCAGCTTTCATTATGGGAACTACACTTTGTATTCCTTCTATCTTTATTTCTTACACTGGTGAGACTTTAGATTATAAAGCACCATTATTAAGAGCATTGAACGCCGTTGACGAAGCAGCGACTGATGTTTGTAAAGCTTATTTTGATAAGAACGTAAACAAAGTTTCTCCAACATTGGGTTGGGAGCAAGAATATTTCTTGGTAGATACCGCTCTATATCAATCTCGTCCAGATTTGGTTTTGACAGGTAAAACTTTGCTTGGACATTCTCCAGCAAAAGGTCAGCAATTGGATGATCATTATTTTGGTTCAATTCCAACTAGAGTAATGAATTATATGAAGGAGTTGGAAATCGAATGTATGAAGTTGGGAATTCCTGTAACGACAAGACACAACGAAGTTGCTCCAAACCAATTCGAGTTGGCGCCAATGTTCGAAGAAGCGAATGTTGCAGTTGACCACAATTCATTGTTGATGGATATTATGGCGAGAATTGCGCACAAGCACCACTTCAGTATTTTGTTCCACGAAAAACCATTTGCTGGTGTAAATGGAAGTGGAAAACACAACAACTGGAGTTTGGCGACTGACACAGGCGACAACCTTTTGAGTCCAGGAAAAAATCCTAAGAAAAACCTTCAGTTCCTGACATTCTTTGTCAATACTTTGAAAGCGGTTCACGATTATGCAGATTTGTTGAGAGCATCTATCGCATCCGCAAGCAACGACCACAGATTGGGAGCGAATGAAGCGCCACCAGCAATTATTTCTGCATTCATCGGAAGTCAGTTGTTCAGAGTTTTGGAAGAATTGGAAAAAGTAACTGATGGAAAACTTTCTCCTGAAGAGAAAACAGATTTGAAACTAAACGTTGTCGGAAAAATCCCTGAGATCCTTTTGGATAATACCGATAGAAACAGAACTTCTCCGTTCGCTTTTACTGGAAATAAATTTGAGATCCGTGCTGTAGGTTCTTCTGCAAACTGTGCTGAGGTGATGACGGTAATGAACGTAATCGCTGCAAAACAATTGAAAGTCTTCAAAGGTGAAGTAGATGCGTTGATCGAAAAAGGCTTGAAAAAAGACGAAGCTATTTTCAATATCCTTCGTGAATATATCAAGGACTGTAAAAACATTATGTTCGAAGGTGACGGATATTCTGAAGATTGGGCAGTTGAAGCTGAAAAAAGAGGCTTGAACAACTTGAAAACTACGCCTGAAGCTTTAAAACAAGAATTAAACAAAAAATTCGTTGACCTTTACGAAGAACTAGGAATCTATTCTCACAGAGAGTTTGAAGCGAGAAACGAAATTAAACTAGAAAAATATTCTACCGTAATCGACATCGAAGGTAGAGTTTTGGCAGACATCGCAAGAAATCACATTATTCCTGCCGCGCTTAATTATCAAAACAGATTGATTGAAAACGTAAGAGGACTTAAAGAGATCTTCAGCGAAGGCGAATTCAAAACTTTGGCAAAGGAACAATTGAGTTTGATCTCTCAAATTTCTGAAAATGTTTCAAAAATCAAAGTGGGTGTAGATGACTTACTTGAGGCAAGAGACAAGGCTAAAAACGCCACTGGAAGCCAAAAACAGGCAGAAGAATATTGTACTAAAGTAATTCCATTGTTTGAGGTAATCAGAGAAGGTTCAGATGCATTGGAGATGATGGTGGATGACGAGCTTTGGCCAATGACAAAGTATAGAGAATTGTTATTTACGAGATAGGAAAAATCTAAAACGTTAAAGTATCTTAACTAAAACTAAAAGCGCAAAGTCTAAATAAAGGCTTTGCGCTTTGTTTTTCTTTAACATTCCTTAAAAGGTTGTTAAAATATGTTAAACTGGCGAGTGACCCATTTGATTAGGGAGACCCTTCCAAGAGATATGGCTAAATTTGCTTTGCAATTGACAAAAAACCAATCTAAGTTTAACAAATAATATATATATGAAGAAAAGAGTTCTAGTTTATTTCTTATTTGTCGCCACATTCTTTTCACTACAATCTTGCGTTTCGAACTATGTGGTTTCTAACAATCAAACATACAAAACTGATGCCAAGTTTGCATCTATAGATCTTAAACCAATCACGAAAAAATCTGATAATCAAGGTCAAAGAGTATTAGCTTCCATTGCCAATGCCAACGACTACATCAAGAGATCTGCAATAGAAAACGCCATCAAACACAGCAATACCATAGACAACATCTTATCCGAAGCTGAAAGTTATCTTGGAACGCCTTACAGATACGGGGGAACTTCCAGAAGCGGAATAGATTGTTCAGCATTTGTATTGTCGGTTTTCGGCGTAGCAGCAGGAATGAATCTTCCAAGAGTGGCCGCTCAGCAATCACAAGAAGGTGACTCTGTAGAAAAAGCAGAATTGAAAAAAGGAGATCTGGTTTTCTTTTCTCACGGTGGCAGAAGAATCTCACACGTTGGGATCGTAGAAGAAGTAACAGAAGATGGACAAGTGAAGTTTATCCATGCTGCCACATCCAAAGGCGTAATGGTCTCATCGCTGGATGATAATTATTGGGGGCCGAAATTCAAGTTTGCCAAAAGAGTCATCAAAGAGAACAACTTAACAGTATTAAATAATTAAATAGCTGATCATATTCAGAAAAAACCTCAGAAGATATTCTGAGGTTTTTTATTTTTCAAATGGTTGATAATTTAAAAGCTTTCAACCGTCATATTCTATAACATGTTTTTTAGGAGCTATTTCCCGCTTTCCACTGCAATCTTTTTTCGCCAAGCTAAACTCCATCCGCAAAAAAAAAGGATTTCCGTTGCAATCGGGGCTAGGGGATTCGTAATCAGTTTGACTTGAGTTATCTCAATTGATATTTCTCCAAATCAGAGTTTCATTTCAAAAGGGATTTAATTACTATTTGATAATTAGTTCTTCGATCTTCATCTTAGTTTCATCCGATTTCAATTTTTGAATGAGAGAATGCAATTCTGGAAATTCCAGCCTAATTTCTTCCCAGCTTCCGCTTAATTCAAAAACATTCTCAATACCCTGCGAGATACTGGCTAGAAAGTGCGCTTTTCTCTGAATCAATCCTCGGAATCCATAAGCGCCAAGAACTTGCAGAAATCGCGTCAATTTCATCCAATTGAAAGATTGTTCCAGAGATTTTCTTTCAGATTCATTTTCCCAAAAAGAAAGATAATATTCCAACATTTCTTCTTTGAAATCTTTTTGGAAATTAGCTTTTGCCTGATACAGAAACGAGATGACGTCGTAACCAGCCGGACCTTCCATTGCAGATTGATAATCGATGAAGAAAACCTCATCTTTCTCATCAACCAAAATATTCCTCGACTGGAAATCTCGAATCATCAACGTTTTCGGCTCCAATTTCTGGATGACTTCTGATATTTTCTTAAATTCCTTCAGCAAAGTCGATTTATGATATTCCAATTCCAGAACATCGATCATAAAATTCTTGAAATAAT
Organism: Chryseobacterium sp. FH1; assembly: GCF_000735135.1. Lineage (GTDB taxonomy): Bacteria > Bacteroidota > Bacteroidia > Flavobacteriales > Weeksellaceae > Epilithonimonas. The sequence continues at coordinate 384,311 of NZ_JPLZ01000002.1, forward strand.
AGAGATCGTGTGTAATTGGTAAATCGTCGTAGCTTTCGTATTCAAAACTTCTGCTGAAATCCACCTTTCCCAACGTTTTATTTTGAAGATCGAAAAGATGTTTCAAGCTTTTTTTGACTAGTATTTTCACACGCTCAGACAATCCTTCCTTCGAAATAACTTCCGACAACGTTTGATTGCCTAGAAATTCCTGCACGTAGAGATCTCGATTTTCATTAATGATAAAAACCTTTGGCGTATTAAGTCCAAGATCTTGAAACAATTCTGAAAAATAAAAGAAAGCCTCATTTTCACGGAGATTCTCGTTGTAAGTAACGACGTATTTTTTTTCTTCAGAAGTAGCAATGTAATTAACTCTTGAAGAGCCACTTTGTGGAAGCGCTAGAAATGAATCTGCTTGTTTCCCAGTGTATTCTTCAAAAAAATGCTTGACTGTATGCATATTACAAAGTTAATAATTAATACTGTTTGATTGATGGAAAATTGTAATTTTGCAAGTGATGAAAGATTTTTTACCGGTTCTAAAGATTCTAGTGCGATTCGTCGTCATTTATATTGTTTTTGTCCTGCTTTATCAGTTGTATCTGAACAATTACGAAAACGATGTTGTAGATCCATTCACCAGATGGGTTGCGATTCAGATTGCTTTTGTGCAGGATTTTTTCGGATTCCCTACAAATTTGGTTGACAGTTTGAAACTTCATAGTGTTCTTTTCCAGACAAATGGTAAATTCACGACAAGAATGGTGGAAGGTTGCAATGTGATTTCTGTCGCTATCCTTTTCTCAGCCTTTATCTTTGCATTTTATAAGGGTGTCAAAACCTTCCTTTACGTCTTGGCAGGTTTAATTATCCTTCACATTCTGAATGTTGCAAGAATTGCCTTTTTGAATATCATCTATATCAAATATCCTGATTATGAAAAAGTAGCCCACGATTACTTTTTTCCAGCGATTATCTATGGTGGTGTGATTGCACTTTGGTTGGTGTGGATTCAGTTTTTTGCATTGAAAAGAGCTAAAGATGCTTAGGTGGATCTTGGTTTTGATTGGTGTTTGCGGATTGATTGGAATCCGTGCTTTGGAGAATGAAATTTTTTATGATCCATTTCTCAGTTACTTCAGATCGGCAGATCATACGGCAGTTTTCCCGGAATTTGAATGGGGAAAATTAGTTGTCGGCTATCTATTCCGATTTCTTCTGAACACTTTTTTTTCGCTTTTGATCATCCATTATTTATTTCAAAATATAAAATGGACAAAACAGGCTTTCCTATTGATTGCTTTGATCTTTTTGATAGTTTTCCCCATCTATTTGTTCTGTATCTACGACAAATTCCAGTTCGGGTATTTGTTTTCTTTTTATATCAGGCGGTTTGTGATCCAGCCTTTGACTTTACTCTTGATCATTCCCATTTTTTACTATCGTGCGAAAATGATGTAATCTTCTAGGATTATTAAAAATTATTGTCTGCAAAAATTTATTTTGTTTAATGGTTTTGATTTGAAAAGGCTATTAATTATCACACATAACTGAAATCAATTTAAATCATAAAATCTGACTTTTCCAAGTATGGTTGCTGTATTGTGTAAATATGTTAAAAAATATTACTTTTTGTTGTAAATTTTAAAATAAATAACCGTATATTTGATATATTAATAAATAAAACAAATTTTTATGAAAAAGATCTATTTTTTAGCGGCCTCTCTTTTGGCTTTGTCAACAATTAACGCGCAAGAAAGACTTAGCGCAGTTTCTTCAAGCATATCAATTGCAGCTTCGGAGAAGAATCCAGCGGCTATTTTGTACGCTCAGCCTATAGTTGGAACAAGTGGTATTGTTTCCGATCAATTATCAAATGGTAATTTTGTTGTTGCTGCCGATGATTTCACGCTTACGCAAGCCGCAAATGCATCAAAGATAAATATCGTAGGATTTCAAAATCAAGGAAATCTTAATACGTTATGTACGGGAGTAGTGCTTTATATCTATACAGATAATGCTGGAAAACCTTCTGGTATTCCTGGAGATGCAAACCCATTTGTTGCAAGAGTAAATGTAAGCGCTCCTTCTACTGTATATTCTATCGCAAGTCCATCTACAGGCAGTTTCACTTTTACAGTAGATCTTGAAGCAGCGACTGGAGGTGCAGTTGCTCTACAAGCAAATACAAAATACTGGTTGGTTTTTGCACCGAAAGTTAATTTAACAGCCTATACAGCAGCTACAAGATGGAATTGGTACACAGGCTCTATTTTGGGTACGAAAGCAAAATTGGTAGATCCACAAAATGCTTTTGGAGCAGGAGCTACCAACTGGACAGATATTTCTGCATTAACTGCAGATGCATCATTTGATGGTCTTGCTTTCAGTATAGAAGGTCAAACAGTTCTTGGTACAGGTGAGGTTTATAGCTCAATCAAAGATTTGTCCGTAGCTCAAAGTAATGATCAACTATTTATCTTTGCAAAAAACCAAAAAGTATTGTCTTCAGTTCTTTTCAGTTCTGATGGTAAAAAAGTTCTTTCAGGTACAGGAGACAAAGTAAATATTTCTGTTTTGCCTAAAGGTGCTTATGTTATCAATGTAACAACTGCAGACGGAAAAACAACTTCTACAAAATTCATCAAGAAATAGTACGAAAGATTATTATTGATATATTTCCGGTGCGATCTTTCGTACCGGAATTTTTATTTTTAAGAATTAATTATCAACTGTATGCTTATCCGGCTGGGAAATATTATCACCGTTCCATTCTATTTTTTTTAGAAATTCAACTTGGCGAACGGGACAATTTTCAATCTGGCAAATGGCGCAAGATGTTGGTTTACAGTCGTCCATATGGAAATTGAATTCTACCGCGCGGTCTGTGTTTTCAGCAATTAGTTTGATCATTTCTTCCATTTCGCCGTGCGCATTCCTCAGCTCAAAATACCAAGGCAAAGTGATGTGTGCATCGATGTGAAGTCTGCTTCCAAACTGCTGGATTTTCATATTGTGAACGTCAATCCATTCTGCTTTTCGATTGTTATTCATAAACTCAGCAAGTCTTCCCAACATGGCAGGATCGGCTTCATCCATAATACCACTCAGAGATTGTCGAATAATCTTGTAGCCAATCGTAATGATGTAAATTCCGAAGAGTAGGGCAACCACAGAATCTATCCATACAATTTTTGTAAGATAAACCAAGAGAAGACTTACCACAACGCCTAAAGTTGTAAAAGTGTCTGACTGAAGATGTTTTCCTGATGATATTAATACGATAGAACTCTCCGCCTTTCCTTTTTGAATGGAAATATAACCCAAAACATAATTGGCAATCGCAGTTGCGGCAATGATCCAAATTCCCCAATCCAATTTGCTCAGGACTTTATCAGAAAGCAAACTGTTGGTTCCTTCGTAGATGATCATTAATCCGGCAATGCTTATCAATGAACCTTCGATAGCTGAAGTGACAAATTCTACTTTTCCGTGGCCGTAAGGATGATTCACGTCCCGAGGTTTCCCGCCGAGATACAACGCGTAAAGCCCCATAAATGCGCTGATGACATTCACAATACTTTCCATCGCGTCGGAAAAGACAGAATCGGAATTCGTGAGTTTCCAAGCGATGATCTTTCCGACGAAGAGAATAATACCAACCGCCGCGATCCATTTCTGAAACGCGATATTAGAATTTTGTTGTTTGCTATTTTCCATTGCTAAAAAAAGAATCTTCGAGGTTTTCGAAGATTCTTTGATTTTTGTTAGTTTAAACTAAGTTGTGTGCTACCAGATATTCTGCGATCTGAACTGCGTTTGTAGCAGCGCCCTTTCGCAGATTGTCTGCCACGATCCATAGGTTGAGCGTATTCGGCTGGGAGAGATCTCGGCGGATTCTTCCAACAAACACATCATCTTTTCCTTCGGAATACAGTGGCATCGGGTAGTGGTTGTTTTTCACATCGTCCTGAAGGGTGACACCCGGAGTTTCAGAAAGGATCTTTCTAACTTCATCAAGGTCAAATTCATTTTCGAATTCGATATTCACGCTTTCAGAATGGCCACCTTGTACGGGAACTCTTACAGCCGTTGCTGTCAAATTGAAAGTATCATCGCCCATGATTTTCTTAGGCTCTTTCATCAATTTAATCTCCTCTTTGGTGTAATCGTCATCAGAAAAAACATCGCAATGTGGCAATGCATTTTTGAAGATCTGATAAGGATAAACTTTCTCAGGACTTTCGCCTTTGATTTCAGAATTCAATTGATCTACGGCTGCTTTCCCGGTTCCAGTTACGGATTGATAAGTTGAAACGACAACTCTTTTGATATCATATTTAATATTCAAGGGGTGAAGCACCATTACCAATTGGATTGTAGAACAATTTGGATTGGCGATGATCTTGTCCTCCTTAGTCAAAACATTTGCGTTGATTTCCGGAACTACCAATTTCTTGGTCGGATCCATTCTCCAAGCTGAAGAATTGTCGATCACAACGGTCCCAACCTCAGCAAACTTAGGAGCAAATTCCAATGAAGTATCACCACCAGCAGAAAAGATGGCGATCTCGGGTTTGACTGCAATAGCGTCGTCCATGCTAACGATAGTGAATTCCTTGTCCTTGAACTTGACCTTGTTGCCAACAGATCTCTCTGATGCTACGGGAATTAATTCGGTGATAGGAAGATTTCTCTCTTCCAAAACTCTCAGCATAACTTGTCCAACCATTCCGGTTGCGCCTACTACAGCTACTTTCATTGTTTATAAGTGATTAATGATTAATGATAATTGATAAATTAATTGTGTTTTTATCAGATCAATTTTTTTAGATTTTAAATTAATTAAACTCCGAAAACTCTTGCCCAAGGAAATGCGAACACAAAAAGTGCAATTGCAACCAATCCTAGAGACATAAGACGAATGGTTAATTTGTCTGCAGTTTTCAATTTTTTGTTGACGATGGTCATCAGAACCGCAGCGATCAACATTGAGAATGGATGCTCTACGTAAGTGAATCTTAGATCAGCGTTTTTCATTACTGAACCCATATCCAAACCTTTGGTAAAGTTGATGATCAGCATTGTAATCCCAATAAGGAATTGAACGTGAAAGAAGATCATTGTAAACAATGTGACCTTTCTTAAAGGTTTTGTAATGTTGCCGCTATAAGTAAACATCGTTACCAACAGAAGGATTAAAAATGCAGCGACCAAAGCAAGTTCCAAGTAAGCGAAACCTTTGTGCGCGTGCAAAAGAATGTTGTAAACTTCCATATTCAGATTTTTGATTGACAAAGATAAAAAAATCCCGACAGATAGTCGGGATTTGAGTTGTTAATTAATATTAATCAGATTAGAAAATATATCTGATTCCTAATTGCCCTTGCCATCTAGAAGCAAGATCAGAAATGTTATAAGCTTTATTATCCTGAGGAGCTCGGAAAGTATATCCACCACCACCAGAGGTAGTATATGTAATCAACTGATAAGCTTGGTTAGATACGAAGTAACTTTTCCCCCAATCTTTGTTAAGTAGATTTCCTACGTTGAAGATATCAAAGGTCAATTGGAATCTGTGAACTCTATCCTTGATTGTAATTCCCAGATCCTGAGTAATTCTCATATCAAATTTGTGTTCCCAAGGTGTTCTTGCGCCATTTCTTTCAGCATATTGCCCTCTTCTAGTTCTCAAGTAAGGATCTTGCTCGATGAAAGCATCCAATGCATCCCATTGTTGAGCAACTGTTGCAGGATTAGATCCTGTTAAAGCCACTAATTTAATTTCACTTGCACTTCTTGGTACATAAATTAAATCATTAGAGAATGCACCGTCGCCATTCACGTCACCATTATACAAATATGTGAAAGGAGATCCTGAGGTTCCTGCGTAGAATAGGCTGAATCCTGTTGCAAATGCTTTATTTCTTCCGTATTCTATTCTGTAACCAGCGCTTCCAATAGTTCTGTGTCTGATATCAAAGTTAGAATTTGCTAAAGAAGGATTATTCGGGTTTGTGACGATTTGTGTAAATTCCCAGTTAGATAATGCTGTACTACTGTTACCATCGTTTATTGAGGCAGATTGCCCGTTAGTATAAGCGGCCATCAAATCCAAACCAAAACCGAATGATTTTTGTAATTGAGTTGTTAAACTATAAGTATAACCTCTGCTAGAATTACTCATCAAAATAACATTTGTGAAGTCTGTAGCGTTCACTCTTTGTCCAGCATAATTAGGTCTTGTGTCAGCACCACCTGATAAAGCAGGATTGATGCTTGCATTGCTTCCCGAGATATTGATGTCAGAATATACAATGTTATTCATTGTTTTTGAAACCATTCCTTCCAAAGTAGCGTTGATTCCTCCAGGTAGTCTGAAATCTCCAGCTAAGTTGAATCTCAAGACTTGAGGTATTTTGAAATCATCGCTCACTAGATTAACTTCTGCACGCGTAGATCCTGAACCCATATTTTGTTGGTTATCAATATTTGGGTCGAATCCATTGCCACCGTTGATACCAGTTGTTCTTGCGTCAACAGTACCGAACAACATTCCACTATTTGTAAACTGGTTAGACAACCATACGAAAGGTACTCTTCCAGTGAATACACCAGCACCACCACGAAGTACTAGCGATCTATCACCGTTTACGTTATAATTAAATCCAGCTCTTGGTGCCCATAACAATTGCCCGCTTGGAGTGTTGTCTGTTCTATATCCAGGGAAAGCAGCTTCGATTTTTGGATTTCTTAAAGGCTCATCACTAATGATTGGAACGTCTAATCTAATACCATACGTTAATCTAAAGTTTTTGAAAACCTCTGATTCTCCTTGAGCATAGAATGCTAATTGAGCAGCACTAAATTTAGCTTCCGGTCTTGGCTCTCCTGGAATAAGAGAATATGTTGCTCTTACTCTCGCAGGAATATTGTTTAAATAATCTGCTACACTGTTAAAGTCCCATCTACCATTCAAATTGTTGATAAACAAGTTTCTGAAGCTGAAAAATTCATTATGAGTTCCCAGAGTAAATGTACTTTTTCCAACATTCCATTTGAAGTTATCGGTAACTTCAAAAATAGTTTGATCTAATTCATTAGCAAATGAACTTCTTTGAGATCCGAATTCTGCAGATGCACCGGAAACGTTTCCAATATTCAAGATAGTGACTTGTGGAAAAGGGCTTCCTGCTGTATCGCGACTATCTTTGATAGAAGAATATCCTAAGATTAAATTATTTGAAAAACTACTGTTGAAATTACTTCTTAATTCAGCAACTAAACCACTTTGTTTATTGGTAAATTTATACGCATTATTTCCAAATCTGAAGAAATTTCCACTTCTTGATAAATTATCATCAAATGCATCAATATAGTTATAACGGATAGCTAGCTGGTGCTTATCATTAATATTCCAATCAATCTTTCCAAAAATCTTGTTGTTTTGAGTTTGGATGTCTTGTGGGCCATAGCCACCAACATCATATCCATATTTTGTTAAAGTGTAATCTGCAATTTGCTGAGCAATTTCATTAGTCATCGCACTTCCTGCCTCACCTGCATTGAAAGCTAAAGGAGAAGTTCTTCTTCCAGATTCTGCATTGAAGAAGAAGAATAATTTATCCTTGATCAATGGACCTCCAACTCTTACACCATATTGGGTTTCACTAAATTTTGAAGATTTTTCACCAGTAATTACACTTTTACCAATTGTATTTTCATTTCTCCCGAAAAAGTAAAGAGATCCTTCAAATTTATTAGTACCGGATCTAGTAACTGCGTTTACACCAGCTCCTGTAAAGTTTCCTTGTGTAACATCGAAAGGAGCTAAAGCTACTTGGATTTCCTGAATAGCATCCAATGAGATTGGTTGTGTGCCAGCTTGTCCTCCAGGTGTACCAGAACCAGAAAGTCCAAATACATCATTGTTTACAGCACCATCAATGGTAATATTATTATATCTGTTGTTTGCTCCTCCAAAAGAGTTTCCGTTAGCTTGAGGCGTGAGTCTTGTGAAGTCTTGAAGAGATCTGCTTAGAGTTGGCATGTTCTCTATTTGTTTTCTTCCAATAACTGTTGTTGCTCCATTTTTTCTGGAATTTCTTCCTACTGCAACAATTTTCACTGCTTCAATTGAAGTTTCGCTTTCTTGTGTCAACATTGCGTCGGCAGCAAAAGGCTCTCCTAATTGTAGATATACATCTTCGTATATGACAGGTTTCAAATTAGCATAGGTAATTTCAATTGTATAAGGACCTCCAACACGAAGATTCGATAAATTAAAATAACCAGAGCTGTTAGAAACTCCAGAATATACAGTACCAGAAGGTTGGTGAACTGCTTTGATACTTGCTCCGGAGGTCTTTTTGCCAGCAGATTGAGTAACAACTCCACTTACACTACTAGTAGTAACCTGTGCAGATGCAGTAAAAAAACCGGCAAGTAAAATTGCAACGATTAGAGTCTTTTTCATTTTCTTTAAGATTTATGTCGCAAAAGTCTTAAAAAAAAGGATAACATCTGTTAATACATTGTTAATTTTTTAAAGCCTTGAGACTCAAGTCGATATTGCTCGAAGAATGGGTTAAAGCACCCGCTGAGATAAAATCTACACCAGTTTTCGCCACCGAATTTAACACATCGCGTGTAATTCCACCGGAAGCTTCAGTTTCTGATTTTCCATTTACGATTTTTACGGCTTCGCTCATCATTTCCACTGGCATATTATCAAACATAATCCTGTCAGCACCCGATTTTACAGCTTCTTTTACTTCTTCAAGGTTTCTGGTTTCCACTTCAATTTTAAGTTTCAGCTTGTTTTTTTTGACATAATCCTTTGCCATTTTTACAGCATTGGTGATGCTTCCGTTGTAGTCGACGTGATTGTCTTTCAACATTATCATATCGTACAATCCATATCTGTGATTAGTTCCACCACCGATGGCAACGGCCCACTTCTCGCAGACCCGGAAATTCGGCGTGGTTTTTCTAGTATCGAGAAGTTTTGTCTTGGTTCCAATTAATCGGGAATCCCAATCATGCGTCATTGTTGCGATTCCACTCATTCTTTGCATACAATTCAGAACTAATCTTTCTGTTGACAAAATTGACCTTGCTTTTCCTGTAACTATGAAAGCGATATCACCTTTTTTAGCAGATTCTCCATCTTTGATGAAAACCTCAACTTTCAAATTCTTATCAAAATTCTTAAAAATAATTTCTGCTAATTCCACTCCGGCCAGAATGCAATTTTCTTTTACTATAAGTTGCGCTTTCTGTTCCAAATCTTTCGGAATGGTGGAAAGTGTAGAGTGGTCGCCGTTTTGGATGTCTTCTTCCAGAGCAGTTCTGATGAATTCCTTTAAAACTTTATCGCTGGCGTATGCTGGTCTTTTCATTTTGTGTTGATGTTTTTATTAAGTTCATTTTCAATTTCTTCGATGCTTGGCAGGGAAGATTTAAAGTTATCTGGTAAGATTTTTCTTAATTCATAGGAAGAGATTCCCAAAGGTTTGTGCAAATCGGTCAAAGAATATTCTGCAATGATGTCGTCTTTCGTTTTACAAATAATCAATCCAACCGTCGCATTATCATTTTCGTCACGCAATTGCTTATCGACAGAAGTGACGTAAAAATTGAGTTTCCCTGCGTGCTCCGGCTCGAATTCTCCAGATTTCAGTTCGATGACAACGTATCTTTTTAATTTAATATGATAGAAAAGTAAATCTAAGAAAAAACTTTGATTCCCGACTTTCATTTCCACTTGCTTCCCGACAAACGCAAAACCATTTCCTAGTTCAATTAAGAATTTTTGGATATTATCAATCAAGGCATTTTCCAGTTCTCTCTCTTTGAAATTTTCACTTATATTAAGGAAATCGAAAATATAAGGGTCTTTCAAAGTTTGCTTTACCAGCTCGCTATCATAGTCAGGAAGGGTTTTGGAAAAATTGGTAATTGCTTTTCCTTGAGATTGGTAGAGATTTCCAGAAATCATATTCAATAGAACCGCTCTGCTCCAACTGTTTTCTATGGTTTTATTAATGTAAAATAAAGCTTCTGTTACATTTTTACATTTTGTGAAAATCTGAATATGATGACCCCAAGGAATTAAAAAAAGTTTCTGAGGGAATTCGCCAACAAGTTGTTGCCGATTTTGATTTTCCCCACTTTTGAATTCTCCAGTAACTTGCTGGAGAATTGAATTGTCATCATTTTTGAAATCGTTAACAAGTTGTTGCTGATTTGTAATTGCTTGACTATAAAATAAATAGAACCTTTCGAAGAGTTTAATGTTACTCTCGGAAAAACCTTTAATCTCAGGAAATTCATTTCTCAAATCATGACTCAACTGATTGAAAAATCCCGAACCATAAGTATTCTCAAAACTCCTTTCCGAAATTTCCTTTCCCAAATCCCAATACATCTCTATCAAAGCAGAATTTACCTGAATGGCCGCTTTGATTTGACTCTGCTGGATTCTCTGTTTCAAATCTGAAATCCAACGGAAGTATTGTTCATTGTTTTCTTTAAGCATATTTCAATTACTCATTAATCAAAAGCGGTTTCGTAGCCAAATCCTTATTATAAAAAGCACCTTTGTTTTCTTTCATTTCCAAAGATTGCTTAATAATCAAATAAGAAATATTCACAAGATTCCTCAATTCCGAAAGTTGTGGCGAAAGAATTGAGTAATTATAAAGTTCCGTCACCGCTTCGTAGATTTCGCGCTGTTTTTTCTTGGCCAATTCCAATCTCGCATTGCTTCTCACAATCGCAACCAAATCGCTCATCATTTCCTGAAGTTGCTTTCTGAGGTAAGTCACGAGAACCATTTCGTCCATCATTTTCATTCCCTCTTCATTCCATTCCGGAACTGCTTTCAGGTCGTCGAAGTTGAAATCATTTTCTTGTAAAAGTTCCACCGTTTTCATCGCCGCGTTGTGGCCAAAAACCAAACCTTCTAATAAAGAATTCGAAGCCAGACGATTTGCGCCGTGAAGTCCTGAATTGGTACATTCTCCAACTGCGAAAAGATTTTTGATGGATGATTGTCCGTTTTTATCAGTATCAATTCCGCCCATCAAATAATGACAAGCCGGAACCACTGGAATCAACTCTTTCATTGGGTCGATGCCTTCATCCATACATTTTTTGTAAATATTAGGAAAGTGATGGACGAATTTTTCCTTGTCCATTTCTCGGCAATCCAAGCCAACATAATCGTCTCCGCTTATTTTGAGTTCATTGTCAATTCCTCTTGCAACGATGTCGCGGGAAGCCAGTTCCTCTCGCTCATCGTATTTCTGCATAAAAGGTTTGCCGGATTTTGTTCTCAGTTTTGCGCCATCGCCACGAACGGCTTCGGAAATTAGAAACAACATTCCGTCACGTTTGGAGTACATCGCTGTTGGATGAAACTGGTAATACTGCATATTCGAAACCTTGCCGTGCGCTCTGTGAACAAAAGCAATTCCGTCTCCGGTTGCGATGATTGGATTGGTCGTGTTTTTATAAACGTGACCTGCGCCTCCGGTTGCTACCAACGTGATTTTTGCAGTGATTTTTTTTATTTTTTTATTTTTCTCATCAAGGACGTAAGCGCCGTAACAATCGAGGTTTTCCTTTTCGAATTTTTTATTTGGAACGTGGTGCTGGGTAATCAAATCTATGACGTAATGATGCGCCAACATTTCGATATTCGGAGAGTTGTTGACGGTTTCCAGAAGTGCTCTTTCAATTTCGAAACCTGTGATGTCTTTGTGATGCACGATTCGGTTTTCCGTGTGTCCGCCTTCTCTTCCGAGTGAATATTGACCTTTCTCTTGGTCAAACTTCGCGCCCCATTCCACGATTTCATTGAATCTAAGTGGCGCTTCTTCCACCACCATTCTTACGATTTCTGGGTCGTTGATGTAATCGCCGGCCCGCAACGTGTCGTCTATATGTTTCTGAAAATTATCTTTGGAAAAATCTGTGACAACGGCCAATCCGCCTTGTGCATATTTTGTATTGCTCTCATCCTCATTGCCTTTTGTCACGATGATGATTTTGGTGTCTGGCAATTGTTCGGATATTTTGATGGCGTAAGAAAGGCCTGAGATTCCGGAACCGATTACGAGAACGTCTGTTTTTATCATAAATAATAATTACTACCCTCAAAAATATCTGAGGAAATTCAAAAGAATAAAGTTATAAGAATTTGATGAACTTATCCGCAGGTTTTCTCACTTTTTTGAAGTTTTGGAAATTATCATCTTCCGCTCTGTAACCTAAAGTCAAAACGACAGCGATTTTCTCACTTTCTTTATCGATTTTCAAAACATCTTCCAAAATGTCTTGTCTGAAACCTTCCATCGGGCAACTGTCGATATTTTCCTGTGCCGAAGCCATTATCAAAGAGCCAAGAACGATGTAACTCTGTTTCTCCGACCAACTTTCCATTTCCTGCGAAGTTTGATTTTCCAATTGCGAATTGATATTATTTCTAAAAGCCACCAATTGTTCCAAAGTCACGCCTCGCTCATTAATAATATGACTGAAATAATTATCGACATATTCCTTATTAATATTGGTCTTAGAAACCAAAGCAATCAAATGGGAACAAGTCGAAATCTGCGATGGATTGTAAAATGCCGGAATCAATTTCTGAATCGTTTCATCATTCTCCACCACCAAAAGATGATAAGGCTGAAGTCCTTGTGAGCTGACTGACAATCTTCCAGCTTCCAAAATATTGTTCAGTTTTTCGGAGCTAATCTTTTTTCCGTTAAATCTTTTTACGGAATATCGCCAGTTAAGCGCTTCTAAATAATTCATATGCAGAAACTTATTGATTTTTAAAGGTCGTATGCAATCGCTTTCTTATCCATCGGTATTTTCATTTTTGAAGTAAGACGATTTCATATAACAAATATAAGGATTTGATTTTGGGTTTAGAATGATTTTAAATAATGGACAATTTTAAACCTATTTTTTTAAACCACTCAAAGAAAAGCCTTTATGATAAAGGATTTCTCAATATTTCTTTTTAATCGATTTTAAATCAAATCATTAGCCAAGAAAGCCCTGAAACCAAAAAGTTATAAACATTAAGTACAATTGTGGGCAAAAGTGGTAAAATGTGGTAGAAATTTATATAAATTTGCTCCAAATGAAAAACTTCATTGGAACATACGAGTGCAAAATAGATGACAAAGGGCGCATCAAACTGCCTGCTTCGCTTACGAAGCAGATGGAACACTTTGCAGATGAGCCATTTATCGTCAAGCGTTCGGTGTTTCAAAAATGTCTGGAAGTGTACCCGATGGAACCTTGGGACAGATTGATGGCAAAGATAAATGCTCTCAATCGATTCGTCAAGAAAAATGCGGATTTCATCAGAATGTTTACCGCTGGTGTGAAAACCGTGGAAATGGACAACGTCGGTCGTCTGCAAATCAGCAAAGATTTGACGCAGTTTGCCAATCTCAACAAAGAAATCGTCATCACAAGTGCCGGCGAACTCTTCGAGATTTGGGACAAAGAATCTTACGAACAGGTCATCGCAGTAAGTGAAATTGATTTCGCAAACCTCGCAGAAGACGTAATGGGAAACCTTGATTCGGGAGAGGCAGCAGACTAAAAGACAAGAGACTAAGAGAGTCAAAATATCATTTATCACTCATCATTTATCAATTATAAAAAATATGTATCATAATCCAGTCTTGCTGAAACAAAGTGTAGATGGTCTGGTAACCAATCCGGACGGCATCTACGTGGACTGCACTTTCGGTGGTGGCGGACATTCCCGTGAGATTCTCAGCCGACTTTCGGACAAAGGGAAATTGTACGCTTTCGACCAGGATTTGGATGCTTTGAAGAATACAATCGACGACCCGAGATTCACATTGATTAACCAGAATTTCAGGTTTTTGGAGAATTCGCTGTTGGCTTACGGCGTAACTGGTGTTGATGGGATTTTGGCAGATTTGGGTGTTTCTTCCCATCAGTTTGATGAGGCGGAACGTGGATTTTCCATCAGAAGCAATGCGCCTCTGGATATGAGAATGAATGTGATGCAAGGTCTTGATGCCAAAAAAATCATCAATGAATATGAAGAGGAAGATTTGGCGAATGTGCTATACAATTATGGAGAACTAAGAGAATCCAGAAAGTTGGCCAGAGAAATTGTTCATCACAGAAAAACTAAAAAAATCAACACAACGGATGAATTGAAATCACTTTTCAGTTACATCCCAGCTTTCAAACAAAATAAATTTTTCGCTCAGATTTTTCAGGCAATCAGAATTGAGGTCAATCAGGAGTTGGAAGTTTTGAAGGAATTATTAGTTCAGTCTTACAAAGTTTTGAAGCCGGAAGGCAGATTGGTAATGATTTCTTACCATTCATTAGAAGACAGATTGGTAAAACGTTTCCTGAAAAACGGAATGTTCGAAGGTGAACCGCCTCGCGATATTTATGGGAATTACAAGAAAACTTTTGAATTGTTAAAGACAAAAGCAATCATCCCAGACGATAAAGAAATAGAAGAAAACTCACGCGCACGAAGCGCAAAAATGAGAATAGGAACAAAATTATAGTTGATGATTGATAAATGATGAATGATTTTAATTCGTCGCTTTTATCAATTATCATTAATCAATTATCATTTATAAAATCAGTTGGCAAAATTAACTCAAAACAAACAGAAGAGACTCACTTTTATGGACATCATAAAAGGGAATTTCCTTAACCGTGATGAGGTAAAGGCGCATTACAAATATTTCCTGTTCATTTTCGGATTGCTGATGGTGATGATTTACAGCAACCATTTGGTCAACACGAAAATTGAGCATGTCAACAAGCTGAAAGAAGAAACAGAAGAATACAAGTCGCGAAATGCCTACGCGCAAAGCCGACTTATAAAAATTAGAATGGAATCCGAGCTGGGAAAAGAAATGGTTCAGGATTCACTGGTGAGTTTGGACAGTCATCCAACCAAATTATTGATAAAACTAGACAGCACAAATGATAAATCAGAATAACGATTACGAAAAGAAACGGTCCAATGCACTCAAGTGGGGCTACCTTTTTGTTTTAGGGGCCTTCGTTTTGTTTGTGATTTTTCTAGGGAGAATTTTGGTTCTTCAGAATACCAATGTCCAGGAGTTTGAAGATAATTACATCAGCAAAAACTACCGCGAAGCCACTTTGAAAGCGGCGCGTGGAAATCTCTACGCATCAGACGGTTCCATCTTGGCGACGACGGTGATGCGTTACGACGTCTATTTGGATTTCAAATCTATGAGAGATACAATCTATAATAACAACATTGTAGCATTGACGGATTCTCTCAGCAAAATGTTCGACAAGCCGAGAAGTTATTTCAGAGCAAAATTGGATGCTCAGAACAAAAAGAACAACCAATATTATCTCTTGGCAAAAGGCCTTGACTTCGACGAATACGATAGAATCAGAAACTTTCCGATTTTCATCAAAGGAAAAAACAAAGGTGGTTTTATCATTCAAAGAAACTTTCGAAGAGAGTTGGCAACTTCGCAGATTGGCGCTGGAACAATTGGAATGGACAATGGCGAATCAAAGTCTGGTCTTGAAGGTGCATTCAGCAAATTCTTGACTGGGATTGATGGAACCCGTTTGGAGCAAAGAATCAACTCATCTCAATGGAAGCCAATCGATTACTGGAAAGTTCAAGAGCCTGTTGATGGTCAGGACGTTTACACGACTTTGGATTTGAGGATTCAGGATATTGCGCATTCGGCCTTGGAAAATCAACTGGTGAAATTCGATGCAGACCACGGTTGTGTGGTGGTGATGGAAGTGGAGACCGGGAAAATCCGAGCGATGGTCAACCTTAGAAGAACCGAACCAGGAATCTATGTTGATGCTTACAACTATGCAGTGAAAGACGCTCAGGAACCAGGTTCTACCTTTAAAACTGTCTCACTTTTGGCGGCGATGGACGATGGTTTCATAGATGAAAATACGAAAGTCAACATTGGAAACGGCATTTGGACCTACGCAGGTCAAAGAATTACAGATGGTCACGGTGGCGGAACTTATGATGTGAGTGATGTTTTGGCAAAATCGAGCAATGTGGGTGCGGCAAAAATCATTACAGAACATTATGCCGATAAACCACAGGTTTTTATAGACCATCTCAAACGTTGGAAAATGTTCGATAAAATGCAAATCGAATTACCAGGAATCGCAAAGCCATCCATCCAAACGCCTCAAAGCAAGAGGTGGAACAAGGCAACTCTGGCTTCTCTCGGATACGGTTATTCATCAAGTTTTCCATTGTTGCAATTGGTCACTTTTTATAACGGAATTGCCAACAAAGGTAAAATGGTAAAACCGCTTTTCATTGATAAAATAATGAAAGACGGAAACGTTTTGTACAATTCCAAGCCAGAAGTAATGGTTAAGAAAATGGCATCAGATAAGGCAATTACAATGATGACCAGTGCATTGACAAAAGCTGTTGAGAAAGGAACCGCTAAAAGTATCTATACACCAAATCTTAAAATTGCGGGCAAAACCGGGACTGCAAGAATTTTATATTGGTTGCCTGGACCCATGAGATATCAAGCTTCTTTTGCAGGTTTTTATCCGTCTGACAATCCAAAATATACTTGTATTGTAGTGATAAATCAGCCGGATAAATCCAAAGGATACGCAGGAGGAACTGTTTCTGCGCCGGTTTTCAAAGAGATTGCAGGAAAGACTTTCCTTAAAACACCTTTGAATGTTGAAAAAGAAATGTTGGAGGAGCATAAAGTGAACCTCAACAAAATGGTGGAGCCAAATGTAAAACTGAATGTCAGAAAAGACTCAATGCCAAATGTTGTGGGGCTGATTGGAAAAAATGTGATTCCACAATTGGAAAATATGGGTTACAGGGTTGATTACAAAGGTGTTGGTAAAATCAAAGGACAGTTTCCGGCAGAGGGTGCTCACATTAGGAAAAACCAAAAAATATATCTGGAACTTCAGAATTAAAATAGGCTAAAGGCAATTTGCCAGAAGCCAAAAGCAGACTATGAATTTAGAAAAATTATTACAAAGAATCCAAGTTTTGGAAACAATCGGAACGCTCGAAAGAGAAGTTTCGGAATTGGTTTTCGACAGCAGAAAAGTTGTTGAAGATTCTTTGTATGTAGCGTTGAAAGGAACAGTTTCCGATGGGCATTCTTACATCAATTCTTCCATCGAAAAAGGTGCGAAAGTCATTGTTTGTGAAGAGTTGCCTTCTGAAATTATTGACGAGGTGACTTATATTAAAGTCGAGGATTCTTCAAAAGCACTAGGACATTTGGCATCTAACTTTTACGGAAATCCTTCAGCAAAATTAAAATTAATCGGTGTTACCGGAACCAACGGAAAAACGACGGTAACGACTTTGTTGTTCGATATTTTTAAAACTTTGGGTTATCAATCGGCATTGATTTCAACTGTTGAATACAGAATTGGAGACGAAATTATCCCATCAACTCACACAACGCCAGACGTCATCAGATTAAATCAAATGTTGGCGAAAGCTGTTGAAATCGGTTGCGAATATGCTTTTATGGAAGTCAGTTCTCACGGGATTTCTCAAAACAGAACCGAAGGATTACACTTCAAAGTGGCTGGTTTTACGAATATCACGCACGACCATTTGGATTATCACAAGACTTTCCAAAATTACATCCACGCAAAGAAAAGATTCTTTGATGAGTTGGAAGATTCTGCGGTTGCCATCACCAATGCTGATGACAAAAACGGTTCGGTAATGCTTCAAAATACAAAAGCGAAAAAGAAAACCTTCGCTTTGAAAACAATGGCAGATTTCCACGGAAAAGTGCTTGAAGTTGACTTCAACGGAATGTTGCTGAACTTTAATAATAAAGAATTCTGGACAACTTTGACCGGGAAATTCAACGCTTCAAATCTACTTTTAGCTTACGCAATTGCCTTGGAATTAGGAATGAACGAAGATGAGGTTTTGCAGGCGATTTCTGTTCTTCAACGCGTGAATGGACGTTTCGAAACGATAAAATCCAACGGCGGAATTTTCTTCGTTGTCGATTATTCTCACACGCCAGATGCATTGGAAAATGTGCTTGACAGCATCAATGAAATCAGAACAAAAAACGAAAGATTGATTTGTGTTTTCGGTTGTGGAGGCGACAGAGACAAAAGCAAACGTCCCGAAATGGGTAACATTGCAACCAAGAAATCGACGTTGGCAATAATCACTTCAGACAATCCGAGAACGGAAGACCCAGCACAAATCATCAAAGAAATCGAAGCTGGAATCCAGCCTCAGAATTTCAGCAAATACACTTCGATTCCGGACAGAAGAGAAGCGATAAAGATGGCCATCAAGTTTGCTGAGCCAAAAGATATCGTAGTAGTTGCAGGAAAAGGCCACGAGACCTATCAGGAAATCAATGGCGTGAAACATCATTTTGATGACAAAGAGACGATTAGAGAACTTTTGAATTTGATGGGAAAGTAATTAATGAAATTTGAAGATGAATAGAAGATTTCAAATATTAATAGGAATTATTTCGATTATAGTTTTTGGATTTTTCATCTTGTTCATTTTTACTAATGATTTTAAAAGAAAAATAACAGTTCTGGATTGCGAAGGAGTTTATTACAAAAAACTTTTTGAGAAACCAAAACCTGGATTTATAGATTTTAGGGAATCAAATGTTAAAATGGATATTGCAAACTGTCTCTGTGAGAAATATAATAGAAACAAAAGTGAAAACTATAAAACAGAGGTTTTGAAGATTATTAAAAGTTATGATAATGGTGAGAGACTTCTCAAAAATCTAAAATCAATTGACACGATTTGCAAACGCAGAAATGAGATTTTTATCAAAAGTTATGATTTGTAAAACTCTCATCAATAAATAAAAAAGACAACGAATGCTATATTATCTCTACGAATATTTAACCGCTCACGGAATCCACGTTCCAGGGATGAACTTGTTTAAGTACATTTCTTTCCGCGCGGCGATGGCAGTTTTGTTTTCGCTGATTATTGCAATGGCCTACGGGAAAAAGATTATCAATTACCTCAGAAAAAAACAAATGGGAGAATTGGTGAGAGACCTTGGTCTGGAAGGGCAGAAGCAGAAAGAAGGAACGCCGACAATGGGAGGTTTGATTATCATTTTGGCGACCATTATTCCGGTTTTGCTATTCACGAGAATCACCAATATCTACATTGTTCTTCTAATCATTTCGGTGCTTTGGATGGGGGCGATTGGTTTTCTTGACGATTATCTTAAGAAAGTTAAAAAAAATAAAGACGGATTGAGTGGGAAATTCAAGGTGATTGGGCAAGTTGGTTTAGGCTTAATTGTCGGAGTTACAATGTATTTTCACCCCGATATCGAGGTTAAGAGAAAGTACGCAGACTCAACTGTTGTGAACAGAAATAATGTGGAACAGAACTTTATGGAAGACGAAAAAATTCCAGTTTCTACAGTGCCTTTCACAAAAAACAACGAGTTTGACTACAGCGGGATTTTGTTTTGGATGGATGATGCTGAGGCGCACGAATGGGCTTGGATTGTTTTTATTCCGATTGTGATTTTCATCGTCACGGCAGTTTCAAACGGAGCCAATATTACCGATGGAATCGATGGTTTGGCCGCTGGAACCAGCGTTGTGATTTTGCTGACGTTGGCATTTTTCGCCTACGTTTCTGGAAACATCATTTTCGCTGATTATCTGAATATTATGTTCCTGCCACATATGGGAGAAACAACGATTTTTGCCCTCGCTTTGGTGGGAGCTGTGATTGGATTTTTCTGGTACAATACTTATCCTGCGCAGGTTTTTATGGGCGATACAGGAAGTTTGATGTTGGGTGGCGTGATTGCAGTTTTGGCAATTATTTTAAGAAAGGAATTATTAATTCCAGTTCTATGCGGGGTTTTCCTGATAGAACTTTTATCCGTGATTCTACAGGTTTGGGTCTTCAAATACAGAAAGAGAAAATATGGGCTGGAATATGCCCAGAACAATAGATTATTCAAAATGTCACCGCTTCACCACCATTACCAAAAGGAAGGTTTCCACGAGAGTAAAATAGTAAACCGAATGGTAATCTTGGGTGTAATGCTTGCGATTATTTGCTTAATCACTTTAAAAACCAGATAGGGAATTGTAAAATGTAAAAAGTATAATGTACCACGTATTTTTTACAGATTTATTAGAATTAATAACCAAATGATGTACATCTTAAAAGTCATTTTACTTTGTACATAATACATTTTACAGAATAGTATGAGAGTAGTAATACTTGGTGGCGGAGAAAGCGGTGTTGGCGCAGCATATTTGGCGAAGGCTAAAGGCTTTGACGTGTTCCTTTCGGATATGGGAATGATTCGTGAGAACTACAAAAAAGAGCTGGACGAACTGGGCGTTGATTATGAAGACGGAAAACATTCTGAAGAAAAAATACTGAATGCCGACTGGATTATCAAAAGCCCCGGAATTCCGAAAAAAGCCGAGATGATTTTGAAGATTCAGGAAAAAGGAATCAGATTGTCTTCTGAGATTGAGTTTGCTTCTGAGTTTACAGATGCGAAAATCATCGCCATCACTGGAAGCAACGGAAAAACGACCACGACTTCTTTGATTTACTATATTTTGAAGGAAGATGGTTTCAACGTTGGTTTGGGTGGAAACATCGGAAAAAGCTTTGCCAAACAAGTTGCTGAGGAAAATTTCGATTACTATGTTTTGGAAGTGAGTAGTTTTCAATTGGATGATATTCAAAACTTTAGACCATATATTTCTCTTTTGTTGAATTTGTCTAAGGACCATCTGGACCAGTACAATTACAATTACGAAGAATATGCTTTGGCTAAATTCAGAATTGCTGAAAATCAGGAAGCTAACAATTTTTTCATCTACAACAAAGATGACGAAATGAGCAAATCGCTTCTAGGAAAACTCGATTTAAAAGTGACCAAAGTGCCATTCTCATTAAACGAAAGATTAGAAAAAGGCGCATTTTCCATCGATGAAAACTTCGTGGTGAATGTCAACGATGGTTTCACAATGAACATCGACGAATTGTCTCTGTTAGGAAAACATAATGTTGCCAACAGCCTGGCGGCAAGTATAGCTGGTAAATTATTGGAAATCAGCAATCAAAGTATTAGAAATTCATTGATGACTTTCCAAGCGGTTGAACACAGATTGGAACCCGTTTCCGAAATCAACGGCGTGAAATTCATCAATGACAGTAAGGCAACCAACGTGAACGCAACATATTTCGCTTTGGAAAGTATGAAACAACCTGTCGTTTGGATTGTCGGCGGAAAAGACAAAGGAAATGATTATACGGAAATAGAAGATTTAGTTAAAAGAAAAGTAAAGGCAATTGTCTGCTTAGGAATTGATAATCAAAAAATTATTGATTTTTTCAAAGGCAAGAAAACGCAGATTTATGACACTTCCAGTATGCAACAAGCAGTAGAAGTTTCCAAATCGGTGGCAGTAAAAGGAGACATCGTTTTGTTGTCGCCTTGTTGCGCAAGTTTTGATTTGTTCAATGGTTATGAAGACCGAGGCAATCAATTCAAAAATGAAGTATTAAAAAGCGAAAAGCCAATGGCTATCAGCTAATTGTAAAATAAAATGGAACAAACGACAGACAACAAATTCGAACTGCTGAAAGGAGACAAGGTTCTTTGGTCGGTGATCATTTTGATCTCCCTGCTTTCGGTATTTCCGGTTTATTCCGCAAGTTCGAATCTGGAATATATTGTCAACAACGGGACTACAACTGGTCACGTGATCAAGCATATTATTTTCGTTTTGATCGGTTTGGGGATTATGCGTTTTGTAGGAACGGTGAAGTATGAGCACATCGGAAAACTCAGTTCAATTCTCCTTTTGGTAACGATAGGACTGTTGCTGATCACAATGTTCACAGGGCAAAAGATCGAAGGTGCAAGTGCATCGCGTTGGCTCAAGATTCCTGGAACACCAATTTCATTTCAGCCGTCGTCCTTCGCTTATTTGATGTTGATTATTTATCTCTGCAGATATTTGACCAAGAAAATCAAGAGAGAGAGATTACCGATTGAGAACATATTCTACATCTTCGGACCAATATTGATTGTGTTCGGATTGGTTGCGAAAGACAACGGTTCCACAGCGTTAATGATTCTGATGGTTTCCATCGCCATCTTGATTGTTGGACAATTGGCTTGGCAATATGTTGCAGGATTTATCTCGTTGTCAGTGGTGTTTGTGGTCATGTTTCTACTGGTCGCACTCAATACGAATATGATTGGCGGAAACCGTGTTCATACGTGGATGAGCCGTATTGAA
This sequence comes from Chryseobacterium sp. FH1, assembly GCF_000735135.1. Classification (GTDB taxonomy): domain Bacteria; phylum Bacteroidota; class Bacteroidia; order Flavobacteriales; family Weeksellaceae; genus Epilithonimonas. Next base: position 406,649 of record NZ_JPLZ01000002.1, read on the forward strand.
ACCTTTACCAGTTCCAAGAAAAATGCAGATGTCGAGGACGAAAGTATCAAGGCAAAAAATTATCAGGTGATGCAAGCCAAAGCGGCGATTGTTCACGGTGGCTTCAACGGAATCGGACCAGGAAAAAGTGCTTTGAAACAGACTCTACCGCAATCGGTTTCGGATTTTATTTTCGCAATTATTGTTGAAGAATATGGTTGGATTGGCGCTTTTGTTTTGATAAGCCTTTATATGATAATGATAATCCGAATCGTAATGATTGCCAGTAAGATGCCTGCATTTTTCGGCTCGTTGCTGGTGTTGGCGATTGGATTAATGATTTTTATCCAGCTAACAGTGAATATTGCGGTAGCCGTGAATCTAATTCCGGTGACAGGTCAGCCTTTACCGTTGATAAGTTATGGAGGAACATCGATGTTGGTGACCTACATTCAGCTGGGAATTATCCTTAATGTAAGTTCCCGAATCCAGGTTTATGATGAAGAAGGTTTGGGCAAAAGACAAAGTTTGGAAGAAATAAATGACATAGCATAAAGTCGGAAGACGGAAGCCAATTGAGTTCCAAAGGAACGACCAATATATTAGCGTTGGAATTTATTCCAACGGAAATTAAAAAAGATGAACAACAAAACAACAAACAGCCAAAAACCAAAAGCAATCCGCGTTCTATTAAGCGGCGGCGGAACAGGTGGACACATCTTTCCGGCGGTTGCGATTGCTCAGGAAATCCAGAAAAGATTTCCCGATGCTGAGTTTTTGTTCATTGGAGCCAACGGAAAAATGGAAATGGAAAAAGTACCTCAAGCCGGATTCAAAATAGAAGGTTTGAACATCGCTGGGTTCGACAGAGGAAATCTTCTTAAAAATATCGGACTTCCATTAAAAATTGTTTCAAGTCTTTTGAAGGCTAAAAGAATCATCAAAGACTTCAAACCGGATTTTGCGGTTGGAACGGGTGGTTTTGCAAGCGGACCAGCGTTGTACATCGTTGCCAAAATGGGAATTCCAACTTTCATTCAGGAACAGAATTCTTTGCCAGGAAAGACCAACGTTTTCAATGCCAAAAAATCGAAGGCAGTTTTCACGGCTTATCCTGATATGGAGAAATTTTTCTCAGGAACGAAAACTTATTTCTTAGGAAATCCGATCCGTCAAAACATCATCACAGATTTGATGGACAAAGATTTGGCTAAGGAAAAATTAGGCTTGGATAAAAATAAATTAACAATTCTCTCAGTCGGTGGTTCACTCGGTTCCAGAACTTTGAACAACGGTTGGAAAGATAATTTAGATAAATTAAAAGAAAAAGATTACCAGCTCATCTGGCAAACTGGAAAAACGGATTTTGCGGAGATAACTTCCAGCATCCATCCTCCAGCTTCCATCCAGATTAAGGAATTTATCTCCGATATGGCTTTGGCTTATTCGGCGGCAGATGTGATAGTTTCCAGAGCTGGTGCGATTGCGATTTCAGAATTGGCAGTAGCGAAAAAACCGGTTTTATTGGTACCGTTTCCGTTTGCTGCCGAAGACCATCAAACCAAAAACGCCTTGACCTTGGTTGAGAAAAATGCGGCAAGAATGGTCAAAGATTCTGAGATGAAGGATAAATTCTGGAGTACACTTTCCGAGATTTGTGAGAGTGAGAATCTGAGAAATGAAATGTCAACAAATCTGGAGTTTTTTGCAAAACCAAAAGCGGCGGAAGGAATTGTGGATGAGATTTTTAAAGTGATTTAATGATGAGGCATTTTTATATTTTAAGTATTGTTTTAACGATTTTGATGACCGTTTCCTGTGCATCGAAATACAGACCTGACCTTAAAGGTAAAAATCGAAGTGCGGAAAGAATCAAATTAGTGAAAAACTTCGCCACAGATTATTTTGCTAAATGTGAAAAGCAGGATTATTCTGAGTTTCAAGGATATAAAATGGATATTAATTTTAAAAATAAATTGAATCCAGAAAGTTTACAAAGAAGTTGTGAATATTATAATAGCAGATACGGGACGATTACAATTGGAGAATTGAGCGAGGCAAAATCAAATTATTCTCCAAAGGATTTTTTGGATTATTTTATTTTCAAAGCCAAAGATTCAAAAAGTGACAGTGTGCAATTTGTAAGGGTCAATATTTACAGGGATAATAATATGTTGGAAAGAATCAGTATTCCAAGATATAAAAAACCAACAAAAGGAATACGTATTACAATACATAAATAGAAATGAGCATCTTAAATAAATATCAAAACTTCTATTTCATCGGTATCGGTGGGATTGGGATGAGTGCGCTCGCGAGATTTTTTCACGCGAACGGCAAAAACGTTTTGGGCTATGACAAAACTCCAACGAAACTGACAGCTCAACTCGGTTTTGAAGGGATTGATATTTCGTTTGAAGATTTGATAGATGAGAAAATCATCGCGTTCAACAAAGAAGAAACGCTTGTGATTTACACGCCAGCAATCAAAAAATTAGCGATTCTGGATTATTTCGCCAGTGAAAGTTTTGAGATTTTGAAGCGTGCGAAAGTTCTTGGTCTAATTACCGAAAACACAGATTGCATCGCTGTTGCTGGAACACACGGAAAGACGACGACTTCCACTTTGATAGCGCATTTGTGCAAGGAAGCAAATCTGCCGTCATCCGCATTTTTAGGTGGGATTTCCGAGAATTTCAAATCGAATTTTGATTACAATGGAAACCAGTTTTCTGTGGTTGAAGCCGATGAATATGACAGAAGTTTCCTTAATCTTTCACCGGATTGGGCGGTTGTAACCTCGATTGATGCAGACCATTTGGATATCTATGGCGACCGGGTTCAGATTGAAGATGGTTTCAGACAATTTGCGTCTTTGGTTCCGAATGACAATCAGTTGTTTGTCAGAAAAGGAATTGCGATTGGAAGAGAACATTTGACGTACGCGGTAAACGAGGAAGCGGATTATTACTCCGATAACTTGAGAATGGACCACGATAAAATCTATTTCGATTTCCACACACCAACGGAAGAAATCAATGATTTTGTTTGGGAAATTCCTGGAATTCATAATGTGGAGAATGCGACGGTTGCTTTGGCGATTCTCAGCAATTTGGGTATCGATTTCGAAACTTTGAAGAAAGCAATCGCGAGTTTCAAAGGCATCAAGAGAAGATATACAAAACATATTTTTGATAACGGAAAAATTTATATCGACGATTATGCACATCATCCAACAGAACTGAATGCGGTCATCGGTTCCATAAAAACCTTCTACCCGACCAAGAAATTGTTGGTGGTTTTCCAACCGCATTTGTTCAGCAGAACGAGAGATTTTGCGGAAGATTTTGCAAGAAGTCTGGAAAAAGCTGATGACCTTTTGCTGTTGGATATTTATCCGGCAAGGGAACTTCAGGAAAATTTTGAAGGAATCACCTCAGCGTGGTTATCGGACAAAATTGAAATTGAAAACAAGAAAGTCTGCACATTACACGAGACTTTTGAATTAATAAAAGAAAAGGAATTCGACATCCTTTTGACGGTCGGAGCCGGAAACATCGATACGCTTTATGACGGCATCGTGGAATGGCTTCCAAATATTGAAAAGGTGAGCATCTAATGAGATTAAAGCTTTCCATATTAATCAGCATTTTGGTCTTCGGTTTTGCTTTTTCGCAGTCGAAAGAAGTGTTGGCGGTAGTGGAAAATATTAATAAATATTCAGAAGCAATTGATAAAGACCCAAAGGTCATTGAGTATAAATTTGAAGTAAAAGGAAAGGACAAAACAATCCTTTATCAATACTCAAAAAAGGGAAATGAGATTGTAAAGATTTCCCGAGAATGGAAGGGAGATAAAGATAATTATACGGACACCTTCACGGATTATTTTTTATTAAAAGATGGACAAAGAGTTTATGCGACGCAAAATATAGTTTATACAAATAAGTCAGATGCGGAAGATATGGGCGGATGGAGTTGTACTTTTTGGATTAATGAAAATAAGGTCATCAATCTGACATCTCACGGGCACGGAAAAACGGAATTGGATGACTGGGATTATGAAATGGAATTGAAAGACAACTTCAATTATATGCTGAAAACGGTAAAGGAATTCGATAAAAACCGATTCGCGAAAATAAAATAATTAAAGAAAAAACTTAGCGCAAAGGCGTTAAAACCAAGATAAGAAATGAAGAACAAGTGGAGAATATTGAAGATACTCGTGACAGTGGTCCTTTTTGGATTTCTGCTCAGTTTCTCATTGAAGCGTTTCAACGATGCTAAGATGGAAAACGTGTCTATCAATATGAACCAAGGCAAAACGCCGGTTTATTTTGTGGATGAAAAAGACATCAAAGAATTGGTGAAACAATACAATCCGACAAGAAAAATAGGCGATATCAATATTCCGGAATTGGAGAAGAAAATCAATCTGATTCCTTTCGTGGACAGCGCCAATGTTTATCTGAATCTGAATGGAAACCTGAATGTGGACATCAAACAAAGAGTTCCAGCTTTCAGATTGAACAAGGACGGAAAAGATTTCTACGTCGATAAAAAAGGCGTTGAGTTTCCGATTTCGAAAAACTTCTCACTGCCAAGTATGTTAGTGATGGGCGACGTGAAACCTTCGGAATATGAAGCGTTGGGAGATTTAATTGAGAAGATTGACAAAGATGATTTCAGTAAAAAATATTTCATCGGAATCACAAAAGAAAAAGAGGATTACAATCTCTTAACCAGCGATGGAAACTACAAAGTTGAAATCGGCGACCTCGATAATATCGATTTAAAGGTAAGAGGTTTCAAAACCTTTGTTGAGAAATATCTGGTGGACCAAAATACGCAGAAGTACAAGAAGATTTCATTAAAATACGATAATCAGATTGTCACAACCCTGAATCCTTATTTCAAAGAAAATGACAGCATTCTAAGAAATGCACCAAAAATTGAAATCAAAAAACCGGAAGAAACACCGACTCATACGTTGGCATCAACTCCAATAAAGAAAGAGGTAAAGGAAAAAAAGCCCGAACCGAAAAAAGAGGTTAAGAAAGCAGAACCGAAAAAGGAAACTGCAAAACCGAAAAAAGTAGAGAAAAAACCAGAGGCGAAGAAAGTTTCTACCAAGAAAAAAGAAACCGCTTCTAAAACAAGTGATAAAAAGAAAAAAGCAAAAGTAGTTGTAGAATAATTAAATATAAAAGTCTTTGATGAGTTTTACGTCTTTGCGAACTTAAAAGCGTTGCAAAAATCAAAAAAAACTTTGCGGACTTTGCGTTAAAAATAAAAAATCAAATCGAACATATAATGGAAAATCAAGAGTATTCAGTAGGTCTGGACATAGGGACAACCAAGATTGTCGCCATTGTCGGAAGACGAAACGCTCACGGGAAAATTGAAATTCTGGGCGTTGGAAAAGCAAAAAGTTTAGGCGTTCACAAAGGAATTGTCAATAATATTTCCCAAACCATCAACTCCATCAAGTCCGCTGTGGCAGAAGCACAATCCAGCGCTGGTGTGCCTATCACCAAAGTGACGGTGGGAATTGCAGGCAAACACATCCGTTCGCTTCAGCATTCGGATTATATTATGAGAGACCATCCGGACCAGTACATTACGGAGGAGGATATCGAGAAACTAAAAGACCAGGTGAAGAAGTTGGTGATGCTTCCGGGCGAAGAAATCATCCACGTTTTACCTCAGGATTATAAAGTAGATTCCGAAGGTGAAATCCAGGAACCAGTCGGGATGCACGGTAAAAGATTGGAAGCCAATTTCCACGTGGTGGTGGGACAAATGGGTTCTATCAGAAATATAGCGAGATGCGTTCGTGAAGCCGGTTTGGAAATGGAAGCTTTGACTTTGGAACCTTTGGCGTCGTCCGAAGCGGTTTTGACTAAAGAAGAAAAAGAAGCGGGTGTTGCCATTGTAGATATTGGTGGTGGAACTACGGATATTGCGATTTTCAAAGACAATATCATCCGTCATACTTGCGTGATTCCTTACGGTGGCGGAATTATTACCGATGATATCAAGGAAGGCTGTTCCATCATCGAGAAACACGCAGAGCAACTGAAAGTGAAATTCGGTTCGTCTGTTCCTGAATTGGAAAAAGACAGTACATATGTGACAATTCCAGGATTGCACGGTCGTCCGGACAAAGAGATTTCTCTTAAGGTTTTGGCTCAAATCATCAATGCAAGAGTTGAAGAGATTCTTGAAATGGTGAATACCGAATTGAAAGCTTACGGCGCATTCGAACAAAAGAAAAAACTGATTGCCGGAATCGTTTTGACAGGCGGTGGTTCCAATTTGAGAAACCTTCGTCAGTTAGCCAACTACACAACAGGCTTCGACAGCAGAATCGGTTTTGCTAATGAATATGTGGCAAACGATAAAAATCAATATTTGAAAGGTCCGGAATTTGCAACTTCCATCGGTTTGTTAATGGAAAGTCTGAAAATCCGAGACAAGAAAATGCTGGTGACAGAGGAAGAAATCATCGAAGAATTGAAACCTCAAATCGAAAACGCAATTCAAGCGCAGACTCAGACTCAATCTCAGGAAATTCAAACGCCTCAGGTTCAGAATGACATCGTAGAGATGGCGAAACACAAAGCAGAAGTGAAGAAAAACCGACCAACTTTCGGACAATCACTGATGGACAAAGTCAAAAAATTCTTTGAAGAAGTAGAAGAGTAACTAATATTGTAAAATCGAAGAATCGTGGAATCGTAAAACAAGCAAATTGACAATTTTGCAAATCAACGATTTAACGATTTAACAAAACTGAAAAAAACATACCATTATGGACAATATATCAAACACACAAGGTTTTTCCTTTGACCTACCAAAAGGGAATTCTGCCATCATCAAAGTAATTGGTGTTGGTGGCGGTGGAAACAACGCTTTGAAGCATATGTACGAGAAAGGAATCTACGGCGTAGATTTCGTAATCTGTAATACCGATGCACAGACTTTGGACAACAATCCGGTTTCTAACAAAGTTCAGCTAGGAATCTCAATGACAGAAGGTCTTGGCGCGGGTGCTGACCCAGAAGTTGGAGAGAAGGCGGCGATTGAAAGCATCGACGAAATCAAAGCGGCGATGGGACAAAACACCAAGATGGTTTTCATCACTGCCGGAATGGGCGGTGGAACGGGAACTGGTGCGGCGCCTGTGATTGCAAAAGTAGCGAAGGAAATGGGAATCCTGACTGTAGGAATCGTAACCGTGCCTTTTAGTTTTGAAGGAAAAAGAAGATTGGACCAAGCTGAATTGGGTCTAGATAAATTAAGAAATAATGTTGATTCCCTAATTGTCATCAATAATGATAAATTAAGGCAACAATTCGGAAATCTTGGTTTCAAACAAGGTTTTTCCAAAGCCGATGAAGTTTTGACCAACGCGGCGAAAGGAATGGCAGAGGTGATTACAGGTTATTTCGATGTCAATATCGATTTCCGTGATGCAAAATCTGTCCTTCAGAATTCCGGAACTGCATTGATGTCAACCGGCGTTGCAACTGGCGAGAAAAAAGCGGAAGAAGCGGTGAAGAAAGCATTGGATTCTCCATTGTTGAATGACAACAAAATCACCGGTGCGAAAAACGTTCTATTGTTGATTAGAAGCGGTGTTTCTGAGGTGACGATGGACGAAATCGGAGTAATTATGGACTATATCCAAAAAGAAGCTGGCCACACGGCTGATATTATTTTTGGAGTTGGAACAGATGAGGAATTGGGCGATGCAGTAAGCGTTTTGGTCATCGCAACTGGATTCTCAAATGACGATAAAAAGCACACAGGAACAACTGAAACGATTAAATATTCTTTGGACGACAGACCAAATTCGTTTTCAAGAAACAGAGAATCCCCTTTCAAAAGTAGACTTCAGGAAGAGTCAAAACCTCAGCCAGAATCTGGAAAGAACTTTTTTCGTTTAGAAGATGAGGATGATTTCGGAACGTCTAATTTTCCAACTAATTCTTTAGTAGAAAGTCTGGTGGAAGAAGTGGAAACGGAAACTCAAATCATCGAGAACGAGGAAATCGTAGATTATTCTAATGATTACAACGATGGAAAGCAGGAGTACAATCTTTTCAATTTTGAAGATGACGTAAATGACGACTTCGATTTGGAGCCACAATCTTTCACTTTCGAAGTTGAGGACAAGCCAAAAGCGTCTTTCAAAACTGAAGAAGTAGAAAAACCGGTTGAAGTTACTTTCACCATCAACGAATCTCCAGCGGAAGAGGAATTTCCTGTCATCGAAAAGCAAGTCATTTCCGAAGTTAAAGAAGAAATCGTAAACGAGGTTGTCGAAGAAAAAATCGAGGAGCCAAAAGCTAACAATTACGCTTTCACATCAGAAGTAAAAGAAGAAATCGTAGAAGAGAAAAAACAAGAGCCAGTTCAGGAAACTGAAGGTGGATTCACTTTTTTCAACAAAACTTCCGACACGGCTTCAAAGGCGATGGACAGAAGAAACAAGTTGAAAGAATTCAATTCCCGTTACCAGCAATTGGACAATGAGAACGTTTTCGAAACAGTTCCAGCGTTCAAAAGAAAGAACATCATCATCGATGGCGCCAACGCATCCGATCAAAACATCAATACATTTTTGTCTGATAACAACGGAAGTATGCAGTTGAGAGAAAACCGTTTTCTTAATAAAGATGTAGATTAATTTGCGATTGGCTTTTGGCAACTAGCTTTTAGCTTTCCAATTGGAATGCAATTTTAAAAGCCAATTGCCAAAAGCTATTCGCCAAAAGCAAAAAAAACAATGAGTTTAGAACTTACCATAAACGATGCGATAAAAACCGCAATGAGAGAGAAAGACAGAGTTGCTCTAGATTCTCTACGTGCTGTGAAAGCGCAAATATTATTGCTGAAAACAGAAGCGATTGGAGCAGAGGTTTCAGCAGAACAGGAAATTGCAATTTTGCAAAGAATGATCAAGCAAAGGAAGGATTCCTACGACCAATTTACGGCTCAGGGAAGAACGGACCTTGCGGAAGTAGAAGAAGCGCAATCCAAAGTGATTGAAAAGTTTCTTCCACAACAGCTTACTGCAGAAGAACTGGAATCAGAAATCAAGAAAATTATTTCTGAGACTGGCGCAGAAAGCATCAAAGATTTAGGAAAAGTAATGGGCGTTGCTTCCAAAGCATTGGCCGGAAAATCAGACGGAAAGAGCATTTCCGAAATGGTGAAGAAGTTACTTTCCTAAATATAAATGATAGTTGATAAATGATAATTGATTTTATCATTCATCATTTATAAATTATCATTCATTACTACGGATATACAAAATATGCATATCGATTTGATTTGAACCCAAGATCTTCGGATTTTGGGTTTTTTTTATACTGTCCATTATTTCTTAAAGTTTTTGATTTATCAGATTTCATCCAAGATAAAAACTTTGCGACTTTCAAAACATCAAATTCATAATTCTTACGCCTTTGCGTTAAATTTTCCACACCACGCTTTAAAGTAAAAGTCATTCGCTATCAGCTATTTTCCTGTCAAAATGTCTCAATAGATTTTCGGAATGGTTTTAATAGAATGAAAGATGAGCCAAGCAAAATAATTATGATTAAATTTGCAACTCAAACGAAACTTTGAACGTTAAACTTTTAAACAAATCAATTATGTATCCAGCAGATTTAGTATTGCCAATGAAGGCAGAACTTACAGATAAAGGTTTCCAAGACCTTACAACACCAGCAGAAGTTGACTCGGCACTTAAACAATCGGGAACAACTTTATTAGTAATCAATTCAGTTTGTGGATGTGCGGCAGGTGCGGCAAGGCCAGGCGTTTTGTACTCTTTGACAGGCGAGAAAAAGCCAGACCATTTGGTAACAGCTTTTGCAGGATTTGATACGGATGCAGTTGCTGAAGCAAGAAGATTGCTAGCGCCTTTCCCTCCAAGTTCGCCAGCTGTAGCACTTTTCAAGGACGGAGAATTGGTGCATATGTTGGAAAGACACCACATCGAAGGAAATCCTGCAGGCGCAATCGCTGCGAATCTTCAGGCGGCTTTTGACGAATATTGCTAAAAATAGAAAGACCAAGACAGAAATGTTTTGGTCTTTTTTTATGAAATCGTTTTCAGGATTTTTGATAAGATTCAATGATAATAGGCGATTTAAAATCATTTCTTAGAAAAAATAAAAATCTATTGATGAAAAGTTCGGAAATAGGCTTTCAAACTTTTCATTATTTTTTAAATTTGCAAAAAAGTAAAAATGTCAGATCAAGCAAGTTATTTGTTTTCTACCAGAACCAGCCACGAGTTGGCGGAAAAAATCGCTCAGGCTTATGGGCAACCATTAGGGCAAATCAATATTCAGCATTTCAGCGACGGAGAATTTGAACCTGTATTGGAGCAATCTGTAAGAGGAGCACGCGTTTTCCTTATTGCATCTACGTTTCCTCCAGCGGACAATCTTTTGGAATTGTTATTAATGATAGACGCTGCGAAAAGAGCTTCTGCCAAAAACATTACCGTTGTAATTCCTTATTACGGCTTGGCAAGACAAGACAGAAAGGACAAACCACGCGCACCAATTGGAGCAAAGTTGGTGGCCAATCTTCTGACTGCAGCCGGAGCTACAAGAATTATGACAATGGATTTGCACGCAGATCAGATTCAAGGTTTCTTCGAGATTCCGGTAGATCATTTGTACGCTTCCACGATTTTTGTAAAATACATTCAATCTTTGAATCTTGATAATTTGACGATTGCGTCACCAGATATGGGCGGTGCGAAAAGAGCGAAGAATTATGCAGGACATTTGGGCGCTGACGTTGTAATCTGTTACAAAGAAAGAAAAAAGGCCAACGTTGTAGAAGAGATGTTCCTGATTGGTGATGTTAAAGATAAGAACGTGATTCTTATTGATGATATGATCGATACTGCAGGAACACTTTGCAAAGCGGCTGATATATTAATGGAAAAAGGTGCAAAATCTGTAAGAGCAATGGCGACTCACGGTGTACTTTCCGGAAAGGCTTATGAGAATATCGAAAACTCTCAGCTTTTGGAAGTGATTGTAACAGATTCTATTCCTTTGAAAGAAGACAGATCTTCGAAAATCCGTGTTTTATCTTGCGCAGAATTGTTTGCAGATGTGATGAATATGGTACATGAGCACAAATCCATTAGTGAGAAGTTCATTATCTAAAAAAAATTAATATCTTTGCACCCTTAAAATAATTTTATACAAAATGAAATCAATTACAATTCAAGGTACAAAAAGAGAAAGCGTGGGCAAAAAGTCTACTAAAGCTTTACGTGATGCTGAATTAGTTCCTTGTGTTGTTTACGGAGGTGGCGAGCCATTGAACTTCTCTGCATTGGAGAAAGCGTTCAAAGGTTTGGTATATACTCCCGAAGCACACACGGTATCTATTGAAGTTGACGGACAGGTAATTCCTGCAGTTCTTCAAGATATTCAGTTCCACCCAATTACGGACAAGATCATTCACGCTGATTTCTACAGATTATCTGATGATAAACCAGTAGTTATGGAAGTTCCAGTAAGAGTTACAGGTCGTTCCAAAGGTGTGGTTGCCGGTGGTGTTCTTAGACAAACTTACAGAAAACTAAAAGTAAAAGCTATCCCAGCTAACTTGCCAGACGAGATCGTAGTAGATATTACTGCTCTTAAAATTGGTAACAAGTTTTATGTAGAAAGTCTTAAAAATGAGAAATATACATTCATGCACCCAGACAATGCAGTAATTGTTGCTGTTAAAATGTCTAGAAATGCTAGCAAAAATGCTGCTGCTGCAATGGATGATGACGATGAAGAAGTAACAGAAGGTGGAGCAGAAGCTACTACTGAAGAAACTTCTGCAGAGTAATCTATCACTGCTAGAACAGTTTAATATAAAAAATCTCGTCAAGAATTTTCTTGACGAGATTTTTTTTTAATTCTACAGATCAAAACATTTTCCATTACCAAAAATTGTTATATTTGTGGAGAATGGCAACCAAAGCTTTATTTAATTCTGTCGTCAATTGGTTTATCCGTCAGCGGATAGATCAGATCGAGCATTTCAAAAAATATCCTGTGGAAACCCAGGAAGGACTTCTCTTTTCTCAGATGTTTTATGCGGAAGAAACAGAATACGGACATAAGTATGGTTTCAGTACCATTTCCAATTACAAAGATTTCCAGAAAAGAGTTCCAATTGTTTGCTACGAAGACTTCGAACCTTACATAGAAAAAGCAAGGCAAGGGCAAAAAGATGTCTTTTGGCCAGGTGTCATCAGGCAATTTGCAAAATCTTCCGGAACCACTAATGCAAAGAGCAAATACATTCCCATCACGGACGAAAGTTTGGAAGATTGCCATTACAAAGCGGGGAAAGATCTGGTTTCAATTTATGTGAACAACCATCCGGAAAGCGCACTTTTTCAGCATAAAAATTTGAGATTAGGTGGAAGTGCGGAAATGTATCAGGACTTCAATACAAAATTTGGGGATCTTTCGGCGATTTTGATCGAGAATCTTCCGTTTTGGGTAGAGATCATCAATACGCCCAGCAAGAAAACCTCCTTGATGTCTGAGTGGGAAAGTAAAATGAAAGCCATAATCGGCGAGGTGAAGAATGAAGATGTGGGAAGTCTCACAGGCGTTCCAAGCTGGATGATGGTTTTGCTCCAAAGGACTCTGCAGGAAACGGGAAAAAATTCTCTTTCCGAACTTTGGCCTAATCTTGAAGTTTTTTTCCATGGTGGCATCAGTTTCAAACCTTATAAAAATCAATACCAAGATATCGTTGGCAAAAATATCAGATACTACGAGATCTATAACGCTTCCGAAGGCTTTTTTGCCATTCAGGACCAGGCAGGAAGCGATGAGATGCTTTTGATGTTAGATTACGGGATTTTCTACGAATTCATTCCAATGGACCTTTACAACACGGGAATCCGAGAAGCGATTCCAATTTCTGAAGTTGAGATCGGTAAAAATTATGCTGTTGTGATTACCACCAACGGCGGACTTTGGCGCTATCTGATCGGTGATACGGTCAAGTTTACTTCCACAAGTCCTTACAGAATCAAAATCTCTGGAAGAACCAAGCATTACATTAATGCATTTGGGGAAGAGCTGATGATAGATAATGTGGAAACTGCGCTCAAAACGGCTTGTGAACAATTGCAGGCAAGCGTTTCGGATTATACAGGCGCTCCGGTTTTTATGACCAATTGTAGCAAAGGCTGTCACGAATGGATTTTTGAATTTACCAAAAAACCAAGTTGCCTCGAGCAGTTCACAAAAGTTTTTGATGATACTTTGAAATCCTTAAACTCAGATTACGAAGCAAAAAGATACAACGACATCACTTTGAAGGCTCCAATCGTACATTCTGCCAAACCCAATCTTTTCTACGAATGGATGGCAAGCCGAGGAAAACTTGGTGGACAAAATAAAGTTCCTAGATTGAGCAACGATCGGGAATACATCGATCCTTTGTTGAAATTGAATGAAAATTAATTTTTACATTCCGTCATTTCAATTTTATCATTAATTTTTTTTGCAAACTTCTGATTCAAACAAATCTTCTAAAGAATTTGTAACATCGGCATACTTTACCATGATTTTATCATAAAGATAGATTTTGATAATCAAATATTCTACAGCGTTTTATAATGAAATATGTTTCTGTATTTTCAATGTAATTATAGCTAGTGATTATTCAAAAATCATTAATTGTTTTATTTTTAAATTTTTTAATGGAACGGCAGTAAAAGATTGTCATCACTGCAAAAGCTTTTGAAACAAGACCTTGACAAAAATTCTGGCATCAGAAAGTTTGGTTGTTAATTTTTATTGATAAATAATAATTTATTTTATATAGAAATATTTAATGCAAAATTTCGTAATTTACGTCACGGATTATTGCACGGATTTGGAAGTTGCGCAAGAAGGTAAACTATCAGGCATTCAAAAATTGAAAAAAATATATAAATAAAAATTTGAATTATGTTTAAAAATTATGAACTTTCAAAAAATCCAATGGATTGGGTATATGCAATACTTTGGCTTGTTATTTTTGGGGCTTTTGCTATTTATATTATATCTGGAAGGATGTTTGAACCTGAAAATGGAAAAATCCATATCGTAGCTATATTGATAGGCTGGATAGCAGAATATATTGGAATAATCGGGACAGGTTTATTGTTCTTTGTCATTGGATTGTATAAATCTTTCAGAGTTGCTTTCGTTAAAAAAGGGGAAACAATCGAGGCAGAATAAATTATGGAGGTCAATTATCTCATACTCGGATTTACAGGCTTGTTTTTGGTAGGTACACTATTTCATTATAAATATACACAAAGGAAAGGAACAGCTTTCCGGTACAAACCAATCACACTGTTGGTGGTAGTGGTTTTGTTTTTAATGTCGCTTTATGGGATTATAACGGGGAAGGCTTACAATGAAATTTTGCCTTTCATCCGATAATACAACCACGGTTTTTGAAGTGTATTTCGCGAATTTGAATTATATTGAAAATCGAACTAAAAATGATATAGCGGTTTCGTTTTACAAAAGCAAAAAGAGACCAAATCAGACGATTATTGTGAAATAAAATTTTAATAACGTTAAAAACTAAACTATGGCAGATACCAACAATTTGATTTCTACGGCAGAGAAAGTCAAAGCTTTCGCAATGGGTTTTGTCGGTGCCGGAATCTTCAGCATGGGAACGACGTACTTTTCCGAGCAGGCAGAATATCGCATTCCGAGGATTCTTTGGCCGGTTTACGAGTTGTCTGGAAACATAGGCTTGGCAATTGGGATGATTCTTTTGGGAAGCTTGTTGGTGTTTTATGCTTACCGAAAATTCATTTCAAACGGAGGGAAAGCCATTTATTTGCTGATATTTTTGGTTGTGGCGATTTTAGGATCCTACGCCATTATCTTTTCCACCGGTAAAAAATCAACGTCCATCAATGATGTGAGAGAGAGCTTAGAGGAAAATCAAAAGAAGACAGAAAAAGAAATTACCAATAGCGACAGACCAGATTTGGAAGGTGAATTGGCAAATAATTATCTCGATCAATTGGAAGCTTTGAAGATAAAATATGAAAAAGCTGTAAATCAAAAAGATAAGACCAAAATTGACGAATGTGAAAACGAATATCTCAACCTGGTCTCTGTAGAATTTGGGAAAGTGGCAAAAGAAATAGGTGCCAAGCCGGAATACAGAGATTTTGCTTTGTACAATGCCAAGGTGCTGAATGAAATTCAGGTCTCAAGAACTAAATAAAAATCCATAAAGAAGTGATACTTTAGTAATGGTTTACAAATTTGATATGATCAGATGATGAAATATTACTTTAAGATTTTTCTGCTCTCAGTTGGCATCGGCGTCGTCAATATTTTGATGTATCTGTTTTTGTTGCAATTTCAGATTCTCCACAACAGTTCATATGTTCCTCAGGAAGCTTTTGATGTTTTTCTTATTCTTGTAGCAATTCCTATCCAGTTTTTGATTGTAGCCTTGGTTGCTTATGTTTCGAAGAAAAATAAACAAGCGGTTTTAATCACCTCAGCACTCTTTGTAGTCGCCTGTCTTTTATTGATTTTGATTAATACCAAGGAGGAACGAAGCACTTTCAATAATGAACAAGTTTACAGAAACACCGAAAAGTATGACTATCAGCAAGGAATTGCCACGCCGGAAGGTTATCCGATCAAGTTGCTTTCAAATAGTAAATTTACGCTTGCAGTCAAAGGTAACCGAAATCCATACACACTTTTGGAAACCGGCAAAGTATATTCTACAAACTGGGGAAATAGTGAATCTACCTTCAAATCGTCCGAAGATGGCGACGTGGTTTTGCCGGATAGTTTGAAGCTCTACTGGTATTCTTTCCTTGAAAATAAATACTATGGCTTGAGTGCTAAACTTGATAAAATCAAGATTTCCAATTACTTTAAAAAAGGATATCAACGAGATATGAGTGGAAATTTTGCAAGATTGATAATAGCCAAATATCAAGATCTGAATGCTGGCATAGCGCCAGGAGGCGACGTAGTGCTGTGGATTTCGGGTGCCAGCGAAACAAGGGAAATCAGCGTTTTCAAAGCAACGGAGATGAATATCAATCAGTTTAAGGGTGAAGATATCGTAAAGGCGGACGAAATAAAAAAGGTTTTGAGTGATAATTGCGAATGCAAAGAGAATTTGCAATCCAGAAGAATCGATCATCATAATCAAAAAATTCCTTTCGGAATTTGGACCAATCAATACCGGGAAAAATATAATTGGAAAGTTGATATCAGTTCAATTAACTCATCAAAATCTGAACTCAAATTCTATTTCTATAATGGCGAGAGATATTCATTATTTAATGAAGATGCTGTCAACAACAATTACCGAAACAAAGTTGTACCAAGCGACATCATTTTTATTTTTATTCAAAATGGTAAAAAGTACAAAGCTTTTTTTGAATTTGATGAAGATGAAATTTATAGTTATTTCAATAATCTCAGCCAAGCAAATCCAAATGCTCCAATTGATATTATCTTGAACATCAATCCAGATTTAAGTCAAGCTACGGTCAAATTAAAATCAAAAAATAGAACGCTGGATTTTGTGAAGATGAAGACGTTGAGAATAAGAAAGTTTAAGGATTAAAATTAAAACGATCATCAGATAATCCTCAATTTAAAACTAAGATAAATAAAGTCTGAAAATTCCGAAACTTTCATAAAAATATTTAAACATTCCAAAAATCCCGATCCAAACTTCTATATTGTATGGCCTCCGAGATGTGATCACCTTCTATTTTTTCAGAATTTTCCAGATCTGCGATGGTTCGTGCAACTTTTAAAATACGGCTATAAGCTCTTGCCGAAAGATTTAGTTTAAGCATTGCTGCTTTGATCAATAATTGCGAATATTCGTCCAGCTCGCAATATTTTTCCATTTCTTTGGATCCCATTTGTGCATTGTAACTGATGTCCGAGTCTTTGTAACGTTCATTTTGAATGTCCCGAGCTTTGTTGACTCTAGCTCTGATGCTCGCGCTACTTTCACCTTTCCTCTTTTCTGCCAACTGGTCGTATTCCACTTTTGAAACTTCGATATGAATGTCGATCCTATCAAGAAGCGGTCCCGAAAGTTTGTTCATATATCTTTGCATTTCGATTGTAGATGATGTATTATTCGGATCATCGGGGAAATAGCCGCTGGGACTTGGGTTCATACTGGCAACGAGCATAAAACTTGCCGGATATTCTATTGTGAATTTGGCTCGTGAAATGGTAACAACTCTGTCTTCCAGCGGTTGTCGCATCACTTCTAAAACCGTCCTTTTGAATTCTGGCATTTCATCTAGAAATAAAACGCCGTTGTGGGCCAAGGAAATCTCGCCTGGTTGAGGATAACTTCCACCACCTACAAGTGCAACATCCGAAATTGTATGATGTGGTGAGCGAAACGGACGAATGGTTATCAATGAAGTCTCAGCACCCATCTTTCCAGCAACGGAATGAATCTTGGTAGTTTCCAGAGATTCCTTGAGACTGAGTGCGGGTAAAATACTTGGTAATCGTTTTGCAAGCATTGTCTTTCCACTTCCTGGTGAACCTATGAGAATGATATTGTGACCCCCGGCTGCCGCAACTTCCATTGCACGTTTTGCCGCTTCTTGTCCTTTCACTTCATCAAAGTCGAAAGGGAAATCATCTATCTTGTCTTGAAATTCTTTTCTCGTGTCAATCTCAAATTTTTCCAATGCAATATCATCATTAAAAAAATCAATGATTTCCTTAATATTATCAATTCCAAAAACATCCAACTGATTGACAATAGCTGCTTCTCTCGCATTTTTCTTCGGGAGAATGATGCCTTTGAAACCGTCTTCTCTAGCTTTAATTGCAATTGGCAAAACACCACGGATCGGTTGCAAACTACCATCTAGTGATAGTTCTCCCATGATGATGTAATCACTAAGCGTATCATATTTAATCAAATCAGAAGCGGCGAGAATTCCTAAGGCAATGCTGAGGTCATAGGCCGAACCTTCTTTTCGCAAATCTGCTGGCGCCATGTTAATGGTAATCTTCTTTCCGGGGATTTTGAAGCCAGAATTCTTAAGTGCCGCAGAAATCCGATAACTGCTTTCTTTGATGGCATTATCTGGCAATCCTACCAAATGATAACCAACGCCTTGATCAACATTGACCTCAATAGTGATAATTTGTGCAGAAACGCCGTGAATGGCCGCACCGTATATTTTGACAAGCATTTGTGTTTTGTTTTACCAAAAATAAAAAACTCTCTGATGAAAACCAAAGAGTTAAATACATTTTTTAAATTAAAACAAATTACATGAACCGTTCGCCTTTCTTTAAGTTTTTGAGGTCAAGGACGTAATCTTTTATCAGTTGGTCATTGTCTCTTGGGCAGATGAGCAAAGCTTTTTCCGTATCTACGATGATATAGTTTTTCAATCCGTCAATCACCGCCGCCTTATTTTGATTTTTGATTCGGATGACGTTGCCTTTGGAATTGTAGGTGAGAACATTTTTGGAACTTATCGCATTGTTGTCGTCATTCTTATCAGCATTGGTGTAGACAGAGGTCCAAGTTCCGAGATCGCTCCAACCTAGATTTGCAGGGATGACGTAAACATTATTGGCTTTTTCCAAAATTCCATTGTCGATAGAAACTTTGTTTACGATCGGGTAAATTAGGTTGATACATTCTTTTTCGGTAGAGCAGTTGTATTCACAACTGTTGAACTGATTTGTCATTTCTGGCAAATATTTTTTGAATGCTTTCAAAATACTTTTTACGTTCCAAATAAAAATTCCCGCGTTCCATAAAAAATCACCCGATTCCATAAAACTTTTGGCAATGTCGAGATCTGGTTTTTCCGTAAATGTTTTAACCTTAGAATAATCTTCATTATTTTCTCTGATAAATTGAATATATCCGTAACCCGTATCAGGTCTGGTAGGCGTAATTCCTAATGTGATCAGGTAATCATTTTCTGAAGTCAATTGAAATCCTAATTCCACTTTTTCCAGAAAGGCCTTCTCCTTTAAAATCAAATGATCTGCAGGCATTACAATGATGTTTGCATTGGGATTGCTAGCCTCTATCTTCTTTGCCATATAAAGATTGCAGGCCGAAGTGTTTTTCATTGCAGGCTCTCCTACGATGTTCTCAAAAGGGATATCTTGCAGTTGCTGTTGCGTTAGATCTATATATTCTTCATTGGTAATGACATAAATGTTTTCTGCTGGGATCAACTGACTGATTCTGTCAAAAGTCTGCTGAATCATCGTTCTTCCCGTTCCTAAAATATCATGGAATTGCTTTGGGAATTTTTGAGTGCTCATAGGCCAGAATCGGCTTCCAATGCCACCTGCCATTATCACGCAGTAATTATTTTTGTTCATCTAAATTAAGTTTTTCGACCTTTGCTAAAGGACGGAATAAGTACTTTTTTGAGTTTTCTAAGTTAACGCAAAGATATAACTTTTTCTTTTTTTCCAATATCTTGTACTCATCACCTTTATAACGGAATTCGTCATTAATTAATAAATTTTCAACGAAAATAGATTGATCTTCAGAATCCTCGATATGAAAGTAACGAACCAATTCCGGACTTGCCATGAAATTAGCTTTTGGACTTTTTGAAAATCTTATGATAATTGGTTTTAGATCATCAGAATAGATTTCAAGACTTTCCAAAAGCATTTCTCGGAAAGTATCTTTCCATTCTTTTCCATGCGCGCTGATTCGGAATTTGAACTTTTCAAATGCAAGTAGATGCGCCAATTCGTGCGTCAATACAAAGAAAAACAACTGTTTATCCAAGGTGGAATTTACGGTTATCTGATGTGATTTGTCAGGCAATCTTCTGTAATCTCCCAGTTTGCTATTTCTATTTTTAGTGATTTTGATATGAATAAAGTAATCGGCAAACCACTTCTTGAGAAAAGGATGTGTGTTGGCTGGAAGATATTGATCTAAAACGTTGATAGACATTAAGAATAATCGAATGTTCAACAAAATTAATCATTCAAATGATTTAATACCAAATAATTGGAACTTAATTCTGTTTTTCTTAAATTTCGCTTTAATTGTAAAATTTGCAAAAAGCTATCTATTGTTTCTTGCTGTTGGTACTGTTTTCGTGCTCAAAAAAAGAGATAGTAGAAAACAAGAAAACAACAGAAAAGCAACCGAATCCTTACTACGAAAAAGCCTTCGTTTTTCTGGACAAGAACGAGTCGGACAGCGCATTTTACTATTTGAACAAAGGAAGAGAGCTTTTTCTCAAAAGAAATGACAGTTTCGGATTGGGCAAGAGTTTTGTGAATATGGCGATCATCCAAGAAAGTGAGGGCGATAATTTTGGAAGCATAGAAACCAGTCTGCAGGCACGGGAATTTTTTGATGAAAACAATATAGCGCATTTTGAGATTCTATTTTGCAATTATAACAATTTGGGCGTTGCATCCAATAATCTGAAAAATTACAAAGACGCCAAACGTTTCTACGATAAAGCACTTCTTTTTACAAAAGATCCAATCGACAAAATGGCGTTGGCAAACAATATTGCTATCGTTTATCATAACGAAAAGAGATATGACAAAGCCGTCCGCATCTACGAAAAACTGATTGACAGTGTTGGTTCCAAAAGTGAATTTTATCCCAAATTATTACTGAATTACACAAGATCCAAATGGTTTGAAAATCCAAATTACAATCCAGTTAAAAATTATCTGCACGCAGAAAAACTAAGTGACAGCATAGATGATGATTGGACGAGAGATGCCTCGTACGCTTATCTCGCAGCTTTCTTTTTGGATAAAAAAACAGATTCTGCCAAGTTGTTTGCAGAGAAAATGCTTTCGCTGGCCAAGGATTTGAAATATCCAGTAGATCAGCTGGAAGCGCTTCAAAACTTGATCCGACTTTCTGATGGTCCACATTCTCAAAAATATTTCGACGAGTATTCTCGGATTCAGGATAGTTTGATGAATGCGCAAAATAAAGCTAAAAATCAATTTGCGCTCATTCGTTTTGAAAGTGAAGAAGCTAAAGCCGAGAATCTAAATTTGCAAAAAGAAAAATCCGTTAACGAGATTAAAATGCTCCGTCAAAAAATTATCAGTTGGAGTGTTTCTCTCATTGCAATTGCATTTGGATTTTTAGCTTTTTTGTGGATCCGAAGGAAACGAAAAAGAATGGTGATAGAAGCAAATAAAAGACTGCAGGAACAACGCTTGGATCTTTCTAAAAAAGTACACGATGTGGTGGCGAATGGAATCTACGAAGTAATGTCAACTATTGAAAATCAAAATGATATTCCGAAAGAGAAAATTCTGGACAAACTGGAACTGATGTACGAAAAATCCAGGAATCTTTCTTACGACAATCCATTGCAACAGGAATTCAACGAAAGAATTTCTGGGTTGATCAGTTCTTTTGACAACGGTAAAACAAAATTTATCATTATCGGAAATGATCCCGATTTTTGGCTGGGAATCAATCAATTTTCTCAAGACGAACTTTTTCAAATCATCAGAGAATTGCTCGTGAATATGAAAAAACATAGCCAAGCTACGCAGGTTATTTTGAGGTTTATTAAAGAAAATAATTCTCACGAAATCAAATATTTTGATAATGGAATCGGACTTTCAGAAAGTTTTGTGGAGAAAAATGGATTCAGTAATATGAGATCACGATTGAAGGAAATCAATGGAGAATTTGAGATTGAGGGAAGTTTGAATGGTTTAAAATTGTCAATAAAACTGTAGAAAATGTTTACTAAAATATTAATTGCAGAGGATCACGAGAGTAGTAATTTTTCTGTACAAAAGGTGCTTGAGGAATTGCAGATTCCTATTGTAGATCATGTTTATTACTGTGATGATGCATTGTCTCATCTCAAAAAATCTCTGGATTCCGAATCCTTTCAATTGCTGATCACGGATCTCTCTTTTGAGGAAGACCACAGAAAACAATTGATAAAAAACGGAAGAGAATTGATAAAATCTTGCAAGGATCTCGATCCTGAACTGAAGGTGATTGTATTCTCAGGCGAACACAGATTGGGCGTCATAGATATGTTATTTAACGAATTAGGAATCAATGCCTTCGTCAGAAAAGCAAGATCAGATTCCAAGGAATTGAAAAAAGCGGTGGAAGCTGTTTGCAATCATGAAACTTATATCTCGCACGATCTGAAACTTCCGGTGAAAAGTATGAACACTCTGGAGTTCAGCAACTATGATATTGTTCTTCTAAAGTTGCTTTCCGATGGTGTGTTACAAAAAAACATCCCCCAAATTTTACAAGAACGTGATATTCATCCAAATAGTTTGAGCAGTGTAGAAAAAAGAATGAACGCGATGAAGCTAGCATTGACGGTGAAAAACAACGAACAGTTGATTGCCTATTGCAAGGATTTGGGAATAATTTAAAAATATTTTCAATTATTTTTCCATTTTACGGTTTCCCGTAAGGAAATATGAAATTATGTATCTAATTTTGCTTCAGATTAATAACCGTAAAAACACAAAGACAAAATAACATTCGATTTTCAAACTAAAGCCCCGAAGCGATAATCTTCAGGGCTTTTTTATTTTCTAAACATTTCTGTGTGAGGAATGTTGTCCTCAAGATATTTTTTTCCGGTGTCCTGAAATCCGAAGTCCGAATAGAATTTCAGTAGATAATCCTGAGCCGAAATTCGAACTTCTGAGGTTCGCAATCGGTTTTCAATAATATCAATCGCATAAGAAATCAATTGTTTTCCAAGTCCGGTTCCTCTACCGTTTTCCGTTGTTACAACTCTACCGATGGAAGTTTCGGGATATTTTATGCCTTTGTCAAAAATCCTGCAATACGCCAAAACTTCTCCTTCTTTTTCTGCCCAAAGGTGAATGGCCTTTTGATCGCAATCGTCCAAATCTGGATAAGGACAATCCTGTTCTACAACAAAAACGTTGACTCTTGCTTTGATGATTTCGTAAAGTTCAACCGTTGTAAGCTCAGAAAACGTTTTGATTTTCCAATCTATATTAGTCATCGAATCTTACTTTATTTTTGATCAAAAACTGATTGGTTTCCGAGATGAATTTTAGAATATTATCCGTCCCGGTCTTCTTCTCTGCAGATGTTACGTAGATATCTGGCAAGTCTTCCCAAGTATTCAGTAGTTCCTTTTTGTACGCTTCTACGTTTCGGTCGGCGGCACCAGGTTTCAACTTATCTACTTTTGTAAAAACGATGGAAAATGGAACATTACTTTCGCCACACCATTGCATAAACTCAAGATCGATTTTCTGAGGCGAAAGACGTGAATCTATCAAAACAAAAAGATTGACCAGATTTTGTCTGTTTAAGATGTAATTCGTGATTAGTTTTTCAAAATCCTTTCTCAGACTTTTGGAAACTTTCGCATAACCATAACCCGGCAGATCGGTCAGAAACCAAGTTTCATTCACCAAGAAATGATTGATCAATTGGGTTTTCCCCGGTGTTTGAGATGTTTTAGCCAAATCTTTGTGATTCATCATCGCGTTGATGAGTGAGGATTTCCCCACATTGGAACGCCCGATGAAAGCGTATTCTGCCATCGTTGGCTCGGGACAATCCTGCCATTTCTGACTGCTTTTTACAAATTCTGCGGTTTTGATTACCATTTTAATATCATATAAAAAACCATTAAGAAATCAAATTATTCAATGAAAACTTAATGTCTTAATGGTTTTAATTTATTTAATAAACTATTTTAATTGATTCTTTTCAGCCAGCCATACAGGATCTCGTTGAATTCATCTGGCTTTTCCATCATCGCCGCGTGGCCACATTTTTCAATCCAATGCAACTCGGAGTTTTTGATGAATTTGTGCATGTCTTCTGCCACTTCTGGTGGTGTCACGTTATCTTTTTTACCCCAAATGATGCAAGTTGGGCAAGTGATTTTCGGAAGGTCGTTCAGCATATTGTGTTTGATAGCGCTTCTTGCCAACATAACGGTTTTGATGCCTTTCATCCTGTCATTTACAACAGCAAAAACCTCATCCACCAATTCATCTGTCGCAACAATTGGGTCGTAAAAAACTTCCTGTGTTTTCTTTTTGATATAATCTTTGTCGCTTTTTCTTGGAAAGCTGTCACCAAAAGTTCTTTCGTAAAGGCCAGAACTGCCTGTCAAAACTAAATTCTGAACCAATTCCGGACGAGAGATCGTCAAAATCAATCCAATATGTCCGCCCATGGAATTACCGACAATCGTCACCGGTTTTCCAATTACATCTGTTATAAATCTTGCTACAAACTTCGAAATTGAAGTCAGGTTGGTGTTTAGGATTGGCAAATCGTAGATCGGCAATTGTGGAACAATCACGCGGAAACCCTTGTCCGCGAAGAAGTTAATCATCTTATCGAAGTTGCTCAAGCCTCCCATCAAACCATGCAGAAGCACCATTGGATGGCCTTCACCCGCTTCTACATAAGTATATTTCGTGTCTTTTTTAGTTTTAAAAATCATAATGCTGTTCGATAACCCGCCAAAAATACAAATAAAAGAATAATTTTTATTTTAATCCTACTAAAGTGGTCAAATTTAATTTATTTTAACACTGCGTTCAACTCATTGATGCGGTTGATGATCGGCATTGCGAAGATTCCGCTGGTCTGAAGATAAAGTTCGTAAAAAAATTTCGCTTTTTCTGCAAAATTCAATTTATCTTCTGTTCGGAAATGAAACATAAAGACATTGCCTAGCATCTCGTAATAATCCACATGATCTCTGGATTCGCGTAGTCTGACCATTTCGATAATTTCTTCTTTTGATTTTAAGGAAAGTTCCAAAAAATCTATTTTGAAGATATCCTTCATCAAAGAATCGAAATCCAGTTCTTTCTGCATCAGGCTTTCTTCAGGTTTTCCAAGAAGTAATTTTTCTAACGCCTGAGAAAGTTGTCTGATTAATCTTAATGTAAAATCTTTATCTTGAATCATTTATTAGGTTTAGGTTTCAGGATTAAGTTGTTAGCTTATCAAATAATTATCCAAAAAATAAGTAAGCCAAAATTACCGAAACCGTCACGCCAACCAAATCTGCCAACAACATAGACCCAACTGTATATCTCGTATTTCTAATGCCGACTGAGCCAAAATAAACGGCAATCACATAAAAAGTCGTGTCCGAACTTCCTTGCAAAATGGCTGATAATTTTCCAGGAAAACTGTCCGCTCCAAAGGTTTTCATCGTATCAACCATCATTCCTCTTGCGCCCGAACCAGACAATGGTTTTATGAGTGCAGTCGGTAATCCGTCCACAAATCTGGTGTCGAGGTGAGATGCGCTGGCAATCCATTTCATTCCATCAATAATGACTTCGAAAACGCCACTTGTTCTGAGTAGTGAGATGGCTATCAACATTCCAACCAAGTACGGGATGATCTTCACACAGACATTAAATCCTTCTTTTGCACCATCGATAAACGCATCGAAAACATTGATCTTTTTGTAAACCGCACCCAACACAATCGCGAAGAAAATAAACAAAATAATCCCGTTGCTCATCACCTTGCTGAAGTAATCCAGCTCGTCTTTGCTCAGCTGAACCAAGTAGATCACGAGCAATGCAATAATTGCAGAGATCCCACCAACATAAGCCAAAACGATTGGCTGAAAAAGATTGATTTTTTGTTTGATCGAGACAATTGTCATCGCTGCCAAAGTTGCACAAAATGTCGCGATCATACACGGGAGGAAAATGTCCGTTGGCGTCACAGAGCCCATTGATGAGCGGATGGCGATGATGGAAACCGGAATCAAAGTCAGTCCGCTGGCGTGCAGACAGAGAAACATAATTTGGGCGTTGCTGGCTCTGTCTTTATCGGGATTCAAAGTTTGGAGGCTTTCCATTGCTTTAAGTCCGAATGGAGTTGCAGCATTATCTAAACCTAAAAGATTAGCGCTGAAATTCAGCATCATATGCCCGAAAGATGGATGGTTTTTTGGAATCTCGGGAAATAGCTTTGAGAAAAATGGTTGAATGAGTCGGCTGAGAAAATTGATGCCACCTGCTTTTTCGGCAATGCTCATAAAACCCATAAACAGTGCCATAATTCCAATCAGTTTCAAGCAGATATTGACCGCGGTTTCGCTGGTTCCAATAACGCCGTCGGTGGATTGAACTCTGTAAGTTGACACGTTTTGAAGAGAATCCATTTTGTAATGAATGTGATTGTCCTCAATCTCTGGATTTGCCTGCAGAGATTTTTGAATGTCGGGAGAAAATTGCGCTAATGGTTTTTGCGAAATCTTGATCGTGTCACCGCCTTTTCCAACCACCATATCGTTGAAAATCTGCGTGTACTTATCCGAACTTAAATATTTTATAGAGGCAACTGCAATTGCAATGATGATGAAGGCCGACCAAATCCTGCTTAGAACCATTCTGGAAAATTAATTTCAGTAAATGTAAGAAAAAAGGGAATAGATTTTCGAAACCGGGATTTAGAAAGTAAAATAAAAATGAAACGTAGAATCTCCGCAACCCGGCCTGAGTGGAGCTCATTTTTTTGTGGCTGGAATAGCTATGGCAAAAAATAGCGGGAACGGAGGACGGATAAGTTGCCCAAATAAAAACTGATTTTTGTCATAAATCTAAATTATACTTGTTTGGTATGAATTGAATTATTTAAATTTGCAAAGACTTTTTAGAACACTATTGATGTTGAAAATTTGTGTTGTTTGTTGCAGTGATTTTTCGATGATAATAATGAAGTAGAGAATAGTGTGTTTATTTTGAAAACCTTTCATAATCTCATTTGAAAGGTTTTTTATTTTAATTAATTGATAGAAATGATTGAACTTTTAAACCTTAGCAAAAGTTTTAAAACCAAAAATAAAACGATCCACGCATTGTCCGACGTTTCTTTGACGGTGGAAAAAGGCGAGATCTTTGGCGTGATCGGAACTTCCGGCGCCGGGAAAAGTACGCTTATCCGTTGCGTGAACCTGCTCGAAAGGCCGAACGACGGCAAAGTGATTGTCGACAAGATTGAACTGACAGAATTGTCTGATGCTCAACTGACTTTGGAACGACGAAAGATTGCGATGATCTTTCAGCATTTCAACCTGTTGTCTTCCCGAACGGTTTTTGACAATATCGCATTTCCTTTGGAATTGGAAGGAAAATCAAAATCTGAAATTCAGGAGAAAGTCAATAGTTTGCTGGATCTTGTTGGACTCAACGATAAAGCGAAGGATTATCCTGCGAATCTCTCCGGCGGACAAAAGCAAAGAGTCGCGATTGCAAGAGCTTTGGCTAATGATCCGAAAGTTTTGCTTTGTGATGAAGCGACAAGTGCACTGGATCCAGCAACTACCAAATCGATCTTGAAATTGCTCAAATCCATCAATCAAAAATTGAACTTGACAATCCTTCTCATCACCCACGAAATGGAAGTGATCAAAACGATTTGTGATAAAGTAGCGGTTATCGATCACGGAAAATTGGCTGAACAAGGCAATGTGGAACAGATTTTCACCAATCCGAAAGAGGAGATTACTAAAGGATTTATCCAATCTTCGCTTAATGTTGAATTGCCTTTGGTTTATCAAAATTCATTGAGCAAAATCGATGGTGAAAACAATAATCCGTTGGTGAAATTTTTCATTAATGGTAATGATGATCAGAGTTTTGTCATTAGTAATTTGTTTGAGAAATTCCAGGTGAAAGCGAAAGTCATCAGTGCGCAATTGGAATATGTTGGGAATCTCAGTTTTGGGGTTTTGCTGGTGGAATTGCAGGGTGGAAAAGTAAACGAGGCTTTGGCTTATTTGGAAAATGAATATTCTAACACAGAAATTTTAGGTTATGTCGGATAGTATGATCAATTTGTTATTTCAAGGGACCTTAGAAACGATCGTGATGACCTTGGTTTCTGGATTTTTCGGATTTCTTTTGGGATTGCCGATGGGGATTTTCTTATTTCTGACAAGAAAAGGACAATTGCTGGAGAATAAGGTGTCTCATCAGATCGTCTCTGTCATAGTGAATATTTTCCGTTCGATTCCATTCATTATTTTGATTGTCTGGATGATTCCATTAACGAGAACGATTGTTGGAACATCGATTGGCGTTGCAGCGGCTTTGGTTCCGTTGAGTGTTGGGTCAGCTCCATTTATCGCGAGGTTGGTGGAAAATAGTTTGCTGGAAATTCCTTCAGGATTGATAGAAGCAGCAAGATCGATGGGCGCTAAACCTTTGCAGATCATCAGAAAAGTGCTTTTGCCGGAAGCTTTGCCATCGCTTATCAATAATATCAGCATAACATTGATTACGCTTGTCGGTTATTCCGCAATGGGTGGTGCAGTTGGTGCTGGCGGATTGGGACAAGTTGGTTATCAATACGGTTATATCGGCTACGATTTTGCGGTGATGAATTCGGTTTTGGTCCTTTTGATAATTCTGGTTTTCATCATTCAGATTTTGGGAGATTTCCTTTCAAAAAAATTTAATCACAGATAAAAATTAAAAAATGAACTTAAAAAAAATAGCATTTGCCTTCGCGATTATTTCATTAATGGCTTGTGGCAAAAAAGAATCAAACCCAAATATTTTAAAAGTCGGAATCGCTTCCGGACCAGAACAAAGCTTGGCAGAAGCTGCAAAAAAAGTGGCCAAAGAAAAATATAATCTGGATGTGGAATTGGTAACCTTCAACGATTATGTTGTCCCGAATGAAGCTTTGAACCAAGGTGATGTGGATGCGAACGCTTTCCAACATTTGCCTTATCTGGAGGAGCAATCCAAACAACGAGGTTATAAATTGGCAGTTGTGGGAAAGACTTTTGTTTATCCAATCGTTGCTTATTCAAAAAAAATCAAATCAATTTCGGAATTAAAACCGGGACAAACCATCGTGATCCCGAATGATCCAACCAATGGCGGAAGATCGCTTTTATTATTACAAAAACAAGGCTTGATCAAATTAAAAGACGGCATTGGATTGCTTCCGAAAGTGACGGACATTACAGAAAATCCCAAAAATTTCAGAATCTTGGAATTGGAAGCACCTCAAATCCCGAGAGTTCTTGAGGACAAGGAAGTGGTGTTGGCCATCATCAACAATAATTTTGCAGCGCAGGCAGGATTGGATCCAGAAAAAGAGGGCTTGTTTACAGAGGACAAGGATTCTCCTTATGCTAACTTAATTGTTTCTAGAGAAGACAATAAAAATGACGAAAAGATCAAGAAATTCGTCAAAGCTTATCAATCTCCGGAAGTAGAATCCGTGGCGAAGCAGACCTTCAAAGGAGGTGCTGTGAAAGCATGGTAAAACTTCTTTTTTATATCTACTTTTTTAAGTTGGCGGTTCATTTTGAGCCGCCAATTTTGTTTTTATGTACAAATGCTAATTTTTATTAGATATTTTACACTCTGTTGATTTCATGATAAATATCTAAAAATCAGTATTATAAAAGAAGGAAATGGTAATCTAGCTAATTAATACATTATGACTTTAATCATTTTATAATTTTTATTGATTCTAAATAAATATGTTTGCAAAAAAATTAAACTTATGATAAACAAATATTTTTGTTTAGGACTTTTCGCAGTAGTGCTTAATGTCAAATCACAGAATTGTACACCTCAAGCGACGGGAACCAATGTTGGAGACAATGGTTGCGTTAGCCTGACTTATCAAAACCAAACTGTTTCTTACAAAACCGTAAGAGCTGCGGATGGAAACGAATGGCTACAGCAAAACCTAGGAAGCTCAAACGTAGCAACCAGCATTGCTGACGAAGGCGCCCGTGGTGACTATTTCCAATACGGACGTTGGGATGACGGGCATCAGTTGAAAACCTCTCAAACCACAGAAGAGTATCCAACGCCTAACAACCCTGTAGGTTTAGGAGCAGGAACAGCTTTGTTTTACATCGGAGGCGGTACACCTTGGTCTGGCAATTATACAGGCTGGTTTGCAAACCCAAATCAGAATGATACTTGGTCTGCAAAAAATCTTTCGGAAGTTACAGAACATAATGGTATTGATCCTTGTAAAGCGATTGGCGACGATTGGGAAATACCCTCAGAAGCAGATTGGGATGTTGTAATGCAAAAAGAAAATATCTTCCCAAGACCAGCCGGAGCTACAAACGGTGGCATTGTAAGAGGTTTTGAGAGCAATCTAAAAATCGCAGGAGCTGGTTCTCGTAAGGATGCAGGCTGGGCTTTCGAAGGAGCACGAGCTTATATTTGGACTAAATCGGCAAGTGCAAACCCAAATTTTTACCGTTATGTCTATTTAGGAGCCGCGGCTGCCAGCACAACTGGTTTTGGTGGTGATGCAAAAAGTTTTGGATATTCCGTAAGATGTGTGAACAAGACGAACAATACTTTGGCAGTCAATGAATTTAGTAAATCCGATTTCTCTTTTGGGCCAAATCCTGCTAACAAAACCATTACAATCAATACAGAAAGTGCTTTGAAGTCCGTGGAGATTTTATCATTTACAGGACAAAAAATTTCTGAAACCAAAAAAACTACAGTTGATATTTCTCGTTTGACAAAAGGAAACTATTTCATCAAAATCACTTTTGAAAACGGAAAAACAACGACTAAGAAATTTATTAAAAATTAATTTTTTTAATGAATTAGCGACTAAAAGTAAACTCAAAAATAATAGTGGCCAGAAAAAATTCTGGCCATTTTTAATAGTAAACAACGGAATCAAATTAAAATAGTAATGGTGAATTTTGTTATTTAGATTTATATCAGCTGTATAGAAACAATAAAGTCGGAATTTTTTCCGACTCTATTGTTTTTTATCTAGATTGAGAATCTTAAGAAATTCCTTCTTCTTCACCTTTCAGTTTTTCAGCATTTTCTGCCATTATTACGGCATCGATCATCTCAGAAATATCGCCGTTCATATAAGCATCCAGATTGTACATCGACTTGTTGATCCTATGATCGGTAACTCTTCCTTGTGGATAGTTGTAAGTTTTGATCTTTGCAGAACGGTCACCTGTAGAAACCATAGATTTACGTTGCGCGGCAATGTCACCGACAGATTTCTGAACCTCAATATCATATAACTTTGTACGAAGCATTTCCATCGCTAATTCTCTGTTTGCCAACTGAGAACGTGCTTGCTGACAAACCACGACCATTCCAGACGGTTTGTGCGTCAACTGAACTTTCGTTTCAACTTTGTTTACGTTCTGTCCACCAGCACCACCAGAACGTGAAGTCTGCATCTCGATGTCTGCAGGATTCAGTTCAAAATCGATTTCTTCTGCTTCTGGCAAAACGGCAATCGTAATCGCAGACGTATGAACACGACCTTGAGATTCAGTTTCCGGAACACGTTGCACACGGTGAACGCCGGATTCAAATTTCATAATTCCGTAAACACCTTCGCCTTCTACTTTCAAGATCAATTCTTTGTAACCTTTTGTAGATTCGCTGGAATCGGTGATCTCGTGTTTCCAACCTTTGGTCTTGAAATACATCGCGTAAGCTCTGTAAACATCTTCCACGAATATCGCGGCTTCATCACCACCTGTTCCGGCACGAAGTTCCACAATCACGTTTTTGTCATCGGTAGGATCTTTCGGGATCAATAGGAATTTAAGCTGTTCCTCATACTCAGGAAGTTTGTCCATAGCTTCGTACTTCTCCTGCTTTGCCATTTCTACGAATTCTTTGTCAGAACCGTCGGCAATGATCTCGTCGGATTCTGCAATTGTATCAAGCGCGCCTTTATATTCATCAAATACTTTCACGATCTTTCCCAAGTCGCTGTATTCTTTGTTGAGTGTGGAATATCTTTTTTGGTCAGTGATCACATCTGGTTGGATGATAAGATCCGCGACCTCATTATATCGTTGTTTTATCGCTTCCAGTTTTGGAATTAATGACTTGGACATATTAAATTTTTAAGGTGCAAAGATACAGAAATTAGATTTAAATGGGAAGTGGGAAGATGGATGTCAGAAGTTTAAACCACAAAGACACCAATTTTTTACACAAGGATCACTAAGATAATCTTATACAATTACTTAATTGTGTTCTTTGTGAATTCCTTCGTGTCTTTTGTAGTTAAAAAGAAAATCCACTCTCATAAAAAGAATGGATTTAAATATATATTGTTTCGCTTTGAGTGCAATCTCTTACGAAAAGAAAATTGCCAAATTAATGGTGGTGACCGTGGCTTACTGGTTTTTCGCCTGCCGGTCTCTGATAGACTACCTCTACACCTTCTTGCTCATAAAGCTTTTTGTATCTCACTTGCTCTGGATCAAAATTCTTGTTGATCTTCCCGAAATATTCCGCTACACCCTCTGTTAACCAAAGTGGTACGATAAATCCGAAGAACATAAAAATACACCAAAATCCACACAAAAACATTGTGAAGAAATAAACTGTCCATAAAAATTGGTAGAAAGGCCAAAACGCTGATAACATCATAATGCTATTTATTTTGAGCAAAAATAGACGTTTTTATTCTATTTCACAAAATTTCTGGATTGATTTTTTTCATTTTGCTGAACTTTTAGTTTTTAGTATTTTCGTAAGGTTGTAAAAATCAGTTGAAAGTTGGTGGGGAAAATTGAAAAAACAAACCAAACTAATTAGCCCCGATTGCAGCGGTTACCCCGGAACGAGCCTTGGGAAAAGCCCTGGCGTGAGGAGTAATAGCGGAAAGCGGGATAAAGCTCCTAAAATAAAATAAATATAATATAATGAGTTTCAGAATCGAAAAAGACACAATGGGCGACGTGCAAGTGCCTGCAGAGAAATTTTGGGGTGCACAGACGGAGCGTTCCAGAAATAATTTCAAAATCGGGCCGGAAGGAAGTATGCCTCGCGAGATCATCGATGCGTTTGCTTACCTTAAAAAAGCGGCTGCTTTTACCAATGCGGAGTTAGGCGTTCTTGACAATGAGAAAAGAGACCTGATCGGGAAAGTTTGTGATGAGATCCTGGAAGGAAAATTGTACGATGAGTTTCCTTTGGTAATTTGGCAAACTGGTTCTGGTACGCAATCCAATATGAATGTGAACGAAGTGGTTGCCAACAGATCTCACGTTTTGAACGGTGGAAATCTTGGTGAGAAAACTTTGGTTCACCCGAATGATGATGTGAACAAATCCCAGTCTTCCAACGACACTTATCCAACGGCAATGCACATCGCAGCTTACACGAAAGTGGTGAAAGATACTTTGCCTGCCTTGGAAAAATTAAGAAATACGCTGGACGAGAAAGCGAAGAAATTCCAGAACATCGTGAAAATCGGAAGAACGCACCTGATGGATGCGACGCCTTTGACACTGGGACAAGAATTCTCTGGCTACGTTGCCCAGTTGGATTATGCGAAAAAAGCAATTAATAATACTTTGGACCACTTAAAAGAATTGGCGCTTGGTGGAACTGCAGTTGGAACTGGACTTAATACACCGAAAGGTTATGATGTTTTGGTGGCTAAATATATTGCAGACTTCACAGGACTTCCTTTCGTGACAGCTCCGAATAAATTCGAGGCTTTGGCAGCGCACGACGGAATTGTTGAATCTCACGGCGCTTTGAAACAGTTGGCGGTTTCTCTTTACAAAATTGCCCAGGACATTAGACTTTTGGCTTCTGGACCAAGATCGGGAATCGGCGAAATCCACATTCCGGAAAACGAACCAGGTTCTTCTATTATGCCAGGAAAAGTGAATCCTACTCAGAATGAAGCAATTACTATGGTTTGCGCGCAAGTTCTTGGAAACGATACAACAATTTCTTTCGCTGGAACACAAGGAAATTATGAACTTAATGTTTTCAAACCAGTGATGGCTTACAATTTCTTGCAATCTGCACAGTTGTTGGCGGATTCTATGATTTCATTTAATGACCATTGTGCGGTTGGAATCGAGCCGAACGAGCCGAGAATCAAGGAATTGGTTGACAAATCTTTGATGTTGGTGACAGCGCTTAACACGCACATCGGTTACGAAAATGCGGCGAAAATCGCTAAAACAGCCCACAAGAACGGAACAACCTTGAAAGAAGAAGCCGTAAACCTTGGACTTTTGACTGTCGAACAATTTGACGAATGGGTAAAACCAGAAGATATGGTTGGAAGCTTGAAATAGAAAATAGACTTTTAGACAAAAGATAATAGACAAACTCCGAGGTTTTTTTCTCGGAGTTTTTATTTTTATTAAATTTCAGTTATGAATATTGATATGATTCTTGACCGCATATTTCCACTTCCAGAGCATTCGAAATCAGTTCTGAAGACTTTGATCTCCGAAATCGAGTTCCCAAAAGACATTATTATCATCCAAGCCGGGAAAGTTGAAAAGACCATTTATTTTATTAAAAAAGGAATTGTACGGGCTTTCGTTCCTCAAGAAAATCAAGATGTGACGTTTTGGTTTGGAAAAGAAGGTGATGTGGTTTTGCCTATGAAAAGTTATGTTGATAATCATCCGAATTACGAAAACATCCATCTTTTGGAAGATTCGGTTTTGTATCAATTGGAAATCTCAGCACTTCGAGAACTTTTCGAAACGGATATTCACATTGCCAATTGGGGAAGAAAATTAGCCGAGAAAGAATTGGTGAAAACTGAGGAATTATTTATTTCCAGACAATTCCGAACAGCGTCTCAACGTTATTTGCAACTTTTGAAAGAGCAACCAGAGATTCTTCAAAGAGTTCAGTTGGGTTACATTGCTTCATTTCTTGGGATCACGCAAGTGAGTTTAAGCAGGATCCGAGCTGAAATTTAATTTCCTTTTTTATCATTTGTATAAAACTTTTCGAGTTTCGAAAGTGAACTTTGCAGTCTTGAAATTAATTATAAAATGAATTGGATTATTTTGATCATCGCGGGACTTTTTGAAGTCGGATTTACGTCTTGCTTAGGAAAGGCGAAAGAAACGAGTGGAACCGAATCCTACTTTTGGTACGGCGGGTTCTTGGTTTCTCTGATTCTCAGTATGGTTTTGCTGATGAAAGCCTCGCAAAGTCTTCCATTGGGAACAGCTTATGCGGTTTGGACAGGAATTGGCGCCGTAGGAACCGTTTTGGTTGGGATTTATATTTTTAAAGAGCCTGCAACGTTTTGGAGAATCTTTTTTATTATCACCTTAATTGGTTCTATTGTTGGACTGAAGGCGGTTTCTTCTCATTAAAATTTAATATGATATAAATATTTCTCTCGCTGATTTAGCAAATTTGGCAGATTCATTTTAAGTAAAAATCGTGCAATCTGTTAAATCGGCGAGATAAAAAATATTTTAAAATTAAATTGAAGTCACTTGGTCTGCAAAATATTGCTCCAGATCTCTCAAAGTTTCAGGAGACGTCTGAATGTCTCTCACCAATTCGCCTTTGTTGATGACCACAATTCTTTCGCAAACCTCTGTTGTGTGAGCCAAATCGTGGCTGGAAATCAAAAACGTTGAATCTAAATTTTTTGACCAATCGCGGATCAGATTTTTCAATTTGATTTGGGTTGAAGGATCCAAATTTGCAAAAGGCTCATCAAGGATAATAATCTGAGGTGTTCCTATCAAAGCACCGATGATCCCGACTTTTTTCATATTTCCTTTGGAAAGGTCGCGGATGTATTTTTTGGCATTTAGGATTTCGCCGTTGAAGAAATCGCTGAAGTTTTTCAGGAATTCGTCAACGTTGGCTTTGCTTTGTCCTCGCAGCTCGCCAAGGAAATAGAAATATTCTTCTGGCGTGAGATAGCCTATCAGAAATGTTTCATCGATGAATGCGCCAACTTTGTTTTTCCAGTTTTCGGACTCGTTGACTTTTTCTTGATCTATGGAAACGAAACCCGAAGTTGGCTCGATCAAATCTAGAATCAAACTGAACAAAGTGGTTTTCCCAGCACCGTTGTTTCCTACCAAACCAATGGTTTTGCCTTTTTGGAAATCTAAGGTTTCTATGCCCAATACTTTTTTGTTTTCGTAAACTTTGGAAAGGTTGTTTATTGTGATCATTTTATTTAGATATTATAAGTGAGAGTTTAGATTCTAGAAATTTTAATTTCCTTTGAAGGCTTTGATGGTGGAATATTTTTCTTTTTTGTAAAGTTTGACAATGAAATCGAAGAATTTTTCTCTAAATAAAAAGCCAATCAATCCCAAAACACCCAGACTTGCTACGGCTGCAGTGGTTCCGAACAAATATTTTGTTCCAGCGAAAACAGCCATCGGCAAAACCATTTGAGGAAGAATCAGCAAGATACTTTTGAAACTGAAATTGTTGCTTTTTCCCATAGATTTGTTTCTGGAATTGAGATCAATGGGATTTTTGTTGTACGCGCCAGACAACAAAACAATCTGAGAATTGACGCCAATATTATAAAGTCCGCCAGCGAGAAATGTGAAATACAACTCCCAACTTACAAACGCATAAGCAACCGCCAAAATCATACTCACGCCAACAGCACTCACGATGAGCCACCACTTTGCCTTCAGATATTCTTTGTAGGGAACGTTCAAAGTCATCATCAATGGATAGTAAGAACTGTCGAAAGAAGGTACTCTTTGCCCAAACATAAAAAGAAATCCACCAGTCACGAATAAGCCCATAAACAACTCCATATAAGGCGTTTGGTATATCGGAGAACTGAACATCAGCAATCCATAAAACAAAAATAGAAAGCTTCCTAATGCAATCGATTTTGCCGCTTTGCTGCGTTTGATCATTCGGATATCATTGTTGATGAAAGTACCCAGAACGCCGTATCTATTGAGGAATTCGATGTTTTCTGTTTCACCAACTTCTTTTTTCATTTCCAAACTTTTGTCCAAGTAGAAATTTTCTTTGATGAATTTTTTAACAATTAAAAATCCGGTGATCATCAATGCAATCGGAATTAAAATCAGCCACCAATGGTTGTAGAATGCCATAAAGACAACTTCGGAAAGTGACGACAAAGAGATGATCTTGTAATAATCCAAACCGCCTAATGTGACCAAAAGAATACCGATAATCCAAACTACAATGTCTTTTCCATTCAAAAGAATATTGAGGAAATTGCTACAACAACTTAGAATAATGACTGTAAAAACCCAAGCAAAACTCCCAAGAATCGAATAATCATTATAAAGTAAAATCGCCAAAAACGGGATGTAGATAAAAAGGCCACTCCAACTGAAAAACGAGGTGAAAGTCTTGCTAATCATGTAATTGACCAAAGTGCTTTTCTTGATATTCATCGTCAGAAAAGGTTTGATGTTCTGAGTAGGCATCTGTTGGAAAAAATATCTTATAAAGAGATCTGCAACCAACCAATAAACCATAAACTTGCTGATGAACGGCAATGGATCAATGTGCATTTCTTTTTTCGGATAATAAAAAGCGCCAATTGCCAAAAATACGAAAACCGCAAGCATGTAAAGAATTCCCAAGATCTGGAAGATCTTCATCACAATATTGGCGGCCAAAGCGCTGGATCTGAAAAAACCTTTGAATTCTAACTTGATAAATCGTTGCAGCATAGAAATGTATTTTGGTTAAATTTAATGAATTTAGAATTTGTGAATGTTTCTATCTATTAAGTTCACTTTTTCGCGGAATTGTTACAGAAAATTTGGAATAATTTAATTTACTAACATTTTTACACCTTTGAATAAAGGATTTCTTTCAATTGTGAATAATTTTGTTAGCATCTTGATCACAGAAAAATTCTAAAAAAACTATCTTTGTACAATGGCACAGAAGGATACATTATCGAGTTTGATTCACGGTAATTTTGCAAAGGAACTCTCTATTTCGGATGGCAAAATGCCACCCAACGCATTGGATTTTGAAAAAATTGTAATCGGAACTTTTCTAATTGACAGAAAAGGACTCGACCATTCCATAGACTTATTAACCGCAGAAGTTTTCTACGACCCAAGGCACCAGACCATTTTTGCGGCAATCTTGAAATTGTACGAAAGCAATTCACCGATTGACTTGATGACTGTAATTCAAGAACTTAAAAGGACTGAAAAACTAAGTCTCGGCGGTGGCGATCATTACATTATTGACTTGACGATGGGTGTAAGTTCATCTGCTCACATCGAATATCACGTGCGTGTGATTTTGGAAAAATTCATTTTAAGATCTTTGATCAATGTGTCTGCTAATGTGATCGACAGCTCTTACAAAGAAACCACAGACGTTTTCGAATTGTTGGATAAGGCTGAACAATCTTTCTTCGAAATTACGAACGGCACCATCAAAAAAGGTTTTGACACAGCCAATTCATTGGTAAAAGAAGCGATTGAAAAGATTAAATCTTTGAAAGATAAAGAAGGTTTGTCAGGAGTTCCGTCTGGATTTACCGCTTTGGACAAAGAAACTGGAGGTTGGCAAAATTCCGACCTTATCATCATTGCAGCAAGACCTGCGATGGGAAAAACAGCTTTCATCCTTTCGATGGCGAGAAACATCTGCGTGGATCATAATATTCCGATGGCGCTATTCTCTCTGGAGATGGCTTCGGTTCAGTTGATCACAAGGATGATTTCTTCAGAAACTGGGATTTCATCAGAGAAATTGAGAAAAGGACAAATGGCGGATGAAGAATGGCAAAGATTATTTACCAATGTTTCTGCCTTGGAAAATGCACCGCTTTATATTGACGAAACACCTTCCCTTTCCATCTTCGATTTCCGTGCGAAATGTCGACGATTGGTAATGCAACACGGCGTAAAGATCATCATGGTCGATTACCTTCAGCTGATGACGGCCAGTTCTGGAAAAGGCGCTGGAAACCGTGAGCAGGAAATAGCAATGATTTCCAGATCTCTAAAGGCCATTGCAAAAGAACTTAACGTTCCCGTAATTGCACTTTCCCAGCTTTCCAGAAGTGTGGAAACGCGTCCCGGGAAAAGACCAATGCTTTCCGACCTCCGTGAATCTGGAGCCATCGAACAGGATGCGGATATCGTATCCTTCATCTTCCGACCAGAATATTACAAGATCGGCGTTTGGGATAATGACGAGGAAGGTGCAGAAACGAGCACAGAAAACCAAGCTGAGATCATCATCGCAAAACACAGAAATGGCGCAACTGCAGACGTTCGTTTAGCTTTTCACAAGAATATTGGTAAGTTTGCCGATCTTGGGACGAATTACGAATACACGCCTTCCAATTTTGGACAGAAAGATGAGCCTTCAGGTTTTGATAGAATCACGATCACGAGCGATCCACATTCCGCTTTCGGACTCCCGAATAACAATCAGGTTTCTGGCTCTGCGATGAATGATGATGACGATGATATGCCATTTTAATTAATGACACACAATCATCTTAATTTCAAAAAAATAAGTTTCGCATTAATATTTCTTACATTATTTTATTCCTGCTCAAACACAGACAATATGGGATTCTTTAAAAATTTATTCGGTAAAGACGAAAAGCCTTCAACGCCGATTTCCAAACCTTTAAATCTCGAAAAAACAGCGGAGATGCTTGATGAGGATTTGTATTGGAAAATTATTGATGCTTCTCTTAAAAATTCTACAAATCAAAATGAGCAAGAGCAATTTCTAATTTCAGAAATCTCGAAATTGGCACCAAAACAAATGGTTGGTTTCAGATTGAGAACCGACAAGCTTCTCTATGACACCTATACTTCCGAGATGTGGTGCGCGAGTTATCTAATGAATGGCGGAAGTTCCGATGACGGTTTCGAATATTTTAGAAACTGGGTCATTTCAAGAGGAAAAGAGGTTTTTTACAATGCCAAGAGAAATCCCGACACCCTTATTTCTCAAAAAGATTTTGCGGAAGAAGATATTTACGAATTTGAACTTTTTTGGTACGTTGCTCTTGAAGCTTTTGAAAAAAATACCGGAAAGGAATTATATGATTATATAGACGAAGATAATTTTAAAACTAAAGAAGGAAATTATCCTCAATTCGAATTTAATTGGCAGTAGGAAAATCCAGAAAGTATGAAGAAAGTTTGTCCCAACCTTTTTGCCGAATTTGAAAATAAATAAGGCTTGTTTGCTTTAAAATCCATTATCCTTTAGTTCCTTTAATTTGAGTTTAAGAATCGAAATCTACACAGACGGCGCTTGCAGTGGAAATCCCGGACCAGGTGGTTACGGAATTCTGATGCGCGTTCCAGAGAAAAAGTACCAGAAAACCTATTCCAAAGGGTTCCGAAAAACCACCAACAACCGGATGGAACTGATGGCGGTAATCGTGGCGCTTGGCAATCTTAGAACTTCTGATAATGAAGTTCACATCTTCACCGACAGCAAATATGTTGCGGATGCCATCAACCAAAAATGGATCTACGGCTGGATCAAACGTGGCTGGAAAAACGTGAAAAACCCTGATCTCTGGAAAGAATTTTACAAGTTATATCAACTTCACAATCCAAAATTTCACTGGATCAAAGGTCACGCCGGACATCTCGAAAATGAGATCTGCGATCAATTAGCTGTGGCTGCCACTAAATCTGGAAAGTTAGAAATTGATGCTTATTTTGAGAATCAAAGTGAAGGTGGATTGTTTTAAACAATCAAAAAATTAAATGTTATTGTTTATTTTCTAAATTTCTTGAAGCTTATGCACCTCTTTTGGCACTAGCAAATTATTAGTTTCCTAAGTGGCTTTCAAATGCTTTTTAGAAGATCTCATAAAACTTTTTGATTGATTGCAAAGCACAAAAAGCAACAACCATTTCCTATCCGATCAATTCCTTGGCCTGAGAAATAGCCGCTTCCGTAATCTTGGAACCAGAGATCAACTGCGCGATTTCGTTCAGTTTTTCGTCGGTTGAAAGCTTCACGATGGTTGTTTTTGTGATTCCATTTTCGTCGAATTTCACCACTTTGTAATTCTCGTTACCTTTCGCCGCAACTTGTGCAAGATGCGTGATGACGATGAGTTGAAGGTCTTGCGACATTTCCTGCATCAGTTTTCCTATTTCCTCGGCAATTCTGCCAGAAACACCCGTGTCGATTTCGTCTAGGATCAAGGTTGGAAGGTCATTGTTCTCCGCCATTATTTTTTTGATGGCAAGCATTACGCGGGAGCGTTCTCCGCCGGAAACGGCACTTTGGATTGGTTTCAATGGAAAACCAGAGTTCGCCTGGAAAAGGATTTGGATATTATTTTTCCCGTGAAGATTGTAATATTGTGAATCCGTCAAATCGATTTTCAAAATAGCTTTTTCCAGACCTAGTTTTGAGAAGATTTCTTTGGCTTGATTCTCCAAATTTCCAGAGAATTTCTTTCTGTTTTCGGATAATTTTTGACTTAGGATTTGAAGTTCTTTTTCAATCAGCTTAAGACTGTTTTCTTTTTCTTCGATTTGATTTTCAATCGTTTCCAAAGAGTTTTGACTGGCAGACAACTCTTCTCGGATTGCCAAAAGTCCATCGATGTCATTCACCTGATGTTTCAGGAAAAGCGAATTCAGTCGGTTGACAGTTGTCAAGAGAGCTTGCAAAAGTTCAGGATCCATTTCCAGATTTTCTGTCTTGTTCTCGATTTCGAGATTGATATCTTTCAGCTCCAGATAAGACGTTTCCAAGCGTTCGCTGAGGTCTTGATATTCTGAGGAAAGATGGGAAAGTTTGGCTATTTTGTTTTTAACTTCGAAAAGTCCAGACAAAATTCCGAAATCTTCCTGATTCAGTTTTGATAATATTTCTGAAAGATATTCGCTGATCTGTCCTGCGTTTTCCTGCGTATTGAGTTGGTTCTGAATCTCTTCAAAATCCAAATCGTCCAATTGCATTTCTTCCAATTCTGCAAGGAGGAAATTTTTGTAATCGGATTCCTTATTGTTTTCTGCGAGTGCCAATCTCAGCTGTTCGATTTCTCTTTTAGTGGTTTGATAACCAATGTAATGGTTTTGATAATCAGACAACAAGCTTTTATTCTTTGCTAATCCGTCCAAAATTCCAAATTGAAATTGCTCGGTGAAAAGGTCAGACGTTTCGAATTGGGAATGGATATCGATCAATCTTGAAGATAATTCCTTCAAAACATCCAAGGTCACAGGAACATCATTGATGAAAGCTCTCGACTTTCCGCCGGACGAAATCTCTCTTCGGATGATGGTTTGGGTTTCAAAATCCAAATCCTTCTCTTCAAAAAAATCTTTGAAATTTTCTGTGATTAGGAACTCGGTTTCTACGATGCTTTTGACGTCAGATTTTGCGAAGGATTTCACATCGGCTCTTTCACCCATTATGAGACGAAGCGCACCAAGAATGATGGATTTTCCCGCACCGGTTTCTCCTGTGATGACCTGCAGACCTTTCTTGAGGTCGATCTCAAGTTTGTCGATTAACGCAAAATTCTGAATGAAAATTCTTGAAAGCACGAAATTATTTTTTAATAACTAAATTATAAATCAAGGTTGATTTGAAGACGAAACCCCGCAACCCGACTTATCTCTGATTTTTTTTCTTTTTTATTTGAATCGATGAACCACTTCGTTAGGTTTGAGTGGAAATCCTTTTTTGTGGCTGGAAAAGCAAGGCAAAAAGATTGACTTCGTCGAACCACTTCGTTAGGTTTGGGAACGGAAGGCGGAAAAGTTGCCCAAAAAATTAAACTTTAAATATATTTATTTCCACTTATTCCATTTCGTATCAATGTCTTTCGGCGAGAAGTTGCTGAGCATCGTTTTCAGTTCGCTGATGTTGACCGAGGCGTTATTGCCAGAATCGAAAATGTTGAAGATCTCCGTGCTTTTGCTTTCTATAAACACACCAAAAGGATAGTTCATCTGGAAATTGTTGTCGTAGAATTTGAGTTGCATCAAGGATTCGGCGATGGTTTTCTTCGCAGGACCTTGGTCTGGTTTTGCAAGATTGTCCAGTCCAGCACGGTGATAGCTGTAGAAAACGGTGCGCAAAGTAGAGTTGCTTTCATTTTGCAAACCGGAAAATCAAAGCACCGCGGTTTCTTTGGCTTTCCACTTGGTTCCAGCCGGCATAGTTTTGATTCTGAGAGTTTTGAGCAATTTTCATTGCTTTGTCAAAATGCGCTTGTCCGCCTTTCAATTGGAAACTGTCGCCGTCGTAACCCAAAATGACGTAGATGTAAAAACTGATGACATCAATCAAATTTTTGCCCGAAAATTGACGCTCGTTGAAAATGAGATTTTCGTTTTCGTTGTATTCAAAAGAAAAACTGGTGTCGTTGATATTCATCAAAGGCGATTCATACTGCGAGTTGAAAACTGGTCGAGTAGCTTGCACCACCAGACTTCCTTTGAAATTGCTGTTTCCGGGACGTTCGGAGATCACGATGGCAAAATTGCATTTGATCTTTTCAAAATTCTGAAGTTTTTTCCCCGTCCAGCTTGTATTGTTGATGAAGTCTCGCAAAGATTTTTCCAAAGTTCGGAAAACCTGCGTGTTACTTCCTGCGATCTGTTGGGAATTGATCTGCACGTTTGCCAAAAGCTCCTGCGAAAAAGCGGGTTGAGCGAAAAACAAAGCGCAAAATATATAAAGTAGTTTTTTCATCTGAAAGTTAAAATGTTTGTAAAAATAAGGAATCTTAATCTAAAACAAGGATAAATTTATAACGAAAAACTCTTGCTTTTCTTACAATTTCTGAGCAATAAAATTCAGGATGTCTTTGGCTACATCTTCTTTTGATTTCAGCGAGAAAGATTGCTCTTCGGTTGGGGTGAAGATCTTGATCTTGTTTGTGGCATTTGCAAATCCTGCACCTTCGTCACGGAGCGAGTTTAGGACAATCATATCCAGATTTTTCTTGATGAGTTTTCCTTTCGCATTCTCTTCCTCATTCTGAGTTTCCAAGGCAAAACCTACCAAAAATTGATTGTTTTTTTTCTCGCCCATCGTTCGTAGAATATCTTTGTTTTTGATGAGTTCTATCGTGAGTTCGTTTTCGTTTTTCTTGATTTTTTCCGTCGCTTTTATTTTCGGCGTGTAGTCTGCAACGGCGGCGCTCATTATGGCGACATCTGTATTTTCATAATACTTGAAAACTTCGTCAAACATTTCCTGGGCGGAAGTGACTTTGTGAAGCGTGATGTTTTTATCATCTACTTTTTCGGAAGAAGGTCCGGAAATCAAGATCACTTCTGCGCCACGTTTTGACGCTTCTTTCGCGAGATCAAATCCCATTTTTCCAGTCGAATGGTTTCCGATGAATCTTACAGGATCAATATTTTCGTAAGTTGGTCCCGCAGTGATCAGGAATTTCTTACCAGCAAATTCATCATCAGCTTCATCAAATTGATTTTCTAAAACGGATAAAATAGTTGAAGTTTCTGCCAATCTGCCTTGTCCGACAAGTCCGCTTGCCAGTTCGCCAAACTCTGCCGGAATAATAGGATGTCCGAAACTTTCAGCCGTTGTCAAATTTTTCAAGACGGTTGGATGCGCGTACATATCCAAATCCATTGCCGGCGCGATGACGACGGGACATTTTGCGGACATATAAACTGCCATCAGGAAATTGTCGCAAAGTCCGTTTGTGATCTTTGCCAACGTGTTGGCTGTACAAGGTGCGATCAGCATCAGATCTGCCCAAAGTGCCAGTTCAACGTGGTTGTTCCAGCTTTTGTTCTCGTCATAAAAATCAGTGTAAACTTTGTTCTTGGAAAGTGTGGAAAGCGTCAATGACGAGACGAAATCTTCTGCAGATTTTGTCATCACGATTTTCACTTCTGCGCCGGATTTTATGAGATCACGCACGAGGTAATTCATTTTGTAGGCGGCGATTCCGCCAGTAATTCCAAGGATGATTTTTTTGCCCT
The DNA here is from genome assembly GCF_000735135.1 of Chryseobacterium sp. FH1. Taxonomy (GTDB): domain Bacteria; phylum Bacteroidota; class Bacteroidia; order Flavobacteriales; family Weeksellaceae; genus Epilithonimonas. The sequence goes on from NZ_JPLZ01000002.1 coordinate 451,445, forward strand.
GCAAGCTCATTTTGCTTTGATTTTTATTAACGAAAGTATTAATAATTTTATTAACAAAAAAACCGTCTCGTAAAGGAATTCTTTAGCAAGACGGTTCTATATTTTATAATCGATTAAGATTAGTTTTTTTCATCAGTTTTTCTGTGGTAGATCTCATCATCTAGCCATTCTCTGATCGCGATAGAAGTTGGTTTTGGCATTTTTTCGTAATGCTTGGAGATTTCGATTTGCTCTCTGTTTTCAAAAACTTCCTCCAAAGTAGAGTTGTGGACAGCAAATTCATCTAATTTACCGTGAAGTTCCGAACGGATCTCTCCATTGATTTGTTCAGCTCTTTTACCCATAATTACGATAGCTTCGTAGATGCTGGCTACTTTTGCTTCGATTTTATCTTTGTCGTAAGTGATCGTACTTACTTCTGCTTTTGTATCTTTAAGGCTCATTGGGCGAATTGTTTAGGGTTGCAAATATACGAATTATCTTTTAAACTTAAAAGTGGCTTGTGGTTCCGGCGAATTGACCTTTGCGCTGTCTCTTCTTGCTTGATCTGCAGAGTTCTCCATTTTTGCCTGATTCTTTTCTTGTTCTAATTCTTTTTTCTCGTTTTCCTTTGTTTCAGCGTTTTTCACTTTCGCGAAATATTCTGCTTTTCTTTTTTCAACTTCAACTTGCAACGTTGCAAATTTCACTTTCTCAGCCTCCAATTTTGCAAGAAGGTCATCAGACGTTTTGGAATATTCTGTATTGGGAAGTTCTGCAGAAACTCTTTTGGCATATGAAACTGCATTGTCCAATCTTTCTTTTTTCAAATCATAAACTGAGTTCATCGCCAATTCATATTTTGATTTCAAGATGATGTCGTAGATTTTTTGTCTCAACTTGGTAGCTGGGAAATCTTCCAAAACGTTTTCGAAAGTGACTGCGGCCGCTTTGTACTCACCCATTTTGTAATATTGCTTCGCGTTTTCAAATGCTTTGAATTCCAGTTTGTAAGTCAACTCATCTACCAATTGGGTAATGTTTTTGGAACGTTCAGAATCTGGATATTCATTCAAGAAATTCTGTAGTTCGGTGATTGCAGATTCTGTGTTGCTTTGATCTAAGTTATATTGCAAAGATCCTTCGTAATAGCAAAGAGCGGAAAGGTAAGCGGCTTCCTCTTTTCTTGGATCCTGAGGGAAACTGATCACAAAATTTTTGAATTGATTGGCTGCCAATCTGTAATTCTTATCATAATAATTGGCATAAGCCGAGTTGAAAACTACATTCGGTGCATCATCCGTTCCTGCAACCAAGTTTGGCAATCTGTCGTACAAGGCCAAAGCATCGGACCATTTTTTCTTTGCGAATTTTTCGCTTGCTACTTTTAAGATAAAATCTTTGTCTGCACTCTTCAACGCTCTATCCATCTCAGTTTTGCACGAAAGCAAAATCACAGACAATAGCAATAAACTAATATATTTCTTCATAATTCCAGCCAGAATAATTCTGTCACTTGATTCTAATTAATTTGCAAAAATAAAACTTTTTTTCCCAAAACTTTTTTTTTATGAAAGATTAACGTTTTTAAGTCTTATATTATTTCAATATCTACTATTAATGAGCATTTATTTGTTGTCACAGATTTTTTGATCATTAAATATATATCTTCGTAAAAAAGAAAAAGAATGAAGATAGGTTTACTTTTTGTTTTGATTTGTAATCTCTGTTTTGGACAAAAAAATCAAGAGATCAGATTTTACAGGAATATTAATGATAAAACAAAAAGCGTTAAATCAATCACAGTTCTTGATGCTAGAAAAAATTCAGATTTAGGGTTTGTTACTTTCAAAAAGGATAATTACAGTTTTTCGTTTGAAAATGGTAGTTTAAAAGATCAGTTTGAAAGATGGTTCAAAGCGGATAAAGCAATTACACGAGACAGAGAATTGATTTTGTATGTGGAGAAATTCAGATTTTTCAGTGAGTCGCTGAACAAAGGAGATTTGGAAAAAGTAGAACTGAAACTGACTGTCTTCGAAAAGAAATTTGGAGAGTACTATTATCTCAACAGACTTAATGATGTGATGCTCTTGGATCCGAACAAAACAGAAAACACACCGAGAGGTTTTTCAAAATACATCGATGACATCTTAGCAGATTTTCTTAAGGAAAGCTATGAAATCACAAGAGGCGGAATGAAAGTTACCGACGTTGAACTCCCAAATTACGAAAACATCTTGCAATCGGATCTGGAATTGTTTAAAAACAGTGATGTAAAAAATGGTATTTATAAAGACTACAAAACTTTTTTCAATCAAGAACCTGTTTCCGGTTATGAGTTGGTGAAAAACAGCAAAGGCGAAGTGACCAAAGCAAAATCAAATACCGATAAAATCTCGGCAAATGATCTCTACGCTTTTGTCGAAAATGGGATAGCATATAAACCAACAATTGCTGGAAATTTGGAAATTCAAAAAGATGAAAAAGGCTTTTTTATTTTGACCAACAGACTTTCACTTTTCCCGCAACAAACCAATGATATCTATGTTATGTTCGGAATGTTTGGCCTTGTAGGAGGAGTTGTAGGTGGTGTAGTGACGGCGATTCATCAGAATAATAAGCATAATAAAGCGATGAAGGACGAAAAATATCAAGTCTATTTGGATGCGCTGACTGGAAAGTATATTTTCCCGGAATAACTCCCAAAAATCGTCACAAAATATATATCTCTTTTTTATATCTTTGCAAACTATTAAAATTCAATGAAAAACATCAGGAACTTCTGCATCATTGCACATATCGATCACGGTAAAAGTACTTTGGCAGATCGTCTTTTAGAATATACCAACACCGTTACCCAAAGGGAATTGCAGTCGCAAACCTTGGATGATATGGATCTTGAAAAAGAACGTGGCATCACGATCAAGTCTCACGCGATCCAAATGGATTATGAGCTGAATGGCGAAAAATATATCTTAAACCTTATTGATACACCAGGACACGTAGATTTTTCTTACGAAGTTTCCCGTTCCATCGCCGCTTGCGAAGGTGCCTTATTGATTGTTGATGCGGCGCAAAGTATTCAGGCACAAACTATTTCTAATCTTTATTTGGCTTTAGAAAACGATTTGGAAATTATTCCGATCCTTAATAAAATCGATCTTCCATCTGCAAATCCAGAAGAAGTGACCGACGAGATCATGGGACTTCTAGGTTGCAAATACGAAGATGTTCTTAGAGTTTCAGGAAAAACGGGTGAAGGCGTTCACGAATTGCTTGAACAGATCGTGAAAAGAGTACCACCTCCAGTTGGAGATCCGAAAGCGCCACTTCAGGCATTGATCTTTGATTCTGTTTACAATCCGTTTAGAGGAATTGAAGCTTATTTCAAAGTTGTGAACGGAAGCATTTCCAAAAACGAAAAAATTAAGTTCTTCGCTACAGGAAAAGAATATGGCGCGGATGAAGTTGGAACTTTGAAGCTAAAACAGCTTCCAAAGAAAACCATCGAATGTGGTGATGTAGGTTACATCATTTCCGGGATCAAAGATGCTCGCGAAGTAAAAGTGGGTGACACAATTACATCGTTTGTAAATCCAGCTTTGGAGGCAATCGACGGATTCGAAGAGGTGAAGCCAATGGTTTTTGCCGGAATCTATCCGATTGAATCTGAGGATTTTGAGGAATTGAGATTTTCATTAGAAAAATTAAGACTGAATGATGCTTCTTTGGTTTTCGAACCAGAAAGTTCTGCAGCACTTGGTTTTGGTTTCCGTTGCGGATTCTTGGGAATGTTGCACATGGAAATCGTTCAGGAACGTTTGGATCGCGAATTCAATATGGATGTGATCACCACGGTTCCCAACGTTTCGTACCACGGTTTTTCCAAAAAAGAACCAGACACACCGATCTTGATCAACAACCCATCTGAAATGATCGACCCGAATCTTTTGGACAGAGTTGAGGAACCATATATCAAAGCTTCTATCATTACAAAATCTGATTTCGTAGGCGGAGTTATGACACTTTGTATCGAGAAAAGAGGTGAGATTGTCAACCAAAGTTATTTGACGGCGGACAGAGTAGAGTTGACTTTCAATATGCCTTTGGCGGAAGTTGTTTTCGATTTTTATGACCGACTGAAATCTATTTCCAAAGGTTACGCTTCATTCGATTATTCTCCAATCGGGATGCGTGCTTCTAAGTTGGTGAAAATGGATATTTTGATCAATGGTGATATGGTGGATGCTTTATCCTCATTGATTCACGATAGCAACGCGTTTTACATCGGAAAGAGAATGTGTGAGAAATTGCGCGAATTGATTCCGAGACAACAGTTTGATATCGCCGTTCAGGCGGCTTTGGGAGCGAAAGTTATCGCTAGGGAAACCATCAAAGCTTTGAGAAAAGACGTTACCGCAAAATGCTACGGAGGTGATATTTCCAGAAAACGTAAACTTCTTGAGAAGCAAAAAGAAGGTAAGAAAAAGATGAAGCAAATTGGTAGAGTAGAAGTTCCGCAATCGGCGTTTATGGCTGTTTTGAAGTTGAATGACTAGCGCAATACTGAAACATTAAAGTAAAAAAACCCGGAAATTGATTTCCGGATTTTTTATTATATCATATAATGGTTTTCAAATAGTGATTTCTTTAAACTATTTTAAACTATTAAATAAAGTATCTGTATAGGTTGCGGAAGAATGTGTTTTGTTTTCTTCAAACCTGGCCTTATCATCCGACAACTGTTTCATTAAACTTAAGTAGTGATTCAACCTCATGTTTATTTTTCCCTTTGATTTTAATTTTTCAACTATTTGCGACGCTTTTTCAAAGTCATCGGTAATAAAATAAGCTGTAAGCAAAGCCGTTTCCAACGTTGTGGTAACCTCTTCGTTAGTATTGATTTTTGTTTCTGATTCTAAATACTGTGATATTTTCTGGATCTCATTGAGTTTATCCTTAGATATATAATTGTCTTTGAATGCAGAATTTCCAATTTCTTTGGATAATTCTTTCAATCTGTTAATGTTCTTATTATACTCTGCATATTTTTCATTCTTATCATCTTTGAAAGTGCCTAAAAAGAGAGTTCCTGTTTTTTCTAAGAATAATTTATATTTTTTGTTATAAGAAGTCCAGTATCCTGCGATTTGATTGCTTCCTACCAACAAGTCAAATACAGACATAGGGATATTGTCAGCATTGGCTTTCAAGAAAACTGATGATGCTTCTTTTGCGGCATTGATAGTCGTAAAGTCCGTTTTTAAGAGAGTTTGAAGTTGATCTTTATTAAAAATCATATCTGCAAATTTTTGGTTTTCATATTTGATGGTCACCATATCTTCTCTTACAACTTCTCCATTGAAAGAGTCTTTGAAAGTGATTTTAAGCGGAACTTCTAACGTCATAAAAATCCGAAATTTGTTTTCCCAGGCGACTCCTGATCTATCAGCTTTTGATGTTAAATTCATTGTTCCTATTTCCACGATTGCATCCAAAATGCCACTACCGGAAGAACCTGTTTTTTTAAGATTTCCAATTGGTAAAAAGTTCTGTTTCCCATCATTTCTGATTTTCGTGAAGATATTCTCATTGATGCTGGTTTCCGTAATTTTTTCAATGCCAGAATTGATAACTATTTTAGTATTTGTAACATCGATGAGGGTTTTATATTCAAGAAATTTATAGCTAAGAATTTCTTCAGGATATTTCACGAAATAAGTATCGATAGTTTGAGTAGATACTTTTACTTTTTGAGAGTTTGCCGTAAGTGAGAATGCGGCCATTAGTAGAATTAATTGCTTTTTCATTATTTGTGTATATTTGTGCAAATATAAAAAACACAAATGAATAAAATTTACTTAACAGCAGGATTGTTGTTGTTTTCCTATTGTTTCCATGCCCAAAAAACGACAAATAGAAACCTGACAACGCCATTTGGCAATACGGAGTATATTAGTGGTGCAGTTTCTTCGGTCATTAGTAAAGACAAAGACTCTTTTCAAATTGTAAAAGATAACGACAATGGAAAGTATGCTTTATTATTTGAAGAAAGTGAATATACTTCAGCAAGACTAAATAATGACACGACTTATGACCCTTCTGCCAAATCAAAAGGGATTTCCAGAAGTATTATTTTTGAGAACAAAGAAGATTTGCAAAAGCTTTATTCGGAAATTGAAAATTCGATTAAGAATAATATTGCAAAAAAAGACATTGAAATCGGTGGGCGAACAATTACAGTTTCTTATGTTAAAGTGCCCTTGATTCCCGGGACTACAAATATTATTACAATATTGGATGACGGTAAGAAAACATCCAGTTTTGGACTTTCGAAAAACAGATGGAAAGATTTGTTTGCCGTACTGTAAGGACATTATCCACAGAATTTTCTGTGGATTTTTTTATTCATAACGTCTATTTCTTTGGTTCTGAATAATTTTATCATCAATAGAAATTTCAAATTCTTTGGAAGAAGCATTGTAGAATTTCATTTTAGCCTTTTGTTTTGTTCCGGATTTGAAATAAGGATAAGCATAAACTAAAATCTCATTTGGCTTGAGTTCAATATAGGAATAAATACCACCAGTCATTCCACAAATCATATAGTTACTGTTTCTTGCAAAATAAAACCTATCTAAACTGTCTTCATAAATATATAATGCTGTACTTTTTGACTCAGTTGGAATTCTTAAAATTTTGTTAGAAATGTTTTTAATGAAAATTGGAAAAGAAAAATATTTCTTGATAGCTTTTGTATTATAATTTTCTTTATATAAAGGAATCGTGTCATTTTCTTTAACAATGATTTGAAGATTTTTATTTGATAATGAATCTATAAAATCATCTTTTTTTGAATACAAAAAAGGAAATTCTTCAGTTCTGAAAAAAGAATTTGTCTGCAATTGTAAGGAATCTTCCAGCTTTTTTTCCGGCTTGAATATTCTTTTTCAGATTCAAATTTATCAGGAGGCGGTGGCGGTGGAGATAGAAGATTTTCATAATATTTAACTTCAATATTAGATTTTATTTTTCCAATGTAAATTAAATTCTCTCCACCTTCATTTCCATCTTCATTAAATTCTTGAGTTTTCATCTGCGTATCCTTCTGAAAACTCAAAACAATATCATCTGCAAAAGTGTTTTCCTCTTTGCAACCAATTAGAAATAGGAGAATCAAAACAAAAGAAAATGATTTCATTAATGGGTTTTCTCAAAGATATTAATTATTTATCTTCGTTCTCATATTTTTTAAAAATGAAAAACCTTTCAATTCTCTTCCTTGTTATCTCCACTTTCACATTCTCACAATCCTTCCAAACCCCTTTTGAAAAAGGCAACGGCAACGAAACCGTCACGTTTGAGGAAATGAGAAATTATTATCAAAAACTGGATAAGGAATTTGAAAGCATCACTTTCCAGACAAAAGGAGAAGATGACAACGGCGCACCAATCGATGTTGTGATTTTCAACCCGACCAAACAAAGTTTCGAAGAAGCCAGAAAAGGAAAATCGGTTTTGTTCGTCAATAACGGAATCCATCCAGGTGAACCAGACGGAATTGATGCAACGATGATGTTAATGAGAGATTTAGCCACCGGAAAAATCAAAGCGCCGAAAAATGTCATCATCGCGTCCATCGCAAGTTACAACATCAGCGGAATGATGAACCGTGGCAGTTTCTCCAGAGCCAATCAAAATGGTCCGGAAGAATATGGTTTCCGTGGAAACGCTCGAAATTATGATTTGAACCGAGATTTCATCAAAACAGATTCAAAAAACTCCAGAAGTTTCCAACAGATTTTTCAATGGCTGAAGCCTGATGTTTTCATAGACAATCACGTGAGCAACGGCGCAGATTATCAATACACTTTCACTTACATTTCGACGAACAAAGAACGGTTGGGAAATGTTCTCGGTAATTATTTCAACGGCGAAATGCAGAAAACGCTTCTGAAAAATATGGAGAAAAAAGGTGTGATTTCCGTGCCTTATGTCAACATTCACGGTGATGTTCCAGACGGCGGTTTTCCCGCTTTCATCGATTCTCCGAGATATGCGACAGGTTACACGACGCTTTTCAATTCCATCGGGACGGTTGTGGAAACGCATATGCTAAAGCCGTACAAAGACCGCGTGAAAGTGACTTATGACTATATGGTCGATAACATTAATTATATCGATGAAAACTACAAGACCATTCAGCAAAAACGAGCCGAAAATCTGAAGCAATACAAAGTCGGAAACCAGTATGCGATTGCTTGGAAACTGGATTCTACAAAATATGAAACGATTGATTTCAAAGGCTTTGAAGCGAAATATAAACCAAGCGAGGTCTCTGGAAAAACCAGACTTTGGTATGACAGAAACTCCAAGTTTTCAAAGCCTGTCAAGTTTTATAATACTTATGTTCCGGCAAAAGAAATCACGATTCCAAAATATTACGTCATCCCACAATCTGAATGGAAAATAGTTGATTTACTGAAACTTAATCAAATCAAAATGATTCCGATAAAACAGGACTCTGCATTTACAGTGGAAAGGTACAGGATCAAAGATTTCAAAACAGTTCCCAATCCCTACGAAGGCCATTATCTGCATTACGACACATTTGTGACCAAAGATTCTGGCAAAATGAAGTTCCGAGCTGGTGATTTCCTTGTTCCATTGAATCAGGATGGCGTGAAATTTCTCTTGGAAACTTTGGAGCCGGAAGCAGTGGATTCTTACTTCAACTGGAATTTCTTTGATGCGATGTTGGGTCAGAAAGAATATTATTCGCCTTATGTTTTCGAAGATACGGCCAGTAAACTTCTAAAAGACAACAAAGCTTTGAAAACTGCATTCGAGATGGAAAAATCCATCAATTCGAAATTTGCTCAAGACGGCGAAGCGCAACTGGATTGGGTTTACAAACATTCTAACTACTACGAGAAAACGCACCGGCTTTATCCGGTTTTTAGGATTAATTAAATTTAAAAATATGAGATAATCCTCTCGCAGATTTACAGATTCAGCAGATTAATTAAAAAGGAGTCTGCAAAATTTGCCCAATCCGCGAGAAACGAAATCTAATTCTTAGGAACTTCTATCACTCTTTGCAAAGCTTTTTTAGGATTTCCATTTCTGTCCCACAGTAATGGATAATTGGTTCGTCCAGGGAATGGATAATCATTTTTCCAGGACATTCCGTCCTGCATTCCCCAAGTTGTAACGCGGTCCAGCTTATCTCTTTTCTTGTAGAAGATCTGGAAAAGTTCAGCGTATCTGTCGGCAAGTTTGTCGTCGATATCTTTCGGAAGTCCGTCGGCGTAAGGATCCAGAAATGTTTTGAATTCCTCGTTCTGAAACTGCTTATGCGTGAAAGCCTGACCAATGATCTGTCCTTCCTTCGTCACAGGCAAAATATCCACATCGATTTCCGTAATCATCACTTTGATGCCACACGCGGCGTACGCATCTATCGCATCTTCGATGTATTTGGTTTTTGGAAAATTAAGTCCCCAATGACCTTGGATGCCGATGCCGTCAATTCGGATTCCGGCGGCCTGTAGCATTTTGACCATTCGGACAATACCTTTCACTTTTTCTGGTCTTCAGGCGTTGAAGTCGTTGTAGTATAATTCTGTATTGGGCGCATATTTTGAGGCGTATTGGAAAGATAATCTCATCAGTTCGTCGCCATCGCCGATGCCGTTGATCCATCCGCCAGTGCGGTATTTTCCGTCATCGTCGATCACTTCATTTACGACATCCCAAGCGTCCACTTTTCCGGCGTATCTGCTGGCTACCAATTTGATGTGGTCGTGCAAGCGTTCCTTGGTTTTTTCTTTGCTTTTTGGCGTTCCATCCTCATTTTTGAAAAACCAAGCCGGTGTTTGATTGTTCCAAACCAACGTGTGCCCGATGATGTACATCTTATTTTTCTTTCCAAATTCCACAAAAGCATCCGCCTGCGAAAAATCGAATTTCCCCGGAAGTGGATTCACAACTTCGGCTTTCATACAGTTTTCAGGCGTGATTGTATTGAAATGTTGAAGGACAATATCCTGTTGTTTTTTATCTTTTCCGCTTACGATGTCGTGGTTCACGGCCGTTCCTATTTTGAAAGCCTGAGAATACGCATCTTTGAATTTGACATTCTGCGAGAAACAAACGGAAGAGATTAAAACACTAAATATGATAAGGCACTGTCTCATAAACTCGAATATTGATTTAACTAAATATAGAAAAATTAAATAAACGTGAAATTGACAATTATTTTAATGTTTTGAATGGCTGATTACTTTGCTAGAGCCAATCTCCAGAATTTTGGAAAAAGCTCAGCGAATATATTTGAAGCTCCAAAAATCATTATTGTCGAATAACGATTTTTCGAGTTCAATGAATGTTAACGTTGAGCTTAAGTTTTTAAAAATTGAAATTTTATGTTAAGCTTGATTGGAAATGTTTTTTTATTTGGGTAGCTTTTCCGCCTTCCGTTCACAAACCTAACGAAGTGGTCGACGAAGTCAATCTTTTTTGCATAACGCTTTCAAATTAAATAGAACTTTTATCTAAAGCGAAAAAGGGTTTATGTTCAATTCGGGCTACAGATTCTGTATAAATCAATAGTCAGCGTTAAGCACAGTTCGTCATTCCGAAGGAATCTAAAACAGAGTAAGAACCGTATATGAGCAGTTGTTTTATCATAGATTAATTATCTTTTAGGAGTTTCTCTTCCAGTATTTGCTCGATGATATTTTAGAATATTATCTTTTAGTTCAATTCTTAATGTATCAAAATTGGTGTATGTACTGTCTTCATTATAGAAAACTTTGGTGGAATCTACTAATGTATAAATTTGATTTTTAGCAGATTTATGAACTAATTTATCACTTGCGGTGTTTAGTAATTTTAATGAAAAATCGTTTTGAAAATATTCAAAATCTAATACTTCATTTTCATTCAAAATTTCAAAATCATCTTTTAAAACTATCCCACTTTTAGAAAGAGTTTCTCTTATTTTTGATTTTTGAAAAAAGGAATCTTTTACCAAAGAAAAGAAAACACTCAGTATCCCTAAGATAAAAATTCCCAATAGAGAAAACAAAATGTATTTTGCTGTTTTTTTATATCCTGTAAAATATAGAATTGCAACAACCAATGCAATAAAACTGATTATTAAGAAAGAGATGATAGCAATCACTATTAATCCAAAGAGAGGACTCATATTACTAATTTATTATTTTGATTATCTTTTGTATTTCAAAAATGTTATCAAATCTACAAAATTTCCAACCACAGCCCAACCTTCCAAGCCTTTCCACTTGCCATTCAACAAAAACTTAGTATTTTTGAGACAATTAAAAATAGAAAACCTTTTATGAGCATCAAATCTCGAAAGGTTGATAAAAATAGTTCTATGAAAAAAACTGCTTTTTCTTTATTCTTCATCGTTTTCTCACTGTTGATTTCGGCGCAGAAAGATGCTTACACTCAGCAATATGCAAAATACAAAATGGATATTGATGTGGATGCGCCCAACTTCACTTACCAGGGAAAACAGACTTTGCAATATCAGAACAATTCGCCGGACGAGTTGAGAGTGGCGTATTTCCATTTGTATTGGAACGCATTCAAAGTGGGGTCTATGATGGATCAGCGTGTGGCAGGTCAAGGTGTGAATGCAGACGGAAGATTGGCAAAACGCGTTGGAAATACAGTGATTTCCAGATTATCCGAAATTCCTAAGAACGAAGAAGGCGCGCAAAACATCCGTTGGATAAAGCAGAATGGAAAAGATTTGAAATTCGAGATTCAGGGAACGATAATGAAAGTTTACCTTGCTGAAGCCATCAAACCAAATTCTTCCGCCACTTTCACAATGGAATGGGACGCCGTAATCCCAATGCAAATAAGAAGAAGCGGACGTAACAACCGCGAGGGAATCGATATGACGATGAGCCAATGGTACCCGAAAATCGCTGAGTATGATTATGACGGTTGGGCAACTTTCGATTACATTGGAAGAGAATTTCACGCCCCGTTTTCTGATTATGAAGTGAATATTAAAATCGATAAGGATTATGTGATCGGCGCTGGTGGTAACCTTGAAAATCCAAATGATGTCAAAGGCTACAACAAAAGTGCTGAGGTAAAACCAGACATTGCCAACAAAGTGACTTGGAAATGGACAGCCAAAAATATTCTGGACTTTGCTTGGGCAGCGGACAGAGATTACACAGTTGAAAGTTTTCCGATTTTGGATGGACCAAAGGTTTTCCTAGTCTATCAAAAATCTGAAAAAACAAAATACTGGGAAGAGGCGAAACCATACATCACCAAATATTTCCAGTTGATGAACGCTACTTTCGGACGTTACAAATGGCCAAGTTATTCTTTTATCCAAGGTGGCGATGGCGGAATGGAATACGGAATGTGCACAATGATTTTGGGAGAAGCCACAACTTTGGAAGGACTTTGCGGACTGATGTTCCACGAAGGCGCGCACTCTTGGTTTCAGCAGATGCTGGCGACCAACGAAAGTGTGAGACCTTGGATGGATGAAGGTTTCACACAGTATGCGGAAGATTTTGTGTCCTACAGATTGTTCCCACCAACGGAATCCAAACCGAATCCTTTTACAGATGCGATCCGAGCTTACATTAATTTTACAAAATCAGGAAAAGAAGAGCCTGCGGTTTGGTTGGCGGACCATCACGATAATGGAACGGCTTACACTTATGCAAGTTACATCAAAGGCGAAATGTTTTTGGTACAGCTGGGTTATATTGTTGGTGAGGAAAATCTCAACCGAATTATGATAAAATATTACGATGATTGGGCAATGAAACACCCGACGGAAAGAGATTTTATCCACATCGCACAGCAGATCTCCGGAATGGATTTGAAATGGTTCCAACATTATTGGATCAATACCACAAAAACCATCGATTATGGAATTAAAAATGTGAAATACGATCCAGAATCTACCACAATCACTTTGGTGAACAAAGGAGGCGTTCCAATGCCAATTGAGTTCAGTATTTTGACGAAAGACAAGAAAGTCATTAATTATAATATTCCATCAAGTCTTACCAGAACTTGGAAATCAAAAGATATTTATGGACCGTTCAAAACGTTGCCTTATTGGGCTTGGACGCAACAGGAGTACAGCTTCACAATTCCTTACACCAAATCTCAGTTGTCAGCAATGGGAATTGACTTCAGCCAGCGTTTGGCAGATGTGAATCCTGAGGATAATTATCTGGAAGTAAAGTAGTATAAGCTGGATGTCAGAAGTTGGAAGATTTCACTTCGATAACATCAAAAAAATTAAAGCAATTTTAAAAACTTCCGTCTTCCAGCGTAGGACTTCGGACAAAAAATAATAAATGAACAGCATCGTAATCAACATAGGAAACACCAATATCCGCTTTGGCTTGTTTGATGATGACAATTGTGACATCTCGTGGGTCATCAATACAAAACCTTACAAAACCACCGACGAACTGTATGTTCAGATTTTGATGTTATATCAAACCTATAAAATTGATGTTGAGAAAATTGAAAAAATCATCATCGGTTCTGTGGTGCCACAGTTAACGAAGGTGATTGCAAGTGCGGTTAGGAAAATCCATCAGAAACCGCCTGTCATTGTGGACAGAAATACGCCTTCCGGTGTGATCCCGAAATCGAAACAAATGGGGACGGATATTTACGCCAACCTCGTGGCCGCGCACAATCTTTATCCTAAACAGAAAAAAATTATTCTCGATTTTGGTACTGCACTCACAGCAAGTTGCCTGGATGGAAATGGGGAAACTCTGGGCGTGATCATCGCTCCAGGAATCATTACTTCATTAAATAGCTTGATTCAAGGAACGGCGCAGTTGCCAGAAATAGAATTGGTGAAGCCGAAAACTGTTTTGGGATTAGATACAATCAGTTGTATGCAAAGCGGAATGGTTTACGGGTTTCTAGGAATGGTGGAAGGTTTTATTGATAGGATCAATGATGAGGTTCAGGATAATTGTTTTGTCATAGCAACTGGCGGAGTGAGCCACGTTTACAAACCTTTGACAGACAAGATCAACATCGGCGACAGACTTCACACTTTGAAGGGACTTTATTTTTTGGGTAAGGATTTGTAACTATCTTTTATTTTTAAAAAACATTTTCACGATTTCCGAACATTCATTTTCCATAATTCCAGTCACAACTTCCGTCTTTGGATGGAGCAATAAACCTTTATTAATGAAACCTCGTTGCTCATCTCTTGCGCCAATCATAACTTTCGTGATTTGAGACCAACTAAGCGCACCAGCACACATCACACAAGGTTCCAAAGTGACATACATTGTACAATTCTGAAGATATTTCCCACCGAGATAATTCGCCCCGGAAGTGATCGCTTGCATTTCTGCGTGCGCGGTGACGTCGTTCAGCGTTTCTGTCAAATTATGGGATTTTGCAATGACTCTGTTGTTGGAAACGATGACACAGCCAATCGGAACTTCATCTTTTTCCAAAGCAAGCTGGGCTTCCTGAAAAGCCATTTTCATAAAATAATCGTCAGTGAACATAACGCAAAAAAGTTTAGCACAAAACTAAACTTTTTTATTCATTAATGATAAAATCTATGTCCTAGAAACGGTATCCAATCCCAAGCATTCCTTTACCAGTTAGATTATCACCGTCATAGAAATCGTAGTTGTCGTAATTGCTTCCAAATCTTCTTGCAAGTCCGCCACTCACTTCAAAAACGATATTGTTTCTTGTCACCCATTTGCCACCAAGTCCAATCCCGATGCCTACAGTAGTTCTTCTTTTGGGCTCGTAGTAGGGAGATGAGATGTACTCGCTGTAATCGTTGTAAACGTAGTTATAATAATAATCTTTTGTACTTGTAATCGGGACGAAGCCTTCCACAAAAAATCCTGCGCCATATTTTTTTCCGAAATACATTCTGTAAAATGGTGAGACTTGCGAAAAAGCAGAGTCATCGTACCTGTCATTATTTCCAAAGTAAAACATCCCATTGACACCGACTCCCATATTTTCTCTAAATATTCTCTCATAGGAAATATTTAGAAGGGGAGAAGCGATCAATTCTATTGGACTGATCATCACATCATTTTTTCTTTCAGATGTCGAAGTTTCAGTTTGGGCATAGATTCCCGTAATGCCAAGAAAAGTCAAGGCAAAAAAGCTGATAGTTTTTTTCATTAGTATAAATTAGTTTTAATAGTTTAGTTTTTTAATATTCGATGTTGAATATTAAATGGGGAAATTCTCTGATTTTGTCATATCAGCAATGCTGGTGTCCAGGATGGGCAACATATTATCACGAACATTGATCAGTAATTTTCTGATGCTACAGGTAGCCTCGTCTGTGCAGTCCGCACATTTTTCATAGAAATTAAGAGAAGCGCAAGGCAACATTGCCACTGGACCATCCACGATTCTGATGACGTCCAAAACCTTGATGTCTGCTGGATCTTTCATAAAAGTGTAACCGCCTTCTGCGCCACGTTCGCTTTTGAGAATTTTGTTTTGCTTCAATTCTCTGAGGATCTGCTCCAAAAATTTGAGCGGAATACGTTCGTTCTCCGATATTTTTTTTGCCGAATATAAAGACGAATTATCCTTCCTATTGATGAATAGCAAAGTTTTGATAGCGTACTTGACTCTTTTTGAAAGCATAGTGTAAAAATAATCAAAATTTTATAACTCAGAAATAATATTAATGATCAAATAAAAAAGCCGTCTTGTTCCAGAAACAAGACGGCTTTTTGAATATTAATTTTCCTTATGGGAACTTAACGCCAGAGTAGGAATTAGGACTTACCATGGGAAGGTTTGATCTATATTTACCATTGATTGCTTTCAAAAATTCGTTTGCAACCACTGCATATCCACGTCCAGTCAAGTGAACGCCATCCAAGGAGAATGTGCCACCAGTTACAAACTTGGCAGTATATCTCACACCGTCAAATTGAATTCCAGACATAGAATTTAGCTCAATCATTTTAGCATTAGCGTTTACAAAAGCTAATCCGTAAGAAGTTGCAAGGTTTGCTATTTGCAAGTTGTAAGCATCAACTGCAGTTTTAACTAAAGCGGCTTCCGTTTTTGTCAACACATATTGATTTTCCAAAGGATAGGAAACACCATTTATATTCGCTGGAGCCGGAGCATTTGCATTGGGAGTAGCAATCACAGAACTTGCAGTCAACAAAACATGATCTTCCGCAGTAGCTTGTCTAGCTTGTCCGAAAATCTGTCCAAAAGCGGCTGCGGTCTGAGCGCCTAAAGCCGGCGTAAGCGCTGCTGTAAGTTGAGCAGATAAATTGGTCAAAGATGTATCTTTAATTAAAACAGGATTTGCTGACGTAGCTGACAAAAGATTAATTCTACTCCCTTGTCCAAATGCTGTCAAAGCCTGTTTCAAAGGGCCATATAAATTTGTGTTGAGCGTTGCAAGGTTTGCACCCAAAGCAGCAGGCGTCAACGGGTTGTATGGAACGGTTGTGAAATAAGGAATAGATGTTACATAAGGAATATTTCCGATCACACCTTTTGTAGCGCCAGCAGCTTTCATCGCATCCAAAACACCTTTGATGGATGCTGCTACAACCGCAGGATCAGATATATCATTAGAACCGTAAGTTGCGGGATTTGTATTTCCTTTTTGATCAATTCCAGAACCACCGCTTGTTGCATAGCTTAAGACATCGTTGTTCCCAATCCAAAGAGAGAAGAAAGTTGGTCTTTGAGCCGCTGCATCACCAGCAATACTAGAAGTTTCACTAGTCGCGAATCTGACGTAATATGGATTAGACCTTTGGGTTGCCAATGCAGCAAGACTTCCGTAACCTGGCGCAACCAAATGAAAAGATTTTGCTCCCGGAACGCCCATGTTGTTGATCGTTCCTGTTAGTTTTTTAGTCACATCGGTTGTAGGCGTCGCAGCTACATTTTTCAGAACCGGACTTCCATTGGCAAATGATTCTATGAAAAGTTTTGTTCCTAAAATAGTCTGGCTTCCAAGAACCATTCCTCCATTGTTGTCTGACATCAATGGTTGGATGAATTCCCCGCCACCTGCAAGCTTCATTTGATTTGCGACGATGTTTGGGTAAGATTCATTCTGACCGTCAATGTACAAAGCATTGTCTCTGTAGCCAGAAGTCAAAGAGTTTCCTAGCGCAATATATTTTGAGAAGTCTGCATCTCCAGCAGTTACCACTACATCTTCTGTACTGTTTTCGAAGTCATTCTGACAGCTAACTGCGAACAAAAGCGAAGCTGCTATACTTGATATAAATATCTTTTTCATAATTAATTCTAATTTAAAATGCGTTATAAGATAATCCTAAACCAAAGTAAAATGCTTTAGCCTTAGCCTGTCCTGCAAAGTTGTAATAAGGATTGTTGAATGTTCTGCTTTGTGGCATTGCATAAGCACCTGAAACATCCACACCTAATTTGTTGAATTTGAATCCAACACCAGCTGTGACTACATAAGAATCGAAAGAAGGCGTTTCTGGGATGAAATCCTTATCATCATACGGCGACTCGTCATAATACCATCCAAGTCTTGCGGCGATCATATCTGTAACCATATATTGTGTTCCCAATCTGAAAGTCTTAGTGTTTTTGAAGTTTTTTGGAGAAACCAAAATCGTTGGATCTGCTTGATTTCCAACTGGAGCATTATCAAAATCCAAAGTCAATTTGCTGTATCTTTCCCATCCGTGATAGTTGAAATCTGCTGAGATCAACCATTTTGGAGTCACTTTGTAAGTCGCTCCCAAAGTGACTTCATCCACCAAAGGCAAAGTTGCTTTGAAACGGTCAACGCCTCCAGTTACTGCCAAACCAATGTTTGGATAAAGCGCTGAAGAAATATTAAAAGTAGCTGTCCCGTTTTCAGCTTTCATATCCACAGGAGAACGGTATGCAACACTTACATCCCATTGGCTGTCTGGCTGGAAGTAGAATCCAAATCCAAATCCGTGACCTGTAGCTTCATCGTCTAATAAATTAAGTGATCCTCCAAGTTGAGTCACGCCTTTTGTCCAATCTACTTTTCCTCGTGCATAGATGTAGCTTGCTCCAAAAGATGCCCAAGGTGCCAATTTCACAGAAACCATTGGTTGGAAGTAGTAGCTTTTCAATTCTAATTTTTGAACCATTTCTGCGCCTTCCCAAGTCGTAGGCCACTCAATTGTGCTTCCGAAAGGTGTGGAGAAACTAAAACCTAATGATAGATTGTCCAAAACCTTGTAGGCAACTGCCGCATAAATTGGAGTTCCTAGTGGATTGTCAGTTTCTGCCTGTTGTAGCGTGCTTGTATTTTGGAATGTCACTTTGTTGGATGCACCAAAACCTCCGGCCACTACACTCAGTTTTGAAGGAATAAAAGAAATACCGGCAGGATTGAAAAATGCAACACTCGCATCCTCAGCGTGAGCACTGGTATGCGCCATTGCCAACTGCTTTACACCCTGTAGCGATACTCGGAATCCTCCTGCGTATGCCATTACTCCGGCTGTTAATGCCGCGGTCATTAAAATTCTTTTCATATGTTGATTTTATTATTTTGTTAACATTACATAATTTCTCCGAGATCCTTTTAGACGTATTTTATCTACGAATCATAGCGATTTCATATAATTATTATTAATGTTCCAAATTTATAATTATTTTAATAACAATGACTAAAAAACACAAGAAAAGTTAAACATTGCTATTCTAAGAATAATTGTTTAATAATGAATTTGTCTTATGGGATTGAATTATAATTAATTAAACTTAAAAATCAATTTTTTTTTGAGTAAGTTTAATTTTAAACGATTTAATGTAAACCATAAGAAAATGACACTTTTGCTTTTTAATTAATGATAATATTAATGCTGTTTGATTGATTATTTATCAATATTAATTCTATATTAACTAAAAATTAACAAAAAAGTATTTTTAAAAAATATATTCGTGAAGCTTAAATAAAATTTATATTAACTTTGCATTCAGACATAAAAAAATTAAAATATGAGTTGTGGATGCAAAACATCCGGCGATTCTTCCCACTCTTGCGGTACGAAGAGTGCCAGTGGGTGCAGTAGTGTAGATACTTGTGGCAATAGTTATAAATTAAGTGTTTTTGACTGGCTTTCCGATGTTAATCCTTCGGGCTCGAAAAGTTCAGAATATGTGGAAGTTCGTTTCAAGAACGAACGTAAATTATATTATAGAAACGTCAACAACCTGCCTTTACATATAGGAAGTATTATTGCTGTAGAATCCAGTCCGGGTCACGATATAGGTGTAGTAAGTCTCTCAGGAGAACTGGTGAAAATCCAGATGAAAAAGAAAAATGTGCACCAAGATAGCTTGCTGAAAGTCTATCGTTTGGCGAATCAAAAAGATGTAGAAACGTGGCAAGAACTTAGAAATAAGGAAAACGCACTCAAAGTAGAAGCGCGTAAAATTGCCTACGGATTGAATCTTGAAATGAAAATCACAGATGTCGAATATCAAGGTGATGGGTCTAAGGTAACTTTCTATTACACCGCAGACAACCGAATTGATTTCCGACAGTTGATCAAAGAATATGCCTCTCTTTTCAGAACAAAGATTGATATGAAGCAAATTGGCTTCCGTCAGGAATCTGCAAAAGTTGGCGGAATTGGATCTTGTGGCCGTGAGCTATGCTGTTCTACTTGGTTGACGGATTTCCGTTCTGTGAATACCAATGCGGCGCGTTACCAGCAGTTGAGCATCAATCCTCAAAAATTAGCTGGGCAATGCGGAAAACTGAAATGTTGTCTTAATTATGAATTGGACACATATCTTGATGTTTTAAGGGATTTCCCATCATCAAGCACAGTTTTGAATACAGAAAAAGGAAGAGCATTCTGCATCAAAATCGATGTCTTCAAAAAGAAAATGTGGTTTGCGTATGTAGAAAACTCAATGGCTTGGTACGATATCGATATCTTCGAAGTTCAAAAGATGATTGCCATCAACAAAAAAGGCGAGAAATCTAAAGCTCTGGAAGATGTGAAGGTGATTGAAAACCGTATGGTAACTTCTGATTTGATTCAGGAAAATAGCGTTGACCGTTTCGAAAAGAAAAACAGAAAACCAAGACCAAACAACAATAACAACCGCGACAGAAATCCAAAACAACAGGAAAACAGACCTGCTAGACCACAATCGGATAATAAAAATCCAAGACAAGCTGATAACAGAAATCGTCCGAACGAGCAAAAACCTGTCGAAAACAAAGGTGGCGCTCCAAAAGTTCAGGCTAATGGAAATCAGTCTGGTGCAAATAAAAAACCTAGGCAATCTGATAACAGAAACCGCCAGAATGAGCAAAAACCAGTAGAAAATAAAGCGACTGTGCCAATAGTTCAGCCGGCAGATAATCCGTCAGCGGAAAATAAAACGCAGAAAAAACCGTTCAAAAAACCGAAAAAGAAATTTCCGCCGAAAAATGAAGGTAATGCTTAGATCAATAGTCGTTTTTATCCTGTTTTTATCTGTGAGTTCTTGCCAAAATGAAAACGAGACAATTTTGGTCAATAACGTCAATAATCAATGGAAAAAGAAAACTGCTCAAACTTTTGATTTTGATGTGAAAGATGCTCATAATCAGAAAAATTTGATGTTGCTGGTTCGGAATAACAATGATTATCCATACAGCAACCTAAGACTGATTGCGAGCATTGAACAGAATAAGAAGAATATCTCAACAGATACGCTTAATTTTGTATTAGCAAAACCCAATGGAGAATGGATTGGAACAGGTTTCGGCGATACCAAAGAGATCACTTTTCAATACAAGCTCAATTATAAATTTCCGAAAAATGGAAAATATTCTGTCAAAGTTGTTCAGGCAATGCGAAAGGATGTTTTACCAGGAATAGAAGATTTAGGAATTAAAATTCAAAACTTAAAGCCATAATTTATTAATGGAAAATAAGAAAACTGAACATAAAACTTTTCCTCTGCCAGACAAGAAAAAAGCAAGATCTGGAATCAGAAAGTGGATCAAATTCATTTGGATCGCATTTTTTGCTGTGGTTTTAGGAATTTCTGGATTGTTTTTTGCCGTTTCACAAGGTTTTGTAGGAGATATGCCAGATGTGAAGGAGTTGGAAAATCCGGATATCTATGTCGCGTCCGAGATTTATTCTTCTGATAATGTGCTTCTTGGAAAATTTGAAAAAGAGAAGACCAAGCCGGTGACCTACAAGCAGTTACCGCCATATTTGGTTTATGCGCTACAAGCAAAGGAAGATGAGCGTTTCAAAGAACATTCCGGTATCGATTTGAAGTCCATTGCAAGAGCAATTCGATTTGGAGGTGAAAGAGGTGGAGGTTCTACCATTACGCAACAACTTGCAAAATTATTGTTCACTGGAAATGCTTCTCAAAACAAAATTGAAAGAGCCTTCCAAAAACTAAAAGAATGGAGCGTTGCAGTAAGTTTGGAAAAACGTTACACAAAGGAAGAGATCATCGCTTTATATTTTAACAAAATGGATTTCCTCTTCAATGCGAAGGGAATCGAAATGGCATCGAGGGTTTATTTTAATAAATCTGTGAATCAGCTGACTTTGCCGGAAGCGGCTACGTTTGTGGCAATGTTGGAAGCGCCAAGAAGAAACAATCCTTACAGAAATCCTGAGAAGGCAAAAGTGAGAAGAGATGTGGTTTTGAAGCAAATGCTTGATACTGGGTACATCGATGATTCAACTTACGAAAAAGCGAAAGCTACACCTATTGTCGTAGATTTCCACGAGATAGAATCTGTTGAAGAAGGTTACTCTGCTTACTACAAATTTTATCTTAGAAAAGAAATTCAACAATACCTTGAAGCATACGAAAAAGAGACAGGAAAAGAACTCAATCTGTACAAAAACGGATTGAAGATCTATGTGACTTTGGATTCCAGAATGCAAAGATATGCTGAGGAAGCTATCAAGGAACATTTGACCAATCTTCAAAAAAGTTTCGACGGTGAGATGAGACGCAATCCAAACCGTCCGTATTATAATCTTAACAAAACTCAAATCAATGGTTTGATGATGTCCGCAGTCAAAAGAACAGGGCGTTACAAACAATTGAAAGCAGAAGGTATGTCTGAAGATTCTATTATGCTTGATTTCCACGAGCCGACAAAAATGACCAGATTTACTTGGCAAGGCGAAGAAGAAGTTGAAATGTCACCTTGGGATTCGATCCGTTATCACAAGCAGATTGCACAAGCGGGATTGATGTCGATGGAACCTGCAACGGGCGATATCAAAGCTTGGGTTGGGGGAATCAACTGGCAACATTTCCAGTACGATCACGTGAAACAAGGGAAACGTCAGGTAGGATCTACTTTCAAACCATTTGTTTATGCAACTGCAATTATGCACCTCGGGATGACGCCTTGTTCAGCAGTCTCCAATGCGTCTTATTCCAAAGGAAGTTGGCACGTGAAAGGTGGTGGCGGAAGCGTTACAATGAAAGAAGGTATTGCAAAATCTTTAAACCCTGTGGCAATTAGATTAGCAGAAATGGCAGGAACGGAAAATGTCATCCAGCTAGCAAGGGATTTAGGTGTGACAAGTCCAATAGATAAACATTTACCAATGGCTTTAGGTACTTCTGATATTACAATTTATGAAATGCTAGGAGCGTTCAGTACTTTCGCTAATTTCGGAAACTATACAAAACCGGAAATGATTTGGAGGATCGAAGATGCCAACGGACGAGTTATCAAAGAAGTGAAACCTGTCGTGAAAGAGGTTATGAATGAGATGTATGCTTACACGATGCTCGATTTGATGAAAGGTGTAACGGAATTCGGGACAGCTTCTGGAGAATTGAGAAGACGAGGAATTCCTGCAAGTGTAGAAATTGCAGGTAAAACTGGAACAACGCAGAAAAACTCAGATGGATGGTTTGTAGGAATCGTTCCAAAACTAGCGACTGACGTTTGGGTTGGTTGGGAAGACAGAGCAACGCACTTTTGGAGCACAGGCGAAGGACAAGGAGCGAAAATGGGACTTCCAATTTGGGCAATCTATATGAAAAAGGTCTTTGCAGATAAAGCTTTAAATATTCTCCCTGAGGACAAATTCATCAAACCAGCCAACTGGACAGGAAGTTGTTCCGACCTCAATAATCTAAGAAATGGATACGGCGACGAAGGCGGATTGCAATCCATCGACGAGCTGAAAAATCCAACACAGATTGTACCAGAAAAACCCGTGAAGAAAGAAGATCATTCCAATGAGACACTTAATTCTGGAGAAGATATAGATTTTAATAAATAAAAATATAACCCGCATTTCTGATGCGGGTTTTTTGTAAATATGAAACTCAATCTCATTACTCAAAAATATACGACGCTTTTTCCAGGTGACTTTTCTGGGAATACGATGCAAAGACAAACGCCCGACGTGATGTTTTGCACCGTCAAACCTGCCGATTTTGAAACGACGGAATTGATTGACTTTAATGAAAATCTTGCCGAAGAAATTGGACTTGGGAAAATTGAAAATCAAACAGATAAAGATTTTCTCTCGGCTCAAAATCTTCCAGAAAATGTTCAGACTTATGCAACAGCGTATGCAGGTCATCAATTCGGAAATTGGGCTGGGCAATTGGGCGATGGAAGAGCAATCTATGCTGGTGAAATCCAAAATGGAAATCATCAAACCGAAATCCAATGGAAAGGCGCCGGAGCAACACCTTATTCCAGAACTGCCGACGGACGGGCTGTTCTCCGTTCCTCGATTAGGGAATATCTGATGAGTGAAGCGATGTTTTATCTCGGCGTTCCAACAACCCGTGCTTTGAGCCTTTCCAAAACGGGCGAAGATGTGATTCGTGATATTCAATATTCTGGAAATCCGCAAAAGGAGCAAGGCGCAGTTGTGGTGAGAACCGCTGAGTCTTTTCTCAGATTCGGACATTTTGAATTGTTGTCGGCCAGAAAGCAAGGGGATTTGTTGAAGCAATTGGCGGATTACGCGATTGAAAATTTCTTCCCCGAAGTTTCCTCAGAAAATAATCCAACAAAATACATCGATTGGTTCCAAGCCATTTGCGACAGAACTTTGAAAATGATCATTGATTGGTATCGCGTCGGATTCGTTCACGGTGTGATGAACACAGATAATATGTCAATTCTCGGTTTGACCATTGATTATGGGCCTTATTCTATGATGGATGGATATGATTTGGAATTTACGCCAAACACCACAGATTTGCCGGGAAGGCGATATGCTTTTGGGAAACAAGGTCAGATTTCACATTGGAACTTGGCAACTCTGGCGAATGCGATTTTTCCTTTGATTGATAATGCTGAGGTTTTAGAAAAGATCTTAGATGATTTCGGCAAGCAATTTTGGGTGAAACACGATAATATGCTGGCGGACAAATTTGGTTTTGATGAGGTTTTGGCTGAAGATGAAAAGTTTTTCACCGAATGGCAACAGATGATGCAGGATTTGAATCTCGATTACACCTTATTTTTCCAACAGCTGGAAAAACCAACTTCTGAAATTAAGACCGAAGATTTCAAAGATTGTTTTTACCGAAATCTAAATGAAATTGAATTAAAAAAATTATCAGATTTCATCGAAAAATATCAAACGAGAAAACTTAAAAATAATATTTCAGAAAAAGAATCTTTAGACTTAATGTCCGAAACAAATCCGAAATTCATTCTTAGAAATTATCTCTTGTATGAGGCGATTCAGGATGCGGAAAATGAGAATTATGAAATGTTCTTCAAACTGAAAAAAGCTTTGGAAAATCCTTACGAAAATTTTTTTCCGGAGTTCAATAAAAAGCGACCTTCGAAGTATGATAATCAGACGGGAAGCAGTCAGTTGTCTTGTAGTTCTTAGTTGGTTTATGACTTTTTGCATCTGGCTTTTAGCTTCAAACGATGTTTTTATTGGTTGTAAATAATTTTCTATCTTTGTTGTAATCAATCTTTAACACAATGAATTTAGCATCCGAAAAAAGTGAAATCATCAAGTGGATTAATTCTTTGGAAAGTCCAACTGTGATTGAAGAAATTAATAAAATCAGAAACAAAAAAACTTTTGATTTTGAGAAAGAATGGCAGGAAGGAATTACGATTTCTGAAGCTAGAAAGAAATCTTCTGACTTTATAAAATCTTTGAGTTGGAAGAAATAACTGTTATACTTCGGAAGAATGTCACAGATTATTTGGAAGAACTTATTTTTATTTTATATGGAAATGAATATTTTGGATTTGAAAGTGATGCAGAAGAGTATGTTCAAAAAATTTATGATTTCATAGAATACAATCTTCCAATTTTTCCCTTCAAGAAAACGCCTGAAAATCTATCCCAACTCGGCTCGAAATATATTTTCTACAAAGCCAATCATACGACGACTTGGTATATTTTCTTTGAAAATGTGGAGAATCGTTACATCGTTACTTTTATTACCAATAGCCATTCTGAGATTGTTCAGCATCTTTAGTAGTCCAAACGTAAATCATTTTTCTATTTTTGCAAAAATATCTCAAGTTTGAAACTGCTGAACAAAATCTCATCCTTTCTGAAAATCATTTTTCCATCCACCAAAACAGAAGCTTTCATTTTTCTGTTTTTCGTGGTAGTTTATGGTGCTAATGCGTGGTTTATCGCGGACAATTTCAGTATAATTTACGACGATAGAATTCCGTGGGATGGTTATTTCAGTTTTGATAACAGGGCAATTGTCCAGACTGGTGGCGGTTTCGAGAGACATCCGCTTTCCAATTATTTCTTTGATGTCGTGCGTGATTTTGCATTGTGGATTTCGGGTAATCGCTACAATTCGGAGTTTCGATTGGTTTTGGCTTTGTTATCGACGATTGTGATTAGTTTGGCCAATGTTCAGATTTTCAAATATTTGAACAACATCATCCAACTTCCGCTGAAAATCAGTTTGTTGGTCTTGGCTTTCTATGGATTGTTTGTGACCAATATCTTGTTGAGCTTCACGCCGGAGACTTACACTTACACCCTGCTTTTCCTTTCGGTTTTCAATTATTATTCAGCGAAGAAAATTAATGAAGATAAAACGATTTCGTTCGGCGCATCCATTCTGGGTTCGGTTTTCATCGGTGGTTTGACGATCACGAACATTGTCAAAGTGTATATTCCATTTTTGTTTGAGAAAAAAATCTTCTGGAACTGGAAAAAAATTGGAATCGCTGTTGCGAAGATTGCGACTTCGGTTGGTGTTTTTGTGCTTTTATTTTTATTGAGATTGGATTTTAATTTCCAGAATTTCCTCAACAAAACCGGCGAGCAATACGACAAATTCTCAAAACCGAAAGTCACGCCACTGTGGGATATGATCTCTTCTTGGTTTCTGGGCGGGAATATTTTGTTCTCGAATTATGAGATCAGGGATTATCACAACAAGGACAAAACCTTTTACTACAAAGCTTTGTTTATGGATGTTTATTCGTCCTTTGTTCCTTATCTTTTCGTTGGAATTATTTTGTTGATGATCATTTGGGCTGTTTTCAAAAATCACAAAAACAAGTTGGTTTGGATCCTCGTTATCACATTTTTGTTTGATGTTTTGATTCATTGTGTTTTGAAATTCGGTCTTCACACATCTTATATTTACGGCGGACATTTCGTTTTTGTTTATCCGTTGTTGATTGGCTGGCTCTTTTTCAGCTTTAAAGAAAAGAAACTTCCAATGACATTTTTATACGGCATCTTATTGATTCTGACCGTTTATCTTGGCTTTACCAATTTTTACAGAATGTCCGAGTTTTACCAATTCCTCGAAACTTATTACCGATAAAAAAAGCGACCCAGAAATTTCTGAATCGCTTTTGAATATAAATTAAAACTATGAGAATTAGTTCTTGATGATTTTCTTGGTAATCGCTTTTCCGTTTTCCGGCTGGATTGTCAAGAAGTAAACACCAGTGTTCAAGTTTGAAATGTTGATGCTGGATTTGTTCTCAGTCGATAGCAACATTTGCCCAGAGGCGTTGTACAAGCTCGCTTTGAACTTCGATACACCTTTTTCCAGTTTGATGTTAATGAAGTCTTTGGTCGGATTTGGATAGATACTGATTCCAGATTTTAGGTTTTCAAGGTCAGCATTTCCTAAAACTTCAAGATTGATTTTGTCTTTCAAAATTCCCAAAGACTGCGACGTAAGATAAACTTCCACATTCGTATTATCAATAAATCTTACCGCTCCAGCAAGCACAATCGTGTTGAAATAGTTTGTAGATGCTTTTTCCGTCCAAGTATTTCCGTTGTTGCTTGTGTAAATCACTTTTGGAAGTGTATCAAGGTAAGAATATCCGATGGCTACGATCTGTCCATTTTGCTTGGTAGAATGTTCTACTTTCTGTACCATTCCGTTGTAGATCTTCGTCCAGTTGTTTCCGCCGTCAAGTGAGGTATAGATTCCGTTTGAAGAGGCAATTGTGTATTGATCCAAATTCAATGGATTCTGAGTCAGTTCCAAAACAATATTTGGTAGAGTCAAATCCTCCAGACCGTTGGTGATCTCTGTCCAGTTTGTTCCGCTGTCGGTCGTTTTGTAGATTTTGTGTCCAACAGTAACCAGGATTTCGTTGGCGTTATTTTTACTGGATTTGATGCCATAAATATAATCATCACTGTAGGGCAAATTAATAAACTCCGTCTGAACATCTTCCGGATTTGAAAAATTGACTTTGATCAATGATGCATTCACCCCGTTGAAAGTCGCCAACCAAGCGATTTTTGGATTTGCAGAATCAGTTTCTGCCGAGGTGAATCCTGTGTCGTAAGTCGTATAGATTGGCGTTTTGTTCACACCATAATCATCACTCACATTGATCGTGTTTCCCATAAAAGATGAATCAAACGTGTAAACTCTCCCAGCGTAATCTTTGTCCACGTGTACCAATCCAATCTGTCCTCCCATTGGTGATTCGTTCAATGGATAAACACTGATCGGGTTTTCTTCGTTGGTTTCCAGATTTTTAAGTGTGTAGCCGTACTGCACGCCATACATCAATTTATCGGCTCCGTTGTCATTGATGACATTCAGATTTCCCATTCCGATGAAGAAAGGATTTTTGATTGTTGATAATGTGATGCCTTTATCCGATGAAAATTTAGGATAACGATTGTTGGCAATCATCAAATTATTCGAATTGAATGGATCAAAAGAAGCGTTGATGCCATAGAAATAAGAATGTCCGTCATTTAGTCCATCGTGTTCTGTCGTGGTCCAGGTGCTTCCGCCATTGGTGGTTACAGCGATTCTGTCATCGGCCAAAACCAAAACGTGGTTGCTGTCATTTGGATTAATGTGAATCTTCGGTACATTTTTCAATCCGAAACTACTGTCAGACCAAGTGATTTGTGTCTGCTCCGTCCAAGTTGCGCCTCCGTCTGTAGATTTGTAAACTGCCTGATGCTGGTCTAGATAAGTCCATAGAACGCCTGTTCCAACATAGATCACATCACTGTTGTTTGGGTCGATGTCCATAGATTGCAAGATGAGACCGTTCAAAGTTTCCGTCCAAGTTGCGCCACCATCTGTCGATTTGAAGAATCCGCCATCTTCATTCCCTGCTCCGCCATTGCGCACGATGTACAGGTTTTGAGGATTTTTGGGATCCATCATTGCATCATTCAGGATGACACTTTCGTGATCGGTTCCGTCATAGACTTTTTCCCAAGAGCTTCCACCGTTGTTTGTTTTGAAGAACTTATCTTGGTCGCCACTCGTTAAGATTGTCGCAGTGTTCATATTTCCATTATCCAAAAGAGAATAATTTTTAATGGCGAAAACAGCTTCGTACATCGGAATGTTGATTTCTTTGATGATTGTTTTTGATTGCAGGTCAAAAACTGCGACCTTGTTCATAGTGCTTCCCCCGCCGTAATATTCGATGAAGCTTAATGCTGTTCCGTTATTCGTAAGACGCATTTCCTGTATTGCTGGTGCCCATTCCGGATCGGGAAGTGTGTAGAGCACATTCCAAGTTAGGCCATTGTCGGTAGAGACCAAAATGTGTGAACCAATGTAGCTGGTTGCGTAGATTTTGTTTGGAGTCGTTTTGTCATAAGCAAAATTCCTCATCATTCCATAGTCCGGATTTCCTGCAAAACCTACTTGCGAAAAGCAAAGCTGTACAAACAAGATGAAAAATAAAGTAAAAGTTGTTTTCTTCATATCAAATTAGATTTAATTGTTGTACAAATATATTTTCGTATTCGTAGCAACTATTGTAGATGACAAGAATAAACAGGACTTATGCAGAAAAAACGTGACATTTTTCTATATGCTTGATAGATACGCATATAAATCGTTGGAATTTTCCAAGTTCAGTTTTTTGGAAATCCTTTCTTTTCGTTTTCTGCACGCTTCGATTGTGATGTTGAAGATGGAGGCGATCTCTTTGGTGGAGAGATTCATATAGATGTAGGAAATGTAGCGGATGTCATTCAAAGTCAAATCATTGTGTCTTTCTTTTAATGAAGTGACAAATTTGCTGTTGATTTCCTGAAAATGGTTGAGGAAATCGTCGCTGTTGTCTTCCTTGGAGAGGACTTCTTTCAATTGGTCGAGTTGTTTTGCCAACAAAGGATTGGTCAACATTTCAGGACGCTCTTTCAATCGGCGGATGTAATCTTCGATCTTGTCGTTTTTCTGAGCAAGGTGGATGGCGTTGGCCACGATTTTCCGGTTTCTATTCTCGAGTTCGTTTTTTAGTTTTTCTTTTTCCAGAAGCGCATCGGTTTCTTTTTCCTTGATTTGTTTCTCCAGAAGCAAAGTGTAGTTTTCCTTATTCTTAAGTTCCAGAGCGATGATTTTCTCATTGCTCTCAGCAAGTCTTCTCTTTTGTCTGTTTTTCGAAAGATAACCTCGAAACAGCCAAAGAATCAAGGCTACGACGGCGATCCAAAATCCGATGATGTAGAATTTTAATTTTTTCTCATTGTTCAATTCCTTTTGAGAATCCTGAAGTTTCATTTTGATCTCGCTGTTTTGATACATCGCTTTGTTTTGTATCGCATTCAAAGAGTCTTTTACCACAAGCACAGAATCTTTGTATTGGAGTGACTTTCTGTAATCGCCTCCAAAAAAGTAATTGTCAGAAAACCGATTGTAGATATCCGTCATATTGTTGTAGTTCAGATTCTCCTTTTGCGCTTGTCTGATCAGTGCAAGTGCTTTTTCCTTGTCTTTTTTATCCTCATAAACTTGGGATAATATCAAAAGCGCAGAAACCTTATGATCATTATATTCGGGTGTGTTGAGTTTATCGATTAAAGGATTGAGAATCGCGAGAGTTTTTGCATAATCTTTTCGCTCCATAGCATTTTTGGCTTCAGCAATATCAAGCGCTCTTTGAATATCGAATTTTGCAAGCGGTCTGGAGACGGAAATGTAATAGGAGGCTTTGTCCAGCTCTTTGGTCGTGTTGTAAAGTTCAGATAGATTGGCGGAATACAAAGAAATTCCAATCGTGTCCTTGTTCGCAACAGCAAGGTCGTAAGCTCTTTTCTGATGTTTTTCGGATTCTTTGTACTTTCCTTGTCGCAGATAGACCAGTGCAATATTGTTAAGAACGGACATTTCCCGATCGCTGTCCAGATGTTTGAGCGCAATTGTATAGGCTTCGAGGTAATAATCCAAGGCCTCGCTGTAATCCAGCATTTGATAATAATTGAGACCGATGCAATTGGTGGAAATGAATTGCTGTTCGTACCAATTATTTTGCTCAGAAATGCTTTTGGCTTCGGTAAATAATTCTAAAGACGCTGTGTGCTTTTTCTGATATAGAGCTTCTATTCCTTTGGATATCAATTCATCACAACGTTTTTTCGAAGTGTCACTTTGCAACACAGAAAGTAGAACGACAATGGAGAGCAGAAACTTCATAAGGGTTTAGACTAAAACTAATTGCAAAGTAAAATTAATTTAAATAATTGATTTGATGAAGTGGTGTATTTTCCAATCAGACATAAAAAAACCGGAACTGAATCCGGTTGATCTATTGTTTTCTATTTTGCCTCCACGCAGAACACAGCGTAAGGAATCACTTTGGCAGACGGATAAACTTTTTTGATGTTTCGAAGGTCGTCCGATGCACTTTGGGAAGAGAAGTAACTTCCGGCTAATATTTTGTAATTAGGTCTTAGCGATGCATCTTTCTCCACTTTCAGGTTTCTGAAATTATTTCTGAACTCTGTGCTTATTTTGGTTGCCTCTTCATTGCTTTTTACAATAACAACTTGAATCTTATAACCCATAATTTTCGGGTTTTTTCTGCAAATCTCAGCATTTGTAAGCTCTCGGTTGGCTACCAAAACTTTTGGTGGAACTTTTACAGGAGCCCCGGCATTCCTGTCACATTTGTCTTCTATCTTTTCCAAAGCATCATTTACACGTTCGTCTAAGGCGAAGGAAAGCTCAGTTCCAGACAGCGTGTCTTTCTTTACAACGTATTGAGCATCAATTTGGTAAAAAGAGAACACCGTTGCGATTATGAAAAGCTTAAGCAAATTATTCATTTAATATTTATTTTTAGCAAATTTAAAATAAATTGGATGAAACGCAAACTATGTTATTTAGAACAATTACAAATTAATTAGAATTGACAAAAACCATCCGATAAGGTCGTCTTAATTTTTGTTAAAGTGCTATTTTTGCGGAATTGAATGTATAGTCAATACAATTTACTAACCCAAGATTATATAAATGATTAGTTGGAGAAAGCATTACAAAAAGGGTCTGATAGCAATTAGTTTATTGCTGTCAACCGGCGCTTCTGTTTATGCACAAGGCGATCCAAAAAAAGGGCAAGAACTGTTCAAAGCAAATTGTACAGCTTGTCACGCACTTGACAAACAAGTTATTGGACCGGCACTTGGTGGCGTTGTTGACAGATTAAAAACGGAGCAAGGTCTGGAGACAGATTGGCTTCACAAATGGATTAAAGACAACAAAGCTTTAAGAGCATCTGGCGATAAGTACGCAAATGAGGTTTTTGAGAAATTCAACAAAACCGAAATGCTTGCTTTCCCGAATCTTTCGGAAACAGATATTGATGATATCTTGGCTTACACTACAGATCCACCTGCTGAAGAAGCAGTGGCTGAAGCAACTGCAGAAGCAGATGTAAATAGCACTGCAGCTATCGAAGCTCAAAAAGCACAAGAACTTAATTCTAAAATCGTAATTGCGGCCCTTATTGCAATTGCAGGTTTGTTGTTCTGGTTGTTGTTGAAAATTCGCCAATTGGTGAAAATCCAGCAGACTCCAGAGTTATCAGAACTTAATACAAATACACTTAGCTCTTTCTCTGTGTTGTACGAAAAGTACAGCTACATTGGAAAAGGATTGGTTGGCTTGTTAGCATTATTCGCTCTTTACGGCGTTTGGAACTGGTTGATGTGGATTGGTGTTTACAAGGGATACGCTCCTGAGCAACCGATCTATTTCTCTCACAAGATCCACGCAGGAGAAAATAAAATTGACTGTCAGCTTTGTCACTCAAGTGCTAAGTATGGTAAAGTTTCAGAGATTCCTTCTATGAATGTTTGTATGAACTGTCACCGTTCTATTTCTGAGTACAAAGGTAAATACCTGGAGCCAGGAAAAGACAGAGATTTCTACACAGGAGAGATCAAAAAGATCTACGCTGCAACAGGATGGGATGAGTCTAAGCAAGCTTACACTGGTAAAACGGAAGCTGTTCAATGGACAAGAATTCACAATATGCCGGATTTTGTTTACTTCAATCACTCTCAACACGTGGTTGCTGGAGAGCAGACGATCATCAATGGATTCAATGCGAAGCAAAAAGACCAGGCAAACAAAATTGATGTTGTTTGTAAAGCTTGTCACGGAAAAATAGATACAATGAACGTGGTTCAGATGGCCAACAACTTCACAATGGGATGGTGTATAGAATGTCACAGAACTACAGAAGTAGATATGAACAACGGTTATAATAAAGAATACTTCAAAAATCTGCATGATAAGTTGAAAAAACAATATGGTGAAGGAAGTAAGATCACTGTAGATGCAATTGGAGGTCTTGAGTGTGGTAAATGTCATTATTAATAACAAAAATTAGAAGTATAAATGGCTTCAAATAAAATACAATTCAGAAGTATTCACGAACTAAAAGATCCAAGCCTTAACGGGAAATTGGCTCTGAAAGAGTTCCAGAATGAAATTCCGGTTGAAGAGTTCTTAGACGATTCTGAGAACAATTCAGGAACTTCTCGTAGAGATTTTCTTAAGATATTAGGTTTCTCAACAGCAGCTGTTACTTTAGCGGCTTGTGAGGCTCCGGTTATCAAAACCATTCCTTATGTGGTAAAACCACACGATATCATTCCTGGAATCCCTAATTTTTATGCATCTTCTTATTTTGATGGATATGATTTCGCTAGCGTTTTAGTAAAAACTAGAGAAGGGCGTCCAATCAGAATCGATGCAAATCCTGTAGCGGGTTCTTTGGGAACTACCAATGCAAGAGCTCAGGCAAGTGTACTTTCTCTTTATGATAATGATAAAGTGAAGTTTCCAAGTGTAAACGGAGACGAGCAAAAAGATTCATTTGATAAAGTTGATGATTTCATCTTAAAAGGATTAACAGAATCTCAGGCTGGTGGTAAAAAGATTGTGGTATTATCTCACTCTTTCCCAAGTCCATCTTTCAAAAAATTGTTTGGAGATTTCAAAGCAAAATATCCTTCTGCAGAGCTGATCACTTATGATGCGATTCCTTATGCTGCGGCTTTGGATGCGGCTCAGGAAGTTTTCGGACAAAGAGCATTGCCGGTTTATGATTTGAGTACTTCTCAGTTGGTGGTTTCTTTCCAGGCAGATTTCTTAGGAGATTACAACGCATCTAGCTTAGAAGTTTCTTATGCTACGGCGAGAAAGCCAGGTCCGGAAATGCTAAGACACATCCAAGTTGAATCCAATTTGAGTTTGACAGGAGCTAACGCCGATTCTAGATATAGACTAAAGCCAAGTGCTGTTTTCAAAACATTGGTTGAGGTTTACAACGGATTAAACGGTGGAACTGCTGACAAAGTAGCTAGCGAAATCGTAAAAGAACTTCAGGCAAAAGGAAGCGATGCTGTTGTTTTGGCTGATGGATCTAAAGCGGCTTACGTTCTAGCTCATTTAATTAATCAAAAATTAGGATCTAAAGCTTTTACTGGTAAAGCTAATTTCCTTAAAGAATATGACAACGCAAGATTTAACGAGTTTCTATCTTGGTTGAACGGCGGACAGGTTGGTGTTTTGATTTCTAACAATATCAACCCAATCTATTCTCACGCGAAAGGACAAGCTTTAAAAGCTGCAATATCAAAAGTTCCTTATTCTGTAGCGATCACAGATAAGAAAAACGAAATGTTTGAAGTTGCAAAAGCGGTCATCCCTTCCACACATTGGTTGGAATCTTGGGGAGATATTACACCGGAAACTGGTGCTTACTCTTTGATGCAGCCAACAATCCAGAAGATTTTCAAATCAAGACAATTAGAGGAATCTCTATTGGTTTGGATCAATGGGAAAAACAGTCCAGCGAACAATTATTATAATTACCTTAAGGCAAATGCTTTAACGCTGAACGGAGGTCTTTCTTTCAACAAGAATCTTTACAACGGATTTTCTGCTGGAGGCCTTTCTACAGGATTAGCTT
The DNA here is from genome assembly GCF_000735135.1 of Chryseobacterium sp. FH1. Lineage (GTDB taxonomy): Bacteria > Bacteroidota > Bacteroidia > Flavobacteriales > Weeksellaceae > Epilithonimonas. The sequence continues at coordinate 486,150 of NZ_JPLZ01000002.1, forward strand.
ACTCAGGCGGGAATGCAGCTCAGGCTGTTGCCGAGTTATCAGCTTTCAAATCCAATCAATTAGAATTACAACTTTATACCAAACCGGCAATCGGAGACGGAACACAATCTAACAACCCTTGGTTGATGGAGCTTCCAGATCCAATTTCTAGATTGTCTTGGGATAACTACATTACTATTTCACCAAAAGATGCTGAAGCATTAGGTCTTGAAAATAGCCTAAATGGAAGAATGCAGTTGGATGGTGACACTGTTAAATTAACAGCAAATGGAGCTGTTCTTGAGAACGTTCCTGTATTTATCCAACCTGGTCAAGCAGAAGGATCTTTGGGTCTTGCGCTTGGTTATGGTAAAAAAGGATCTGGTAAAGTTGCTGAGACAGGAATCAACGCTTATCCAATATTCGACGGTTATAATACAGTTCTTACAAATGTAAAAATTGAAAAAACTGGAGATGATTATGAGTTCGCAGGAATGCAGCTTCAAAATACATTGATGGGACGTTATGAGATCGCTAAAGAAGTAACTTTAGATGATTTTATCAACAAACCAGTAGATCATTGGAACAAACCATTGGAAATGCACACGATTGGAGGCGAACTTCCAATTGGAAAGATCGACCTTTGGGATTCTTATGATGATACAGATGGTCCTCACTTCAACCTGTCAGTCGATCTTAACTCTTGTACTGGTTGTGGCGCTTGTGTCGTAGCTTGTCAGGCAGAGAACAACGTTGCTGTAGTTGGTAAAGATGAGATCAGAATGTCCAGAGATATGTATTGGTTGAGAATTGACCGTTACTACTCTGCAATCGAAAAAATCGAAACAAAAGAGCAGATCGACAGAGGTCTTAATGCAGCTCAGCTTTACGGTGGTCCTTTCACAGAAGGTATTTTAAATCACCCTGCTGATAATCCAGATGTGATCTTCCAGCCGGTAATGTGTCAGCACTGTAACCACGCACCTTGTGAAACTGTTTGTCCAGTTGCGGCAACTTCTCACGGGAAGCAAGGTCAAAACCAAATGGCTTACAACAGATGTATCGGTACAAGATATTGTGCGAACAACTGTCCTTATAAAGTAAGAAGATTTAACTGGTTCAACTATGCGTTGAATGACAGATTTGACTTCAATATGAACAACGACCTTGGAAGAATGGTCCTTAACCCAGATGTTGTTACAAGAACAAGAGGGGTGATGGAAAAATGTTCTATGTGTATCCAAATGACTCAATCTACAATTCTTGAAGCTAAGAAAGATGGTAGAAGAGTGCAAGATGGAGAATTCCAAGTTGCTTGTGCTAATGCTTGTTCTACAGGTTCACTTAAATTTGGAGATATGAATGATGTAGCTTCCGAAGTTCGTAGCTTGTTCAACAGCGAAAGAAAATACGTGTTGTTAGAAGAGATTGGTACAAAACCAAATGTTTTCTATCACGCAAAAATCAGAAACAGAAAAGAAAGTTTAAATAATAAATAGGTAAAAAATGTCAGGACATTACGAAGCTCCGATAAGGGAACCTTTAATTATTGGTCACAAGACTTATCACGATATCACAGAGGATATCGCAAGACCTATCGAAGAACGCGCAGGGAAATTATGGTGGGCATCATTGTATGCCGCTTTGATTCTGTTTGTTTACGGATTTGGTTGTATTGCATACACCATCGGAACCGGAATCGGTGCCTGGGGACTAAACAGAACCATTAACTGGGGTTGGGATATTACCAATTTCGTTTGGTGGGTAGGTATTGGTCACGCAGGAACATTGATCTCTGCAGTACTCTTATTATTTAGACAAAGATGGAGAATGTCTGTTAACCGTTCTGCAGAGGCGATGACGATCTTCGCTGTTTGTCAGGCGGCCATCTTCCCAGTAATCCACATGGGTAGAGTTTGGGTTGGATATTGGGTTTTCCCTTTGCCAAACCAGTTCGGATCTCTTTGGGTTAACTTCAACTCACCGTTGCTTTGGGACGTGTTTGCAATCTCGACTTATTTCTCAGTATCAGTTGTATTCTGGTTTATGGGATTGATTCCGGATTTTGCAATGATCAGAGACAGAGCGAAGACGCCATTCAACAAAAAGATTTATACAATCTTGGCATTTGGTTGGGGAGGTAAAGCAAAACACTGGCAAAGATTCGAAGAGCTATCTTTGGTTCTAGCAGGTTTGGCGACACCACTTGTATTCTCGGTACACACCACGGTATCATTTGACTTTGCTACATCGGTAATCAAAGGTTGGCACTCAACCATCTATCCACCTTACTTTGTAGCAGGAGCTATTTTCTCTGGATTTGCAATGGTACAAACACTATTGTTGGTTGCTAGAAAAGTTTGCCACTTGGAAGACTATATCACATTGTATCATATCGAAATTATGAACATCGTAATCGTAGTAACTGGTGGTATGGTAACTGTAGCTTACGCCACTGAATATTTCATCGGTTGGTACTCAGGATCTAGATTTGAAGATTTTACATATCTATCTCCGGGAGCGGCAACAGGACCGTACTGGTGGGCATTCTGGGCATTGATCATCTGTAACTTGGTTGTGCCTGCAGCATTCTGGTTCAAAAAAGTGAGAACCAATATTTTCTGGACATTCATTATTGCGTTGATCATCAATATCGGGATGTGGTTTGAGCGTTTTGACATTATTGTAATCAACTTGTCAAGAGATTATTTACCATCGTCTTGGACAATGTTTATGCCGACTATCATTGATGTTGGTGTGTATCTTGGAACGATTGGATTCTTTGGAGTATTGTTCCTTCTATATGCAAGAACGTTCCCTGTAATTGCACAGGCAGAATTGAAGAGTATTTTGAAAATTTCCGGTGAAACTTATAAAGCAAAAGAAGGAGATGAGCACCACTAAAATTATATATGGACTTTACGGCGACGACGATGATTTGATGCACGGCGTTAAGGCCTTTATGGATAAAGGAATCAGTATAAACGAAGTGTATACACCGTTTCCTGTTCACGGACTAGACAAAGCACTTGGATTGAAGAAGACCAGAATTTCTGACGCAGCATTTATCTATGCTTGTTATGGGGTTACCATTGGGATCACTTTGACCGCTTGGATTATGAACCACGACTGGCCACAAAATATTGGTGGTAAACCGTCTTTTGACTGGTTGCACAATATGCCGGCTTTCGTAGATCCAATGTTCGAATTGATGGTTTTCTGTTCTGCTCACTTGATGTCATTGACTTTCTTGGTAAGAAACAAAATGTATCCAGGCGCAAAACCTCAGAATCCAGATCCGCGAACTACGGATGACAAGTTTATGATGGAGTTTGTTTCTGATGATGTTGAAACGATAAAACAGCTGTTAATTGATACAGGTGTTGAAGAAATAACAGTTAAAGATGCTTAAGATGAAGAATAGTATATTAAAAATTACGGCAATCTTTGGTTTAACTACTGTTTTACTGAATTCTTGCGGTGGTCCAAAAGACAATCCACCTTTGGTGTATTTCCCAGATATGTATTTTCCAGTAGCTTATGATCCTTTGATGAAAGCTAAAGATGCTTATTCTGATCACGAAAACGAAATCCCAGCTTTTGTTGCCAATGGCGGAGCAACAGGACTTTCTCCGGTAGTAGGTTCTGTTCCTCAAAACAGAGACGGAATCGTAAGTGAGGAAACTCTTCCAAAAAATATGGACGAGTACAATGCAGGGTATGATGCAGCAAAAGCAGTTACAGCTTCTCCATTAAAAGCTGAAAATCTTGAAAAGGATTTAGCTAGAGGGAAGTCTCTGTATGATAAAACTTGTTCTGCTTGTCACGGTACTGGTGGCGATGGACAAGGGCCAATCGTATTGAGCGGTGCTTATTCAGGTGTTCCTAAATATGCTGATAGAGAGATTACAATCGGTTCTATTCATTATGTTTTGACAAATGGTAGAAATGCGATGGGATCTTATGCAGGACAACTCAATGTAGGTGACAGATGGAGAGTGGCTTTGTATGTTTACAATACTTTCAAAGCGCCAACAGCTAATGCTACGCCGGCTGCTGCTCCAGCTACGACAGAAACAACTTCCGCTGCACCAGCAACAGAAGCTAAAACCAATGCTAAATAAAAAAAGAAAAAAATGTATAGTTTTTCACCTAAATTAAAATTGTATTCTATCATACTCATTGTTGTAGGAGTTGTTTTATTCGGGATTGGTTATGGTCTTAACCATAGTTTGGATGATACTACAATTTCTCATTGGATGGAGTCTGTTCATTCAAAAGGTCACGAGACGCCTTCTCACTCTAGTGAGTTAGTTGGACCTCAGGATCACAATGCTCATTTGGAACACGCTAAACATCAAATTCATAATCAACCACTTGCGGCACTTCACACTTTTTCAGTATTCTTTTTTGGAATAAGCTGTTGTGCTTTGTTCTTTTATAGTATTCAGCATGCGGCGCACGCAGGTTGGTCTATTATTGTAACAAGAGTGATGGAAGCTGTTGCATCTTTCATTCCTTATGGAGGTGCGCTTTTATTGATCCTTACTATTCTGAATGCAACTGGAGTTGGACATTTGTTCCATTGGATGGATCCTGAATTGACAGATCCTAACTCTCCAGAATTTGATATTATCTTATACGAAAAATCAAAATTCCTTAATGTCCCTTTCTACTTAGTAAGAACTTTGATCTATACGGTTGGAGCTTCGTTCTTCGTATGGAAACTGAAAAGTATCTCCAAAAAAGTGGATGAGAACAAAGGCGACAGAAAAATCTATGCTAGCCTATACAGCTGGAACGTTGGTTACATCGCATTCTTCGGGTTTGCATCTGCAGCTTGGGCTTGGGATTGGTTGATGTCTATAGATCCACACTGGTATTCTACACTTTACATTTGGTATTCTATGGTAAGTTGTTTATCAACTGCTGTTGCTTGTATCATTTTGGTAAGTGTTTACATCAAGAAAAAAGGCGTTTATCCTCAATTCAATAACAACCACCTTCACGATCTTGGTAAGTTCTTGTTTGCGACAAGTATGCTTTGGAGTTACCTATGGTTCTGTCAGTTTATGTTGTATTGGTATGCAAACGTTCCGGAAGAGGTAAACTATTTCTTCGGTAGATTCGAATACTACAGACCGACATTCTTACCGATGTTGATCATCAACTTCTTAGTTCCACTATTGGTATTGGTAAGTAGTAGCATCAAGAGAAACTACAAAGTCGTTACAATTATGGCTTGTATAGTGATCTTGGGACACGCTTTAGATTACTTCAATATGGTAATGCCAGGAACAGTTGGCCCTTACTGGAATAATCTTCCAATGGCATTCTTGGTCTTAGGTGCATTTGCATTCGTAGTTGGACTTTTCGTTTTCACTGTGATGACAGCCTTGTCAAAACTGAAATTGATGCCAACTGGAAACCCTTTCTTCCACGAATCAGAGATTTACGAATATCCATTCTAATTCATTTTAGAATCAGAAAATACAAACCCAGCATAGATGTTGGGTTTTTTTATTATTTTTAAAGAAACAAATACAGATGATTCATAAACTTCCAATTGAAAATATTCTTTTTCTTGATATAGAAACCGTTCCGCAAATCGACTCTTGGAACAATCTTGATTCGACCACTCAATATCTTTGGGATAAGAAAACCAAACTGCAAAGAAAAGAAGAGATAGAAGCTTCCACATTTTACGAAGAAAGAGCGGGCATAATGGCGGAATTCGGGATGATAATCTGTATTTCCATTGGAATGATTGATAGTAATTCGGGAAAGCTTAAAATCAAAACATTCGCAGGTGAGGAAAGAAACTTATTAATAGAATTCTGTGAATTGTTCAATGCGCCAAGAATGAACAATGTAATTCTCTGCGCGCACAACGGCAAGGAATTCGATTTTCCTTACATCGCAAGACGACTTTTGGTTCACGGCATTCAACCGCCGATGCCATTTCAAATGTTCGGAAAAAAACCTTGGGAAATTCCCCATATCGACACAATGGAACTATGGAAATTCGGAGATTGGAAAAGTTATGTTTCCTTGGAATTACTAGCTCACATCTTCGGAATTCCAACACCAAAGGATGACATCGATGGCAGTATGGTAGCCGATATATACTACAAAGACTGCGATATAGACAGAATCATTCATTATTGTGAAAAAGATGTCTTAACTTTGGCAAATATTTTCAGGCGAATGCGCCAGGAGGATTTATTAAAAAGATTAGATTAAAATGAAATATACAGACGACCAGATTGCAGATATTGGGGAAGAGATTATCAAAGAATTAAAAACAATTTTTGACCCAGAGATTCCAGTTGATATCTATGAATTGGGATTGATCTATGACGTCCAGATCTCCGAAGAAGGAGAAGTGTTGGTCATAATGACCTTGACGTCTCCAAACTGTCCCGTAGCAGAATCATTGCCAATGGAAGTGGAGGAGAAGGTAGGAAGCGTAGAAGGTGTGAAATCTGCCAAAATAGACCTTACTTTTGAACCAACCTGGACCAAAGAAATGATGAGCGAAGAAGCCAAGTTCGAACTTGGTATGTTATAAACAAAATCCTGCAATTAGCAGGATTTTTGTTTCAGTCTTGATATTCGAAAATAAATATTTTCTTGATGTCCGGATGTAAACTCAAATACACCGGAGCGTTTTTTGCCGTTTCCTCTATAAAAGTGATTTCCTCTTGTGTGTAAGAATGTGGAAATTTGAAAATACAAAAAAGCTCACCAATTCTTCTCGGTTCGAAATACATTGTTTTTTTCAAATCGCAAGTTGCACCTGTGATATCGATGTTTCTATCTTTTGCGACAACAAATAGATGGGCGAAAATACTTTGTGCCAGTGCGGTTGCAAAAATGTCTGTTGGAGAAAAGTGCTCTCGTACACTGAAATCATTTGTGGGAATGTATGAGGTGAAGACATCACCAGAGCTTTCGTGTACAGAATCAATTCTATTCTCACCTGCATAAGTCGTTTTTGAAGTCATATCTATAGTTTTTTTCTGTACTAAATTTACATCAATTTTTCGGAATTTTAAATTTTGATGATGAATTATTATTAAAAGATGATAAAATTTATATTAAGTTCATCAATCTAGAAATGAAAAATATCCTTCGCCATATTATAAGCACTTTCAAAATGGAGCAGATTTTGGTGAATGTCGATTTTCTCTGATGACATAAAGGTAAAAACTTTCTCCGTCGGCATATTTCCAACCAGGTCATCCTTTGCCATCGGACAACCACCAATACCTTTTATCGCGCTGTCAAACCTTCTGCAACCTTCATCGTAGGCCGCTTTTAGTTTCATATAAGAATCTTCATAACGATTATGAAAATGCGCTCCAAAGTTGATTTCCGGATATTTGTGAGGCACTTTGCTGAAGAGAAGTTTGATTCTTTCCACATCGCCCACGCCAGTTGTGTCAGAAAGTAGAATATCCTTTATTCCAACCTCTTCAAAACGTTTTGCCCAAAAATCCACATCTTCCCATTTCCAGCTTTCGCCGTACGGATTTCCGAGCGCCATAGAAAAATAGAGATTCAGCTGTCGGCTTTCAGACTTGGCCAATTCGAAGATTTTCACCACTTCCGAGAAAGCTTCTTCACGACTTTTGTTCGTATTCCGATGTTGAAACGTTTCCGAAATCGAAAACGGAAATCCCAAAATATCAACTTGCTCGTGACTCAACGCTTTTTCCGCACCTTTCAAGTTGGCGACAATTACGGATAGTTTTGTATTGGAAAGTGATTTGTCGATTTCATCTAGCACAGTTCCAGAATCCTCCATTTGAGGCATCGTTTTCGGGTTCACAAAGCTCCCGCAATCCAGCACATCAAAACCAACTTCCATCAGCCTGTTGATGTAATCTATCTTCGTTTGCGTCGGGATCATCTCTCCCCAGCCTTGCATCGCGTCTCTAGGACATTCGGTTAAGAACATTGGTCTATTTTTAAATTTAATTTAGGGCAGCTATTCCGCCTTCCGTTCCCGCTTTTTTTTGCCGAGCTTTTCCCATTGCAAAAAAAGAGCTCCACTCAAGTCGGGCTGCGGTTACGAGTTGCAACATCTTTCAACAGTCAACAATCAATCATCATCTATCGCTTATCATTTATCGATTAACTCTAGCCACGAATTGTTTGTTGTTCACTCCATAAATATATAACTTTGCGCAGATATAGCAAATTATATGGAAAACATCCAATTGGACGGAGTTTGGAAAGAAAAACTCCTGAGCAGATTCATCACCTACATTAAGATATTTTCAACCAGCGACGCAGAAAGTGAGACCACGCCTTCTACGGAAAGACAGTGGGACATTGCGAATTACCTTCATAAAGAATTGCAGGAACTCGGCTTGGAAGACGTCAGTATCGATGACAAAGGTTATGTTTTTGGATTTATTCCTTCCAATATCGAGGAAGCGGTTCCACAAGTTGGATTCATTGCGCACTATGATTCTTCACCAGATTTTAACGGCGAGAATGTGAATCCGCAGATTTGGGAAAATTATGACGGCGAAGATTTGTTACTGAACAAAGAAACAGGATTTACCTTGTCTTCAACCAAATTTGAAGCTTTAAAAAAATACATCGGGCAAACCATTATCACAACAGATGGAACCACTTTGCTAAGTGCAGATGACAAAGCTGGCGTTGCAGAGATTGTAACGGCTGCAGAATTTTTGTTAGCAAATCCTCAAATCAAACACGGACGAATTTCCATCGGTTTCAATCCAGATGAGGAAATTGGAAGAGGCGCTCATCATTTCGATGTTGAAAAGTTTGGTGCAGAATGGGCTTACACAATGGACGGTGGCGAAATCGGCGAATTAGAATACGAAAACTTCAACGCGGCCGGAGCGGTTGTGAAAATCCACGGATTGTCTGTTCATCCAGGTTATTCTTTCGGTAAAATGCTGAATGCAGGATTGGTGGCTTCAGAGTTCATCAATTCATTACCGGAAAATGAAACGCCAGCAACAACAAAAGGTTTCGAAGGATTCTTTCACTTGACAGATTTTGAAGGTGATGTTTCCGAAGCTAAACTTCAATACATCATCCGCGACCACGACGACCAGAAATTTGAAGATAGAAAAAAACTGATTGCTGAAAAAGTAGAAGCAATCAACCAAAAATACGGAGAGAAAACGGCAGAGATAGAAATCAAACCGCAATATCTCAATATGAAAAAACAATTCGAAGGCAAAATGCACATCGTGGACATCGCTGAACAAGCAATGAAAAACGCTGGTATCACCCCGAAAATCAAAGCCATCCGTGGCGGAACAGACGGCGCACAGTTATCCTATATGGGATTGCCTTGCCCGAACATTTTCGCTGGTGGACACAATTTCCACGGACCGTACGAATTTGTACCTTTGGAAAGTATGATTGCTGCCGTGAGCGTAATCGTTCATATCTCACAATTGGTAAAGTAATTGATTCATTAAATCAAATAAAATCTCTGAATGACAATCAAAGAAAATCAACAAGAATTAGTAGAAGAATTCTCCTTTCTGGAAGATTGGGAACAGAAATACGAATACATCATCGACCTCGGCAAAGAGTTGGAAGGACTTCCCGATGATAAAAAAACGGACGACAATCTCATCCGTGGTTGCCAGTCCAAAGTTTGGATAGATGCCGAACACAAGGATGGAAAATTGTTCTTCAACGCAGATTCTGACGGGATTTTGCCAAAGGGAATCGTTTCGCTTTTGGTGAGAATCTACAGTGGACATTCTACGCAGGAGATTTTGGATTCGGATTTTGATTTCATTTCACAAATCGGTTTGCAGGAATTCCTTTCGCCATCGCGTGCAAATGGATTAATGGCTATGACCAAGCAAATCAAATTTTACGCAGTCGCATTTCAACTAAAGAAGTAGGTGAAGACTATTTTAGCATATCGTTTTTCCGCATTTGGGGACGTTGCAATGACTGTTCCTGTGTGCGTCGAGTTTCTGGAGCAGAATCCTGATGTGCAGATTATTTTCATCAGCAGGGATAATTTCAAGGACCTTTTCGACAGACACCCAAGACTGATTTTCAAAGGAATAAGCTTTGATGATTACAAAGGTGTTTTCGGAATTCGAAAGCTGACAAGACAATTGATTAGAGAATTCAAACCGGATTATGTCGCTGACCTTCACGATGTCATCAGAACAAAAATGGTGAATTCCATCTTCAAAAGACATCGTTACAAAGTTTTTAAAATCAACAAAGGCAAGGAGGAAAAAGAGAAACTGACCAACGTTTGGAATCTCGAAAAAAAACCACTGAAAAGAACTGTGGAACGTTATGCGGATGTGTTCAGAAAAATGGGATTTCCTTTAGAATTATCTCATAAATTAAGACCTCAAACTAACGAAAAAAGTGGAGTAGGCTTTGCACCTTTCGCTCAACACAAGGGAAAGATGATGCCTTTGGACAAGTCTTTCGAATTAGCTAGAGTTCTTGCAAAATCACATAAAGTTTATTTTTTCGGAGGCGGAAAAGAGGAGGATGAAATCCTAAGAAAATGGGAAAGTCAAATCCCGAATACGCTGAGTTTGTCGGGGAAATTATCTTTAAAGGAAGAACTTCAGAAAATCTCCGAACTGGAAACGATGATTTCTATGGATTCCGCAAATATGCATTTGGCAAGTTTGATGGGAACCAGATGTGTTTCTGTTTGGGGCTCCACGCATCATTTTGCTGGCTTTTTGGGTTACGGGCAAAGTGAAGATGACATTGTCCACGTCAAAGATTTATCTTGCAGACCTTGTTCTGTTTTCGGTGATAAAGAATGTTTCCGAGGCGATTATGCTTGTCTTGAGGAATTGAACATCCAGAAAATCATCGACAAAATATGAAGCTGAGCATTTGCATTCCTGTTTTTAATTTTGATGTCAATGAATTGATTGATGACCTTCAAAATCAAATTGATTCTGAGAATCTTGATGTAGAAATCATTTTGATTGATGATGCTTCTAGTCATGAGTTTGTGAACATCAATAAAAATCTGGAGACAAAAGTCAGCCAATTTATATTCCTTGAAAAAAATATCGGACGTTCCAAAATCCGAAATCTATTTTTAAAATATACCAACTCAGAATATTTGCTTTTCCTTGATTGCGATGGGAAGGTAATTAATGAAAATTTTATCAAAACCTATTTTGACTTTATCAGTAAACAAAATCCCGATGTCATTTTTGGTGGAAGGAAAGTAAGTGAAAGTGAGCCAGATTCAGCATTTGGATTGCGATGGAAATTCGCTACGGAAAGAGAAAATTTGCCTGTTAGCCAACGTTTGAAAGCGCCGTATTTGGATTTTCAGACCAATAACTTCGTCGTTAAAAAATCTGTTCTCGAGGACGTTCCTTTTGATGAAAAAATTATGCAATATGGTTACGAAGATCTAGTCTTTTCTAAAGATTTGCAAGATCATCAAGTCAAAATAGATCACATTGACAACCCTATTTTCAATAATGATGTAGAGTCAAATGCTATATTTCTTTCCAAAGCAGATCAATCAGCGAAAAGCTTGGCTCAACTGATTAACAATGATAAGAACTTTGAGAGAGTTTCTCAAATCAGATTGGCAAAAGCTTACCTATTGATGAAGAAAACTGGAATTATTTTTATTTATAAATTAATCTACAAAATTTTGAAATCCCAGATAGAAAAAAAACTTTTAACAGGCAAAGCCTCATTAAAAGTTCTTGATTTTTATAAGTTGGGTCAACTTATCGGTTATATGAATAAGAATTGATTCCGTAGCCCATTTCGAGCTCTAATCTGATGTTGGCGATGTTCAACCAAGTCACCAATTTCAGACTGAAATAACCAATCAACATTCCAAAAGTATTAAGGAAAACATCGTCTACATCGGCAGTTCCACGTGCTGTATAATATTGCGTCAATTCTATCGCACTAATCCAAGTGATGAACAAGAATAAGAGTAAAGGCAGTTTATTGAGACGTTTGTCCAAAATACCCAACCAACCGAATGGGATGAATACCAAGATGTTGCCAACAATATTTACCATAAATCTTTCAGAGAAAAACTGGTGATAATTCAAAAAATATTTGATGCTTTGAAATGGATTGAGCTGTAGAAACCCATATTCTGGATGTCTTCCACAACCGTAGAACATCATGTAAATTAAAAAAATAGTGTAAAATGAAATCAACACTGCATAATATCTTTTCATAGGTTTCCTTTTTGAGGATTAGTAATAAAAAAGAGTTTTCTAAACCATAGATCAGGCTCACAATTTTTATAGAAGAACTCTTATCAAAAATCTTTCCTAAAATGAAAAATTAAACGATTGATTAACTTAATTGTGAAAGTTTAACTATTATGTTAAATCTAATATTTTAATTTTAAGATTTTTTTAACACAAAATTGGGTTTTTAAATATTCTTTTTATATTTAATAAAACTAAAAACCTGATGTCAAAACTAATTTTTTATGATAATTCTTATCATGTTGAAAAGAAGAAGCGCTTTTCCGGAATCTTAATGAGAAAAGAGATCATTGAGAAATCCTGCTTGTTTTCCTACAAGATGGCTTTCCAAGAAGGTTTTCACAGGTCTTCTAGATCTGGAGGCGATATGAGAAGAAATCAATTGGAAATTTTTACCAATACATTTCAGGGTAAGATAGGAGAGTTTGTCGTCAAAGATGAATTGGAAAAAAGAAATCTAAATTGTTCCGAAGTCGATTTGGACGTCTTTGGGAAAGGGATTTGGGACAATGGAGATTTGATCGTGAACGGGAAAAATTTGAACGTAAAATCGATGGCGTTTTTTTCTAATCTTTTGTTGTTGGAGAAAAAAGATTGGAGCAGAGAAGGTATTTATTTGAAGGACACTGATAATGAGACTAAATACGATTATTTTGTCGCCGCAAGAATAAAACCAAATGTCAAAGAGATTTTCACCAAGTTAAGCGAACCATATACTTTAGAAAGTTTAACCGAAATAATTAGTAGAACCGATTTCTATTTCGATATTCCGGGCGCTATTTCGGCAAAAACTCTTACCCACGTTATAGATTGCGATTATATAATTGAAAAAAATACAATCCTAAATGGTAAAACTATCATGGATGCGGATAATTATTATGTACAAAGTGGCGATCTAGCGAGTTTTGAAATTTTAGTAAAGGCTTTGTGTTCTTAAATTTGTGTTCTTAAAGTTGAATCACTTTTAAAACAAAAAAATCTCCCAGTTTCCTGAGAGATTTTGTGGGCCCTGAGGGATTCGAACCCCCGACCCTCTGGGTGTAAACCAGATGCTCTGAACCAACTGAGCTAAGAGCCCTGAATTTTTTTTAAAGGCTTCAGTATCCTTTTTGTGGGCCCTGAGGGATTCGAACCCCCGACCCTCTGGGTGTAAACCAGATGCTCTGAACCAACTGAGCTAAGAGCCCCACTGAACGGCTTACCGTTTTGAGTGGTGCAAATATACAAATTATTACGAAGTCAGCAAATTTTTTTCTAAAAAATCTCCCACTACAAAGTTACTTCCGCCAATAAAAATCATTTCGCCTGCTTTACAATTCTGTGTTGCAGAAAGATAACCATCCTGAACGTTTTGAAAAATTTTGTAATTAATTTCACTTTTTTTCAGCAGGTGTTCGTAAGTTTCGGGATTTCGACCTCGGTTGACATTTGGTTTCACAAAATAATAGTTTTCATTTTTGGGCAAAATTTCCAAAACTTCATCAATTTTTTTATCATTTACAAAGCCAAGAACGATATGTTTATGCTGAGAATAGTCATTCAATTGATTGAAAACTTCCTCCAACCCAGCCTTATTATGACCAGTATCACAAATCGTCAAAGGATTCTGTGAGAATTCAAACCAGCGCCCGATGAAGTTTGTGTTTTTATAGACATTCTGAAGGCCGGATTTTATATTTTCCTTAGTAATTGTCAAATTCTGTCTTCTCAACTCATCAACCAAAGCTAAAACGACTCTGATGTTCTTTTTTTGATATTTACCTTTAAGGTCAGATTCTAACGAAGTTTCAATTGTTGTTGCATCAATGAACTTAGCATTCATTTTCTCTGCTTTATTAATGATAATGTCGTGGACAGAAGTCTTTTCATCTCCAGAAATAATAGGAATGTTTTCTTTGATGATGCCCGCTTTTTCAAAAGCAATTTCTTCAATCGTCTCGCCCAAAAGGTCTTGATGGTCCAATTGAACATTTGTGATTGCAGAAACCGTCGGCTTGATGATGTTCGTGGAATCCAATCGTCCACCCAAGCCGACTTCGATGATAGCATAATCAACTTTTTGCTGATAAAAATATTCGAAAGCCATTATGGTTGTGAATTCAAAAAAAGAAGGCTGGATTTCGCTCGGTAATTCTTTTAATTTCTGGATGAAATCGTAAACAAATTCCTTGTCACAATTCTTACCATTGACTTTGATTCTCTCTGTAAAATCTACCAAATGTGGCGAATTATAGAGCCCGACGTTATAATCCGATTCCTGAAGAACAGAAGCCAACATATTGCTCGTAGAACCTTTCCCATTTGTTCCGCCGATATGAATCGTTTTTATTATATCCTGTGGATTTCCGAAAAAGTCACAAAGTTTTTTGATGTTTTCAAGTCCAGGTTTGTACGCTGAAGAACCATCTCTTTGATAATTAGGAGCCTGAGCAAAAAGCCAATCTACGGCTTTCTGATATTCGTGTGAATTCATATTTCAAAATGAATTACAAATTTAAAAATTAGGATTATTAAAATTGGAAAAAATTAAAAAACAATCGTGTAAGTCCCCTGAGAAACATTCTGAGACTTCTTCGCCTTCACATATTTTTTTGTCCAAATCACAGCTGCAGTTACATTACAAGCATCTTTGATGCCACTGCTTCGTCCGGCAGAAGTTACATTCCCTGCTTTGTCCACAGTGATGAACATTACGAGCTGACCTTTGGCTTTGCAATTATGAGAAGGCAATTTTCCAGCTTTTCCCATTGTTCCGGGAATGAAAGCGGTCAAGATTCTGTCTTTACCAATTTTAGTGATTTTTTCCTCCTTGGAATCCGTTTTAGAATCGTCCTTTTTCTCGTTTGTTTTAGCGAGTTTTTTATCTTCGGTTTCAGATTTTGGAGTTTCCTTTTTTTCCTCTTTTACAGGCGTGATTTCTTTAGCAATGGAAACGGTGTCTGCAGGTAAAATTTCAACATCTGGAACATAGATTTCCGGTTCTGAAAGAGAATCTATTTCTGGTTCAGTCTCAGCTTTTGGAATTTCTGTTACCACAGGTTTTGGTTGTTCAGAAGCTTTGTAATAAAGTGAATTAAATGAAAACAAAAGCACAAAAAAAACCAGCGCAACCACATAAAATGCAATTGGCAAACCTGATAGTTTTTTTGTTCTTCTTCGGAATTCCATTTATCTGAATTATTTAAAATGATAATATTATCGGTCTTGCTTCTAAAACTAACTTCTAATTTCGTACTTAAGCTGGCTTATTAATAATATCCAAAAATTCATTCGTGTGATATTGGATTTTCATCAACAGATAATCTACTTTGCCGACCAATATATTATGGAAAATATAAGATAAGAATCCAACAACCAAACCAACAACAGTCGGAGCTAAAGCTTTGTAAAAGTCTGCCGCTAAAAGATTTTGAGAAATCACTGTATCAGTTTTTGACAATCCTCCAAAAGTAGAAGCCAAAATCAAAACACCACCAAGAAGTCCAAGCATCGGTGCTGCACCAGAAAGTGTTGCCAGGAAACCGATATTTTTCTCAGCTTTGTTGAGCTCTATTTGTGCGTGCGTTTCCATTGCGTTGGCAATTTCACTTACTGGTCTTCCCAATCGCGAAAGTCCTTTTTCTACGCTTCGGGATTCTGGCGAATTATCTCTTCTGCAAAAATCTACGGCTGATTGTACTCGTCCATCATTCAAGAGGTCGGTTACATTTTTTAGCAAATAAGGATCTACTTGATTTTCACGGTTCAGTGCAAATAACTTTTGTGCGAAAAAAACGATGGCTACAATTCCCGAAAATATGAGGATAATGATGAGCGAGACACTCAGCAAGCCTCCACCAAATAAGAATTCCCAAACAGAGATATTTTGATTTGCCATAGTTCGTATGTTGTTTTTTACAGTTTCAAATTTATGAATAACTAAAGGATTAATCAGAAGAGATTAATTAAAATTTCAAGAAAAAAGCTTCGGTTTCTAGAAGACGATTTTATACGTTCCTTTTGATGATACAGATGAGGCTTCTGCTTTCACATATTGTTTTACCCAATTTACAGCCGTACTCGTCACGCAAGGATCTGATACGCCACTCAGACGTTTTGCCGAAGTCACTTTTCCAGATTTGTCAACTGTGTAGGAAATGCTGATGCTTCCGCTGGCTTGACAATCGTGGTTTGGTTGTGCGCCACCTCTTCCCATCGTTCCAGGAATGAATCCAACCAATTTCCGATCGACACCAATCAAGCTGTTTCCGTCACCATCGCCACCGAGTGGGTCGCCGTAATTGCCAGGGCTAGTTCCATTTCCTTGAGAGCCAGATTTGGTTCCTCGTCCTTTCAGTAGATTTCCAATCGCGGCGTTTCCACGTCCGTCTCCAGTTGCATTTTCTTTTTTGATATCACCTTTTGCGTTTGTTTTTCCAGTTGTGTTTTTTGTCGAATTGGCAACGGTCGGAGCGTTCACTTTCTCATTCGATTTTTTGGTTGCAACGGGAGTCGTTTTAGTTCTAGTTGGAGTGGGAATCGTATTTTCGGGAACGTCTTTTTCTACTTTTTCTTTAGACGTTTTTGCAACTTCTGCTACAACTTCTTTTTCCTCTTTCTTTTCTACGATGGGCGCTGGACTTCCTTCTTCCTCTTTTGGTTCCTCGGCACCTTTTCCGTTTCTGTTGTCGCCGTAGTTGATGCGCATTTCTGTCAATTCAACGGGGATGATCAATTCGCTATTGACAGCCGTTTGTTTTGTTGGTTTGATTAATGATGTTGGAAGGAAAAATAAAACTGAGAAAATGAAAAGTCCTACCACCAAAGCTTTTGTCAGCGTGAACTCGTAATGCTTGCGGAATTCGTAAGCACCGTAAGCCTTATGTCGGTCTTCGAAAATAATATCATCCAGATCCTGATACATAGGAAAAAACTTGTTTGCGTTATAAATTTAATTTTATAACGATTCGTAAATATAAATATTATTTCCTGAAAAAATTAGTCGTCAACTTCGATCTCGTCCGGACGGAAGTGGCATTTCAATTTGAAAGGGATTGGATTTTCGGAACCAGTATAGAAATCGGTAATGTTTCCTTTCCAGCAAAGTTGAAGGTCACCAGTCTCGTTTTTATCGAATGTCAACTCGTTTTCAAATAGAAAAGCGTCTTCATCATCAAAAAGGTCAACTTCTGTAAATACTTCATCCTCCGTATCTTCGATTAAGAATTTTTGTCCTTCAAGTTCCGATGTCGCTACCGGAAACTCGATCACATCTAATGACAATTGGGGAAATTTGTATTGCAAAGAATCATCCTCCACGTGATCCAAAGCGTCATCTGTGATGATCTCTACTTCCAAAAAGTTCTGCGAATTGATATAAACAGATTTGCAGTAAGTGCTCTTGATAAAATACTTCAGAGTTTCCTCTGGATGGTAAATCTTTAATATTCCTTTCATTATAAGGATAATAAATTATGAAGTGATAATTTTGAATTGATGAACAAAGATAAAAAATAGAATGAAGTACAGAAATATTTGTGCATTATTTTTATTTATAATCAGAAATTCGGATACAATTGTTGATATTGTGTTAATCTACACCATAATCCCCTTAAATATTGAGGTCGCGAATTTATAATCATTAAAATATTATCTTTACACGGCTTAAAATTTTTACAATGAAATTTTTTTATACAATCATAACTTTTATTGGTCTGCTCTTCACGGTTTCTTGCAAAAAAGGAGATTCTCCAATGATGAAGGTGACAGAATCTTCAGCTTCCAATCTGGATACGATTGCCTCCAAATATTACGAAGAATATCTCAAGCTTTATCCTTTGGAAGCCACTTCACAAGGCGATGAACGTTATAACGATCTCTTGCCGAATAACCTAAGTCCGGAATTTATCAAAAACGAAATTGCTTTTTATGATTCGGTTCAGACTCAGCTGAAATCTGTGGATTACAATAATTTGGATAATGACCAAAAAGTGGTTTATGATGTTTTGGAATATACTTTAGTCGATAAACAAGAGCGATACGCTTATCATCCCGAATATATTCCGTTTACGCAGTTTGGAGGATTGCCATTGGATTTTCCGATGTTGGGAAGCGGAACGGGAATTCAGCCTTTCAAAACTGAAAAAGATTACGACAATTGGCTGAAGAGAATGGAACTTTTTCCAGTTTGGATGGATTCTGCCATTGAAAATTTCCGATTGGGAATCAAAAATAAGGTGGTTCTGCCGAAATCATTGGTCATAAAAATGATTCCCCAAATGAAGGCCGAAGAAATTACGACTTTTGAAATCGAAAAAAATATTTTCTACGGTCCCATCAAAAATATGCCGAAGGATTTCAAACCTGTGACGGCCAATAAATATGCTAAGTTGTATCAAGACGCCATCAAGAGCAAGTTGATTCCAGCTTATCTAAAAATGGCAGATTTCCTCGAGAAAGAATATTTGCCAAAAGCCCGAACCACACACGGTTATGATGCGTTGCCGAATGGTGCAAATATTTATAGTTATTATGTCAAAAGCTGGACGACGACGGACAAATCGCCGGAAGAAATCCACAAAACAGGACTTTCTGAAGTAGTAAGACTTCGTGGTGATATGGAGAAAGTGAAGAATCAAGTTGGCTTCAAAGGTTCTTTGGAAGAATTTCTGAACTTCGTGAAAACCGACCCGAAAGCAATGCCTTATAAAACTTCGAAAGAGGTTCTGGCAGGATTCCAATCCATCCTCGACAAAATCACGCCGAAGCTGAAAACGATGTTCAACGTCACACCGAAAACGCCTTTTGAAATTCGTCAAACCGAAAAATATCGTGAAGCCAGTGCGAGTGCAGAATATATTCAGGGAAGTCCGGATGGCAAACGTCCAGGGATTTTTTACACACCGATTCCTGACCCGACAAAATTCAATGTCACTTCCGGGATGGAATCTCTGTTTCTTCACGAGGCGATTCCAGGTCATCATTATCAAATTTCTCTTCAACAGGAAAATTTGAAGTTGCCTAAGTTTTTGAGATTCGGTTGGATTGGTGCTTACGGCGAAGGCTGGGCTTTGTACTGCGAGTCGCTCGGACCAGAATTCGGACTTTACACCGACCCGTATCAGAAAATGGGTTCTTTGAGTGACGAAATGTTGCGTGCCGTTCGTCTGGTAATCGACACTGGAATTCACACCGGGCAAATGTCTCGCGAGGAAGCTATTAAATATTTCTTGAGCAATGTCGCATACGATGAAGCTTCCGCAACAGCAGAAGTGGAGCGATATATGGCGATGCCTGGACAAGCTTTGAGCTACAAAACGGGTCAAATGAAAATCCAAGAATTGAGGGACAAATATCAAAAACAATTGGGAAAGAAATTCAAGATTGCGGATTTCCACGATGGCGTTCTCAGCCAAGGTTGTTTGCCTTTGCAAGTTCTGGAGCGCAAAATGGATCTTTGGGCAAATAATCTGAAGTAAGAAGATGAAGAAACAAATTAAAAGAAGGATAAAGCGAACACAATACATTTTTTATCAAGAAACATTAGTTGATTTCAAAGATCATTTGTGGTCGTTTCTCGGTGCTTTTTTCGGAATTGGAATCATTGCGTTTCTACAATCTCAACAGATTTCTGAAATTGAAAATGTCTTTCTAATAGGTTCATTCGGCGCATCAAGTGTTTTGATTTATGGTGCGGTAAACAGTCCGTTGGCACAACCTAGAAATCTGATTGGCGGTCACGTTTTGTCTGCTTTGGTCGGCGTAACGGTTTTTAAATTCTTACCAGAAATTCTTTGGTTGAATGCTTCTATTGCAGTTGCTTCTTCTATTGTGGTAATGCAAATCACAAAAACAATGCATCCTCCAGGTGGCGCAACGGCTTTGATTGCGGTGCTTCCAGCTCAGAAAATTCAGGACTTGGGATATTGGTACGCGTTGTCGCCGGTTTTGAGTGGCGCAGTTATCTTGTTGATTGTCGCTTTGATTTTTAATAATATTCCGAAAGGGAGAAAATATCCGCATCACGTTCGGCAATCCAAATATGTGCATATGAGACGGATGCTAAAAAAGAAAAACTAAAAGTTTATGACAATCGAAATTTTAAAATCGCTCTACAATCGGGATTTAAACATACTGAAAGTCGAAATCGAATCTTATCAAAACGAAGCATCACTTTGGAAAATCGGTAAGAATATTTTGAATTCCGGCGGAAATCTTTGCCTCCATTTGCTCGGAAATCTTAATACTTACATCGGTGCAGAACTTGGTAAAACTGGTTATGTGAGACAACGTGATTTGGAATTTTCATCGAAAGACATTCCGAAAACGGAACTTCTGGAAAAGCTTGAATCTCTAATAGAAATCGTCAATTCTACATTAGAAAAATTGTCCGACGAAGATTTGACAAAGAATTATCCAACAGAACCATTAGGTTACAAAATGACTACTGAATATTTCCTAATTCATCTTCTTTCGCATTTGAATTATCATCTTGGGCAAATCAATTATCACCGAAGATTACTGGATATTTAATTATTTTTCAAACAGCATTTTCGTGATAAAATCCTTCTCCTGACTTCCTCTCGCCTGCGAATATTCCCGTCCGTAGAAGATGATTTGAAGGTGCAATTTGTTCCAAACATTTTCCTTCCAAAGGCTTTTCGCGTCGCGTTCGGTTTCGACCACATTTTTTCCTTCGGTCAGTTTCCATTGCTTCATCAACCGATGAATGTGCGTATCAACGGGAAATGCTGGGAATCCAAAAGCCTGACTCATCACCACAGAAGCCGTTTTGTGACCAACGCCAGCCAATTCTTCCAACGCTTCGAAAGTTTGAGGAACGACTGAATTGTGTTTTTCAACCAAAACTTCAGCCATCTTTTTCAAATTTTTCGCTTTAGAATTTGAAAGTCCGATTTCCTTGATGAGTTCCTTAATTTCTTCAACACTAAGTCTTGCCATTTTCTCAGGCGTATCGGCAACCGCAAAAAGCCGAGGTGTGACCTGATTAACCTTTTTGTCGGTCGTCTGAGCGGAAAGAGCGACCGCAACCATCAGCGTGTAAGCGTCTTTGTGGTCCAGTGGAATCGGAACTTCTGGATATAATTTTTCTAATTCTTCCTGAACAATCTTCGCTCTTTGTTTTTTCGTCATTTTGATGGTAACTTTGTGCTACAAAAATAGAAATTATGTTGAAGCTTGGCGATTCTTTACCAGAATTTATCGGAACAAACCAAAACGGAGAACCAATCGATTCTCAGAATTTCAAAGGCAAAAAACTCGTGGTCTTCTTTTATCCAAAAGCCAGCACGCCAGGTTGTACGGCGGAAGCTTGTAATCTGCGAGACAATTATTCGGTTTTGAAACAGAATGGTTTTCAGTTGATTGGTGTAAGTGCGGATTCTGAAAAGCGTCAGAAAAATTTCTCTGACAAATATGAATTACCTTTTGATGTTCTTGCCGATGAAAACCACTATGTCATCAACAAATTTGGAGTTTGGCAACTGAAGAAGTTTATGGGAAGAGAATTTATGGGAATCGTGCGAACCACTTTTGTTTTTGATGAAAACGGGATTTGCATCCAAGTCATTGACAAAGTAAAGACGAAAGACCACGCCGCGCAGATTTTGGAATAAGTTTAATTTTATGGATAATGTTTCATTAATAATTGAGAGCTTTAATGATTGGGGAAAACCTTGGACTTTCTATGAATTTGTAATGAATAATTCGCAAATTTCTGAAAAAGAGAAAGATGAATTTTTGACAAATTATAAAGGTGCTTCGGAATTCGAATTGTGGAATTTTTCTGATTTATCTGAGGGCGTAAAAAAATCAACTCTCTATTTAAAGACAACTACTCAACTTACGGATGAAGCCATAAACCGAATTGTAAATGCAATTGCTTATGAATGGAGGTAAGGGATTTACTTTATCGGAATCCAAATCTCTTCTTCTGCAGAATCGCTGTTTGGATCGTAATCATCTCCAAAAATCTCAAAATGCGGTCTGTCATCAACCTCAAATTGATTTTCTGGAATGAAATTTTGAAAAATATAACTGAAAATTTTCGGTCCGTTTTCCGTTTTTCCCTGGTAATTGAAAACCAAATACTTTCCACTTGCTAGCTGAAAAGATTCAAAATCACTAGGAATATTATCAAAATCAGAAACTTCTGCAAGCGCATACTTTGTGAAAGATTGATTTGGAGTGAAGCTCTCAGGATAGATTTGAAGCGAAAATAGTTGGTCGGAAATCCGATTGGCAATTTCATTTCTTCTCATCATAAATTTTCTCCAGACAATCGGCGTTTTGTCTTCCTGAAAAGAAGTTGTAATACCAAAACCTACTAACTTCTTTGGTTCAATCATTTCGATTCGATGTGGTATATTCATATCAATTTTCATAATACATCAATTCCTCTGTCTCATCGGGAAGCGTTACGAATTTTTGAAATTTCAATCCTAATTTTTCAATTAATTTTTGAGAAGAATAATTCTCTTTTGATGTAATAGCAGAAAGCTTTGAAACGCCGAAATCAGTCTTGGCAATTTCTTTCAAATTGGAAGCCGATTCGTATGCGTAACCTTTGCCTTCAAACTCCGGGAAAAAGGAAAATCCGATGTCGAGCACATCCAAACCTTCACGCTCAAAAATTCCAACGGCACCAATTTTTTCATTCAGTTCTTTGTGAATGACCACGTAATTCCCAAATCCCAATCTTTCCAACTGCGGACGAAATCTATTCTGAATGTACTTTTCAGCATCATCTTTGGTTCGCAAATTTCTGTCGCCAATGAATTTGATAAATGATGGTAAATTATAAAGCTTCAGAAAGAAATCAGCATCTTCCAGATCTGCTGGTTTCAGAATCAATCTTTCGGTTTCGTAGTTTTTCATATCTGGTTTAATTTATATTGAAAAAATCTGAAGATTTTTGAGTTTTGTTTGTTTTTCCTTGGACAAGCTCAGGATAAACTTCGCCTCAGACTGACAATGTAAATGCTAAAGATAAAACACGCGGTTTTTGTCTCAGAACCAGGATTTCATTAATTAAAATAAAAAATTAAGGAACAATCACAGTAAAAATATAAGCTAATAAATTAACCAAGAGCACAACGCCATAAAGAACGTTCGTCTTTCCTCGACTAAGGGAAAGCATCACAGTATAAAGTGACAGAGCAAGTAAAACCATCGATTTGATGTCAAGTCCAAGTACCAAAGGCATATCGTAAAGAATAGCTACAACGGCAACACACGGAATCGTTAATCCAATACTCGCGATGGCTGAACCTAAAGCCAGATTCAAACTGGTTTGGAAGTGGTTTCTTCGTGCAGCTTTGATGGCTGCCAATCCTTCCGGCAAAAGAACGACTGCAGCGATGATAACACCTACTAAAGCCTGTGGTGCTCCAAGGTTGTGAACTACGCTCTCAATACTTGGAGATAGTGCTTTTGCCATTACGACAACAACACCCAAACAGATAATCAGAAATACGAGACTTGTAATACTTACTACATTTGGAGGTGGTTCGGCGTGTGGCAAATCATCGGTTTCGGGAAGGAAATAATTCCTGTGTCTTACGGTTTGAACCATCAAAAAAGTACTGTAGATGACCAACGAGGCTACAGAAAAGAATATAAGTTGCACTTTGCTGAATGTTGCAGAAAGTTCTGTCGTTGTATAATTTGGTAATATCAATGTCATTACAACGATGGCAACCAAGCCTATGAGCGCCATGTTTCCCGCGGATCTTGCGAAGAATTGCTCTTTGAATTTGAGACCTCCAACCAATAGACAGGCTCCTAGAATACCATTAAGTATTAACATTACGGCGGCGAAAACGGTGTCACGCGCCAATGTACTGGTTTCTTTTCCGCCAGCTACCATCAATGAAACAATCAATCCAACTTCCAAAACGGTGATTGCGATGGCTAGAATAATGGTTCCAAAAGGTTCTCCGACTTTGTGAGCCACAACTTCTGCATGGTGGACAGCGGATAGTACGGAAGTGATGAGTAGCAAGCTTCCCAACGTTGCCAGCCAAGGATCGTCATCTACGATACCAAACATATAGTAGATGAGTGAGATTATTGGGAAAATGTAGGACCAGTGAAGTAAAAATCTTAAATTCATAATATTGATTGCTCTAATTTACAAAAAAATAATTTAGCAGGGGTTTTATCGGTTTGATGCAACAAAAAATCCACCAAAATTTATTTTTCTTAAACTGGTTTAAGTTTTTTAGAATCTATAAATCGGAGCTTTGTTTAACAATTAATCAAAACAAATATTTATGAGTACAAGATTAAATATCGCAAAAACAGATGCGACAGCTTACAAAGCAATGTTGGGATTGGTAGGTTATCTGCAAAACATTTCTTTGAGTCCTACTTGGAAGGAATTAATCAAAATCAGGGCTTCTCAAATCAATGGATGTGCTCACTGTCTGGATTTGCATACAAAAGATGCCATAAAAAATGGAGAGACAACACAAAGAATTTATCTCTTAAATGCTTGGAGAGAAGCGTTCGGATTATACTCAAAAGAAGAGCAGGTTATTTTGGAAATCACAGAAGAGATTACTTTGATTAATCAGAAAGGACTATCGGAAGAAACTTATGCCAAGGCAAATCAGATTTTTTCAGAACAACAAATTGCTGAGATTATAATGACCGCAATCATAATAAATTCTTATAACAGGATCGGAATCAGTACACTAATGCCAATTTCTAAATGAGTTAAATAAAGAGAGCCACCAATATTTTGGTGGCTCTCTTTATATCAATGATAAATTATTTTACCAATGTCAATTCGCTGATCAATCTTGTTGCGCCAGCGTATTTGTCGATTACCCAAAGTACGTAACGAACATCTACGTTGATGGTTCTTTGCAAGTTTGGTTCGAAAACGATGTCGCCACTTAAAGCTTCGCTGTTTCCGTCAAAAGCAAGACCTATCAAATGTCCGTTTCCATCGATGATTGGAGAACCGGAGTTTCCACCAGTGATATCATTGTTTGAAAGGAAATTGATTGGCATATATCCGTTTTTGTCCGCATATTGTCCGTAATCTTTTTTCTTAGCAAGGTCTAGAACTTTCTTTGGAAGGTCAAATTCCTCGTCGCCTTTTTTGTATTTGGCAACCATTCCATTGATGTCCGTGTAGAAGTTTTCTTTGATGCCTTTGTAGTTTCTGTCCTCTCTTGTAGGAAGCGTTTCAATCGTTCCATAAGTCAATCTCATTGTAGAGTTGGCATCTGGATAGAATTTCTTCTCTGGTTGCGCTTTTCTAAGTCCATCCAAAAATAGTCTGCTGTTTTTAGCAAAGTTTTCCTCGATTTTAGAATATTTCTCAACACCCAATTTTTGATCTTCCACAACGCCGTTTACGAATTGTCTCAATTTGTCAGCATCAATTTTCAATCGGTCTGGATTTTCTACGAAAGCCAAAGCTGATTTTTTATTAGCAAAAATAGAAGCGTAGGCCAAAGTCGAAAGATTGTTTACATCTGCAGATAGAATCGTTGGAGACGCAAATTCCTTATTAACCTTTGCTTTATAAAGAGAAGTAAGAGCAACCAACATATCGCCTTCCACATTGTCGTGGAATCCGTCGTAAGCTTTTTCAACTGCTTCCAAAACTTTTGGTTTCATCGCTACTTTTCCAGCTTCGTCTTGGTCAGCATAAGTTTTGAACAAGCTTCCTAATTGATAAGCTGTTGCGATGTAATGAGCATTTCTCTGTAAAATTGAAGCGTAATTACGCTCTACATTTCTACCGGAAATCTGATTGTAATATGATTTGATTTCTGGCAAGACACCGTAATACAAACTTTCGTTAGGAGATTGCGCTGCCCACTGATTATAGGTCTGCTCCAATTTTTGTTTTTCAGCAACAGTTCCATTTTTCTTCACAGCATCAATAGTTCCTGCTCTGTTTTTCCAATAGTTGGCAACACTCGCGTATTGAGAAGCGTAATCCAATTGAGTTGCTTTGTCTTTGTCCATATACTTTTTCAAAACGTCCATAGTTACTTTGGAAGCTTCTACCCAAGCCGGATAATCTTTGTCTACCATTTGCTCAATCCCGAAAGAAGTCAAATAACGGTTGGTTCTTCCCGGGTAACCAAGAATCATTGTGAAGTCTCCAGGCTTGTAACCTTTAAGAGAAACTGGCAAATGGTGTTTTGGTTTCAAGGGAACGTTGGTTTCAGAATATTCTGCTGGATTTCCATTAGCATCGCCATAAGCACGGAACACTGCAAAATCTGCCGTATGTCTTGGCCATTCCCAGTTGTCTGTGTCGCCACCAAATTTCCCAAGAGAAGAAGGCGGTGCACCAACCAAACGGATGTCTTTATAGTCTTGATATACAAAATAATAGAACTCATTTCCGTTGAAGAAATCTCTTACCACAACAGTGTATTTTCCATTTTCAGCATTTTCAGTTTGGATTGCTTTGTATTCTGCATCGATTACCGTTTTTCTTTCTGCTGCAGACATATTGTTGTTCAGTTTGGAATTGATTCTTTCGGAAACATCATCCATTCTTACAAGAAATCTTACGTAAAGTCCTTTTGCATTGAATTCCTCATTTGACTTCATTGCCCAGAATCCGTTTTTGAGATAGTCTTTCTCCGGCGTAGAGGCGGCTGCAACTGCATCGTAACCACAGTGGTGATTGGTGAAGATCAATCCTTTATCAGAAACGATCTCGCCAGTACAGAATCCACCAAAACTCACGATCGCATCTTTCAAACTGGAGTTGTTGACAGAATAGATTTCTTCCGGCGTCAAACGCAGACCTTCTTTTTGCATATCCACACCGTTCAGACGTTTTACAAGCATCAGAAGCCACATTCCTTCATCTGCCTTCATCTGAGTGTAACCCAAAATCAAGGTTAATGCTAATAATATTTTTTTCATAAGTAAAAATTATTTTAATGGGGCTAATTTAATCATTATTTTAAATCTAATGGTATGAATTTGGCTAATAGATTGGGCAAACATCACAGAATGAAATTTCTACAATCAATAGGTATTTTATCATTAATATTACTTGTTTCGGTTTCTTGCAAATCATCCAAAAATACGTCTGAGCCAATGCAAAATATCCACAGAAAATGGATGTTGGTTGAATACAAAGATTTTACTAAAGAAGAGCTTGTGAAATTGGAAGCCAATATCGATTTGACAAAAAATCCAGAATCGGCAAATCGTTACACTGCAAAAATGGGTTGCAACGGAATGTTCTTTACGGCGGAATTCAAAAACGGAAAAGCGAAATTCTCTGAGGTTGGCTCTACGATGATGTATTGCGATGGAAGAATGAAACTGGAAGAATTGTTCGGGAAAGAATTTCCTACCTTAAATCAATATAAAGTCGAAGGTCATTTCTTAACTTTATCCAATGAAAATGGTGGCAGAATGAAATTTGTCGCAGCAGATTGGGACTGATAATAGGAGTGATAAATTATAAATGATTTTAATTAATATAAATCAACTAAATATTTACATATGAAAAGAAGTGCAAAAGCAGTCTGGAAAGGCACAGTAAAAGATGGAAGTGGCGTTTTGACTACGCAAAGTACAACCCTTAATGATACGCAATACTCATTCAAAAGCAGATTTGAAGATGGCGTTGGGACGAATCCGGAAGAATTGTTGGCAGCGGCTCACGCAGGTTGTTTCACGATGAAAACTTCAGCTTTGTTGTCAGAAGCTGGTTACAATCCGGAAACTTTAGAAACCGATTGCAAAATCAGTTTGGTCGATGGAAAAGTGACTTTGTCTGAATTGACACTCAATGCAAAAGTACCCGGAATTTCAGAAGAAGATTTCCAAAAAATCGCAACCGAAGCGAAAGAAACTTGCCCAATTAGCGTTGCATTCAGCTTTGAAAAAGCATTGACGGCTACTTTGGTTAGCTAAGAAATTAATACTTGATCAAAAAATTATTGAGGCTTTCCGAATTGGAGAGCCTTAACTTTTTTCTAAGTCTGGATCTTGCTACTACAATACTATGCGGACTTTGATGGGTAATGTCAGAGATTTCTTTGGAAGATAAATTAAGTTTTAGAAAAGCGCAGAGTCTAAGTTCATTTTTGGTAAGATCTGGGAATTCATTCAATAGTTTTTTATAGAAGTGATCTTCTGTTTCCATAAAAATTTTGTAAAACTCATCTTTACCAAAACCTTTAGAACTTTTTTTGAGTTCAGAAAGAATGTGAAAAATCTTATTGTCAGAAAGTTCTGTTCCGGAATTTAGTTCGCTCAATTCTTTTTGTGTGGATTGGATGATTTCGGAAGTCTGTAACATTTGGATGGCGCTATTTGTGAGTTCCTTATTTTTTTCCTCCAATTTCTTTTCCAACAATTCGTTTTCTGCAATTCGTTTTGCTGTTTTGCTTTTTTGTAATTTGAACATCAGAAAGACAATGACGGAGAAAGACAAAAGTAATGCGATTCCGAAAATGAAAAATCTTTCTCTCTTTGTTTGAGATTCTAAACGCTCATTCTGCGTCATTTTTTCATTGAACTCAAGTTCCAATCGATTTACTTTTTTGTCATTTTCCTGATTGATGGAGACCTCTGATAGTGACTTTGCAGTGTGTAAATAAAACAAAGCATTCTTATAGTTTTTTTCTTTCTCAAAAGCTTTACCAGGCTTTCCGAAGAAAGAAGTTTAATGTCGGAAAAACTGCTCTTGTCAGCGATGCTATATGCATTTTTCAAATAGAACATTGCAGAATCTCTTGTGTTATTATTATCGAGATTGATTTTTCCGAGGATGCTATACAGACTTGCGATATCATAAGGAGATTTGATTTTCTTCGCCAAAGTTATTCCTTGTCTTAGGTTTTCCACAGCAACATCCGTCTCTCTCAATTTCAAATTGACGTTGGCAATATTCTCATATGCCATGATGATATTGAGTGTGTCTTTTGATATCGTATTCCTGTTTTTGAATTCCTTTAGCATCTCCAACGCTCTTGCGTAATTCCCTTGTTCTTTTTCCAGTACAGCAAGATTATTATAAATGATAGAACCTTCAACAGATTTCTTGTTGGGTTTGCTGTTTTCAAAATTTTTAAGAGATTTTTCCCAAAAGTGACGGGCTTTTTTATAATTGCCCATAAAATAATAGCAACCACCAATGTTATTGAGAATTGAATAAGATTCGCGCGCATCTATTTTATTATTGATTTCTAATCCTTTATAATAATAATTAAGAGCTTGATAATAAGATTCCTGGTCTTTGTAGGTGTTTCCCGCTGTAATATACAGGCTGATTTTTGTGCTGTCCGCAAGTTTATTTTCTAATTTGAGAGCTTCTTGAAGGTAGCTCATTGCTTTTGTCCTGTTTGTCTTCATATAGTCTACTGTTTGCTTCAGTAGAGTAGATGCATATTTATCCGGGTCTTTGGAAAGACTGGTCTGGCCGTAAACTAAAAGCAAACTAAAAGCAAACTAAAAGTAAAAAAAACACAAAGTAACCGACGCATTTTTATAAATATTACCCGAAGATATTAATAAAAAATTAATAAAAAATCATTAATTGTAATTTGTTGATTTTCAGTGATATATATTGAAAGTATATAAAATGTTACCTATGTTTTTACAATAGTGGTTATATTGTTATCTTAATAGATGTTTAAAATCTTTGATGATATTATAATATTGTCTCAATAATTATAAAATATATACAAAATGAATGTGAAATTACTTTTTAGATGGCTGTTTCTATTGATGTTCGGCATTACTAATGCGCAACAGATTACATTAGATACTTCTTTGGTTTCTAATGAAGCAAATACAATTGATGAATTTTGGTACTGGTCAGGAGGATTTCCAGTTTTAGGAACTGGCTTTACACCTAATTCTACAGTAACGGTTTATGATACCGACCCGAATGGGAAAAGATGGAGAGATTTTACAGGAACAGTAGACTCGCAAGGTAAATTCTCTGTGAAAATCAGCGCTAAAATGAGGTATTCTGTAAAAGGTGCACATACAATAAAAGCTACTGATGGACAAGGTAAAACTGCTAGCGCTATTTTAAATGTCGTGCCAGAGGCAAATGCTGTACTGGAAGCTTCTGTATCCAGCAGTGTTTTGACAATGAGTCAATTGGAAACGCAAGGTTTCAAGCTTAAGATTAAAGGTCTTGAGCCTTATGTTCAAGTCAAAGTGCATCTTTTTTCTCCAAATGAATCAGGGTCTGAGCTTAGACCTAATGACCAAAAAATAGCTGATGCAAATGGAGAATTTGAAATGAATATCAATATGTTTACTCAATCTTATCCTTGGGGAGAGTCTCTGCCGGATACTCCGGGACTATGGAGAATCAATGTTTCAGATTTTAATGCAAATGGGCATAAAGGATATGTAAATTTCAGAGTTCTACCAAACAGCCCATCACCGACAAATTACTGTACGGTACAACAGCAATCCAACTTTTTTGCACCCACACCTATTACATCTTTTGAGGTTGTAGGCGTTAATTCCAATACCTCATCTGCGAGTTCTTCACTTTATTATGAAGATTTCACAAATAAAATATTTGACTTGACAGCAGGACAAACATATACAGTAAAACTAAAAGGTAAAAATGGTTCTAGCTTCGCCGCAGATACTTATACCTTGTTTATTGATTGGAATCAGAATGGAATATTAGATGAGGAAAATGAACTTGTTCAGGAAGGTTATTTATTTAATTCCACTGGAGAAGATGAGAAGTTTACAGAATTCCAGTTTACTGTTCCTGAAAATGTACTGAATGGAAATACACGTCTTAGAATTCTAAAAGTAGTGTCTGCTACAACTTATTCTATGTTTTGGCCAAAAGGAGCCTGTGGGTATTATTATAGCACGGGACAGGTGGAAGATTATACTTTGAATATATCGGGCGGAGTTACTGACCCAGGATGTGATTTTATTTGTCCGGCTGATATCAACGTAAATTCACTTTCGGGAGCAAATACTGCTATAGTAAATTATGATTTGAATTTTAATTGTACGCCACCTACTAATACAAGTTGTGTTATAGATTATCCAGGAAATAATTTTGAAAATTTGATGGTAACTTCTAATTTTTCAACAGTGGCCAATGATTTTGTCATACCAGCAGGGAAAACACTTAAGATTGATAAAATAATTCCACATTTTATCAGATTTTCTTATGGTGCTACACTTGCATTTTATAAGGATAATAATGGTAAACCAGGAGAATTGATTGTTAACTATGCTACTCCAACAATAGAGTCACAAACTGTTATTGGTAATACAAGTAATGGAGCAGTTTACGAGATTGTGATAAAATTACCAGAACTATTAGAACTTACAGAGGGTAAATATTGGGTTGCTATTAATGCACAAGGGCCATTGGTTTCTTGGGAGACTAAGTCGGCATTGTCAAACGGAACCACGGCATTTACAGGGAGTGGACAAACCTGGACGCCTAAAGAAGGTTTCGACGGTGTTTTCAAAGTAAGCTACGTATGTGAACCCGCAATGCCAGAAGTTGTTTTGGTGCAAGGTTTGGAATCTGGTGCGGATTTTCCTGTTGGGAATACAATTGTAATTCACAATTTGGTTTATGAAGGTGTTGTGATTGATACTTGTGTTTTCAATGTGAATGTAACCGCAATTCTTACTACTGCAGAAGTTGTTAAGAACCAAGTTAGATTCTATCCAAATCCAGTAAAAGATTTCTTGAAGGTTTCTTATGATAAGGAAATCCAGAGTCTTGATATTTATGATATGTCAGGAAAACGAGTTTATTCTAAGGAGTTGAATCGTAAAGAAGCAGACATTAATTTATCAAGCTTGCCTTCTGGGAATTATATCGTGAATGCAAAAATTTTAGGAGAAGTGAAAACTTTCAAAATCATCAAGAAATAATAATTGTTTTTAATTTTAATTATGTCAGACCGCTCATTTTTGAGCGGTTTTTTTTGTTTTATTAATGTGAAATTTTTGATTTGACAACGCACGGCTCACTCTTTGTATTTTGTTTTTTTGATTAAAAATAGTATCTTGTCAGAATCAGAAATTTAAATTTATAAATGCTAGAAAAAAAAGAACATCAGTACGAAAAAGCGGTTTTGGTAGGTCTTATTACCCAAAATCAAAGCGAAGATAAACTGATTGAATATATGGACGAACTGGAGTTTTTGGCTTTCACAGCTGGCGCTACAGTTGAAAAACGTTTCACACAAAGATTGACCCAGCCAGATTCCAAAACATTCGTAGGAAAAGGAAAAATGGAAGAAATCCGTGACTACGCAAAGGAAAATGGAATCGGAACAGTCATTTTCGATGATGAGTTGTCGCCTTCGCAATTGAAAAATCTGGAGCGCGAAATGGAAGTCAAAATCCTTGACAGAACCAATCTTATCTTAGATATTTTTGCCCAAAGAGCTCAGACTTCATACGCAAGAACGCAAGTGGAATTGGCTCAATATCAATATCTTTTGCCACGATTGACCAGGATGTGGACCCACCTCGAAAGACAAAAAGGGGGAATCGGGATGCGTGGACCTGGGGAAACGGAAATCGAAACCGATAGAAGGATCATCCGCGACCGAATCACCTTGTTGAAAGACAAACTGAAGGTCATCGACAAACAAATGGGAACACAGCGAAACAACCGCGGAAAAATGGTTCGTACAGCGCTCGTTGGTTACACGAATGTTGGAAAGTCAACCTTGATGAATGCTTTGTCAAAATCCGATGTTTTTGCTGAAAATAAATTGTTTGCAACGCTGGATACAACAGTTCGAAAAGTGGTGATTGGAAATTTGCCTTTCCTTTTGACGGACACGGTTGGATTCATCAGAAAGTTGCCGACGCAGTTGGTAGAAAGTTTCAAATCGACTTTGGATGAGGTTCGTGAAGCGGATTTGCTGATTCACGTTGTGGATATTTCGCACGAAAGTTTCGAAGATCATATCAATTCTGTGAACGAAATTCTTCAGGAAATCGATGCGCATCGCAAACCGATGATTATGGTTTTCAACAAAATCGATGATTTCACTTATGAGAAAAAGGACGAGGACGATTTGACGCCTGGTTCCAACAAAAATATCTCGTTGGAAGAATGGCAAAAAACCTGGATGGCGAAATCAAAATTCCCAACCGTTTTCATTTCAGCTCTGACGAAAGAAAATTTCCCTGAGATGAAGAAAATGATCTACGATGAGGTTCACAGGATTCACATTTCCCGTTTCCCTTACAACGATTTGCTGTTCGAATATTTTGAAGACGAAGAAGAAAATTAATGAATAGAATCCCTTTATTATTCTTTTTAGTAATGTCGGTTTTTGGGTTTTCTCAAATGTCAAAAATCGATTTGGACAAAATCAAGAAGGAAGTGAAGGATAAGGAATCGATTTATTTCTATGAAAAAATGGTCTACAAATTCCAAGGCATTCCAAAATCAATTGACAGTTTGGAAGCCATTCACCTCTATTACGGCAGGAATTTTATTTCAAAAAAAATTTCGACAATTGACGATTCATTCAAAGATCTCTTGAAAGATTTCCAACAGGACAAACTGGATGAAACCATCGTCAAAGGCAAGAACTTACTTTCCATCGATCCGACAAATCTGGACTTGCTGATGATTATGTTGCAATGCTATGACCGCCAAAAAGACCTTAAGAATTTTTCTCATTATTATGGTCAATTTCAGATTCTTACGAGAGCGATGTTAGACTCAGGCGATGGGAAAAGTGAGAAGACGGCCTATCTCGTCAATTCCGTTGGCGAAGAATATATTTTAATCAATGTGATCCAAATCCCAAGGGAAGCCACAAGATCCTCGAAACCTGCAAAAGGTGGAATGTTCGACATTTGGGAAAACAACAACAAAAAAACCTACATCAAAGTCATCTATAATGATTTTTAATTAAATCAGAATTTAAAAATAAAAAATATTAATGGAGTTATATTACTCATTCTCAGTACTTATCGTTTTGGCATCTGTGTTTGCCTATATTAATTATCGCATTCTAAAATTACCAAGTACCATTGGTATTATGGTGATCGCCATCATCGTTTCTTTGTTCTTGGTAATGTTTGGCGAGACTATTTTGCCACGAACTTTTGGACATCTTCACAAACTCATCGACAGTTTTGACTTCACTGAAGTTCTGATGGGTGCAATGCTAAATTTCCTTTTGTTTGCGGGAGGAATCCACATTAACATCAAAGATCTTCGGGAACAGTTTGGTCCCGTTTTGATCTTCTCAACCGTCGGAGTTATCATTTCTACTTTTGCAGTAGCTTTTGGCGCGTTTTATTTATTGCCTTTGGTTGGGATTTCAATGCCGTTTATTTACTGTCTCGTTTTTGGGGCTTTGATTTCTCCGACCGATCCAGTGGCGGTTCTCAGTATTTTGAAACAGGCCAACGTTTCCAAATCTCTGGAGACGAAAGTTGCGGGTGAATCTCTTTTTAATGACGGTATGGCCGTTGTGGTTTTCACAGTGGTTTTACAATTGGCAATTGGAAGAGAAGTTGCTTTGAATGTAGAAAGCATCGGACTTTTGTTGCTCAAGGAAGCTGGAGGCGGTTTGTTTTTGGGTGTTGTTTTAGGATATTCGGCTTCTAGGGCAATGCGTGTAGTGGATGATTATATTATCTCTGTTTTGATTACTTTATCAGTCGTAATGGGCGGTTATCTCATTGCACACGAGCTTCATATTTCGGCACCTTTGGCGATGGTCGCGGCGGGATTGTTTATGGGAAATTTCAGCGAAAGTTTCAAAATGAAATCGGAGACGCAGGATTATTTGATTAAATTCTGGGAATTGATTGATGAGATTATGAATGCCGTTCTGTTCCTATTTATTGGTTTTGAATTGCTGTTAATCAAAGACTTAAATGATTATCTTATAGCTGGTGGAATTTGTATTATGATAGTTTTGGTGGCACGTTGGATTGCGATTTTTGTCCCGACCAAGTTTATGGCTTTCAAATACAGATTTAGTCCACAGACCGTGAAAGTTCTGGTTTGGGGTGGAATTCGAGGTGGGGTTTCTATTGCATTGGCATTGTCTATTCCTCAAAACGAATACAGCAAAATCATCATTAGTATCACTTATTGTGTTGTGGTGTTTTCGATTGTAGTTCAGGGACTTACGATTGCAAAAGTTGCCAATCCGAAGAAGATTGCGACTGAAGAAAAAATATTAGAAGAAATTCATTGATAATGAAAGTCATAGACATCGATACGTGGAAGAGAAAAGAACATTTTCAATTCTTTTCCGGAATGAAAAGTCCCTATTTTGGAATAGTAACCGAAGTTGATTGCACAGAAACTTTTCAGCTGGCAAAAGATAACAAAGAATCCTTTTTCGCACATTATCTTCATAAATCAATGAAAGCCGTAAACTCAGTTGAAGAGTTTGGTTATCGAATTGTAAATGATGAAGTTATAGCCTTTGATGTTGTTCACGTTGGTTCTACAATTGGACGAATTGACGGAACCTTTGGCTTCTCTTACTTCGAATATTCTGATGATTTTCAAATCTTCAATCAGAATTTGCAAAAGGAAATTGATGAGGTTCAAAATTCAACGGGTTTGAGAATTAAAAACGAATCACTTCCGCCCAATCATATCCGACATTCCACGATGCCTTGGACGACTTTTACAGGGTTGTTGCATCCGACAGATTTTGACCCAAAAGAATCGATTCCTAAAATTGTATTTGGAAAATTCTCTGAGAAAAACGGCCGAAAAATGTTGCCAATTTCTTTGGAAGGACATCACGGTTTGATGGATGGTTTTCATTTGGCGAAATATTTGGAAGCGTTTCAGAATCAGCTTGATTTGAAATAAATTATAAATGATGAAAAAAATATTTTACCTTTTCTGTTTGTTGATTTTTGGACTTGCTTTTTCTCAAAATCAATTGCCTCAAAATCAAAAAATTGATTCAATCATCATTGGAAATCAAACTTTTGAAGCCTATAAAGCAAGTCTTGTGGATTATGGAATAAAACCAATGAAAGTTGCATATCCGAATGCTCCAAAGGAATTTTGGGATGATATTGATTCAAAGCTAACTGATACAGAAATCCTAAACCAAATCCGTGAAGTTTATAAAGAAAACTTTACTGAGAAA
The DNA here is from genome assembly GCF_000735135.1 of Chryseobacterium sp. FH1. Classification (GTDB taxonomy): domain Bacteria; phylum Bacteroidota; class Bacteroidia; order Flavobacteriales; family Weeksellaceae; genus Epilithonimonas. The sequence goes on from NZ_JPLZ01000002.1 coordinate 522,493, forward strand.
GAGATTAATGAGCTTTACACTTTTATAATTTCTCCGTCTTATAAAAAATCTATTACTAACTATTCGATGATTCAAGAAGGAATATCAAAAAAATTCTTTTGGATAGGAGAAGAATTAAGTAAAATGGAGCAGAAAGAATCTCAAAAGATTTCCCAGCCTAATCTTGAATCAAAAGATTTTACACCAGTGAAAACAAATCTTCAAGATGGATTTTATGAAGTTTTGAATGATGAAAAGGTAGATGTTTCCAAGATGAAACTATCTAAAAAACCATCAATTTTATTGAAAAATATTTCTGATACAAAAGAAAATTTGGATGACCTTAATAATTTGATAATCAATCTAGAGTTTGATGAAGAAGGTTCGGCTTTATTTCATCTTCTTAGTTATAGGAACATAGGAAAACCAATTGCAATTGTTGTTAATAAAAAAATAATTTCAGCGCCTGTTGTAATGGAGCCTATTAAAGATGGGAAACTTCGAATTTCTGGAAAATTTAGTGCACAAGAAGTTAAAGAAATTACAGATAAACTGAATTTAAAATGAAATCAGTTAATGACATAAAACAAGCTCTTGAAATCCTTGTCATTCCCGGAAAAGCCGAAATTATGCAAAGCTTTTTCAAAACAGGAAAAGGCGAATATGGCGAAGGCGATATTTTTATTGGCGTTACAGTTCCAGACCAAAGAAGCGTTGCGAAAGAATTTTATAATCAAGTTTCTTTGGAAGAAATCAGCGAATTATTATCGTCAAAAATCCACGAACATCGTTTGACCGCTTTGCTAATGTTGGTTTACAAATTCGAAAAAATAAAAGATAAAAATCAGCAAAAAGAAATCGTCGATTTTTATTTGAAGCATACAAAACACATCAACAATTGGGATTTGGTTGATACGTCGTGTTACAAGATTTTAGGTCGATATTGTTTTGAAAATCAGGATTCTAAAATCTTAGGAAAATTGGCGGATTCCAAAAATATGTGGGAAATGCGAATGGCAATTGTCGGAACAATGTATCACATCAAAAAAGGCGAATTTGAATTAACGAAATCTTTTGCGCTCAAAAATCTCCATCATCCACACGATTTGATGCACAAAGCCAACGGCTGGCTTCTCCGCGAAATGGGAAAGAAAAACGGATCCGAATTGTTGGATTTCCTAAATCTTCATTACAAAGAAATGCCAAGAACTTGTCTGCGATATGCGATAGAAAAATTGGACGAAAGTTTGCGTCAGGATTATTTGAAAGGAAGGATTTAAATTAAAGTTTTACTTTCAGCTAAAACATAACTTTTTTAGGGAAAGAAAAATTATCTTTGTTAGAAACCAATTTTTATTTCTGTGAAAATCTTCAAATATTTCTTTCTTTTCTGCATTTTCCTCAGCTTGACAAGTTGCTTCGATATTATTGATAAAATAAGTATGAAAGCCCATGGAAGCGGAGAATATACTGTGATTCTGAATGCCAGCAAAAGCAAAACCCGACTTCAATCCATCTCAAAAATGGAAACCATCAATGGCAAAAAAGTTCCTAAAAAATCTGAGATTGAAAGCAAAGTGAATCAAGCTTCCAACGTTTTCAAAAGTGTTGCGGGAATCAGCAATGTAAAAACGAGCTTGGATTTTGATAATTTCATTATTAAGCTGAGTTGTAATTTTAAGAAAATTGAAAATATCAATTCTGGTCTGGAACAATTGAAAGCCAAAAACATCATCGGAAAAACGGTTCCGACACAATTGTACAAGCAAAATGTTGCTGAGAAAACTTTCATCAGAAACAAAATCGAAAGTTATAAAAACGATTATGATAAGCTAAGCAAAGCCGACAAAGAAGTTTTCAGCGATGCGACTTACACGTCAATTTTACAATTCGAAAACGTGATAAAATCTCAGACCAACAATTCTTACACAGTGTCGCCAAACAAAAAAGCGATAAAACTGAATGGAAATATTCTAGATTTTATCCTTCGGAAAAAACAAATTCAAAACACCATCTCATTAAACTAATCCAAGAAAAATATAAAAACTATGAAATCAATTTTACTCAAAAAACAACTGGTATTTTTCTTGATATTTTGTTGTGCTTTTGCGTTTTCTCAAAGCAAAATTCAGGTTCCTGCAAATGCCGTTTTCTATATGGAAGTGAATGGAAAACAACTAAATTCAAAGACTAATTGGCAAAAACTCAATCCAATTTTACAAAATTTAAATAAAAACGACCTCGAAAAACCAACCTGGAAAGATTTCTCGGACACGGGAATCCAGAAAGATGCGAAGCAATATCATTATGTTAGTTTCAACGACTCTGTGAAGTCGTACACAGCGCATTTGATTTTGGAGGATGCGGTGAAGTTTGTAGAATTCATCAAGGTTTCCGCGAAGAAAGAATTGGAAATCACAAAGAAAAACAAATATTCTTTCACCAATTTGAATGACGATACTTTTGTGGCTTGGGACGGAAAAAGAGCCGTGATTTCCGGAATTAGCTACACGAAGAAATTTCCAAAATTCGATTATGATTATTCTGCCGATAGCACCGCAGTTGTCGTAGATGTAGAAGAACCTCCGATGATAGATAGCGCTTATGCAGAAGCAGATTCCACTTACTATGAACCAGAAAAACCTTTCAATTATAAAGATGAAATCCAATATTTGAAGGACGAAATCAAATATCAAAAAGCGGACATCAAGGAACATCAGGATGAAATTGTTCGCCTCCAAAAAGATATCAAATATCTAGAGAAACACCACAAATATCCTGAAGAGAAAAAATCAACGACGGAATTGGATGAAGTAGCCTCTGCAAAACCGACTGAGGAATACGACGAGGAAGCGGAAGATTTGGCTTATCAAAAAGAAATGGATTCTATCAAATTGGTAGATTTTAAAATCGTGAAAGCCTTTGCAGAAAAGGATTTTGATAGATATTTTGATTCCAATATGGAAGTTGAAGTTCCGAAGGAAATGGTCAAATTCCAAGACCCGAATTCAGACGTTTTCGTATATTCCAATTATGGGGAGATGTTCAGAACGGGCGTTTACAAAGATTTGATGAAACTTTATAGTTTTGGAGATTTGTTGGACAATCTTTACAATTCCAATTCGTCTTACAACTTGTATTTTGACAAGAGCAAAGTGCGTCTCGTGAATCATTATCAACATAAAAATACCGAAACCCAGAAGCATATTTCCGCACTTTACCAAGGGAAAAAGAATAAGAAACTGATGGCTTTGATTCCGGACAAAAGCATCGGATATTATGCGATGAACCTCGATGGGTACAAGTATTTTGATTTGATGTACAACCTGTTCGAAAGTAAATCTGGCAACGGAAAATATCAGAAAGAATTGGAGCTGATGATGCAAACTGTGAAAATCGTTTTGGACGAGGAAGCCATTTCGAAAATCGCTCCAGGAAACGGGATTTTTGTTTTGAATGCGCTGAATACCAAAAAAGTAGAGTACACGGATTACGATTTTGATGAGAATTTCAACAGCAAAGAAATCAAAAAAACAAAAGATGTGGTGGTTCCAGATTTCACGTTTGCATTTGCAACTGGGAATGATGATTATTGGAAAAGGGTATTCAATGTGTTGACGACGAACAAAGAATTGTCTGAGAAATTTGCAAAAAATGGCGATATTTTTTATCTTAAAAAAGACGAGAAAAATGGAACTTATATCGACCAATTATATTTTACCGTAAAGGACGGAATCGTTTATCTCACGACTTCTCTGGAGAATCTGGTTCCGAAAAAACAATCAGGCGTTTCTGAAAAATGGTCCAAAGATGCGAGCAAACATCCGCTTTCTGGCAACATCAATATGCAGAGGTTGATGAGCGGTTTGGAAAAGAAATTCAAGACGATTTCTCAGAAAAAAGCTTTGGATTTGTTCAGGAAAAATGTCGGTGATATTTATTTCAAAACCGATGTGAAAGGTGATAGTTTGGAAACCGAATTCAACTACTCCACGCCAAATTCTTCCGAAAACAGTTTGATGTATTTCTTCGATTTTTGTAACGATTTGATTAAGATTTCTGAAAAAGAAACATCAACGGCCTTGTAAATGAAAAGAGCAATCATCCTTCTTGCAGTCCTGTTTTTCGTCGCGGTTGTCGGCTATTTTTTCTGGTCTCTGAAGGATAAGGATTTGAAGGCTGTTCCTAGAAACACAGATGTTTTGGTTTTGGTTGATTCTAAAAAATTGTCAGAACAATACATTTTGACTTTAGTAAAAAATCCTTCCAAATGGTTTGAAACTTCAAATGGTTCTTTTAAAAATAGTGGCGTAGAAGTTGCGGATTATGTTCAGATTTTTCATTTAAAAGACACGAGTTTCTATGAATGGTACAGCGTTTTTGAAATTTTGGATAAAGATAAACTTGTCAAATTTTTGGACGAGAAAGGTTTTAAGTTAATTAAAAATAACCTATACAAAAACAACCAGTTTTCTATAAAAATAGAGTCTTCGAAATGTATTGTCGGATTTTCAAATTCAAATTTTGATAAGACGACGGCTGAAATTTTCAATTCAAAATTCAAAAATTTGTACGCCGACGAATTGATAAATAACTCAATTGCCAGCGTTTCTTACTTTGCCAAATCCAAGATTCAAAAGTTTGCAGTTTATTTGAATGATGAAAATATCGAAATCAAAACGAAAAGTTTAGACGACCATTTCTCATCGATGATTTCAGATTTGGATAAACAAACTTCATTTTTGAAGTTGGAGTTGGATTCAATCAATGTTAAAATTGCATCCGCATTATTCAATAAAAAACTGAGCGATTCCATTAAAATTAATTCGCTTTCTGCCGTTGCAGAACTGGAAATGGTCAAAGATAAAATCATCAGTTATGGTTACGACGACAATTTCAATGAGGTGGAAATGGTGAGTTATCAGCAGATTCTGCAACCCAATTATTCCATCAATTTGCAAAGTTGGGAATCGGAAAATCTTTGGTTGTATTTCCAGCAAAAGAATTGGATTAATGCCCAAAGTCAGTTAACGCCAATTCCGTTTCAGCCGAATGTCATTAAGAAAAACGGAAGAGATATTTCAATTAAATCGACAAGAAAAGCAATAGATTTTGGACAGCATTTTTCCGGCAATTATGTTTTTATTAAAAATAATCCGTTATTAATCAATTCGGTCAAATCGCTTTCGGTTTCGGAAAAGAAAGCTATTTCGAAAATCGATTACAGTTTTTATGGAAACAAAAGCGATTATTTTTACTTGAAAATTAACTTTAAAAAAGAAAAATTACCACTTATTTTGAGATGGTAAAATGATAGAGATTAAATGGATTATTTAGAGTTTTTCCCTTTACGGACGGCGGTTCATTACTTTTTACACTTCATTTTTCCCGTCGTGATTGCTTACTTTTTTTTCAGGAAAGATTGGCGAAAAGCTTATCTGATAATGTTGGGAACGATGCTTGTGGATGCCGACCATCTTCTCAGTACACCGATTTTTGCACCCGACCGTCTTAGCATCAATTTCCATCTTTTGCATACGTATTGGGCGATGGGAATTTACGTTTTGCTTTTGTTTTTCAAAGGCGTTCCAAGAATCGTTGGCGTTGGATTACTATTTCATATGTTGACGGATTGGATTGATTTTCAGTTGATAATGTGATGATTAATTTCCCCTCGCGTTCGCCATTTTGTGATTCATAATTCTGGCAATGTTCAGAGCTCTCGCAATTGCCGTTTCGGTATTTTCGCCTTCGAAATTTTCGTGAATCGTTTCTTCCCAAATCTGCAACCAACGGTTAAAATGTCTTTCTTCCAACGCAGAAACTTCGTTGATTGGAAAATGAACCCGCATCGGGTTGCCTTCATAGACTGGATTTCCCAAAAGAATGCTTTCCCAGAAATTGTACATTTTCGGCAGATGTTTACTCAGGTCGATTTTCGCGATGTCTGTAAAGAAAAATCCAATCAAATCGTCTTTTATCACTTTGTCGTAGAACTTATTGACCAAAATTTCAATGTCTTCCCGTGTGGCAATATCTTTCATATTTGACTTTTTTAGGTTGATGAAATAGCCGTCTAATCCGTGATTAGCAATTTCATTATCACAAAGTTATGGGTTTTCAAAATGCGAAAAATAGGATTAATATCAGTTTTTGTATATTTGGTAAAAACAAGATCATGTATGTATTCACATTTTTACCGGCTTTGGTCATTCTTGGTTTTTTGGCATTCACGCTTTACAAGCATTTCGTGAAGAAAAATAAGCAAGACCTCAAAGCTTCGTTTCTTGTCGTGTTAGGATTTTCAGTCATTTGGTGCGGATTATATTACTTGGTTTTTTCTTAATAAAACCCTTAGTTTTGCAAAATGGATGTTGATTTCTATAAAAAGCAAGCCCAACTAAAACAAAAAGACCACAGAAAATTTCTGGACGGACTCAAAAAGAAACCGCCAAAAAATCTGGATTATTTGGTGGTGGAAAAGCACGAGGAAACTTTCCGCGAAATCGATTGCCTTGGTTGCGCCAATTGTTGCAAAACCACAGGTCCGCTTTACGTAGAAAAAGACATCGAAAGGATTTCCAAACATCTGCGAATGAAGCCTGCAGATTTCGAAGCCAAATTTCTGAGAGTGGATGAAGACCAAGACAAAGTTTTGCAAAATTTGCCTTGTTTCTTTTTGAATGATGACAACACTTGTTCCATCTACGACGTTCGCCCAAAAGCCTGTCGAGAATATCCGCACACAGACCGAAAAAAGATTTACCAAATCAATAATCTCACGATTCAAAACACTTTGATTTGCCCTGCGACATACGTCTTTGTGGAGAAATTGAAGAAGGTCTTGGAGAAGAATTAAAATTTCTTAAATAAGTTAAAGTTTGATATTTTTTTCATTTTCACAGTTTGTGGTTTGATATTTGGCATTGATTATCAAATCATTAAAAATAAAGTATTATGAAAAAGTTAATCACAGCAACAGCCTTTATAATGTTTGGGACAATGTTTATCTCCGCTCAAACCACTCAGAAAAGCGATAAGAAAGTAAGAATGGCAGAAAAACCGGCCAGCAGTACAGAAATGAAATTGGAAACCCAAGTTCAGCCCAATGGAATGAACAGAACGGTGGACACAGCGACAATGAACAACAGGTCGAAAATGCAGACCAATCCAAACAGACTGCAACAAAATCAAACAACGCCAAACAATGGAACTTTACAAAATCCAAGTACAACGTTGCCAAACAATGGGACTCTACAAAATCCTAATACAACCTTACCAAATAACGGAACTTTGCAAAATCCAGGCACAACGACTCCTAACAATTCTACCAATCCACAACAGCCATTGAGTCCAACAAACCCAATGACTCCAAGTAGATAATCTTAGGTAAGTTCAAAAATAAAACCAGTGCAATTCGCTCTGGTTTTTTTATTTGGTGATTTCAGGTTTTGTCATTTTTAATTGTTCAAATCTTACTTCATATAATTTGGTTTGATATTTGGCTTGACTAATCAAATCATTAAAATAAATCATTATGAAAAAGATAATAACAACCGCAACATTTCTCGTTTTTGGAACGATGTTGACGATGGCGCAAACTACAAAGAAGAAAGAAACAAAATCGACCACAACAAGAACAGAAATGAGAGCGAAATCAACAGCTCAGCAAAACAATACACCCAAAATGGTAGATACCACAAATCTTGAGCAAAGACAAAAGGAAGCGGACGGAAAAATAATCAGACCTGATGGACCACACGGAGATGGCTTGACAGACGAAGCTACAAAACCTTCTCAAATACATCCACGACCAGGACAAACGGAATAAAAAAACCAGAGCAAATCGCTCTGGTTTTTGTTTATGCTTTCCAATCTACAACAGCCTTTATAAAAGCTTCCGCATTTTCAACCGGAATATTGGGCAAAATCCCGTGTCCGAGATTCACAATGTATTTATCTTTTCCAAAACGGTCAATCATCTCGTGAACCATTTTCCGAATCGTCGCCGGCGTAGAGTGCAATCTCGATGGGTCAAAATTCCCCTGCAGCGTTACGGAATTATTCGTGAATTGTCTCGCCAGTTCCGGCGTAATCGTCCAGTCAACACCCAAAGCAGACGCTTTTGATTTGGTCATATCTTCCAATGCAAACCAACAGCCTTTCCCGAAAACCACAACGTGCGTCAACGGTGCCAAAGCTTCCACGATTTGATTGATATATTGCCAAGAAAACTCCTGATAATCAGTCGGCGAAAGCATTCCGCCCCAACTGTCGAAAACCTGAACCGCAGAAACACCTTTCTCCACTTTTCGTTTCAGATAAGCAATCGTAGTGTCCGTGATTTTTTGCAATAATTTGTGCGCCGCTTCCGGTTGCAAGAAGCAAAATGACTTCGCAATATTGAAATCCTTAGAACCTCTTCCCTCGATGCAATAACAGAAAATCGTCCAAGGCGAACCAGCAAATCCAATCAACGGAATCTCACTGTCCAGCTTTTCCAACGTCATTTCTATCGCATCGAAAACATAACCCAAAGTTTCATTTACATTCGGAACTACCACATCGTCAACTTGTTGAGTCGTTCTGATAGGTTCGTCCAACCAAGGTCCAACAGATTCCTTCATTTTGAAATCGATGCCCATCGCTTGCGGAACTACCAAAATGTCTGAGAACAAAATCGCCGCGTCCAAAGGAAATCTTCTAATCGGCTGAACCGTAATTTCTGAGGCCAATTCCGGCGTTTGACATCTTGTGAAAAAGTCATATTTGTCGCGCAACGCAATGAATTCCGGTAAGTATCTTCCGGCTTGTCTCATCATCCACACAGGCGGTCTTTCCACGGTTTCGCCTCGCAAGGCCTTCAAGTATAGGTCGTTCTTTATCATTTTCTTAAATTATTTTTGGGCGCCTTTTTCCGCCTTCCACTCCCGCTTTTTTCTTTTTGTTGCCCGAGCTTGGTCCAATGCAAAAAAAAGAAAAAGAGCTCCGTTCAAGTCGGGGCGCGCTTCGCAAAGTTTCAACTTTAGTCTTCCAAATCAGATTTCCCGGCAGTTGAACTTTCCTTAGAAATCAGTTTTAAATTATTTATTTTTTTTGAACTGTTGTAAAATATGCAACAGTTAAAAACTTCTTCAATTCAAGTTATTGCAAAATATGCAACAGCTTAGAGCCTGTTTAAAAATGATTAAAAAATAGAATTTTCAAAGCATTTTTCTTTTCCCCAACCCTAAAGGGTGGAAAAACGCCTTGAAAATTTCATCAAAATTACTCCCTTTAGGGTCGGGGAAAATAATTTTGATGAAATTTAAACAGGCTCTTATAATGCACTATCAATTATCAATTGCGTCGGGCTTTAGCCCGATGTCGAAAATTGACAGCTATTGGGCTTTAGCCAAAATTTAAAATAGGTTTTGGCTAAAGCCATTTTTATTCTAACCTTTTTAAAAACGGGCTAAAGCCCATTCCTATTGATTTTTTTAAAATAATTATTACAAGCTTAGATTGTTAGATTTAGAGAAATCAAATTCAACAAATCGGCTAACGTATTTTTATGACTTGTAATTATTTTATTTTCAGTCAGTTTCTTCAATTCTGAACTCGTCGTTTTTCCAATCGAAAAAATTTTCAAATCCTCCAAACCGTTGAACTTCGCAAAACTACGAACTCCACTCGGACTGAAGAAAACCACAGCCTGATATTTCTCATTGATTTTCGGAAACAGCAATTCGGTCTTATAAACAGGGATTTTCTTGTAAGAAATATTTTGCAACGGCAATTTCTCATCCAAAACATCCAAAGCCAAATCACCACAAAAATGCAAAAACTTCTCGTTCACAGAATTTTCTGTAATAAACTGTGACAATTCACTCGCATTCTTACAAAGTTTGAAAGTCCCAAAATTATGTTTCCTCAATTCCTTTTTCGTCTGCGAACCAACGGCGTAGATTTTATTATAATTCTTCTCAGCAAAATTTTCATTCGCATCAAAACCATTTTCAAAGAAGGCTTTCACACCATTTACACTCGTGAAAATCAAGGAATTATTCTTCAAACCGAAAGTTTTCGTTTTAATGAATTCCGTTTTGATGACCTCCATAAAATCGACCGACATTTTCGTTCCCAATTTCTCAGCAACTTCTTTTCTGTCCAGTGATTTTGTAAAAAGGATTTTCATATGGTTTTTTAACGCAAAGGCGCAAAAAATTAGTAATTGTTATTTATATAGAAGTCGCAAATTTTCAACTTGGCGACTTTGAACATTTCAAATGAACAATTAGTTGCGCCTTTGCGTTAAATCTGCTACAAACTTTTTCTAATCTCGTCCATCAATTCCTTCCCGCCATTTTCCAAAACCTTCAAAGCCAATTTCGCTCCAAAATTCTCAGAATCATTCCAGTCAAAAATCTCATCCGTTTCGATGCAATCTTTTCCATCAAGCGAACAAAGTCTTCCAACAAAACGGATTTGATTGCCTATCAATTCAGCTTTCGCACCAATCGGAGCTGTACATCCGCCTTCCAAAGTTTTCAGGAATTCTCTTTCTATCGTAATGCAAATCTCAGTTTCCTTATGAGAAATCGATTTCAAAATAGCGCTCAATTCTGGATTGTCAATCTTGCTCGCAATTGCAACCACACCTTGCGATGGCGCTTGTAACAAAAATGGGATTTGTTCATATTCCACATCCAGATTCATTCTTTTGATTCCGGCTAATGAAAAAATCGTCGCATCAGCAACGCCGTCATCCAGTTTTTTCAATCGAGTTTGAACATTTCCACGGATGTCGGTAAATTCAGTTTCCGGAAATTCCTTCAACCAAAAAGCGCGTCTTCTTAAACTACTGGTTGCAATTTTCAAAGTATTCAAATCCAAAGCTTCCGCATCTTTATTTCTCACCAAAACATCTTCCGGAAAATCTCTTTCCAAAACCGCAGAAATCTGAACATTTTCGGGTAAAAGCGTTGGAACATCCTTCAAAGAATGAACGGCAATATCAATCTCGTTATTAAGCAAAGCAATGTCCAAATCTTTCGTGAAAATTCCTGTGATTCCCAGTGCGTAAAGAGGTTGGTTCAGGTTTTTGTCGCCGGAACTGATGATTGGAACGATTTCAGTTTGTAATCCAAGATTCTGAAGTTTAGCTTCAACTTCGTGAGCCTGCCAAAGTGCGAGCGGACTATTTCTGGTTCCTATTCTTATGGTTTTCATTGTCTTACTGTTTGTGGATGTCGAGGATTTCTTCCATCAATTTTGTGATTTCGTCGGCGCGGGAAGGATTTTCCATAATATATTTCGCAAATCGATTCGTGATTTTCTGAACCAGATTGTTGGACAGTTCCATATCCTCGATTTTGGCGTAATGGAATTTCTTATGAATATTATGCATTTCGTTTTCCTCGATTTTCTTCAAAGAATTTTTGAAATGGTTGATTTGAGGTGCGAGCTTTCTTTTCTTTTCCCAATCTGCAAATTCCTTCGCCATTTCTTTGATGATGCCTTCCGCTTTCGGGATTTCCTTCTTGCGTTGTTCCATCGTTTCCTGAATGGTTTGCGAAAGTTGGTCCACGTCTATCAAAGTGACGTTTTCCAATTTCCCGATTTCCTTCTGAACGTTATTTGGCATAGAAAGGTCGATGACAACCATTTCCTTATTTTTAGGGAAATTAGTTTCATCAATAATATATTTCTGAGCGCCGGTTGCAACGATTAGAACATCAGTCTGTTTCAATTCCTCTGGGAACGTGTCAAAATCGATTTGAGGAATGTTGTATTTGTCAGCAATTTTCTCAGCTTTTTCGAAAGAGCGGTTGGCGATTTTTATTTTAGGCTGATAAATGTGTTTTACAAGATTTTCAATCGTGTTCTGACCAATTTCTCCAACGCCGAGAAGCAGAATATTCTTCTCGTGAATATGTTTTGTATTTTTTAAAATATAATGAACCGCCGCGTAAGAAACTGAGGCCGAACCTGTGCTGATTCCCGTTTCGTTCTTGATTCTCTTCGAAATTTGAATCGAGGAATTAATTGCGCGTTCCAAATAGGGATTAGAAAAATCCTTATACTTTTTGAATCGATGATAAGCATTCTTGATTTGAGACACAATCTCGAAATCACCAATGATTTGGCTTTCCAAACCAGCTGCGACGCGGAAAAGATGAAACAGTGCATCTTCTCTTTGAAGGACATTCACATAGTTCAAAAACTCGGAAAGAGAAACGCCGACTGTGTTGCAATAGAGTTCTGCAATGTGAAGATAATTCTTTGTAGTAGAGTAGATTTCGGTCCTGTTGCAAGTCGAAACAACGAACGCGTCACCGTAATCCTGCTCGTGGATTTGATTCACAAAAGCTTTGATATGGTCATCAAAAAACGCAAATCGTCCCCGTGTTTCTGCATCGGCTTTTTCATAACTGATGCTGAGAACGGCGAAATCTGATGTCTGGTGAAATTTATTTTTTGTGCTCATTTTCAGCTTGCAAATTTACAATATTTAATACAAAGACTCTTTCCGAATATCATATTGACGAATTGATAAAATCTATATCATTTGATAAAATTATTTGAATAATAATAATGGATCTATGGATTTGATGAGAGAGTAATAATTTTTGATTTTGCGATTGATATTCAGATTTCTGTGGAAAGAAAAATTATTGAAATTTTAAGGAAATTTTAACCAAATTATTTTCAATTCAAGATAGAGAATGCTTCTAAATTTATATCTTTGTAAACTTAATAATTATTGAAGAAAAATGGGTATAATGGATATGTTTACGCAAGAGATTGCGATTGACTTGGGAACTGCGAACACACTTATCATACACAACAACAAAATAGTTGTGGATCAGCCGTCTATCGTAGCAATAGAGCGCTCTTCTGGCAAGCCGATTGCCGTAGGTGAACAAGCGAAACATATGCAAGGGAAGACCCACGAGGATATTAAAACTATTCGCCCATTGAAAGATGGTGTAATTGCAGATTTCCACGCCTCAGAACATATGATCAAGGAATTCATCAAACAAATTCCGGGCATCAAAGGAAAGTTTTTTCAGCCAGCACTTAGGATCGTGATTTGTATTCCTTCAGGAATTACTGAGGTGGAGAAAAGAGCGGTAAGAGATTCAGCTCAAAAAGTTAATGCCAAAGAAGTTCGTTTGATTTATGAGCCAATGGCCGCTGCAATAGGTGTTGGAATCGATGTTCAGAAACCAGAAGGTAACATGATCATCGACATAGGTGGTGGAACTACGGAAATTGCTGTGGTTGCATTAGGTGGAATCGTTTGTGATAAATCTGTGAAGATCGCAGGTGACGTTTTCACGAATGATATTGCTTATTATTTGAGAACACATCATAATTTATATATCGGAGAAAGAACGGCGGAAAGAATCAAAATTGAAGTTGGTTCTGCGGTTGAGGAATTGGATGTTCCAATCGACGATATTCCTGTACAAGGTCGTGATCTGATCACTGGGAAGCCAAAGGAAATTATGGTCAACTATAAAGAAATTGCCAAAGCACTTGACAAATCGATCATCAGAATCGAAGATGCGGTAATGGAAACTTTGTCATTGACACCTCCAGAATTGGCCGCTGATATCTACAAGACTGGTATCTATCTTGCTGGTGGTGGAGCGCTTCTTAGAGGTTTGGCAGACAGACTTCACAGAAAAACGGGACTTCCTGTTTTCGTTGCAGAAGACCCTTTGAGAGCGGTGGTTAGAGGAACCGGGATCGCTCTTAAGAATATGAACAAATTCAATTTCCTTATCAAGTAATTTAGATTTTCTCAAGTTTTTAGATGGGTGCTTTGCTGAGATTTTTTTCTAAGAATGCTTTGTTCGCGTTCTTTGTATTCTTGCAATTGGTTGCAATTGTACTTATTTTCAGCAAAAATTCTATGCAGCAAAGTTTTATTGCGGCAAGGACTGCAGCTTTCAATTCGTGGGTTTCTGGTTATATAGATGAAGGAACTTCTTATTTGAAACTGAAACAAATCAATGAAGATCTCGTTACTCAAAACAAAGCTTTGATGCTTGAACTTTATGGAAAAGACAAGGTCGAAAAACCGAATTTCCGAAGAGTTTACGACACGATAGGTGGCGGACAGATCTATACTTTTGTAGATGGCGAAGTGGTGTTCAACAGTATCAATAGAAAAGACAATTATTACACGATCAATCGGGGTCGTTTGCAAGGTGTAAGTTCTAATATGGGTGTTATCGCTCCGAAAGGAATTGCCGGAATCGTCATCAATACTACAGATAATTATTCATTAGTTAAATCGATTCTAAGTGTCAATAAGATCAAGATCAGTGCTTCACTCAAGAAGTCTGGCTATTTTGGAACACTTTCCTGGAAAGGCGACGACACGAGAACGATGACTCTTTCTGATATTCCAAAATATGTTCCTTTAAAAGTAGGCGATACCGTTGTAACCGATGGTAAATCCTCAATTTTCCCTGCAGGAATTTTGGTTGGAACGATTGCTGGTTATGAAGTTGACAGCAAAACTGGATTCTGGGACATCTCTGTAGAACTCAGCGAGAAAATCGGAAAATTAAGCAAAGTCTATGTCGTACGAAATCTGAAAAAATCCGAAGTTCAGAAAATCGATGATTCATTAAAAGTTCAAATTAAAAAAGATGGTCAGTAGAAACGTTGTGTCAGATCTGGTTTTGATCGCATTGTTGACGGCTTTTCAGATCTTCATTCTGAACAGGATTGCTTTGTTTGGGCAATACATTCCGGTGCTTTATCCGGTTTTCGTTATGTTTTATCCATTCTTCAGAAACAGATTTCATTTTTTAGCTTTAAGTTTCATTTTAGGATTATGCGTGGATGCATTTTTGGGGACTTGGGGAATCAATGCTTTTGCGACTACGGTTGTGGCTTATTTTAGGACGATCATATTCCGAACTTCCACAGATACAACGACAGATTTTTTCTCTTTTCAAAGTATCCAGTGGACGCAATTTATATTCTTTGTTGTAACCAGTATTTTCATTCATCAGGCATTAGTTCAGTATATTGAGTTTTTTAAATTTGATAGGTTTTTTGAAATTTTATTTAATGTAATAGTTACCAGTATAATTTCGTTTATATTTATATTAGCCTATGCATTAGCATTTAAAATCAAGCAAAAAGTCTGAAAACCAGAATGTATTTAGAAAAACAAAAATTGCTTTCACATTGAGGTTGCATATGTCCTCAGAAAAAATTTAAAAGCACATATGAAATCACAATACCTCAAGATCACACTCGCTCTTTCTATCCTTGCAATCATCTTCATTGCAAGATTATCCTATCTGCAATTGTTTACAGACAGGTATGCTCTGAATGCAGCCAATACTTCTATTAAAACAGAATATATCATTCCCCCAAGAGGCGTTATTTTCGATAGAAACGGAAAGATATTGGTGGGGAATCAACCCTCTTTTGAGATTTCTTACACAGCAACATTATTAAGACCAGACTTCGATACCATCGGATTTTGTAAATTAATCAATATTTCAAAGCGGGAATTCATCAGTACGATGAAAAATATCGAGAAAGAAAAATATTATTCTCGCATGACACCGATGACTTTTATGAAAAATCTAAGTCGGGAAGAGATGGCAAGAATTCAGGAGTTGATCTTCAAATATCCAGCTTTCAGTATTGTTCCACGTCCACAGAGACAATATGAGGTCAATACTTCCGGAAACCTTTTGGGTTATACAAATCAGGTAAATGATGGTGATATTAAAAAAGATTCAACCTACTATTTACCAGGAGATTTTGTAGGTAAAAGTGGTGTGGAGAAATCTTATGAAAAGGAACTTCGAGGCGAAAAAGGAATCAAATATATCCAAAAAGATATTCGCCAGAGAAGCATCGGGTCTTACAAAGACGGAGAATTGGACAAAGAAGTTGTCACTGGAAAAGATTTGACATTGACGATTGATTATGATCTTCAGCGAATGGCTCAGGAAATGCTCGTCAACAAACACGGTGCAGTAGTAGCGCTAGATCCCAACAATGGTGAAATTCTCACGATGGCAACAGGTCCAGATATTGATCCGAATCTTTTCACCGGCCCAAATAAATCCAGAAATCTCTATAGACTTGCGAACGATACGATCTTCGAAAACAAACCAACATTTGACAGATCGATACAGGCCGCTTATCCGCCAGGGTCAACTTTTAAATTGCTGACCGCTTTGGCAGCGATGGAAATGGGCGTGATGACAGATCAAACGATTTTTCCTTGTGGAAGAGGATTTTTCTATCGTGGGAAAAGCATCAAAGGTCACGGTGGCGCAGATCCGTTGATCCCGTCGATTCAAGTTTCTAGTAACTGTTATTTTACTTACGCTTATATTTCGATTATTAAAAAATATCCAGGGAATCCGTCAAAAGGTGTTGATGAATGGAAAAAGATTATGAACAGTTTTGGCGTTGGAGAATTTCTTAACAATGACTTGGCTGTTGGTGCAAAAGGTAGAATCCCGTCCGGAGAATTCTATGAGAAAAGAATGAAATCCATCTACAAGGCAAGTGGATCCAAACGAACCGATTTTAAAAATTGGGATGAGATGCCCACAGGTGCTATATATAATGGGATGGGTCAAGGAGACGTTCTTTTGACACCACTTCAAATGGCAAATTTCCTCGCTGCAATTGCGAATAAAGGGTGGTATTACACACCACACATCGTAAAAAGCATCGATGGAAAACCGAATCCCGATCCACGATTCAAGAAAAAGCATATGACGATGATCCAAAATCCGCAATTCTATAATGTCGTTTTGCAGGGAATGGAAGCCGTAATGTTGCGAGGAACAGGAAGAAGTTTGAAATCACAGGATTTTACACAGTTGGCAAAAACTGGTACTGCGCAGGTTCCTCAAGGAAAAGATAATTCGATTTTTGTTTTGATCGCGCCTGCAGACAAACCAAAGATTGTTGTTGCGGCCGTAATGGAACACGCAGGATTTGGAGCCACTTGGGCAGGACCAGCTTGTACCGTAATCGCAGAAAAATATATCACGGGGGAACTGAAGAGGGAAAATCTCTACAAGAAAATGATTGGAGCCAGCTTTATGCCGGAATATAAAAGGCAATATATCTCCGAAATGAAACGGAAGGGCTGGTACAAAGAACCGCCGAAGGATTCTGTACAATTGAAAAAAATCAAAGATAGTCTCTTGTCCATTCAGCAAAAAAAACTGAAAAAAGATAGCGCTAAAGTAAAACCTGTAAAAACCAATGCAAGATGAAGTGGGCAGAAGGAATAGATAAATTAGGAATTTCACTTTACTTGATGCTTTGCATTTTCGCTATTTTTAATATTTATAGTGTGAAGGAAGAGTTGGGGCAAAAGCAAATGATTTTTTTTGGAATCTCGTTGTTTGTCGGGATGATCATCTTCTTTATGAGGACCAAGTTTTTCGAGAATATGTCGCCGATCATTTATGTTGGAGGTGTTCTTTTATTGATTGGATTATTTCCTTTCGGAACCGAGATTCTTGGTCAGAAAAACTGGTACAAGTTCGGCGGATTTACGATGCAACCTGTTGAGTTTGCTAAGATTGGTACAGCTTTGATGCTCGCCAATTATGCTTCGAATCAGGATTTTGATATCAGGAAAAAAAGGTCGTTATACACTTCTATTGCCATCGTTGCTATTCCAGGAATTGTTGTTCTAATGATTCCCGATGTTGGGTCACTTTTAGTATTTTTCGCTTTTGTGATGGCGCTATACAGAGAAGGACTTTCTGGATGGCTGTTCGGTGTCATTTTCATTTTCGCTGCTACTTTTTTAATTTCAATTGCGATCGATCCAATATATGTGGTGATTTCGATTTTAGTTATCACAGCGATTCTCGTTTTCTTTAATTTTTATAAGATCCAAGGAAATATGATTTTGATTATTGGGATTGTCCTGACTGTAGGTGTTCTCAGCGGATTGTCATATTCTTCTAGTTATGTTCTTACCAAGCTTCCGAAACACCAGCGCGAGAGAATCGAGGTTTTATACAAAGGCGAAAAAGCATTCCGAGACACTTCTGGCTATAATTTATTATACTCTAAAACAGCGATTGGTTCAGGTGGATTCACAGGGAAAGGATATAAACAAGGTTCTGTAACACAAGGTAAATTCGTTCCAGAACAAGAAACCGATTACATTTTTTGTACAGTTGGGGAAGAGTGGGGTTTTCTTGGAAGCACGCTTTTGATTATTTGTTATTCTATATTTATTGGCAGGATCTATTATCTCGCCGAGAATCAGAAATCAACTTTCAATCGGGTTTTTGGATATAGTTTTGCCTCCGTTTTATTGATTCACTTTGCCATCAATCTTGGGATGGTAATGGGACTTTTCCCGACAGTAGGGATTCCGTTGCCGTTTTTCAGTTATGGAGGAAGTTCACTTTTGGCATTCTCGATTATGACTTTTATTTTCTTTAAGCTGAATTATGCGGACAAAAACAGCCTTGTATAGGCAGTTTTCAGAAGGTTAATCTTCATAAATGTATTTTTATTATTTAATTTATGATTAATGTGCTTTTGGTTACCAATTTGATTAGATTTAGAACAATCAAATAATAGCTTATGAAAAAAATTATCTTATGTGCAATTGTGCTTGGAGGGATCGGTACAATTCACGCGCAAAAAATTAGTCTTGGAAAGGCAACCGAGATCGCCGGAAAAGGACTAAAGGCAATGACGTTTACTAATGCAGATGCTGCAAGATTATCCAAAGAGTCTGTAGATTATATGGATAAGAATAATCCTGTAGCAGGCCCGAAAGATCCATACACAGTTAGGCTCAACAAGTTGTTTGCTAAACACAAATCCCAAGACGGCTTAAATCTCAATTACAAAGTTTACAAGGTGAAAGACATTAACGCATTCGCTTGTGCAGATGGCAGTGTTCGTGTCTTTTCTTCGCTGATGGATATTATGACAGATGATGAGCTTTTGGCCGTGATAGGTCACGAAATTGGTCACGTAAAAAATGAAGATACCAAAGATGCCATCAAGTCTGCTTACCTTAAAGCTGCAGCATTGGACGCCGCATCGGCTTCATCTAATACAGTGGCAACACTTAATAATAGTCAGATTGGAGAAATGGCAAACGCAATGCTTGATGCCACACACAGCAAAAAACAAGAATCTCAGGCTGATACATATTCTTATGATTTTATGAAAGCCAATGGTTACAACGTTGTTGGTGCCTACACAGCATTTAAAAAGTTAGGTTTGTTATCAGAAGGAGGGACAGCGCAATCTGGTTTCCAGAAGATGTTCAATTCGCATCCTGATAGCAACAAGAGGGCAGAAGCAATCAAAAAAAGAGCTGAGAAAGATGGTCTTTGGAAAGATCCAGGAACAGTTTCTTTACCAACTGCAAAACTCACAAAATAGAAAAACGAAAGCAGCCAATTGGCTGCTTTTTTTTAGTTCTTTACCAAAACCAAGTATTCCCAGGGTTTCAAATTCATTGTCGTCTTTTCAGAATTGATATTGTAGATTTTGCCCGTAAACAATTCTCGATATTGTCCATTGTAATATTTAGTATCAACGGAAGTTGGCAAACTTTTATCGGAGAAATTATAGATGGATAAAACCGCATCGTTATTTTTTTCTCGGTAGATGGATAGGACCTCGCTCATTTGATTGTTCGTCACTCTTATCATTTCTCCTCCGTATTTTCCGTTCCAGAGTGCTTGATTTTTATGTTTCAAATCAAATAGTTTCTGATACATTCCATAGAATTTATGGTCTTTCCAAACGATTTGGTCTTTCTCGAAGAACTCAAGGCTTCTGTCCAATCCAGCTTCCTGTCCGCTGTAGACCAAAGGCATTCCGTTGGCAGTTCCGCAAAGTACCATTGCCGTTTCCAACCCTTTTCCGAAGTTGGAATATTGATTGCCTTCCCAAGAATTCTTGTCGTGATTGTCTGTGAACAACATTCGATATGAATCCAGCGGAAAACTGCCGACATCGTGCGCCATATATTCGTAAAGTGCGTTGGCGCCTTTTCCGCCTGTTGTAGCGATTTTCAATTTATCCCAAAGCGACCAGGAATAGGTCGCGTCAAAGGATTTTTTGTAAAGGTCACGGGATTCCCATTCTGCCAACATAAAAACGGGTTTTATCGCATCCATTTCTTCTCTCGCATTGTCCCAGAAATCGACTGGGATGAAGCCTGCAACGTCGCATCTATAACCATCGATGTTTGCTTCTTTTACCCAATATTTCAATGCGCCGGTCATATATTCTCGGAAGTCGGGATTGTTGTAATCAAAGTCGATGACGTCGTCCCAATCGTACCAAGGCGTTGGCTGGAAGTTGCCTTCTCTGGATTTGGTGTACCAGTCCGGATGTTCTTTGGTCAAAGGATTGTCCCAAGCGGAATGATTCCCCACCCAATCGATAATGACGTACATTCCCATTGCGTGGATTTTGTCAACCAAGCTCTTGAAATCCTTCAACGTTCCAAAGTCAGGATTCACGCCTTTGAAATCTTTTACGGAATAATAACTTCCCAATTTTCCTTTCCGATGCTCTTCTCCGATGGGATGGATTGGCATTAACCAAAGGATATCAACGCCCATTTTTTTAAGTCTTGGCAAATGCTTTTCGAACGCTTTGAAAGTGCCTTCTTTTGTGTACTGTCGAATGTTGACTTCGTAGATTGTCGCATTTTTGCTCCATTCCGGATGTTTGAGTTCTACGTAAGGTTTTGGCTGATAGCGTGGGTCTTTGGTCTGACTAAATCCCAAAAACGGAATCATCAGAATGAGGAGTAAGTATTTTAATGAATTCATAAGGTTTATATATTTCTCTAAATTAATAAGAGTTTTTGATTTTCATTAATTTTAATTGAAAAATATTGTACTTGAAAAACTTTTTTAAAGATTTGAAATATGTACAAAATGAAAAACCCTTTCAGAGTTCAAAACTCTGAAAGGGTTGTGTATGAAACTTTATTTTGAAGACAAAGTTTAATTTTATGTAGAAACCCGCGCCCCGACTTGAGCGGAAATCCTTTTTTGTAGCTGGTAAAGCTTTGGCAAAAAGATTGGGAGCCCTTCGGCAAGCTCAGGATAAACTACAGACGGATAAAGGCGCCCAAATAATATTAAGAATACATCTGCTCCTGTAATTCTTTGATTTTCTTGTCAGATAGATATTCGTCGTAAGTCATATCTCTGTCGATTATTCCTTTCGGCGTCAACTCGATGATTCTGTTACAAACCGTTCCAAGCAACTCGTGATCGTGGGAAGACAATAGGATGTTTCCTTTGAAGTTGTTCAATGAGTTGTTCAAGGTTGTGATACTTTCCAAATCCAGGTGATTCGTAGGCTCATCCAAAAGAAGAACGTTCGCTTTCTGAAGCATCATTCTGCTGAACATACATCTCATTTTTTCACCTCCGGAAAGGACTTTACAAGATTTTAGAGCCTCGTCGCCAGAGAAAAGCATTCTTCCCAAGAAACCTCTCATAAATTCCTCGTGACGCTCCTCGTCATTCTTCGTGAATTGTCTCAACCAGTCTACCAAGTTGATGTCATCTTGGAAGAAATTGGTGTTGTCCAAAGGCATATGCGATTGGTTCGTCGTAACGCCCCAAGCCACATTTCCTTTGTCTGCAGGAAGATTTCCGGCAAGGATTTCGAAAAATTCTGTGATTGCCAAAGAGTTTCTTGAGATTACGGCTACTTTATCACCTTTCTTAAGATTAAGGTCGATGTTTGTGAAGAGTAATTCGCCATCTTTTGTTTTTTCAAGGCCTTTTACGTCTAGAATCTGGTCTCCAACTTCTCTTTCGGTGTCGAAAATGATGGCTGGATATCTTCTGGATGAAGGTTTGATATCGTCGATGTTCAATTTGTCAATCATCTTTTTACGTGCAGTTGCCTGTTTCGCTTTCGCTACATTGGAACTGAATCGCGCGATGAAATCCTGTAATTCTTTTTTCTTGTCCTCAGCTTTTTTGTTAGCCTGAGCTCTTTGTCTTGTTGCCAATTGTGAAGCTTGATACCAGAAAGAGTAGTTACCGGTGTAAAGATTTAATTTAGCATAATCCAAATCTCCGATGTGCGTACAAACGGTATCCAAGAAGTGACGGTCGTGAGAAACAACGATCACGGTGTTCTCATAATCTGCCAAGAAATCCTCCAACCAAGCGATTGTAGCGATATCCAAGTCATTGGTAGGCTCATCCAGAATCAATACGTCTGGATTCCCAAACAATGCCTGAGCAAGCAAAACTCTTACTTTGTCTTTGTTCTCAAGTTCGCCCATCAATTGGTAATGCATATCTTCTGAAATACCAACGTTTGACAGCAAAGTCTGCGCATCGGCTTCAGAGTTCCATCCGCCCATTTCGTCGTAAACTACGCCCAGTTCTCCAGCTTTGATTCCATCATCGTCAGAGAAGTCTTCTTTTGCGTACAAAGCGTCCATCTCTTCTTTGATGTCGAAAAGCATTTTGTTCCCTCTAAGGATGGTTTCCAATACTGTAAAGTTGTCGTAAGCAAAGTGGTCCTGCTCCAATACGGACATTCTTTTTCCGTTTTCCAAAGAAACGTGACCAGAAGTTGGGTCTTGTTTTCCGCTTAATATTTTAAGGAAAGTCGATTTCCCTGCACCGTTGGCACCAATGATACCGTAGCAATTCCCTTTTGTAAATTTTATATTGACTTCATCAAAAAGAACTCTTTTCCCGAACTGTAATGATAAATTAGATACTGTTAACATATTGTTTTGTAAGTTTGTGCAAAATTACGAAAATTAGTTGGGATGAGGAAAGCCCTATAGTTATAATAATTTAACACTATGAAAATAGAAAAAACTGTTAATATCTTCAACAAAAGAGCACGTTTCGAATACGAAATCCTAGACGAGTATGAGGCAGGTCTGGTTTTGACAGGAACCGAAATAAAATCTCTCCGATCTTCCAAAGCATCAATCACAGAAAGCTTTTGCCAGTTTATTGATGACGAACTTTATGTCATTAATATGATGATTGACGAATATAAATTGGGAACTTTTTACAATCATAAAACAAAAAGGGAACGGAAATTGTTACTGCATAGTTACGAATTGCAAAAACTTAAAAAAAAGTTAAAGGATGTTGGCAATACGATAATCCCACTCAAGCTATATATTAATGATAAAGGAAAAGCGAAATTGCTTATATCATTAGCCAGAGGGAAAAAGTTGTTTGATAAAAGAGAGGCTATCAAGGATAGAGAGAATAAGGTTAACATTCAGCGGTTATTAAAGAAAAGTTAAAAAAACTTTGTTTATAAAGAAAAATTATATTTATTTTGCATTATCAATTATTTAATCATTTAATTCTATGAAAAATCTAAAATTAGGAATTACAGCTTTGGCACTTACTGTCGCCTCAACTGTTTTTGCGCAAACTACTACCAACCCTTGGGTGATAGGTGTAGGTGCTCATGGAGTGAACCACGTTGCTCAGAGAGGAAACTTCAGCAATACATTCGCGTTCAACAATTTTAAAGACAACTTATTCGGTGTATCTAAGTATTCAATTACACCACCACTTTCTAAATTGACAGTTGCAAGAAGCCTTAGTAAAGGTATCGTTCTTGACTGGCAAACGACTGTTGGAAACGTTGACAACAAAAGATTTGCTATGGAGAAGGAATTCTTCTTAATGACAGGTCTTGGTGTTCAATTTAAGGCCGCAGGTCTTTTATGGGACGAGGAGTCATGGTTTGATCCATTCTTGAGAGTAGGTGCTAACTACTTGAGACATGACTATACAGGTTTGTCTTTCCCTGCAACTGATACTAAAGGAGCTTTCTACCCTTCTTACAATAAGGATGGTGACGTTTCTGGAAAAGCTAATCACTTCACAGTAAGTACTGGTGCTGGTATCAATTTCTGGGTAACTAAAAACTTCGGTTTAGGTGTTCAAGGAGATTATGTTACAACTCCTGTTGATAAATCAAATGTTGCTAATTTCTGGCAAGCTTCTGCATCTTTATTGTTTAGATTCGGAAATACAGATAGAGATAAAGACGGAATTCCAGACAAAGACGATTTATGTCCGGACGAACCAGGTTTACCAGAATTCCAAGGATGTCCTGATACAGATGGAGATGGTATTCCAGATAAAGACGATCAATGTCCAGATGTAGCAGGTCCAAAAGAGAACAACGGTTGTCCTTGGCCAGATACTGACGGAGACGGAGTATTAGACAAAGATGATGCTTGTCCAGATGTTGCTGGTCCAGCTGAAAACAAAGGTTGTCCTTGGCCAGATACTGACGGAGACGGAGTATTAGACAAAGATGATGCTTGTCCTACAGTTTTCGGTCTTGCTCAATATCAAGGTTGTCCTAAACCAGCTTCTGCTTATGCTGATGAGGCTACAGGTGCACTTACAAACATCTTGTTTGACTTTAATAAAGCAACTGTAAGAGCAGAATCTGCAGGTAAAATTGAACAAGCTGCTACTATCCTTAACGGAGCGAAAGATGCTACTTTCTTAGTTACTGGTTACACAGATGCTAAAGGTGCTGCTGCATACAACTTGAAACTATCTAGACAAAGAGCTGCTGCTGTAGTTGCTGCGTTGGAGGCTAAAGGTGTTAGCTCAACTCAATTGAAATCAGTTGGTGTAGGTGCTAGAGATGCTAAAGTTCCTGCAACTGCTTCAGATGCTGAAAGACAAGCTGATAGAAAAGTTGTAGTAGAGGCTGTAAACGGCGCTGCTTGGGATGCTCTTCAAAAATCAGATCTTCCAGTAGTAGAGAAGAAAACTGTTAAGAAAGCTCCAGCTAAAAAGAGAGCTACTAAAAGAAAATAATTAATAATTATTTCTAAATATAAATACCTCCAATTTTATTGGAGGTATTTTTTTTGTTTCTATATTTCAGTACTTTTGTATTATAAAATAAAACTTGTAATGGGAAGAGCATTCGAATATAGAAAAGCCTCAAAAATGGCCAGATGGGACAAAATGGCCAAAACGTTTTCCAAGATAGGAAAAGATATAGCCTTGGCAGTTAAAGCCGGCGGAACAGATCCCGAAGCCAATCCAGCGCTTAGAAGATGCATTCAAAATGCCAAAGGTGCTAATATGCCAAAGGACAATGTAGAAAGAGCAATCAAAAAGGCAAGTGGCGCAGATGCGGAGAATTATGAAGAAGTAACTTATGAAGGCTACGGACAAGGCGGTGTTGCGTTTTTTGTAGAATGTACTACGAACAACACAACAAGAACGGTTGCCAACGTAAGAGCGATTTTCAACAAGTTTGACGGCAATCTTGGGAAGAATGGGGAACTAGCTTTCATCTTCGATAGAAAAGGAATTTTCACTATCGAGAAGGCGCAGATCAAAACCGAATGGGATGATTTTGAAATGGAAATGATAGACGGCGGGGCAGAAGAAATTGACCAAGATGAAACAGAAGTTCTAATCACAACTGCCTTTGAAGATTTTGGCGCGATGTCTCACAAACTAGACGACTTAAAAATCGAAGTTAAAAGTGCAGAACTACAAAGAATCCCAAATAGTTCTAAAGAGATGACAGAAGACCAGTTCAAAGCCAATATGAAGATGCTGGAACGCTTCGAAGAAGACGATGACGTTCAGAACGTTTTCCACAATATGGAATTCACGGAAGCGCAATTAGAAACGCTTTAATACAATAATCACAAAATAAAAAATCCTGAAGCATAAGTCTCAGGATTTTTTATTTTTATAAAACGCTTTTTAATTATGCGTTTGGTTCAATAGATACAAATGATCTGTTGTTAGCTTTCTTTCTGAAAACAACTTTACCGTCAACAAGAGCGTGCAAAGTGTGATCTTTACCCATCCCAACATTTTCACCTGGGTGATGCTGAGTACCTCTTTGTCTGATGATGATGTTACCAGCAATAGCGTCTTGTCCTCCAAAAATCTTCACGCCCAATCTTTTGGAATGAGATTCTCTACCGTTTTTGGAACTACCAACTCCTTTCTTATGTGCCATTTTATTTAAACTTTGTGGTTAAAAATTATTCAGCAGATTCGCTGGTTTCTGTTACTTCAGCTTTAGCCGCTTTCTTAGGTGCCGCTTTTTTAGCTTCTTTTTTCTCAGAATCAAAACCAGTGATACCAGTTACGATGATTTGAGTAAGAGATTGTCTGTGACCGTTTTTCTTAGCATAACCTTTTCTTCTCTTCTTTTTGAAGATGATTACTTTGTCAGCCTGAACGTGGTCAAGAATTTCTACATCTACGGTAATACCGCTTACAGCCGGGGCACCAATTGTGATTGCACCGTTTACAGTAAGAAGAACTTTGTCAAAAGAAACTTTCGTTCCTTTGTCTCCTTTCAAACGGTTCACAAACAACTTTTGGTTTTGCTCAACTTTGTATTGAAGCCCTGCTATTTCTACAATTGCAAACATTGTTTATAAATTTTATATTATTCGAGGTGCAAAAGTACACTTTTTCTTTCTAAAACACAAACCCTTATCACAAACTTTTCAATAATAATTATTTGGGCAGCTTTATCCGCCGTAGTTTATCCTGAGCCTGTCGAAGGGTTCGCAATCTTTTTTGCTCACGATTTCCCTTTAAATAGAACTCGAAGATTACTCAAAAAAGGATTTCCGCTCAAACCTAACGAAGTGGTTCATCGATTCAAATAAAAAAAAATAGAAAAGATGAGATAAGTCGGGCTGCAGATTCTACAATAGTTCACCATTCAAAATAAAATTGATGTTTGTCTTTCAGTTAGAATTTCATCTTAATCTGCATAATTTAGCAAATCTGCGAGAATCCTCAAATTACTAATCTCTTTTAAACGAAGCGCCTTTGTGACCTAACAGCAGTTAGTATTTAAAAAAAATCTTAGTGCGTTTTGTGTTCAAACCTACAATCTCAAAAAATCTAACTTCTAACATCTATTATATTAAAGAATACTTATAAATTTGACAACCGAAAATTCTTAATGATGTTGGATTTTATCAAGAAAAATATCGCGCTCATCTGGGCCAAAAAACATATCGCCAAAACAAAAGATTTCAAAACCAATGCGGTTAAGAATCAGGAAGATCTCTTGCTATCACTCGTCAAAACTGCAGAGAAAACCTTGTTCGGAAGAGAACATCAATTCGAAATGATAAAGACTATTGAGGATTTCCGAAGTAACGTTCCGATAGCAGATTACGAAGATTTGAAACCATACATAGAGAAAATCAAAAAAGGACAATCCAAAATCCTTTGGCCAGATTTGCCAGAATATTTTGCGAAAACCTCAGGGACAACTTCCGGCGCCAAATACATTCCGATTTCCAAAGAAGCAATGCCTTACCAAATTGGCGGTGCTCAAAGTGCACTTTTCCATTACATTGCCAAAAAAAACAATGCAGATTTCGTTGGTGGAAAAATGATTTTCCTGCAAGGTTCACCCGAATTGCAAGAAATCAACGGCATCAAAAACGGGAGATTATCTGGAATCGTGGCACATCACATTCCAAATTATCTTCAGAAAAACAGATTGCCAAGCTGGGAAACCAATTGCATCGAAGATTGGGAAACCAAAATCGATAAAATCGTAGAGGAAACCGAGAAGGAAAATATGACCTTGATTTCCGGAATTCCGCCTTGGTTGATAATGTATTTTGAGAAACTGATTGACCGCCACGGAAAGAAAATCACAGAGATTTTTCCAAATCTTCAATTAATCATAACTGGTGGCGTGAATTACGAACCTTACCGCGACAAGATGAATGAATTGCTGGGAAAACCCGTCGATATTGTCCAGACTTTTCCAGCTTCGGAAGGTTTCTTCGCTTTTCAGGATGATTATACGAAAGAAGGCTTGTTGCTGTTGACCAACCACGGGATTTTCTATGAGTTTGTTCCTTTGGAGCACTGCGACTCCGCTCAGTGTGACAGTCATAGATTGACACTTGGTCAAATTGAACTCAATAAAGATTACGCCTTGATTTTGACGACCAATTCTGGGCTTTGGGCATATTCCATTGGTGATGTGGTGAGATTTATTGATAAAAATCCTTACCGAATTATGGTTTCTGGTAGAACCAAACATTTCACTTCCGCTTTTGGCGAACACGTGATTGCATTTGAAGTGGAGGAAGCGTTGAAAGCAACTGTTGAGAAATTTCCAGCACAAATTACAGAATTCCATCTTGCACCACAAGTGAATCCAGCGGAAGGTTTGCCTTACCACGAATGGTTTGTCGAGTTTGAAAAAAAGCCGGAAAATTTTGAAGCGTTCAAATCTGAATTGGATTTGCAACTCAGAAAACGAAATACGTATTATGATGATTTGATTTCGGGAAATATTCTGCAACCATTGGTCATCACAAAATTAAAGAAAAATGCCTTCCAGGATTATGCAAAATCCGAAGGGAAATTGGGCGGACAAAACAAGATTCCTAGATTGGCGAATGATAGGAAAATTGGCGATTTTTTGTCTGGGTTTAGATTGTAAAATTGATTAAATAACACTAAATTAAGCTTTAATGGTATTTGTGTAAAGCTCCGTAGGAGCTAAATGTTTGTTGCGATTCAAGATTTTTTAAAGCGGAGCTTCGTAGGAGCGAAACCTTGCGGAATTTATAAAAAATGAATGGCACTTCGACTCCGCTCAGTGTGACAACTCTAATGCGAGCATAATTGCAATTTCGGTCTCGGCGGAGTCGAAAGTTTTTTCAAGGATTCGACAATTTTAGAATATTTCTAGTATTATGGAAACGTCGATTGGCAGGCAAATCCCATAGCCCCGATGGGAACGGCATCCTTTTTTTGCTTTTGAGAAAATTTTCTTTTGATGACAAATCGTCTAAGCAAAAAAAGATATAGTGGACAGCGGGAAACAGCTCCAAAAATAATTGACCGAAATTAAACGCCAGTTAACGGCTATCTCTTACATTTGCAGGATGATTTCGATAACACCACTCCGAGTTTTAAAAAATATTGAATTTCGCCATCTTCTCACAGGTCGATTTTTCCTGATTATTGCATTCCGGATGCTGGCAACTCTGCTTGGCTGGTGGGTTTATCAATTGACGAAAGACCCGTTTTCCATTGGTTTGATTGGACTTTCTGAGGTGATTCCTGCTGTTTCTTGCGCACTTTATGCTGGTCACGTCATCGATATGAATGAGAAGAAGCGACTGCTTTTGATTTGCAATTATGCGTATGTGGTTTTGATTAGTTTGCTTTTGATTCCGGCGTTTTTTGGACATCAGATGCATTTTGACGGTCACGAAATTACCTATTTTATTTACGCCGTGATTTTCTTTACGGGGATTTGTCGTTCGTTTTTGGGACCGCTGGTTCCAAGTATGATTCCGAGAATTGTGAAGCAGGAAAATCTGCCTTACGCGGTGACGCTAAATCAAGCGACGTTTTTGATTGCATCGGTCTCTGGTCACGCTCTGGGAGGATTTTTGATCGCGTTGATTACTATAAAATGGACTTTGGTGGTGATTGTGAGTTGTATGGTTTTGTCGTCTTTGTTTTTCTGGACGATTAACAAACAATTTTCTGAGAACACGAAAAAAGACGTGAAGGTTTTCGAAAGTATGAAGGAAGGTTTGGCTTACATTTATAAAACGAAGGAAATCTTGGGCGCCCAAATGTTGGATATGTTTGCCGTGCTTTTTGGTGGCGCGGTGGCGATGATTCCGGTTTTTGCGAGTGATATTCTGAAGGTTGGTTCGGAAGGTTTTGGACTTCTGAACGCGGCGTCGGATATTGGCTCGATGATTATTATCATTACGCTTTCTTTGGTTCCGCTTCGTAAAAATCAAGGTAAAATATTGCTTTTTGTGGCGACTGGTTTTGGACTTTGTATCATTGGATTTGGATTGTCGAAAATGTATTGGTTGTCGTTTTCATTCTTGGTTCTGAGCGGAATGTTGGACGGCATCAGCGTTGTGATTCGTGGAACGATTGTCCAGTTGAAAACGCCTGAGGAAATCCGTGGACGTGTTTTGAGCGTGAATTCGATTTTCATAATGTCGAGTAATGAGCTTGGGCAATTTGAAAGTGGCTTGACGGCGAAACTGATGGGCGTTGTGCGTTCTGTGGTTTTTGGCGGAACGATGACGGTTTTGACGGCTTTGTTTATTGGTGCGACTTCTAAGAAGTTGAGGAAGATGCAGTATTAGATTGCTTTTGGCAAATGGCTGATTGCTTTTGGCTTAAATGCTTTAAATTGGATTTGTAATGAAGAGAGTTTTCATTTTTATTAAATCGATTTTTGTCATTCTGATGGTTTGGTTTTTGGCACATTCAATTTATATCACCATTGATGGATTGAATGATAAAAAGACAAACGCAGATGTTGCAATTGTTCTTGGAAATAAAGTGAATGAAGATGGAACTTTGTCCGAAAGATTGAAAGCTCGACTTGATAAAAGTTTGGAACTTTACAATCAAAATAGAATTAAAATAATTATTGTCAGCGGAGGACTGGGAAAAGAAGGCTTTTGGGAAGGAAAGAAAATGAAGGAAAATTTAGTTGAAAATAAAATTCCAGCGGACAAAATATTAGTTGATAATTTCGGAAATGACACGGAGAAAACGGTTGAGAATTCGATGAGAATGATGGATAGTTTGAATTTCAAAAGTGCGATTTCGGTTTCGCAATATTTTCATCAGACCAGAACCAAGAAATTATTCAGAAAAAAAGGTTTTGAGAATATAGAAAGTGCAAGTCCGGATTATTTTGAGTTGAGGGATTTCTACTCCATTTTTCGCGAGTTTGTGGCTCATTATAAAGAAGCTATTTAATTGAAATAAAAAAGGAAGCAGATTTTGCTTCCTTGATTTTTGTTTTAATAATGACCTTTTAGAGATTCGATATAAATAATTTCGTCAATTACCTCGTAAACAATTCTATGTTCCAAATTGATTCTTCTGCTCCAAGAACCGGTCAAACTGTATTTCAAGGCTTCTGGCTTGCCAATTCCCTCGAATGGATTTTCTTGAATGCTTATTAAAATGTCGGAAATTTTCTTTTGAATTAATTTATTTCCAGACTTCCTCCAAAATTCCAAATCCTTCTCAGCTTGTTTGGTAAACTCTATTTCCATAGGTCATCGAGAGCAATTTTTTTTGTTTCCCCTTTTGAGATTTCTTTTCTTGATTTTTCAATCTTGGAAACAAAATCTTTATCATAAGAATCTTCACTCTCAATGAAATCTACCTCAATCGCTTTGAGAATGGTCTTTATTTTAGCCAGTTCTTTTTTATTTTTTGGATTTATAGTAATTGTCATTGTCTAATTTTTATTAAAATTAATAAAAATATTTTATATCAAACTTCTAATCTTCGCAATCATATCATCGCCTAATTTGTCCGCTTCTTCTTGAGAAAACGCCTCAGTATAAATTCTGATAATCGGTTCCGTGTTAGATTTTCTTAGGTGAACCCAGTTTTCAGGGAAGTCGATTTTTACACCGTCAACGGTTGAGATTTCTTCGTTTTTATATTCTTCTTGAACTTTGATTAATAAAGCATCAACGTCGATATCCGGCGTCAATTCGATTTTCTTTTTACCCATAAAATATGATGGATAAGTAGCTCTCAATTCGGATACCGTTTTGTTTTCTTTAGCCAGATGAGTCAAAAATAAAGCAACGCCAACCAAGGAATCTCTTCCGTAATGAAGTTCCGGATAGATGATTCCTCCGTTTCCTTCACCACCGATGACGGCATTTTTTTCTTTCATCAATGTCACCACATTCACTTCTCCAACAGCACTTGCAAAATATTCTGAATCTAAGTTTTTCGCCACATCTCTCAACGCACGACTGGAAGAAAGATTAGAAATGGCCACGCCTTTTTTATCTTTCAGAAGGTAATCTGCAACAGCAACCAACGTGTATTCTTCGCCAAACATTTCTCCTTTTTCGTCCACCAAAGCCAATCTGTCAACATCCGGGTCAACCACGATTCCCATATCTGCATTTTCCTTGATGACCAATTCGCAGATGTCGCCAAGATGCTCTTTCAAAGGTTCTGGATTGTGAGGAAATTGTCCGTTTGGTTCGCAATAAAGTTTAATCACTTCAACGCCTAATTTCTCCAAAAGTGGTGGAATAGAAATCCCGCCGGTTGAATTTACAGCGTCAAGTACAACTTTGAATTTTTTAGCTTTTATCGCCTCGACATCTACAGTTGGCAAGTCTAAAATTTGTTTGATGTGAATGTCAAAAGCGTCGTCTCTGGTTTCATATTTCCCCAAATCATCCACTTCCGCATAATTGAAATCTTCGTTTTCTGCCAAAGCCAAAACTTCTGCACCATTTTCGCCACTTATGAATTCGCCTTTTTCATTAAGCAATTTCAAAGCGTTCCATTGTTTTGGATTGTGAGAAGCGGTCAGGATGATTCCGCCGTCAGCTTTCAATTCGGGAACCATAATTTCTACGGTTGGCGTTGTGGAAAGTCCCAAATCAACCACATTGATTCCCAAACCTTGCAAAGTTGAAGCAACAAGAGAAGAAACCATTTGGCCGGAAATTCTAGCGTCACGACCGATGACAAGCGTTAAATCTTTTTTATTTTTATTGTTCTGAAGCCACGTTCCGAAAGCGGAAGCAAATTTCACCACGTCAAGAGGCGTCAGGTTATCATTTACTTTTCCGCCAATAGTTCCTCGGATTCCGGAGATTGATTTTATTAATGACATATAGAATTTTAAGGTTTTTTTCTGAATGCAAATGTATTAAAAAGAACTGATTTGAGTTTTAACTAAAGATTACAACGCAGGTATTTTGTCTTGAATTTTATCATAGATCTTCTTCACTTTCGCCGGCGCATTTAGTCGATAACCAATGAAAAAGAGAACGTAAAAATCATTTTCGGTCACATTTGAGTCGTTGTCTTTGTAATGATTTCCAGAGTAATTAACCTTAGAACCAAAAAAAAACTTCTCAGAATTGTAACCCAAATGTAATCCTGCGCCAAAGTTTTGCGTGAAATAATTGTCTTTGTCTCTTTCATTTAGACTCACATCATTTTTATAATTGCTCCATCTTTTCCCCAATCCGCCATAGATAAAAGGCGCAATGTTGATATTTTTGGTGAGAAGATAATTGTAATGATAACCAAGGTCGAGACTCAAATCTAAACGTCTCTCACGGGATTTCGTCCCATCCTGAATGTCAGAAAATATCACGTATTCATAATTGAAAGCCGGAACAAAACTGCCACTACTCGTCGTTTGCCATTCTTTCTGGTAATAGATTCCCTGTAGCGAAAAATTATTATTAATGATATAAGACGTGGAACCACCGAAACTTTGAAACCTCAAATTCGGAAAAGTCAAATACGGGTCTTTGTTTTTCCTCCAATCGGCAACGTAATCTTGGGTGTTTTTCAAATAGTACCCTTTGCTATTTTTATAGGAAAGCGTCTGAATGAAATTTTTCGGGAAAAATCTAAAGTTGTAACTCGTAAAACTGCTTTTCCCCTTCAAATCATTGTTGTTACCGGGAAAAAATTTTGGGGCAAAAGAAATACTCGCACTGATGAATTTGTAATCAATCCCAAAAGTTGTATTAATCTGATTGTTGAGTGCCAATCTTGGTTCTACGAGAAGGTCTCGGGACGAAATGACGAGTTCGTTCGTATTCGTATCGATATTCAATCGAAGCATAATCTTGTCGTCGTAGGAAATCACTTGACTATTGATGCTGTCTTTTTGTGCAGATGTGAAAATGCAGAAAGTGAGAAGTAGAAATGTAAAGTTAAGTTTCAATCAGTATTGATTTTCTAAGGCTAAAATTAATACTTTTTCCTTATTTAATAATTATTTATAACTTTGTTAAAAAGCATTTATGGATACAATCGTCGTTCATCCTACAACTCCAGAAGAATCAAAATTTTTAGAAAGTCTTTTGAAGAGAATGAAATTTTCTTTTGAGAAAGTGTCCGAAGAAATTGTAAATGTCTCTGTGGCAGAATTGAATTCTATTAATAAAGGAATTGATGAGGCAAATGAGAGTAAATTGATTAGCAGTTCCGATGTTCACACAAAAGCAAGAGCATTATGTTCGAAATAAAATGGACTACCGAAGCGGAAACATTATATTTCGAAACTTTAGAATATTGGATTAATCACAACAAATCCAACGCTTACGCTTTAAAAATAATAGAGGAAGTAGAGCGAAAAGAAAAACTATTGGCACATAATCCTTTTATTGGAGCAAAAATTATCGGAGCAAAAGAAGAAGTAAGACGAGTTTTGGTCTTGGAAAATTTTTCTATTCACTACAGAATTCAGAAAAAGACAATCGAAATTGTTTCTTTTTGGGCTAACAAAAAAGATTTGTCAATTTAATCCTTAAGAACACCCACAATCAGGACCACAGTTTTTGCTGTCTTTCTTGGAAAATGTCTTGGCAAATTTCTTAAAAATGAAATACAACGCTCCCAAAACCAATAATCCGATGATTGCGTACTGTATGATGATTGAGTTTTCCATTTTTTTAAATTTTCCTTAAGGATTTTTCTTGAAAATTATTTCAGAATCTGATAAGCAACAAGTGCCGAAAAGTATGCCAAAATTGTCATTGCAAAAGTCTGCAACATTGTCCACTTCAAACTTCTGGTTTCCTTGTAAACTACCGCTATCGTAGAAATACATTGCATCGCAAAAGCATAGAAAAGCAAAATCGAAACGCCTGTTGCAAAGCTGAAAACCTTTTCGCCATTTGGATGAACGTCCAATCTCATTTTCTCAATCAATCGGCCTTCCGGCGCTTCCTCGTCCAAACTGTAAAGTGTTGACAAAGTTCCCACGAAAACTTCTCGCGCCGCGAAGCTTGTCAAAATTGAGATGCCCATTTTCCAATCGTAGCCCAAAGGTGCAATCGCTGGTTCCATAGAACGACCGATTTTTCCAAGATAAGATTGCTCCAACTTCACATCAGAAGCAATCGTTTGATTTGTCTTTTCTGATGGTCCAAAATAACTCAAAGTCCACAAAATAATGCTGACTGCAAAAATCACTTTCCCCGCACCTGTGATGAATTCCCACACTTTACCTAAAACCAATTTGAAATCATAGCCGAACAAAGGCATTTTGTAGGTCGGCAAATCCATTACCAGGAAACTTTTGACTTTGGTTTTGATTAAATTTTTAAGAATCAATGAAGAAAATAGTGACATTCCGAATCCTAGAAGATACATTGCCAAAAGTGCCAAAGCTCTGTATTTGATGCCATAAAAATTCTCGTCTGGAATAATCAATCCGATGATGATGCTGTAAACTGGTAACCTCGCAGAACACGTCATAAAAGGCGTTACGAGAATGGTAATCAATCTTTCCTTGATGTTTTCGATGTTTCTCGTGGACATAATCGCTGGAATCGCGCAAGCTGTTCCGGAAACCAATGGGACAATACTTTTTCCATTAAGTCCAAAAGGTCTTAAAAATCTGTCCATCAAAAAGATAACTCTCGCCATATAACCGGAATCTTCCAATAGATAAAGGAAATAAAGCAGAATCCCAATCTGCGGTGCGAAAATGACAATGCCTCCAATTCCTGGCACAATTCCATTTGAAATCAATGAATTGATTGGACCTTCAGGAAGATTCTCTCCGGAAAAATCGGAAAGCCAACTGAACGCGCCTTCTATCCAATTCATCGGATATTCTGCCAAAAAGAAAACACTTTGAAAGATGATTAACAAAATCAAAAGAAAAACCAAATAACCCCAAATTGGATGAACCAAAATACGGTCAAGTTTTTCCGTCAGCAATTGTTTTTTCTGAGGTGTTTTTTCTGTAGTTTCAGAGATTATTTTGTCGATATTCTGATAACGGCGAACCGTTTCCTGAATTTGAAGTCGCTTTGGAACATTACATTTTGCATCTTCTTGGCTGATGATTTCGTTGATTCTTTCAATCTTTCCGAGATAAGTGTCGGTCGCGAGAAGTGTCCAGATTTTGTAAAGATTGTGGTCTTTTGTATTTTCAGCAATTTTGTGCACCAAACCTCTTTGTTCAATCGGAATTTCAAAAGTACTTTGTGCGGTTTTTTTGAATTGATTATTAAAAATAGCTTCACGCACTTCCTCAATTCCCAAATGTTCCTTCGCATTTGTTCTTAGAATATCAACATTCAGTTTCTTGGAAAGCGCATCAGTATTGATTTTTATGCCACGTTTTTCCGCTTCATCTATTTGATTCACGACCATCAGAATCGGAATTCCCAAATCCTGAATCTGCTGAAACAAAAGCAAACTTCGCTTCATATTGATGGCGTCAGCGATGTACAAAACGCCAGCATAGTTCTCCTGCTCCTGAATCAAATATCTGGAAAATATCGCTTCATCCTCGGAAGTTGGATAAATGCTGTATGAACCAGGTAAATCTGTAATTTCTACCTCTTCATTTTTATAAGTATAATTTCCGGAAAGGCTCGCAACGGTAACGCCAGCGTAGTTTCCGGTTTTTTGTTTTCTGTTGCAAAGACTATTGAAAAGCGTGGATTTCCCGACATTCGGATTTCCAACCAATAGAATTTGCTTTTTGTTTTTCTGATTCTGCATTATGCCCAAACTTCTACATTTATAAATTCTGCTTCTTCCTCCCGCAATGCGACTCTGGTTTTTTCGGAGCCGTATTCTATGTAAAGTGGACCGCCAAATGGTGCCTGATAAAGAACTTGAAAGATGGTTTCCGGAAGTAGTCCCATTTCCAATATCTTGGTAGGCATTTGCAGATTTTCATTGTCATAACCTGTGATTTTACCCATTTTGTTTTTGGGGAAACAGCACAATTTATAGGGATGTTTGCTTTGCAAAATTCATTTTTTTAGAACTGCAAATATAGCTTGTTTTAAATAAATCTAAATAAGGATATTAGTCATAAAAAAACCGGGAAGCAATTTTTCCCGGTTTGTGATTTATTTTTTCTTTTTGTCTTTCACGACAGCAAGTTCTATTGGATTGTCGTTGGCATCATAAAAATCCTTCAACATTTTTTCCTGTTTTTTCACCATTTCTCCAATGCTAATGTCGCTTCCAGGAATTTTTTGAGACATCATCTCCGGTTTCAACATTGGTCGGATTGTAGCAAAAGGATCTTTTTTGAAATCTGCAATTGTACTTTCAAATTTGTCTCTCGATACTTCCACACGTTTCGATGTTCCTCCAGGAGAGATTTTCTCGATGTAAGAAAGTTCTTCAAAATTGTCAACTTTTTTATTTCCTTTCAATTCCCAAGAGTAGTTTCCGCCGTCGTCTTCAATTTTTACAATCAAACCTGGCAAACCATTGAATTTATATGGTCCATCTTGAAAAGGCAAGTCTGATGTAAACCAAGCGTTCCATCTTCTGCCTCCGAATTCTGTCGTCGCTTTCTGAGTATTGTAAGTTCCGATTTTTACTTTTTCGGACGTGATATTCCAATTGAATTTTGTGTTGTCAACATAACCCAATTTCATCGGCGTCATCCCGTTTTGAAGTCCTTCTTCCAAAATCACTTTCATATCTGGATAGACTTTTTCAACTTTATAAGCGAATTTTGGCATTGTCATAGATTTTGACATATCCTTGAAAACACCGGATTTTTGCATCGCCTCTACTTGAACTTTCATAATAGAATCCTGAGCCACCCAAGTGAAATCTCTGTAAAGTGATTTTTCTTTTGTGATGTCAAGCGTCGTCATTACCTTTTCAACTTTTGCAGAATCTTTTTTCGGTTTGAAAGTCAATTCGTAGAAAAATCGGTTGGAGGATGTTTGAGCAAATACCATTGTTCCAAACATCAAAATTGGAAGAATGAGTAATTTTTTGAGAGATTTCATATTTTATATTTTTTGTTTCTGAATAATTAGTGCAGGATTTTTTAAAATGTTACAGAATTATTGATACATTTTTTTAATCGATTCATTCAGCGTTTTATAAATATTGAGTTCCTCTTCATTTTTAATCAATTCTTCGTGGAGTTTCAAAACTCTTTCGTCGCCTCTCACAGCTGGTCCGGTTTGAGCCAATTTTGGGTCGAGATGATGGATTTTCTCTACGGTTTCATTAATTAAAGGAATGAAATAATTAAAATCTAAATCTTGCGAATCCGAAATTTCCTTAGCTCTTGCAAACAAATGATTCACAAAGTTGCAAGCAAAAACGGCGGTCAAATGAATGTATTTGCGTTTTTCGTAAGTTGAAATTTCAACATTATTAGAAATGATGGAAGCTAATTCAAATAGAGATTTTTCATCAATTTGATTATCAGCTTCAATGAAAAATGGAATTTTGGAATAATCCAGATTTTTGGTTTTTGAGAAAGTCTGCAAAGGATAGAAACTTGCCTTTCGGTAATTGCCTTTCAAGATTTCTTTTGGGAGAGAACCAGAAGTGTGAGCAACAAGCGCATTTTCATTTTTAATTAATTCAGAAACCTTTTCCACAGAAGAATCAGAAACGGCGATGATGTAAAGTTCCGCTTCTTCCAAATTTTCATTAGAATAGGGAATATTAAACTCATTTGAAATTTTCGAAAGTTCAATTTCGTTTCGTCCATAGATTTGATGAACCTTAATATTATTCTGAGTGAAAGCTTTTGCCAAATGATAAGCCACATTTCCCGAGCCGATGATTACTGTCTTCATAACAACAAAGATAAGGATTTGATGATTTGGATTTGATTAATAATATTTGAGGCTCGATTTTAGATTTAGCTTTATCCAAAGAAATTGAAAAAATAATTTAACTTTGGTCTTATTTTTTAATCAAAACTACGAAACATCTGAATGAAGCTCAAAGATGAGGAAATTGTAAACCTGCTAACTGCACCTCAAACGGTAGAGAAAGGTTTGCGTGCAATGATGGATGCTTATCAGAGTCGTCTCTATTGGCATATCCGTAGGTTGATAGTCGACCACGACGGCGCTCAGGATGTTTTGCAGGATACATTTATCAAGGCGTATCAGAATATTCATCAGTTCAAAAGTGATAGCAAATTGTACACTTGGTTGTACAGAATTGCTACCAATGAGGCTTTGCAAGCACTCAACAAAATGAACAGGATGAAAAAGACAGATGAAGATGCGGAATATCATATGCAGAATCTGGTCGCAGATAATGCGGGACAAGATGCTGAGGAGATTCAGGTTTTTTTGCAGAAGGCGATTCAGACTTTGCCAGAGAAACAGAAATTGGTGTTCAATATGAGGTATTATGATGATTTGCCTTATGAGGAAATCTCGAATATTCTGGATATGTCTGTCGGAACTTGTAAAACGAATTATCACTACGCCAAGGACAAAGTAGAAAGTTATATTAAGGACAATTACTCGCAAGAGTTTTAAAAAATAAAAGGAAATGAAAATCGATATAGAAAAACTAAACAGAAAAACGCCGTATCCGGAACCTTCCGAGGATTTTTTCAAACAGATGCAGGCGAATGTCATTTCACAAACAGTTGGGAAAAATCCAGTGGTCGTGAAAAAAGAAACAAAAGTTTTCGCTCTTGATTTCAAATGGATGGCCGCGGCAGCCGTGATTTTGATTGGCGGAATCACAGCTTTCTTAGGATTTAATAATGACCCAGAGGTTTCTATGGCAAAACAATCTGTGATTGTTGACAGCGTGTACAAAGTAGATCAACCAATCCAAGAAAATGCACCAAATCTAATGGCTGAAAACAACACGGTCGCGGAAACGCAAACTGAAGTTTTGAAACCAAAAGTGTCAACATTAGCGGTTGCATCGCATTCTAAAAATAAGGTTTCTGCTGATAGAAATATGGCAGACACACAAAGTTATGCTTCTGAAACAAAGAAAAAATCTGCGATGGATGTTGAAAAGGTTCTTGCAGCGTTCACACCAGATCAATTGAAAGACATCGACAGAAACAGCGAGCAAGACGTGTATCTCGACCTTTATAATTAATTAAAATCAAAAAGATGAATAAGTTATTATTAATTGTTTTGATTGCCGGATTATCCTCTACTATCACAGCCAAAGCTCAGCAAAGAGGTTCTGGTAATACAGCTGGTAGATCAAGTGGCTCTACGCCTACGCTAAGAAATAGTGGATCAGCCAGTTCCTTTTCGCCATCTGGCACTATGCAACAGAGGCAACAGTCCATTCCAAGAACTTCCGAATGGCAGTCGATGAATATGAAAGAAAGGAAAGCCGCTGTCAATAATATGTCCGTAAAAGACAGAACCGTTTTTCTCCAAAATATGAAAGAAAACATCGTAATTGATGATCTAGATATTCCTAAAGAAAAACAGGAAGAGTTCAAAAATCTCTATGCTGAGTATCAAAACAATCAGAAACAGATCAAAGAAAAATTTTTCGTAGATAAAAATCTAGACAATCTTTCTGACGAAGAAGCGACAAAACGCCTGAATCAAAGTTTTGATGTTGGACAACAACTTCTCAATAATAGAAAGGCCTATGCTGATAAATTCCTGAAAATACTCTCTCCTCAGCAAGTTCTGACGCTTTTCCAAACGGAAGGGAAGATGCGGGAGAAAATGCTGGATAAAAAAAATGACAAATAACTCAGAAACCTCTAATTTTTAGAGGTTTTTTTTATTTTATCTGCCACATTTGCAATTGTCTGCAAATAATTTTTCCTATTCTGTTAAAATTATGTATTTTCGCACACTGATTATAAATATATACTATAAATGGCAATTTTAGGTGAAATTAGAAAAAGATCGTGGCTTCTGTTAGGCGTTATTGCTTTGGGATTGTTTGCATTTCTTTTCAACGCAGATACCTTTGATAAGATGTTTTCGAAGAATCCAAACGTTTTTGGACAGGTGAATGGCGAGGATATTACAAGAGACGAATTCAATGACCAATTGATGATCATGCAACAGCAAGCTCAGCAACAGGGGCAACCTGCGAAAGGTCTAGAAGAGCAGGCTTGGCAAGTTCTTGTGCAATCAAAATTGATCAAGCAGCAGTTTGACAAAACTGGACTTGAGCTTACAGACGAGGTTTTCTGGAGCCAATTGCAGTATGATCCTATCTTTGCACAGAGTCAGCAATATTTTGACGAGAAGGGAAACTTCAAGCTTAATGATATTAAATCTGAAATCGAAAAATCTCAAGCTACAAGTCCTGAGAACTATGCCTTCTGGTTGAAAAACAAAAAAGCGATCGAGTACAGAATGATGGCTAGAATGCTTTTCGGAAACATCACTTCTGGAATCACAACCAGCAAAAAAGAAGCTGAGTTGATGGTGAAATTCCGTGATGAGATGGCAAACATCGATTTTGTAAAAGTAGATTACCTGGAGTTTTCTAAAAAGAACAATGTAAAAGTTACGACTAAAGATCTTGCAGATTACATCAAAGCACATCCAACAAGATTCAAGGCTACAGCTAGTAGAAATCTTGCTTACGCTTACTTCCCAGCAGCACCAAGTGCTCAAGATGATGCAGCGACTTTGAACGAGATCAATAAACTTTTCCTTAAAGGAACAGATGCATCCAATGGCGCGGAAAACTTCCAGAATACGACGAATGATTCTATGTTTGTAGAACTTAATTCTGATGTTCCTTTTATTCCTCAATATGTAACTACTTCTCAGTTACCACTGGAGATTAAAGACAAAGTTGCCACTGCATCTATAGGGCAGACTTTTGGGCCATACAAAGAACAAACGCTTTATGTGGTTTCAAAATTACTTGACAGACAGATGAAGCCTTCAGATTCGGTAAGCTCAAGTCATATTTTAATTGCTTATAAAGGAGCAGAAAGATCAACGGCTACAAGATCAAAAGAAGAAGCAAAAGCTTTAGCAGATAAAATTTTAGCTGAAGTTAAATCAAATCCAGCAAAATTCAATGAAAATCTTAAACAGTCAGACGAGCCAAATGCTGTAGAAAGAAATGGAAGTGTTGGTTGGACGACGCCTTCATCTCCATTTGCGCCAGGATATTTAAGTTTTTTAGCATCTCATAGAAAAGGTGACATTGGATTGGCTGAAACAAATTTTGGTTTCCATATTATCAAAGTCGATGAGAGACCAGAAAGTTTAAAGTATAAAGTAGCTCACATTGCTAAAAATATTAAAGCATCTGACAAAACTGAAAATCAAGTTTTAACTCAGGCAACTAGATTTATTCAGCAAACTCAAGGTAAAAGCTTTAATCAGTTTAAAAACTTGGCTGAGAAAAACAAATACAGATTCGAAAATCCTAAAACTGTTGGTCGTTTCCAAGGAACACTTCCAGGAATTGGAACGGACAAAGATGCAGAGGTGATTGCTTGGGCATTTGACAAAAAAAGAAATATTGGTGATACAGATATCTTCACTGTAGAAGGTACTGGTGATAGAATTGTTGCTTACGTGGTCGGAAAACAAGATGAAGGTCTTGCAGATCCAGAAACCGTAAGAGATCAAATCGAGCCAATCGTGAAAAATAAAGTGCTTGCTAAGAAAATTCTTGAGAAAATCAATGCAGGTAAATATGCCTCTTTAGATCAAGCAGCGAAAGCTTTTGGAACAACTAAGGGAAGTGCACAAGTGAATGTTTTCAATCCTTCTGTAAACGGAGCGATGG
The DNA here is from genome assembly GCF_000735135.1 of Chryseobacterium sp. FH1. Classification (GTDB taxonomy): domain Bacteria; phylum Bacteroidota; class Bacteroidia; order Flavobacteriales; family Weeksellaceae; genus Epilithonimonas. The sequence continues at coordinate 565,029 of NZ_JPLZ01000002.1, forward strand.
AACCTAAAGTTGCTGGAGCAGCGTTTGGTGTTGCAAACAACAAATTGTCTCAGCCAATCGAAGGGATGACAGGTGTTTATCTTGTTGTTAAAAAATCTGTGGCTACAAACAAATTGCCAGGAGATATCAAGCAGATTACAGAATCTATCACACAACAGAACTCTCAGCAGTTTACCGGTGCATTCTTGAAGAGTCTGCAGGATAATGCAAAAATCAAAGATTACAGAATTGAAGTTTGGGACAAATCGCCTCAACAATAATTCAGAAATTATATCAGAAATAACAAAAAGCGGCATAATTGTCGCTTTTGTTGTTTTTAATTTATATCCATTATAAAACCAATATTCATATATTTGCTAATTAGTTAAAACCAACACAACGTGAAGTTAAGTAAAGAATTAAAAACAGGATTAATAGCCATTTTCGCCATCATAGGATTCGTAGTACTTTATCAATTTATGAAAGGTAAAAACCTTTTTACCACAGATAATGTTTTCTACGCAAAGTATGACAATGTAGAAGGACTGTCTGCTTCCAATCCTGTATCTATAAACGGTTTGAAAGTGGGCCAAGTAGATGAGATCAAACCAATCACAACCAAAGATGGCAAATTGCACTTTGTTGTAAAATTGACCATTGATGATAATTTTGAATTTGCCAAACAATCAACGGTCGAGATCTTCGAACCAGGTTTGATGTCCGGAAAAGAGTTAAGAATCAATCTGGCTTATGGCGGAGGAACAGCGAAAGATGGTGATACTTTAAAAGGAGATTATCAACTTTCAATGTTGAACTCATTGTCGTCTCAAGTAAAACCAGTGAAAGATCAGTTGTCTAATGTTCTATTAAAGTTAGATTCTACATTGGCAAGCACCAACAAAATCGTAGATGAGCAAAACAGGAGGGAGATCAAATTGTTGCTTTCAAATCTTAATAAAACCATTGAATCTTTCAAAGGTGCATCAGACAGAACCAACTCTATCTTGGCAAGCAACGAAAAAGGCTTGCACGAAGTGGTTGCGAATGCCAATGCAGCGATGTTGACAGCCAATAAAACACTTGACAAATTTGGAGGTGTTGCAGAACGTGTAGATATCGAAAAATTAAATGGAACGATCGACCAGTTCAACCAAACGGCTGGAAAATTAAATAACGTTATTTCCGGCATACAAAACGGCGAAGGTTCGCTTGGTAAATTGGCGAAAGATGAAGAGCTTTACAACAATCTAGAAAAGACTTCCAAAAACTTGAATGCTTTGGTAGAAGACTTCAAAGCAAATCCTAAGAGATATGTAAACTTCTCTGTTTTTGGTAAAAACGCAGACAAAAAGTAATTTATGCAATATATTGATAATGTTATTTTCCTGATTCTTCTGGTTGTAGGTTTCGGACTGTTTTTCAAAAGTCTAAAGGAAATCTATCGCAATATCAAATTAGGAAGAGAAATCAACAGAACCGATAGAAAATTTGAGCGTTGGGCAATAATGACCAGAGTTGCGCTTGGACAAAGCAAAATGGTGAAACGCCCGATTGCAGGGATTTTGCACATTTTCGTTTATGTTGGATTTGTCATTATCAATATAGAGTTGTTAGAAATCATCATTGATGGAATCTTCGGAACACATCGATTTTTGCAAAGCATTTTAGGTGAATCTTTCTACGCATTTTTCACATCATTTTTAGAAATCTTAGCCTTGTTGGTTGTTATCGCAGTTGTGGTATTTTTCATTAGAAGAAATTTCTACGGTGTAAAAAGGTTAACGATGAAAGAACTTTTCGGATGGCCAAAGAATGACGCCAACTGGATTTTGATCATCGAATTTGCTTTGATGGTTGCTTTCTTCACAATGAATGGCGCGGATTATTATGCAGATGCAAATCGCTTCGGAAGCAATTTTCCGATTTCAAAGTACATTTTTCCATTCTTCCAGAATTTCAGTGTAGACACACTTCATATTATCGAAAAATCGGCTTGGTGGTTTCACTTTGTTGGGATCTTGTTCTTTATGAATTATCTTTATTATTCAAAACATCTTCATATCATTTTAGCATTTCCAAATACTTGGTTTGCGAATCTTGAGAAAAAAGGAAAATTCAACAATCTGGATTCTGTGACTGCGGAAATCAAATTGATGATGGATCCAAACGCAGATCCTTACGCTGCACCGGCTGAAGGCGCAACAGAAGTTCCATCGAAATTTGGAGCAGAAGATATTTTTGATTTGGATCAGCATCAGTTGATGAGCGCTTATTCCTGTACAGAATGTGGTCGTTGTACTTCGGTTTGTCCAGCGAATATCACAGGTAAGAAACTTTCACCAAGGTTGATTATGATGAAAACCAGAGATCGATTGGAGGAAGTCGGGAAAAACATCAATGCCAACAGTGGGAAGTTTGTAGATGACGGCAAAAAATTATTGAACGATTATATCACCAAAGAAGAACTTTGGGCTTGTACGACTTGCAACGCTTGCGTAGAAGCTTGTCCGGTTCTGATTGATCCTCTATCGATTATTTTCGAAATGAGAAGATTTTTGGTAATGGAACAATCTGCAGCGCCACAAGAATTAAACTTGATGATGACGAACGTGGAGAACAATGCCGCACCTTGGCAGTACAATCAGGCAGATCGTCTGAATTGGGCAAAAGATTAATCTAAAAGTAAAAATACATTTTACATTAATACAAAATACATTTTACAACAAATGGATTTCACTATAAAAACAATGGCCGATTACGCTGCAGAAGGCAAATCACCAGAAGTCCTCTTCTGGGTTGGTTGCGCTGGAAGTTTCGATGACAGAGCTAAAAAAATAACCAAAGCTTTTTGCAAACTGCTCAATAAAATCGGAGTTGAGTTTGCTGTTCTTGGTCAAGAAGAATCTTGCACAGGCGACCCCGCAAAACGTGCCGGAAACGAGTTTGTTTTCCAAATGATGGCTTTGACCAATATCGAAGTTCTGAACGCTTACGAAATCAAAAAGATCGTGACGGCCTGCCCGCATTGCTTCAATACTTTGAAAAATGAATATCCAAGTTTAGGCGGTAACTATCAAGTTTTGCATCATACTCAATTTTTGAAAGATTTGATGAATGAAGGCCGATTGAAAATCGAAGGTGGAAGTTTCAAAGGAAAGAAAATCACATTCCACGATCCTTGTTATTTGGGGAGAGCCAATGACGAATATGAAGCACCAAGAATGCTACTGGAAAAATTGGATGCAGAATTGGTGGAAATGAAACGTTGCAAAACCAACGGACTCTGTTGCGGTGCTGGAGGTGCACAGATGTTCAAAGAACCTGAGAAAGGAAACAAAGACATCAATGTTGAGAGAACGGAAGAAGCACTTTCATTTGAACCAAAAATCATCGCTACGGGTTGCCCGTTTTGTAATACGATGATGACAGACGGCGTGAAACATTTCAACAAAAATACAGAAGTAGAAGTTAAAGACATCGTGGAGCTTTTGGCGGAAGCGGAAGATTTGTAGTTCAACTACATTTATAAATACAAAAACCCAGATCAATTCTGGGTTTTTCCTGTTTACAGAATTGGATAAAAATCCGTAATTTTATATTTTTAAAATCAGATTATGCAAATCGAGGAATCCAAAATCGTTGAAACAAACGATTACCGAGTGATTATATATCCCGCTTCAAGACCTTTTACAGCCAAAGAAAGCAAAACCATTGCAGAGAGATTGTACGATTTTTTAGGCGATTGGGCAGCACACGGAAGGGAACTTTCTTCTTCTTTCAAGATTGAGAAAAACCAATTCATCATCATCTGTGTCGATGAGGAAAAAGAAGTGGCTTCCGGCTGTAGCATTGATGCTTTGGGCAAAGTAATGAGAGAATTGGATGCAGAGTTTGAGCTTGGTCTATTTGATAGAATGAAGGCCAGCTTCGTAGAAAATGGTGAAGTCAAAACTTTGAAACTAATTGATTTTAAAAACAAGATCAGAAGTGGCGAATTGTCAAAAGAGATCGAGGTTTTTGATTTTTCCAAGAACACGTATCTAGATTTTTTGAGTCATTTTTTACAGCCTTTCAGCAGAAGTTGGGCTTCTACGATTTCTTAGTTTTTCATTAATTCAAGATTCAATCATTTCAAAATCAAACTTTGAAAATACTTTTCCTTTCTTCTTGGTTTCCAAACAAATTAGAACCTACGAACGGCAACTTTGTGCAACGCCACGCAGAAGCGGTTGCGATGAAACACGATGTGGAAATTCTTCATACCATCGGAGATTTTGACCAGAAAGAAACTTATGTTTTTGATGACAAAGTTATAAATGGAATCAGAACTTTGGTGATTTATTACAAAAATTCCAGCAATCCAGTTCAGAATTTCATTAGAAGAATAAAAGCGTACAAAATGGGATTTGCCAAAATGCAAAAGCCAGATTTAGTGCACGCCAACGTGCTTCACAACAATATGCTTTTCGCGGTTTACCTCAAGAAGAAATTCAAAATTCCGTTTGTGGTGACAGAACATTGGACGGCGCTTCAACATCAGAATCTTTCCAAAACATCGGAAAAAATAAAAAGAATTGCAAAGTACATTGCAAACAATGCAAGTTACATTCTTCCCGTTAGTGAAAACCTTTTAAGCAGTCTAAGGTCTATTGGTATCGAAACGCAGATGAAGGTAATTTCAAACGTGGTAAATACCGAGGTTTTTGATATTAAACAAGGTCAAGAATCTGAAACCGTCAAATTTCTGCACGTCTCCAGTTTGATTCCGAGAAAACGTCCTAATCAAATCATCGAGACAGTTCATAAATTAAAACAAAATGGATCCAATGTCTCATTAGAAATTGGTGGTGATGGCGACACAGGGACGTTGATAGATCTCGTAAAAAAATTAAATGCCGAATCTTATATTTCAGTATTCGGTGAGATAAGTTATGCTGAAGTCGCAAATAAAATGCAAGCCTCAGATTGTTTTATTCTTTTCAGCGATAACGAAACTCAAGGCTGCGTAATTTTAGAATCTTATGCTTGTGGCAAACCTGTCATTGCAACTGCAGTTGGCGGTGTGCCAGAATTTGTAAAACCAGGTTTGGGTGTTCTTATTGAAAAGGCAAATGAATCAGAATTATACCAATCGATCGAAAGTTTTGTGAATCATAAAATGAACCTTCAAAAGCCAGAAGTACTCCGAAAATTCGTCTTGGACAACTTTTCCAAAGAAAGTATCTGCACACAGTTTACTGCTATTTATAATCAAGTTGTGAAATGATGAAGGGTTTCCAAATTAACATTTCTAACACCATTGACTCAAAGGTTTTTTTTGCTGATGGGTATGACTCTTTTGTCGTGAAAGACGAGACTGTCGAAATTACTGTTGAAGGTATTATTCTAAATAAAACTCAACTTTTACAACAGAATAATTATTCTGATTTTTCGGTCCTTTTTGAGAAATTTTATAAAGAAAAGAAAATTGCTTCCATAAATGAACTCGACGGCGAATTTCGTGGTTACGTTTGGGATAAATTGGACAATAAACTTTTTGTTTTTACCAACCCGACTTCTACTCAACGTGTTTTCTATACGCAACAAAATAGACAAATTTTCATCGATTCTCACTTAGTAAGATTAAGCAAATCTTTGAAAGAAAACAAAATTTCTGTTACTCCCGATATCGATAATCTTTACAAATTATTGACTTTTGGAAATATGCTTGAAAATGAAACGCCGATTGACAATGTCTTCAAAATTCTAGATGGACACTACTTGGAAATCGATTTGAAAACGCAAATTATTCTTGAGAAAAAATACTTTGATCTGGAAAATGTCACATATTTCAAACATTCTAAAAACAAAGCAATTCAGGATTTGGATGCCATATTCTCCCAAAATATTATTATGGAATATGGGAAAGATAATGAGCTTGATTCCAAACACTTTACCCTACTCAGTGGCGGGTTAGATAGTAGAATGGGATTGTTGTACGCTGAGAAATTGGGTTATAAACCAGACGAAGCATTTTGTTTCTCCCAATCGGGCTATTTGGACGAAACTATTTCTAGAACCATTGCAAAAGACTATCAAATCCCTTATAAATTTCAATCTCTTGATGGGGGTGATTATCTAAAATACATAGATAGATTAACAGAACTTTCAGAAGGTTGCGGTTTGTTTACAGGAGGAATTCACGTTCAATATGCTTTTGAAAATCTACAAAATAAAGACTTCAAAATTGTGCATAGCGGTTCTATTGGTGACGGAATCTTAGGTGGTTTTAATACGGTTCCCTTTCGTCAAAAACCGGGAGAATTTAAAATCGTTGTCAACCAAAAATTTCTTACAAAAGTAAAATCAGATTTTGAAAAAGTTCTGAACCATTACGAATCAGAAGAGTTATTTTACCTCAGAAATGTTGCTTATAATAGAACGGTTTTAGGTGCTCAAGTGATTGAGCAATATGCTTATCAAACTTCGCCATTCATGTCGAAAACGATGTTGGAATTTGCAATCAGTCTTCCGGAAAAGTGGAAAATCAATCAGAAACTCTACTTGGAATGGCTGAATCAATTGACACCAAATGCCAGTGACTATATCTGGGAAAAAACAGGAATGAAGCCGAACGCACAATGGAAAAGTACGTTTGGTCCAAAGGTGAAAAAGAGAATTTCGAAGATTTGGAACTCCAAGATCAGAAAGCAAATCAATAAAATAAGTATGTACCCGTACGAATTTTATTATTACAATTCACAGGATATTCAGGATTATTATCAAACTTATTTCAAAGAAAATATTTGGCGTTTGGAAGATTATCCGGAGCTGAGACAAGATGTGGAATTTCTTTTCGAACAAAAAGATTTCTATCAGAAAAGTCAGGGTGTCAATATTTTAGCTATTTTTAAATTATTTTTCAAATAGTGGGAAACCTGTCCGACTTTCTACGAAATTTTCTAAAAAACAAAGGTCATTTTGTCTTTGGATCTTTGCTTGTGGCGAAGATTTGTGGCTTTGTAGGTGCTTTGATCGTCATCAGATTATTGTCCGAAAATGATTTTGGATTGGTAAGTATAGTAACCTCCCTATTGGCTGTCTTTCTTGCATTTAGCGGATTTGGAAGTCAGCAGATCTTGTTGAGATATGGCTCAATTGCTAAAACCACAGAAGATAAAAATGTACTATCAGCATATCTATTGAAACAGGGTTTTTACTACCAGATCGTGTTGAGTTTGATTTTTTTGCTATGCTCATTTTTTTATTTTGATAAATTCGAAAAAATCATTCTAATTTTCATTGCCTTTGCAGTAAGATTGATAGGCGTTTTTTTTTACAATCACATTCAGTCGCAATTAAGGATCAATGGGAAAAACCATGAATTTGCCCGACTGAACAATGTGGTCAATATCTCAGGTCTGATCTTGATTTTGATTCTTACTTATTTTTTTGGAATCATCGGTTATTTGATTGCAATGATGCTGATGCCATTCTTTTCATTATTTTGGTTTAAAAATATTCGTTTTTCAGAAAAAATTGAACTGAAAATTTCCAAAAATGAAATCTGGAAATATGGACTTTTCACCGCTGGCACCGCAGTCCTGAGTGATGCTTTATTTTCGATGGATATTATACTAATAAGTTTTTTGATGGATGAATCTGCAGTTGCCAATTACAAAACCGCTATTTTGATTCCAGCTAATTTGACCTTCATTGCAATGACTTTTATGCAAAGCGATTTTCCGGAATTGGCTAAAAATCATAGCAACAAACTATTCTTAAAATATTATATTTCAAATTATTACAAGATTTTTATCCCGCTTTGTTTAGGGATTTTCTTCGCAATGTTTGTGCTTGATGATTTTATCGTGAAATTATTTTTTGGAGAAAAGTATGAAGGAATTGAAATCTCTTTTCTGATTTTAACAGGCGCTTTTCTTCTTAATATGTTGATGAGAAATCTCTACGGAAACTTATTATCAGCGGTTGGAAAAATGGAGTACAACACGATTATTTCTGCATTTGCTTTGATTATCTTGGTCGGCTTTTCTATGTTTCTGGTTCCGAAATTTGGAGTGGAAGGAATGGCGATTTCGCAGTCTGTAACCTTATTAATAACCGGATTGTTGTTAATGGGTGGATTCTTGTCCTACTACCGAAAATTGTCGTGAAAGAATTTTTATCTTTGCAAGGATGAAACTCAAACTATTTACAATTTTATCCGCTATTTTGCTTCTTTTCTCTTGCCAGAGAGACGAGGCAGAAACGCAAACCATAGATCAGGTATTGACACTTTATCTCAAGAGTTCGACCAATCCGGATTTGTTAAATTCGAGAATTCCAGGGTCTTTTACCAATGTTGCCTTGCTTGATATTTTGGGCATCAGAGATTTGATTCCTGTTTCGGGATTTGGTTTGTTAAAGGATTCTGATACTTTGACTTATCTTGATTATCCAGCCGGCGCCATTAGATTAAAAATCGATTCTTTGAGTAATGAGAATGAAGAAACTTATTATTCTCAATTTGTTATCCGATTATCCAGACCGAGCAATTCTACAACGCCTTTTGTAGATGATGATACGATTAAGATAGAATACAAATCCACACCATCATTGTTTCAAATTTCCAAACTTTGGTACAATGGCGATCTGAAATTCACAAAAATCCAAGGAGAGCCAAACATTGTCACAATCGTGAAATAAAATCCCTAAATTTGCACTCTAATCATTCAAAGTTTCGAATTCAATATTCAAAGTTTTACACTTTCAACATCGAATTTTAAATTTTAAATTTTAAACATATCTATGTTACAGGTTAATTTTTTGCGCGAGAACAAAGAGCGCGTTTTGGAAGGCTTGAAGAAAAGAAGCTTCAAGGAATTAGATTTGGTCGATGAAGCTATCAAAGCGGACGACGAAAGAAAAAGATTACAGTTTGAGCTTGACTCACAACTTTCCGAGATGAACAAAATTTCGAAAGAGATAGGAATCTTGATGAAAGAAGGAAAAAAAGAGGAAGCTGAAGTGGCAAAATCCAAAACTTCGCAATACAAAGAATCGAGCAAAGAATTACAATCTCAACTTGCTGAAGCCGAGAAAGCATTGATCACCATTCTTTATCAGATCCCAAATGTACCTTACGAGAAAGTCGTAGCCGGCGTTTCTGCCGATGACAACGAGATTGTTTACGAATCTACAACGGTAGAAGGGCTTGGAGAAGGCGCCATCCCACACTGGGAATTGGCAAAAAAATATAATTTGATCGACTTCGAATTGGGCGTTAAAATCGCTGGTGCTGGTTTCCCTGTTTATTTTGGGAAAGGTGCAAGATTGCAACGCGCTTTGGTTCAATATTTCTTAGACAAAAATACAGAAGCAGGTTATGAGGAAGTGAATGTACCACACGTGGTGAATGAAGCTTCTGGGTACGGAACAGGACAATTGCCTGATAAAGAAGGACAAATGTACCACGTTGGCGTAGATGATTTATACTTGATTCCAACGGCTGAAGTTCCTGTGACCAATATCTACAGAGATGTCATCATCGACGAGAGAGATTTACCGATTATGAACACGGCTTTTTCTCAATGTTACAGAAGAGAAGCTGGAAGTTACGGCGCGCACGTTAGAGGTCTGAACAGACTTCACCAATTCGAGAAAGTAGAGATTGTAAGAATCGAGAAACCGGAAAATTCTTATGCTGTTTTGGAAGAAATGGTAGAGCACGTTAAATCTATTTTGGAAGATTTGGAATTGCCATACAGAATCTTGAGACTTTGCGGAGGCGATACAGGTTTTGCATCGGCAATGACTTATGATTTCGAGGTTTGGAGCGCAGCGCAGGAAAAATGGTTGGAAGTAAGTTCTGTTTCCAATTTCGAAACGTTCCAGGCAACTCGTTTGAAATGCCGTTACAAAGCAGACGGAAAATCGCAATTGGTTCACACGCTAAACGGTTCTGCAATGGCTTTGCCAAGAATTATGGCCGCTTTGTTAGAAAATAATCAAACCGCAGACGGCATCAAATTGCCAAAGAAAATCGCAGAATATGCAAGATTTGAATTGATCAATTAATTCTTGTTCTTTAAAAATAGAAAAGCCACAAAGTTTATTTGTGGCTATTTTATTTCAATTATATACTCAGTTTTAACTTGTAGAATTATAAATTTAATTTTGATTTACGCTGTCTATCAATAATTTATTAGTAGTTTTTCGTCAGTCATTATTTTAATTGCTTTTTCAGTTTCAACACTTCCATCTGTTAATGAACCTGGAAGCATAATTAATCTTTTTTTAATTCTACCTTCATTGTCTTCAAAAAATATTTCAAACCTGGAACGAGTCAATCCTGCGATTGCTTTTTTCAATTTAACGTTTTTAATTTTTTGACGTTCAATAATTGATGTTGCTGAGTTGTTTAAACTATTTAATGTTCCGTAAGCCAAATAAATGCCTAGAAGACCAAACAGTATAGAAGTGATCATTTGTCCATTCTTATAATTGTCAAATGCTAAATAGAAAAGTCCAATAGAAAGAAAACTGTAGATTATTAGAATTCTTAAAATGTTGCTACCGACTGTCAAATCTGAAAGATTTCCGATTATTCCATCACGTGTCAAAACAATCTTGTCTGGTAAAATATGACAAAATCCTGTTTTCGTTTTAAATGTTTTTTCGTTGTTCATTAGTTTTTATTTCTTTTAAGATCACCTTTCTGAGCGGAGTCGAAGGACTATTTCAAATTCAAATAATAGTTCCAGATCAACCGGATCTCACCATAATCAAAATCCGAAGGCAAGGCCGTTTTCCAATCATTGATGTTCTCTTTTGGACTTTGCTTGAAAACCTTTTCGAAAGCATTCACTTTTTCCTTTGGATAGATTCTTAGCAAGTCGCTTTTATCTAGCAAATTCTGCTCAGCATATTTAGATAAATGCCCAAAAATAGTAGAGTTTACCAAACCTCGTTCTCTCGCAATTTCAGAAATGGTTTTTCCGTCCTGGAACAATTGATAGGTCAAAACGTGCGTCGGAACTTTATTGATAGACATAGAGATCACAGCATCTTTTTCTTTGTCGAACAAAGGTGTTTCCAAAAGATGAACGTCTTTCAGATCTTTCAAATATTCCTCCAAATCATCCAGCCAAACGCGAAAATCCTCGTTAAAAGCTTTCAAACCTTTCACGCCCTTCGTCTCGGAATAAAAATCTTTAAGCGGAGAGAAAACCTTCTCGTTCACATTCGCGAAAAAGAAATTGACCGCACCTTTTGCTTTGACCTCAACTTCTTGCCATTCCTCTTCACCTTTCAGGAATTTCTGGGTTTTCTGAAGCAAGATCCTTTCAAATTTCTGAAAGATAAGTTTCAGATTTTCTATTTCGGATTTTAAAGTGATGTAAAGCTTTTGCGATTGGTCCTTATCAACGGATTTGCTACTTCGGGTCATCACCATCCAGCTTTCCAAGGCGGAAACAAACCAAACACAATCGATTCTTCTAATGACTTTCTGAATGCTGTAATCGTACTTTTCAGAATTAAGGATTTCCTCGATTTTCGAATTGGCGTGTGTCTCGTCCTGAAACTTCGAAACCCGTTTGTCACTAAAGATCACTTCGGGCGTAATTTTAGATTTAAGGACAATGCCTTCCAAAGTTCGGCAACGCGAAAGTGCCACATAAACCTGTCCGGAAGCAAAACTTTTCCCCGCATCAATGATCAATCGGTCAAAGGTCAAACCTTGACTTTTATGAATCGTTACCGCCCAGGCCAATCGAATCGGAAACTGTTTGAAACTTCCCAAAACTTCTTCTTTGATGTTCTTTTCATCATCCAGAGAATATTTTTTCTGTTCCCAGGTTTCTGCTTTCAAAGTGATCTCTTCTTCGCTTCCGTCGAGAATCACAGAGATCTCGTCTTCATCAAGATAAGAGATTTGAGCGAGTTTTCCGTTGTAATATTTTTTGTCAGGCGAGGTGTCATTGCGGATGAACATAATTTGTGCTCCGATCTTCAATTCCAAAACCTCATCGTTCGGATATTGTGTTTCCTTGAAATCACCTTTCACATCGGCTGTGTAGGAATGTGCTTTTCCGCCGAGTTCTTTTATTTTTTTTTGATTGATGTCATCCGCCATTTTGTTGTGCGAACAGAGATAGACATACGCTTCATCTTTTGGGTCGAAGTCTGGTTGATATCTCTCGTTCAACGTTTCGAAGTCGATATCTCCGGTAATTCCGTCTCGGATGGCGTTGAGGATTTCGAGAAAATGTTCATCGGTTTGTCGGTAAACTTTGGTCAGTTCCAGCGTGATGAAATTACTGCCTTCCAAAGCTTTGGCGTGAAAGAAAAATGGCGATGGATAATACATTCCCAAAATATGTTCATCTCTCACAACTGGAGGTAACTGGTAAAGGTCGCCGATAAACAACATCTGAACGCCACCAAACTTCTGCTGATTCCTGCGAACGTGTCTCAAAGAAAAATCCATCATATCCAAAACATCCGCACGCAACATCGAGGCTTCATCGATGATGATAATTTCGATTTCGCGGAGAAGTTTCAGCTTGTCTTTTCGGTATTTGAAATGGACCATCAGATCCGGAATGTTGTTTCCGAGATTTTGGTCGATTCTTTCTGTGGTTGGAAGAAAAGTTCTGAGTGGCAAGCCAAACATCGAGTGGATGGTAACGCCACCAGCATTGATGGCCGCGATTCCTGTTGGCGCAACTACAATGTGTTTTTTCTTGGTTTTTTTTACAAAGTCGTTTAGAAATGTAGTCTTCCCGGTTCCTGCTTTTCCTGTGAGAAAAATGCTTCGGTTGGTGTGTTCTACGATTTCAAAAAGAGAATTATTCATCGATTCAAAGATAGAAAATCAAGAGACAAGAATCAAGTGATAAGAGACAAGAAAAAGGCAAATGATTAGATAGAAAGACTTCGAGAACCTCAGCCCGACAAAAAATAAAATTCTACAACTATTTGATCCTATCAGGATTTTGTTTCAAAAAGCTGTCCCAGCCAGAATAAGATTTGTCTGTTGTGATAGTTCCGGAATTGAAATGATGACAAACTGCAACTGCCAAACCATCGGACGCATCGAGATATTTGGTTGGAAATTCCTTTAATTTCAAAAGATTTTGGAGCATTCCGGCAACTTGTTCTTTGCTGGCGTTTCCGTTTCCGGTGATGGCCATTTTTACTTTTTTAGGAGAATATTCGGTGATGGGAATGTTTCTGTGGAGACTTGCTGCGATGGCAACACCTTGCGCTCTCCCGAGTTTCAACATACTTTGAACATTTTTCCCAAAGAATGGCGCTTCCAAAGCTGTTTCGTCCGGATGATATGCGTCAATGATAGCCAATGTTCTATCGAAGATCACTTTGAGTTTTGTCTCGTGATTTTCGTATTTCTTTAGGATAAGCTCGTGCATTGCAAGCAATTCCATTTTTCCGCCTTTGATAGAAATGATTCCAAAACCCATAATGGAAGTTCCTGGATCGATTCCTAAAATTATTTTTTCAACCTGCATAATTGCAAAATTACGTTAACATTTTCATAAAAATTATTACTACAATATATATTTAAATAAAAAGTTATTAAATTTATAAAATCTAAAAAAAAATTTAACAATCAAACATGAAGAATCTTCTACTGACTGCAGCGGTCGTATTTTATGCAGGTCTTTACACGCCTGTATATTCTCAAAAAGCTGAAACACCAAAATTCATTAGTAACACAGAAGGAATCAAAGAATATTCCTTAAGCAATGGAATGAAAGTCCTTTTACTTTCGGATCCGTCTCAAAGCAACGCCGTTGTAAATATCGTTTACAATGTGGGTTCCAAACACGAAGGCTACGGGGAAAAAGGAATGGCGCATTTGCTAGAGCACATGTTGTTCAAAAGCACGAAAAAATTAGGTGATATCAAAAAAATGTTGTCTGACAAAGGTGGAAATGCCAACGGTACAACTTGGTACGACAGAACCAACTATTACGAAGTTTTCCCATCTAACGATGAAAACCTAAAATGGTTCTTGGAAATGGAAGCAGACAGAATGATCAATGCAACGATTCTTCAATCTGATCTTGATAAAGAATTCTCTGTTGTAAGAAATGAGTTCGAAATTGGAGAAAACAGTCCAAGTGGTGTTTTGATGGAGAGAATTGTTTCCACTGCTTATCTTTGGCACAACTACGGTAACAGCACGATTGGAAGTAAAGAAGATGTAGAAAGAGTTAAAGCTGTGACACTTAGAAAATTCTATGAAAAATATTATCAGCCAGACAATGCAACTTTGATTGTTGCAGGAAAATTTGACGAGAAAAAAACGTTGGAATATATTTCTCAGTTCTTCTCAACTATTCCAAAACCTAGCAGAGTTCTTGAAGCGCCTTACACCGTTGAGCCACCTCAGGACGGCGAGCGTTTTGTAGAATTGAAACGTGCTGGAGACAGCAAAGTTGTTGGGGCACTTTACCACACGGCGCCTTATGCCGACAAAGATTATGCAGCGTTGGATGCTTTGCAGGAGATCTTGACTGCAGATCCTTCTGGATATCTTTACAAAGCGATGATCGATTCTCAAAAAGCAGCTTCTGTTTATGCATATCAACCATTGGTGAGAGATGCGAGTTTTATGTATTTCGGATTGGAAGTTCCTGCTGATAAGGACATCAAAGCAACTGAAACCGAGTTCCGTAAAGAATTGGACAAAGTTGCTAGCATCAAATATACAGAGCAAGATGTTGCCAGAGCAAAAGCGAAGATTCTTAAGCAAATCGAAAACATTAAGAACAACACAATTGGATCTGCAATCAACCTAACGGAAATTGTTGGTGCTGGAAATTATAAATTGGGAATGCTTTACAGAGATAACGTTGAGAAATTGACTGTTGCAGATGTTCAAAAAGTGGCGGAAAAATATTTCAAAGTCAACAACAGAACAGTTGGTGTTTTCATCCCGACAAAAGATGAAGTGAGAGTGAAGAATGTTGAATATTCCAACGAGCAAATTGCTTCTCTTACAGACAGCTACAAAGGAAAAGCACTTGAAAAAGATACAGCACCGTTCGAAGCAAGCATCAAAAATCTAAAAGCAAATCTTGTTGAAGGTAAACTGAGCAACGGGATGAAATACGGTTTGATCAAAAAAGAGATCAAAGGTGGAAAAGTCCTTGGAAGTTTCCGTTTCCCAGTGAGTAACAACAAAGACCTTAATGGTAAATCTGACGTAGGTTCTCTAATGGCGCAGGTTCTTAAAACAGGAACCAAGACCAAAACAAAAGAGCAGATCCAAGATATGCTAGATGGTTTGAAATCAAATGTTAACTTCGGATTCGGAGGACAGACTTTGTATGTTAACTTCAGTACGTACAAGGAAAACTTGCCAAAAATAATGGGATTGATCAAAGAAATCTTGACAGAATCTACTTTCCCAGAAGCAGAATTGGCGAAAACAGTAAACGAGTATAACACTTACTTGGAAGGTTCTTTGAATGATCCACAGTCTATCGCATTCAATGAGATCGAAAAAATCACTCAAAACTATCCTAAAGAAAGTATTTATTACACTAATTCTACCAAGGAGCAAATCGAAAATAACAAAAAAGTTAAGAGAGATCAGCTTGTAGATTTCTACAACAAAATTTTGGGAAGTAACAATGGTGTTGGTAGCATCGTGGGCGATGTAGATGGAAAAGAAGCTTCTGCATTATTGGAAAGTACTTTCGGAAAATGGGATTCTAAATCTAAATACGAATACATCAAACCAGAATTGTTCGCAACCAAGAAACAAGACAAAGAATATCTGACTCCAGACAAAGAAAACGGCGCAGCGGTAGGGAAAATCTCTTTCTCCATGGACAGAAAATCTCCAGACTATCCAGCGCTTGTGATTGCCAACGAAATGTTGGGAAGTGGCGGTTTCTTGACTGCAAGAATCCCGACAAGACTTCGTGAGAAAGAAGGAATCAGCTATGGTGCAGGTTCTTACGTTAGTATTCCAATTGAAAACAATGTTGCATCTTGGGGCTGGTACGCATTCTACAACCCGACCAAGAAAGACGCTGTAAACAAAGCCCTTAAAGAAGAAGTGAACAAAGCCGTGAAAGACGGTTTCACAGAAGAAGAGTACAAATCTAACTTGACATCTTGGTTGAACTCAAGAAAAACAGGTTTAGGAAACGACAACACCTTGATGAATTTGGTCAATGGACAACTTCAGTATGGCGTTCCATTGGAAGAGTATGACGCTTTGGAGGCAAAAGTATCAGCACTTAAAGTTTCTCAAGTGAATGATGTTCTTAGAAAATACATTAGCGAAGACAAATTGACTTCTGTATTTGCAGGAGATTTCAACAAGAAATAATAGTAATTTCTATAAAAATGAAAAACCGTCTCAGTGATCTGAGGCGGTTTTTTCATTCAAAATAGCTAAGGATTATTTTCCTTGATTAATGATTTTAATGGTGTCAGTTAAATCATCTCTGACCAATGTGACAGAATTTATCTTTCCATTAGCAAATTCAAATTTCAAAAGATTTGGATAATCGATCACTTTAAAGAATCCATTTGTCAAATACACCAACTCATTGTCCTTTTTGCTTCTAAAATGGTCCAAAAGCATAGATTCCAAGTAAAGACGGTTGTCTCTTTCCACAATTTTTGTTTCGACCTCTTGTCCGTAAAGGAAATCGTTGTACGTTCCGATCAGTTTTTCTTTTAGATTTAAAGGAATTTCTTGTGAATCCTCACTTTGGAAATCTCCTTTCCAGTTCATCAATCTTAGAATTGTTCTCTGCGTGTTTCCCATTACCGGAAAACGATTCGGTTTTTCACCATTGGCAAGATAGGCATACCCATTCCCATCTTTCATCGTTCCCATTACATTTCCACCAACTCCGGTGTTGGAACCGTTGCAGGCAAACCAATCATAATTGTTGTAAGCAAAAGATTTTTGCCAACCATTGCTCCATCCGCCCACAGCTTGTTTCAAAATGGTAACTTCTGTCATTTTTTTTGCAACATCGTGAGAGATCACTTTATTATTTTTATCACGCAACGCATTTTGAATTTCTATGGCGATGATTGCCAATTCAGTCGGAGTAGACCACAGTCCAGAAGGACCAACTTGTGGCGTGATTGGCAAACCGGTTTTAATGATCTTTCCGTCTTTATCGTGTACCAAAGCGACGTTTGTAAGAAATCCCTTTTCATTCGGCTGTATCATCGTCGTGTTTTTTAATCCAAGAGGAGCGAAAATATGTTCTTTTGCCAATTGAGCAATCGAGGTTTTGAATCGATCTTCCAAAGCCATTTGAATAATGGTGTAACCGCCGCCGCTGTATTGCCATCTTGTTCCCGGTTCAAAGAAAAATTCGATTTCTTTATCATATCTCGGGATTTTACCTTGCAAGCTTTCCACTAATGTTGGGATTTTTTCACCTTCATAATGATCTTCAAAACCTTCCTGAGTGGTTCCTGCAGTGTGATTCAGAAATTGTTTCCAGGTCGGGCTTTTGTTTTCTGTGAATTTGCTTTTTGGCAAATGCCATCTTTTCAAAGATTGGTCAATTGGGTCATCCAGATTCAGCAAACCTTTTTCTTCCAGAATATAACAAAGAAGCGCCGTGATTGGTTTTGCAATTGAGGCTGTCGAAAAAGCCGTGTTTTCGTCAATTTTTTCCGGCGAAGTCATCGACTTGACTCCAAATTGTTTCGAATAGACAATCTTGTAATTTTCAAAAACTACCACACTGAATCCTGGAAGTTTATACTTTTCTAATTGTTCTTCAATTTTCAGACTGTCGGTTAGAAAGCGGTAATCTTTTGTCTGTCCAAAGATCGTGGAGCTTGTCATTAATAATAAAAAAAAGCTGGTGTAAAAAATAGTTTTCATTGTATCGTTATTTAAAGGTTGATCAATATTTCGATACAAAGATGTGGAAGTGCAGAATCTTGTGCGACCGAGTAAATGTATTCGGTCAAATTCCATCCGAAAAATGAGTAGGAGTTATTAAAATAAAAGTACGAGTAATTACAAGGTGTTAAATTACAGTGATTTGCGATATTCAGTCGGCGTATTTCCCGTGTGTTTTTTAAAAGCAGTATTGAAGGAAGATTTCGAATTAAAACCAACTTCATACAAGATTTCGAGAATCGTCACCTTGGATTTGGTTGAATCTTTCAGCATTTCCATCGCATTTTCGATGCGATAAGTATTGACGAAATCATAAAAATGATGTCCCAACTGATGATTGATCAAAACTGATAATTCCCGCACAGGAACATTCATTTCCTTCGAAATATCCTGAATGGTCAAGGCGGGATTCAAAAATGGTTTTTCATCAAACATATATTTTTTCAGCTTCAGCAGATCTTCATTCAAAGTTTCAGGATCGATTTTGTTCTCCTCTAAAATCAAATCCGAGACAAGCTTCAATTTCGAATCAATATTTCTGAAAAGTCCGGGATTGTTCAGCGCTTTATACAGATACCAGCAAATGATAAAAAGTTGCGACACCAGAATCACGATTTTAATCCAATCTGAAATGTAAGGATAATCAGAAAATTTGAAGATATTTTTAAGAATGACAACCAGATAAAAAACGCCCAGAACACTCGTAAACTGGAACAGCCAATGGTAAGAATTAAGACTTTCTCCAGAATTATTTTCCAGATAAAGTTTCTTCGCCTTTCTCAAAAGCAGAAAAACCGCGGTAAAATAAGATACAATTTGAAAATGAAACAGCCAATGCGTAAACTGCAGTTCCATCATATTTTGGCGATTGACAATAAAATCAAGCTTCGAAGCGAGATCCACCGAATAAAACCGAGGTGCCAAAACAAGATTCACAATCAAAAACGGAATCAGATGAGAAAGATATTTCGATTTCCATTTAAAATCCGAATAACAAACGGACAGCACATAAAGATAAAAAGCCGGAATCTGCAAAAAAGCCACCGTGTTCCGAAACATCCCAATATTCGAAGGTCTATCTGTAATTAGACTGATCAAAGGCTCGCTGATGTCAATCGCGCTGATGATCAGGAAGAAAGAAAAAATCCGGTTGCTGTTTTTATGAGCTGTTTTCACCGTCAGCAGAAAAAACGCCAGAAAAAAAGAAACAAACAGCGAGATCACCGTCACAACTCCCAATAGATCCATCTTATCCATTTATTACTTTGTTTCGCATTCTCGTTCGCACTTATTTTTCGTAAAGATAATTATTTTGGAAAATCAAAGAATAAAATCACAATAACAGATTTATAAATTTTTAGGAGCCGGGAACCTGCTTTCCGTTGCAATTCCTCGCGCCATCGCTTACATCCTGAGCGGAGTCGAAGGGCCATTGCTTGCTGTGGGATTTCCACTGCACTCAGGGCTATGGGTTTTGTCATCCAATCATCATTTTTCTGAATATTAACTATTTATCAAATAAATTATGAAACTTTCAAATTCGAAATAAATAGCTTAATTTTGCACAGAAAGTAAAGATGTCTATTCATAACAAAATTGTAGAGGCAGCCATCACTTTCGATGACGTTCTATTAGTCCCTTCTTATTCAGAAGTATTACCTAACCAGGTTTCCCTAAAATCAAGACTCACAGACAAAATTTCGCTCAATGTTCCCATAGTTTCCGCAGCAATGGATACCGTGACAGAAGCAGATTTGGCAATTGCACTTGCAAGAGTTGGCGGTCTTGGATTCATTCATAAAAACATGACGATTGCGGAACAAGCCGCTCAGGTCAACAGCGTAAAACGTTCCGAAAACGGAATGATTTCTGACCCAGTCACACTTTCCAAAGACCATACACTTGCCGAAGCGAAAGCATTGATGGCCGAATACAAAATCTCGGGACTTCCTGTGGTTGATAAAAACAATTATCTCATCGGAATTATCACCAACAGAGATGTGAAATATCAAGAAAACCTTGAAGTGAAAGTGGAGGAAATAATGACAAAAAACAACCTCATCACTTCCGACAAAACCACGAATCTGGAAACTGCGAAAGAAATTTTGCTAAAAAACAGAATCGAGAAACTTCCTATCGTTGACAAGAAAAACAAACTGGTTGGACTGATTACGATTAAAGATATCGACAATCAATTAGAATATCCAAATGCAAACAAAGACCAAAACGGAAGATTAATCGTGGGAGCAGGCGTTGGTGTTGGCGAAGATACGATTGAAAGAATCACGGCCTTAGTAAAAGCTGGCGTTGATATCGTCGCAATCGATTCAGCTCACGGACATTCGAAAGGTGTTTTGGATAAGATTTCAGAAATCAGAAAAACATTCCCAGACTTGGATATCGTTGGTGGAAACATTGTAACGGCTGAAGCAGCAAAAGATTTAATAAAAGCTGGCGCAAATGTCCTTAAAGTGGGTGTTGGTCCAGGTTCCATCTGTACAACCAGAGTTGTTGCAGGTGTTGGCGTTCCTCAACTTTCTGCGATCTACAACGTTTACGAATTTGCAAAAAAGAAAAACGTTGCCGTTATCGCTGATGGTGGTATCAAACTTTCCGGAGACATTGTAAAAGCTATTGCAAGTGGTGCCGGAGCAGTGATGCTAGGTTCTCTTCTTGCAGGAACGGATGAAGCTCCGGGAGAAGAAATTATTTTCCAAGGCAGAAAATTCAAATCTTACCAAGGAATGGGAAGTTTGTCTGCTATGAAACGTGGTGGGAAAGAAAGATATTTCCAAAGTGAAGCTAAGAAATTTGTTCCAGAAGGTATTGAAGGTAGAGTGCCTCACAAAGGAAAACTGGAAGATGTGATTTTCCAATTGACTGGCGGTTTACGTGCCGGAATGGGCTATTGCGGTGCCAAAGATATTGAAGCGTTGCAGAAAGATTCAAAATTGGTAATGATTACCGGAAGTGGTTTGAAAGAATCGCATCCACACGATGTCATCATCACGCAAGAAGCGCCGAATTATTCTTTTTAAATAAGTTATAAAATCAAATAAAAAAGACTCCAACTTGAATTTTCATTTTGGAGTCTTTTTTATTTAACCTTAGTTTTAAAAGGATATTTTCTTCTAGAATTTAAAAATTTTGCTCAAATGTATTAAAAATCAAAACTTTGGTGCTGTGTTTGCTAAGAATTTAATAGTTTTGCAAAAGCAAATATCGCAATGAAAAAGTCCACAATCTTCTCTTTATTATTTCTATCATTTATAGTACTTGGTACGCTTTCTTTTACTTCAAGCAAGAAAGTGATAGCCGTTGTTTTCAATAAGGAAATGACGAAAAAAGATTTGCTGAGCCTGCAGAAAAACCTAAAAGAAAAGAACATCATTTTGGTTTTCAATCAAATGAAATTTACAAAGAACAGATTGAGTTATATTGATTTCAGCATTGATTTTGGGGATGGATTTTCAGGAACTTCTAAATCCGAAATCACGAAGTCCAAAGAAATTGGATTTGTACGAGATTACAACGAAGATGCCGAACAACCTTTTGTAGTTGGCAATTTAAAATAAATAAAGCTTCCAGATTTGGAAGCTTTTGTTTTATAATTCATTGTCATTTTTCTTTCTTTTCCGGATGTCCAAGTCATCTTTGAAATCATCAATCCGATAATCTGTGTGGTAATTGCCTTTCGTGATTTTTTCTTTCGAATATAATCGGAAATCATTCTCAGTTTTTTCCAAAAGATAATCATACGGCCCAACGTGGGAAATCAATTTGATTAAAACCGGTGAGATTTCCAAACAGATGAACAACCCCATAATGAAACTCGCTGCCAATGCAATGATTGCAGAATTTTTTCCCAACTCATCCAAGGCTTGCAAACGCGCCGCAAATCCATTGAACTTGTCTTCCACAGTTTCCGTAGATTTCCTTTCGGTTTCCAGATTGGTGTAGACTTTCGAAACTTCTTTGTCCAAATATTCCAATCGCGATTGCTGTTGTTTTTGATAATTTTCGAGGTCTAGGCGTTTTTGTTCTTTAAGTTCCGCTTTTCGTTTGGCGTTGGTTCCGTAGCCGACTTTTCCACTTGTCAAGCCAGATTCTTTTCCGAGAATTTCTTTTTCTAATTCTACCGAAGCTGAATCATAAGCCATTTGGTAATTTTTGATTTGAGTTTGAATTTGCTTCTTTTCCGTATCAAAAGGCCCAGATTGTTGCAAAATTCTTCCAGTCATTTCAGCCTGAAGTTGTTTTTTATTTCTCTGAATAATCGTGTTCAGTTGTTTGTTGACTTCCTTTTCAAAAATTTTCAATTCCAACGGTTTTGAAATAATGATTCCTAGAAATGTCGCCAAAATCAACCTCGGAATCGTCATCAAAACCTGATTCCACCACGTTCCAGTTTTCTTGATGGAAGAAACGATGTATCTATCCAAATTGAAAATCATCAATCCCCAAAGAAGTCCAAATCCAACGGCTGTCCAAACATTATCAAAAACTGTGAACATCGCATAACCTGCAGAAAGTGTTGCAAAAACTGCCGTGAACAGTACAATTCCGCCAATTCCCGCAAACTTGTTCCATTCGCTTGGCGATTTTTTCAAAAGGTGAATGTTGGCGCCAGAACACAGCATCAGGAAGTGCTGGAACCAATTCATTTTATTAGTGTTAGCTTTATTTCTCATATTAATGATTATCACAATATGTAACTCAAAACGTTAAATTGTTACAAATAGTATTAGGTAAAACCAAATAGCTAATTATGTACCAATATCTAATTTAAATGTTAAAGTTCTGAGCATAACCCTAATTTAAATTATTGATACTAAATATTAATAGCGTCGGGCTTTAGCCCGATGTTTCGAATGATAGTCTTAATAAGGGCTTTAGCCAAAATCTATATTAAGTTTCGGCTAAAGCCTAGTTAGTTTTAATTGTATAAATGGGCTAAAGCCCATTCCTATTGATATTACACGATTGAAATTAAATAACAAAGTCTGCCTTTCAGAAAAGCAGACTCTATTAATTATAAAAATTTGAAGCGAAATTAATCTCCAGTATTCACAGTCACTTTCACGCCTGCGCCACCAGATTTTTCATCCGCATCGAGATTGACTTTGTCAGGTTTCGATTTGAAATCGTGAACATTATTTTTCATATTTCGGTCAATCAATTTAGCGTACGGGTCAATTCCGGCTTGCAACGGTTCTTCATTTACTAAGAATGTAAAAGTTTTCTCAGGTTTATCCATCTTCACTTTTTTGAAAATCAATTCTTTACCTTCGGGAAATTTCTTGGATTTTTGTCCGAAAACGCCAATATCAACATAATCATTGACCGAAATTTTCTTCGATTTTCCTTTGCCATCAACGCGGTATTTTGCGCTTCCAACTGTGAGTTTCACTTGATATTGCTTTCCGACTTTTTTGTATGATAAATCCTTCACATAGTTTTCGTTCAGCGTAATCGTCTCAAACAAATCTTTGATGAGATACTGCAAACTGTCAGGCGTTTCCTTTTTCAAAAGATTCACAAATTCCACTGAATTGGTGTAAGGTGGTTCCTGAAACTTGGTCTGTCCCAGATATTTCTTCAAAACAGAGTTCAGTTTTGCCTCTCCCAAATAATCTTTCAGCGCGTACATCACGACGCTTCCTTTGTTGTAATGGATGTAACTTTGATTTTCGATTAGCATCAGAGGCATTTCGTTTTTCGCTTCTCTGGTTCGGCCTTTCAAATATTTATCAAGCTCATAACTCAAGAATTTTTTCATCGCAGGCGCGCCATATTCGTGCTCCATCACCATCAAAGCGGAATATTGGGAGAATGTTTCCGACATCATCGCACTGCCCTGAACATTGCCACCAACAACCTGATGTCCCCACCATTGATGCGCAACTTCGTGAGCCGTCACATAGAACGGAAGGTCGATTTTTTCTGGTTTGTCGGGTTCAATCTTCGTCAGGAAACCAATTTCTTCGGAATATGGAATTGTGTTCGGGAACGATTGTGCAAACGAAGCATATCTTGGAAACTCGATGATTCGGACTTGTTTGTGCTGATAAGGTCCAAAGTTTTTGGTGTAATAATTCAAACTGTTTTGAATGGAAGAAATCATTCGGTTCAAATTATATTCGTGTCCTTTTTGGTAATAAACCTCGATGTTTACATTGTTCCATTTTGCTTTTTTCACTTGATAATCGGCAGAAAGGAATGCGTAGAAATTGAGAATCGGTGAATCCATTTTGTAGGTAAAATATCTTCTGCCATTGGCTTTCCATTCTTTTTGTAAATAACCTGGCGCGATGGCAATCTGGTCATTATCAGTTGAAATCTGAGTTTGGAAACGAATCCAGTCAGAATCATTTGAAATGAAATTGTTCATTCTAGCCTTCTTGTCATTCACTTTTGCCACTCTTGGTTTTGGTTTCAGACCATATTTTTTTCTGGCAGAATTTTCCGAAAGTTCCGCATCTGCGGTGTAACCTAAGCCTGGCAGATTATTGGAATTGAAAAATGAGCCATTTCCAACCACATCCGTTTCCGTCTCAGAGTTGGCAAAACCTTTCGGCTCAAAATCATATTGAAAATTGAGGGCAACAGAATCGCCAGGTTGAAGTGGCTGATTGAGTTTTACAAGTTTCAAACCTGCTTTTTCATCATTGAAAATCTCTTTTCCGGAACGTGCCAATTGCATTTTTTTGAAGGCATAATGCCCGTCCAGATTATTCGGATATTTTAGAATGATGCTGTCAATCGGTTTTTGATGTTTGTTTTTGATGTAATAAACGCCGTCCACACTCCAGCCCGATTTCGCAGGGAAAATATCAATTTTCAAATTTGAAGAAACGATTCTCGGCTGGTCTATCTTTTCCAGATATTTATATTTTTTCTCGTAATCGACACGCATTTTTTCCATTTCAACTTCCGTGTAGGATTTGTTGAGAATGTGTGTATTGTAATAGATGTAACCACCAAGTCCGACAGTCGAGAACAGGAACAAAAACAATAAAGCTTTATGTTTTAATTTGAATGAAGTTTTCGATAAAAGATATTTTTTGGACAATCCTTTTTCCTTGCCTCTCGGGAAAACCAAAAGTGCGATGAACAATAAGAATAACATCATCACAATCCAATACGATTTCACAATGAAATAGCTGTAAAGCACTTGTCCAAAACCGTTCAAAGCTGAATAAGGAAGCGTTGGTCCGTTGGAATTGAAACTGTATAAAATCCCATTCATCTCCAAATAATTATATAAAATCGGAAGGAAAACGACAGGGAAAATCGCTAAGAAAAATCCAAAATATTTGTTATTGACAATCAATTGAACAAATAAACTGAAACCTATCAAAACCAGATAATAAGGCAGATTGTAAAGGTTGAATTTCAAATAGGTCAAAGGTTCTATGTCATAAAATCCTTTGTAAAACTGAATCCCGATGCAAATCAAATTAGAGAAAATCTGCATTAGGATGACCATCCAAACCATTCCCAAAAATTTGGAAAACATCAGGTTGAAATTGGAAACTGTGCTCACGCCAATCAGTTCATCGATTTTATTTTCGCGCTCTCTCCAAACGATGTTTCCTGAGAAAAACACAATCAGCAAAAGGAGGAAAAATGACAAACCTTCTTCTGCCAATTCCGCCATCAAAAAGGTGACAGGAATGGATTCTGCGTCGTACATCGATTTCATATAATTTGAAATCACAATCAGCAAAACGCCAAAAATGAAAGCAATTATCCCAAAAAATGGCGTGTAAACGATTCTTTTGACCTCGAAAAACGAAAGGTAGAAAAGCTCTTTCAGTTTCGCCATCCATCCAAAATCTTTTTGAACATTCAGGATTTCCTGCAATGATTTTTCGGAATTGGTGTAAGTTTCCACCAAAGCTGTTTTTTTCTTTTTAAATAAAGAAAAAGGCTGTAAAAATTGGTTGAAATCAAATTTAAAATAAGTAACTCCAACACACAAAAGCGAAATTACCAGCCAAACCAAACGGTTCCAAAGCAAAACGCCAGAAAGTGGAACTATGTTTTCATTTTGTTCATAAGGCGTCCAATATTCGGTGATTTGTTTCAAAGCAAAATTCCCGAATGGGTCGAGAAGTGAGGCCAAATCTTTGTTCTCGATGTCGGAAAGAATGCTGTCGCTCAAAATCGATAACAAAAGCAAAATCACACAGAAAAGATAGGAAGCCAAAGTGCTTCTCGTAATCGTGGTCAATGCGAAGAATATCGAACCGATAATCAAAGTATTTGCAACTGTGAAAATCAAAAAAGGCCACAAAAAATTAATGATATTGATAGGGCCAAGTTGCGAAGTTCCAAGCCCGTAAAGCGTTCCGAAAAAATAGCCAATTAAAATCCCTGAAAAAACATAGATTGCGATGAGAAAATTAGCCAAAAATCTTCCGAAAAAATACCCGGATTTTGTAATTGGCGTGGTGTACAACAAGCCGTGAAAATTATAGGCATAATCTTTCTGAATTGCGGTTGCCATTATGCTAATCATCATAATCCCGTTGATAAGCACCATAATATTGCCACTCATCCCGACAATCAATCTGGCGATTGCCAACGAGGAATTTTTGGTAAGAATCGAATCTGAGGTCGAAGTGTCAAATGCGCCTGTAGTTCCCAATCCAACGAGTACGCCAAGCGTGAGGAAAACCAAAAAGTAAATCTGCGTACTCCATTTTTTGAAACCATTCCTGAGTTCAAAAGAGAATAATTCTTTAAACATTGGTTGCCATTTTTTTGGTGATACTTGAGAAATACACGTCTTCCAAATTGGATTCTACAGGAATAAAATTAGCGTCTGGCTGAGTTTCCGCAAAAACGCGAATCTCCACTTTGCCTTCAGAAATATGCGTGGAAATCACTTGGTATTGTTCTTTCGCCACCTCAACTCCGGATTTTTCAATTAGTTTTTTCCAGATTTTACCTTGGAAATCTTCAATCACGCCTTTTGGAGTTCCGTCTAGAATGATATGTCCGGAAGTCAAAACCACTACACGATTGCACAGATTTTTGACATCATCTACAATGTGCGTGGAAAGAATAACTATTGTGTTTTCTCCGATTTCACTCAGGAGATTGTGGAAGCGATTTCTTTCCATCGGGTCGAGGCCAGCGGTTGGTTCATCAACAATGATGAGTTTAGGATTTCCCAAAAGCGCCTGAGCAATCCCGAAACGCTGTCTCATTCCGCCAGAATATTCGCTGACGTTTCTTTTTCTCGCCTCGAAAAGATTGGTCTGATGAAGCAGACCTTCAACGATTTCCTTGCGTTCAGATTTATTTGAAATGCCTTTCAGAATGGCGATATGATTGAGAAGTTCTACGGCATTCACTTTCGGATAAAAACCAAAATCTTGTGGAAGATAACCTAAAACTTTTCTAAGTTCTTCTTTTTGGGTCAAGGCGTTGAGGTCGCCGAGAAAAATCTCGCCACTGTCCGGCGCTTGCAAACCAGCGATGGTTCTCATTAGTGAAGACTTCCCTGCACCATTCGGCCCGAGCAATCCGAACATTCCTTTTCCAATCGTAAGATTGACGTTATCCAAAGCCTTCAAACCATTGGCGTAGGTTTTACTAATATTATTAATCCTCAATTCCATAGTTAAATTTTTTAAAGTATTATAATTTTATTAGACGATTATTAATGTTATTTGTTACAATTTCTCGGAAAAATTATCGAATGTTAATGATTTCGTTAAAAAAGGTCATCAATTTAAATATTAATTCACTCAAAATCCTTAAATCACCTTATCAATCTGACCGGAAAATTAAATTGTCAAAAACAATTACAGGTATTATATTTGATGGCTCAATTCAAAATTCAGTTATGAAAAATTTAGTTTTGCTAAGTCTGGTTTCAGCATTTGCATTGTCTTGTAAACCAGCTTACACAGCGGACAATCTTCCAAAACCATTGCCAGAAAGACCAAAAGACGACGCTCCAAGCAGTGGAATCACGGCAGAAGAATCCAAAGAAATGGAAACCCTGAGAAGCGAAATCACAACATTGGCGAGCAGTGAAAAATGCACGAATTCCGCCGATTGGAAAACAGTTGGATTAGGCGTGAAAGCTTGTGGTGGACCAGTTGAATATATCGCTTATTCCATCAAAATTGATGAAAAAACTTTTCTTGAAAAAGTAGATTTTTACAATCAAAAATCATCTGAGTACAACAAAAAATACAACCTGATGTCAGATTGTATGTTGGTAATGCAACCGGAAAGTATCATTTGTGAAAATGATAGACCCGTTTTCAAATAATATTTAAATCTCCTGAGGAGCAATTTTCTTTTTTTGTTCCTCAGCATCCCGGTATAATTTTGCCTTGCTCCAAGTCGCGTGCTTCGATGGAACAATGCTGTGTCCTTTTCTCAAAGCATATACTTTAGTAAATTCTGCCCCGAAGAATATCAATTGACAAGAATAGTTGATCCACATCATTAACAAAATAACAGTTCCAGCAGCACCGAAAACTGAAGTTGGATTCGACATATCAAAGTAAAAACTCATCGCCATTTTTCCAAGGTTGAAGAGTAAAGCCGTTACGACTGCGCCAATCCAAACAGATTTCCATTTGATCTCGACATCTGGCAAGACTTTGAACATTATCGCAAACAGAACCGTCACAACAGCCAATCCTAAAACGAAATTGCTCACTTGAATAATGAAGTAAGTATCAACTCCAAAATATTTGGTTATCAATCCATTAGCCAAGCCAATGAGTGATGACAAAACCATACTTATCAGAAGTAAAAACGCAATCATCAAAATCATTCCCAAGGAATTAGCTCTATCAAGAATGAATTTCTGCCAAGCCTTTTTTGGCGCCGCTTCCACATCCCAAAGATTGTTGAGCGTGCTTTGCATCTGGAAAAACAAACTGGTAGCACCAAAGATCAAAGTCGCAACCCCTAAAGCTTTCATCCAGAAGTTCTCTTTGTCAACCATCGCGCTGGCAATAATATCTTGGATGCTTTTTGCGCCGTCATAGCCCATTATGCCTTGCAATTGTCGACGAACTTCACCATTTACCGCTTCTTCACCAAAGAAATGACTCGTTGTCCAGATGATGATGATCAGCAAACCTGGCAACGCAAATATCGCATTGTATGCCATACTTGCACTGTCTTTGGATGCAGAGGATGATGTCCATTCGTTAAAAGTGGCTTTTAGAACTTCCCAAAAAGATTTAAGCTTTGTCATAGTTTACATTTCTTTGGAAAATTCAATCTTTGTACCAATCTACTCCTGTTTGTACCAGCTGGAGTATTTAACATAATTATTTGCAATCCTGTCGATCTCGCCTTCAATAAGACTTTGCGAAATATCTTTTACTTTTTTTGCCGGAACGCCAGCCCATATTTCGCCTTCTTTGATATTCGTATTTGCCGTTACCACTGCTCCCGCCGCAACGATCGAGTTGCTTTCTACCACACAATCATCCATCACAATCGCACCCATTCCAATCAGTACATTGTCTTTGATCGTGCAACCGTGAACAATCGCGTTGTGACCAATCGAAACATTATTTCCAATTGTAGTCGGACTTTTCTGATATGTACAATGTACCATTGCGTTGTCCTGAATATTCACTTTATTGCCAATTTTGATAGAATTCACATCACCTCTCAAAACCGCATTGTACCAAATACTACAAACGTCTCCCATCGTCACATCACCGATGATTACAGCCGTTTCTGCCACAAAAACATTCTCTCCAAGTTGAGGC
The DNA here is from genome assembly GCF_000735135.1 of Chryseobacterium sp. FH1. Taxonomy (GTDB): domain Bacteria; phylum Bacteroidota; class Bacteroidia; order Flavobacteriales; family Weeksellaceae; genus Epilithonimonas. The sequence continues at coordinate 594,672 of NZ_JPLZ01000002.1, forward strand.
GTTTTGCCTAAAAGTTCTTTTATAATTGCCATCTTATTTATTTTTATTTTCTTTTTGTTTAAATGAATCTTTGAATTGTCTAGAAAGAAATTCGTAGAAAGAAGCGTGAGAATCTTGCTCCCAATAATTTGTTTTGAAACTACTGACATTTCGGTTGAATTTCAAACCTTTTTCTAACTCATTTTTATTCTTAAAATATATTTCCGTTGGATAAAAGTTTCTGATTAACATCAATTTTGAGAACTGTTCCTCGGATTTATGTTTTAATGATATTCCGCTAGAAGTTCCGAAAGAAATCAACCGGCTAGTTTTTGGATTATTGCTATCAAAACTTATGACGTCGTCTCTTCTAGAGTCTTTGAAAACGTAGCCCAAAAATTTAAATTCTTCTTCCGTATATTTACTTTTGTGGTATTCAAATATGGTTTTGTCAGCTTGTTGATCATATTTTTTTGTAAAATCACTTTTGGATCCCAATGCAGAACTTACCAAATTCAGTTCCGGAAGTTTTAATAAACTATCAAAAACAAAACTGGAAATTTCTTTTCTATTGACATCTTTACTTTCTAAGATAAAAGATCTGTACTCATTGATGATTTGACTTTTATATTCTCCGGTTTTCCTATCAAAAACGTATTCTATAGTTCCATCTACAAAAATATTGAACTCAGAATTATTGGTAACATAACTGTTAAAATAACCTTTGACAATAATAAAATCTTTGGTGGAAGTTACAATGTTAACTTCCGGAATTTTGGTTTCTTTAATGGCTTTTACTTTAAATTCTCCTTTTACTATTTTATTAATGAAAAGAGTATCCGTATCGATTAGAGGATGATTGATTAATAGAAAATCTTTGTTTTTCACCAGACTTTCGTCCATTTCCCCATTCACATTTGATTTGCCAAGATATTCTCCCGATGCGCTCATCAAGATAACACCTTCAATAGGTGAATTATCCTCGAGAGACAATATTTTTATAGTTTGAGAAAAATAGCAGTTTGCAATCAGGAAAAAAAGAAAGATTAGTTTGATTTTCATTGGTTTTGTTTTGGTAGATGTTATTTTTAGTAAAAATTAAATTAATATTAAGACAATAGAAAAAATCGAATATCCGCAAACCTACTCATAATCAAAACTTAACACAACATTGGGATTCATCGGCTTTTTTGTTCCACCAAATTACGATATTTTTGTAGTTCAATATACTTAAAATGAGAGAAATCATTATAGAACCTACGGAAAACAAGAAAGTGATGAAGTTCGTTACGGACTACACTTTGATTCCCGGTTCACTGGAATTAGACAGAGATTCTGACATTTCCGAAATTCCGTTAGCTCAAGAATTGTTCAACTATCCATTTGTGAACAGGATTTTCATTACAGCCAATTTCATTGCCGTGGCGAAAGAAGATACGGTTGAATGGGAACACGTTGCAGAAAGCTTGAAGAACATCATCGAGGACGAATTGTTGGCGAACCCAAGAATCTATCTTCAGAAGAAAAAAGAAATGTATCAGATCTATTCTGAGATGACCCCAAATCCTGCGGTAATGAAATTCATCTCCAGCAAAATGTTGATGGATGGTTTCATCGAGGTAAAATCTAGAGAAGAAGCGGACGAAGTTCCTTTAGCCAAAGAATTGTACGAAGCTTTTGATTTTGTGAAAGAGGTTTATGTGAGTGATAATTTCGTTGCTGTGACCAGAGACGGTCAGTTTGAGTGGCACGAGATCATGAATCAAGTCCGTTCTTTCATCGCAGAATTTTTGCAAGCTGGAAAAGCCATTTCCAACGCAGAACCTCACAAGCACGAAAATCCAATGTTGAAGATCATCAACAGAGAATATACCAATGACGAGCAAAAGATCAGCGACATCCTGAATGAATATGTGGCACCAGCTGTAGAAAACGATGGTGGAAAAATCTCATTGATCGAATATGATCAGGAAAACAAAACGGCAAAAATGTTGCTTCAAGGCGCTTGCAGTGGCTGTCCATCTTCAACAGCAACGTTGAAAAACGGGATACAGAACATTCTGAAACAATTCGTTCCGGAATTGGTGGAGAACGTGGAAGCTGTGAATGGATAATATTTAGTTGATAGTTTCTCGTTGTCAGTTGACCGACTTCCAGAAACGCCTATAAAATAATTTCAAAATTGGAAACCAACAACCAACAACCAACAACTAACAATCGCAAGGGAATTCTTCTCGTCAACCTCGGATCTCCGAGATCGACGGACGTAAACGATGTAAAGGAATATCTGGACGAGTTCCTGATGGACGAAAAGGTCATCGATTACCGTTGGATCTTCCGCGCCCTTTTGGTTCAAGGAATCATCCTGAAAACCAGACCGAAGAAATCTGCTGAAGCTTACAAAACTGTTTGGACCGACGAAGGTTCGCCTTTGATCGTGATCTCCAAACATCTTCAGAAAAGACTTCAGGAGATCGTGGATGTTCCAGTTGGGTTGGGAATGCGCTATGCAGAACCATCAATAAAAACTGGAATCCAAGAGTTGGTAGATCAAGGCGTGACCGAAATCTCTCTATTCCCGCTTTATCCGCAATATGCGATGAGTACCACGGAAACCGTGATCGACAAAGCTGAGGAAGTGAGACTAAAATTCTTCCCAGATATCAAGATCAATTACGTGGAGCCATTCTACGACCGCGAGATTTACATCAATGCTTTAGCTGAAAGTATCAGGGAAAAACTTCCTGCGGATTTTGATCTGTTGCAGTTTTCGTATCACGGTGTGCCGGAACGTCATATTTACAAAACCGACCCCACGAACACTTGCAATATGAATACTTGTTGCCAAAAGGAAGACAATCCTTCGCACAAATTCTGCTACAGACACCAATGTTACAAAGTGACCGAACTGGTGTGCAAAAAACTGGGATTGCCAAAAGAAAAAGTGATGGTCACCTTCCAGTCCAGACTGGGCAAAGACAAGTGGATGGAACCTTACACAGACGCTACTTTGGCAGGTCTTGGCAAAAAAGGCATCAAGAAATTGGCCATCGTTTGTCCTGCTTTTGTCTCCGATTGTCTGGAAACTTTGGAAGAGATCTCTGTGGAAGGTAAGGAGATTTTCCTTCATGGTGGTGGTGAAAGATTCGATTATATTCCCTGTCTGAACGAGGAACAAAGCTGGGTGAATGTCGTGAAAACGCTTTGTGAAGAAAAGCTGAATGATTTTTACTTTCATTAATCTTAATATTCAAATCTAATGATTTTTAGATACGCACGACATACGCAGAATCTTAAGAAACTGATCTACTTCTACACTTCCGTTTTGGAGTTTGAAGTAATCGGGAAGTTTGAAGACCACAACGGTTATGATGGTGTTTTTTTAGGTAAAGCTGGTGAGAATTGGCATTTGGAGTTCACGCAGGACGGGAATTTGCCAGAGTCTAAGTTTGATGATGATGACATCTTAGTTTTCTATCCGGAAACCTTGGAAAAGTTTCAGAAGATCTTGACCAATCTCGAACACTTTAAAGTTCCCACTTTGACGCCCAAAAATCCTTATTGGAAAGAAAACGGCATCTGCTTCGAGGATTGCGATCATCACAAGATCATTATTTCTGACCTTAGGATTACTAAATAAATTATAAGACTTCAATTTTCATTGGAGTCTTTTTTTGTCATTTTACAAAATTCTATTAATGTAAACCCTTATTCGAAAGAGCTTCGAAAATCTCAGCCTGATAATCTTGAGGTAAAAAAAGATAACAACGGAAAGCAGGTTCCTGGCTCCAAATATTTATCAAAACCTGCTTAGGATTCCCCAATGGATTTTTATTTCATTGAATTTAAATGGGTTACCAAATTGATTTCCGTTCGAAATCTGGAAACTCATCAACCCGACGGGAAGAAAAAAGTTGAAACCGAGACCTAAACTATACAATTTCGGTGAAATCCCCAAGGCTTTGTTGGACATTTGTCCGTACTGCGCAAAGAGGTCGAAAAAGGCTTGGTCATTGACGAGATAGCGATATTCTGCGCCGGCAAATGCGTAGAAATCGCTGATGAGACTCTGCTCGTTGAAACCGCGCATCGAGTTCCAACCGCCAAACCTAAAAAGTTCGTTTGTGGAAAGTTCGTTCTTGGCGCTGAGCAATGCGGACTCGGCCTTGACGTTCAGATAGTGGTTTCCGGAGAGATTGAAGTTGTGCTCGGCGAAAAGAAAATATCGAATTTGGTCAAATTTTTCCTGCGTGTCGTCATAAGTGGTCTTCAGGAAATCGGCTTCCACACGGATATTGCTTTTGTTGATGAACAGCGGAATGTCGCTTCCTTCCTGATATTGGTACCAAAGTCCAATCCCTTTTTTGCTGTAATCGCGACCGCCTGTGTAGAGCGAGTCCAAAATCGCGGACGACTCGAAAGTCCCTTTGAGACCGAGTTTTTGACGTGGCGAAAGGTGATAGTAAACCGCGGGCAAAAATTTCACATTCGCAAAAGTGGAGTCTTGGCGGAAAATATTGACGTTGACGTTCAGACCGACATTGCTTCCAAATGTGTACGGAATGTCGGTTTGCATATCGAAAGTCTGGCCTTTGTCGGGATTTCTTTGCCAGTAAACACCGATGCTTTCGAAGCTGTTGAACATATTTTTGAGCTGGACATTCAAGGTTCCGTTGACGGTGAATTTTTCGGTTTTGTCGTTTCCGAAGCCAATCATTCCGTCGAACGTGTTGGTTTTTTTCTTTTGTGTAAAGAGAAAAACCTGCGTGGAATCCTTTGTAAATAAAGTCTGAGGCGGTTTTTCCAAAGTCACGAATTGGTGATTTTGCAAAGCCTGATTCATCGAAACCAAGTTTTTGTCTTCGTAATTTTTACCGACATATTCTTTGTTCAAAGCTTTAACGAATTGTTTCGGTAAACGCGTGTAGCCTTTGTAAACGATGGCGTCGATTTTCCTTTGAGATGATGTGACAACGGAGATTTTCACAGTAGGAATTCCATTTTCCATTTTCTGGAATTTGGTTTTCACGCGGTTGAAAGCGAAACCTTTGTTCCGGTATTTTTGATTGATGTTCTTCTTGAGTGAATCGAGGTTTTTGGTGTATAGTTCGTTCTTTTGAAGCTTTAAATCTGAAACCAATGAGTCTGAAAATTTGACATTGGCTTTATTGAAATTCGGGCCTTTGTCATAATAGATTTCGGTGCGGTTATCTATTTTTTTGACGTCTTTCAGTTCTGTGAAGAAGTAGGAATTTTCCGTTAAAGAATCAAGAAACTTGACTGCTTTCGCTGAATCGGAAACGATTTTTTTTACGTTGGTTTCTTTATCGATGAGCCAATATTCTTTTTTCTGCGCGTTGGAGAAAAAAGAAATAAAGAAAGCTAATATTAATAGAAAGCGGTACAATTTGGATTTACGTCTAATTTGATAGTGAATTGTTTGAGTTGTCAGGCTGAGCGGAGTCGAAGCCTTTGTCTATGTTATCCGAATGACTACTATTTTTGCAAATAGACAATTCTTTCAGTTTCTCCCAGTTATCATTAATGATAGCTTCTTTTTTCTTTCTACTCCAGCCTTTCACTTGTTTTTCAAAAGCAATTGCTTGCTCTATTTCATTAAATTCATTGTAAAAAACCAATTGAACGGGTCTTCTGTTGTGAGTATAACTTTCAGGGAAATATCCTGATTGATGTTTGATAAATCGAGATTCCAAATTGCTTGTAACTCCTGTGTAATAAGAGTTATCCGAACATTTTAATATGTAAACATAATATTGATTCATCTTTTGGAAAGCACTTCGACTCCGCTCAGTGTGACATCTCTAATACTAACTGTTTTCATTTCAAAGATGTCAGTAATATGAAAGTTTCATTTTAAACGATGTCAGTCTGAGCGGAGTCGAAGACCTTACGTATTATAACTAAAACCGAAGTTAGTCCATTTTATTGTATTTCTTCATCAGATTCTCGTACGTGCCTTGCGGGAGAATCCATTTGAGCGGAACGCCAATCTTTTGTCCGAATTTCCCGAAATAATAGTGCGCTTTCCATTTCGATTTTCCTAAAAGTCCATCAATGTAAACCGCAACATCCAAAGGTTCGGTGCCGTCGCCAACGTGGGAATTCATCAAAGCATAAACTTTATCGAAGACATTTTTATAGGGTTCGGAAACTTTTGTTTTGACACGATTCTCCGCAATAGTGGTTTTGATGTCGCCCAAATGAAGCGAACAAACGTGGATGTTCCACGGATAAACTTCGTAACGCATTGCTTCCGTCACTTTGTCCAAAGCCGATTTGGAAGCGGAATAGAAACCTCGGAAAGGCAATCCCATTTCGGAACCGATGCTTGAAACATTGATGATTTTCCCTGATTTCTGCTCTCTCATTTTTGGCAAAACGGTGGTCATCATTTGGACAGAACCAATCAAATTGAGATTGAATAATCTCGTAATATCTTCTTTGGTAGAATCTTCAATCGAGCCAACCATTCCCATTCCGGCGTTGTTGATGAGCACATCGATTCTGGTTCCTGTTTTCAATATTTCAGAAATGGCGTTATCGATTTGGTCTTTGTCGGTAATGTCGGTCGGAATCGAAACGAAATAATCCGAGCTCACAGTTTTCCTGCTGAGTCCGTAAACTTTGTTCCCTTTCTTCCCGAAATATTCTGCCAGCGCAAATCCAATTCCGGATGAAGTGCCTGTGATGATGATGGTTTTTGACATTTAGAAATTAAAAGATTTTTTTGAATTAGGAATTTTGATTTCGTTCTTTCCCATTTTGTAATCACTCATTTTTATCAATTTGGGAAGTTTGTAAGTGAATTCTTTATGATAATTTTCTGGAATTTTTCTGTTCGAGCCATCATCACAATCCGAATATTCTTCGCTTACAATGACTTTCCCAGTTGAAAAATTGATTTCATTTTTGAAATTATATTCGCAGGTGTCATCGTAATTAATTGATACGCCAATCAAATAAAAATCTCCGTTTTGAAACCTAAAAGTGTGTTTTGAAGTGTCTGTGTGGCGAGAATTGGTAAAATACATTTGATTAATTATTAAACAATTGTTCTTAATAATCAATTCCAACTTATTATCATTTGGGTAAAATCCCGTTTTGCTATCAAAAATTAAGGTCGAATTTTCTTTCCAGATTTTTAATTTGCCATTGATGTTTTTTAGAATATAAAACTTTCTTACCAGTCCAGGAGATTCCAAGTCAGGTGTTTTATCTGTATTGAAAACGATAACGGTTTCATCTTTTCCATCTTTGTCCAGGTCGCCTTTTGTTTCCAAGATTTTCTCGTAACCTTTTGGGATTGTGAAATCTTTCAATTCTTGAGAGTGGAGAAATGAAAAGAATATGAGTGTAAAGAAAAATAGAAACTTTTTCATCAAAATTCATACAAATCCTGAGTGGAGAATCTCAAATCTGGAAATTTGATGGATTGCAAAATTTCGCCATCTGCAACCGGTTTTCTGCTGATATATTCTCCGTTTTCCAAACTGTATATTAAAATAAATTTTTCGCTGGAATCCACAACCCAATATTCGGAAACACCAGATTCTTCGTACAAACTGAATTTGAGATTCATTTCTTTTTTCGAATTTCCCGGTGAAAGAATTTCAATCACCAAATCCGGCGCACCAAGACAGCCTTTGTCGTCAATTTTGTTTCGGTCGCAAATGACACACAAATCAGGTTGCACTACTGTAAGGATTTCCCCATTTTTATTAGGTAAACGCACATCAAATGGAGCATAGAATAATTCACAAGCTGTGCTTTCAAAAAAAGGAATCAAGATATTGCTTAATTTTCGTGAAATCCTTTGGTGATTTGTTGCCGGAGCAGGACTCATTTTCAGAACTTTACCTTTGATAAGTTCCACTCTTTCTTTGAATCTCCATAAAAGATAATCAGCAAAAGTGTAAGTTTTGTTAAGGTCTAATTGATTGATATTTGTGATTTCCATAACGCTGTTTCTGAATTAACGACTTGCTAATAACAAAGATAGGTATTTTTTAAATCGTAAAATTTTATCAGATTAATTGCTCGTAACCTTTGCAAAATCCTCCCAAAACTCAGGATAAGATTTCTCGACAACATCTTCATTTTCGATATTCAATTCTTTGATTAATGCAAACGGCGCAAAGGCCATCGCCATTCTGTGGTCGTTGTAAGTCGCGATTGAAATATTTTCCTCAGGTTCTACGAATTCCGAAGATTCTATTTTCTCAACCGTAATGTGCGTTTTCGCTCCGATTTTCAACAATTCATTTTGAAGTGCTACCAATCGGTCTGTTTCTTTTACCTTCAAAGTGTGAAGTCCCGTAATTTCAAATGGGATTTTCAAAGCAGTTGCCGTCACACAAAGCGTTTGAGCAATGTCTGGGCAATCATTCATATCCAACGTAATTAATTCAGGGTACTCAAAAGCGGGTTCTGGCAAAAGTGAAATCGAGTTTTCTGCATAATCCGAAACCGTGTTGATTCCGAAATATTTCCAATAGATTTCTTTGATTACGCTGTCGCCCTGCAGAGAAAGCGTGTGAAAGCTTTTCAGCGTGATGGTTTTTTTGCCAATTGCGGACAAAGAATAGAAATAAGAAGCTGAAGACCAGTCACTTTCTACTTCGTAACGTTCTGTTCTGTATTGGTTGTTATGCGTAACGATTTCGATTTTATTTTCAGCAAAATGAGATTTGATTCCGATTTCGTTCAGGATTTTCAAAGTCATTTCGAGGTAAGGACGTGATGTGATTTCGCCTTCCAATTCCAAGGTCAATCCGTTTTCCAGTTTTCCTCCTATTAATATTAATGAAGTCAAAAATTGGCTGGAAACGTTCGCGGAAATCTTAACGATATTCTTTTCTAATTTTTTTCCGATGATTTGCAACGGCGGAAAACCTTCTTTTTCAAGATAAGTAATGTCTGCGCCAAGTGATTGGAGAGCATCCACCAAAGGTTTGATAGGTCGGTTTTTCATTCGGTCGGAGCCGGTCAGAATGGTTTTTCTTCCTTCAAAAATCGAATAATAGGACGTGAGAAAACGCATCGCAGTTCCAGCGTGGTGGATGTCCACAATTTCGGAATCCGATTCCAACGCTTTTTTCAGCAAAGTTGTGTCCTGAGAGTTGGAAAGATTGAGCATATCAATGTTCCCGAAGAGTTTCCCTAAAATCAAAAGACGGTTCGAAATACTTTTCGAACCGGTAATTTGGATTTTTTGATTATCGATTAATTCAGATTTTTTTAATATCATAGTTTGTTTGGAAGTTGGAAGCGGGATGATGGAAGTTTAATCGATGCGTTTTAAAACATCCATCTTCCATCATCCAACTTCATCTATTTTAATTTCTCATTATTTTGATGTCTATCCTTGTCTCTGTCGGTTTTTACCTTCATTTTTTTGTCGAAGGCCGATTGCAAATCTGTTCCGGTTTGATTGGCGAGACAAAGCGTTACGAACAGAACGTCCGCCAATTCTTCGCCAAGGTCTTTGGATTTGTCGGATTCTTTTTCAGATTGTTCGCCGTATCTTCTTGCGATGATTCTGGCCACTTCGCCAACTTCTTCCGTCAGCATTGCCATATTGGTCAGTTCATTGAAATAACGGACGCCAATGGTTTTTATCCATTCATCAACCTGATTTTGGAGTGTCGTGATTTCCATTATTGATATGCGCCGATTGTTGGTTGAGCGCCTCTTGGATTTCCTACAATATCGGAAGCGGTGATTCCAGTGGAATTAGTTCCTTTTCCTTTTGCAGGAGAATCCGCTTTCACTCTCAGATTCATTTTCTGAGTAAAGTAGTTTTGGAATTTTGGGTCTTCATTGGCAATGTTTGAACTTCCCACTGCTAAACCAGAATTTGTTGTGAATTTCAGTAAAGAACTGTTAAAACTATAACTAATCGGCGTTCCATTTGGATTATTAGTAAAAGAAATCATATCTGGCATATCGCCATAAATGATAGAATTATTAACATTTAAAACCACCGCTCCAGCTTCTAACTCACCAGCTTCGTTTTCCCAAGTATTGCTTGCAAAGATTCCCATCGCAGACATACTCGAGTTCAAATCCCAATAGTTGGCTATCGTACAATAATTCAAGTTATAGTTTCCGCTTCCGGCAATCGCAATGTCAGTTTCCCCGCAGTTGTTCATCACCACGTTGTTCATTGTCAGATTGGAATGGATGCCATAGATTCCTACATTTTGAAAAGTATGAATAATGGAATTGTTGATTTCAGCCGTATTTTTTTTAAGTTGAAGACCAACGTTTCCACCAAAAAGTCTGGCGTAATTCATTTTCAACTCGGTATCTTCCTCCATTTTGATTCCGTTCCAGTTGGCAGGAAGCGTATCGTATTTCGTGTCGCTTCTGTCGCCTCGGAAAATCACTTCATCGCCAAGAGCTCCTTTCACATCAAGAATCGAATTCTTTGCGAAGTTCATTCCGCTGTTTTTTCGGAAATAGACTTTCGTGCCTTTTTCCATCGTCAAAGTTTTTCCTTCAGCAACGGTCAAATCTCCGAAAATCACTTTCACTTTGTCTTTGGTCCAAGTCGTGTTTTCAGAAATGATATTCGGATTTGTATCGGTTTTGATAAAATATTCAGCATCCTGAACGACTGAGAATAATGTTACTTTCTGCTCACCGGCAGGTGTATTGAAAACAACCTTGTCTTCAGCAATTGCTTCCGGTGCGTTGGCAATCGGCGCAATTTCAACGAAAACATAAAGGCTGTCTTTTCTTCTCAGCGCCACATTTTCGAAACTTGTCCCGACTTTTCCATCCACGTTGATTCTGTAAAGCGAACCACTTCCGCCTTCCAACGCAATTCTCGGAATCAAAACATCCTTATCTTCTCTATTGTAAACTTTTACGGCGTAAGTTTCCGAACGCATCTGGTTGTAAACCGTGTCGCAAAAAACGGTATCGGTGGAGAATCTCAACAGTTGCGTTGGCGATTCAAACGAAATATCATCGCGATTACATCCTGCTAATAATAAAAGTGACCAAAATGCAATGCCAAGGAATATTTTAATTTTCATTTATCTTGTTTAATCTTCAAAACTACAAAATTTAAATTTTTATTTTGTGATGAGGAAGATATTTAATTATTTATATGACATTATTTTAAAGTAATCAATATTCTCCTATAAGTAAGGAAGCTGAGAGATTTAATTTTGTGGTCAAACTTCGAATCATTCCAACAGTCAATTTTCGCTTTCTGCTCAGTACTTCGGAGACCCTGCTTTTTCCCCCAATCGCTTCAATCAAATCCGTCTGTTTCAATTGCATTTCCTCCATTCTTATTTTGATGGCTTCGATAGGGTCGGGCGAAGTTATCGGATAGTGCTTTTTCTCGTATTCATCAATCAATAATCCTAGGATATCCGCTTCATCACTTTCTGGCGTACCAGATTTTGCATCAAAAATTACCTCCAATCTGGATAGTGCATTTTGATAATCTGTCTCGGTTTTTATAAGTTTTACGTTCATATTCTCAATTTTTTAAATCGTGTTTGCATCAATTTTATCATATTCCGTATGCGTTCCAATAAAGCGAATGAAAATCCATTGCTTTTCAAAATTAAATTTTGCAATCAGTCTATAGCTGTTTCCCTTAATATTAAAAACGATTCGGTTATCTTTCAGGATGCTTGCATTGGCATAGGTTTGTTTTACTTCATTAGGCGTTGTCCAATTAGAATTTTTTGCAGTATCGTACCACGTTTTCAGATATTGTTCTGAGTCTGGGTGTATTTCCCAAAATTCCCTAAGTGTACTTTTTACAAAAATTCTTTCCATTCAAATTCATTAACAATGCGAATATACAAAAAGTTCGCAAATGTAGAACTTTTAAGTTTTTTTATTTGGGCGCCTTCATCCGCCCTCCGTTCCCGGTATTTTTTGCCAGAAATTTCCCAACAGATTGAAACATGCGCATAAGCAAAAAATGAGCTCCACTCAGGTCGGGGCGCGCTTCGCAATGTATGACCATTTGTAATTTTCAAGAAACGTTGTGGAAAGTTGGACCATTATCAATTTTGTCATCTCGCAATTAAAAACTAACTAACATTTGTTAGTTAAAATAAAATTCGTAAGTTTGTTTAAATCACATTCATAATTCAAATTTTGAATTAATTAACTGAATGTCAAATGTTTAAATATAGAGATGACCAAAAGACATTTTTTAAACAAAGAAATTTCTCTGACTGATTTACTCAAGTCAGCCTATCGTCTGATGTTTACGGCAAAAATGATGACCGATTTGTTTGAACAGGAAAAAAAAATAACTTCGAAGTACGTTCACGCCACTTCTCGCGGACACGAGGCGATTCAGTTGGCTTTGGGAATGCAGTTGTTGCCACAGGATTTCGTCAGTCCTTATTATAGAGACGATTCAATTTTACTAGGAATCGGAATTACGCCTTACGAATTGATGCTTCAACTTTTAGCAAAACGCGACGACCCCTTTTCTGGCGGAAGAACTTATTACGCACATCCAAGTCTTAGACGTGACGATTTCCCGAAAATCATCCACCAAAGTTCTGGAACAGGAATGCAAGCCATCCCAACCACCGGAATTGCAATGGGAATGAAGTACAAAGAAGAAACGGGAATCGACGAAAATCTCGATGATAAACCAATCGCAGTCTGCTCATTGGGTGACGCAAGTTGCACAGAAGGCGAAGTTTCCGAAGCGTTCCAAATGGCAGCTTTGAAACAATTGCCAATTCTTTATCTGGTTCAGGACAACGAATGGGATATTTCCGCCAGCGCAGACGAAATTCGGGCGCAGGATATCACAAAATATATGGAAGGTTTCAACGGCATCGAAACCAGAACCATCGACGGAACAGATTTTATCAAATCCTACGAAACTGTCAAAGAATGCATCAAAATCATTCGTGAAGAACGCCGACCAATGCTGATTCACGCCAAAGTTCCTTTATTAAATCACCATACTTCCGGCGTACGAAAAGAATGGTACCGCGATGATTTGGAAGAATGCGCGAAAAATGACCCATTAATCAAATTAAGAAATCAACTTTCAGAATTCAGCGTAGAAGATTCTGAAGTCGAAACCATAGAAAAAGAAATTGCAGAACTCGTAAGAACCGATTTTGAAAATGCTGTTTTAGCAGAAGACCCAAAACCGGAAGACGCTTACAAACACGATTTCGCACCAACACCAATCACTGAAGAGAAAGGAGAACGTTCCCCAAACGGAAAAATCCCAACGGTAATGGTAGATTGCGCACTATTCGCCATCAGAGAATTGATGACCAAACATCCGGAAGCCTTATTATATGGACAAGATGTTGGCTTGAGATTAGGCGGCGTTTTTCGTGAAGCGATTACGTTGGCAGCACAATTTGGAGAGAAACGGGTTTTCAACACCCCAATTCAGGAGGCGTTTATCGTCGGTTCAACAGTAGGAATGAGCGCAGTTGGACTGAAACCAATTGTCGAAGTTCAGTTCGCCGATTACATTTGGCCAGGCTTGAATCAATTATTCACCGAAGTTTCCAGAAGTTATTATTTGTCTAATGGAAAATGGCCGGTGTCAATGATTCTTAGAGTTCCGATTGGCGCTTATGGAAGTGGTGGACCATATCATTCAAGTTCGGTTGAAAGTGTTTTGACTAATATCAAAGGCATCAAAATCGCGTATCCCTCAACTGGTGCAGATTTGAAAGGTTTGATGAAAGCCGCTTTCTACGACCCAAATCCGGTTGTAATGTTAGAACATAAAGGTTTGTATTGGTCAAAAATCGAAGGCACAGAAAATGCAAAATCCATAGAGCCAGACGAAGATTACATCATTCCATTTGGTAAAGCGAGAGAAGTTTTGCTTTGCGAAAATCGACAGGACAAACCAACTTTGACCATCATCACTTACGGAATGGGCGTTTATTGGGCTTCAAACGCAACAAAAGAATTTGAAAATCAAATCGAAATCATTGATTTAAGAACGCTCTCACCTTTAGATGAAAACCGTGTCTTCGAAAGTGTGAAAAAACATAACCGTTGCATCGTTTTGACGGAAGAACCTGTGAATAATAGTTTTGCTCAAAGTCTCGCAGCAAGAATCAGTGACAATTGTTTCAGACATCTGGACGCTCCGGTAAAAGTAGTTGGTGCCAAAGATTTGCCGGCAATTCCTATCAATTCCGAATTGGAAAAGGAAATGTTGCCGAACACCCAGAAATTAATTAAAGAAATAGAACAATTACTAAAGTATTAGAATTCCTCAAAGTTACTCCCTTTAGGGCTGGGGAAATAACTTTGATGAAATTGCACTTTGCGTTAAAAATATGGAAACAGAAACAATTCCAAACAAAATAAAAATCAATAAAAAAGAATTGATTTTGTCCGAGGCCGCAATGCTTTTCAAAGAAAAAGGTTTCGGCGGAACCAGTATGCGCGACCTCGCCGAAAAAGTGGGAATGGAAGCGGCAAGTATGTACAACCACATCAAATCCAAAGACGAAATTCTGGAATTGATTTGCTTCAAAATTGCCAACCAATACATTTCCCAACTTCAAGAAATCGAAAATACCAACCAGACTTTTCAAGAGAAACTAAATGCTATCATTGGACTTCACGTTCAGTTGATTATCGAAGATTCTGCCTCAGTTTCTGTAGCAAATAACGATTGGAAATATTTGTCTAATGACAAGAAAGAACAATATAAAGAAACCAGAAAATCTTACGAAAAAAGCTTTGCTAACATCATAGAACAAGGAATGCAAAACGGTGAATTCAAAAAAATGAATGTTTCCGTCGCACTTTTCACGATGTTATCTTCATTAAGGTGGATAGAACTTTGGTACAAACCAAGTCGCGAAATCACACCACAGGAACTGGAAGATGATTTGAAAACATTATTAATGAAAGGAATGCTCAAAGAAGATAGATAATAGACTAATAGATAATAGATTATAAAAATGATTTTTGAGCTTTGCTAAGCGTAAGCGGCTTTGCGAACTTAAAAACATAAAGTAAATCAAAAAAACTTTGCGCACTTTGCGTTTAAAAAAAATGTCAGTAAATTTTCATCATTTAAAGGTCAAAAAAGTCAAGAAAGAAACGCAGGATTGTGTTTCCGTGAGTTTTGATGTGCCTGCAGAATTGGCAGAACAGTTCAAATTCACGCAAGGCCAATACCTGACTTTCCGACAAATCAATGGCAACGAGGAACTTCGTCGTTCGTATTCAATCTGCGCAAGTCCGCACGAAAACGAGTTGAAAGTCGCTGTGAAAAAAGTTCCCGAAGGTCTGTTCTCTTCTTTTATGAATGAAAATCTGAAAGAAGGCGATGTCTTGGAAGTAATGCCTCCAATGGGGAAATTCTACACAGAACTGAATCCCGCAAACAAAAAAACTTATGTTGCTTTTGCTGCGGGAAGTGGCATCACACCAATTATTTCCATCATCAAATCAGTTTTGAAAAACGAGCCTCAAAGCCAGTTCATTCTGATTTATGGGAATAAAAACAAAGCGACCATCATTTTCAAAGAAGAAATCGAAGCGTTGAAAAACCGTTTTATGGAACGCCTCAGCATTTATCACATTCTCAGCCGAGAGGTTGCCGACGCAGATTTGTTGAGTGGCAGAATCAATTCCGAAAAAGCAAAATCATTTCTCAACAATATCATTCCGGCAGAGAAAATCGATGAGGTTTTCCTTTGCGGACCAGAAGAAATGATTCTCGGCGTGAGAGATACTTTGGTCAGTTCCGGCGTGGATGCCAAGAAGATTCACTTCGAATTATTCTTCAGCGCAGCTTCTGCCGAAAAGAAAAAAGAGCACGAATCCGCAATCAATCAATCGGATGATGTTTTTAGCAAAGTCACCGTCAAGTTGGATGCGACCGCTCTGAAATTAGATTTGGCTTACCACGGCCCAACCATTTTGGACGCTGCTTTGCAAAACGGAGCCGACTTGCCTTACGCCTGCAAAGGCGGTGTTTGCGCCACTTGCAAATGCAAACTGGAAAAAGGCGAAGTCGTGATGGACATCAATTATTCCCTGGAACCAGACGAGATTGCCGCAGGATTTATCCTTTCTTGCCAAGCACATCCGAGGTCAGAGGAAGTGGTTGTAAATTTTGATATTAAATAAAATTGTATTCAAAGTATTACTAATCAAGTGACTTAAAGAATAAACTGGATGTTCAAAAGATTTTTTCAAAAACAAAATTCAAACAAAATTTCCAAAGTAGATTATTGGAAAAAGTGGGAATTGTATGAATTATTTGATGACTTACATAAATCTGAAGCAATCATTAATAATATTAAAAACAACGATGAAGCTTTTATAAATTTCAAAAATGATTTTATTGAAGAATTGTATGAAATTGAAGGAGATAATGTTGCAGATTTTACGAGGATTTGGGAATGGTTTAAATCGGCAAAAGAATGGGAATGGTTTTGTGGAGAAGAAGGAAGTGAATTAAGGACTAATATTTTTCGCATTACTGATAAATGGAAGAGAAACCAAGATTTTATAAACGGTACAAAAGTTTCACTAAATGCCGAAGTTGGTGTAGTTATAGAAAAAAAATCAGATGATGATAACTATGGACAAATCCGTTGGGACACAGATAAAGAATACGATACTGAAGATTGGCGTGGGCTATTTGGAAGTTTTTTAAGTTCGGGAGGGGAAATTATTAGTCAAGATTATCAGTTCAGATTTATAAATGATGATGGAACAATGAAAAAATCTAGCAATTAAAGTTATAAGATTAATCTGTTAAAACAAAACAATATGGAAACAACAGAAATCAATTTAGAAGAACATTTTCAGAATAAAATAGACAGCGAAATCCGCATCGAACCAAAAGACTGGATGCCCGACGCGTACAGGAAAACCCTGATTCGTCAGATTTCTCAGCACGCCCATTCCGAGATTGTTGGAATGTTGCCGGAAGCCAACTGGATTACGCGCGCCCCAACTTTGAACCGAAAGAAAATCCTTTTGGCAAAAGTTCAGGACGAGGCTGGTCACGGATTATATCTCTATTGTGCCGCCGAAACTCTGGGCGTTACGAGGGACGAAACCATCAATGATTTGCATTCCGGAAAGGCCAAATATTCCAGCATTTTCAATTATCCAACGCTCACTTGGGCAGATATGGGCGCAATCGGTTGGCTAGTAGATGGCGCTGCGATTTTGAACCAAGTACCACTTTGTCGCGCTTCTTACGGACCTTACGCCAGAGCGATGGTTCGGATTTGCAAGGAAGAAAGTTTTCACCAAAGGCAAGGTTACGAGCTGATGATGAAACTCGCACAAGGTTCGCCAGAGCAGAAAGTAATGGCTCAGGATGCGTTCAACCGTTGGTGGTGGCCAACGTTGATGATGTTCGGACCCAAAGATGCCGAATCTGGAAACACAGAACTCTCAATGAAATGGCGAATCAAACGCTTCACCAATGACGAGCTGAGACAGCGTTTCGTAGATGTTTCCATTCCTCAGGCAGAATATCTGGGCTTGACGATTCCCGACCCGGACTTGAAATTCAATGAAGAAACAGGACATTACGAATTCGGAGAAATCGATTGGAATGAGTTCTGGAAAGTGGTCAAAGGCAACGGCGCTTGCAACAAAGAACGTGTCGAAACACGCAAAAAAGCCTTCGACGACGGCGCTTGGGTACGAGAAGCCGCAACCGCTTACCACGAAAAAAGAAAATTAAGAGAAGAACAAAACAGAAAAACAGTTTAATGTTTTCTAACGCAAAGGCGCAAGTGCTGTGACAAAGCAATGTTATAAGTCGCAAAAATTAATTTGAGGTTTATAGTTTGCGACTTACAACAGAATCAAAGTAGAAAAATATTGCGCCTTTGCGATAAAATCAACAATCATAAACCGATAGATTAAAGTCTATAATCTCTAATCTATCCGTCTCTAATCTGAAATATTATGCAAAATACAGAATGGCCACTTTGGGAGGTTTTCATCAGAAGCAGACAAGGCTTGGACCACAAGCACGTCGGCAGTCTCCACGCTGCGGATGCTGATATGGCAATCCAAAATGCACGCGATGTTTACACCAGAAGGATGGAGGGCGTCAGCATTTGGGTCGTAGAATCCAAGCATATCCATGCCACAAACCCCGACGATTCCGAAGCGTTTTACGAACCTTCGGAAGACAAAGTTTACCGCCACCCGACGTTTTACCATGTTCCGGAGGAGGTAAAAAATATGTAATTTAATTATTATGGCAGCTATTTCCGCCTTCCGTTCCCAATCTTTTTGCCTAGCTTTTCCAGCCACAAAAAAGGATTTCCACTCAAGTCGGGCTGCAGATTCAATATAGAATAACATTTATCCTAAAAACACAATATTGTCATTCCGTAGGAATCTAGACTGTTGAGATTGACTTCGTCGAATTACTTCGTTAGGTTTCCTACATAATGACAAAAAGAAATTAATAAAAGTTAAAAACCTTTGTACTCAAACAAATGGAAAACAATAAAAACAACTGGCTCAATTATCTCCTGCACCTCGCAGACACAAGCCTAATTCTCGGACAGCGTCTTTGTGAATGGTGCGGAAAAGGTCCAGTCTTGGAACAAGATATTGCCTTGTCAAACATCGCTTTGGATTTGCTGGGAGAATCTTCTAACTATTATCAATATGCCACAGAGATTCAGAACGAAGGAAAAACCGAAGATGATTTGGCCTTTCTAAGAAACGAGCGAGATTTCAAAAACCTGTTGTTGGTAGAAAAAGAGAACGGACATTTCGGAGACACGATTGCGAGGCAGTTTTTCTTCGATGCCTATCATCATTTATTATTGAGCGAACTGAAACATCATTCAGATTTGAAACTCGCTTCCATTGCCGAGAAGTCTTTGAAAGAAGTCACTTATCACTTAAAATGGAGCAGTGAATGGATGATTCGCTTGGGCGACGGTACAGAAGAAAGTCACAGCAAAATCCAGAAGTCAGTCAATGATTTAGTTGATTTTACTGACGAAATGTTCATTCCGACAAATTGGGAATTAGAACTAATCGAACAAAACATCATCCCAGACATCAGAGCCTTCCGAACCAAATGGGAAACCAAAGTTCTGGAAATCCTGAACGAAGCTACATTGTCCATCGATTTCGAAAAATCAAGAAAACTAACAGGCGGAAAAGATGGAAAACACACTGAGAAAATGGGCTACATCTTAGCAGAAATGCAAATTATGCAACGTACTTATCCAAATATGGAATGGTAAATTACAACGCAAAGGCGCAAGAACTGTGAATACAAAACTGCTTTAAGTCGCAAACATTGCGCTAATCTTGGCGACTTAAAACATTAAATTAATAAAAATAATTGCGCCTTTGCGTTAAAAATAAAATGACAATCACGGAAAACGACATCTGGCAAATCTTGAAGGAAGTTCCCGACCCGGAAGTTCCCGTTCTCAATCTTTTAGATTTGGGAATCATCCGTGAAGTCAAGCTCCGAAGGAGCGAAATGTTTGTAGAAAATAATGTGGTCATTGAAAAAAAAGCTCCAGAGGAGCGATACATTGGTTCTTCTAAACCCGAAGATTTTCAACAAGATGAAATCGAAATTGTCGTGACACCAACATACTCCGGTTGTCCCGCCACATCGATGATTAATATGTCGATTAAACTGAAACTGATTGAAAAAGGTTTCAACAACTTCAAAATAACAAACCAATTGAGTCCCGCGTGGACAACCGATTGGATGACGGAAGAAGGAAAACAAAAATTGAAAGCTTATGGCATTGCACCACCTGTCTATTCAAAAAATGGTGACGAACTATTTTCAAAAACAGATGAGGTCGAGTGTCCGCTTTGCAATTCAAAACACACCCATTTGGTAAGTCAGTTTGGTTCCACAGCGTGCAAAGCATTGTACCAATGTGATGATTGCAAAGAACCTTTTGATTATTTTAAATGCCATTGACGTGGTTGTTAGTTGATGGAGTTAAATTAAAACGAAATAAAAAAGTCATTGTACTTTTTACATCATACATTTTACAATAAAAAATGAAAATAGGAATAGTCGGTAGTGGCGCAATGGGAAGCGGAATAGCACAGGTTTTGGCAACCGCCGGAAACGAGGTCTTGTTGTACGACAGCAATCCACTTGCCGTAGAAAAAGCCGGACACAATCTCGAAGCGCAATTCCAAAAATTGGCTGAGAAAGGCAAAATGACCTTCGAAGAAGCGGAAACTTATTTTGATAAGATTCGATTGAGTGATAAATTATCTGAACTGAAAGATTCAGAATTAATCATCGAAGCTATTGTTGAAGATTTGGAAATCAAGAAAGACTTGTTCCAAAAACTGGAAAGTCTGGTTTCCGAAGATTGCATTTTGGCGACCAATACTTCATCATTATCCATTGCATCGATTGCATCGGCTTGTCAGAAACCGGAACGAGTGATTGGGATTCACTTTTTCAATCCGGCGCCTTTGATGGCTTTGGTAGAAATTATTCCTGCCGTTCAGACGGATAAAGATTTGATTTCAAAAACGAAGAGCTTAGTCGAAAGCTGGAAAAAACTTCCAGTGATTGCAAAAGATACACCCGGATTTATTGTGAACCGCGTTGCAAGACCATTTTACGGAGAAGCAATTCGGATTTTAGAGGAAGGCATTACCGACTGTGCGACGATTGATTTTGCAATGACAAGTTTGGGCGGATTCAAAATGGGTCCATTTCAACTGATGGATTTCATTGGTCACGACGTGAATTACCGAGTGACGGAAAGTGTGTTCAAAGAATTTTTCTACGACCCGAAATTCAAACCATCATTCACGCAAAAAAGATTATTCGAGGCAGGCTATTTTGGAAGAAAGTCGGGAAAAGGATTTTATGATTACTCTGAAAATGTAGAACAACCAAAACCAAATGAAAATCCAGAATTATTAGAATTAATATTCAAGAGAATTTTAGTAATGCTTATGAATGAAGCTTCAGACGCTTATTTTTTAAACATAGCTTCAGAAGAAGACATTGATTTGGCAATGACAAAAGGCGTGAATTATCCAGAAGGTTTATTGAAATGGGCAGATGAATTTGGACTGGAAAACCTTCAGAACGAACTCGACGAACTTTATAATTTTTATCACGAAGACCGCTACCGATGCAGTCCGATTATCAGAAACTTAGTAAAACAAAATAGAAAATTCTACGAAATTTAACGCAAAGGCGGAAAAGATGATTGAAAATTGTGTTGCTTTAAGTCGCAAATTTTCAAATTAATATAAAAAAAACACTACACAAATGAATGAAAATGAATTGGCAAAAATCATCGTTGATTTAGGATTTAAAATATACAAAAAGCTTGGAGCGGGTTTATTTGAAAATGTTTATGAGGAATGCTTGTTTCACGAAATAAAAAGAGCAGGCTTACAAGTTGAGAGACAAAAATATCTACCAATCATTTATGACGATTTAAGAATAGAAAATGCATACAAAATAGATTTATTAATAGAAAACAAATTAATAATTGAAATAAAAACTGTTGATACATTGAATGACATTCATAAAGCTCAAATTCTTACATATTTGAAAATGACAGGATGTAAACTTGGATTATTAATAAATTTCAGAACAGATTTTTATAAAGATAGTGTGAAACGAATTGTAAATAATTTATAATAACAGTTTTTAATTTCCGACACTTCAAATTAGAATAAATTTAAAGCCTTTGCTAAAAAAATAGACGACAGTCTTTTTTGCGACTTTAAACATATCATATATAAAAACAAAAACCGCCTTTGCGATAAAAATTATGAATCAAGTATATATAATAGATGGCATCCGAACGCCGATTGGAAAACTGAAAGGAAGCTTATCTTCGGTTCGTCCCGATGATATGGCGGCTTTTGTCATCAAAAAATTATTGGAAAGAAATCCGAACATCGACCAAAGTAAAATCTACGACGTTGTTTTAGGTTGCGCCAATCAAGCTGGCGAGGACAACCGAAATATCGCAAGAATGTCGGCGTTGCTTTCCGGTTTGGATTATCACGTTCCCGGAGAAACGGTGAACAGACTTTGTGCTTCTGGTTTGTCGGCAGCGATTAATTCGGCAAGAGCAATTCAGGTTGGCGATGCTGAATTGATGATTTCGGGTGGTGTTGAGAATATGACGCGCGGACCATTGGTGATTTCAAAATCTGAAAATCCTTTCGGTGGCGATGCGAAAATCTACGACACAACTTTCGGCTGGCGATTCATCAATCCAAAGATGAAAGAAATGTACGGCGTAGATGCAATGGGTGAAACAGCAGAAAATCTGGCTGAACGTGACCAAATTTCCCGTGAAGACCAGGATTTGTTTGCCTTTAATTCTCAGCAGAAAGCTAAAGCTGCACAGGAAAACGGAAGATTATCTCAGGAAATTGTTCCGGTAAATATTCCTCAAAGAAAAGGCGATGATTTGATTTTCGATAAAGATGAATTTCCTAAAAATGATACAACTTTGGAAGGTTTATCAAAATTAAGAACAGCTTTCAAAAAAGACGGAACTGTCACCGCAGGAAATGCTTCTGGTTTGAATGATGGTGCAGCAGTTAATTTACTGGCTTCGGAAAATGCGATTAAAGAATTTGGATTAACACCAAAAGCAAGAATAGTTTCCAGAGCGGTTGTCGGTGTTGAACCAAGATTAATGGGAATCGGTCCTGTAAAAGCCGCGGAATTGGCATTGCAAAAAGCAGGGTTGACATTTAATGATATTGATATAATTGAATTGAATGAAGCGTTCGCTGCACAAAGTTTGGCCTGCATCAGAGCTTGGGGATTGGATGATAACGATTCCAGAATCAATCCGAACGGCGGCGCCATTGCACTTGGACATCCACTCGGAATGAGTGGTGCAAGAATCCTGAATTCCGCGATGTACGAACTTCAAAACCAAAATAAAAAATATGCCCTGGCAACAATGTGTGTTGGCTTAGGACAAGGTTTTGCGGTGATTATTGAGAAAGTTTAAATCAGACGAATAGATGATAGACGAATAGAATATAGACATTTTAAAATCTATCATCTATCCGTCTATTATCTAAAAGTCTAAAATCTAAAAATTATGCAACTAGAAAATTACGCGCTCGGCAGATGGACAAAAGGAGAGGGAGAAGGGCAGGCTTTATATAACTCCATCAACGGCGATTTGGTGGGAACAGCGACTTCCAAAGGTTTGGATTTTGCGGAAATGATGGATTATGCCAGAAAAGTTGGCGGTCCGACACTCAGAAAACTGACTTTTCAGGAAAGAGGATTAATGTTGAAGAAACTCGCTTTTCATCTTTTGGAAAAGAAAGAAACGTTCTACAAAGTGAGTTGGGCAACCGGCGCAACAAAAGCTGACAGCTGGGTTGACATCGAAGGTGGTATCGGAAATCTTTTTGCGAATGCATCACTTCGAAGACAATTTCCAGACTTACCTTATTATATAGATGGCGAATCGGTGAAGCTTTCCAAGGAAGGAACTTTTATCGGCCATCATATTTGCACGCCGAAACGTGGGGTTGCGATTCATATCAATGCGTTTAATTTTCCGGTTTGGGGAATGTTGGAGAAAATTGCGGTCAATCTTTTGGCTGGTGTTCCTGCAATCGTAAAACCTGCAACCGCAACAAGTTTTTTGACGGAAGTTGTCGTTAAAGAAATCATCGCTTCCCAAATTTTGCCTAAAGGGAGTCTGCAGTTAATTTGTGGTTCGGCCAACGGAATTTTGGAAAGTGTGACTAGCGAAGATGTTGTAACGTTTACAGGTTCGGCTTCCACAGGGAAAATGCTGAAGTCTCATCCAAGAATTCTTGAAGAATCTGTGCCTTTCAATTTGGAAGCGGATTCGTTAAATGCAATGGTTTTGGGCGAAGATGCAAAACAAGGAACCGCAGAGTTTGATTTATTCATCAAAGAAGCTGTTCGTGAAATGACGACCAAAGCCGGACAAAAATGTACGGCGGTTAGAAGGATTTTAGTACCTGTCAATTTGGTGGAAGATGTTCAGATTGCGCTTGGACAAAGACTTTCAACCGTCATCATCGGCGACCCGAATGTCGAAGGTGTGAGAATGGGAGCTTTGGCAAATAAAGACCAGGTGAAGGAAGTTTCTGAGAAAGTTCAGGAATTGTCCAAAACTCAGGAAATCGTTTTCGGGAATCTGGATGATTTCGATGTGAAAGGTGCGGACAAAAATAAAGGCGCGTTCATTTCCCCTATTTTATTCCTTAATTCAGATCCTTTTAAATATACGGATTGCCATAATATTGAAGCTTTCGGGCCAGTCAGCACGATTATTCCTTATCATAATATTGATGAAGCGATTGAGTTGGCGAGAATGGGAAAAGGTTCGCTTTGCTGTTCTGTTGTGACGGCTGATGACGATTTTGCAAGAGAATTTGTCATCGGCGCCGCATCGATGCACGGCCGGATTTTGATTCTCAATTCCGATTGTGCGAAAGAAAGTACAGGTCACGGTTCGCCTTTGCCAATGCTGGTTCACGGCGGTCCGGGAAGAGCTGGCGGTGGCGAGGAAATGGGTGGAAAACGTGGTGTTCTTCATTATATGCAACGCACGGCGATTCAAGGTTCGCCAACGACTTTGACCAATATCACGCAACAATATCAATATGGCGGAAAACAGTTCGAGGACAATATTCATCCATTCAGAAAACATTTTGAAGAACTGAAAGTCAGCGAAACTTACATCACGGCAAAACATACCGTGACGGAAGCTGATATTACTAATTTTGCCAATGTTTCCGGTGATAATTTTTATGCGCATATGGACGCCACATCTTTGGAAGGAACGATTTTCGAAGGCAGAGTGGCGCACGGTTATTTCATTTTGAGCAAAGCGGCAGGGTTATTTGTCGACCCGAGAAAAGGTCCGGTTCTACTGAATTACGGTTTGGACGAATGCCGTTTCGTGAAACCCGTTTATCCCGGAATGACCATTGGCGTGAAGTTTACCTGCAAAGAAAAAATCAGTCAGGAAAAACGCGACGAAGATGATATTGCCAAAGGCATCGTCCGCTGGCTCGTGGATGTTTACGACGAAACCGGAGAAACTGTGGCGATTGCTACGATTCTGACGATGGTCAAAAAACTGAATCAAGAATAAATTTTTGTAAATTTGATTTTACTTTAAAAAAATATTGAGCCCGAATTGACTTGATTCTAATTTTTATCGACTATCATTTATCAATTATAACTTATGACATCTCTTTCATTATACACCAAAATAGAAACGCTTCCTCCAGCTTTGAAGGAAGAGGCGAAAGATTTCATAGAATATCTTCTTGAGAAGACTAAGAAAAAAAAGAAGGAATCGGAATCCAACAAAAAATCTGAAAAAACATTTGGTAGCTTGAAAGGAAAGATTTCACTTTCAGAAGATTTTGATGAACCATTAGATGATTTCAAAGATTATATGTAATGAATTATTTGCTGGACACGCATACATTTTTGTGGTTTTTGGAAGGGAACGAAAATCTTTCTGATGATGCACTTTTTGCAATAGAAAATCCAAATTAGATTAGTTTTATTAGTACTGCTTCGATTTGGGAAATTGCGATAAAACTAAATTTAGGAAAATTAAGACTTGATATAAAATTGGAAGAATTGAAGTCGGAAATACTTAAGAATGGCTTCGAGATTTTACCTTTGGATTTTGAACACATCATAGGACTTTCTAATTTGGAAGCAATTCACAAAGACCCATTTGATAGAATTATTATCTCCCAAGCTATTTGTGAAAAATGCACCATAATTTCTAGAGATTCAAACTTTAACCTTTACAAAAACGTGAATTTACTTTGGTAAAATCAAAACTAATAAATGGAAACATACGTAAAATCAACCATAGAAAACGGAATAGGAACCATCGAGTTTTTCCATCCACAAAGCAACTCGATGCCGAGTTCGCAACTTAAAAATCTGGTAGAAGAAATCAATAACCTTGGAAAAAATGACGATGCAAAAGTCATCATCCTGAAAAGTGGCGGCGAAAAAGCATTTTGTGCAGGCGCATCTTTCGACGAACTGATTTCCATTCAAGACTTCGAAACGGGGAAAACATTTTTCTCAGGATTTGCCAATGTCATCAATGCGATGCGAAAATCGCCAAAACTGATTATCGCCAGAATCCACGGTAAAGCAGTTGGTGGCGGCGTTGGAATTGCGTGTGCTGCTGATTATACTTTTGCAACGGAGAACGCTTCGGTCAAGTTGAGCGAGTTGGCGGTCGGAATTGGACCTTTCGTGATTGGACCCGTTGTAGAAAAGAAAATCGGAACTTCGGCTTTTGCGCAATTGGCGATTAATGCTACCGAATTTTACTCTGCAGAGTGGGCAAGAGAGAAAAATATGTTTCAAGATATGTACGAAACAACCGAAGAAATGGACGCAGAAATCCAAACTTTGGCTGAAAAATTAGCAACCTCAAATCCCGAAGCAATGCTGAAACTGAAAGAAATCTTCTGGAAAGAAACTGAAGATTGGGACAAACTTTTAAGCGAGCGAGCGGAAATCAGTGGAAAATTGGTTCTGTCAGATTTTACTGTGAATGCCATTAATCAATTTAAAAATAAATAATTTTCAACAAAAAAGCCTTTCTAAATTTGAAAGGCTTTCGTTTTATTCTTTGATGATTTTTTGAGTAATATTATCTTTATCTGTTTTGATTTTCACAATGTAATTTCCATTTGTCAAATTAGAAATATTGACTTCTTTTGCTTTTGCAGTTTTCAGAAGTTGTCCTGTTTGGGAATAGATTTCTACGCTTTCTACTTTGTCATTGGTATTAATCATGAATTTCTCTTTTACCGGATTTGGGTAAATTTGAATTGATGATTTCTTGATGTCATTTACTCCTAAACTACAGTTGGTACTGTAAGTTGACCAACTATCTTTGAACCATGACTGCGCTGGTGGCTGTTCATTATCTGTTTGAATACAAAAAAGGTTAAGATTGTTATAGGAATAGAATAGTACAATTTTGTCATTCTGACTGTTCTTTAAATTTAGAGAGGTGAGTTTATTATTGTTGCATAGTAAAACGATTAATTCTGAATTTTTAGAAACATCAATATTTTCTAATAAATTGAATTGACAACTTAATTGTTTTAACAAGAGGTGTTTTGATATATCAATGCTACTTATTTGATTTTTATCTAAGTATAGATTTTCGAGCATTAGGTTATTAGAAATATCCAAATCTGTAAGCTGATTATCAGAACAATCAAGTGTTCTTAGATTAATGTTCTTTGACAAATCCAAATTTGTTAGCTGATTACCTGCACAACGTATAGATTTTAGCTGAATGTACTGTGAATGATCAAGATTTCTGATTTTATTAAAATCATAGTTAAGATAAAGTAGCAATTTATTTTGTTCAATATCTAAATCTGTAAGCTGATTTTTGTTACAAATGAGATTTTCTAATAAAATATTTTTAGAAATGTCCAGACTTGTAAGCTGATTAGATTCGCACCAAAGAGTTTTTAGCCTTGTATTTTTAGAAATATCTAATGTTTTTAACGGGTTATCATTACAATATAACTCAGTAATATTGATGAAAGCTTCGATGCCCGTTAAGTCTTGAATGCCACGCGAGTGACATCTAAGTAATCCTGTAAAGTTTTCAGCTTCAGAAACTTGTATTTGACCATCATTATTTGTGTCAATTTTAATATAATGATTCAATAGTAAATTTTTAAAATTAGCATCAGGGATATTGACGATCTGAGCTGAAAATGTAAAAGATATTGAAATTAAAAAAGTGGTAAAAATGGATTTCATAAATGAATATTAGTTTAGTTGTCAAAATTAGTCTTTTTATTTAAAATAAAAACCGCCTTCCCAATCTGGAAGGCGGTTCAGTTTTCACTCGGAAATTAAATTAACTAACTCTAACTAAATTTCAAAATGAGTTCTCATCGTTGTTTGTTTTTAGAACCTTTATTTGTGTTTGCTTTTGTTCTTTATTGATAGGTCAAAAGTAGAAAGATATGAGACTCTGCGGTAGCGTGGAAATTACCAAATTGAAGATTGCGTATTTCTACGGACTCTGATTTTTAAAATAAAAAAAAGCCCCATCAAAAATGTGATGAGACTTAGAAAAAATATGAATCGGTTTTATCTTTGGTCAATAAAAGAATGGTTGTGATTTTTGATAACTGAAGTTTTCTCGACTTCAGTATTCCTCATTTTTGTTACCTTAAAAATATTTTCGCGTAATTCTACCACTTCGAATCTACTGTGAGTGGTTCCAATAGTAATATATGGTTTGGCTGTAAAAATGCCTCTTGGTGTTTTGATCTCAGCGGAAACTTCTACGATTGGGCAGATCCCTCGTTTTTCTGATTTCCATTTGGAATTTGGTTTCACAAAAAAATAATGACTGGTGCAAAAGATAGTCATATACGTGACTTCGCCTTTGATAATATGATCTGTGGAATTGACTATTTCTAATGGTTGGGACATTCGCTAATTGGTTTCAATTTTTCTTCATTCAAAGAAATGACAATTAGCCAAACTGCTATAGCGTAGAAATACGGAATTTTCGAGAATTATAATTTAATAGGAACAGTATGGATATTGTTAATAACTGCATAGATTACAATTCCAACTGTGTTTTTTGCACCAATTTTATCAAGGATTCTTTGGCGATGGCTTTCTACAGTTCTTGGACTTAGAAATAAAATATCTGCAATTTCCTGATTGGTTTTTTCCTGACAAATTAACTTTACAACGTCAATTTCTCTGTTTGATAGAGTTTCCTCGTTATCGAAAAGGGATTTTTTTCGGGAAGGTGTATTCAT
This sequence comes from Chryseobacterium sp. FH1, assembly GCF_000735135.1. Classification (GTDB taxonomy): domain Bacteria; phylum Bacteroidota; class Bacteroidia; order Flavobacteriales; family Weeksellaceae; genus Epilithonimonas. The sequence goes on from NZ_JPLZ01000002.1 coordinate 623,496, forward strand.
ATAAGACAACAACATCTCGTGGTCTTCTTTTGTGAAGTACATTCCGTTTTGAGCTACCATTTCTATGGCTTCGATAAAAGTTTTTTTGTCCGAGTTTTTAGGAAGGAAGGCGGAAACTCCCAATTTTATCATATAACCAAGAACGCTACTTTTGTAATGCGAGGAAAGAATAATGATTTTCAAATCAGGATAATTCTTTTTTAGAATTTCCACCAATTCGAAACCGTCCATTGGTTGCATTTGAACATCAATCATCGCAATGTCAGGAAAGTCATCCTTTGAAATTGTTTCCAAATGCGCTAAGATTTCTGCTCCGTCTGTCGCCATAAAATCAACTGAAATATTCTTTTGCGCAGAAAGCAACATTTTGATGCCTTCCAGAATCAGTTGTTCATCGTCAACCAAAACAAGTTTTATATTTCTGCTCATAATTATAAAGGAATATTAATGATAATTCGGCTTCCTTTTCCGATTTTGTTTTTCCATTTGTAAATTCCTTTTACGGAGGAAATTCTGGATTCTATATTTTTAAGCCCCATTCCTTTGCTTGCCGTTTTGTAATCGAAACTTTGTCCGTTGTCGGTGAGGATCATCGTCAGACATTTTTGATGTTTTCTGATGTAAACCGAAACTTCATCCGCATGGGAATGTTTAATTACATTGCTCGTGAATTCCTGAATGACCCGATAGATCTGCACTTCTGTGAAAATATCCTTTCTCTCATATCTGTTGTCTATGTATAAGGACAGATTGAGTTTATAAGAAAGATTGGTAACCAATTCCTGTAGGTACAAAACCAAACCAAGTTTCTCAAGATTTACGGGATAAAGTGAATGCGAAATGTTCCTCGTCGAATCTATTAGTTCCGTAATTTGGGAATTAATGACTTTCTTGGAAACTTCCTGATTTTCCGGTTCCAGATTATTGAGCCAAAGCGAAAGTATATTAAGTCTGTTTCCAATATCATCGTGAACGGTGATCGCAATTCTTTTCCGTTCGTCCTCTTGTCCTTTTATATTTTCTAAAGTCAATTGTTTCTGGTATTCCAACTCAGCTTGAAACTGGGCATCTTTTTCCTGAACAATTCTTTGGATGAAGGTTCTGTATGCTAATAATATAAAGGATATGATGATTATCAAAACAACAATCAACACAACCAAAAAGATGATATTAAGTTTTATTTCTCTAATGACAAAAATGTTTTAATAAATATAATTTTCAACAAAAAAAGAACAGTATAAATTATACTATTCTTTTTTTATATATTTAAAATTGATGTTAATCAAAACCACCACCGCCAGGCCTATATGGAGGCTCAGGTTTTGTCCAATCAAAAATATCAATATCAATAAAGTTATCAACTTGTTTATGATTGATGAATACAAGAGTAGGCAAGTACTTTTGTTGACCACTTTTAGTTTCTTTCAAAGCAAAAGTACAGATAGATTTTGTGAGATTCTCAGATTGGACGTCATGTATAGGCACATAGAATTTTCTAAAAACTCTTTGACCTCTGTATTTAGTGCTCTCTGTATGAAACCATTCCACCGCATTGTTTCTCCAGTTTTCAATAATCTCTACCGCATTGTCAATAGAAATAGCTGGTTTTTTGATTGATGTTTTTTCTATAGTTTCTCCTTTAAGATTTTTTCCCTCTTTTGAAAATACAAAATTTTTGGTAGTCGTTACAGTTTGCTTTTCAGTTAAAACAAGATCAGTTTCCAATTCTTTAAGCAATGCACATTCATAGTTTTCCTGTTCGATAGAACTTCCATTACTATCCAAAGGAATTAAAATTAGCATCACTTGATTATTGAAAACTCCCATATCTATTCGGAACTCTTCTGTATTTTGATTGTTTGCTTTAAGCCAATTGATTTGATTAATGTCAAATGAAAATACATATTCCATTTTTAGTATTTCTTTCATTGTACTAAAATTAGAAATAGCTTCTTCCCATTTGTCAGTTGCTACCAGATATTCATCAAAAGTGATGTTGGTAATGTCTAAGGAGTTTATCCTTTGATTAAAAAGAATGTTTGTGTGATTTGATGTTTCTGTTTTCATTGTAAAATATTTATTTCTAACGAATTTATTAAAAAATAAGTTATTATGCAATAGTAATCGATTATTGTTGTTTAATTGTTATTTTTTTAAAAAATGTATAAATAAATAAACTATAAAGCATGCAACTCATTAAATTATTGATAACCCAAATACTAGTAAAATAATCTTTAGGAAATGCAATTAGCTGATTCTGGAATATAAATATGAAAATACTAACTGTAAAATACAAAAAAAATATTTTGTCAATCAGCTGAAACGAACTTTTGTTTCTTATATTTCTAATATCTTGAATGAGAGAATATCCAATAAGTACAGTCATAATAATATTTGAAACGGCTTTAGAATAATCATTATATTGATATTGACCAAAAATTCTATCTACTGTTAAAAAAAATATGCTCAATAATCCAGTTGCTAAAAAATAATATTTATTTAAATTTAGTTTTTTAATATATAAGCCAGTAACTGTAAAGAATTCGCCAGCGATATATATAGGATATAAAAAAGCATAGTTTTGAAATTTAAGAATTAACATAGTGTATGATGTAAATTCAATTAAAAAAATGAAAATGATATAATAAACATACCATTTTTCATTTTTTGTAATCAGTTTATATTTTGTTATAGAAACTATACTTGCTGTTGTTAATAAAACACAAATTATTACGCTGATAAGATTAAAAAAAAGTTCCATTCTATGGGGTAAGACAAGTTGGTGGACAAGGTCTAGACCAATCATAAATATTGGAAGGATCTGGTTTCACTTCATAAACTGCCCCTGGAGCTCCTAATTTAACGCCGTTTTCATTGCTGATGAAGATCAATGTTGCCAACAATCTTTGATACACCGCAGAATATTTGAAGCCAAAAACAGCAACTATATCGTGCGTATTTTCTTTATTATGCAAAAGATCTGCTTTTGGGATATAGAAACTCTGGAAAATCCTCTGTCCTTTAAATTCTAAGGATTCACGGTGCAAATAATCCATTGCATTTTCTTTCCAGGATTCTATTTCTTCTACAGCTTTCATTTGTCCAGTCACAGGCTCATTCATAACTGGAAAATTGAAGTCAGAATCTTGTTCGCTTTTGCTTAGATCTTTGGACAAAACGTAAGTGCTTGCTACCGTGTAAGTTTTTGTTTGTTTTAAGGTAAGATCATTTTCCAAGAATTGTAATGGACAGAATTCGTAATTATCCATTGTTTTTACATCGCCTGCGCTGGTTCTCGGCGTGAGGATCATTACCAGATTGTTTTCCCAAACGCCTATGTCTGCTCGGAAATAGGTTTCCGCTTCGTTTTCTCTATCAAACCATTCGATCTGCTCGCGTGATAGGATGAAAACTTTTTCTGGAGATATAACATTTTGTATATCAGAATAGTTAGATTTCACTTCTGCCCAACTTCTTACGGCTGAGGTGTAATTCTCATAAGTTAAGATTGCCATGTATTTTCAGTATGTTTAGTTTGGGATAAAAATAAAGAAAGTATTCTATAAAATTTACATTAATAAAGAATTATTGGTGAATTAGTGTTAAAAATGCTAATTTAATAATCATAGTTAATTTTGTGTTGTAAAATAATGGGCTATCTTTGTTTCATATTTTTCTATTATTAAAGAATAAAAATTTGCAGAATAAAAAATAATTCCTATTTTTGCATCCTCAAAACCAGAGTTGTCGGATCCATTAGTCCACTGCTCATATTAGATTAAATTTTAAAACTTCTGAAAAAATGAAACAAGGCATACACCCAGAAAATTATAGATTAGTAGTTTTCAAAGATATGAGCAACGACGAGATGTTCCTTTGCAAATCTACTGCTGACACAAAAGATACTATCGAATTCGAAGGATCTGAATATCCGTTGATCAAAATGGAGATTTCTTCTACTTCTCACCCTTTCTACACAGGTAAAACTAAATTGGTTGACACTGCAGGTAGAGTTGATAAGTTTATGAACAAATACAAAAAATTCGCTAAATAATTTTAGTTCATTTTTACAAATACAAGCCTTTCGTTTTCGGAAGGCTTTTTTATTTGTAAATTTGCTCAACGTTGAAATTTGAATTTTAAACTCAGAATAAATAATGCAATTAGTATTCTCAGACGCACAATATTGGGAAGATTTCCTTCCACTCACTTTTACAAGACCAGTTGCAGAAATGCGAATGGGAATCCTGACTTTCGCAGAAAGATGGAAAAAACTTCTCGAGATAGATGAGGTTTTCTACATCACCGAAAATTATCTTCAGGAAAAATTCAAAAAACCAGAACCGAAACAAAGTCTTTTCATTGTCCCGAACTTTTTCCCATCCGATGAAGTTTTAAAACAAATTAAAGAATTGGAAGCTGGCGAAGCTTTGGTTTATGATAATGAAGTTCTTGTCGCCAACATCAATATGGATAATTTTTCTCTCAATCAAATCAGTAAAATGACGGACATTACAGAGAAATTATTGTTCATTGAAAAACCAACCGACATCTTTTCTCACAACGATTTCGCAATTAATTACGATTTTGAATTGGTGACGAAAGGAAAAATGTCTCAAGAATTATCTTCGACCAACGGATTCATCGGTGAAAAAGAAAATCTATTCATTGAGGAAGGAGCAACGATAGAATTTTCAACCCTTAATTGCAAAACTGGAAAGATCTACATCGGAAAAAATGCCGAAATAATGGAAGGTTCAAACATTCGCGGTTCATTGGCACTTTGCGAAGATTCAAAAATAAATCTCGGAACCAAGCTTTACGGCGGAACTACGATTGGCCCACATTCCAAAGTTGGTGGCGAAGTCAATAATATTGTGATTTTTGGATATTCAAATAAAGGGCATGACGGATTCTTAGGAAATTCGGTGGTAGGAGAGTGGTGCAATTTGGGCGCAGATACAAATTCATCAAACCTGAAAAATAATTACGCGTCCGTCAAACTTTGGAATTTTAGAAAGAAAAGATTCCTCGACACAGGTTTGCAATTTTGTGGATTGATAATGGGCGATCATTCCAAAACGGCGATTAATACGCAACTCAACACAGGAACCATCGTAGGAGTAGCTTCCAATATTTTCAAATCCGGTTTCCCACCAAATCTCGTAGACAGTTTTTCTTGGGGCGGAATGAAAGGCGACGAAAAATTCCGGCTGGACAAATCCTACGAAGTGGCGGAAAAAGCGATGGAACGCAGAAAAATCCCATTGACCGAAGCCGACAAAGACATTCTGAAACATATCTACAATGAGTTTTAATTTTAAAACTCATTTTTTTTATTTAAAATTAGCTCCCTTTAGGGCTGGGGTCGTTTTTATGATAAAATTGGCTCCGTTTAGGACTAGGGAAATCTATTTTATATCAAAGTTTGCTTATTTTTGCTTATTAAGATTTTGGTCTAAGTTCTAAAATCTAATTTCAAACATCTATATATAATAATGAAGCAGTTTCTTCTTTGGCTTTTTGCATCGTTGGTTTTGGTAAGTTGTGCCAGGGTTGGATCTCCCGTTGGTGGAGACAAAGATTCTATTCCACCGTCAATGGTCGGGTCAAATATCGATACCACCAGAATCAATGTGCCGAGAGACATCAAAAAACTCAGAATTGATTTTGACGAATACATCACTTTGAAAGATGTGAGCAAAAATCTCATCATTTCTCCACCGATTCAATATTCCAAGATTATTCCGTCTGCCACAGGAAACAAATATCTGGAGATCCAATGGAAAGACACGCTTCAGGCAAACACGACTTACAATTTTAATTTCGGTAATTCCATCGTTGATCTTAATGAGAGCAATGTTTTACCTTATTTCAATTTCGCTTTTTCAACGGGAGAAAAGCTCGACGACCTTTACATCAGCGGAACACTTTCCGATGCTTTGGGAAATGAGAAAAACTCAGAAGGAAAAGAAAAGAATCTTGTGGTTGGACTTTATCAGGTCAAAGACACAATGAATTATCGCCAAAAACCGTACTACATCAGTAAAGCCGATCTCGATGGTTATTTTGAATTGAATTATCTGACGCCAGGTAAATACAGAATTATAGGTTTCGATGATGAGAATAATAATTCCATCTACGACATCGGAAAAGAAAACGTTGCGTTTCAAAAAGAGGAGATCGATCTTCAAACCAGCATTTCCGGATTGAAACTGAAAACGTTCCCATCAAAGAAAATTGCGAAGTACAAAGAAATGACTGCCTCAGTTGGCGGAATTACAATGATCTTCGAAGGGAATCCCGAACAAGTGATTGTAAAAACGGTAGGCGAGAAACCGGCAGATTACAAAGTTACGCACAAATCCAGATCAGATTCTGTGAGGATTTGGTTTGATGCCACCAAAGAAAATATCGGCGCAACAGTAAGTGAGAACCTGAGATTCTCTTATGACACGGGCGTAGTTCAAGACACGATGTCTGTATTTTACAAAAAACCTACGAAAGATGAGATGACAGTTTCTAATTCTTTTGGAAACAAATTGGTGCCTGAGACAGATTTCAGATTTTCATCCAATTATATCATTAATAAAATCCAACCGGAAAACTGGAAATTAGAAGCCGACAGCATTGCGCAAAACTTCACTGCAAGAATTTCTGAATTGGATTCCACACAGGTTTTCATCAAGTCAGATTTCGTCGTAGGAAAAAAATATCAGTTGACTGTTCCGAAAAACACATTGAGTTCTTTTTATGCCAGATCCAGCGAAAGTGTCCGTTTCGATTTCGAAGTTTCAAAAGCAGAAGATTTCGGAAGTTTTTCTGCCCATCTCAAAAATATCCCATCTCAGAAATTCTGGATTCAATTGCTCAATGAGAAAAATGAGCCGGCTTATCAACAATACACCAATCAGACTGATATCAAATTCATCAATCTCAAACCCGGAAGTTACAGGTTGAGGATTTTGGTGGACAATAATGAGAACGGCGTTTGGGACAGTGCGGATTTTGCAAACGAAGTTTCTGCGGAGGATGTTTACATCTTCAAAAAAGTGGGAGACAAAGAAGTGATGACTAAGATCAACGTTCGCCAAATGTGGGAAATCAATGAAAACTGGGATTTAACTTTAGAAGAACAACCAGTCAATTGAAAAAAATAATCTTTTGGACAGCAGTCGTTTTTCTCGGGATTCAATTCATTCCTATAGATCGGGAAAACAAAGCAGTCAACAAGCAAGACAATTTTGTTGATATCCACAAAACGCCAGATCAAATAAAAACGATTCTGAAAAACGCCTGCTATGATTGCCATTCCAACGAAACCAAATACCCCAATTATGCTTACATCGCCCCAATTTCGTGGGCAGTGAAAGATCATATCAACGAAGGACGCAAATATCTCAACTTTTCCGAATGGGGATCTTATAACAATGATCTCAAAAAAAATGCAGTTGAGAAAACCATTTCTACCGTTCGAGATTTGCAAATGCCTTTACCTTCATATATAAGTTATCACCCAGAAGCTAATTTGACAACGAAGCAAAGAAAAACCTTAGAAAATTACTTCGAAACTCTGAAGATTGATTAATTTAAAATATAAATTCTTATTCATAATTCAAATATTTTATATATTTGGTGTAAACTAAAACTTATGAATAAGATATTAATCGGATTATCACTCTTTTGTTCACTTTTCGCTAATTCACAAGAAATAGAAACCACTCAGGAAAAGAAAAATCTTGTCAAGATGAATCTGACTTCCGTGGTATTCCGAAATTATCAGTTCGCTTACGAGAGATTATTCACCAAGAGATTTTCCGTTCAGGTATCTTATGGTTTCATTCCCGCTGGCCAAATTCCGTTTGTGGACGAGGTTATCAAGGACGAAAACGTAGAAAACATAAAACTCGGCGGAAATAATCTGACCATCGAGCCCCGATTTTATCTTGGCAAAGGCTACGGTCACGGATTTTACATTGCCCCATATTACAGATACTCGCATTTCAATGTAGACAATCTCACTTATAGATACACCTCAGAAGATCCCGCGTTCGATGGCGAAAAGATTCCGGTTTCATTTACCGGAAAGACCAATTCCAACAATATAGGATTAATGATCGGTGCACAATGGTTGTTGGGCAGAAAGGACAATTGGGTTCTGGACGTTTGGTTCATTGGCGGACATTACGGTGGAGCTAGTGGTACTATCACGGGAAGGTCGGCGCGTCCGCTCACGGCTTACGAGCAACAACAACTGAGAGACGACATTGCAGATTTAGACATTTCTCTTTTCAAGTACGACGTTACTACCAATTCCTCAGGCGCAGTCATCAAGTTGGATTCCGATTGGTTGGGCGTGAGGTCCGGGATTTCTTTCGGCTACAGATTCTAAGATATAGTATTGGGGCAATTCCGGAAAATTGCCCTTTCTGATTCCGGCGCTATTTTCCGGACCGGGCTATCCGCTGCAATCTTTTTACAAAGCCCTGCCCTTTCTTTCCCTTCGCAAGACCTTTTTAAAAAGGATTTCCACTGCTATCCCTATCGCGGGATCGCATATCGAATCCACTAGGTCTTCCCATATCCACGATCCGTAGTAAAATTAATGTCTTTGAAAACCAGCGCGATACTTGAATGTCCGTTTAAAATTTGCGAATATATTTGCGGTTTCGGAAAAAGTTCCTACTTTTGCAACCGCTTTAAGAGAGCAGCGCAGAAGCCCGGTGAGACGTAGACGGGAAGATTTGGAGGCCAGCGATGGTCGATAAAAATTTCAAAAAAAGTCTTGCAGGTTAAAAAGGGAATATTTATCTTTGCAGACCCAAATCGAGAGATTGGGGAGCGCAGGAGAAGACAAAGAAAAACAGACTGAGAGACCTTTTAAAGGTTG
>NZ_JPLZ01000003.1 GCF_000735135.1 Chryseobacterium sp. FH1
AGAGCCTGTTTAAAAATGATTAAAAAATAAAATTTTCAAAGCATTTTTCTTTTCCCCAACCCTAAAGGGTGGAAAAACGCCTTGAAAATTTCATCAAAATTACTCCCTTTAGGGTCGGGGAAATAATTTTGATGAAATTTAAACAGGTTCTAAGTTGATTAATACTTCGAAAAATATAAATACCTTTAATCAAATTTAAAATCGATGATGAACCGAAAAGATTTTATCGCCTTATCTTCGTTGGGATTTTTAGGATTGTATGCTTGTGGAACTTCAAATATGATGAACATTAGAAAACCTTTAGCTATCCAATTGTACACGGTTCGGGATGCGATTTCTGATAACTTGGAAAAAGCGTTGGAAAAGTTAGCCGAGTTGGGATTTAATCAAGTCGAAATTTATGGTTACGACGGAACTTTCTTCGGGAAAACCAGAACGGAATTTCAATCGATTTTGAAAAATGTCGGTTTGGAAGTCATCAGCTCGCATCACACGACGGGAATTGTTCATAGTACTAAAGGAACTTTGCTAAACGATTGGGAAAAATCTGTGGAGGATTTGCATTTCATCGGGTCAAAATATATGGTTTGCTCTTATCTTTTCGAGGAAGAAAGGACTTTGGAACATTATAAAAAACTGCCCAAATTGCTCAATCAATCTGGCGAAATAACCAAGAAAGCAGGAATCGAGTTTGCGTATCACAACCACGATTTTGAATTTGAAAAGTTTGATGAAATAACTTTTTATGATTTCATTTTAGATAATACGTCTCCTGATTTGGTCAAAATGGAACTCGACCTTTATTGGATAGCGAAAGCGGGTTTGAATCCGCTTACATATTTTGAAAAATATCCCAAAAGATTTCCACTGTGGCACGTGAAGGATTTGAAAGCTGGAACCAAAGATTTTACCGAAATTGGAAACGGAACGATTGATTTCAAAACAATTTTTGAAGTGAGAGAAAAAGCTGGACTGAAACATTGGTTTTTAGAACAGGATTCCAGCGATAAGGATATGTTTGAAAGCTTGAAAATCAGTACAGATTACATTGCAAAAAATAATTTTTTTAAATAAACCTTTTGCTGAGCGAAAGCGCCCTTGCGAACTTTAAAATGTTTTCAATATTGACAAAAAAATCTTAGCGCCTTTGCGTTTAAAAATACATTATTTTAACAAAATTTTATGATTTGTAAAATAAATCCCTTTTCTTTGCCGTTCATTTCTTTATGAAACAACTTTATGAGCGTTTACAGTAAGCTTGCTGAGAATCTACAATACATTTCGCCAACCTTCTACAAAAGCCGATTTTTCAAAAAACTGAAAGGTCTGGATGCTCATAATCTGTTGGCAAGAAGAGTGGAACCTGAGTTTCTTTGGATTAAAAATATTCTTTCGAAAGATGCTGTTTTTATGGATGTTGGAGCCAATGTCGGCGCCTATCTTTTCACTTTGGAAAACCACTTGAAACCAGAAAATATTTACGCTTTCGAACCCAATCCGCAGTTGTTCAAAAGATTGGGGAGATTGTTCCCGAAAGTGAATTTGTCGTCGGTTGCCTTGTCTGATATTTCAACAATCGCAGAGTTCAAAATTCCTGTCATCGATGGTGAAAAAATCCATACGAGAGGGACTTTGCAGACTTCCATCAAAGAGAAAAATGAAGAACAGATGATTCTTCAAAAAGTAGAGGTGAAGCCTTTGGATGACTTGGTCTTCGACGAAGTTTATATTGAGCGAAGTCGAAATGCTCAGACTGACAAATTGAATTTTCAACAACTCGATTTTATTAAAATTGATGTGGAAGGCAATGAGATGCAAACCTTGCGTGGCGCGAAAAAAACGATTGAGAAGTTCAAACCGATTTTGATGGTGGAAATGGAACAACGCCATCACGACGACAATCTATGGACTTTGATTTCCGAAATTGCAGAGTGGGGATATTCAGTCAGTTATCTCGACAGAGAATCTCTGAAGCTGAAAACTTTGACAGAAGAATTCCTGAATCAGCAAAATCCTGACAATGTGAAGAATTACAAAGATTACATCAATAATATTATATTCCTGCCTAATCTTCGAAAGCCTCAGACTGACAATCAATCATCATTTATCAACCATCAATTATAACAAATGAGCGTCGTTGCAAGACAAGGTATAAAATATTCCATCATTGGTTATCTCGGTTTTTTGCTGGGAACGTTTTCGGCGATTTTCATTTTTCCGTACGATATGGAGTTTTATGGAAAGCTCCGTTACATTTTGCCAACTGCCGAAATGATAGTTCCAATCGTAGTTTTTGGACTCAGTTTTTCCAACGTCAAATTCTTCAGCAAAGTGAATGCTGATGGGAAACACCATAATATGTTGTCGCTCAGTTTGCTGGCGATTTTTATCAATTTTGCGATTTTTATCGGTGCTTATTTTCTACTCAATTATCTCTTTCCCAGTCTCAAGGAAAGCCGACTCTGGGAAATGAAACGACTGATTTTGCCAATGGTTCTGGTTTTGGCCTTGTCTTCGGTTTTCAATAAATTCTTGACCAATTACAAACGAATTGTAGTTCCGAATATCTTCGAAAATTTCGTCCCGAAGATTGCCAATCTTGGCGCGTTTTGCCTTTTCTTTTTTATGGGATTCGCAGAAAAATCGGCTTATGGATTTTTCTTTATGATGTTCGTGATTTCGCTACTTGGATACGGATTTTACACCAATCGTTTGGAGAAAATCAAACCGGATTTTAATTTGGATTATTTCAAAAAAGACAAGTTTTACAGTGAGATTTTCACTTACAGTTTATTCGGATTTCTTGGGAATATCGGGAACTACATCGCTATCAGAATTGATAATTTTATGATTGGCGAATATATCAGTTTTGAGGAAAACGGGATTTACAGCAATATTTTTTCAATCATCTCCATTATCGTGGTTCCGCAGATGGGACTTTTCAATATTTCTGCGCCTATCATCAACAAAGTTCTTGCGAATGGCGATTACGACGAGCTGGACAGATTTCATAAGAAAACCTCGCTTAGTCTTTTTTTCTTAGGCTTGGTTTTGTTCTGTTGCATCGTTGTAGGATTTCCTTACCTGGCAGATTTTATGAAGAATGGCGAAGATTTGAGAAGTGCTGAGCCAGTTCTTTGGATTCTCGGATTTGCGATGTTGTTTGACTTGGCGACAGGTTTCAACGGTCATATTATTTCGTTGTCCAAGTTTTACAAATTCAATATTGTGGTGATGTTGATTTTGGCGGTTCTCACGATTAGCCTTAATATGATTTTCCTGACTTACACAGACTTGGGAATTCTCGGGATTGCCGTGGCTTATGCGATTTCGCTGTCATTGTTTAATATCATCAAAATCGTTTTCAACTACGTTAAGTTCAAAGTTTTTCCGTTGGGAATCGAGATGATGTACGCTTTGATTTTGGGATTTCTGTCAATCAATGTGGCAATTCTGTTACCAGATTTTGAACATAATATTTTGAATCTTTTCTACAAACCCAGCGTCGTTTTGATTCTGCTTTTCATTGGAAATTACTTCCTGAAAATCTATCCGTTGGACAAATTTTTGAACAAGGATTTTATCAAGAGTTTGTTTAAATTTTAATAATTAGGCTTAATCATATTTCGGATTAATCAAAATTTCTTCCTTTTTATCTGATTTCATAGAAGTTCTGGTTTGTTTCAGGCAAGTTCCTTTTTCGTCTTTTGAGATGCATTTTATTGTTAATTCATCAATCTTTTGATTGTCTTTTCCTGTGACGACAATCTTGGAAAGTTCATCATTAGCATAATGAAATTGACGCGTATGGAAGGTGTCGAAATTATCAACTATCTTGTCGATGCTTCCATTTTTGTTGTAATGGTAGATGCTTTCGTTCTGTTTGTATTGCTTTTGCGTGTAACAACTGATGCGTTCCCGCTGATTCGGTTTCCATCGCGTTTTGCAATAGTAGGAATCTTTGTCGGGATATCTTTCCACCGTGAACCAAAGTTTTTTTTCGGTGGTTTGCAAAAGCTTTCCGCCAGAATCAACGGTTTTGGAAGATTTGATTCTGCCATTTTTGGTAAAGACCATTTCCTTTTTCTGGAGAAGTTTTCTTTGACCATTTGAAACGTCATAGACTTCTTCCGTTGCAGATTTTATGCCTTTTGGAAGTAAGTTGGCTTTGGTGTATTTTTTCGTCGCACAAGAGGTGATTGCTAAAAATAGAATTGAAAAACAAAGGATTCTCATAACTTTCATTTTGGGAAAGGAACAGCAAAATGCTTTCCAAGAATGTTAATGTAAGTTGTGGTAATATGAGAATAACATTATCCTTGTTTTTCAGCAATTGAGATAGCTTTGCTTTTACCAAGATTTTGAAGAGTTTATCTTTTCAAAAGTCTTTTAAAATAACTCAATAAAGTTGGCAAGAAAATAATTATCGCTAAAAAAGACAGAAATTTTAGAATGATGATAAGAAACTGAAAATTAAACGAGTAAGAATTCGAAAAATAATCCATTGGAATGAATAATTTGCTCTGGTTTTCATCCTTTATCAAGATTTTGTACTCTTTGTTCTTAATGTAGCTTTGCAATGCTTTGTCCAGCAAATTTTGATAGTTGCTTTTATTGCTTTCGGTATTCCAAATCTGGTTTGAATAGTGGGCAATTGCATCTCTAGTATAGTATTCATATTGTTTTCCGTTCACAGTGTAGGCATAGCTGATGATGGCCGTTGCCGAAGAAGCGGAGTTTTTGGTTGTGGGCGTCCAATCTGTTTTGTAACTTGTTATTTTTCCATCTACTTCTTGCCAATTGGGATGGAAAAATTTGAAACTTTCCAGTTGAAGTCTTGGTGAAAGCGACAGAATAAGAGACATCATCAAATAAACACCAAAAGAAACTAGGAAAAACCTTTTGTTAATTTTGATTTTTCTGTAAACAAGTAAAGAAAAAATAGGCGTAAGAACAACGGTAGCAACGATGACAAAGAGTGAACTCGTCAGAAAAAATATCAAATATAAAATAGGCATAAGATATCTGGACGTGAAATTCTCAGTGGCTTTTTTGGATTCTTGGAGCCAGTCATTGTTATTATTTATCATTGATATTAAAGTAAAGATTGAGCGTTATTCTTTGTTTTTGTTATCTTTTAGTTTTTTATTTAGAATCATAACAATTCATTTCGTTTGATGTCAATCATATCGCTGTCAATCCACAAAAGTTCTGGCTTGGAAGTGAAGTAAAGTCCAAAATATTTTTTCCGTGGATAATTATCAATAAATAGTGGCTTTGTATAGATTTGACGGATTCTAAAAAGCCCAATTTCAAAGGTGTTCTTTGTAGATTAACTATGAACAAATAAGAATCGCGCCAACACAAAGAATAATGCTGGTGTTGAAAGCGCTTCTTTTAAAATTGATTTGTGTCATTGGGTCTGGACAAGATGATTAAATAGTTAACCGTATGTGTCTCGTCACACTGCGAATATCCCGTTTACTATGAATGCAACCTGAACAGACATAGATTGTTCCGTTTTTATCACAAACGATGTTAATCATCCTTATTTCATCTTCAGTCAATTTTGAGTCAGCGGTTTTTAATTGTTGAAGTCCTTCAACTGCGTACACTTGTTTTTCTGCATTTGCTGATTTCAACCACTTGAGTATTTCTGTTTTATTATTAGATTTGACCCATTCGTCCATTTGCGCTCTGCCTTCTGGACTTGTGCCAGCAATACCACATTGTGAACCGTACATAAAATCTGTTATAAACAAATCATTTTCATTTAAATCTAACTGATAAATGGTCTTAAAAGAACTTTTTAATTCACCAAAAGCACTATCATTTTTAAAACTATCAATGGTCTCATAGTACGGTTGCCAATCGTTACCAACACTATTGTGTTTCTTTTCACTGAGTTCATAATACACAATATTGGTTTTGGTCGTAACGAGGTTCACACGATAAGTGTAAATCGAACTTGTCTCGGGATTATCTTCTTCCGGAACTGATTTCTCAAAAATAAAAACACCTTCCTGAAAATCACTTGTCAGGTCACGCAAAAATGCCCAATGCAAGCTTGTTTGCTTTTCATTTTTTGATAGATTGTCGGTATAGTTTTTTAACGCAACGAAGTCCTTTGTAGCGAGAACCTTTTTAACGTCATTTTGAACTTGTCCAAAGTATTCCGATGAAAATTGATAGTAGTTTTTTATTCATAAGTTAATGATGGTTTAATCCGTCTGCAAAGTCCCTTCGCTTCTCCAAAAAGTCCAAGTTTTTGGTAATAATTTTGAAAATACATTATCATAAGCATTCCAATGTACCAATTTATTTCAAGCCAAAATACATCTATTTTTTCACCTGTTTTAAAAAGGTTTTCTTAGACTGATATTTTTTTGATAATATGCTTGCCTTACAAACTGAATTTTTGTATAAATCTTAAGGAACAGAAGAAGAAAGATAAATGAAAATAAAATCAAAATTTGACATCATATTTATTTGTATTTATTTTGTCGTTAAACTAAAAATAATCATTTAAAATATTTCAAAGTATTACTATTTAAATAGATAATTCCACAGTCGCTATCACGCAGTTATTAGATTTTTGAAATTTCAATGTTTTTAGTTTGTCTTTTTAATAAAACTACACCTAGGGTTTCTGGGTATTTCTAAGTCGAAACTTTCAACTAAAATACAAATTTTAATCGAAGCAAAAAACGTGAATTTTAGACGTTCCGCCCGCTACTGCCAAACCCTTGTTGGCAGGAGTTGTTTTTAGTTGTCAATTAGTTCGTCAATTTTATCAGCGACTTTTTCTGTCTTTCCTGTTTCGTGATGCCAAGTAAAAATTTCATCACTTAGTTTTCCGTTATTTTCCTTTGTCGGTAATAATACTAAATGGTCGCCACCTCCATTTGAAGCGATTGCAATCCCATTTGAGGGAAAATTACCCCAATTTTTTGTTTGTTTAGTTTCTAAACCGATATGATTACAAGTTCTACTAATTCTTTTCTTATCTGATTTGTCAAAAAATGGATATAGATTCCAATCGTCGTCCTCCGTCGTTAATTCTCCGCCATTTTCTTGCATCATTTTAGACTTGAAGTTATCAGGAAAAAGAAATCCAAGTTCGTTTTCAGTTTCAATAATGTATTTTTTATCTATTGGGAATGGCATTCTTTTATTTTTTTTAGATGTTAGTCAATAAACCTAAAAGGAATTTATTTTTTGAAAGTTAGAATACTTTCTTCAAGTAAGTCTAACGAAATATCTTGCTGAAAAAAGGTTAAGTTCTTTTTCCGTTTTGTGTCATCACGAAATATTTCCATAATTATTTTGTCGTCACAGTAAATTTCAACGCCAATACATTTCGGTCTTCACTAATATCGCTTGCAATAATTACTTTTTCCTTCGGTAGTTCCATTTGTTAATTGCTTTGGTTTTGAGTCGTTGTTTATAATTACCGCCAATGTTTTGGAGCTTTGAGATAGCGGGGGCAACCGAAGTGCAAAAGTTCAGCCTTAAACCGAGCCTAAATTAATGAAAAAAAGCTGAAGTTCACACTTCAGCCTCCATAAAGCAAAACCCTTGTTAAAGGCTGTGTTTATTTCCTTCCCGTCGCTTCTTGAATTTGTGATGGATAGCGTTCGCCAACGATTTTGATTGTCGTCAATGTCAAATTTATTTTTTCTAACTCGTCAGTTGTCAAAGTAATGCTGTCCGCACCAATGTTTTCTTGCAAACGGTGCAATTTTGATGTTCCCGGAATTGGGACGATGAAAGGTTTTTGAGCCAACAACCAACCTAATGCGATTTGGGCAGGTGTTGCGTTTTTGTCTGTCGCAATGGAAACAACTAAATCAACTAACGCTTGGTTAGCTTTTCTGTTTTCTTTGCTGAAACGTGGCGAATAATTTCTTATGTCGTCTTTATCAAGTTCAATGCTTCCATTGATTGTGCCTGTTAAAAAACCTTTGCCTAACGGACTGAATGAAACAAAACCAATTCCCAATTCTTCCAGTGTTGGAATGATGTCGTTTTCGGGTTCACGGTAAAACATTGAATACTCACTTTGCAAAGCTGTGATAGGCAAAACAGCGTGAGCCTTGCGAATGATTTCGACAGGTGCTTCCGACAAACCAAAATGTTTAACTTTTCCTTGCTCAATTAGATCTTTTACTGTTCCGGCAACATCTTCGATTGGCACATTTGGGTCAAAACGATGTTGATAAAACAAATCAATTACATCGGTTCCTAATCGCTTCAAAGATGCTTCTGCAGTGGCAATTATGTTTTCGGGACGACTATCTAAACCTAATCTTACATTTCCGTCTTTGAAACCGAATTTCGTTGCAATTACAACTTCGTTTTTAAATGGTTCAAGTGCTTCGCCAACCAACAATTCGTTTTCGCCATAGCCTTGTGCTGTGTCAAAAAACGTTATCCCGCGTTCAACAGCCGAACGAATTAATTTTATGCTTTCCTCTTTTGTTGGTGCATTTGGAAAGCTCAAACCCATTGCGCCGAAACCCAATGCAGAAACTTCTAATCCGCTATTTCCTAATTTTTTTTTGTTCATTTTTATTGATTTTAAATTTGACACTGCAAAGTTTGCTCAATAAAAAATGAAACCATTTGCCAAATGGCAAAAAGTGATTTTAGTGGATGTTTTTTCTAATTCTGCTTAATGAAGATTGCGTAATTCCCAAATACGAAGCAATAAATGATAACGGCACACGATTTACCAATGTTGGGAATTTTTCCATAAAATCAAGATAACGTTCTTTAGCATCTTGGGAAATCAATTCACTTCTTCTCGAAATTTTTTCGCTGTGATGTTTGGTAATTATTTTTTGAACAATGTTGTCCCACCCAATAATGGTATTGGCAATTTCTTTCCAATCTTGTTTTGAGAAAACAAGCATTTTGCAATCAGTGATTGCTGATAGATATTCTGAAGGTGTATAAACTTCGTCAACCGTATTGCCCGATAAAATCAAATGGTTTTCGTCAATAAAGTAGCGTGTGATTTCTTCGCCTTTGTTGTTATAGTAATAAACACGAAGAACACCGTCCGTAAGAAATCCGATTTGTCTAACTGTTTTTCCTGCTTCCCAATAAAACTCGTCTTTGCGAAGCTCAATTTCTTTCGCTTTGCTTTTTATGAGGTCAATTTGTTGCTTGTTCAAATTGCCGAATTGTAGCACATATTCAATAAATTCTTTCATTTAGCAAAGTTAGAAATTGTTGCCTGTCGGTTATTTGTCATTTGGCAAAAACGTCTGATTGCTCGGTCGTTCTAATATGGTCTGTTACGGTTTGGGAATTTTCGATGGTGGGGCAATCGAAGCACAAATCTTCAATTTTGCACAAAACTTCAATCGAAGAAATACCGATGAACTTTGCACTTTCTATTGCCAAACCCTTGTTAGTGGAGGTTATTTTATCCCTATTTCGTCATGCCATTCATACAATCCACCAGTTTCAAATACATTTCCCGTTAGAAATCTTTGGAGAAATTCGGTTAGAGAGGACGTTATGGTTTTGTCGGGATAACTTCCATTAAATATTTCAAACTTTCCTGTTTTTGTTCGTCTAAGTCCCCACATGTCAGAGTAAATCATATACTCCGAAAAATAAAACCAGTTGTCTCCATAGTCTTGCTGATATTGCTTAATGTCTTGAAGTGCAACCATATTAAATATGTCGTCATTACAACCAAAGCCATTGCAGGTCAAATAGAACTCTCTAAAGTCTATCGGCAATGAAAAACCTATTTTTCTTTCAAAGTCAGCGATGTCAAAAAGTGACGCTGGAGGGTTGACGTCAATACCATTGTTATTATGCTTATGCCTTATTAAATTGACTAAGTCTCCTATGTTCATTCTCGTCTGTTTAATTTCCACTAACGGAAAAAGTATTGGCGAAGTGCGGTGATTTCGAAGAGCTGAAAGTTCAAGAAAGACCAAATGTAGACGATATTTTTTCGTGTGACTAAGTTATAAAAATGTCGAAACGAAAAATAGTGGCGACAAAAAAAGGTGAAAATTTTCAACTTTGATGAAAACACGCATTTTGCCAATACAATGTTATGTGTAGTATTTTAATTCGGATTGAACTGAATATTAAAATACTTTAAATAATCCTCTATTGGCTCCAGTCCCATTTCTTTTCTTCTTTCATTCACAGTTTCAGGATTTTCTAATTTATACAATTTACCATTTTCTATTTGTGAACCATATATTTGGGGTTTTCCTTCGTCCATTAAAATCCTGTCTTTCATCAATGCGTACTGTTGTTTAGATAAGTCTCCATTTTCAACCGCTTTCTCTATTTGTGGAAAATACTTTTTTCTGATTTCTTCAGTACTATGTTGCAGGCCCAACCAGATTGCATCCATTTGTCTTTGACCCACCTCCTTTAATGTTGGCATACCACATTTTTCAATAATGCTAATCACTAATTCTTGATTCCTATGATCTTCTTTAGCGTATTTGATGAGTTCATTTGATTTTCTAATCCTTTGGTCACTTTCTAAAACTTCGCTCAAGATTTGACGTTTTTTGCTGCAATCGACTTCAATAATATCTACTGAACCTACATAGACAAATTTATCTCTATTCATATAAAGGAATATTGATATTGTTAAAACAATTGCGGTTAATATGCTGAACAATATTTTTTTTATTTTCATTTCTATTTTTGGTTTATATTGCAGACAACGTTTCGGGGCTTTGCGATGGTGGGGCAATCGAAGCGCAAAACTTCAATTTTGCACAAAAGTTGAACCGAAGAACAACCGTTGAACTTTGCAGTTTTGCCCCACTATTGCAAAACCCTTGTTGGCAGTAGTTTTTTTATTCGTTTCTATATGTTTTTAAGTTTTTCGTCAAACCAAATGTCTTCATAACCTTTACTGTCAATTAAAAATCTGAAGCCAATGTCAAGTCCTAAATATTTAATTATTTCTGGTCTTTGTTGTAGCAAATGTTCTGCACAAATTGGTTTGAAAAAGTCGTCTGCTTCTGAATATTCACCCGTCCATATAAACCAACCCGTTGTTCCTTTTTCTGCTGGATGTCTTAGTCCATTAATTGGGTCTTTTTCAAGGTTTGTGGAAACACCGATATTTAATTTCTTGTTGATTGGTTTCCAAGTTGAGTTACTTTTTTCGCAAATTTCTTTTTGTGTGTCAATGTGTATATTCCAATTATTATGAATTAGCAAATCATCTTTTTCAGTCAATAAACGTTTTTTCCACAGTGAAACATTTGTTTTGTTAATTTCAAAATTAATATCCTCGTTATCCCACTCAAAAATTGTATCTGAAATAATTTCGTCTTCGTCCCATTCGAAATCCTCATCGCTAATTGCAGTCCAAGCAAAATTTTGAATTACGATTTTGTCAATTTTATCGTCTAAAAAATTGTCGCAAAGTTCTATTAAATTTTGTCTGGTTACTTTCATTTCGAGTTGTTTCTAAAATTACTGACAACGTTTCGGGGCTTTGCGATGGTGGGGCAATCGAAGCACAAATCTTTAATTTTGCACTAAATTTCAATCGAAGAACTACCGTTTAACTTTGCGGTTTCGCCCTACTATCGCAAAACCCTTGTTATCTGCTGTGCTTATTTTTCAGTAGTTCTTAGTGGTTGAAATTTTTCTAATTTATTAAAATCAAAATTATTTTTTGGTATTAGTTTGTGTGCATCAAAAGACAAACCTCTATTGTTGTCAAATTTATTCTTTTCAAAGTTTTTAATTTCAAGATAATTTGAGCCCATAATTATTTGTGAGTTTTCATTATTATAGACTAAAGAATCATTTTCATTTTTAAAAATTAATTTTCCATTTTTTTCATAAAATTTTGAGAATTTAAATTCCGACATTGCCATTGATGAAAACATAGTGAAAACATTGTTTTTGATACTAATTCCTTTATAGTTTTGTGTTTCAGTTTTAAAAGGTTGTTTAGTTACAATACTATGATTTTGTGATATAGTATTAATTATCAAGTTGTTATTTTTCCATTCTATCTTAAAAGGTCGAGAATTTTGAACTCTAAAAAAATCGCCATTATAAAGGTCAGGTTTTTCTTGATATTTCACGACTTGTAAAGCATTTACAGTTGAGCCAAATGACATTCCACTTTCAATGTTGTACAAATAAACATCGTATTGATTATTTGGTGATGATAATTTTTCAACATTAGTTATTTGACTTTTTTCATATTTGGAGCAACTCCAAAATAGAGAAAAAATAATTAAAAATATGAAAATATTATTGTTAGAAGTGGTTTTCATAGCATGGCAGATAACGGTTCGGGTATTGCCGAAGGCGGGGATTTTAGTACAAAAGTTCAATCGAAGAACGAATGTTGAACCTTGCACAAATATCCAATCGAAGCCGTTCAGCCCCGCTTTTGGCAATACCTTGTTAGCGGTTCGTTGTTTATTCATTTTTGTTTCTTGCAATTCTAAATCCAAGGTCGTCAATTTTAAATTTTAGAGGATGACTTCTTCGTCTGGTAGTCGCCATTACGCTACGTTCTTCGTCACACCAACCTCCACCTCTGAAAATCCGATATGAGCCATACACTTCCGTGTCGTATAAGTCTGAACACCATTCCCAAACGTTACCCAACATATCGTAAAGTCCCCAAGCGTTTGGTTTTTTCTGTCCTACGTTATGAGTTGTTTGTTCCGAATTATCTTTATACCAAGCTATCAAATCTAATTTATCGTATCTGATTTCGGTTGTTTCTGCTTTACAAGCATATTCCCATTCTGCCTCTGTCGGCAAACGAAAACCATTTGCTGTTTGGTCAAAAGAAATTTCTCCATTTTGCTCACTCAATATGTAGCAGGATTTTAGTTCTAACTTTTCAGACAATAGATTACAAAAAATAATAGCTTCTTTCCAAGTAACAGTTTCAACAGGTAGTTTGTCACCTTTAAAAGTGCTTGGTGTTTCATTTATAATGTCAAAATAAATGTCTTGTGTTACGGGAAATTTTGCGAGTAAAAAGGGTTTTATGTTTACAGACCATTTTTGTTTTATTCTGTCATCACGCAATTCAATTTCTCCGCTCGGTATTTCTACCAAAAGGTTCTTTAAGGTCGTAGCTAAAACATCTATATTCATTTGTCTGCCAATACTTTTATTGCTTATGATTGAGAAGCTACAAAGTTAATCTGTCTGCCTTTGTTGCTTTCATAAATGAAATCGTTAATACTTTTGCTCGTGTGTTTTGAGAAGTCGCCAATGATTGCCAACCGAACACGATAATTAGAAAATTTTTGAAGTATTTCGCCTGCCATTCCATTCTTTAAGTCAAAAAAGTCGGGCGTAATATTTTGTTCGTGAATTATGATTTTGTCGAAGTCCTGATAATACAAATTTCCCAACAAGTCTAAACCGTCCGAAGTGTTATTTATGATGTTGTCTGCTGAAATTACTTCTGCAATTTTTATGTCGTCTATATTGTGAATTTCAATGTTCATTTTGCTTGTCTTTCGTTTGTTGCACGGTGTCTGTTACAATGACCGCTAACGTCCCACGGCTTGGCGATAGCGGGGCAACCGAAGCAGGAAAGTTTCAACTAAAATACAAAATAAAATAGAAATAGAAAGCGTGGCTTGGTTAGATTCAGCCCCGCTATTGCCAAACCGATGTTGTCTGCAGTATTTTTTATTACGTCGAATCGGAATTTCGTGCGTTCATTTCGATTTTGAGAAGCAGAAATTTTCAGCAATTTATTCTTCACCTAAATTTCATTTTTCGTCAGTTTATTTTTTCAAAGTTGTTTTTTATTGAATGTTTTCACGCAAAAAATTCCTTTTAATTTTCCGTTTTCCCTGTCATTGTCTTTCCGTTAAATTCAATTTGTCAGTTTTCAAGAATGTTTAGATTTTCAAATTTAAGAAAGTTCATTTTTCAGAACTTCAGTTAATTCAATTTCAGGAAATTTGATAGATTAGGCTTGCGTAAAAATATTGCAGACAACGTTTCGGGGCTTTGCGATGGTGGGGCAATCGAAGCACAAAACCTCAATTTTGCACAAAAGTTCAATCGAAGAACAACTGTTGAACTTTGCAGTTTCGCCCCACTATTGCAAAACCCTTGTTATCTGTAGCCCAATATTTTGTTTATCCAATTTTTAGATTTTTTAGTTCTTACTTCCTTTTCAAGTTTAATATTATTTGAACTTCTTGTTATAGAAAATTCACTTCCATTATCCAAGAGTTCCCATCTATAAACACAGGAATTTTCTCCGTCACATTTTGGACATCTTGGATAAACTGTATAAAATTGTTTTTGAATTATTAATGAATTTGCTAAAGCAATTCTCAGTTTATCACTTTCGTTTTCAATTATTGTTTCCTTTGTAATATCTTCGATTTTAAGTAGACTTTCAAAATTTTCAGTAGGAAGTAACCTTTTTATCAAACTTGGTAAATTTCTTTTTGCAAGAATATCATTAAATGAGTATTCGGATATTTCAGAATATTCACACTTTCTGCAAATCTTTCCTTCAAATTGATGAATATTTACATTTGGAAATTCAATTTTATTTTTTATAACAAATGTCCAACTCATTGATTTTAGCAATTGGAATAGGTTTTCTTTCCAAGCTCCATTTTTATTATTTTCTCCAATTGCAATATCATTGATAGAGCCCATTCCTCCAAATGCTCCTCTATGATGTTTTGTTGATTGATTTATCTTCCAATCCTCAATATCTTTTTCAATCCATTTTGCCCAATGTGAATTATCAGATTCCTCCAAAATCTGTTTTTCTAACATCAATATTTTTAGATAGTTGTTCATTTTGGGTTACAGATAACGTTTTGGGGCTTGGCTATGGCGGGCAAATCGAAGCCGAAACCTTCAACTAAAATACAAATTTCAACCGAAGCACAAAACGTGAACTTTTGACATTCCGCCCGCTATTGCCAAACCCTTGTTAGCCGTAGTCTTTTTAGTAGATGATTTTAGTTTTAGGCATTCTTTTTTCTATTTCTCTAATTTTAAATTCATCAATTGGATTATCAATTAGAGATATTTCTTTTAGTTTTTTTAATTCGGTTATTTCAATGGGTAGATTTTGAATATTATTTTCAAATAGATTTAGTTCTTCTAAATTTTCTAATAGTTTTATGTTATTGGGAAGTTGAGAAATTTTATTTCCACTAAAATGTATAATTCTTAGTTTATTACAATTAGATAAGCTGTCAACTATTGAATTAGCATTAAATTTCTCTTGATGTATATAACCTAACTCTTCTAAATTTGTTAAATATTTATATTTTAAAGTTAGTTCTGGAATTTGGTTTGCTCCTAAATTTAATCTTTTTAAATATTTGAATTTATGTACTTCGGCAAGATTTTTCCTGAAATCAAAGTTGTATAAACTTGTTATATCAAGAGCTTCTAATTTTGTATTTCCTGAATAGAATTCATTTGGAAAATCTTTAAAATCATTCCACCAAAGTCCAATTTCTTTTAAGTTATGTAATTTTGTAATTTCTAATGGGAAATCATTTAATCTATTCATTCCCAAATTAAGATATTGTAAATTTTTCAATACTTCAATTCCTTTTACATCTTTAAAAGCATTTTTAGATAAATCCAACTCTTGTAAATTTTGCATTTTAAAAACAACCTCAGGAATTTTGTCAATTCCTTTTCCTGATAGGTCTAATCTTAGAACTTCTTCCAAATTTTTTGGTAAACTATCAAGTTTAAAAAGAAACTTATTTTCTTCTAATTCTTTTATGGAATATAACTTTGTTTCAGTTTTTTTTGAACAAGAAATAAATGCAAATATTGAAAATGTTATTATTAGGAGAGTTTTCATAAGATTACGGCTAACGTTTTAGGGCTTTGCGATGGTGGGGCAATCGAAGCACAAATCTTCAATTTTGTACAAATGTTGAACCGAAGAACTACAGTTGAAATTTGCAATTACGCCCCACTATCGCAAAACCCTTGTTAGCGGTTCGGCTTTTTTTGGTTCATTTTTAAAACTTTGATAAAAGTTCATCTTGTTCGTCTGGTTTGTCATAGGCATCGGCTTCTGTTAGATGTCCATCTTGGTCGCTTATTCTTGTAAGCTTTTTTCCTTGTCTAAATACTAATTGAAGTCCGTGTTCTTGTTCCCAGTCACATTCACAAGCAATGAAAACATATATATCTTGGTCTTTATAATGTCGTCTTGTTACATAAATTTCACTGGGGTGGATAAAGTTCCAAATTTCGTTTTTGTTATTTATTTGTCTTAATGGCTCGTCATCTTCGTCATATTCTACTGCTTCCAAAAAGTCCATACAGTTTTTGTATGCTAATTCTGAAATTGAATTTCGGTCATCTGTTTTTAGTGCAAGAAAATTTCTCAAAGCTTGGTCAGCTTCTTCGATAAAAGTCTTGTCGTGTTCAGGTTCAAAATCCATAAAAGTTATCGTCAACTTCTCATTTTCGAAAAACGGAATGGATATTTCTTCACTTTTCCACCAATCAGGGAAATTGTCATCTTGTTTTAGTTGTCCAATTATTTGGGATATAATTTCTTTTTTCATTTTTGTCGGTGTCGTTATTTAAGCTGACCGCTAACACTCAAATATACGAAAGTTTGTTAAAAAGAAAAGAAGAATTTATTTTTTTAATAACATCGCAGTGTCATTAGTTTTTTTTACTAATTTTATCTTTCGCATTATTAATAGATAATATTGATTGTTCTGTGAGCAAATATTTAAAATGCGAATGCAAAACACATTTAGGATGGACTTAGATTTATACAATTTCAGTTTTGGTACGCACAGAGATAAAAACGTTATTTGGATTCGTTTTGAGAAAAACTACACGTTGATTCAAGAACTTAGAAAAGCTTTTCCATCGGCCAAATGGAGCAATACATACCGAGCCTGGCATTTGCCAGATCTTCCAACCGTGAGAGATGCGCTGGGGCTGGAGAGAAAAGAATGGGGAAGCCACATCAAATCCGAGATAGATCCAGTGAACCAAAAGGCTTTTTCGGATTTTATAGATCAACTCAAGCTAAAAGCCTATAGTAAAAATACCATCCGGACATATGTTACAGAGTTTGGACACCTGCTTAGGATTCTTAAGGCTTTTCCAGTAGACAATCTCTCAGAAGATCGGCTGAAAGATTACTTTCTTTACTGCTTAGAGAAAGAAAAAATCAAGGAAAACCATTTGAACAGCAGGATCAATGCTGTGAAGTTCTATTTTGAGCAGGTACGTAGAAAATCGAGAATGTTATATGATATCCCGCGTCCCAAAATACCTCAGCTATTGCCAAAAATGCTGTCGCAAGCAGAAGTCCGAAAGATTTTTGACCATACAACAAACCAAAAACACCTGTTGATGTTGCAACTTTGCTACGGGATGGGACTGCGTGTAAGCGAGATTGTAAACCTGAAAGTAGAACATATCAACAGTGGCAATATGCTGGTTCTCATTGCAGGGGCCAAAGGAAAAAAAGATAGATATACCAATTTGCCAGAGTCCGTTCTGGTGCTTCTAAGGAGTTATTACAAAACCTATCGCCCGAAGGATTACCTCTTCGAAGGGCAGTACGGCGGAGCATATACTGTTAGAAGTGTGCAAAGTGTCTTCAAGCAGGCAATGGGAAAAGCAAAAGTCAACAAAAACATTGGCGTCCACGGTTTGCGCCATTCCTATGCCACACACCTGATGGAGAGTGGTGCAGATATTCGGTTTTTGCAACAGCTTCTGGGACATAATTCTATCAAAACGACGCAGATTTACACGCACATCACAGATATTTCCAAAGCCAAGGTAAAGAGTCCATTGGATTTTTTGTAAAAAAAGATAAAAAGAATTTATCATGGGGCGAGCAGATGAAAGCACCCAAAAAAGCACCCATGGCAAAACAGAAAATACTTAGGTTGTATACATTTCGACTAAAGATTGATAGATGTGGAGGTGTCGGCAAGTATGAGAAAGTTAGCAGCACAAGATTGGATTTTCTATGTGCCACAAGATACAAAATGGCTCTTCATCAGCCCAATGCTAGATTTTGAGTCCACCAAAAGACAGCTTGAAAAAACAGAAAAATTTGCTGTCAACCTTTGGGCGCAATCCGTAGATCCTTAAAAACAAATAGAGGAATTTTCTCCCTTTAGGATTGGGACAAAAACAAAATTAAATATAAAAAATTCACCTCCTTTGGAGGGTTTTCCGTCGGTGGAAGGAGGGTGGCTTTCTAAAAGGGTAAAACTTTAATATTTATTAACAAAAACTTTTTTGTTATGTATCGATTAATATGGCTATCTTGGTAAAGGTATTATAATTGATTGCAATTCATCATTTATAACACATAACTAAAACTATGATTGTTCAGCCATATTCTCTTTTTACCGATTTCGACATTTACCTTTTCCGCTCGGGAAAGCACACGAGACTCTACGAGAAGTTTGGCTCGCATAAACTAGAGGTAGATGGCGTTTCTGGGATCTATTTTTCAGTTTGGGCACCTACAGCAACAGAGGTTTCGGTGATCGGGAATTTCAACCAATGGAATTCTTTTTCACACAAGCTGGCAGGGCGTTGGGACCAATCCGGTATCTGGGAAGGCTTCATTCCCCATTTAGATTTGGGCGAAGTTTATAAATACGGCATAAGAACCACAGAAGGGATTTTGCTGGAAAAAGCCGACCCGTATGCGCTCTGTTTTGAAGATGCTTTGCAGGCAGGCTCTGTTGTTTGCACCACGTGGTACGAGTGGGAAGACCACGATTGGATGAAAAATCGAGCAAAGCACAACAGCTTGGATTCTCCAATATCTGTCTATGAGATGCATCTTGGCTCTTGGATGAGAGATCCGGGAAATCCAGAGAGGTTCTTGAGTTATGGCGAAATAGCGGACAAATTGGTACCTTATCTCAAAGCAATGAATTTTACCCACGTAGAATTTATGCCCGTGATGGAGTATCCTTATGACCCGAGTTGGGGCTATCAGATTACTGGATTTTATGCCGCTACCAATAGGTTTGGTTCGCCACAGGAGTTGATGTATCTCATTTCCGAGCTTCATAAAAACAATATCGGTGTTTTCTTAGATTGGGTTCCGTCCCATTTTCCGGGCGATGCTAATGGCTTGCATAGATTTGATGGTTCGTTTTTGTATGAACACGAAGATCCGAGAAAAGGTTTTCACCCAGATTGGAAGTCCTATATTTTTAATTATGGAAGACCAGAGGTTAAATCATTTCTAATTTCAAATGCTATTTTCTGGTTAGACCGTTATCACGCCGATGGATTGCGCGTAGATGCGGTGACATCCATGTTGCATTTAGACTATTCCAGAAACGAAGGCGAATGGGAACCGAATATCTACGGAACCAACGTCAATCTGGAGGCGAAACAATTCCTTCAGGATTTTAATGTCGCTGTCTATGGAGAGTTTCCCGATGTGCAGACGATTGCCGAAGAAAGTTCAGACTTTCCTAGACTCACCAAACCTGTGCACGAAGACGGAATCGGTTTCGGAATGAAATGGATGATGGGCTGGATGCACGATACGCTAGATTATTTCAAAGAAGATTCGATTCATAGAAAACACCATCATAATAAAATCACCTTCACGAGTGTGTATATGTATAATGAAAATTATATGATGCCACTTTCGCACGATGAGGTTGTTCATGGAAAGAGTAGCCTGATCTACAAGATGCCTGGCGATGAGTGGCAGAAGTTTGCAAATCTGCGGGCAATGTACGTTTATATGTTTACCAATCCAGGAGCGAAATTGCTATTTATGGGAGACGAAATCGCTCAAACCAACGAGTGGAATTTCACAACTTCCTTGGATTGGCATTTGTTAGAATATCCGATTCATAAAAACCTGCAGGATTTTGTTAAAGATCTTAATTTGCTTTATAAAACTTATCCTGCACTATACGAGCAGCAGTTTTCACCAAAAGGATATGAATGGGTGAATGCAGATGACAAAGATAACTCCATCTTCATCTATCTTCGAAAAAGCAAAGAAGACAAGGAAGTTGTAATGACTGTTTTGAATCTGACACCAAATACTTTCGATTATAGAATTGGGGTTGAGAAAGATTCAAAATGGGAAGTGATCCTCAATTCCGATGATACAAAATATAGCGGAAGCGGAGTAGAAGCGGTCATCTCCCAAGAATTGGACGAAGGTTGGAACAATCGTGAGAATTCTATAATTCTAAGATTGCCGCCATTGTCTGGTTTGATCTTGAAACAATCAAAAGTTGAAAAGCCCAAGTCAAAAAAATTGGAGATTATTAAAAATAAAAAATAACCTGAAAAAAAGGAATGAAATTATAATGATTTGAAAAATATAATTCAAACAGTTGATTGTTTTATTTCTCAAATGTCAGTCTGAGCAAAGTCGAAGACTATAAAACTAATAAAAATAATAGAGGATTTATATGAAAATATTTCACCTTTCTATGGAATGTTACCCAGTGGCGAAAGTCGGTGGTTTGGCAGATGTAGTAGGAGCTTTGCCAAAATACCAAAACAAAATGGGCTTGGATGCCAGCGTCATCATGCCTTGGTACAACAAGCCGTTTTTTTACAGCCACGAGTTTGATATTGTCTTTGATGGCTTTATCCATCAGTCTTTCAATATGTATCAGGTGCAGGTGTTCAAAGAGAAAAGCAATGCGCTTGGCTTTGACCTTTATTTGGTCAAGATTCCGGGGCTTTTGGATCGGGAAAGTGTTTATGGTTATTGGGATGAGAGTCAGCAGTTCATTGCGTTTCAGCACGCGGTGTTGCATTGGTTGAGTGCGATGCAGATTCGTCCGGATATTTTCCATTGTCATGATTATCACACAGGATTGGTGCCTTTTATGATTGACAATTGCTATGAATTTAGCTTTCTGAAAGGTGTAAAAACCATTGGGACCATACACAACGGCGAATATCAAGGGAGTATGGATTGGAAGATGTCCAGCTTTCTCCCACATTTCGACGGTTGGAAATCCGGGCTTCTGGATTGGAATGGCAGAATCAACCCAATGGCAACGATGATTAAAACTTCTAATGCCTTCAATGCCGTTTCGGGTGGTTATTTGGAAGAGTTGTTTTACAGCTTCCAAGGCTTGGAACCTTTGATGAATCAGGAACGTCAAAAAGCCTTCGGGATCATCAACGGAATAGACAACGAAGTTTGGGATCCCGAGACCGACGATATGCTGAAATTTAATTATAATAAAGATTACGCAGAGGAAGGCAAATGGGAAAACAAACGAGTGATTTGCGCAGAATATGGCCTTAATCCTAATCTTCCGCTTTTCGGGTTCATTGGTAGATTTGCGGGCGAAAAAGGCGCCGACCTTCTTCCTGAGATTATTGAAAGAAGTATTCAGGAAACCAATGGTTCTTTGAATATTATAGTTTTAGGTTCTGGTAACCAGCAAATTGAAAATCAATTAAAAGAATTGCAATACAAATTTAATATAAACCTTGCGATAGATTTGGGATATAAAGAATATCTTTCCCATCAGATCTATGCATCGTCAGATTTCTTGTTGATGCCGAGCAGGGTAGAGCCTTGCGGACTGAATCAGATGTACGCCATGCGCTACGGAACTATTCCAATTGTTAGATACACGGGCGGTTTGAGAGACACGGTGCAGGATATTTCTTCCGGCGGAAGTGGACTGAACTTCACAAACCCTGGCGCAGAAGATGCGGCTCATGCCATCAAAAGAGCTTTGCACATCTACAGCCAAAAGGATTTGATGAAAGGATTGATCTATAATAATATGTCTTTTGATTTCTCTTGGGAAAGGTCCGCTAAAAATTATACAGATCTTTACAATTATTAATAAAATCCCAGTGATATTGGCTTAATATTGGTAAGAAAAGAGTAACTTTAATCAAATAACTAAATCATAAAATAACCAAACGCATTTATGAAAGAAAGTGTAATCTCCATCGTTTTAGGGGGCGGAAGAGGAAGCCGATTATTTCCATTGACCAATACAAGATCAAAGCCTGCAGTTCCGATTGCGGGTAAATACCGTTTGGTAGATATTCCAATTTCAAATTGCCTTAATTCAGGACTGAACAGGATTTTGGTTCTGACGCAGTTCAACTCGGCATCATTAAATTCACACATCAAAAACTCATATCACTTTGATATTTTCAGCAAAGGATTTGTGGATATCTTGGCCGCTGAGCAAAATGTTGAAAACGAAAATTGGTATCAGGGAACAGCAGATGCGGTTCGCCAGACGATGAAGCATTTGGAAAAATACGAGTACGAATACATTTTGATTCTCTCCGGTGACCAACTTTATCAGATGGACTTCAAGGAGATGATCAATTTTCATAAAAAAAACGGCGGCGATATTACCATTGCAACCATTCCAGTGAATGCCAAAGATGCGACAGGATTTGGAATTATGAAAGCCGATGAAGGTAGCAATATCACTTCTTTTACAGAGAAACCAAGTCTTGATATTTTAGGCGATTGGAAATCTGAAGTTAGCGATGAAAGCAGATCTCAAGGTAAAGAATATTTGGCGTCTATGGGAATCTACGTTTTCAGCAAAAATGTCTTGAGAAAATTGTTTGACGAGCACGAAGGTGATGATTTCGGTAAAGATTTTATTCCAGCTTCTATCGGCGAATACAAAGTACTGAGTTATCAATATGATGGCTATTGGACAGACATCGGAACTATCGAATCTTTCTACGAAGCGAATTTGGATTTGGCGCAAGATTTACCTCAGTTTAACTTATTCAGTTCAAATCCTATTTATACCAGAGCGAGAATGCTTCCGCCATCCAAAGTTAATGGATCTTATGTTAGCAAAACTATTTTTGGAGATGGCTGTATTATTTTAGCCGACAAAGTTGAAAATTGCATCATTGGAAACAGAACCAGAATCGACCGTGGTTCTACTATCGTCAATTCTTATGTGATGGGCGCAGATTATTATCAAACGGCTCAGCAAGTTGCTCAAAATGAAGCGGATGGAATCACAAGCATGGGAATCGGAAAATACTGTTATATTGACAAAGCTATACTAGATAAAAACTGTTACATAGGGAACAATGTAAGGATTATTGGTGGAAAACACCATCCAGACGGCGATTACGACACACATTCTATCAAAGAAGGAATTGTGGTGGTGAAGAAAAACGCAGTCATTCCGGACGGAACCAATATTATGTAATATTAATATATAGATTCAAGACCCTTCACAGCAGAAGGGTTTTGTTTTTTAAATTTGGCAAATAATTTGTCTTACAAAATTCTATAAAATATTTTAATGAAGAATATATTTTTGTTTTTAGGTATTTTCATTTTTTCGTCGCTGTCTGCGCAGTATGATAATATCAATGCTGGGGAAAGTATTAGTTTCAGAGTTCATTACGGCTTTTTGACAGCTGGTAATGCAACGCTGACTACAACCAAAACGTCTTACAAAGGTCAGCCAGCATTTTACGTGAAAGGCGTTGGGAAAACAAGTGGTGCCGCGAAGGCTTTTTTCAAAGTGGAAGATGTGTACGAAAGTTATGTTAATGAAAAAAATCAACCGCTTTTCTATGTCCGAAATGTCTCCGAGGGAAGTTATACACAACATTTGCAAAGCACCTTCAATCCAGCTAATAATACCTTGGTACTAGTAGATAAAAAACACACCGACAGGCCGGCAAAAACAGTGAAAGTTCCAGACGATATTCAGGATATTTTGTCGTGCTTCTATTATTTGAGGAGTATGGACAACCTGAAAGTCGGAAGCGTTGTGAAAATGAATGTTTGGATTGATGACGAGCTTTTTCCTTTTCAATTAAAAGTGGTTGGAACAGAAAAGATCAATACCAAATTTGGTAAGGTCAATTGTCTTAAAATTATTCCTTCCGTGATTAGCGGTCGGGTTTTCAAAGCCAAGGAAGGCGTGACAATGTGGGTGACGAATGACCAGAATCGAGTTCCAGTTCTAATAAAAGCTGAGTTGGCCGTCGGGTCGCTCAAAGCAAGTATAGACAGTTATGCGAACGTAAAGTATCCAATGAAATTTGAAAAATAATAAATTGAAAATCACTCTCTTAAGGGTGATTTTTTTGTTTGATTAAAAATATTGCCACAGGACAAGTTGAGATTTAAATAAGAAATTTAACTTTGAATTTAGACAAACTCAAAAACAATTACAAATGAAAAAACTGACAGTAACTTCGGAAATCAATAAACCTTTGAATGAAGTTTGGGATTTCTTCAACAATCCAGAACATATCGTGAATTGGAACTTTGCACACGAGAGCTGGGAATGTCCATCCGCAAAAAACGATTTAAAGGTCGGTGGAAAATTGGAAGTGAGAATGCAGGCAAAAGATGGTAGTTTCGGTTTCGATCTGGTGGGGATTTACGATGAGGTTGTAGAAAATGAACTTCTTAAATACCATTTCGAAGACCATAGAAACATCGAAATTATCTTTGAAAAGCTATCTGACAACAAAACCAAAATCACAGAAAACTTCGAACCAGAATATATGAATCCGCTGGATTTCCAAAAAGATGGCTGGCAAGCGATTTTGGATAATTTCAAAAAATATTCGGAAAGCAGATAATATTTCAGTACATCAATTATCATTTATCATTTATCAATTATCAATTATAAATTATGAACAACGATATTTTCCCCTGCATCTGGACCAACCACAATGGTAGTCAGATTGCAAAGTTCTACACATCGATTTTTAGAAATTCTAAAATCACACAGGAAACGTCTATGGTCATCAACATAGAAATCGAGGGTCAGAAATTGATGTTTCTGGACGCTGGTCCCATGTTCAAACCCAATCTCATAGTATCGTTGATGATGATGTGCGATTCCAAAGATGAGGTGGAAAATTACTACCAAAAATTGTCTGAAAATGGAAAGGTGATGATGGAATTAGATTCTTATCCGTGGAGCGAAAAGTACGCTTGGGTGGAAGACCAGTTCGGCATCTCGTGGCAACTGTATTACGGTGCGGAAAAAGCGAAACAGAAATTCTCGCCCGTGATGATGTTCACAGGAAGGAACAACGGAAAATGCAAAGAAGCTTTGAACTATTACACCTCAATTTTTCCAAATTCCGAAATCGAAGGCATTATGGAATATCCCGCTGGACAAGGCGAACCAGAAGGAAACATCGGACATTCGCAATTCATAATTGATGGCTACACGATGATGGCGATGGACAGCTCGCATCAACATCAATTCAATTTTTCGGAAGGAACATCGATGGTAGTTATGACGGACAGTCAAGAAGAAACTGATTTTTTTTGGAACAAGCTCACGGCTGATGGCGAAGAAAGTATGTGCGGATGGCTGAAGGACAAATATGGCTTCAGCTGGCAGATCACGCCGAAAAAATTAATCGAACTCACAAACACAGACAATCCCGAGAAAAACAAAAAAGCTTTCGACGCAATGCTGAAGATGAAAAAAATCAATATCAAAGATATTGAAGACGCTTTTAATTCTTAAATCAAAAAGTTATGGAAACATTTAAGTATCAAACAGAAATCGATGCTCCAGCAGAGAAAGTCTGGGACATCCTTTGGAAGGAAGACACGTATTCCAAATGGACCCATTTTTTCAGCCCAGGTTCCCAGATGGTGACCGATTGGAAAGTGGGCGGTAAAACTTATTTTACAGATGTGAGCAAGAAGAATGGAATGGTAAGCACGATTGATAAAATTGAAAAAAACAAATATTTGATTTTCAAACATTTGGGAGAAATAACCGACGGCGTGGAAGACACCGAAAGTGAAAAGGTGAAAGTCTGGAGCGGAAGCAAAGAGGCTTATTACCTGGAAGAAAACAATGGCAAAACAACTTTGAAAGTGGAAGTGGATTCCGATGAAAACTACAAAGAGATGTTTGACAACGGATTCACGAAAGGTCTGCAAATCATCAAAGAATTATCGGAAAAATAAAAACGATGGACACACCAAAATCAAAAAGATTAGACATCATCATTCCCGCTTTCCGTGGTCATTCTCAGAATTTTCTGCTCGTTTTGCATGGGATTTCTGAAGACGATGCGAAAAAGAGAATCGAAGGCAGAACCAATCACATCGTTTGGATGGCCGGAAATTTTCTGGATATGCGCTTTGCGTTGGGAAATGTACTAGGATTAGATTTGAAAAACCCGCACAACGATTTGTTTTTCCAAGGAAAAGCGCTCGATGAAAATCTGAATTATCCAACTTTGAAAGAATTGAAAGAAAACTTTCATCAAATCTCACCATTGATTTACAACAAACTTTTGGAGATTTCGGACGAAGATTTGGACAAGGATTTTCCGATGGGAATGAACATCGATTTCTTTCCGGAGAATATTCTCAATTTCATCGGAATGTGCATCGGTAGGGAAGATTATCTCTGCGGACAGATTGGATTGATGCGCAGGATTCTCGGTTATGAAGGAATGAAATATGATTTCGATAAAGACTTGAAATATTAATCAACTATCATTTATAATTAATCATTTATTAAAAAACTATGGCAACAGTCAATCCTTATCTCACATTCCATGGACAGTGTGAGGAAGCATTTAAATTCTACGAATCCGCATTTGGTACCAAAGTCCCATTTTGGGGAAGATTTGGCGATATGCCACCAACAGAAGGAATGCCACCGTTGGCGGACGAATACAAAAACCAGATCATGCACGTCTCGCTCCCGATTTCCAAAGAGACGACGCTGATGGGAAGCGACTCTCTGCCAGGCATGGGCGAGTACAAAAACGGAAATGATTTTTCGATTTCCATCAACACAGATTCAAGAGAAGAAGCGCAGAATCTTTTTAGCAAACTCTCCGAAGGTGGAAAAGTGACAATGGAACTTCAGGACACGTTTTGGGGCGCTTATTTCGGGATGTGGCAAGACAAATTCGGAATCCAATGGATGGTGAATTATGACGACCCATCGAAAGTACAGGCGCACTAATTACTAGATTTGTCTCGCAGATTTGGCAGATGTAGCAGATCCTACAAAGTAACTTGCAAAAGGTTAATTGCGACAGATTTCAATTATTAATCAATTATCAATTATCATTCAGCATTCAGCATTTATCATTCATCAATTATCATTAATAAAAATTATCTTATGCCAAAATTAAATCCTTACCTCAATTTTGATGGAACAGCAGAAGAGGCTTTCAAATTTTACCAATCCGTTTTTGGTGGAGAATTTGTCGGTGGAGTGATGAAAATGGGCAATGCGCCTGGAACTGAGAATCTCTCGGAAGACGAGAAAAACCGAGTGATGCACATTGCGTTACCAATCGGTAAAGACCTTTTGATGGCGTCGGACATCGTTCCATCGATGGGACAAAGCCTAAACCAAGGCAACGGAAATTATATTTCAATTTTTCCGGAAAGTAGAGAAGAAGCGGATAGGATTTTCAATACATTATCTACCGACGGTGAAGTGGAAATGCCGATGGAAGACCAATTCTGGGGTGACTATTTCGGTAGTTTCAAAGATAAGTTCGGGGTTTACTGGATGGTGAACTTCAGTAAAGATTCTGGATACGAAGGATAGAATTGGCAGAGACACAATTATTTTAGATGTTGATGTAATTGTGTCTTTGTAATTAATAAAAAAATAAAATCTATGGAAAAGCTAAGCGCAAAAGCATCCATTGGCATTCAGAAATCGATTTTTGAGGTTTTTGAAGCGATTGTCAATCCAGAACAGATGCAGAATTATTTTATTTCCAAAGGTTCTGGAAAAATGGAAGTGGGGAAAGAAATCCTTTGGTCATTTCCAGAATTTGATGGTTCATATCCTTTGACAACAAAAGAAATCATTCCAAATGAAAAGATTGTTTTCATCTGGGATCCAAAATCGATGGTGACCATAGAATTGCTGAAATTTTCTGAAAATGAAACCGTTGTGAAAGTATCAGAAGAGGGTTACGAAATGGATGAGAAGGGGGTCAAATGGACAATCGGACAAACCGAAGGCTGGGCAAATTTCCTTGCCTGTATGAAAGCTTGGCTGGAATACGGAATCCATTTGCGAAAAGGTGCTTTTGATTTTATGAAGACCAATTAGAATAAAAAGCTTTGCAATCGCAAAGCTTTTTTGTTTGTTTATTTTATTGAAAATCGATTAAGTTCAGAACGCCATAACCTTTGAAACCATAAATATCTGAATAATTAAATTTTAATATAATGTAGTTTTTCTCTTTTTGTAAAATCTCAATAGAATTAATTCTTTGAAAGTGACTAGGAAAATTACCACTCGTTGGAGAAATTTTAAATTCATTATTTGTGCTCTGAGTTATTCTAAAATATTTAAAAATGCCAAAATAATTTTCTTCAGTTTCTCACTGAGAATTTAGATTGATGAAAGGTTTGAAAGTCTCTGATTTTTTATCATAGATTTCGATTATTTGAGATTTGGAATTATATCTCAAGTACTCTTTATCCATCTTTTTAAAATCGGGATTGTAAAAGTCGGCAATTACTCTATTGATTTTATTTCCATTGATGATGGTATCTTTTGCATTGGCAATTAATATTGGTTGAAAAAGCCTTAAATTTTGTGAGAAAAAATTGTTACTTAAAATTGAGAAAAATAGAATTAGTAATGATTTTATTATTTTCATTTGAGCAAAATTGAGTTAAATTTAAAAATAAGTTAATAACGTAATTTGTTAAAGAATATCTCACCTCTTCGAAGCGCCCCGACCTGAATGGAGCTCTTTTTTGTGGCTGGTAACGCGATGGCAAAAAAAGCGGGAATGGAGGGCGGAAAAAGGCGCCCAGATAATCATGAAAAAAGAGCCAAATAAATCTGACTCTTAATTTGCTTTATTCTTTGATGAATTTCTCTATCAATTCCTGATCACGGGTTTTTATCTTGAGGAAGTAATTTCCTTTTGCCAGTTGAGAAACATTGATGTTATTTTTTGTTTCTGTTTTTATCAATCTTCCCAAAACATCGTAGATTTCTATGGATTGGATTGGTTTCTCAGTTGAGATGTTGATGAAGTTCTTTGCTGGATTTGGGTATATTTTGACCTGCGTTTTCTTTACGTCTGTGACACTAAGTGTCTGATAGGTTTTATAAAAATTGAGAATGCCATAGCCTTTTTGATCATTGTAATTTGGATACAGTGATGCATTTTGTCTTAGTCTGGTTTTGATGTCTTCTCTTGAAATATTCTTTGAAACCGACTGCAGAAGACAAGCTACGCCACCAGCTGCCAAAGGATTTGCAAGAGATGTACCGCTGGCTTGCGTGACCTGGTTGTTGTAAACGGTGAAAGTCTCGGATCCCCTTGTCACGCCATCTGGTTTCACTACGCCGTCAGCATTTGGACCATAAGAAGAAAAAGAAGAACTGTTTCCCTGCGCAGTCACAGAACCGATGGTGAAAACTTTTTCGTTATCTGCCGGAGTAGCAACAAAGTGCCAAGGATTATTCCCGTCATTTCCTGCTGCAAATGTTACAAAAATTCCTTTCTCAGTCGCGAGTTGTGCACCTCTAGCAATGAAGGATGTTTTACCATTCATATCTGCATAGACATAGTCGTATCTGCTATCATCAAATTCATTGTACCCCAAAGAAGTTGAGATCACATCAACGCCTTTTCTATCGGCTTCTTCTGCAGCTTCTATCCAGTAGAGTTGTTCTTCTGGGATTTCAATTCCGGCATTTTCACTGGCGTACAAGTAAAAATCAGCATCTGGTGCAGTTCCTACAAATTGATTATCTAGATAGCCACCAATTGTCCCTAGGCAAACGGTTCCGTGAGAGTTGAGTGATTGATTGTAAATATCATCGGTTTTATTGATGAAATTATAACCACCTTTTATCTTCCCATTGTCGCGCAGTCTTTTGAATGCACTTCCAGTATTTACAGAAGGGAAACCAGTGTCAATGACTGCAATCGTCATTCCAGTTCCGGTGAAACCAGCAACGTGAAGTGCGCGGATATTGACTTGGTCGATCTGAGCCAATCCAACTCCGTAGTTGAAAGTAGCCAGTGCATTTCGATTGGCAGATTCTTGACTGAATTCCTTGAACTTTTCAATTTTATCTTTTCGTTTTCCGCCGTTTGGATTTCGGACAAAACTTTCCACGTGGTCCACGTAGCTCTGTTGGGACAAAGTTTGGATTTGAGCTGGAGTCGCATTTACAGCAACGCCATTCAGCCATTTTGAGTAATCATCAACTGTAAATCCAAGATTCTGAATATTCGTGATGTAAGTTGGTTCTATCGGTGCATCCTGATCCGAGAGGGTGATTCCCAAATTGGTTCGTCTGTCCAAAGATTTTTGGCTAAGTTCTGATAACGGATTGGAATAAAATGCGGCCTTGTTGGGTTTGTCTTTGAAGAAAACAAAAACTAATTCGGTTTGAGCCGTTGCTATCAAAGAAAAGCTAACCGACAAAATTGTAAAGATTTTTCTCACGTTTTGGTGATTTGGATTTTTTAAACTGATAAATAAATGTAAATTTACAAAATAATGTTTTTGTATTTGAAATAGGTTTCAATAATTGTTTAGACCGATATTCCTTAAGATTTCAAATACATTTAATCATAAAATATTTGCAATATGAAGAAAATCCAGATGGTTGATTTACAAAGCCAGTATTATAAAATAAAAAGTGAAGTTGACAATGCAGTGCTAAACGTGATGGATTCTGCGGCTTTTATAAACGGTCCGGAAGTCAAATCTTTCCAGGCAGATCTGGAAAATTATTTGGATGTAAAACACGTGATTCCTTGTGCCAACGGAACAGACGCGCTACAAATCGCTTTGATGGCTTTGGATCTTCAGGAAGGTGATGAGGTAATAACGGCTGATTTTACATTTGCTGCAACTGTAGAAGTGATTCATTTATTAAAATTGAAATCAGTTTTGGTGGATGTAGATTATGACACGTTTACAATTGATACAGAAGCAATCAAAAAAGCAATCACGCCGAAAACGAAAGCAATCATTCCAGTTCATATTTTTGGACAATGCGCGAATATGGAAGAAATTCTGAAAATCGCAAAAGAACATCATCTTTTCGTTGTAGAAGATAATGCGCAGGCAATTGGCTCCGATTTTATTTTTTCAGATGGAACGGAGAAAAAATCCGGCACGATGGGAACAATCGGAACAACATCATTTTTTCCTTCCAAAAATCTTGGTTGCTACGGTGATGGAGGCGCAATTTTTACCAATGATGATGAGTTGGCTCACAGACTGAGAGGCATCGTAAACCACGGAATGTATGAGCGTTATTACCACGATGAGGTGGGCGTAAATTCCAGATTGGACAGTATTCAAGCGGCAGTTTTAAGAAAGAAACTTCCAAATCTTGATTCTTACAACGAAGCGAGAAGAAAAGCGGCCGATTATTATGACGAAGCTTTTGCAGAAAACGAAAATATCCTGACGCCGAAAAGAGCAGAAAACTCGACACACGTTTTTCATCAATATACATTGAGAATTACCAACGGAAAACGCAACGAGTTACAGCAATATCTTACCGAAAAAGAAATTCCTGCGATGATCTATTATCCTGTGGCGCTGAGAAAACAGAAAGCCTATTTTCAGAAAAGTGATCCCGCAGATTTTGTTAATACAGATAAATTACTGGACGAAGTAATTTCTTTGCCAATGCACACAGAATTGGATGAAGAGCAGTTGAAGTATATTACAGATTCTGTTTTGGAGTTTTTCACTTTGTCGAAGGAGTAAAATAGATTTAGTTTTAATCTAATTATTTTATGAGAAAGGTACTCTTGATTTTAGGCGTTTTCATTTCGATTGTAAGTTTTGCACAAAAAAATAGTTTTGCAGTTCTAAATGATTTTATGATTGAACTACCTGGAAAATGGATACGTACAAAAGATTATAAAGGCTCTCAGTTTGGTTTTGAGAATAAAAAATTGGGTGGCTTTTTTACAATTTCAATTAGGGAAACACAAAAAATAGAATTCTATAAAACTGAATTTTCCAACTATTCAGAATTTGAACTTTTGAATGAATTTTTTAAATGGGATTTTGATTATTGGAAGGAAAACCCAAAAAATGAAGTTTATGAAGTTAGCAAAAATGAAAGTAATAAAACAATTATTTGGAAAGTAATGCCTCAACAAGTTGTAAAAAGTTCATTTAATTATAGATTAGATGGTATCCAAAATGGTTATATAATTTCAATAAGTTATATTAATGAAAAAATGGAGGAACAACAAAAAATTGATTTACTTAAAAATATTTATTCAAATATAAAATATACTAAAAACTAAATGTCCATACTCGTAACAGGCGGTCTCGGCTACATCGGTTCTCACACAGTTGTAGAATTGATCAATAATAATTTTGAAGTCATCATTGTGGATGATCTTTCAAATTCGGAAAAATTTATTCTGAACAACATCGAAGAGATCACAGGCAAACGTCCGATTTTCTATCCTTTCGATCTCAGAAGAAAAGAATTGTTGACTCAGGTTTTCGATGCTCACAATATCGAAGGTTGCATCAATTTTGCCGCTTCAAAAGCAGTGGGAGAGAGTATGGTGAAGCCTCTGGATTATTATGAGAACAATCTTTTTTCTTTGATTAATGTGCTTCAGGAATTCAGAGAAAGAAATATTTCCAATTTTATATTCAGTTCTTCTTGCACCGTTTACGGTCAAGCAGATGAAATGCCGATTGACGAAAATACACCGCTCAAAGAAGCAGAATCTTCCTACGGAAAAACCAAGCAAATGGGCGAGGATATCCTCAAAGACTTCTCAAGAGCTTATCAGAAAAGAGTCACTTTACTCAGATATTTCAATCCAATTGGTGCGCATCCGTCGGCTTTGTTAGGAGAATTACCAGCTGGAATTCCGAATAATCTCGTTCCGTATGTCACGCAAACTGCCGCAGGAATCCGAGAAAAATTAAGCATTTGGGGCGACGATTATCCAACAGAAGATGGAACTGCAGTTCGTGATTACATCTATGTTGTGGATTTGGCAAAAGCACACGTTGCTGCACTTAAGAAATTATTGAACTCCGAAGAAGAAACCGTTCTTGATATTTATAATTTGGGAACAGGAAAAGGTTCGTCAGTTTTGGAAGTCGTAAAAGCGTTCGAATTAGCAAATGACGTAGCCGTTCCATACCAGATCTGTCCAAGAAGGGAAGGTGATATCACCATCGCTTACGCCAATGCAGACAAGGCCGAAAAAGAATTAGGCTGGAAATCAGAAACCACTTTGGAAGAAGCGCTCAGAACCACTTGGGAATGGCAAAAATATTTGAAAGAAAGAACACATTAATTTATTTTTTTACTAAAACTAAAACTTCTCCCTCTCCTTTGGAGAGGGTTGGGGTGAGGATATACAAGCAAAACCAATCAATCCGATTGGTTTTTTTATTTACATTTCTCAGCAAAGCTGAAAATACTGTGCAAACTCACTTCCGAAAAACTCTTGGATTTGATCTTTGAAGCATTGATCATCGCTTTTGCCAAAACCGACGTTGGCAAAGGCTGTTGACTTTTGAAAAGTCCCAATTTGTTGACAAACTTCAAAGCCTTCAACCCGAAAACCTCACCACTTCTGTCAGAGTTTTTACGCTCCAGCATTCCGGGTTTGAAGAAGGTCGTTTTCTCGAATTTCAGATTTTTGATGGCTTCTTCCAATTCACCTTTCATTCTGGAATAAAAGATCTTAGAATCAGGACTTGCGCCATAAGAAGACACCAAAACAAAATCCTCCACTTGATTTTCCTTCGCCGCTTTCGCAAAATTATATTGATAGTCGTAGTCGATTTTCCACTGATTATCCTTGCTTCCTGCAGACTTCAAAGTCGTTCCGAGACAGGCAAACGCCACATCACCTTTCACAAGATGTTTCCATTCTTCCGGTCGGTCAAAATCTACGATGTGTGCAGTGATTTTATCATTATGAAAATCAGAACGGCGTCGAACGAAAATATCGATCTGCTCAAATTCCGGGTCGTGCGAAAGTTGATCCACAAGATCTTTCCCCGTTGCGCCAGTTGCGCCAATTACCAAAGCCTTCATAATTCTAAGATTTGATAATAAAGTTAAGTAATTTTTTCGGGATTAGTTCAACTGATTGCGATATTCCGCCCAAATGATCTTGAACCATTCCGTAAAATGCTCAGGATTTTCGGTAATTTCCTTTTCAAGGTCTTGGATAGAAACATAGCGGATCTCAGAAACTTCATCCAAATTCAAATCAAATTTTCCCGAAAAATTCCCCGTGAAAACGTGATCCAACTCGTGTTCCCAAAGTCCTTCGCCAACATCCGCCTTGTAGATAAAATGGAATTTTTCCGTCAACTCACAATCGATTCCCAATTCCTCTTTCGTGCGTCTTTTGGCACCGTCCAGATAAGATTCATTTAGGCGTGGATGCGAGCAACAAGCGTTCGTCCATTGGTTTGGCGAGTGGTATTTTTGGTTGGCGCGTTTCTGCAAAAGCATTTCGCCTTGGTCATTGAACAGAAATACAGAAAATGCACGATGCAAAAGTCCATTTTCGTGTGCCTGCATTTTTTCCATTTGCCCCAAAACATCATCGTTCGGATTTACCAATACCACTTTTTCCATAGCACAAAAATAAGGATTTTAAAATAAATTTTCAGAAGCTAAATCCCGCTTTCCACTATATCTTTTTTGTTTTTAGAAGTTTTGTCATCTAAATTTAAAATTTGCACCAAAAACAAAAAAGGATGCCGTTGCAATCGGGGCTAGTGGATTTGTAAATCAATTGAAATTTTGTCAGAAACATCATATTTGTCATTCCCGTAGGAATCTAAACTTAACTGTCGAGATTCATATGGAATGATAATATTGCGTTTGAATTATAGTTTTAGCTGAAACTGTAAATCTAGAATTCAAACCTACAAACTATTCTTCCATTCATTCGTAAAAGCAATAAAATCCGCAACAGACAATTCCTCCGCACGAATATCAAGAAAACGATGAGATTGCATATTTTCAGGAATGCCAAGAACTTTCAGAGAATTGCTCATTTTCTTCCGTCTCTGTCCAAATCCAGCTTTCACGATTTGTTTGAAGAGAACTTCATTTCCTTCCAATCCAGGTTTCAGATTTCGCTTCATTCGGATAACGCCGGATTTCACTTTTGGTGGCGGATTGAACACATTTTCGTGAACCGTGAAAAGATATTCCACATCATAATAAGCCTGGACCAAAACCGACAAAATTCCGTAATCTTTTGTTCTTGGAACGCCGGAAGTTCGCTCGGCAACTTCCTTTTGGAACATTCCGCTCATTTCCGGAACGTATTGGAAGTTGTCAATGATTTTAAATAAAATCTGAGACGAAATATTATAAGGGAAATTCCCAATCACTGCCAGTTCTTCGCCATCAAAAACCGCTGGAATATCAGTTTTTAGAAAGTCGCCAACAAAATGCTGTTCTTCTAATTTTGGGTAATGTTTTTTGAGATAATCGATGGACTCGTTATCGATTTCCGCAACGTAGGTTTCAACGTCTTTTTCCAGAAGGAATTTTGTGAGAACGCCCATTCCTGGTCCCACTTCCAAAACTTTTTTATAACCTTCCAAAGAAAGCGAATCTACAATGTCACGTGCGATATTCTGGTCT
Source organism: Chryseobacterium sp. FH1 (assembly GCF_000735135.1). Lineage (GTDB taxonomy): Bacteria > Bacteroidota > Bacteroidia > Flavobacteriales > Weeksellaceae > Epilithonimonas. The sequence goes on from NZ_JPLZ01000003.1 coordinate 35,634, forward strand.
GTAAGAAAATGCTGACCAAGGTGTTTTTTTGCTCTAACGTCCAATTCCGATTTTTTGCAAAGATAAGGTAATTATCGTCAATGTTCGAACTTGAGAAAAATGGAATCATACTCTAAAAAGTCTTCGACTCCGCTCAGACTGACATTCTTAAAATATTTAGTATTAGAGATGTCACACTGAGCGGAGTCGAAGTGCTTTACTATTAAGATTATTTTAAAATTAATACATCTTAATTTTCACACAAGTTGGATGATTAATTTTTACCGGTTTTCCCACTTTTTTCAACAATCCTGTTTGCAGATTTCTTTTGAAAACCGTTACGTTTTGAGAGTTAACATTCGTCACAATAATGAATTTCCCAGTTTCATCTATCGCAAAAGTTCTTGGATGTTTTCCTTTCACAGATTGATATCCGACAGATTCCAAAGTTCCATCTTCCTTGATTTTGAAGATTGCAATATTGTTTTCTTTGCCTCTGTTGCTCGCGTATAGGAATTTTCCGTCTGGCGAAATGTGAACGTCGGAACTTTCAAAACCTTCTTTGATTTTGTCTGTATGCGTCGCAATTCTCTGGATTTCTTTCAGTTTGTTTTCCGAGAAATCGTAAACAGAAATCATTCCAGCCAATTCTTCAATCGAATAGACCAATTTACCGTCTTTGCTGAACGTGATATGTCTTGGTCCGCTTCCAGGTTTTGTGTTGATGAATGTACTCTGACTGTCTATCAAAGGTTGTTTCTGAGTGGCATCAAATGGATATTGTAGAATTTTATCAGCGCCCAAATCTGCAACAAGCACAGTCTTGTAATCTGGCGAGAAAACCGCAGAATGTGTGTGCGCTTTGTCCTGTCGTTTCGGGTCAACACCGCTTCCTTCTGTGAATGTAAAATGTTGCGCTATCGAATCGATTTTTCCATTTTCAAGAATTGGGAAAACTGAAATCGTTGGAATGTTGTAAGTCGCATTAATGAGCCATTTTCCACTTTTATCAACATTCACATAGACTGGATTTTCGCCTCCAGTTTTTTGTTGATTTAGGAAAGTCAATGATTTTTTGTCCGCATCAAAAGCGAAAGCGCTTACTGTTCCGCTTGGCATTTTGGCGTCGGATGAGGCGTAAACATATTTTCCATCATTGGAGACCGTGATGTAGCCTGGATTGATGACCTCGGAAGATGAAGTGACCTTCGTTAATTTTCCGCTTTCTGTATCGAGTTCATAAACATAAACCGCTTCCGAACTTTTGTCCCAATTATAAGAACCGAAAAAAACAAATTCTCTCTGAGAATAAAGACTTGTGAAAATTAAAAAACTTAGAAATAGACTGACTTTTTTGAAATTCATTGGGATGGATTTAGAGGATTTTTGTCACAGATATTTTTTTCAAATCTGATACTCAACAAATTTCCTAAAAATTCGCCTGAAAACCAAACTGAACGCCAAATTTTCTAACCTCGGAAGTCGCAGAAGTATTGTTATTAAGGTAATTTCCTCTCCAGTTGAAATCCAATCTCAACAATCTGAAATTCCCCCAACCGATATTCTCAATCCCGAAACCATATTCGTAGTAAGGTTTTTCTGGTGCGGTTAGTTTGATATTTCCAGCATTCATATTGATAGAGCCTTGTTTCAAACTTCCAACGCCGGAGCGGAAAAAGGCAACTTCACGCAGTTTCAATTTTTTGATTAATGGAATCTGAGACAAAATCTTGCCGTTGAAATGATGCTCCAAAAACAAAACCGCGTAAGAATCTGCGACAAATTCATAATAATTCATCAAAGAAAAAACACCTCGCACCAAACCGTACGATTGGTTGGCAGGCAAAACATTTTGCAAAGCCAAAGGCAAAGATTCAAAGTTTTTACCAGCTTCTACATTGGCAAACATTCGTCCCCAATTTCCGAAAAGAATCGGCTGAGCATAGTAAAATTGAAGTTTGTTGTAGTTGAAATCTGAATTAAAAATATCTTTGAAACCTTTGGTATATTTCAAAATGAAAGTTGGATTCGTAGCCAAAGCCGTCATCTCATAACGTTCGACACCGTAAGTCGAGAATTTCGCGCCAGGTCTAGCCATAATGCTGAAAACCACTCTCGTATCATCCAATCTGGAAAGCACATTTCCATTTTTGATATAATCGATATTAAATAAACTAGAATCTGCGGAAACAATCGTTTGCTGAGTTGCATCTACTCTAAGTTGGATGTTTTTCCAAGGTTCGATGCTCGTGTAGAAATTACTTTGATTCACGGAACTCATACTCGTTGTTTCGCCACTGTTCAAAACAGAGGACGAAGCGAATGAACGTGTCATAATCCCCTCATCAGTCGTCAGTTGCACGCCCAATTGTAAAACATCTTTTCTGTATCCAGCACCGATTTGGAAACGGTCGTTTTTGTTGAACATATATTTTGCCTCGCCACCATATTTCCATTTTTGGTCTCGGAAACCATAAGCAGTGTATGCTTGGATTCTCCACATATCGTGCTTTCCTCGGTAAGTTCGTAAACCGCCTCTCAGTCTCACGCCTTCTATATCATTATAACCAAAAGACTGAAAAATATTCCCGAAATCTATACCGCTATTTCCAATGTGAATAAAACCGGAATTTCCAATTTCAACGATTTTTACAATTTTTTTATACTTCGGATTATCAGCTAATTCGTCGTACATTTTATAGATGTTGCGGTCGTTTTCGGTAAGTGCTTCGGTTCTGTTGTTTTCCCAAAAATTTTCGTCTTTTGCAACGGCTTCATCTTCTGGGATAACAATTTTGTTGATGAAATCATCAGCAATGCCTTTGTCAAATTCATATTCCGAATAATCTGCAATCCGCCGTGCAATCACAGATTTTGCTTCTTCCTTGTTATTGGTGACGAGATGAAGGATAGTTTCATTTCTGGTCGGAATAAACGTCGAGTCGTCTGGATTGTCAAATTCCAAATCCGTTGAAATATTTTTAACGAAGTTGATGTTAATTTTTTTGTTCGTCTGCATTTCCACTTTCATCACGTTGTATTTGTCCATCGAAATGTACAATCTACCTTTCAAAGCTAATGCGTCGGGATTTTTTGGCGTAAATCTGATTTCGTAACTTCTTACGGTATTGATTTCAATCGTATCCGTGATATTATAATCGAAAACACCGAAACCATCGGTGGAAACAGGACTCACGAAGCCAATATTCAGATAATTGATGGTATTATCATAAATATTGATATCACGATACATATTCTGAATCGTCTTAGAAACGATTTGATTATTCTTCAAGCCAGATAGTCTTGTGGCAATCAAGTCTTTACGTTCTTTTTTTGGGTCGTTTTTTCCGTAGGTCTGGAAAATACTTTCGGTGATGAAAATTGGCAGAACCGCTTTGCCAGCTATTTCCGAAGAGTCATTGTACTTGAATAGAATAGAATCCATTCCTTTGAAAGCTCTTTTTTTAGTAAAAGCGCTGTCGATATTATCCAGTCGGAAATCGATTTTCTCGTAAGTTTTGTATTTGTAATCCTTATGAAGAAGCAATCCGTTGGATTTTTTCTTTTTCCAAACTTCGCGCATAATGGCGTAAGCAGGATTCTCTTTTTTGTTTTTATATTTCTTAACGCCTTGGATGACAACGTTTTCGATTTCGTTTTCTTTTTCAGTCTGCGAAAAAAGCAAACCAGTCACAAAAATCAAGAAAAAAGAGAGAATAAATTTTTTATCAAGCATCGATTTCATCTGGCATTAACCTTTTAATAACTTTTTTTTATTTTAAATATTGTATCGATGTAAAAATTATTTTCCTTTTTCATAAAATACGACATTCACAGGACTGCAAACAGGAATCGACTTTTTCGTAGGTGTCAACATTCCGGTTTTCAAATCGCGAGCAAAAATATTAATTCTATTTGTATCCTGATTCGCAATCAAGACTAATTTGTTATTCGGACTGATAGCGAAATTTCTAGGATTTCTGCCTGTCGTTTTTATTTGCTGAATTTTCTCGACTTTTCCATCTTTTAAAATCTTAAATGTAGTGATGTCATCCGCATCATCTCGGTTGGTGACGTAAGCAAATTCTTCATTGTCAGTCAAATGGATATCTGCCACTCGAAATTTGAATTTCACTTTTCTGGACAATAAAGTCTCTTCCTGAATCAAATCAATTTTCCCGGCATCAAAACTCAAAACAGAAAGGTCGCCACTCAATTCGTGAACCAGATAAATGAGATTTCCTGATTTGTTGAATGTAAGGTGTCTTGGTCCAGAGCCTTTTTTCGCATCAAATTCACCAATTTTGTCAAGAACTTTTTCTTCGTTTGGATGATATTTGAAAACGTAAACTTTGTCCAATCCCAAATCGGTCGCCAATAGAAATTGATGATCTGGCGAAAACTGAACTTGATGGATGTGCGATTTTTCCTGACGTTTCGGATTCACGCCAACGCCTTCGAATTCGATGTTCTGAAAAACCTCAGACAATTTTCCATCTGCCAAACGTTTGAAAACATTGATGCTTCCGCCAGAATAATTCGCAACAATCACATTGTCTTCATCGGAAATCAGGAAACAAGGATCTTCGCCTTGGGTTTTTCTTTCGTCAATTTTAGTTAGGGTTCCTTTAGTTTCGTCAACAGAAAAAGAAGTGATTGTACTTTTTTCTCCATTTTCATTAACGGAAAAAAGGAATTTTTTGTCTGGACTCAAGCTTACAAAACTAGGATTGATAATTTCTTGGGTCTGAAATTTCAATTGGTGTTCATATGTATTTTCATCAAAATCGAAAATGTGTATCCCACCGCTGTTGCACTTTTCACTGTTGGTGTAAGTGCCTATAATTATCGTGTTTTGTGCTGAGGAATTGATCATAAATACGATTGAAAAGATAAAACTGCTCCAGATTTTCATTACTATTGTTACAAAGAAAATTGTATATTTTGCGCGAATTTATCACATAAAAAATTAAGCCAAACGATATTTGTGATTAATTAACTTTATTTGAAGGAAAAGTCAGCAGATTTGCATGAGTCGATTTCTAAATTTAATTTTGCTCAAAATCTTGTTATGACTTGGACGGAAGTTTTGAAACCTATTAAGGAAAGTGCTTATTTCATCAATCTTTGGGAGAATGTAAAATCGGAATTTAATTCTAAAAAATGTTTTCCGCCAACGAAGCAGATTTTCCGTGCTTTGGAACTCACGGAATTTGAAGATGTGAAAGTGGTGATCATTGGGCAAGATCCATATCATAATGATGGTCAGGCAAATGGACTATGTTTTTCCGTCTCAGAAAATGTGAAAGTACCGCCATCTCTCAAAAATATTTTCATCGAATTAAAAGATGATGTCGGTGTCGATAGAAAAAACAACGATTTGCAGGATTGGGCAAAACAAGGCGTTCTCCTTCTGAATGCGACTTTGACCGTCCAAGCACACGAACCGAATTCCCATAAAAACATCGGCTGGGAAACTTTCACAGATTTTATCATCAAGCAAATTTCTGATGAGAAGGAAAATGTGGTCTTCGTGCTTTGGGGCGCATTTGCACAGAAAAAAGCGTCATTGATTGATCAGAACAAACATTTTATAATTCAATCCGCACATCCATCGCCGTTTTCTGTTTACAGAGGGTTTTTTGGAAGTCGTCCGTTTTCCAAGATCAATAATTATCTGTTGGAAAAAGGAAAAAATCCAATTGTTTGGGGATGATTTTGGGTTTGAGAGTGGGAGAGTTTGAGTATTTAAGAGCCTGTTTAAATTTCATCAAAATTATTTTCCCCGACCCTAGAGGGAGTAATTTTGATGAAATTTTCAAGGCGTTTTTCCACCCTTTAGGGTTGGGGAAAAGAAAAATGCTTTGAAAATTTTATTTTTTAATCATTTTTAAACAGGCTCTAAATTAATTTTCTTTTTCGTATTTCAAAGTTACGGACTGCGTTTCTGGTTTTGCACCAGGTTGCGGTCTTAGACTTTCCAAAGAAAATTTGTAGCCTGAAAAACTGAAACTATTCACAATGTTGTTTTGAAGAAAATCTCTGGTTCCAATTTTAAAATTGGCCTTTTCAGTTCCAGAAGTAGCTTCCATTTCTACAACGGCAATTCCTTCCCAAACACAGGTCACATCAACAGGACAACGACTATCTTCAATGACTTCATAAAACTTCAAAGTGATTTTCGAATTCGGAATTTTAACCTGTTTCTGATGATTGATTGTAACCATATTATTTGTTGAAACAGTTGTGTCAGCTTGTTGTGATTGCGTTTTGCAGTTGCTCATCAAAAGCAAAAGTGGAAGTAGGAAAAGTGTTTTGTAATTCATCATTTTTGTTTTTAAAAGAAAATATAATAGCCAACCACCAAAAACATTGCCAGCCCAACCATCAAGTTAAATCCAGTTCCGTAAACGAAGCCAATAAAAGCACCTTTCATAGAGTTGAAAGCCTTTTTTCGATCGCTGAAATCGTGAAGCAATTCACCAACTAAGACGCCTAGTAGCATTCCAATCAAAAATCCAAACGGAATCGGGATGAAAATCAATCCCAAGATTGTTCCCACAAAAGAACCGACACTTCCGTAGCGCGTTCCGCCATATTTTTGGTTTGTTTTTGCTGGGATGACGTAATTTAAAACCGTGGAAACGATGGTGAGCAATGCAAATATCCAGACGTAGATCATCGGCATTTCGTTTTCTGTCCCGAATTTGAAGATCAAAAGTCCGCAGATACTAAGCAGTAATCCTGGCAAAATAGGTAAGAATGTTCCCAAAAGCCCTACGAAAAGGAGAGCTAATGATATGATGTTGATTAAAGTAGAATCCAATTTTATAATTTTATTAAAAATACAGTTTTCAAATCTAAGCAGAAAATTTATTATCCTTAAATTTGTTGAAATATTTTGTCTTAATGAAAAATGAACTAAAAGATTACAAAGATTTTCTGCAACTCATCAGCGATGAGATTCATTTTTTCTGCAAAGATTTCTTTCCTGATGAGTTTGTTCTTACAACCCAAATTACCTTCAAGTTTTTATTCTTGATAATTCTCCTTTTTGTAGTTTCATTTATCTTGAGAAATGGTATCAATCTCACATTCAAATTCTTTTTTGATAAAGAAAAATATCCTGTGATGAAGTCCATTTACAAAGCAAAAGTGACCAATTCCGTGGCTAATATTTTATCATTGGGCTTCGGTAGTTTTGCCTATGTTTCAATCTTTTACAGACATCCAAAAAGTATGACTTTTTTAGAGAGATTGGTGGGTATTTTACTTGTGCTCGTAATTGCCAATATGGCTTTTCGTTTTATTAAGGTTTTACAAAATTATTATCTGATTCAAAAAGATTATTATAAAATAATTGCTATCAACTCGATATCTCAAACTGTTAGAATCTTTGGGACATTTATATTTAGTGTCATTGCAATTTGTGTTCTGTTTGGAATTAGTGGCAGTACAGTTTTAGGAAGTTTGGGAGCGATCACGGCTGTTATGGTTTTAGTCTTTCGAGATACGATTCTTGGTTTCGTAACAGGAATTCACGTAGCAACTTCAAAAAATCTAAAGGTTGGCGATTGGGTCGCAATTCCTAAATATACGATCGAAGGTAATATTGAAGATATAGATTTGCTCACAACTAAGATTAGAAACTTCGACAAAACACTTTCCACGATTCCAACCTACGATCTGCTGACAACGGAAATCAAAAATATGCAGGTGATGTCCGAAACAAACACCCGAAGAATCAAGAAATCGATTGTCTTCAATATCAAATCATTTAAGTTTTTGGATGACCAATTGTTCGGAGAATTGCTGAAGATCAATTTGATTCACGATTATCTTTTGGAGAAGAAAAAAGAGATAGAGCAGGAGAAAGCAAACTTGATCAATTCGGACGAGATCATCAATGGACAACAGCTAACGAACATCGGAACTTTCAGAAAATACGCGATGAGCTATCTAAAAAACAATCCGAATATCGACCAAACAGGAACCGTAATGGTGAGGCAAATGGAAATCACGCCACAAGGGATGCCTTTGGAGATCTATTGTTTTGCAAACGATTCAAAGTGGGAACATTTTGAGCAGATCCAAGCAGATATTTTCGACCATCTTTTGGTAGCGTCCAAAGAGTTTGACCTCGAGATTATGCAGGTTCACAAAATTTAAAATTAATTATCATTCATCAATAATCAATTATGACAAAATTAAGTGTCAATATCAATAAAATCGCAACGCTCAGAAATGCCCGCGGTGGCGATGTGCCAAGTGTGACGCAGGTCGCTTTGGATTTGGAAAGATTCGGCGCGCAGGGAATCACCATCCATCCAAGACCAGACGAACGACATATCACCAGAAAAGATGTGTACGATTTGAAACCTTTGGTGAAAACGGAATTTAATATCGAAGGCAATCCGCACAGACCTTTCATCGATATGGTTTTGGAAGTAAAACCAGAACAGGTGACTTTGGTTCCGGATTCTGATAATGCGATAACGTCCAATGCTGGCTGGGATTGCGAGAAGAATCTTGATTTTTTGAAATCTGTTATTTCTGAATTTAAAGATGCCGGAATTAGAACTTCAATTTTTCTAGACCCAAATCCAGAAATGGTGAAATTCGCCTCCGAAACTGGCGCAGATAGAATCGAACTTTACACGGAAGCTTACGCGAAACATTATTTTCAAAATAAGGAATTTGCTGTAGAATCTTATTTTAAAACCGCCGTTGTGGCGAGTGAATATGGTTTGGGAATCAACGCCGGACACGATTTAAGTTTGGAAAACCTGAAATATTTCGCAGACAACATTCCGAATCTTTTGGAAGTTTCCATCGGTCACGCTTTGATTTCTGAGGCTTTGTATTTGGGATTAGAAAATACGGTTCAGGCGTATTTGAAGCGGTTGGCGGTTTGGTAAAATAAATGGACGAATTAAAGCATTTTCTTAAGTCAAGAAAAGTAGAATTAATAATTTCAGCAATATATTTTGGAATGGAACTTTGGCAGTTTGTTCAATTTATCCTAGGGATTTGTTTTATGGAGAATGGTCTTTATCGGTATTAATTTGGACGATGCCCGTTACAATATTGAGTTTTAGATATAGATATGCAGAAGCAGATTATCTGATTCCTGTTTTAATAATTCAGTTTGTAATGTTTGTTTTAACATTTCTATTTTTATGCTTAATATCGTCTTTATTCAAATCTATTTTTACAATTAAAAAATCGAAATAAGTTTTACTTATCTAAAAATTAAATGAAAATATTACACTCAAAAATATACGGAGAAGAAAGAACAGAAACGCCACTTTTGGTTTTTCACGGGTTGTTCGGAATGTTGGATAATTGGGCTGGTTTTGCGAAGGAATTCGGGGAATTTATGCCAACGCACATTCTGGACCTTCGGAATCACGGGCGCAGTTTTCATTCAGAATCGATGTCGCACGATGATTTGGCCAATGACATCCTCAATTATATGGAATCTCATAACATCGAAAAAGCCAATCTTCTAGGCCATTCGCTCGGTGGAAAAGCGGTGATGCAATTCGCTATCAAATTTCCAGAAAGAATAAATAAATTGATCGTTGTCGATATTTCTCCAAAAGCATATCCGCCACATCATCAAGGAATTATCAAAGCTTTGCAATCTGTAGATTTCACGAAAGTTGAGTCCAGACAAGATGTAGAGAAAGTTTTAGGCGAATATATTCCTGAGAAATTTGTAATCCAATTTTTGATGAAAAATCTCTATTGGACAGAAGATAAAAAACTGAATTGGCGATTTAATCTTGAAACTTTAGCCGAAAAATATACAGAATTTGTTTCCAACGCCATCAAGTTTGGGATTTTCAAAGGACCAACTTTATTTGTTGTAGGAGCCAATTCGAATTACATTTTGCCTCAGGACGAGTTACTCATCAGACAACAATTTCCGGATTCAAAAATCATCAAGATCGCCAACGCGGAACATTGGGTTCAGGCAAATAATCCTGTCGACTTCAATTCTGCGGTGAAAGATTTTATTTTATCATAAATAATTGCATTTTAATTCAGATTTGATAATGGTATAAGCCTTGTATTACCGGATCTGAATTAAAATTATTTTTATGAAATGGAAGTTGTCCATCATCCTGATTTTGTGTTTAACGTTTTTCAAATCTCAGAACACGATTTCCGAGGTTATGAAAATTCCGGATGTTGCGTACACAACTTCTGATTCCATCGCCCACAAACTGGATATTTATCTACCTCAAAAATCTGATAAAAAATTTCCCGTTCTTATTTTTCTCCACGGCGGAGGCTGGATTGGGGGCGACAAAGCGTTTCCCGAAAAATATTATATGAATGATTTCGTGCTGAGATTTGTTCAAAATGGTTACGCCGTCGTGAGTGTCAATTACACTTTGCTGGACAAAAACACAAATTTTCCATTGCCTGTCGAGGATTCCAAAGAAGCGGTGAGATGGATTCGGGCAAATTCGGCACAGTACAATTTTGATGACAAAAACATAGGGATTTTGGGCGCTTCTGCTGGCGCGCAGATTGGAATGCTCGTGGCTTATTCTAATGATGATCAATTTTCCGCCAATAGCCGTTTTCCCAATTATTCCTCCAAAGTCAATTACTTTATAGACTATTTCGGACCGTCAGATCTCAACAAACTATTGCGCACAGAAGAGGCGGGTTTCAAAATTTTTCTTTTCAAACTCATATTTCCGAAAATCTATACAATGCGAAACGATATGATTCGTGGTTTTACAACCAAAGATATCAAAGAACAGAAACAAGACGCCATCGACGGTTTGAAAGTTTATTCTCCTGTAACTTACATCAATGAAAATTCGGTTCCTACTTTGGTGATCCACGGAACCAAAGATAGAATCGTTCCCTTTTCCCAGTCCGAAATATTGAAGAAAAAACTCGACGAAAATAATGTGAGAAATGAATTAGTTCCTGTTGATAAAGGAGATCACGGACTGAATGAAGAATCTGGACACGAATTGATGTTGGAGAAAACATTGGAGTTTATGAAGCAAAACACGCATTAATTTCCTGATAGATTTCAACGTCCGGATACGAGATTTTTTACTGAATTAAATTATCTTTGTAAAAATCTTTAATGAAAAAATATCAGGAGACTGTTTACAAGGTCATTTTGTTTTTTTCGGCGCTTGTCAACCTATTTTTGATAGGGCTTTTGTTCTTTGTTCTCAGAGATTCACTTTCCGGACGGGGTAATTATTTTTTGATTTTGGAAGGCAGAAGTTTGTGGTATTTTGTAGGAATCATAGTGGTTTACTCGATTGCCAATTCTTATCTATTAGTTAAGTTTTTCAAAAGACCGATAGAACTTGAACCTGAAAAATCCATAGAAGAATGATATTAATTACAGGTGCAACCGGCATTTTGGGACGCGTGATCACTTTGGAACTTTTGAAAAAAGGAAAGAAAGTCCGCGCGACAAAACGAAAGACCAGCAATCTGGAAGATGTTCGGAAATCCTATCAATTTTACACAGATCAGCCAGATTTTTACTTTGATCAGATCGAGTGGGTCTATATTGATTTTGAAGATCAAGATTCTTTGGAAACAGCTTTGAAAGATGTGGACGAAGTTTATCACTGCTCGGCAAAAGTAAGTTTCAACCCGAAAGAAGAAAAAAGTCTTTATAAAAATAATTCTGAAGCAACAGAAAAGTTGTTGTTTTCAATCGATCCTTCGAAAGTTAAAAAGTTCCTTTTCGTAAGTTCCATCGCAGTTTTGGATGGTCTTAATGACGCTGGCGAGATGGACGAGAATTCTGATTTCAATTCGAAGCTCGATCATTCCAATTACGCCATTACAAAATATCTTTCCGAGATGGAAGTTTGGCGCGCATCGGCAGAAGGTCTGAACACGGTCATCATCAATCCGGGCTTGATCATCGGTTCCGGAAACTGGAATCACAGCAGTGGAAAACTTTTCAAAGAAATGTCGAACGGTTTCACTTTTCCAGGATCTACAGCTTATGTTGATGTAAGAGATGTGGCGAAAATTGCTGTCGAATTAATGGAAAGATCCGTCTTCGGACAACGTTTTGTTTTGACATCCGAGGTTGTAAAATACAAACATATCGCGGACAAAGTTCGAAAGTATTTCGGCAAAAAACCTGCGACGATGATCTCGAATTCCATTCTAGATGTGCTTCCATTTTTCTCATCGATTTTCGGTTGGTTCATTCCAATTCTAAAATTGGGCAACAAGACCAACGTCGAAACCATTAAATCCGATTCTAAGGTCAGCAACCAAAAAGTCCGTGAAACTTTGAATTACGAATTCATTCCAATTGATGAAAGTGTGGATTTTCATCTGAAAAATTATGCGCAAAGCATTTCAAAATCAAATTAATGAACATTGCAGAATTTCTGAACAAGAACACCAAACGATTTCCACAGAAAGCCTCTGTAGGATTCAAAAAAAATAACGAGTGGAAGGAACTGACTTGGGCACGTTTCAAGCAAATGGTTTTCAAAACCGCAAACGCCCTTGTGGAAGCTGGTGTCAAAGAAAATGACAAAGTCGCCATCTACTCAGACAATTCTCCGGAATGGATGATTATGGATCTAGCAGTTTTGTCCGTTGGTGCAATTACAGTTCCAATTTATTCTACAAACGGAACGGATCAGGTGGAATATATCATCAACCACGCAGAACCAAAAATCATTTTGACTGGCGACCAAGAGCAATACGAAACTTGTCATCAATTACTCGATAAAACCACTGGCGTTGAGAAAATAATCTCTGCAAAAAAGACATTTACGCTAAAAGATCGCTCCATATTTTTAGAAGATTTCATAGCTAATACTTCAGAAAAATTTCAAATCGTTTCGAAGACGGAAGACGATTTGGCGACAATCATTTACACGTCTGGAACTTCAGGAGTTCCGAAAGGTGTAATGTTGACGCACGGCAATTTCCAGAAAGCATTTGATGCACACGTGGAATTTTTCGATTTTAAGGATTTTGAGAAAGAACAATCGATGGCGTTTTTGCCACTCAGCCACGTTTTCGAAAGATGCTGGACTTTGTTTTGTTTTTCTCAAGGTGCCAAAGTTAGTTTCCTCGAGAATCCAAAACTGATTGCAAACGCCCTTCAGGAAGTGAAACCGACGACAATGTGTTCCGTTCCGAGATTCTATCAAAAAATTTACGCTGGCATCAACGAAATGCTTGTCACAGCGTCTCCAACCAAGAAAAAAATCTTTGCTTGGGCGATTGAAACGGGAACGCAAGTTTCGGAAAGAAAAAGAAATCAGCAAAACGTTCCTTTTTTATTAAATCAAAAATATAAGATTGCGAACGCCTTGGTCTTTAATAAAATCAAAACAAAATTGGGCGGACGACTTTGGTTTATGCCTTGTGGTGGTGCGTCTATTTCTAAGGAAGTGACTCAGTTTTTCGATGCGATGGGAATTCATATTACCGTTGGTTACGGGATGACGGAAACCACTGCGACCATCACAGCTTTTCCTTTTACAAGATACAAATATGGAACGGCTGGAAAGCTGATCGGTGATTCTCAAATCAAGATCGGGGCGAATGACGAAATTCTCGTGAAAGGTAGTGGCATAATGAAAGGCTACTACAAAAATCCTGAAGAAACAGCAAAGATTTTTACCGAAGATGGCTGGATGAAAACTGGCGATGCGGGGATTTTGGATAATGAAGGAAATCTGACCATCACGGATAGAATCAAGGATTTGATGAAAACTTCAAACGGAAAATACATCGCGCCTCAACCGATTGAAAATATGTTTTCCAACAACAGTTACATCAACCAAATTTTGTTGATTGCGGATGACAAACCGTTCGTTTCTGCTTTGATCGTCCCAAATTTTGAAACGCTCGAGGAAAAATTGAAAACAATGAATATTCCTTTCACAAGTTGGGAAGACATCGTAGAAAATGAAAAAATAAAATCGTTCTACCAAGAATTGATTGACGGCATTCAAACCCATCTCTCTGGTTTTGAGAAAATAAAGAAATTTATCCTGATGCCAGCGGATTTTGAAATCCAAAGTGGAGAGATCACACCGACCTTAAAAATCAAGCGAAATATTGTAATCGAAAAATATGCAGACAAAATCAATTTGATTTATAACAAATAGCTTTTGGAAATATGTTTTCGGTAACGAATGATATGGTAGCGATAGATTTTATCAAATTTTGGAGCCAATAGATATTTCTAAAATTGATTAAATTTACAAACCTTATAATAAGAATCTAATTTGAAGTTTTATAAATGAATACACAACAATTCGTAAATCGTCACATCAGCCTTAATGAGTCTGATAAAGCGGAAATGCTGAAGAAAGTAGGAGCAGGAAGTATAGAAGAATTAATCTCACAAACCATTCCCGATGCCATCCGATTGGAGAAGGACTTGGACATCTCCGAGCCACTTTCTGAGTACGAGATGCTTTTGCATTCCAAAGAATTGGCATCTAAAAACCTGAACTTCGACAACTACATCGGTTTTGGTTATCACAACACGATCTTGCCTTCTCCGATCCAGAGAAATATCTTGGAAAATCCGAGTTGGTACACAGCTTACACGCCTTACCAAGCGGAGATTGCACAGGGAAGATTGGAAGCTTTGCTTAATTTCCAGACTGTCGTTTCGGATTTGACTGGTTTTCCTTTGGCAAATGCTTCATTGCTTGATGAATCTACGGCGGCGGCAGAAGCGATGCACATGTTCTTCAACAACAGAACGAAAGACCAAAAGAAAAATAACGCTTCGAAGTTTTTCATTTCGGATTTGGTTTTGCCACAAACGATTTCTGTTCTTAAGACAAAGGCAGAAGGTCTTGGCATCGATGTGATCGTAGGAAATCATATCAATCACCAGTTCAACGATTCTTATTTCGGTGTTCTACTGCAATATCCAGGGAAAAACGGAATTGTTTTAGATTACACAGACAATATTACTTATTATAAAGAATTCAATCTTCAAGTGGTTGTAGCTTGTGATCCGATGGCTTTGGTAAAGCTGAAATCTCCTGCTGATATGGGCGCAGATTGTGCGGTCGGAACTTCCCAAAGATTCGGGATTCCGATGGGTTACGGTGGTCCTCACGCGGCGTTCTTCACTTGTAAAGAAGATTATAAAAGAGATATTCCGGGAAGAATTATCGGGGTTTCGCAAGATATGTACGGAAAACGTGCGTTGAGAATGGCGCTTCAAACCAGAGAACAGCACATCAAAAGAGAAAGAGCAACTTCCAATATCTGTACAGCTCAGGTTTTACTTGCTGTTATGGCTGGAATGTATGCGGTTTATCACGGACCAAAAGGTTTGGAATTCATCGCCGATCAAATCCATTATAAAACCAATGCTTTGGGCGATGCGCTGAAAGTTTTGGGTTATGATATCGTGGATGAGCCAGTTTTTGACACAGTGAAATTCAGATTGCACGAGGAGGAAAAATCTTCTTTGAGAATGAAAATGAGAGATCAGAAGATCAATCTTAATTATTTCTCTCAAGGTATCATCAGTATTTCATTAAACGAAACAACAACAGTTGACAAACTAAACCAATTGATCGAGGCATTTGCCCAATTCAAAGGGAAACAAGGTTACAAAGTGACTTTGAAAGAAGAATATTCTATCCCAGCAGAATTGTTGAGAGAAGATAAGATCCTTGAGGAAGAAGT
Source organism: Chryseobacterium sp. FH1 (assembly GCF_000735135.1). Taxonomy (GTDB): domain Bacteria; phylum Bacteroidota; class Bacteroidia; order Flavobacteriales; family Weeksellaceae; genus Epilithonimonas. The sequence goes on from NZ_JPLZ01000003.1 coordinate 51,309, forward strand.
TTTCAACAAATACCATACTGAGACGGAGTTGATGCGTTACATCAAACGTCTGGAAAGAAAAGATCTGTCTTTGACACATTCTATGATCTCGCTTGGATCTTGTACAATGAAACTGAACGCGGCAACTCAAATGATCCCGCTATCTTGGGGAGAATGGGGAAGTGTTCATCCATTTGTGCCAACTGAGCAAGCAGGAGGTTATCAGGAAATGATCAAAGAATTGGAGAAAGATTTAGCAGAAATTACTGGTTTCGCTGGAACTTCTCTTCAGCCAAACTCTGGTGCGCAAGGCGAATATGCCGGACTAATGGTCATCAGGGAATATCATAAAAACAGAGGCGAAGGTCACAGAAATATCGTTTTGATTCCACAATCTGCACACGGAACCAATCCGGCTTCTGCGGCAATGGCAGGAATGAAAATCGTAGTGGTGAAGAATCTTGAAAATGGAGAAATCGATTTTGAAGATTTCAAAGCGAAAACAGAGCTTCATTCTGAGAACTTGTCTTGTGTGATGATCACTTATCCTTCAACTTACGGATTCTTCGATGCGAATATAAAAGAAATTACCAAACTGACGCACGAGCACGGCGGACAAGTCTATATGGACGGTGCGAATATGAATGCGCAAGTTGGATTCACAAGTCCTGGGAATATCGGGGCAGACGTTTGTCACCTGAATCTTCACAAGACTTTCGCGATTCCTCACGGTGGCGGTGGCCCTGGAGTTGGCCCGATCTGTGTGGCGGAGCATTTGGTTCCATTCTTACCAACCAATGCAAATATCCAAATCGGTGGAAAAGAAGCCATTGAAGGGATTTCTGCAGCACCTTATGGTTCTGGATTGATTTTGAATATTTCTTACGCTTACATCAAAATGTTGGGAACTTCTGGTTTGAAGAAAGCAACTGAGCACGCAATTCTAAATGCTAATTATCTGAAAGAAATCTTAGCTGAGCATTTCCCAATCCTTTATGCAAATGACAAAGGTAGAGTAGCACACGAATGTATCGTAGATTTCCGTCAGTTCAAATCTTTGGGAATTGAAGTGGCTGATATTGCAAAACGTTTGATGGATTACGGTTTCCACGCACCAACAGTGAGTTTCCCTGTAGCTGGAACATTGATGATAGAACCAACCGAGTCTGAAAACAAAGACGAGATCGATAGATTTGCGGAAGCATTGATCAGCATCAAAAAAGAAATTGATGAGATTGCAAACGGTGATGCAGACAGAGAAAACAATGTCTTGAAAAACGCACCTCACACCGAGCAGTTGGTGATCTCGGATTCTTGGGACAAGCCTTATGGAAGAGAGAAGGCCGCTTATCCATTGGATTGGGTGAGAACTCACAAATTCTTTGCTACAGTTGCTAGAATCGATGAAGCTTATGGCGACAGAAATCTGGTTTGTACTTGTGAGCCGATTGAAGCTTATATGTAATTAGGCTATTGATAATAGACAAGAGATGAAAGATATTTGATTCTCTTAAAGTTTTATAAAATTATAAACCCCTCAACTGATTGAGGGGTTTTTTGTTGCTTCTTGATTTCTCGCAAGTCAAACATTGGTTTTTATCAATGTTTATCAAAGAAAAGGGTTAAATATCTATTTTGAATAATTAAAAATAATAGATATTTATTTTTATTGGTATGGTAATTGGATAAACGTTCGCACATCAAGTAGTAACCCTTTATTAATCGTGGAATAATAACATTTATTTCCATACTACTATTTGTGAATAAAACGTAAATAAACAATTAAAATTATTTTTATGAAATCAAAATTAGCTATTTTGTCGTTGGCCTTGGCGTGCCCGGCAGTGATGTTCTCGCAAGAAATGATGCAGACGACTTCAACTACAGAAGTGGTAGAAACTACTCCACTTAATTCTGATCCAAGATTCAACAGCTGGTCTGTTTCATTTGGTGGAGGTGTTCCGTTAATGCAAAATGCCGATCTAAAATCTGTGAGCAATGGTAATACACTCGTAGGTTATTCGGCTTACTTCAGTATCGACAAAGCCATTTCTCATGCATTCGGATTGAAATTACAATACGACCGTGGTGAAACAAGACAAGGTTATTTCAACACGAAAGATGCAGCGCCTGCAAATGCGGCGGCTAATCTTCAAGCTGGAGCAAGAACTCAATATGATGCGATCTCATTATTAGGTGACGTTAATTTCTCAAACCTTTTGAGAAGAGTTGATAGCAAAGCAGATTACAGATGGGCAATCCACGGATATGCTGGTGTAGGGGTTTTAGCTTACAGAGCTTATCAGAAAGACGAATTTGGACAAAGAATGATGACTGAGGTTAAACCATTCAAATTCAATTCATTGTTTGGACAAGCTGGTGCAGGTTTGAAATACAAAATTACGAACAGAGTAGATATCGAAGGTAGATTGATGTATGTTGTGACTGGAGATGATGCATTCGACGGTGGCGGTAGCGATCAGTACAGTGCTATCAACAGAATCAGTGCTAAGACTTCTGACAATTTCTTCAATGGAACTTTGGGTCTTACAGTTCATTTAGGTAAACACAGCTCAAGCCTAATGTGGCATGATCCTTTGGAAGAGGTTTACAACAAAGTGGATGAATTGGAAACTAAAATCGATAACATCAAATTGTGTAAAACAGGTGATGCTGACAATGATGGGGTTTGTGATGATTGGGACAGACAACTTGATACGCCAGCAGGTGCAAGGGTTGACGGTTCTGGTGTAGCATTGGACGTTGATTTGGATGGCGTGATCGATCTTTATGACAAATGTGTGACGGTTCCAGGACCAGTTGAAAACGAAGGTTGTCCAGTGGTAAGCAACAGTGCTGTCTCTACTGACGAAACTATCGCAAACGGTGTTGAATTTGATTTGAATTCTGATAGAATCCTACCAAACAATACACCTATCTTGAACAGTGCTATCAGCTACATCAACTCTACTGGTGGAACTTACACTGTAATCGGTGCGACGGATACAAGAGGAACTGAAGGTTACAACCAAGCGTTGTCTGAAAGAAGAGCAAACAACGTAAAACAATATTTGATCACCAATGGTGCAGATGCATCAAAATTGGAAGCTCAAGGAAACGGTAAATTGGATTTGAAATATCCAGAGTGCGACCCAGCATCAAAATGTCCTGAGTGGAAAAACAAAGCTAATAGAAGAGTGTATTTTAAAGCAAAATAAATTTTACAATTCTATCACCCGAGACTGCCATTTTTTTGGCAGTCTTTTTTTTGTGTTCCAATTGCGATCATTTTTCTTTGATTAATTTTCCTAAGATGTCAGATAAAATTTCTTGACCATTCTCATTGTAGATCAGACCATGGCTTCCTTCATCAATGGTTTCGAAATGCCAGTTTTTATTTTGATTTTTTAAGTAGATGCTGTTCACGTCTTCATATTTGAAAACGTCATCATCTTTTGCATTGATTGAATATAAAGGCTCTGAAATGTTTTTAAAATCAATGGCTCCAATGTTTAATTTTGGCATTGCAGAAATAGAGAAGTAGCCTTTGTACGGCATTTTTTTCTGTGTAGCAAACCAAAAGGTTGCCGTTCCTCCGTTTGACATTCCTCCAAGGAATAGATTGTTCTTATCGATGTTGTATTTCTTCTGAACTTCTTTGGTGATTTCCACTACATTTTTAAACGCTTCTAATTGGTCGACCCATCCAAAATCTTTTTTTGCAAAAGGATAGATGATGATGGTATTGTGATTTTCTCCGTATTGGAAAATTGGCTCTTTTACAATGTCCGGATTTTCGTGGTAATAATTTGGAATACTATTTACGCCACCATGCAAATAAACAATGGCTTTCGTTGCTGTTTTTTCTAAATATTGTGAAGGGATATAGACCAGATAAGGAACTTTTTCGACACCTACTTCGGAAAAATATAGTGAGTAACCTTTATTTGCTTTGATTGATTTTGAGGAAACTGCATTGTTTTTGATCGTGTCGACCCATTCCTTGCTTTTTGCTTTTGCTATATTTTCTTTTTCTATCAATGCTGTCTTCATGGAAGAGATCAGCTGTTCCCATTTTTCTGTATTGTGTAGGATCACCAGATTTTCATCTTGTAGCAAGTAATCTATTTCTCCATTTTTTAAACCTAGACCCTTGTTTTTAGCCTCCGTCAGCCAACTAAAGGCTTTCTCTTTATTTCCACACTTTACGGCAGAAACGGAACCATAGTAATAATCGAAGTAGGAACTGTTTTCAGGACTTAGATTTTTCTCCAAAATCTTAAATGCACTACAATAATCCTTCTTCTGTATAAAAGATGCAGCACTTTCAAGTTCATTTTGATAAGATTGGGCAAAGCTGAAAGTTGTAATGGATAGCATTGCAAGCGTGAAGAGTTGTTTCATTGGTCATTTTTCAGCAAACATAACCTATTTTGAAGTTCAAAACTTGTAAAAATGGGACATCTTTACTTTTTAAAATGCCAAAAAAGATCCTCCTTACCAATCATAGAACCTTTGTTGAAAAAATCTCTGGGCGTATTGTCTGTAAAGTTTTTGTAAACTTTGTTGAGATGCGACTGGTCTGAGTATTGGAACTCGGAAGCGATCTGTGTAAAGTTCTCTGTGGTATTTTTGGACAATTTTTGTTCGATGGTCTTCCGGAACAATATGATCTGATGAAATCTTTTGATAGAAACCCCAATATTTTGTTTGAATACTCTATTGATGTGTTTTCTACTGATATTAATCGTTTGCGATAGCTTTTCAACATGGAAGTGGTGCGGTTCTCCAAAGATAGCATCAAGACTTTTTTCAACGATAGGATTTGAAATCTCTTTCAATCTAAGGTATAGGAAATTATCTAGTAGATCAATCAGTTCCGAAATATCTTGGGTAGCAAATAAGTTATCCATCTCTTTTTGTGAGAAGAATTCATAGTTTGTTATCCAATTAGAAAAGTGAATGTCTCTGTAAAACTGATTAATCCCAAATGGTCTGAAAACAATGACGATGCGATGGACTTTGCCAATTTGTTTTACATTGAGAGTCTTTTCACGCACCGGCACAAAGATCTGGAGCGGAGCAGCATTCTCGTTGAAGACAATGGCCTCTTTGTTTGTATAGATGTTTGATTTGTATAAGGAGATTGTGTTGTTATAATGGGGGAAGCATTCATATTCCGTGACCGTATTATTTTCTTTGATGTCCAAATAGTAATAGTCAATATACCTTTTTACTAAAGCATGTTTTGGTTTGAAGGTCTGGAATATGTTTTTCATTTGTGTTTTGCGATTAGTTTTTAAGTCAGCTAAAAATAATGAAACTTTTCAAAAAATAAAACTTTTTTGCTATTGCAAATATTGTTTGCTAATGATCATTATTATATCACAAAAAGTAAAAATGGGAATCTGATTGGTTTAATTACTATCAAAACTGCTTTGGCTTCACCTTCCTCCCCGCACATTCCGCAATCTCCAAAATCCTTTTCTGTCTGGTTTCAGGCCTTTTCGCACTGATGACCCAGTAAAGCATCATTTTCTTGACGGATTTGCTGAGGCTGTGGAAAAACTCGGTGGCGTTTGTTCTCCTGGAAAGTTCGAGCATTAAATCTTCGGGGATTAGGAGTTCTTCCACGCTATCCAGAATTTCCCACGAGCCGTTTTCTTTGGCAATGGTAATGCAGTCCAATCCGGCTTGGAACATTCGGTTTTCGGCGGTGAGTTTTTCTATTTTTTGTTTGTTGATTTTGGACCAGGTACTTTTCGGTTTTCGCTTTCCGAAATATTGGATGGAAGATTTATCGTCCAGTTTTTTCTTGAGGCTATCAATCCAACCAAAACAAAGCGCTTCATCCACAGCATCGCTCCAACTGACAGATGGTTTGTCCGATTTCTTGTTGTATTGAACCAGCCAAATTCCATTATCGCGCGTGTGATTTTTGATGAGCCAATTACGCCATTGCTCGGGCGTTTCGGGGTAGAAAGTTTCTTGAGTTTTATTTAGATTTGTTGGCCATTGATGAGATATTAGTGCGTCGCCGATTTTGAAAATAAATTAATGACCAACACGCCGACGATGATGATTGCTATTCCTAAGATGGCTGGCAAATCCAATTTCTGTTTGAAAAAGAAAACGGAGACCAAAGCCGTCAAAACAATTCCCAATCCCGTCCAAATCGCGTAAGCCACACCCAGCGGAATCTCCTTGATGGCGTGGGAAAAGAAATAAAAGCACCCGGTGAATGCAATGATTGTAATCAGACTTGGCCACAGTTTCGTGAAGTTTTCCGACCGTGCCAGACAACTTGTTCCTAAGACTTCCAGACAAATTGCCAATCCTAAAAATAGATATTTCATTTTTGATTTATTGTTTGATTTGATTGATTTGCTCCTGCAATTCCAAAAACATAAAGTAAACGATCGGAATATAGATCACGAGCGCAACAATTAGTGGTACTACAAATGATCTGCCTTTGTATTTCAGTTCTTTTGGTTGAGATTTATCCCTGATGAAAATCAAAATTGCGGAGCCAATGGCAGATAGAAAAAGTGGTAAAAATCTACTTTTGCCAAAATGATAATCTAATGTTTCGATGTAATTCAATAATAAAACCTGACCTGCGGAAAACAAGATTCCGAATGAAGCGGAGATCACAGCCACTTTGTTGTTCTTCAATCTAACAAAATTGATAGCCTGCAAAAATCCACCAAAGAAAACACCGAAAAGAATACTGAAAATCCAAATCACTTTGTTGGAATACAACTCGATCGCAGATGGATTTTCCGTCATATTTTCATCCCACGCTTTGTAGTATTTATGTTTTTCATCGGTTTCCGCTTGGGTTTTCTCGCTGATCATTTGTTCGATCTGAAGTTTTTCGCTCTCTTCAAAAACCCTCCCTCGCGATTGTAGAACTTCGTAAGCATAAGTGATGGCTGGCGCAACGAATTTACTGTCCGATTTGATATAATTTTCTAATTCTCTATCACTGAGTTTTTCAATGACTTTTTTGTTGACCATCTTTATCTATTGTTGAAAATTTTCCCAAACGAAAGTAATCAAAAAAAGCTGAAGTTTTCACCCCAGCTTGTCATCTAAAAAATGTTTTTTCTTATCCTAAATCCAACTCAGAAGCCAAAATAACTTCTCTGTTTTCCAACAACGGAATGATTTGTTTCACTGCAATTTCCTGATAATGATTCGAATTTTTATGAACTTCGATGCTCGCCATATCTTTATAGCTTTCGTTTAATATCAAAGTATTGCTGTCAGAATTGTCTTGATAGATTTTATAAAATATATTGCCTTCTTCATTTGTACTTTTTTCAATCAATGATGGAAGTAAATCCAAAACGGTTTGTAGTTCTCCATTCTTAACTTGCCATTTGGCGAAGATGAAAATAGGTTGACTTTGATTTTCCATAATTAATTTTTTTGATTTAATGAAGCCACAATTTTCTCTCCAACACCTCTCGCAGATTCAGGGTTTTGACCTGTCACAAGATTTCCGTCTGCAATGCTGTGTGCTGACCAAGCGGTTTCTGCGTGGAAGATGGCACCTTGTTTTGACAGTTCGGTTTGAAGGTCAAAAGGAACATCGGCAATCGCGTACATTGATTCTTCTTCCGTGGTGAATGAGGTGATGTTTTTTCCATCAACCAAATATTTTCCGTTGCTCAATTTTACATTTAATAATGAAACTGGACCGTGACAAACGGCGCCTACAACTGCACCGCGTTCGTAAGTTTCGGCAAGTACTTTTTTCAAAGTCTGATGTTCCGGCATATCGACCATCGGAGCCAATCCGCCTGGCGTGAAAACAGCGTCATAAACGGTCGTGTCCACATAGCTTAGTTTGGTCGCTTTCTGCATTTCTGCCCAGCCATCACCAGTTAAAAATTTCAAATTGCCCGGGTCGCCGGCAAGATCCAATCCGTCAAGGTAAGGTGTTTCACCAGTCAATGAAGCGAAATCGATTTGGAATCCTGCCTTGTCAAAATCTGCGTATGGATGCGCTACTTCTGGTAAGAATGTCCCGGTTCTTCTGTTGTTTGGTCCAATTGAATTTGCGTTGGAAACAATGATTAAGATTTTCTTTTTCATATCTTATAATTTTAATTGTTATTGATTTTGTTTAAAATTAATAAGACAAAAGTAGCTTCAACACCGCCTTGAAGAGAAGGACACAAGTCACAAAAAAAGTGTGACCGTAATCACACTTTCTGTATTTTTTATTTGGAATAAAGTCTGCTGAGCGTCTCCCTACTGACACCGAGATATTCTGCAATCAGCTTTTTTGGAATGCTTTGAAGTAAGTCGGGGTACAATTTAGAGAATTCTTCATACCGCTGTTGTGGCGTGCTGGAAAGCAAAAGTTTGACACGTTGTTGGAGCGCGATGTAGCCGTTGGTCAATTTCATTCTGTAGAAATGTTCCATTTTATGGAGTTCCGATGACAGTTTTTCCCTGCCTTCCAAAGTGGAGACCAAGACTTCGCCAGCTTCGATGCATTCGATGTACATTGTTGCTTTCTTATTCTGAAAAAATGCCTGATAATCGGACATCCACCAATTTTCTTTGGCAAATTGAAGAATGAATTCCTTGCCCTGCTCATCTAAGTAAAACACTTTGAAGATGCCTGACAGCACCAAAAATTCATACTGAACATCGTCACCTTCATTGATTAGAAACTGATTCTTCAACGTTCGTTTCGGTGTGAAGAATGGTTTTATCAAATCAAATTCATCATTTGTCAATGAGACGATTTCTCCAATATGCGTGCGCAGTTTTTCCATTGGATTTGCTTTCTAAACCTCTTCTTTTGTAATCCATTTTCCGACTGTTGGTGCTTCGTAATTCTTCATTTTGTCCAACAGTTCTTCAATATTATCGCTCACAATGAGCATATCTTGGTTCACTTGTTTGAGGAAACCTTTGTCAACGGTCGTTTGTATGAATGTAATCAATGAATCATAAAATCCATCGATATTCAGGATGGCGATTGGTTTTTTGTGAAGTCCCAATTGCGCCCAGGTCAGCATTTCGAAAAATTCTTCCAAGGTTCCAAAACCGCCTGGCAAAGCAATCACGCCGTCGCAAAGGTCGTTCATTTTGGTTTTTCGTTCGTGCATTGTTTCCACCAAAAATAATTCGGTCAAGTGGTCGTGGGCAATTTCTTTTGACCTGAGGAAGTTGGGCAAAACACCAAAAACTTCGCCACCTTTTTCCAAAACGCCATCTGCTACAGCGCCCATCAATCCGACGTTTGCACCGCCATAGACCAATCCGATATTCTCTTCCGCCAGTTTGTTTCCTAATAAAATGGCTTGTGTTTTATAAATCTCATCAGTTCCGAAGCTGGAACCGCAAAATACTGTTACTCGTCTCATAATTTCTTAAATTCTATTTAATCCAGCCCACCAATTTTTTCCAATTTTCCATCTCCGTTTTTCTCTTAAACAAATCTTTTGGTGGCGAATGATTTTCGTTTTTTGCCTGTGTTCTGATGATTTCCGCTTGTTCCTCAAGTGTATTCAAACCAATCGATTTTCTTCTTTGATCGACTTTCTTGATGTCATCAAAAGCATTCGGGCTCAATTCTCCATTTTCGTCCCAGTCAAATTGGGTTCCGTAAAATTGCGGTTTATTTTCAAAAGTCGCAATTCGGTCTGTGAGATAGGCGAGATTTCTTGGATCAGCTTTCATCTTTTTGACTTCAATTTCCAAAAGTTCAGCACATTTTTTCATAAACTCAGGTTTTCCAATCGAGTGTTGAATCACCAACCAAGCTGAATAAGCGGAATGATTTCCCACTTTTTCAACTGTTGGAAATCCAATGATATCGATGATTTGATTTAAAACTTCCGCATTTTGATTGTGAAGATTTTCCATTTCTTTATTGTAACCTTCACCCAATTTTCCTTCTGAAATCAATTTTTCCCGAAGCTCCAAATCTGCATTTTGAAGTCCAATGATGATTTCGGGAATGTCTTTTTGGTTCATATTTATTGGGATCTATAATTAATGAAATATAGCTTTAATCATTAATAATTCGGTGCAAAATTAATTAAAAAAAACTCTCAAATGCTGAGGGGTTTTTAAGTTTATGATTGAATCAATGCGAAGTTTTGGAAAAAAAATTCATAATCACGACACCAATTACGATTAACAAAATTCCAATGATTGCTGGAGAATCCAATTTCTGTTTGAAGATAAAAACAGAAACCATTGCAGTGAGAACAATGCCCAAACCTGCCCAAATCGCATAAGCTACGCCCAATGGAATTGTCTTCAAGGCTAATGATAGAAAATAAAAACAAATCAGATAAGCCACAATCACGACGATGGAAGGTAGCCATTTGGTAAAACCTTCTGAAGCTTTCATAAAACTGGAGCCGACCACTTCAAAGATAATGGCCAAACCAAGAAATAAGTATTTCATAATCTGTTAATAAATAAAAGTATCTTCCAAGTAGATTTCCAAATCGATACTTCTGTGTCCCAACAATTCGTCCAAATCTGAAGAAACAACATTGTACTCATCATTCCTTATGATGGAAGCTAATAATGTGGAGTACAAAACGTCCATTTTGCTAACGCCATATTCTTTTAGTTTCGTTTCATAATCTTTTGGGTCAGGACTTTCATAAGCTACATTTTTCCCAGAAAATTCGGAAAGTAATTCTGCAATCTCAGCAAAAGAATAGGATAGAGAGCCCGTTAATTTATAGATTTTGTCGATATGTCCGTCGTCGGCCAATACATTGGCAATCGCCTTTCCCATTTCATCACGTTTGGCAAAAGATGCTTTTCCGTTCTCGGCTGGAAAGGAGATTCCAGTGTTCACTACATCATAACCTATGAAGAATGGAAGCGTTTCTGCGTACAAACCGTTTTGAAAAATGGTGTAAGGCAGGCCACTTGTGATAATGTAATTTTCAGTCGTGCTGTAAGCGTCTGTCAAAGAACCTAATTTGGATTCCGAAACATTTTCATTCCGTGCGCCACTGGTGTAGTAGATTTGTGAAATGCCAGCATCTTTGGCAGAATCTATCACGTTTTTGTGTTCTTTTAATGCATCATTGCTGTTCGAACTTACAAGTAAGACTTTTGAAACGCCCTCAACTGCTTTTTCAATCGAGGCTTTGTCTGCATAAGCGCCGATTCGAACTTCGAGTCCCTTTGCTTTTAATGCTTTTCCTTTTTCTGCATTTCTTACCAATGCAACTATTTTGTCAGCTGAAATTTTTGTTAAAAGATGATTGATGACCGCAGTTCCCAAATGTCCTGATGCGCCTGTAATTAAAATCATAACTCATTAAATTTATGATGCAAAGGAACAGGATAATTTAACTGGATTTTTTGACAAAAGTCAAATTAAGTTTACTTCTTTCGTATGCGACTAAGTGTCTCCTGACTGATGCCAAGATACGATGCAATGTGACCTAATGAAACACGTTGCGAAACTTCCGGTTGTTCGCTCAGTAAGGTTTGATAGCGCTGTTCCGCCGATTGTGTGTGCAGAGATATTATGCGTTCTTCCAGAATTTTACAATATTCCTCGGCCATTATTCTGCCGATGGTTTCTATCTGATGGTACTTTTTATAAAGCTCATTGAGGTCGTCGGAGGTAATGTAATAAATGTTGGATTGCTCCAAAAACTGAATGTTTTCAAAAGAGGGAAGTTTGTAGAACAAAGGCAAAATGGAACCTAAAATGAGGTTCTCAAAACCAAACCAAGCATTGACTTCTTTGTCATCCTTAATGAAAAAAGAGCGCACCAATCCTTTCTCAATAATGAACAAACTGGAAACAATTTGGCCTTGCTTAAGGAAAAAATCACCTTTTTGTTTTGTCTGGGTTTTAATTCTTTTGGATAATTCTGCTTCTATTTCTGGATTTAAATTTCCGTATTCCTTGAATTTTTTGATTAATGGATTCATATCGCGTGGAGACAATGCAACTTCAAAGATAATTAAATCAAGATTTACATTAATTGAAACCTCACATCAATCATAAGAAAAACAAGAAATTATTTAGATTGATGCAAAACTAGATATTCCCAAGGCTCCATCGTGATGATGAAGGTTTCGGAAACTGTTTTTTCTTCGCCGATAAAAAGATTTTTATAAATTCCCTTGTCAAATGACGTATCAAATTGCACCATAATCAGTTCCTTGCTGAGATTGACAAATGCTAGAACTTTGTCGTCGTTTTTTTCTCGCACAAACGAAATCACTTGGTCCATTCGGTCATTCATAATTCTCACCATTTCTCCGCCCCAATCGCCGTTCCAGAGCGCTTGGTTTTGATGTTTTAATGAAAATAGAGTGGTGTAGAGCTTTTCGAATTTATGAGGCGTCCAGTCAATCGGGTCTTTTTCAAAAAACTCCAAAGAGCGGTCGAGTCCGGCTTCCTGTCCGCTGTAAACCAACGGAATGCCGTCCATCAAAAAGGTGAAAACTGTGGTCGCTTCCAACGCTTCTCCAAAATTATCGTATTGATTGCCTTCCCAGGAATTCTTGTCGTGATTGTCGATGAAGTTCATTCGGATTCCGGCTTTTGGGAAAATGGAAACGTGCTCGGCAATGTACGCTTCGGTAAGGGTTTTCACGCTCAGGTCATTCTGAACAATCTGATGCAGAATATTCCAAAGCGTCCAGTTGTACGTGGAATCAAAGGCCTTGCGGTGAAGTTCCTTATCTTCGGCTTCTGCGAGCATAAAAATCGGTTTTATTTTGTCAAGTTCTGCTCGTGCATTTTCCCAAAAATCAATCGGGACAAAACTCGCGATGTCGCAACGGAAGCCATCGATATTATATTCTTCGACCCAATATTTCATTGCATCGGTCATATATTTTCTGAGTTCCGGCTCTTTGTAATTTAATTCGATGATATCATCATAATCCCGCCAGCGCGTGGATTGGAAGGTTCCTTTTCTGGATTTCATATACCATTCCGGATGTACATCAACCAATTGATTATCCCAACTCGTATGATTCGCAACCCAATCCAAAATCACGTACATTCCTTGATTGTGAATCGCTTCAACCAAACTTCGAAAATCATCTTCCGTCCCAAACTCCGCATTGATTCCCAAGTAATCTTTCACGGAATAATAACTTCCCAGACTACCTTTCCGGTGCAATTCTCCAATCGGATTGATGGGCATCAACCAAATGATATCGATTCCCATTTTCTTGAGTCGTGGAAGTTGTTTTTCGATGGCTTGAAAATTACCTTCTTCGGAAAACTGCCGGACATTCAGTTCATAAAGCGTCGCATTTTTAACCCAATCGGGCGTGGAAAGTTCTACGTATTTCTTTGGCTGGTAATTGTTCTCAGGCTGATTTTCCATAGTTTTTAATTAAAGAAATTTAAAAATATCATTGCAACGAATATCATACCCAATAATAATGTTACCATTAAATATAACATTAATTGATGTGAAAATTTGATTATATTAATGAAAACTCAATCATATTAAGACTTCTTTCAATTATTTTTATTGATAAAATTTCCCTCGAGATGGCATAAAGGTTTGATGTTTGCAAGGAATAAACGAGTTGCAGAGATTTCTGCTTTCTTTATTAACATTCAAAAAATAAAAATTTATGATTCCAAAAAAAATACATTATTGTTGGTTTGGCGGACAGGCAAAAACCGAATTGGCAGAACATTGCATCGCCACTTGGAAAAAAGTACATCCGGATTTTGAAATTGTGGAATGGAACGAAAGCAATGCACCTCTGGAAGACAACAACTATGTGAAAGAAGCATTTGCTCAGAAAAAATGGGCCTTTGTTTCAGATTACGTTCGCTCCAAAGTAATGCTGGACCACGGTGGAATCTATATGGACACGGATATGGAACTGAAACTTCCGCTGGATGAATTTCTGGATGAGAAGGCTGTTTGCGGTTTCGAAGTGAAAGGTGTTCCTTATTCTGCATTTTGGATGGCAGAGCCGAATCATCAGCTTTCTAAGGATTTTGTAGATTATTACGACAAGCAAGATGGTTTTGTGGAGCGCATCAACACGGATATTTTTTCCGAAATGCTCGAGAAGGAATATGGCGCAGACCGCTACAGCGACACGATTCAAAAACTGAAACATGATGTGACGCTTTATCCGTCCATCTATTTCTCTCAGGACTTACCGAAGAATTATGTGAGTCACCATTTCAACGGTTCCTGGTTTGGTGGTGATGAGGAAAATACACACAAAAAAATGGTCAATACTTACGGACTTTTGGAACAATTGGTCAATCAGCCCGATGCGAAAAAAGCGGTGGAAAGTATCATCAATGAACATAAAATCATCGATGTGAATTCTATCTTGGACTTGATTCCGCAAGAACAGATTGAAGCTTATTTGAAAGCTTAATATATTTTAAATCTCTACTGATTCATTTTAGTAGAGATTTTTTTTAATATGCCTTATCTCCAGAAATTTTCAAAACGTGTTCTGTCTTGATGGAAGGACAGCATCTGCCGTCGGTTTCCGCATATTCCATTTTCTCGACGTAGATTTTGCCTTGATTTATTTTTTTGAAATTAAATAAATAATCGGGTTCATAGCCAGCAATCACTTTCACAGAAGTTCCCGTGTTTTGGTACAATGCGATTCCTTGTCCCACGATAACGTTTCCGCCATCATTGGAACCGAGTGAAAAATAAATGGCAACATCGGCAACGCCGTCTCCAGTAAAGTCGCCCGTGAAAGTATCCTGACTGTCGATGTAGCCATTGTGCGCTTCGAGAATCGTTTGGAGATATTTTTTGAATTGTTTTTCCGCGATTTTTACGGCTTCCTCTGTCGAAATGGTTTTTTGTTTTGTTTCAGTTTTTGTTGAAAGCAGAGTTTTGCTTTCCAGAGATGATTGTGTGGTTTGTGGCATTTCGTTTTTATCATTACAATTTGAAAAGCAAAAAGGCAAAATCAGTAATGCGAAAAATTGATATTTAAATTTCATAGTTCAATCGTTTTTATTCCTGCTGAATCCATTCGTATTTTCCGTTTTTCAGATAGATGACGCCACCGCCACAGGATTCTGCCTGATGGATGAAAATCCCGTCGTTCGGAAGTTTGATTTTGTCTGATTCTTTCACTTGGTCTTCCGTGAGGATTTCTCCATCATCGCTGACATTGTTGTAATAGATTTCGTTCTTCGGAGCAACTTCGAAGATGCCAACCCAATCGATGTCGTCAAATCCTTGACCTACAACATCTTTTCCCATTCCGAGATAATCCAGTTTTTTGTTGCCGAACAGAATTTCCAATCCATATTTTTGATTTTCAAGATTCTGAACGATATTCACAACGTCCTTCAATCCATCGCCATCCAAATCCAAAGAAATAGAATTTGGCTTGTGCTTTTTGGAAATGACAATTTTGTCATTTACTTCTGGTGTCGGTTTTGGATTTGAAATTTGAAGCCTGTCTTTTGCAGTTTCAGCTGAATTATAAGTGGTAACTTTTTGAGTCTTTTCCTTTTGACAGCTGAGAATCATTAGACAGGAAATGAAAAGTGTGGTTATTGTTTTTGTCATTGGTTTTTGTTTTTAAAAATGATTCAGCAAAATTACCGCCAATGTCCTTTTGGATTAAAACAAAAATAGCAGGAAAAAACTTTTTTTACTAAGTTCATTCCCGCTATTCAGATATATAGAGAGCGTGTTTTGTAGTCTACTTTTTAATAAACTTAATTGTTTGTCCGTTTTCTAATTTGATTAAGTATAGACCAGATTTCAAATTTTCTGTATTGATTTTCTGATTGTTATCAATAACGCCTTTGCTCAACTGCATTCCAGAAATGTTGAAAATGTTATAGTTTTCCGGCTTGGTCAAACCTGATATTTGAAGAAAATCGGAAACAGGATTTGGATAAGCCTGGAAATTAACTTTAGAAAAATCGTTCACAGCTAAAGTTGGCAATTGCAATTTGGAGATTTTGTTTCCGATGAAATCTGAGATGTACAAGTAATTATCCTTGATTGCCATTCCTCGGGACAACGCGATTCCAGTGACAACGTCCGTTGCGGTTGGGTTGGTTGCCGAAAGGTCTACCTTCACAATTTTTCCTACCGAAGCTAGCAAAACGTACAAATCACTGCCATAAAGAATGCTTGTGTAAGGCTCATCCTCTAATCCTGTCACAACAGTGGAGGCAGTTTGCACTGCGTCGGTAATATTGATTTTTGAAATTTTTTTGCCGACAGATTCAGAGATGTAGAGCACATCGCCATCGAAAAATAGTCCGCTTGGCGTGCCAATTCCAGTGACAACATTGGTAGGCGTGGCTGTAGGATTGCTTAGGTCTATTTTTGAAATTTTGTTTTCGAAATATTGTGCGTAGTAAAGGTCATTGCCTTTGATTTGTAAAGAGTACGCTTCGCCTGTGATTCCTGTCAAAACATCTACTGGCGTTGGTGTCGCATCTGTAATATTTATTTTGGAAATTTTCTTGGCATCAAATTCATTAATGTAAAGCTCATCATCTTTGAATGCAAGTTCGATGGCTGTGCTCAATCCGCTCACAACAAGAGTTGGCGTAGGCGATGCATCGTTGACATTGATTTTGGAAATGCTTCCGGTCAACGCTTCTGTGATGTACAAATCATTTCCTTTGAAGGCGATTCCCCAAGGATAGTTGATTCCAGTTGCCACGTCTGTGGTTTGCGCAGTTAGACTTTGCGCGCCTATCAACGCGATGAATGATAAAGTAAAAATTCTCTTCATTTCTTTCTTTTTTCTTGTTAATATTTTGGTTTTAAATCGTGTCAACTGCAGTCGGTACAAGTTTATTTTGATAAAACAAATCTGATACTGATGCAATATTAGAAAACAAATATTACAAACGAATAGAGCAATGAAGTAAATTGAAACGAGGCATAAAGATTGAGCCTCAAGGGTCACCGACTGTTAGGGGTCAAAATTTATAACTAGATGATTATCATTGATTTAATAAATTCATCGATTTGAGAGTTCTTTGAAAAGGTCGACTTCTTTGTTGTACAGAATGATAGCTTTTGGCTTGGTGTAGTGCTTGTCGGTTTCCTCCACCGAGTTTAATTTGGCGTACAATTGTCGTCTCCATCGGTTGATGGTTTCGGCAGATTTGAAAAAGCTGACAGCAATCTGAACTTCCTCTACGCCTTCCACAATTTTCAACCAAAGTTCAAGTTGCTGTTGCGTCAAATCGTATTTGGTTTTCAAATATTCATTAAAACCATCTTTGAATTTTAAAGAAAGCAAATCCAATCGTTTTCTTTTTTCGCGCTTCAGATAAATTGAAAATGCAAAAATGACAAGACAAATTATTGCAACGGATGAAATGATGATTGTAAGAATTATATTGTTTTTCAGTTTGATTGCCTGTTTGCCGAGTTCGGTTTTTTGGGCAAGAATGGTGTTTTGGTCTTTTTCAAAGTTGTATTGGTCTTTCAATTGTGAAATTCCAATCGTATTGTTGACAGAAATGATGGAATCGTTGTACTGTTTCAAACGTTTCTGAGAATACAAAGCGTCTTTGTAATTGCCAAGTCCTTCTTGAATCAAAGAATTGTTTTGATAATATTGAACTTTGAACGTCGGGACAAAGTAATATTTTGCTGTATCTTTTGAAATTTCGATGATGAATGTTGAGGCTTTATCAAATTTCTTAAGACCAACCAATGCAGTAATTGCGTTCATTTTCGCTTCCAGAATAACCGCTTCATCATTGATTTTATTTGCTTCGATTAATCCTTTTTCGCTGTATTTGAAGGCGTTGTCAAAATCCTTCATCTGTGCATAACTGGACGAAAGCGCACTTAGATTTTCAAAAGTGCCAACAATGTCTTTTTTGGAATTTGAAATGTTCAAGGCCTGATTCAGATAATGGATTGATGATTTGAAATCTCCTTTCATCGAAGCATTGATTCCCAATCCACGGTAAACTTTTCCTTTGTTCAGAACTTGAGCTGTATCTTTTTTCAGAATCTCCAGCTGTTTCAAAAAATAGTAAGACGCTTTGTCGTATTCTCCAACATATGCGTGGCTCCAACCCAACATATAAAGCGTGGAATTGACCTTCGCAACTTCCTTGCTTTCTTCGTAGCATTTTTTGGCTTGCAGACAGGCTTGGATAGATTCGTAGCCTTTTCCAAGATTGAATTTGCAAACCCCAAGATTATTGAAAATCTCACAGTTTTTGTTGGATGATGGAAGTTTGATTGCCGATTCAAAAACCTTCACAGCTTCACCAAATTCCCTGAAAGCCATATGGACTTTTCCTTTTTGATTCAAGGCGAGGATTTGTTGGTCGGCGTTTTTTTTGGTTTTACTAAGGTTAATCGCTTTGTTTACAGAGAGAAGCGCATTCAGTTTATTTCGCTGTTCCAAAAAACGTTTGGATTGGTCGATTAATTTTTGGATTTCGTCTTTGTCTTGAGCTGGCTTATTAATAGAAAAATAATTCTGTGAAAATCCTAAAAATAGTAACAGGAAAAAACCGATTTTTTGCATTGATATGACGATTACCGTCAAAAATAAATAAAAATAATGAAGAAAAAGTCATTATTGTTAACTAAAATTCAATAGAGCTGTTTCTTATTGAGGACTGAATTTTATCAAGGTCTCTTGTTTTCATTTAGTTTAAAAAATAATTTCTTACTCATACTTATGCTCCGTAATATCAATCAATATTTTGTCGCCTTCTTTCCATTGCGTCCAGCCGTCAAAGTTTTTGGATGCATCGAAGTTGGATTCTCTGCCCATTCCTTTTTTTAATTTAATCCAATCGCCGTTGACCTCTGTGATGTTGAAGGGCAAAAATGTGTTTTGTTTGTCTTCGAAAATCACTTTTACATTTGGCTGGTCGTAGATTTTCAGGTTCTGTTTGGAGATGTATTCTGCTCTTTTTAGATATCTTTCCCAAGTTTCAAAAATGTTCCAATTGGGATTGTAATTGGAATCAGGACAACCGATGCAGTTGTTATCAAAATGCTGTTGTTCTGTCGTGTAATAAGCGCTTTTCGCATCTCGTTTGATGTAAAAAGATTCGTTTAAATTTTCATTGGTTACGACCTTGAAACTCGTTTTGGTAGAATCCACCACGCGAAATTTCAAAATCGGCGGAAATCTCACCAATCCCATACTTCGATTTTTTTCGCCAGACTTGTGAGAGTCACCTTCATAGATTTCGTAAGGTTTCAATTTGAGATTGGTAATGAATTTTGTAACACCGGATTTACTTGTTTTGAATTTCAAAATTTCGGCTGGAACGGTATCGTTTTCATTTTATAAAGCGAAATTGGAAATTCTGTATTCGTTTCCAGCAGTCCAATTCCGATAGGCGCATTCGAAATTTCTTCTTGACCATTGCAGGCAAAAAGTACAAAATATGAGAGAAGAATTAGGATTTTTGATTTCATATTTTATCTAGATTTTATTAAAATTATTAAATAGTCAATTTACTATTTGCGTTTGATTTTGATAATCAAAAAGATATAACAAAAAATTGTCACCGCAATCGAAGTGTAGGTTACCAGATGATTTCTGCCATTATCACCAAAAAAATAGATAACGATAAAAGCCAAAATGAGAGGCAAAACCAGCAACAGTTTTGAAATGTACATTTCACTTTCGTTCTTCAAAGCTCTGTGATGTTCACTTTCTAGATTTAATTTGTTAGGGAAGTTTTCCTCTACGAAGGATTTAATTTTTTCAATATTTTGAATATTCAATTCTCTTGGTCTGATGATGAATTTGCTTGTCAGAATCAACAAATTTTTATCTTGAAAAACAAAAGAATTGATGTCTTTGACACTAAAAGTTTTCAGGAATTGCTTCGGATTCAAAGCGTAGGATTTGTAGTCGTTATCTTCTGTATGAAGGCATTTTAATCGAGAAGAATCCAAATAAAAAACTTCGAAGGAATCTTCTTTCTGATAATCTTTAATGCTTTCTAAACTGGACTCATAGAAAAACAATGGCGAGAAAAGTATGGAAGTGGCGAGGATTTCTACAAATTCAATTTCAGGTATTTGTGAAATTAGAATAATCGAAACAACATAAATTATAATCAAAATTGAAAACTTTGCCCTGAATTTTTTATTGAGAAATATTAGAACAAAAATCAGAATAATGGCCATCACATTTCGCCAATTCAAAAATAAACTCAGCAATCCCAAAACCAGAAAAACACCAGTGAAAAACAAAAGCACCAAGTCGTTCTTTTTGCCAAAGTTTTTGATGGTGATGCTAATGTTTTTCTGCCTCATAGTTTTTTCTGAAAATTAAAATAAAAAATTAATCCGTGTAATAATCAGATAAAAATCGAGCATTTTCGGGAATTATTGTGACCATTGGAAATTTATCACCTTCTTCTCTGATTTTCTCGTTGACGGTTTTTGGACTTGCTACGAATGAAACTTGTTTGCGCCAAACCACAATGTTTTCGGTGAAAGCCAAAGGCAGTTTTTTGGCAAATTCGTTAGGTTTTATAAAATCTGGACGGAACAAAATTGCAATTTCCTTGTCCATCGGTGTTTGAGGATTTTCCGTAGCGATGTCGATTTTCTCTGCAATTCTGTCGATGAAACTTTCGTCATGGCGGTTTTCATCGGTGGTGTAGATGCAATAGAATACTCGTTCGGTCGCATTTCCTACAATGATTTTTGCCACGGAAATTGGAGCAATATTGGTGGTCGCCAATAATTTTTTCTTCGTCGAATCCGCAATGATTTTGACAAGTCCAAAGCACAGAAGCCCAACTGCAACTAGGACGATAAGCATTGTCATTCCAACGGTTTCCGTCAAGTCGCTGAAAAAAGCCATTGCGACAAACATTAAAAGTCCGATTCCGATGACCAAGGGAAGATAAATAATTCTGTTGTGCCCAAATGAGGAAACGCCGATATATTTGTTGATAATCGTAGAATCAGTTTCAAGTTTTTTTAGTTTTTCAATGTTCATTTCTTTGTGTTTTTAGTGATTTGTTTGTGAATTTGATTACAATCTGTCAAAAATGCTGTAACAAATTGCAATCCAAAATTTCGTTAAAAATTAAATTTTCTCATTCTTCAACCCAACATAAAGCCGATACTTAAAAGCAAATTGCTCAATGCCACTCAAGGAAACGCTGACTTTTCCATTGCTCCATTCGATATTACCTAAATCGAGGTTGTCGTATTTTTCCAGTTCGATGGAAGTTGGTTCGCCTAGCAAATCCGTCAGTTTTACTTTTAGTTCTAAGAATTTTTGATAACCATTTTTTTCGGCACCTAGGAATTCGTCGGTTTGGGCAAATGGTTTTTTGCTGTCGATATCAAGCCATTTCATTACGCCAACGTAAGACTCAAAACCGTCTAAAATCTTGTGTTTTCCCAGAAACCAATTGGTTCTGTCGCCACTGTCTTTTCTGTCTTCCGCGTATTTATCCAGCTCGGAATAAGGCGTAAGCCAAGGAATGAAAACCTGAGTGTCCTCAAACAAAAGTCCAGTTTGCAGATTTTCCCAGATTTGTTTGCGCTTGATTTCTTTATTGGTGGAGTAGGGAAATATGAAATGAGGATTCATTTGTTGCGATTTTTTCTTCATATAAATAAGACAAACAAAATTCACAATTGCCAGCGGAATCCAAAACGGCGAAGCAAATACAATTGAAAATATGAACAACGGAAGGATGCCTTTCAGTCCAGCCGTAATCACATTATCCATTGGCAAACGCGTTCCAATCGAAGTGAAAATACACGCCACCAACATTCCAAAAAGACTTAACAAAATTGAAATACCAGCCAATTTCCATTTGCCATAATTTTGATTTTCATTGTTATTTAAATGAAAAAATGCCGTTCCATAAGCGATAAAAATAATCAATGAAATAATAATCCGATACAGAAAATCCAACTCTGGAAACATCATCAAAGCTAAATTACCAACCAGCAGATTGATAAAAACACAAACGACAAACAGAATGAGACTTCGGCTTTTCATAGGTTGAATTTACTTGAATTCAGTTTTGTAGAATTGATATTTTTTCACCCATTTTTCATTCTCATAAACTTCTTCGTAACCTTTTACAACAAAGCTATTGTCGGTTTTCCAAACTATTTTTTCTATGGCGAAATCTTTGGAATTGTAGCTCGCATATTCGGTGAGGAAATTTTTCGGATTGGATTTGTCATTAATTTTCAAAATACCGATGTCGCAATTTTTATGTTCGTAAACGCTGTTGTAATAATAAACAAAATATTTGTTGTTGACCGATGGAATGGGCAATTCCACACTGCCGTCGCCGAAGGAAACGATGTTGTATTCATAATCGTTGGTACTGTCCAATAAGAACAATTCTCCAAATCCCAAGCTTTCCGCCGTTGAATTATCTGTGATTGCAAATAATTTCAAATCAGGATAATAACCCAAATATTCAAATCCGCTCCAACTTTTTTCTCCGCCGTAATCTCGATATTTTTTAAACTGATGTTTCTTCACAGCGGTTTCAACAAAGAAATAATCATCATTCTGTTGTGGTTTCGAAGTGTCAATATATTTTTTTTCAGCTACGGACAAAAATTCTTGTTCAGTGATATTTTCAAAAGTCAACTTGGGCAATTTTTCAAATCTGTCAGAAAAGCCGACGTCCACTTTTTTCGTGCTGTCTTTTTTCAACTCTGGCTTTTCAGAACTTGAAACCGTTTGATGAATCGAATCTGTCTTCTTTGAATTTTCAACTTTTGCAAGTTTGTTTTCTTTGCAGGACAGCGTTGAGATTGTCAATATTAAAAATAGAATGCTTTTCATTTGTGGTTTTTTGTTTTATGAATTAATTTTCCTCTGAATCATTTCCCAAGCTTTCACTTCAAATTCAAATGCAATGTCCTGTTTTGTCGTCATTTTTCCGTGCGTTAGCAATTGTCCGCCTAAGGAAAGAGATTCGGGGATTTGGTAATTTTTTTTCGAAATGATAATAAAAGTTTTCACTCTCACGCCATTGTTGGTCATCGCATTATTATTCGTTTCTGGTTCTTTGGTGATTTCAAAAATGACCGAAGCTTTCGAAAAAGAACTTACGCCAGCACGTCTGTTAGAAGATTTCAAAAGTTTGACGGTTTTTATTTCTTCCCATTTGATATGCCTTTGCCAAAAAAGTGAATAGGCGGAAATTCCATCATTATCAATTTTAATAATTGGCAAAAATGTCGCTGTCAAAATCCAAATATCCAAACATAAATAAATGAAAAAGAAGATGATATAAATGAAATTTGAACCCACAAAATGGTAAAACCCAACTTCATTGATGCCAAGAATTCCCACGATAAACATTTGCAACGTAAAAAGCAACATTATAATCGCTACAATGTTCAAAAATAAAACGTTTGTGAAAATACTATAAGTCGCTTTCAATCGAAGTTTTTAAATATTAATTAGTTAAAGTATAAATTTCTAATTCCCATAATTTGAGTTTTAAGCTAATCACCAAAAGCTAATTGCGATTAGCCCTTCAATTTCCAATCGCCTCATTCAAAAACCGATTGAATGGATAGATTTCCTTCAAAACCTTTACCGTATTTTTGACAAAGTTCTTATCCAAAACTTCCTTGTCTGACAAAGGATGGAACACGATAAACTGCTTGAACTTGAGATAATCACCCATTGGATTTTCCTTATCAAAACCTTGTGGAACTTTCACCAATTTTGTGCCTTGCAATTCCAAAACATCTTTGAAGGATTTTTTATTGAGGATTTTCAGGAATGTATCGCCGTCAGAACTGATGGCTTCACGAATGGCTTTCAGATTTTTTGGTTCTGTCATATAGACGCCACCTGCGAGAAAAGATTTTCCATTTTCCAGATGAATGTAATAACCAGCGTGGTTCAGCGTTTTTGGACCTTTTTCTACAAACGATGCGCCGATGTTGGTTTTGTAAGGCGTTTTGTCCTTGGAAAATCGCGTGTCTTTGTAAATCCTGAAAATACAATTCTTAGCTTCCAATCGTTCCACGCTTTCATCAAACTCGGAAACTTCGGCGATGATTTCGTTCACCACATTTTCAAAGTTCGCTTTGGCTTCCAGATAGAGCGGTTTGTTTTCGTTGAACCATTCTCTGTTGTTATTGATTTCGAGCGTTGAAAGGAACTTGAGCGTTTCTGGATTGATGGCTGTTGACATTTCTATTTTAATTTTTTATTAAAGATATTTATTTTTAAAACACTTAGAGCCTATTAAAAGATGATTCAAAAATAAAATTTTCAAAACATTTTTCTTCTCCCAACCCTAAAGGGTGGAAAAACCTTGAAAATTTCATCAAAATAGCTCCCTTTAGAGTTGGGGAAAGAATTTTGATGAAATTTAAACAGGCTCTTAAGTCACTTGAGATTTAAAGTTGAAAATATTTAAAGTTCACTTTAGATAAAATCTTTGATTATTTAAACTAATGCGTTCTAATGTGAGCTATGATTTAATAGTTAAAATAACCTTTTAAAAAAAATCCCACTCATAGAACGGGATTTCAAAGTTTTCAATTATTGTTTTACAATTTTGGAAGAGTAAGTTTTTCCTTTGTTGTTTTTCAAATTAATGATGTAAACGCCAGCTTTCAATTGTTTCAGATTGATTTCCTCCACATTGCCAAAGTCGGAAACCTTCTGTCCAAGCGTGTTGTAAACTTCGATGGTTGATATTTTTTCACCATTTGGAAGATTTAATTTTAAAATATCTTTTACTGGATTTGGATAGAGTTTGATGTTTCCTTTGGTTGCATCATTCACTGCCATGACTTCATCATTAATTTTAATATTATCATAATAGGCATCTCCGCCATAGTTATTGTGAAGGAAATTCATTCCATCCAGATTCACTTTGCTGGTGTTGGCAACATCTAAAATCAAGTTGTTGTCCAAGTAATATTTGATAGTCGCTTCGGTGAATTCAATTTTCAAATTGTACCATCTGTTTACTTGCCAGCTTGCATTTGTAATGGTGTAGCCACCAAGATTTAGCTCAGGATAAATGTAGAGATTTCCTCTGTTTTCAAATCCAACTGCTGTCACGATATCAAAAACCTCTTCTTCCAAATTCTCGTGATACAGCGCAAACTCAAAGTCAGAACCGTTTTGGTCAGACGAGTAGAAGTCGTATGAAATGGTTGTGTTTTGGTAGTCCAAAGCTGGCGAAAAAGATTTCTCGATTCCAAAAATAGGAAACCATTGGTCGCCAAATTGTGGGACGTGAGCATTTTTAAAAGAATAAGTTCCAGAATTTGCTCGTTCGCTGGTGATGATTTGATTGGTCAATGGACCATCGCTGGATTCCGTCACGGTCCAACCATTTTGTCCGTTGATGTCGCCTAAAATGTAACCTTCCGAAGCTTCAAATGAAATCGTCTGTTGTGCAAATGCAAATGAGGAAACTAAGGAAAGAATGAATAAGTATTTATTTTTCATATATAAGAATTAATTATTTTTTATTAATACGTAGTGGTTTCATCAACCAAAATTTTGCCAAATGATAAGTAAAATTAAGTTAAAATAAAATAACAAAAATTAAGTTTTTATACTAATATCGTTTATAATTAAGACAGTTTCTGGTCTTTTTCGCAATAAAAACTAGAACGCTTTCCTTTGCCTATATTTTTCGTGATGACGGTTTCGCCACATTTAGGACATTTCTTTTTGTGGTAGATTTGCCAATGTTTTTTCAATTCATCAGTTCTTTTCCATTTCAAAAAATCAAAACTATAATTTCTGGCTTCTGTCAAAAGTTCGTTCAATTTCTTCAAAGGCAGATTTCCAACTTGACTTTCCGGATGAACACCGATTCTGAAAAGGACTTCATTTTTAATGATATTCCCAACACCAGAGAAGATTTCCTGATTCATCAAGGCGTCGCAAACCATCATTTTTGGGTTAGCTTTAAGTTTCTTTTTTGTGTTTTTTGGATTCCAATCGTCGCTCATCACATCGGCTTCCCAATCGATGGTTTTCAGAAAATCGTCATCCACCATTTTTACAGAGCAAGTGTAGAAAAGTGCTTTCCCATTTTTGAAATTTAAACCAAGTCTCAAAGATTTGTCTGGCTTTGTCTGCTCGTCGATTTCATACGAACCAAACATTAGCAAATGAATTTTGACGCTCACTTTTTCGAATATCAGATACGTCTGTTTTCCGTAGAGTCGGATTTGTTTAAGTTTTTTGTTAATGAGCAATTCATTGTCGATGCCGGAGTTTCCAACAGCAGAAACGACTTTTTCTCCCACAAATTTCTGGAGATTTTCTTTCATCAACACAATAGTTGGACCTTCTGGCATAATGACTTTTTTGATAAAATCTCAAATATTATTCCGTTAAAAATAAAATATCCCTTATTTTTGAATCCAATATGGACCTCAATTCAATTTTCACCAATCAGCGAACCGGAAATCACCAACAGAACGTAGTTTCCAGAACAGACTTCCAAAGAGATTTCGATAGAATTATTTTCTCATCCGCTTTCCGAAGACTTCAAAATAAAACTCAGGTTTTCCCTTTGCCGGGAAGTGTTTTTGTGCACAATCGTTTGACGCATTCTCTGGAAGTGGCTTCTGTTGGCCGTAGTTTGGGAAGTTTGGCAGGCGAATTTATCTTCAAAAATTATCAAAATGATATTAATGATTTGTCCAAGGATTTTTATCAGCATCAGTTGCACAATGTAATTGCATCGGCCTGTCTTTGTCACGACATTGGGAATCCGGCTTTCGGACATTCTGGCGAAGATGCGATTGCGAGTTACTTTGAGAAAAATGAAAGTCATTTAAAATCGAAATTTAGTGAAAAAGAGTGGGCAGACCTTGTCAATTTTGAAGGAAACGCCAATGCCATCCGGGTTCTCACGCATCAGCAACAAGGCAAAGATGAAGGTGGCGCGCAACTGACTTACACCACATTGGCAAGCATCGCCAAATATCCGTGCGAATCTGTGGCAAAGAAAAAAGGAATTATTAATCGTAAGAAATTTGGCTTTTTCCAAAATGAAAAGCAACAGTTTCTGGACATCGCAAAATCGACAGGAATGATTATGGATAATGATGAACCTGTGATTTTCAAAAGACATCCATTTGTTTGGCTCGTGGAAGCTTCTGATGATATTTGCTATAATATTATCGATATGGAAGATGCGCACCGACTTGGGATTGTAAATTCTAACGATTGTGAAAATCTGTTTTTGGATTTGATAAAGTCTGTGAATCCAGACGACATCAAAAGAGTAGGAGACAAGTTGGGAATTATCACCAATAAGAATGAAAGAATCTCGTATTTACGAGCGAAAGTCATCAATTCTCTCATCAATAAAACCATTGAGCTTTATAAAAGTAATTTCATTAAGATCTTGGACGGAAGTCTGGACAAAGGCATTCTTGATATCTTCAAAACAGAAAGTTCATCGCTCACAGAAATCGAACGTTTTTCCATCGAGAAAATCTACAATCACAAAGCCGTCATCGAAATAGAAAATGCGGGCTACAACGTAATGTATGAACTTTTGAATCATTTCGTTCCATCCATCATCAAAGAAAAATCCGAAAGAAAATCTTATGATAAAATGGCGCTGAAGCTGATTCCGCAACAGTTCATCTACGACGATTCTACCATCTACCAAAAAACTTTGGGCGTTCTGGATTTCGTTTCCGGAATGACGGACAATTTCGCTACGGACCTTTACAGAAAAATCAAGGGGATTGATATTGGGATGACGATGTAATTATAAATGATAGTTGATTTAAAATCGTTTATCGATCACATTTTATCATTTATAAAAATCTTATCTTTGTTTAGGAAAAAGTTTTAAAATGGAGACAATCAACATCATAGCTCATACCAATGATGCTTCTCAAATTGAAGCATTAAAAGCATTTATGAAAGCTTTAAAGATAAAATTTGAACTTTCAGAAGGGCAAAATGCCTACAATCCTGAATTTGTTAAGAAGATTCAAGAAGGAGATGAAGATTTAAAAAACGGAAAGGGAAGAAGTGTGACAGTGGAAGAACTTGAAAAGTTATGGAAATAGTTTTTCTTCCTAAAGCTGACGAAGATCTTGCGTATTGGATAAAAACTGGTAATAAAACCATTCTTAAGAAAATATCAGAACTGACGAAATCTATCTTGGAAAATCCCTACCAAGGAATTGGAAAACCGGAAGCCTTAAAATACAATCTTGCTCCAAAATGGTCTCGGAGAATTAATCAAGAACATCGTTTCGTTTATCTTGTGCAAGAAGATAAATTCTACGTTTATTCATTGCGAGGACATTATAATTAAAACAATTGATGAAAATTAAAATCGTTTATCAATCATCATTTATCATTTATTCAATCGGTTCACATCCAAAAACATCCACAAAATGTTTTTTGATTTTCTCCTTCACTTCCTCGTAATCCACTTCTTTTTCAAGTTCTCTTTGCATCGAAGTGACTTGCTTATCGGAAATGCCACAGGGAATGATGTAATCGAAATATTTCATATCGGTGTTGACATTCAACGCAAAACCGTGGATGGTGACCCAACGTGACGCTTTCACGCCTAAAGCACAGATTTTTCTTGCATACGGTTTCCCAACATCAAACCAAACACCGGTTTCACCAGGAGAACGTTCGCCAATCAAACCATACTCTGCAATTGTTCGGATGATGACTTCTTCAAGATCGCGCATATAGCGGTGGATGTCTGTGTAGAAATTTTCGAGATCCAATATCGGATAACCAACAACTTGCCCAAAACCGTGATACGTAATATCGCCACCACGATTGACTTTGACATAAGTAGCTTCAATCTCTTTCAGTTTGTTTTCGTTGGCGAGAAGATTGGATTCGTGCCCGCTTTTTCCCAAAGTGTAAACGTGCGGATGTTCTACAAAAAGCAAATGATTGTCGGTCGGTTTCAGATTCTCCGGATTTTCGCGATTGTGGATTTTGATGTCCAGATTTTGCTTAAGTAATTCTTCCTGATAGTCCCAAGTCGGCTGATAATCTTTGACACCGAGGTCTTGGAACTTTACTTTTTTGTTGATGAGAGAATTCACGTTTGATTGGAATTATTTATACAAATTTACTCATTATTTTAACAAACGACAAGCCACAAAAAAACCACCCGAAGGTGGTTTAAATAAAGAATAAAATCTGAAATATGACTTATTTTACAATAAGCTTTTTTGTTTCTGACTTCCCACCGTAAGTAATCTTTACGAGGTAAGTTCCAGAGTTGAGTCTGCTAAGGTCCACTTCTTTTGTTGAGAATCCAGATTGGTTTGCAATAGCTGTTTCGTAAACTTTTTTGCCAGAGAAGTCATAGATTTCAACATTTCCGTTTTTGGAAGCTGTTTCTTTGACATCAAACAAGATGTTCACTTTTTTGTCTTCTTTCGTTGGATTTGGATAGATTCCAAAAGTTCCTTTTTTACCGAAATCAGTCACTGACATTAGGTCTGTAATGTTTTTGTATTTGAAGAACATATTACCATTTGCCGTTCCACCGTTTGTTGTGAAGTACATTCTGTAATAGCTGTCTCCTTTTTTGATGTAATAAACTGCATCCGCATAAGGCGCTCCAGAAGTTGGCTTCCAAGAATGTCCGATGGTCGCAATACTTTTGGAATAAGCTGTTGGCGCTGTAAAAGTAGAAGTTGCCTGAGTTTCTGGTCTCACGTAAGCTACAGATACATTTGGCGACTGTAAAATCCCTGCCATTTTGTACATCATTATTCCGTTGAAGAATGTGTAATATCTGGTGAACATCAGATCCCAAGCCGATCTGGAAGGTTCTAAGTTTGCAACTTTTTCGCCAGTGTCAAATGAGAAATAATTGAAGAATGCATCATCTGTTCCGTTTGCAATCGTTCTTGTTTGCGTCGCATCCCACGATGTTCCATTCCATTTGGCATATTTGAAAGTGTAACCAGATGCATACTCGTTGATGAAAAACTTATAGTAAGTCGTTCCATATTCCAAAACGAAAACTACTTTCCCTATTACTTTGTGCGTTACGATATCATAAGAACCCCAACCGAAGTTAAGACCTGTTGCTGGTAACAAAGTAGCTTCATCAAAAGCACCGTCCTGAAGTCTTTCAGTTTGATCTGGATTGTAAAGAGGTTCGCCCCAATTTGCCTTATCAGCTGGCGTTACAGTGTCAAAAGATGCAGGATCTGCGGAAACTTGATAAGTAAGAACGTTTTTTGCATCATTTACTTTGACACCAAAATCCATTGCGCTGTTTCTGAAGAAAGCAATATCCCAAGTGCTTGCGTTTTGTGAGACGGTATTGTTAGAAGCAAAATCAAAGAAAAGGCGATTTTGATAAGCATTTCCCATAGAGGCTTCAACAGTCGTGTAGCCATTTTCGTCGGTTTGTGCAAGAACGGTTTGATTTACAGTAAAAGCAAGAAGACTTGCCAAAAGTAGTTTTGTTTTCATTTGAATTAAATTTAATTATTCAGTTATTTAGAATTATTCTACAAAACTAAATATTAATTTTTAATTATTCTAAATAAGATTAAAAATAAAAGTTGATAAATATCATATTGATAAAAAAGATTTATTATGGTCAAATTTTAATCAAAAAAAACTTCTTGAGATTTACACAAAAGAAGTTTTATAAAAGGTTAGGATCGAGTTTAATCACTCAAATTGAAATCTTATTTCTTAATGAATTTTGATTTTACAGACTGTCCGTTTGCGTTTTCAATCACGATGAAGTAAACACCAGTTTTCAATCTTGTAATGTCCAAAGCATTGTTTGTGATTTTTCCTTCTGTAGCCAATTGTCCTGTAGCAGAATAAACTTTTGCATTGGTAAGTTGGTCGTTGGAAATGAATCTCAATGAATTGTTGTCAGCAGAAACTGCAAACTTCACATCGTTTTTGAATGCGCTGTCGTTAACAGATAAAGTAGCGTCATACTTTACATTGTCTATATGAATAGGAGTGTGCATCGTATTTGATGTGGTTCTGATCACCAAATATGTTGCAGAAGATGCAGGAATATTCACCTTTACATTCTGAACAGTTGTACTAGTTAAATCTATTCTGTTGCCTACAGCTACGAAAGTAGCCATATCATTCGGGTCTGTTGCAAGTCCAACTTGTACAGATCCAGTAGTTCCTAAGCCACCTGCAACCATTCCTGTATCGAAAGACAGCGTTTTGTCTCCGGTTGGAGCTGCAATTTGAGGCGTGATCAGGTGCATTGGTTGTGCAACTGTACTTCCAGGGTAAGCTTGGATATATTTGTTCTCTCCTCCCGCTACGATCATCATTGGTTGCGGAGGATATGGTCCTGTAGGTAATTTCACAGACCATCCTTTTTGTGGAAAAGTAGTATTCCCAATTTCAAATCCATCAAATGTTTCGTCGATGGAAGTTAGTTGTGCATTTGCTACAACAGCAAATAAAGAAGTGACCAAAAATAGTTTTGCTTTCATAATTGATTATTAAATTATCTCATTCAGTTATTTAGAATGATTCTACAAAAGTAAATATTAATTTTTAATTATTCTAAATAAGATTAATGTTAAAACTTGATAAATATCATATTTGTAAAAAGTAAGGGTGATAGTCAAATTTTAATCAAAAAAAAACTTCTTATGATTTGCATCAAAAGAAGTTTTATGAAAGTAATGATTGAGTTTAACCAATCAATTGAAATCTATTTCTTGATGAATTTTGATTTTACAGATTGTCCGTTTGCGTTTTCAATCACGATGAAGTAAACGCCAGTCTTCAATCTTGTGATGTCCAAAGCATTGTTTGTAATTTTTCCTTCTGTTGCCAATTGTCCTGCAGCAGAGTAAACTTTTGCATTTGTAAGTTGATCGTTTGAAGTGAATCTCAATGAATTGTTGTCAGAAGAAACTGCTAACTTCAAATTGTTGTTGAAAGTGCTGTCATTCACTGCCAGGTTAGTATCATATTTCACATTGTCAATACGGATCGGCGTATGCATTGTGTTAGATGTTGTTCTGATGACAAGATATGTCCCAGCAGAGGCAGGGATGTTCACTTTTACGTTCTGAAGAGTTGTTGTGGACAAATCAATTTTTTCTCCTATTGCCACGAAAGTAGCCATATCATTAGGGTCTGTTGCGATACCAACTTGAACGGAACCTGTAGTCCCCAAACCTCCAACTTCCATTGAAGTGTCAAAGGAAAGTGCTTTATCTCCCGCAGGTGCGACGATTTGAGGTGTTATTAGGTACATTGGTTGTGCCACAGTACTTCCTGGATAAGCTTGGATATATTTGTTAGCCTCTCCGAATACGATCATCATTGGCTGAGGTGGAAATGGGCCTACAGGTAATTTGATAGACCATCCGTTTTGAGGAAAAGTGTTATTCCCAGCTAAGAAACCATCAAATGTTTCGTTGATAGTCGTTAATTGTGCATTTGCTACAACGGCAAATAAAGAAGCTGCCAAAAATAGTTTTGCTTTCATAATTGATATTATTAAATTTCAGATTGTTATTTAGAATTATTCCACAAAAGTACGAAATTGTTTTTAATCATTCTAAATAAAATCTTATCTTCGCAAAAATTATTTTTAGATGAAGAAGAGAACGATGAGCCTTTTGTCATTAGCAATTTTAAATTTTGCCTATTCACAAAAAGACTCACTTAGTCAAAAAAATATAGAAGAAGTTGTCGTTACGGGACAATTCACGCCACAATCTATCAACAAGTCCATTTACAAAGTAGAGGTGATAGATGCCACTCAAATCAAGAATATGGCAGTTACAAACGCTGCCGAGGTTCTAAATCAAAATCTTAATATCCTTATTGTTCCAAGTGCCAGCTCTGGAGATTCTAGAGCAAATATCATGGGATTACCAGGAGCATATACAAAGATCCTGATCGACAATATCCCTGTAGTGAGTGATGAAGGAATGGGGAATTTGGTGGATCTAACAAAAATCAATGTCAACAATATAGAGCGTATTGAGATCGTGAAAGGATCTATGGGCGTGGAGTATGGTAGCAATGCAGTTGCTGGTGTTATCAACATCATTACCAAAAAAGGCTACGGTAAAAAATTCACTGCCAATCTTTCCTTGCAAGAAGAAACAGTTGGGAAAGAGTATGATCTTTATAAAAAAGGAAACGGAAGACATATCCAAAGTTTGAATCTGGGTTATAAAATCAATGACAATTGGCAATTGACTGCTGATATCAATCATAATGATTTTCAAGGTTTCCAAGGCAGACAAAATGGGTACAAATATTTCACAGAAGGTAATGATGGAAAGCGCGGTTACGAGTGGCAACCAAAAGATATGATTGTTGCAAATGCGGCCATTCGCTATTCCAAAAATAAAACGTCATTGTTCTATAAAGTTAATTTCCTGAATGAGGAGATCAATTATAGAGATTATCTGGTTGAGGAACTTTATCTGGGCGGAGGAAACAGAACGTACGTTGCAAAAGATGCCGATTATTTTACCAAAAGATGGATCCACCAATTGAATGTTCAGACACAGATTGGAAGCAGAATCAACTATTCTGGAGATTTTTCATATCAGGTTCAAGAACGTAATCGACAGAATTATGACTATGATGTTGCAAACAGACAAATTCTTTCCCAGGATAACAAATTGACTAATTTCAAGTCGGAAGTTTTGTATTCACGTGGGATGTTCAGTAATTTTCTGGATAGCGAAAAATTCAATTTTCAAATTGGATATGAGCTAGACAGAACCAACGGAACAGCAGATGCTTCTCTCTTTATTTATGATCACAACGAACCTACTATAGCGAAAAATATCTTCAACTATGCGAATTTTATTTCTGCAGAATGGCAGATTTCTGATAAGTTCGCAGTAAGACCAGGTGCGCGTTTGGCATTGAGCGATAAGTTTGATAGTCAGTTTAATTATTCATTGACAGGTAGATACAGCGTTGGACAAGACTCTAATTTGAGAGCAATCTTTGGCTCGTCAAACAGATTTCCGACTTATGATGAGTTGTACACATACATGGTGGACAGCAATCACGACATCCGTGGCAACGCAAACTTAACACCCGAAACAGGATTTTCTTTAGGCGTTTTTACAGATCATAAATTCTATTCCGGAAACGGTTGGAGATTTGACGCCTCGTTAAATTGGTTGTATTTGGATGTAAAAGATAGAATCGAATCAGTTATAATCAGCAACAGTCCATTGAGATACACATATTTGAATGTTGATAATTATAAATCAAATATGTTTTCAGGATCATTAAATGTTAGAAAGAACTCTTTTTCCATCAATTCTGGAGTTTCTGTGTTAGGAATTTCTCAAGTTCTGAATACTGGAAATATTACTTCGCCAGATTCTTACAATTATTTTGTTGAAGCTAATCTCGCCGCCAATTATACGTTGTCATCAACCAATACTTTGTTCGCAGTGTATTATAAATATTCTGGGAAAAGAAAGGCGTTTACATACCAACCAGGTGCTACAGTTGCAGAAAGTGGACAATATGTTCTTGGAGATGTGCAGGATTTCAGTATGCTGAATTTCACGTTAAGTCAGCCATTTTTCAAAAACCATTTCGAAGTCGCTTTGGGAATCAAAAATATTTTTGATGTCACAACCATTAGAAACACGACACTTTCCGGGGGAAATCACAATGCGGCGGAGTCCAATCAAAATCTTTTCTACGGCAGAAGTTATTTCGCTCGTTTAAACTACAATTTCTAAAAATTATGAAAAAATTATTTCTTTATATTTCGATAGTTTCAGGATTTTTATTTCAATCTTGTATCAGTGATAATGAGGATCCAATCGCAGTTTCTCCTGTGGAAGGTTCCATTGTGAATCCCTCTGTTGGAGGCGCAACGCAACCCAATCAGATTTGGTTTGACCTAAGTTCTGGAACGGAAACTAAGACAAATAGGACAGATTGGGATTTGGCATTTCATTCAGGAAGTCAATTCAAAGTTGTTCTCAACAGTTCTATTATGATGGCGGCGGGCAAAATCCCAAACGCTACAAATATCGATCTGGTGAAAGAATCTGATCTTGCATCTCTTAAAGAAAAAGTTCAAGTTGCCAACTTTGATCCGACAAACGAAAGTTATATTGACACGGTAACAGGCAATTATTTGTCAGGTTACACAGCTATTTCGGAAATCACAGCAAATGATTCTGATAACAGCGTTTATCTTGTAAATTTAGGAAGAGATGTTTACAAAGGCAATGTGGCTGTAGGTTCTGTAACTACTGGAGGTGATCTCAGAGGTTGGATGAAAGTTCAGATCGTGAGAAACGGAAGTGGCTATAAGCTCAAATATGCCGAGGTGAATAGTTCAACACACAAAGAAGTCAATATCGACAAAAATTCAGATTACAACTTCACATTTTTCAGTTTGAAGAATGACAAGGAATTGTTGATTCAGCCAGAGAAAAAGCATTGGGATCTTTGCTTCACAGTCTTTACCAATATCATCGAAGGTGCAGGAAGTTACATCTACGCAGATTTTGTTTTGAGTAATTTGCTTGGCGGTGTTGGAGCCTACGAAGTTGTAGTAACTGCGCCAGCAACAGGATCTGAGGCCTATAACAATTTCAAGTTGGAAAATGTTGAGGCTTCCAAATTCATTTTTAATGATCACCGCGCCATTGGTGGAAACTGGAGAAATCCTGTAGGAGTCAACGGATTGGAAACTTATGGTGACAGATTCTACGTCATCCGTGATGCAGAAGGTTATTTCTTCAAATTAAGATTTACCAGAATGACAAGCCCAGAAGGCATCCGAGGTTATCCTCAATTTGAATATCAGCCACTTTAATCCCATTTTATATCCTATAATTACTAGGAATAGTTTTATCATACATTTAAAGCAATTATCCAAGAGGCTTCGGAATTGGTTTTAGAGCCAGTAGCAAAAAGCTAATTGCCATCAGCAAATTATTAATATAATTAACTATGAAGAATATTAAAATAGCAATACTTTCAGCCATCCTTTTAGCAGGAATTTCTTGTAAAAAAGAAGATTCCAAAGTTGCAGTCAACGAAGAGGCAAAAACCGAAACGCCTGTTTCTAATCATAGAATTGTTAGCATCAGTGGAGGAGTTACAGAGATTGTAGCAGCGTTGGGTCACGAGAAGGAAATTGTAGGGACAGATGTCACCAGCACTTATCCAGAAACGCTTGAAGCAACTGCGGAAAATCTTGGCCACGTCCGTTCAATGACCATAGAGCCACTTATGGCGCTCAATCCAACTTTGATCTTAGCTTCTGACAAAGATGTGAATCCAGATTTGTTAGATAAGATCAAAGCTTCTGGAATCAAAACAGAATTGTTCAAACAAGAGTTCACGATCGATGGAACCAAAAATTTGATCAATCAAGTTGCAAAAGCACTAGGAAATACAAATCAACAGGCATTATTGGAACAGATTGATACAGATGTAAAACAAATCCAGCCAATTGCTAAAAAACCAAAAGTCCTTTTCATCTACGCAAGAGGAAATATGATGATGGTAGGTGGCAAAAACACACCGATGGCAAGCATTATCGAGATTGCTGGCGGACAAAACGCAGCCAACGATTTCGAAGATTTCAAACCACTGACGCCGGAAGCTGTGGTGCAGTCAAATCCAGATGTTCTATTGTTCTTCACAACCGGTTTGCAAGGTTCTGGTGGTGTAGAAGGTGCGCTTAAAATGCCAGGCGTTCCACAGACCAATGCTGGTAAAAACAAAAAAGTAATCGCTTTAGATGGCGGGTTGATCTCGTCTTTCGGACCAAGAGTTGGCGAAGCGGCATTAAGCCTCAACAAACTTCTAATCGAATCCACAAAATAATTTTATTTGCTCCCTTTAGGGTTGGGGAAATCGAATAAAATTTTGTCTATCATCTATTTGTCTATATTCTCTAAGTCTAATTAATTTGAAATCAAAAAGTCTTACATTTTACGCCATCATCGGTATTATTTTATTACTGCTGATGATGGCTTTATCTTTGAATATCGGCGTCTATGATTTCGGGAAATCCAGTTCTTTCGAGGTTTTTTGGAAATTTGTGACAGGTGACACTTCACTTTCCCTCAGCGAAAAATACATCATTTGGGAAGTTCGCGCCGCCAGAATCGTGATGGGCGTTTTGATTGGAAGTATGCTCGCCGTTTCCGGAACCACTTTGCAAGGAATGTTCAAAAATCCTTTGGCAACGGGCGAAGCGATTGGATTGACGTCCGGAGCAACTTTGCTCGCTGCAATCGCCATTGTTTTGGGACACACGTTCGAAGAGTATTTGCCTGAGATTGTTCGAAATTCACTAGTTGGTGTTTCTGCCTTTGTTGGCGCATTAGTAGCGATGATCATCGTTTACAGGATTTCAACGTCCGATGGGAAAACCAATGTTGTAATGATGTTATTAAGTGGTGTCGCTATCACATCCATTGGATTTTCGATCACTGGATTTCTGATTTACATTTCCAAAGACGAACAATTAAGAGACTTGACTTTCTGGAATCTCGGAAGTCTCGCTGCCGCAACTTGGACGAAAAATACCATTTTGACCATCGTTTTAATATTGTCTTATCTAATAATCTTACCAAAAGGAAAAGCTTTGAATGCAATGATGTTGGGCGAGAAAGATGCAGAACATTTGGGAATCAATGTTGAGACTTTGAAGAAGCAAATCGTGGTGATCACCGCTTTGATGGTTGGAACTTGCGTCGCATTTTCTGGAACCATCGGCTTTGTCGGATTGATTGTACCTTATATTTTGAGGTTACTTTTCCGTTCAGATTATCACTTCATTTTGCCATTGTCAGCCATTTGTGGAAGTATTCTATTATTGTTTGCAGACACGATCAGCAGGACGATTGTCGCGCCTTCCGAATTGCCGATTGGTATTTTGACATCACTTATTGGAGGTCCTATTTTTATCGCCATTTTAATTAAATTTAAAAATACACTGAGATGATAAAAGGTCATCAGATTAATTATAAAAGTCAGAATGTCAGCATTATAAAAGATGTTGAGGTTTCTGTCGGCTTCGGTGAGTTTTTGGCGATTGTCGGTCCAAACGGCGCCGGAAAATCCAGCCTTCTGAATATTCTTGCCAACGAAATCAAAACCGATAACAAAAAAAATATCCACTTCAAAGACAAGATTCTTGCAGACTGGAATTTGGAAGAATTATCAAAGCACAAAGCCAAGTTTTCCCAGCACAATGCGCAAGATATTCCGCTGTTGGTAGCAGATGTCGTGATGATGG
Source organism: Chryseobacterium sp. FH1 (assembly GCF_000735135.1). Taxonomy (GTDB): domain Bacteria; phylum Bacteroidota; class Bacteroidia; order Flavobacteriales; family Weeksellaceae; genus Epilithonimonas. The sequence goes on from NZ_JPLZ01000003.1 coordinate 89,506, forward strand.
GAAGATATCCTTACTTCAGCTCACAGCCACATCAGGAAGATTTCAAATCGGTTGAAAAAGCAATGGCTGAGACCGATGTTTCACATTTTCAAAAGAGAGAGTACAACTCACTTTCCGGTGGCGAGAAACAGCGCGTTCATTTGGCTAGAGTTCTGGCTCAGCTGGACAATGAGATAGAAAATACTTTAATTTTCCTAGACGAACCATTAAATAATCTGGATATTAAGCATCAATATAAAACTTTGGAATTGATTAAGAGATTCACGCAGAACAGCAATACAGCGATTGTCGTTTTGCACGATCTTAATCTTGCAGCGCAATTTGCAGATCATATTTTATTGATGGAAAAAGGACAGGTTTTGTCTTATGGAACGCCCGAAAAAGTTTTCACAGCAGAGACCATTTCCAAGGCTTACAATTTTCCCTGCACCATTTGCAAGCATCCAGTCAATGACAACACGATGATTTTGTTTGGATAGAATTTTTTTAAAAATATTAATAATTATGGCAGCTATTTCCGCTTTCCGGTCCCTCCCGATTTTGCATCGGGATCTACTCAAGTCGGGTTGCAGATTTAGCATCCAAACAAAGTTTTGCCTTTGTTGAGCGTTGGCACAATTGTGAACTGACAACATTGAAAAAAAAACTTGTATTCTTTGTGTTCAAAAAACTAAAAAAATGACAGAACAAGAACTCAAAATATTAGCCCAACAATTATCAAATCCGGAAGGAGAAATTGGAAAAGACGTTGCCAAAATGATGAACGAGACCAATATTTCGATGACCAAAGAAACCATCAAAGCTTTGCATTTGATGGACAATGACAAGGTTTTGGAATTCGGTCACGGCAACGCTGGACATTTGTCCTATCTTTTGGATTTTGCTGAGAACATCAATTATACAGGTTTGGAAATTTCCGAAACAATGAAAGTTGAGGCTGAGGACAACAATCCAAAATATCTTTCTAAAGCCAAATTCCAATTGTACGATGGGAACAAAATTCCTTTCGGAAATGAAAGTTTTGACAAGATAATGACGGTCAACACAATCTATTTCTGGAAAAATCCAGTGGAATTTTTAAACGAAGTTTATCGCGTTTTAAACGAACACGGAAGTTTTGTCCTCACATTTGCCACGAAGGACTTCATGAAAACCTTGCCTTTCACCACAGATTTCAAGCTGTACAATTATGAAGATGTCGAGTTGCTGATTTCTCAAACCAACTTCAAAAGGATGATAAAATCTGACAAAGAAGAATTAATCGCAAGCAAAACCGGCGAACAGGTCAAAAGAGAATATATAGTTTTAACAATCAAAAAATAATCTTTGATCGGCCCTTACGTCTTTGTGAAGATTAAAATGTTTTCAATTGTACATTAAAAAAAATCTTGACGCACACTGCGTTCAAAAAATACTAAACACTCAAAAAAATAAATTAATATGAGTACATTAATTAATGAATTAAAAGAAAAATGGGAAGCACTGAAAGCAGAAAACCCACATTTGAGAATTAGAAATGCGGCCGAGCAATTAGGTGTTAGCGAAGCTGAATTGTTGGCAACAAACGTAGGAAATGGCGTTGCAGTTTTGAAACCACAATTTGCAGACCTTCTTCAGGAAATTGTAAAATTGGACAAAGTAATGGCCCTCACAAGAAACGACGAATGTGTTCACGAGAGAAAAGGCGTTTATTTGAATCCAGATTTCAGCAATCCACATGGGCAGGTTTTCGTTGGAGAAGATATTGATTTGAGGATTTTCATCAACTCTTGGAAATTCGGATTTTCTGTGGTGGAAGGTGATAGAAAAAGTTTTCAATTCTTCGGGAAAGACGGCTTGGCGCTTCACAAAATCTATTTGACCAACAAAAGTAACGAGGCGGAATTTGATGCGTTGACAGAGAAATACAAAGCAGAGGATCAATCTCCAAACGTCGTAACCGAAGCTGTCCCTGCAAAACCTGCAGAGAAATCAGATTCTGAGATTGATGTGGCTGGTTTCCAACAAGCTTGGAAAGATTTGAAAGATACGCACGATTTCTTTATGATGCTCAAAAAATTCGGGGTTACAAGAACGCAGGCTTTGAGATTGGCGCCGGAAGGTTATGCTACAAAAATCGAGAATTCCAAAGTCGTGAATGTGCTGGAAGATGCGGCTGAAAAGCAAATACCAATTATGGTTTTCGTTGGAAATCGTGGGATTATTCAGATTCATACGGGCGAAGTGAAAAAGACGCTTTGGCACCAACAATGGTTCAATGTGATGGATCCAGATTTCAATCTTCACCTTGACACAACGAAAATTGCAGAGACGTGGATTACCAAAAAACCAACCGAAGATGGCGAAGTAACTTCTGTTGAAATCTTCAACAAAGAAGGTGAATTTATCGTTCAACTTTTCGGAAAAAGAAAGCCAGGAATTCCAGAACTTCAGGAATGGAAAGATCTGGTAGCCGGACTATAAGTTAAAAATAAAATTAGTATTAATTAAGTCGTTTTAAAGTTATAATTGACTTTAGAACGACTTTTATATTTGTTTATATGAAAAAGTTATTTCTGTTTATATTTGTTTTTACTTTAAGTTTTTTAAATGCCCAGAAGTTTGATGCTTACCAATTTTTTGATAAGAAGTCAAAAAAAATTTCGGCAGAAAAAATGGTGAAAGAATTATCAAATTATGACGTCATTTTGATTGGCGAACACCACGACAATTCCATCAACCATTGGCTTCAAAAAAAGATCACAGAAGCAATCTTTGCAACGAAAAACGGACAGATAATTCTAGGAGCAGAAATGTTCGAACGTGATAATCAACAAGCTTTGAATTCATATCTCGCTGGAAAAATTGACCCAAAAATTCTGAAAGATTCTGTAAGGCTCTGGAAAAATTATGAAACCGATTACAGGCCTTTGGTAGATTTTGCAAAAGACAAAAAACTGAAATTCATCGCCACAAATGTCCCAAGAAAATACGCTTCCCAAACTTCCAAACAAGGGATCAAAACTTTGAATGAATTGCCAGAACAGGAAAAGAAGTTAATTGCCAAATTACCAATCGAAGTCACATTGGAAACACCTGGCTACAAAGAAATGAAATCCCTGATGGGCGACCACGTTGACGAACTGAAACTAATGAATTTCATCTCCGCACAAGCCATCAAAGACGCCACAATGGCGGAGTCGATTTTCGAAAATTTGCAAGCTGGAAAGACTTTTATACATTACAACGGCGACTATCACAGCAAGCAATATGGCGGAATCTATTGGTATTTGAAAAAGAGAAATCCGAATTTGAAAATCGCTGTTATCTCTGTTTTCGAATCTGAAAAACCAGAGTTGGTTTTGCCTGAAAAAGATTTTATCCCGACAGAGTTCAATCTTGTAATTCCGAGTGATATGACGAAGACTTACTAGAATTTATCTAATATTTTTTTTGGTAAAACTTTTACTAATTGAGGCTTGTAATCTTTTTCAATGATTACAAATTTCCAATTGATTCCATCGTGAGAAACTGCACAAGCTTTCATTTTAGCATTAATTACATAATAATCCTCTTTTGAAAAATAAGTTACATTTTCTTTCCCAAACTTCTTGTAAAGACCATCACTTATTTGTGTTTTTAACTGTTGACTGTTAGGGAAAGAAGTCCAGTCAATTTTTAGATTCATCTTGAATCCGTAATTCGCAAATGAGAAAAGTTCACTGTTAATTTTTTCGGGCTTATCAATATCAATAATTTTAAAGTCCAAAATTGTTGTCTTAAAAGCTGGATTATTGTAGGTGAAATTCAGAATTTGTTTCATTTGTTCTTTTGGAACAACCGTAAAATATTTAGGGTAAATATATTCTACAGCTTTGCCCATATCTTTGGATTTCATGTTTTGAACAAAAGAATTTAGATCCTTTTTTATAGTATTCTCATAATTATTTTGGCTAAATGCAAATGTGTAAAGAAGTGAAAATAAAAAAATCATTAGTTTTTTTCTCATAATCAAAAATATTCTCAAAGATATTATTCTTAAATTAGAGAAGCGAAATATTATTACCAATATTTTCCCACAACTTACTTTTCCCCATATTTGTAAAAAAAATCTAAACAAATGCAGGCATTACTTTTAGAGGACGATGCTGTTCTATCTTCCGAAATTGCACTTTTTCTGGAATCAAAATCGATCAAAACCGACAAAGCAGAAGACGGCGAAGTTTTCCTGAATCAATTTACGAACAAAGATTACGATGTTTTTTTGTTGGATATCAACGTTCCGAAAATCAGCGGTTTGGAGATTTGCAAAACCATCCGTGAAACCAATTCCGAAACGCCAATCATAATCATTTCCGCTTATGACGGAATTGAGGAGAAAAAAGAAGCATTCCTGCAAGCGGCCGACGATTATCTCGTGAAGCCATTTTTGTTGGAAGAATTATTGCTCAGAATTAATTCCCAAATGCGCCGAAGAACGCCAAAAACTGACGAAGTAGAAAAAATTGTAATTGAAGATTTGGAGATTTTCCCCGAGGACAGCAAGGTTTTCCGCTCTGGCGAAGAGATCAGTTTAACGGTGAAGGAATTTCAATTGTTGGTCTTACTGGCAAGAGCCAACGGTAGAACTCTTTCCAAACAATACATTTCGGATGAAGTCTGGAAAAACCAGTTTCAATCCACAAACAACGCGATAGAAGTTTACATCAATTTCCTTCGCAAAAAAATCGATAAAAACTTCAAAACCAAACTCATCCATACAAGACCAGGTTTTGGATATTACCTAAGTCCGCTTTAGGAGTGGGAGATTTTGAGGGTTTGGGAGTTTGAGATTAAATTTGTCATCCATCATCCATCGTCTATCATTCATCAATTATCACTCATCATTTATCACTCATCATTTATCACTCATCATTTATAACTTATGTCTCTAAAACGCAGAATCGCACTCAATCTAAGCATCGCATTTTCCCTGATTTTCGGGATTATGATGTTTGTGGTTTATGTTTCTTTCAACGATTTCAGACGAGACGAATTTAAGTTGCGTTTCCAGAAGCGATTGGTTTTTACGGTTAATTTTATCGAAAAATCCAGAGATTTCGAAAAAGAAGCACCCATTTTCTTTGATGAAAATTCCGACAATGTTTTGTTGAATGAGAATATTATGATTTTCAGTGGTGCTAAGAAATTGATTTATAGTACATTGAAAGATAAAAGTGTGAGTTGGGACAAAGCGCTTTTACATCAATTAGACATCGAAAAAACGGTTTATAATGAATTTTCCGTTCCCGAAATTTATGCTGCGCTCAGAAATATCAACGGCGAAAATTATTATATTCTCACTAGCGCTCAAGATGTTACAGGACAGTCAAAACTTGACTTTTTGAAATATATGTTGATTTTTTCTTATGTGGTCAGTATTCTTTTGATTTGGTTTTTCAGTTATTATATCGTTTCAAAATTTCTGCAACCTTTGGAAGTCCTTAAATCTGACATTTCCGAAATCAGCGCACATAAGTTGACAACGCCCGTCATTATCAAAAATCCAAAAGACGAAATTGGCGTTTTGGCAACCTCTTTCAACCTGATGACCAATCGTTTGAATGATGTTTTTCAGTCGCAAAAAGATTTCAATTCCAGTGCCGCGCACGAGATGCGAACGCCACTCACGAGGATGACTTTTCAGCTGGAAAATTTGATTCAATTGGAGAATCACTCTCCAAAAACCAAAGCAACTTTACAGCAGATGTTGCAAGACGTTCACCAACTTTCCGACCTTACCAAATCCTTACTTCTGCTTTCAAAGTTCGATAAAGAGGGCATTGCAAGTGTTTACGAAGAAGTGAGAATTGACGAAGTGGTCTTTGACGCTTTCGAAAAAGTGCACCGAAATTTCCCCGATTTCAAAATGGATTTCCAAATTGATGAAGAAAGCGTGGAAGATTCAATCTTGACAGTAAAAGGTGTGAAGTCGCTTCTCGAAATTACCTTTATTAATTTGTTCAAAAATGCCGCTTTGTATTCGGATAATCAGGAAGTTGATATTTCCATCAAGGAAACCGATTTCCGCATTCTTGTGAGCATTGTTTCAAAAGGTACGATCATCCCGATTTCCGAAAGAGAAAAACTCTTCGAAGCCTTTATGCGAGGCAGTAATTCCCAAAATAAAACAGGTTCTGGACTTGGTTTGCGCATCGTAAAACGCATTTTGGAATATCACAAAGCCGAGATTTCCTACAACTCAATTATAGATAATGAAAATCTTTTTACAGTAATTTTCAATAAGTAAAATCTAAGTTCCCCCAAAAACGTTAAAACATCACAAAAAAGCACGCAATTGAAGTGCTTTTTTTATTTTTGTTAAAATCGAAAATCAATAAAAATGATATCACAAAAATTCCTCGAAAACATTACTAACGAGCTAACTAATATAGAAAACGACGGACTTTACAAAAAAGAAAGAATCATCACTTCCCAGCAAAGTGCGGAGATAGAAGTTGGTGGCAAGCGATTGCTGAACTTTTGTGCGAACAATTATCTGGGATTATCCAACAATCCAGAAGTAATGAAAGCTTCCAAAGATGCAATCGATTCTCACGGTTATGGAATGTCGTCGGTTCGTTTTATCTGCGGAACTCAGGATATTCACAAAGATTTGGAAGCTAAGATTTCCAAGTTCTTAGGAATGGAAGATACCATTTTGTACGCGGCATGTTTCGATGCAAATGGCGGTGTTTTCGAACCATTGTTTTCAGATGAAGATGCCATCATTTCAGACGAGTTGAATCACGCTTCAATTATTGATGGTGTAAGATTGTGTAAATCTGCAAGATACCGTTACAAAAACAACAATATGGAAGATTTGGAAGCCCAATTAATTGCCGCTTCCGAAAAAAACCACCGTTTCAAAATCATCGTAACTGACGGCGTTTTCTCGATGGACGGAATCGTGGCCGACCTAAAAGGCGTTTGCGATCTGGCCGACAAGTATGATGCGTTGGTAATGGTTGATGATTCTCATGCAACCGGATTCATTGGAAAGACCGGACGTGGAACGCACGAAGCAAATGATGTGATTGGAAGAGTCGATATCATTACTTCAACATTAGGAAAAGCTTTAGGTGGCGCGTTAGGAGGATTTACTTCTGGGAAAAAAGAAATCATTGATATGCTAAGACAACGCTCTCGCCCATATTTATTCTCAAATTCATTAGCTCCCGGAATTGTTGGTGCCGCGTCCAAAGTTTTGGATATGATTTCCAAAGATACTTCGTTGAGAGACAAAGTAATGGAAAATGCCGAATACTTCCGAAAAGAAATGAAAGCCAAAGGTTTCGATATTCCGGACGGTGACGCGGCAATCGTTCCTGTGATGTTGTATGATGCAAAATTAGCTCAGGAAATGGCAGAAAAACTTTTATCAGAAGGAATTTATGTGATTGGATTCTTCTATCCGGTTGTTCCAAAAGGAAAAGCCAGAATTAGAGTTCAATTGTCCGCAGCACATTCCAGAGAAAATCTTGACAAAGCGATTGCAGGCTTCGAGAAAGTAGGGAAGGAGTTAGGTGTAATTTCTTAATTCAAAATAAGTTCTAAAAATTTCATCAAAATTATTTCCCCAACCCTAAAGGGAGTAATTTTGATGAAATTTTAAAGAAATTCTGCTCCCTTTAGGTTGGGGAAAACAAAATTTATTTAAAATGCAGTTAAACAAAAAGACCAGCAAAAAATGCTGGTCTTTTATATCTCAAGAAGAAAATCTCAGGATTATTTTTTACCTCCGTAAGACTTGTCTTTGATTCTTGCTTTTTTACCTCTAAGGTCTCTGAAGTAGTAGATTCTAGCTCTTCTAACTCTACCTTGTCTGTTAACTTCGATTTTTTGAAGTGCAGGCATATTGATAGGGAAAACTCTTTCTACACCTACATCACCAGACATTTTTCTGATAGTGAAAGTCTTAGTAAGACCAGTTCCTCTCAATTGGATTACAGTACCTTTGAAGAACTGAGTTCTTGTTTTAGCACCCTCTTTAATCTCGTAATACACAGTGATGGTGTCACCGGCTTTGAATTCTGGGAATTCTTTTTTCGTAATGTACTTATCTTGTACGTATTTTACTAAATCCATTTTTTGTAATAAAAAATTTGTTTTGTCAAGCCAAGCAACATTCACGTCCTTCGTCAGAGGTTGATTAACAGGTTGCAAAAATAAAAATAATTTTCAAAACCACAAAGATTTATTTGAATTAAATCATAACTTTTTCCAAGCCGAAAATCTTTCACTCAGAAATGCTATCACATTGACATTAAAGCAAATAGCCAAAAGCCAACCGCCAACCGCCAATTACTATTTGATTTCCAAAAGTTCCACATCAAAAACCAAAGTACTATTTGGTCCAATTTCTTTGCTCACTTCCTGCTCACCATAAGCCAAATGTGGCGGAATCGTAAATCTGAATTTACTCCCAACCGACATCAGTTGCAAACCTTCTGTCCAACCTTTGATGACTCTGTTCAATGGAAAAGAGGCTGGTTTTCCGCGCTTTACAGAGCTGTCAAAAACTTTGCTCGTAATCGTAGTTCCGTGATAATGGCATTTCACCGTACTTTTCGCTGTCGGTTTTGGACCTTCCGTTTCCACCAGGATTTCATATTGCAAACCACTTGGCAAAACCGTCACGCTTTCTCTTTTCCCGTTTTCAACCATATAATCCTGGCCACTTCTCAGGTTTTTTTCAGCCAGTTCTTTTTTTCTTTTGAACAACAGATCCGCTACACCCATATCAAATTTTTTTTCAAAGGTATTTATTATCCGCTAATTCATCAAAAATTCCGACTTATTTCCCTTAACTTTGATAGAATAAATTAATGTAAGATAATTGATTAGGAGCTTAATCCCGCTGTCCACTATATCTTTTTCTTTTCCGTTGCCTGAGCGAAGCCGAAGTTAACGGAAAAGAAAAAGGATGCCGTTCCCATCGGGGCTAGGGATTTCGTCAAAGATTCACGTTTTGTCATCAAAATTAGGATTTTGTCAAATTAATTACTGTCTAACGAAAAATGTAAACAAATTTACCAACAAAATGTTTAGAGAATAGATTTACAGGTCGCTCCGCTGGAGCTTTGTCTTTGGCGACTTTATTTTTTTCTATTAACTGTGCGTCCCAATGGGACTAAATATAGCTCCGATAGGAGCGAGCTGTTAATAGAAAATACAAATTGATGTATAATAATTAAAGCTCCAGCGGAGCGACCTGTTAAATGTTTTTTGGAATTTGCATCAAAATTTATTCTTTCTTATTTGATCGTAAGCTTCTTTGTGAACCTAAAAAAAAATTTCAATACTGTCAAAAAATACTTAGCGTACTTCGCATTAAAACAACATGATGAACAAAGAAATCGAAAACAAACTCATCCACAAAAACACCAAACCAACAAGTATGAGAATCTTGGTGTACGATTTCTTGAGCTCACAACAAGTCGCCACCTCCTTGTCCGAAATCGAAAACCACTTCGACAACGCCGACCGAACCACAATCTACCGAACCCTAAAAACCTTCGAAGAAAAAGGAATTGTCCACAGCATTCAGGAAAACACAACCACAAAATATAAATTGTGCTACGACGATTGCGACGAAAAAACACACAAAGACTGGCATCTCCATTTCTACTGCAAAATCTGCAAACAAACCACCTGCAAAGAAGATATCTCGTTCCCGGAAAGTATGAAAACCAATTTCAGAATCGATGAAATAAAACTTTTCGCCAAAGGAATCTGCGAAAACTGCCTTAAAGAAAATTTTAATAATTAAAATAATCACTTTTGTCAGTCTGAGGCTCTCGAAGACTTTAAACATTTAAGCCAATTGCCAATTGCAAAAAGCCAATTGCCATTAGCCAACATCACTTTGCAATAGCATTGCATTCCCAATACCGCTACATTTGTTAAAAATTATTCGATATGGAAGAATGTTGCGGTACAAAACCAAAAAAAGAGCACAACCACGAAGGTCACGACCACAGCGACCACGACCATTCGCACAGCAATTCCAAATTGGGATTGATTATAAGTCTGGTCATATTCTTTTCCGGTTTGATATTGGATTTTTGGATTAAGGCCGATTGGTTTACAGAAAATGTTTGGTTAAGATTCAGCTGGTATTTTGTGTCTTACGTTTTGGTGGCATTTTCCGTTTTCAAAGATGCGTTTCAGCTTGCCAAGAGTTTTGATTTCTTCAATGAGTTTTCTTTGATGGGAATTGCCACAATTGGTGCATTTGCAATCGGCGAATTTCCGGAAGGTGTTGCTGTGATGTTATTTTATACGATTGGCGAAATGTTTCAGGAATCCGCAGTGAACAAAGCCAAAAATAATATCAAAGCCTTATTGGATGTTCGTCCAAAAGAAGCCACCGTTTTCCGAAATAATAAATGGGAAACTATAGTTCCAAATGAAGTAAAAGTTGGCGAAAAGATTCAAATTAAAGTGGGCGAAAAAATACCATTGGATGGAATTTTAATCTCAGAAAAAGGAAGTCTCGACACATCAGCTTTAACGGGTGAAAGCAAACCTTCATCCATCAAAAAATCAGAAACTGTTCTTGCCGGAATGTTGAATCTCGACCAAGTGATTGAAGTTGAAACCACCAAATTATTTGAGAATAGTTCTATCGTCAGAATCTTGGAAATGGTTCAGGAAGCGAGTTCCAGAAAAGCAAAAACCGAGTTGTTCATTAGAAAATTTGCGAAAATTTATACGCCAATTGTTTTCGTTTTAGCTTTGTTGATTACGTTCATTCCGTACTTTTTTGTCAATGATTATATTTTCAGAGATTGGCTTTATCGAGGTCTGGTTTTCCTTGTGATTTCCTGTCCTTGTGCTTTGGTAATTTCCATTCCGTTAGGATATTTCGGTGGAATAGGCGCATCTTCCCGAAACGGAATTCTATTCAAAGGTTCCAATTTCCTGGATTTGATTGCAAACGTGACAACTGTTGTGATGGACAAAACTGGAACTTTGACAAAAGGTGTTTTCAAAGTTCAGAAAGTCGTCACCAATGATATTTCTGAATCCGAATTTCTATCAATTTTATCATCGGTCGAAAGTCATTCAACACATCCGATTGCAAAAGCGATTTCCCAATTTCATCCATCAAACCAAAATCCTGAATCTGTAGAAGAGATTTCTGGAAAAGGCATCAAAGCTGTCATTAGTCAAAAACAAATTCTTGCCGGAAACACGCAATTGCTGAAAAGTTTCAATATTAATTATCCTTCAGAATTAGACCAAATCGTGGAAACAACAGTTGTTTTGGCAATCGATAATCAATATAAAGGTTACGTCGTGATTTCGGATGAAGTGAAAGAAGATTCAGAATTAGCCATCAAAAATCTGAAAAATGCCGGCGTAAAAACAATGATGCTAAGTGGCGACAAAGATGCATTGACTCAAAACATCGCCCAAAAATTAGGAATCGATTCCGCATTTGGTGGTTTACTTCCGGAGGGGAAAGTGGGTAAATTACAAAACCTCAAAAATAATCCGAAGGAAGTCGTTGCATTCGTAGGCGACGGAATCAATGATGCGCCAGTTTTAGCCTTGAGTGATGTTGGAATTGCAATGGGCGGATTGGGTTCCGATGTCGCGATTGAAACCGCCGACGTCATCATCCAAACCGACCAACCTTCGAAGATTTCGACAGCGATTAAAATCGGAAAAGCGACGAAGAAAATTGTCTACCAAAATATTGCACTGGCTTTCGGTGTCAAAATCATCGTTTTAATCCTTGGTGCAGGCGGTTTAGCGAATATGTGGGAAGCGGTTTTTGCCGATGTTGGCGTTGCTTTATTGGCAATTTTGAACGCTGTCCGAATCCAGAATATGAAATTTGTAAATTGAAAGCTCGCGAATTAGATTATTGGCAGGCTTTTAGTAATGCAATTAAAAATTATCTTTACTAATCAAATATTTACAACCTCAATGATAAATAAAACCTTTACGGGATTACTTTTATTTTGCTTTTCAATTTTCTATTCGCAAAGTACACTCACCGTTACCAGATCTGACAACCAAAAACCAATACGAGGCGCAAAGGTCTTGTGCAACAACAGAGTTCTGGGACAAACCAATGAGAAAGGTGTCGTCACATTCACCACCAAATGTGCCAAGGTGGATGTTGAAATCAATAATTACATCGGTGACGAGGTCGTGGTGGACAAAGTGATGGAAATTGCTTTGGACAGAGACAATGTGAAAAGTACCCAAATCGAAGGTGTAGTTTTGACCAATGAAAGTGATCCGCGCGCTTTGGCAATCATCGATCAATCTTTCCGAAGATTCAAAGATAATTCACCGAACGCATTGGATTCTTATTCATATAAATCTTATGAAAAAATGTCTTTTGATGTAGATCAGGACAGTATTCAGGATTATTCCAGATTTGTGGAGGCAAGAAAAGATTCGCTTAAAAGCCTTACTAACCGCGAGCTTCCAACTAAAGATAAAGCGAAAAAAGATTCTATAGAGGGCGAGCAAATGATGGAGGTTGTAAAAGACAGCAAGTTGTTTCTTTGGGAACGCGCAATGGAATTTCTTTATTCCAAAAAGTATGGCGAGAAAGTCAATATTTTGGACAACAGAATCTCTGGTTTGAAAAATCCGGTTTACGAAATGCTGGCTTTACGTTCCAACAGAGATAAAATTCCAAGAGAGATCTTACCCGAAAACAGAAGTCTTTACCGATATTTCCTAACAGATTCTTTGGAAATCGATGGCAGAATGAATTACGTCATCAGATTTCGACAAGTGGATTACAAAGTTCCGATCAACAGAAGAAAATACAACGGATATCTCTACATCGACAAAGATTCTTACGCCATCAAAAAAATTGAAAGCAACAGCAAAGTAAGGTCAGATGGAAACATTACTTCGGTTTGGATTCCTATCAATGATAAATGGTTCCTGAAAACAGAAAACTTAAAAATAAAAATGGGTGTTTCCGAATTCGCAACGGTTGCGAAAAAACCAAATGAAACTTCCGAAGAGAAAAAAGCGAGATTGGACCAAGTGAAAAAGTTTGGTAATTATGCTTATTTGAAAGCCGATTATTTTGATTTTAAAACGCCGGTCGAACTCAAATCGTTACAGTTTAACGGTTACACGATGAGTGTGAAAAATGCTGATGGAACGCTTCTTAACCAATACCGAACCGACAGCCTGACAAGCAGAGAAAAACTGACTTACACGAAGATCGACAGTCTTGGAAAGAAATATACGCTGGACAGAAAAGTTCAAGTGATCACAGCCTTGATGCGAGTGAAATTCACTGTGGGAATGGTTGACATCAGTCCGCTTCAAACCAAATATAACAAGTATGAAGGTTTCCGTTTGGGAGCAGGTTTCAAATTGAATGAAAGATTTAACAAATACATTTCGCCCGATGTTTATTTGGCTTATGGTTTCAAAGACAGAGGCTTCAAATATGGTGCAGGTTTGGACATCAAAACTACTTTGGAGAGAAACTCCTTTTTCCGTTTCGAATATTTTAATGACGTGATGGCCTCCGGAAGATTCAGCCAGAATCTTTGGAATGCGAAAATGCAGATCAATAATAATGGAAGCAATATCCAGAATGACAAGTATTATAAATTTGAAGGTTTCAAGTTTGGATATGAAGTGGATCTAAGTAATTCCTTGACCCTTAATGTTTCCGGGAAAAGACAAAATGAAGAAGCAGGTTACTATTATTTGTTTATGAATGAAGCCAGAAAATTCGAGAACTTCAGCTCGTTGGCGACTGTGAAATTCTCGCCTAACAGCAGAAATATCATGACGCCTTACGGGAAATATACCTACGATCAAAACTTTCCCGAGGTTTTTCTTAATTACGAGCAAGGTTACAAAAGTTTAGGAGGGGAGTTCAATTACAGCAGATTTGATTTCCTTTACACGCATCAATTCCGCACAGTATTGGGCGTTACACAAACCAGAGCGCACGGCGGATTGTACTTTGGGAAAGCACCAATTTGGCATTTGTTTGAGATGGGCGGTCTGGATGGCAATAGCAACACAGGCATCTTGTCCAATTTCTCTTTGACGAGTTATCTCGGATTTGCGACCATGACAGCTGGGAAATATTTCAATGACAAGTTTGCGGGATATTACATTTCGCACAGAATTCCGTGGTATTTCAAAAGTTTTGGCAAAAGTACCTCCAGTTTCGATTTCGTCTACCGAGGTATTATCGGAGATATGAAAAATCCAGAATACCATCAGTTGGAGAACTTCTCACCATTGGATCATCTTTATCAGGAAGTCGGATTTGAGTATAATAATTTCTTGAGTTCAAGATTCAATTTGGGATTGTTTTACAGAGTTGGACATTATGCGACTAGCAATTTCAAAGATAATTTTGGTGTTCAGTTGAAACTAAAGTTGCTTGAATTTTAATGATGATAATTCTTGTAGATTTTGCAGATTGCTCAAATTTTAAATCAGCCAGATCAGCTCAATTTGCGAGAAGATTATTTTTAAATTTAATTTAAAAAACAATGAACGACCTATTCAAACAGCAAGTTTATGAAGTCACCAAGCTCATCCCGAAAGGACGCGTTTCTACTTACGGTGCCATTGCAAAAGCCGTAGGTTACCCGAATCATTCCCGCCACGTTGGCAATGCGATGGGCGGTTGTCCGAAAGATGTTCCTGCACACAGAGTCATCAGCAGTTCTGGGAAGTTGTCGGTTGCTTCATTTAAAGAAAGATTAGAAAAAGAAAATGTCGAAGTCCAAGACAATTGGAAAATCAAAGATTTCAAAAAGTTGTTTTGGAATCCTTTGGAGGAGTTATGATATGAATTTAAAATGTCAAATAAATCAATAAACTAAGAAAGCCATCTCAATCGAGATGGCTTTCTTGTATTGTTAAAACGATATTCAATCAATTATCATATTGATTATCATTCATTATTTATACGCTTCAATCGTTTTATTAATCGCGTCAATTTGCTGATTGATCGTTGGGCTGTTCGGGTTGCTTTTCAGAACTTCCATCTTTTTGTTGAGTCCGTCTTTCAGCATTTGAACAATCATCATTTTTACTTGAGGATTATCTGGAATTTGAGATTTGGCCTGAATCAAAACTTTGGTCACTTTCTCAGTCGCTTTCAAGTTGTCAGAGCTCATAATCCAGTTGTAACCTTCCTCCGCAGATTTACCCAGAACAGGATCTTGGAATTTGATGAAAGGGTAGAAGGCAACCGTAGTTCCTATCGCTGGCATTTGTTTCTCAATCTTATTTTTCACAATGATTGGAAGCATTTTGGAAATCAAATCTTCTGATGCGTTCTCCAGATCAATCTTGTCTGCAAGCGTCGCCACTTTGGACGGATCCAAATCTGCAATTCCTGCTAATGATGAACCTTTCACGGCATTGGAAACCGCGTTCATTCCTTTTTCAAAAAGAGAAGTGTATTTTGCATTTTTGGTTTTTGCCAAAGCAGAAATCGCTGAAGCCTGAACCAAAGTTTTAGGATCGTTGGATGCCAATTTTTCCACTTCTGCAGTCAGTGCTTTTGCTTGGTCTGCGTTGGTCAAATCTATTTGTTTCAAAGCTTGCTCTCTTAGTCGGAAGAAAGGATCTTTCAATGCTGTTGCCAACAATTTGATGACCGCAGGATTCTTTGCGTCAGCGCCTTTGATGGCTGACAATGCCTTATATCTGCTCACATACTCTTTAGAATTAGTGAATTGCAAAAGACTTTGCTCTGGTGTTTTGGTTTCCGTAATCTCGGCAAGCAAAATTCCGTCCGCATTGATATTGATCAAATCTGGTGCTTTGGATGCGTCAAAAGTGAAGGTGTTTTTCGCTTTTGCATCGACCCAAACGTTGCTTCTTTTTGGTTTTCCATTATCATAAACATCGATGGCAAGTGGGAACTCAAAAGGTTTTTCCTGAGATTGATTGATGACCACTGTCACTTGTTTCTTCACAGGTTCGTAAGTTGAAGTGTAGCTCAACTTTGGATTTCCGCTTCCAAAATACCACTGGTTGAAGAACCAATTCAAATCCTTCCCAGAGATTTTCTCAAAAGAAAGTCTTAATTGATGCGCTTCTGCGTTTCCATATTCGTAAGTTTTCAAATAGTCGTTTATCCCAGCGAAGAAGGCATCGTCTCCAAGATAATTTCTCAGCATATGCAAAATTCCGCCACCTTTTTGATAAGTCACCAAATCAAAAACATCTTCACGAGAAGCATAATCAAACCTTACCAGATCTTTGTTGAAATCTTTCGGATTGTGAATGTACATATTGACATCGCTCATCAAATGCTCATCCGCCGCGTCTTTTCCATATTTATGTTCTTGCCAAAGATATTCGGAATAGTTGGCAAAAGATTCGTTGACGGTCAAGTTGCTCCAGCTTTCTGCCGTTACGAGGTCGCCAAACCAATGGTGGAAAAGCTCGTGGGCAATGGTGTTTTCCCATTTGTTTTCGTCTATCAGGTCACCAGGTTTTTGCTGAGCTGTTTCGCCGTGAAGCGTTGCAGTTGTATTTTCCATCGCACCGGAAACGTAATCTCTTCCGGTGATCTGAGCATATTTTGACCAAGGATAATCGTAGCCTAATTTCTTGGAATAGAACTCCATCATCTCCGGCGTCAATCCGAAGATTTGTTTTGCGTAAGGCTCGTATTCTTTTTCTACATAGTAATCAACATCAATATTTCTCCATTTGTCCTTCACCACCGCAAAATCTCCAACGCCCATAAAGAAAAGGTAAGTGGAGTGTTTTTTGTCCATCACCCAATGGTCAGTTCTCAGATTGTTCGCTTCTTTTTTGGAATCTTTCAGAAGTCCGTTGGAAAGCGTTACATACTTGTCAGGAACCGTCATATAGATTTCCTGTGTGGTTTTTTGGTTGGATTTATCAATAGTTGGAAACCAAGCTGAGGAAGATTCTGTTTCGCCTTGTGTCCAGATCTGTGTTGGCTTGTCTGGATCTTTTCCTTGAGCATTGATGAAATAAAGTCCCTTTGCATCATTGATGGCCGCACTTCCTTCTTGTTTTACCTCGTTCGGACGGGCTGTATATTTGATGTAAACCGTGTAATCTTGATTTTTTTGATAAGTTTTGTCAAGCGTTATTTTCAGAACATCATTTTTATAATCAAACTTCAAAGGTGACTTGGAACCGTTTTTGTCCAAAGCCACTTCGTGAATCAACATACCTTTCGCATCAAGAACCAGCTCGTTGGTTGAATAGAAGAATGGACTTGCGGTCAACCATTCTTCACCATTCATTTGTTCTTTCTGATAATCGAAATTGACTTTTAGCTTGGTGTGTTTCAGTTCTGTAACCTTGGTATGGGTTGCTCTGTAGACAGGATTTCTGCCAGAAGTTTCTGTTTGAGCAAAGATGGTATTTGAATTAAATATCGCACCGAGAAAAAGTGCAGCGATTAAGATCTTGTTCATTATTATGAAATTATATCGTTGATTTATTTTAAATGGAATAAGTGTTTATTTTTTTAAAATTGTTACAAAAAAAAGCGGGAATTCCCGCCTAATTTTATATCGCCACCGGCGCTTTGATTCCCGGATGTGGGTCATAATTTTCCAAAGTAAAATCTTCAAAATCAAAATCGAAAATATCTTTGATATCGGGATTCAGTTTCATTGTTGGTAAAGGTCTTGTTTCTCGGGAAAGCTGTCTGTTGACTTGCTCAAAGTGATTGTTATAAATATGTACATCACCAAAAGTGTGAACATAATCTCCAACTTCCAAATCACAAACCTGTGCAACCATCATTAATAGAAGCGCATAACTCGCAATGTTGAACGGAACGCCCAAGAAAACATCGGCACTTCTTTGGTACAACTGAAGAGACAATTTCCCATCCGCCACATAAAACTGAAACAAAGCGTGACAAGGTGCCAAAGCCATATTCGGGATTTCCGCTGCGTTCCAAGCAGAAACAATCAACCTGCGGGAATCTGGATTTTTTTTGATTTGCTCAATCACTTCAGAAAACTGGTCAACTACTTTTCCGTCGGCTCCGTTCCAACTTCTCCATTGTGCGCCGTAAACTGGACCCAGATCCCCATTTTCATCCGCCCATTCATTCCAGATGGAAACGCCATTGTCTGTCAGATATTTAGTATTTGTATCGCCTTTGATAAACCAAAGCAATTCATAAATAATAGATTTCAAATGAACTTTCTTTGTCGTCACCAAAGGAAAACCTTTCGACAAATCGTAACGCAATTGGTAGCCGAAAACGCTTCTGGTTCCAGTTCCGGTTCTGTCGGTTTTGTCGGTTCCATTGTCGATGATATGTTGAAGAAGATCTAGATAGTTTTGCATTTTTTGGTTCAGGGTTTAAGGTTCGAAAATTTGAGGTTGAGAATTGCAAAATACGGTATTTTTTACCAGATATTTTCAATTTTTTGATTGATGTTGTTTATCGAAAAGACTTCATTTTTAATTTTCCCATTCATTGCTTTTGCCAATGGAGATTCTGGTGAAATACAAATGATTTTCTCATTTTCAATTTTAATTTCGCCCAAAGAAACCGAAATGAAAAACAAACCTTTTTCAGTTTTTACAATCGCGCCTTTTTCTGCTTTGTCAGATGGTTTTGTTAAAACAGTTTTGAGGAAATCCTTTTGTTTCAAAATCTCATTCAGCTGAACTTGCAGATTGTTGATTTCCTGCTGAAGCATTTCTCTTCCCGTTTCATATTTGTCGCCCATAGAGCTTTTTGTATCGTTGCTTGATGCTCGGGTTTCTGCAATCAGTTTCTCGAAATTCTCGATTTTTTCGGAGAGTTTCGTTTTGATAATTTGTAATAAGTTTGATTTCTCCATAGAGATTCTAGTTGTCAAACTCTCGCCGATTTGGCAGATTGAGCAGATTTTTAATTAATTAAATCTGCAAAATTTGCTTAATCGACGAGATGATTATTTTTTTAAGATGAAAAATTCACAAAGATTATTTTACCAAAGTCAATCCCAATTTTTCAGCTTCATTGATCACAAATTCTCTAGCTTCAATCTTGTCATTTTGAATTTCGCCTTCCAAAATTGCTTCCTTCACTTTTTCTTTCAGGATTCCGATTTCTCTGCCAGGATTTAAACCAAAAAGTTCCATAATTTCTTCACCCGAAATTGGAGGTTGAAAGTTTCGAACCTGGTCTTTTTCCTCAACTTCCTTAATTTTCTGCGCAACGTATTCAAAATTCTTTTTGAACTTAGTTTGCTTAGAATAATTCTTGGTCGTGATGTCCGACTTACAAAGTGTAAAAAGGTCTTCCAAATCTTCACCGGAATCAAAAAGCAACCGTCGCAGAGCCGAATCCGAAGCATCATCAGTAATCAACGCAATTGGTCGCGCGTGCATTCTGACCAATTTTTCAACATATTTTTGTTCCGCTCCAAGTGGAAGTTTCAGACGTTTGAAAATCGATTTTGTCATCTTCGAGCCTAGAAATTCGTGTCCGTGGAAAGTCCAGCCGATTCCTTCTACAAACTTTTTCGTTGGCGCTTTCCCGATGTCGTGGAGTAGCGCTGACCAACGAAGCCAAAGTTTATCGGTGCTCTCAGAAATATTATCAACAACAGCCAAAGTGTGATAGAAATTGTCTTTGTGTGTTTGTCCGTCGATGTCCTCGATGCCTTTTAGTGCGGTGAGTTCTGGGAGAATGTATTTTAAAAGTGAAGTTTCTTCCAACAATTTCAAACCTTTTGAAGGCCTTTCAGAAAGCATTATTTTGTTAAACTCAACCATTATTCTTTCCATTGATACGATTTTCATTCTTTCTGCCTCGTCTTTGATGGCTTTCAAAGAATTTTCTTCAATCTTGAAATCCAAAGTCGTTGCAAAACGAATTGCACGCATCATCCTCAATGGGTCATCCGAATAAGTTTGATGCGGTTCAAGTGGCGTTCGCAGGATTTTTTTGTTCAAATCCTGAAGTCCGTCAAAAGGGTCAATGAGTTCTCCGAAATTTTCTTTGTTTAATGAAATCGCCATTGCGTTGATAGTGAAATCTCTGCGCTTCTGATCATCTTCCAAAGTTCCGATTTCCACAGACGGTTTTCTGGAATCCTCGCTGTAGCTTTCTTTTCTGGCGCCAACAAATTCCAGTTCCAAGTCTTTGTATTTGAACATCGCGGTTCCATAGGTTTTGAAAACCGCAACCTTTGTTTTTGGGTCGATTTCTCTGGCGATGCTTTCCGCCAATGCTATTCCGCTGGATTCTGTCACGAAATCAATATCGGTTGGCACTTTTCTTTTCATAATCAAATCACGAACGAATCCGCCAACGGCGTACACAGTCTGTCCGTTTCTGGAAGCGACTTCAGAAATGATCTTGAAAAGTTTGAGGTTTTTATTTTGGTTGAGGTTGATTAGCATTAAATAAATAAAGATTAATATAATTGGTCTTGTTTAAAAAATTTTGATAGCAAGAACAATTATTGTGAGTCGTTTTACTTTTTCAGATATTCTCCCGCTGTTAAAACCGGAATTTTTGAGTTTTTGAAATCCTTTTTATTCCTTGTAATGATGATGTCTGAGTCGTTGTCCATTGCTGTGAAATATTGCAATCCATCTTCAAAATCATTGAAATCCGAAGCCAATGCCAATTCGATAGATTTGTCTTCCAAAGGTAAGACTGTAACCAGAACTTTAAATTTCGCCAAGTACTTCCTTGCATCTACTTCCTTATGGTGTTTTGCAATGGAGTAGTAGGCATTAGCAAATGATAAAGCGGAAATACATAAGTTAATCTCTTTTTTATCACTTAATGTGAAGAGATCTTGGGCGTCTTTATAAAAAGGTTCGCGTTTGGCTAAGAGATCGATGATGATATTGGTGTCAACAAAAACTTTTTCCACTACTGATATTTTTTATCGATGTAATTTCTATAATCTTTCTTCTCATCATAATCATTCGGGATTATTCCTGTGAGACTATCAACCAAAGAACTTACGGATGGCTGTTTTTTTGTCTCCCTGGTCAATGAATTAAGATAATTTTCTATGAGTTTGGAAAGACTGACTTGATGGTTCTTAGCGTAAGATTTGGCTTCGTCTATAATTGCTTTGTCAAGGTTTAATGTGAGTTTCGTATTCATAATAAACTTATTTACGTGTAAAAATAATAAATTATCACGTAATTTTCCTCTTGAATAATAAAATTTATAAGAAAGTTCTGGTTTTCAAGACATTTTGACTTTTAATTTGACTTCGTAACTGAAATCAAGAAATTCTGTCCGCAAAAATCTTTCGGTATTTCTTTTGCGATAAGAGTAAATACAAAAAGTAGTTTTTTTTCATAGTTTATTTTCCGGCGGATGATCTTGCAAAAGGTCATCCGCCGGTTTTTTTATTCGCGAAGGATTTTGATCTGGCTGTTGTTCCAGATCTTGATAACCGACGAGCCGGGATATTCCGAAACCTTGTCGTGAAATTCCTCTACAATATAATCCACCGAATTTTTGATCTCGTCGGAAATATCAGAAAACTTCAAAGGGGATTTTTGTCCGCTCAGGTTTGCCGATGTTGAGACCAAAGGATTGTTGAGTTTTGTGATGAGTTTTTTACAGAAATCATTTTTCACCAAACGAATTCCGATGCTTCCATCTTCTGCCAATAATTCTTTCGGGAGATTTTTTGGATTTTCATAGACGATGGTCACGGGTTTTTCGCTGACGTCCATAATTTGCCAAGCCATTTCGGGAACATCTACGAGATCTTGCAGTCGTTTCTCGGACTCTACTAATATAATGAGTGATTTGTTGGGTTCACGTTTTTTGACATCAAAGATTTTTTGGATGGCATCTATGTTAGTAGCGTCGCAACCGATTCCCCAGATGGTGTCTGTCGGGTAAAGGATGGTTCCGCCGGAGCGTAAAATTTCTAAGGCTTGGGTAAAATCCATTTTCAGGGTGATTTTTGGGAGTTTTTTAATGTTAATAGATATTTAAAACAGTAATGTGTTGATATCAGGAGGTTTGACCGGTTTCTGATATTTTCGCAGTTAAAATTATCTGGTGCAAATTTAACAAATAATGAACAGACTTTTAAAAAGTCTTAACCTGTTCACTTTGATTTAACATAATCTTGATTTTCGTAACAGGATGTTAAAAAATAGTTGTTAATTCTTATACATTCGGATTGCTTTCCAAAGTATTTCTTTGGCAACGAAGAAAAAAGGAAAGTTAAAATGAAAGCAAAAACAATAAGCATCAGTGCTTTGTTTCTTTGTATGTCAACCACGATGTTGTTGGCACAAAATTCAACCGATACGTTGAAAACTGAAAAGAAAATCGATGAGGTGAAAATCATCGGAACTTCTAAGAAAGGTGCAGAAGCCAACATCATCTCGACTCAGAGAAAATCTGTGGAAGTGATCGAAAGAGTGGGTTCTGTCCAATTGGAAAAACAAGGTATTGGAGATGTTTCTGTAGCAGTTACCAAAGCAACAGGTTCTCAAAAGCAAGAAGGAAGCGGACAAATCTTTATCCGTGGACTTGGAGACAGAAACAATTCCACGACCATCAACGGCCTTCCAATTCCGTCCAACGATCCGATGTACAAAAATCTGGATCTATCCATCATCAAAACGGATATGATTGATTTTATAGGTCTGGAAAAAGTGTATCAACCAAAACTTTGGGGCGATATTTCAGGAGCAAACGTGGACATCGTTACAAAAGTTTACACTGGAAAACCTTATTTTAAAGTCAACTTAGGATCATCTGTGAACACAAACGCAATCCGAAAAAATAATTTTTATCTTCAGGACGGTCCTGATTATTTCGGATTCAAACAGATCAACAGACCTTCCAACGCAAAATTGGCAACGCAAGGCTATGCATTTTCAACATCTTGGAACAATAAGGAAAGATTGACGCCGATCAATTCTAATTTAGGCGTTGACTTCGGAACCAATTTTAGAATTGGAAGCCAAGGTAAATTAAGTATTTTCGGATACGGGAATTTTGACAATGAATATTCTTTCGTAGAAGGAAATATAGGCTCATCATACAACAATATTGGTTCTGCATTGAAAGAACTTTACGGTCAAGAGTTCAGATATCTTACCAACACAACAGGATTGTTGAACGTGAATTATAGAATTAATCCAAATCATTCTATCAATTACAGTTCTAATTACATCCATACAACCGAGCAAAAATTAGGAAATTACAGCGGATACATTCGTGATGTCAACGAACTTTTAAACGAAAATCAGGAAAGAATCGAAGTGGCAAATCTAAGAAGAGCCTTGTACAAGACCAATGATCTTTTCATCAATCAACTTCGTGGCGAGCACAAATTATCTGATCCTTTGAAAGTCGTTTGGAATGTTGGTTACAACAGATTGGACAGCAGAAGACCAGACAGGCAGCAGAATATCTCAGTCTTCAATACAGAAACTGGAAACAATTATTTCTCTAATAGTAACCCTGGCGCCAATCACAGATACTTCGACAAATTGATAGAGAACGACTATGTTGGCGATCTTCACGCAGACTATGCTTTTTCTGACAATCTAAAAGTAAGTTTGGGATACAGTGGAAGAATGAAAGACAGCGATTTCCGTGCGTATCAATATAATTTTAGAATTCTTCAGCCACAGGGAAACTATTATCTGGATCCGCAAAATTATGATGGATTCTTTAATTTGAATAATTACACAACGGGCAACTTATTTCAGATCTCAACATTCTGGGGCGATATCAAAGATCCTCAGCAAGCTTTGAAACCACAGTTTTACCAGTCCAAATTATTCAACAACGCAGGATATGCTAATATCGAGTACAAGCTAAGCGATAGATTTACAGGGCAGTTGGGCGTTCGTTATGACAACTTGGATCAAGAGATCACTTATATGACAGCGATCTTTTCGAATGGCGGAATCATCAACAAAAATTATTCGAAACTCCTTCCTTCATTGAATTTGAAATATGCTGTAAACGACAATAATAACTTGAGATTCTCAGCTTCTAAAACTTACACAACGCCACTTTTGATAGAATTGGCACCGTACGAATACGAGGAAATTGATGAGTTAAGCTTTGGAAACGTAGACCTGAATCCTGCCGACAACTACAACGTGGATTTGAAATGGGAATGGTTCCCAAACAAAACGGAGGTGATCTCCTTGACTGCTTTCGGAAAATACATCATAGATCCAATTGCAAGAGTCACGGTTAACTCTTCTTCCAACTCGGTATCTTTTGTGAACACGGGCGACAGCGGAAGGATTTTCGGATTGGAGGCAGAGGTGAGAAAGGATTTGTATCAAGTTAACAACACGCGTTTTTACACATTTCTGAACGCGACGTACATTAATTCTCAACAGGATTTGAGTAATGATAAAGTGGCTTCAGAAAATCCAAACTCCAGAGTTTCTGTGGATTTCATCAAAGACAAAGACAAGATGCAGGGTGCATCAGATTTTTTGGCCAATGTCAATTTAGGCTGGGAGCAAAAATGGGGAGATGGAAACGCTTTGGACTTTGTGCTTTCCTATTCTTACATCTCAGACAACATCTACGCATTGGGATATCAAACCAAAGGAAATATAGTAGACAAATCCATAAATACCTTGGACGCCATCGTAAAAATGAGATTTGCCGGCGGATTAGAAATCTCATTGACAGGAAGAAACTTGATCAATCCAGAATACAGAAGAGTTCAGGCCAATGACAATGGCGATGTAACCGTAAGAAGCTTCAAAAAGGGAATGAACTACGGAATCGGATTCTCTTATGAATTTTAAAAATAAAAAATAAACATATAATAAATTAAAAAAAAGAAAATGAAAAAGTCTTATTTAAAATTGATTGCAGCAGCATTCATTATTTCAACAACAGCAGTATCATTTGTAGCTTGTAGCGATAACGATGATGATGAGATCCCAGTAGTATCACCAGTGGGAATCGCTTCTAATCCAAACGATTTCAAAGGAGAAGTGAAATCAGGAGAGACTGTAACACTAGACGCAACAAAAGTTTACAAAATCACAGGTTCGGTGATCGTTCGTGATGGTGGTAAATTGGTAATTCCTGCAGGAACAAAATTAGAAGCTTCAGGCGGTACTTCTGCTTTCGTGGTAGTAGAGCAGGGCGGACAAATCTTTGCAAACGGAACAGCCGCTTCACCAGTAGTTTTCACGTCACCAGCAGCAACGCCAGGAAGTTGGGGTGGTGTAGTACTTTGCGGTAGAGCACCTATCAACAAAGGGACTACAGCCACATCAGAAGTTGGAAATGCAACTTATGGAGGAACAGTGGTTGGAGATAATTCAGGATCTATGACTTTCGTAAGAATAGAGTATGCTGGAGCAATCTTCACAGGTGAAAAAGAATTCAACGGACTTTCTCTTTTCGGAGTTGGTAACGGAACAAAAATCGACAACGTTTCTTTGGTAAACGGATCTGATGACGGAATTGAATTCTTCGGAGGAACTGTGAATGTATCAAACATTGTATCTATCGGTAATGAAGATGACGCTTTTGACTGGACAGAAGGTTGGAACGGAACTGCAACAAACATCTATACAAAAAGAAGAGCAAACGGTGTTGGAAACAGAGGTATCGAGGCAGATAACAACTCAAACAACAGAGATGCATCTCCAAGATCAAACCCTACTATCAAGAATGCAACGTTCATAGGATCTACTTCTGGAGAGTCAGACGGGATGAAATTGAGAGAAGGAACTCACGCTACAATAGATAATGTTGTTCTTTCCAACTGGACTACAGGGATCAACGTAGAACACGATCAATCCGTGGTTTTCTTCAACGGAGCAAACAAAATCACAAGAGTGAAATTTGATAATATAACAACAAAAGCATCTGTAAAAGCAACTGCAGGTAGCGCCGCTGCTACACTTTTGGCGAACACTTTCACAGAAGATTCTTCAGCTAACGGTGCTGGTAACGGTACAGCTACACCAACTTGGGCTACAGGCTGGGCAGGATTATAAACTTTCTTTTTTCTTCATATCAAATCAAATTTATTTGAGCCCGCAATTCATTTTGCGGGCTTTTTTTTGTTTTGAATCAAATCGGAAAAGAATATTGTTAAAAAATCTAGGAAAGATTATATCTCAGTTAAAATAACAATTCCGAAATTTGAAAAATCATTTATCGATTATCATTTATAAATTATGAATATCATCCTCGCATCCACATCCACACTCTTCGGCGGACAATATTTGGAATATCTAAAGCCAGAACTGATTGAATTATTCGAAGGCATCACAGAGATCATCTTCATTCCATTCGCAAGACCGGGAGGAATTTCCCACGATGATTACACGCAGAAAGCAAAAGACTTTTTCGCAACGATTAATATCAATGTCAAAGGTCTTCACGAGTTTGATGACAAAGAGGAAGCTGTCAATTCTGCCCAGGGATTTTTCACTGGTGGAGGGAATACTTTTCTTTTGGTCAAGACTTTACACGAATTTGGATTAATGAAAATCCTGAAAGACAATATAGAATCCGGAAAACCATATCTCGGTTGTAGTGCAGGGAGCAACATCGGTGGCGTCAATATGAAAACCACGAATGATATGCCAATCGTCTATCCACCAAGTTTCGATTGTATGGCGTTGGTTCATTTTAATATCAATCCGCATTACCTCGATCCAAATCCCGAAATCAAACACAACGGAGAAACCAGAGAAACCCGAATCAAAGAATTCCTGACGCAAAATGACATTAAAGTCGTTGGACTCAGAGAAGGCAACTGGATCAGAAGAATCGGAAACAGAGTCACCACAGAAGGGTCAGAACTCACAAGAATCTTCGAAAAAGGAAAAGAGCCGTACGAAATAGAATCCGGGACCGAATTATAATTGATGAGCAAAGAAGTTGAGATATGCAGGTAGGAGCAAATCCGATTTAAGAATCCAAAGGGGCGAAGCTCCGAAATATCGGTAGAATATTTGTAGCGAGTAAGTCATCATTAAGGATAAAATTAAAGCTTATGAAAACTAAATTCGGATTTTTATTAATAGCCTTAAGCCAATTTTATTTGGCTCAAAACAATTACATCATCAAAGACGGCTCAAAACGTTTCGATGCTCATGTCACCGTTCAATCTTGCAAAGGCGATGATTGCGGCGGAAAGGGAATTGTAAAATTGATAGACAAAAAAACAAACCAGCTTTTCCAAACTTTTGAGTCAGACGATCTCAGTTTGTTTCTGGACAAAGATCAAAAACCAACGGTCAACGTCATTCAGTTGTACAACGAGCAAAGTCCTTTGATCTTCGATGATTTCAATTTTGATGGCTCCGAGGATTTGGCAATTCGGAATGGAAACCAAAGTGGTTATGGCGGACCATCTTATGATGTTTATGTTTATCATTCGACCAAAAAACAATTTGTGCCAAGTGACGAACTGACAAGTCTGGCCTACGAAAATCTGGGAATGTTCCAGACTGATCACAAAAGGAAACGCTTGGTAACTTTTGCAAAATCCGGCTGTTGCTGGCACATCACCACAGAGTATGCAGTCGTCCCAAAGAAAGGTTTGGTTAAAGTCTATGAATTTGAAGAAGATGCAACCGGTGGCGGAGAATTCGTAAAGGTGATCACCCGAAATCTCATCAATAACAAATGGGTCAGCAAAACCAAAAAATATAAAATCGACGATTATTATAAAGATTAAAAAATGAAAATCCAGAAAGAAATAGATTTCATCTTAGCGGTGGACGCGCTCAAAAATGTCCAAAGAAGAAACTACAACGCCGACGATTCCAGACGAGAAAATACGGCAGAGCACAGCTGGCAGATTATCATTTTGGCGCAGGTTCTTTTTCCTTATGCCAAAAACAACACCGATATTGATTTGCTGAGAGTCATCAGAATGTTGTCCATTCACGATCTTGTGGAGATAGACGCGGGAGATACTTTTTTGTTTGATGAGGTCGGGATGCAAGGCAAATTCGAGAGAGAAAAAATCGCAGCAAAGAGAGTATTCGGAATTTTGGATGAGCCACTTTCATCAGAATTCTACAATCTTTGGATAGAATTCGAAGAAGAGGAAACGCCCGACGCTATTTTTGCCTGCGCAATCGACAGAATCATGCCTTTCATTCTCAATGCTCACACATCTGGCAAAAGTTGGACAGAAGCTGGCGTCACAGAAAAACAAGTGCGAGGAATGCTGGAAAATGCCATTTGTAGAGCTTCCGACGAGATGGAAGAATGCTTCAAAGCATTGATGGAACTTTGCCTTGACGGAAACAAATTGGTAAGAAATTAAAGTAAGTGTTTAGGGAAATTTAAACATACATTTTCATTAATTAAACATTTGAATACTAAGCCAATAGCCAGAAGCAAATTGCTAATACCTACTCGTAACCACAAAAAACGCCTCGATGATTTCGAGGCGTTTTTATATATTCTTGAAATAATTTTTTTTATTTAGCAGCAGGCGTTGTAGTTGCTGGTGCGCTGTTCGCTGGAGCTTGTTGTACTGGCGCGCCAGACTTCGTAGGAGTTGGGAAAGATGGTGCTACCTGTGATGGCTTTCCTGTAAGGATGATGCTTAGGAAAATCAAAACAACGATTGTTGCTCCTAGGCTCCAAGTGGCCTTCTCCATAAAATCATTGGTTCTTTGAACCCCAAAATTAGCTGCAGATGTTCCACCAAAAGTTCCGGAAAGTCCCCCTCCTTTTGGATTTTGAGCCATAATGATAATAACTAATAAGATGCTCGCAATGATAATCAGGATCATAAACAGCGTAAATATTGTGCTCATAGTATAGTCTTAGTAATAAATTTTGAAGCGCAAATATATGGATTTTAATCAATAATAAAACTTATTTCTTGATAAATTTTACAATATTGGTTTCGTTGCTTAGAGATTTTAGTTTGATGAAGTAAACACCTGTTTTCAAATTTCTAATATCAATTTTTCCACCTTTGAAGTTTTTGCTTAGAATCAATTTTCCGGATTCATCTATCACTTCGTAAGCGATGAAATTTTTCTCAGATTCTATATTCACATAATCCTGAACTGGATTTGGGAAAATCTTTACAACTGCGATTTTTTTATTGGGATCGCTCACTGCCAGCAGACAAGCTGGCGGATTAGTAATTGGTCCTGCGGAATAATCGTAGAAAACGGTGTCTTCGGTTGTGATGTTATAGAATTTATAAAGATCTGTCATAAAGGGAAATTGACAATTGTTAAATTCAACAAGACCTACAAAAAAGCCCAATTCACTTTTATACCAACCTTCGCAGACTGCTGTCATAGGATTTCCTGGTCCCCAAATGTCAATCGTAGTTTGTGGATCTACAGAGTTTGCAAACGAACAAGCCGAACTCCAGTTGGATGGCGCTTTGAAATAAACGGTTTTTGTCGGAAAGTCTCCAAAATAGAAAGTTCTGCTGTAAACTTGTCCGGTTGCCAATTTTGCTTTCAAAATTGTTGTTTGAGTAATATTAATGTTCACATTATTCAATCCCGACGGAGAATTATTCGTAGGTTCAGATCCATCTGTGGTGTAGTAGATTCTTCCATTTCCAGTAATGGTTGCATTGTAAGGTTCGAAGCTGTGATTTCCGGTAGGTTGAAAGCTGATCTGTGCAAAATAGCACTGACAAGCAATCATCAAAGTAAATAGTAAAAGTTTTTTCATAAGATTAGTTTTTAAATGGTTCAACCCAAATTTACGTTATATTTTAATAACTTCGTCCGAGCTTTTTTAAAAAACAATTATTTTTATAAAAATGAAATTTAAACATATCCTCGTTGCAATGGCAGCAACACCATTTATGATGAATGCACAACAGGTAATGACTGCGGAAACGATGTGGACGCTCAATCGTTTGGGTGTACAGTCCGTTTCTCCGGATCATCAATCACTGATCTACAAAGTGAGCAAAACGGACCTTAAAACCGAAAAGTCAAATTCCGAAACATTCTGGTTAGACCTTTCTGGGAGAGCTACAAAATTAGATCTTGGAAAGAAAAGCTTGATTCAATGGGATAAAAACGGAATTTATGCTTTAGAGAAAAATCAAATTTATCTGTCAAAAGACTCAGGGAAAACTTGGGCAGAATTTTATAATATTGGCGAAGTTGACAACATTGTGATTTCTCCAGATGGAAAAAAAGTAGCGTTCAGCAAAGCCGTTCACATAGAGAATCTTCTTGGGAAAGACAAACATAAAGATCTTCCCAAAACCACAGCGCAGATTTATACAGACCTGAATCACCGCCATTGGGATGCTTGGAACGAAGGTTCCTACAACCACGTTTTCACGGTGAATGTTTCAGAATCGGTTGACAAGGCCAAAGATCTTCTGGAAGGCAAACCTTTTGATTCGCCTCAGAAACCTTTTGGTGGCGCGGAAGATTTCGTTTGGAGTCCGGATTCTTCGGAATTACTGTATGTCACCAAACCAAAATCGGGCGAGGAATATGCAAGAAGTACCAACACCGATATTTTTGTGTACAATCTGGCTTCCGGAAAAACGACCAATCTTTCTGAAGGAATGATGGGTTACGATTTGAATCCAAAATTCAGTCCAGATGGGAAGTCGCTTCTTTGGTTGAGTATGGAAAGAGATGGATATGAAGCAGACAAAAATGACATCGTGGTGATGGATTGGAAATCAAAATCTAAAACCAATCTGACCAAAGCTTGGGACGAGAGCGTTACAGGCGATGTTGCGTGGAGCAAAGATGCAAAATCTGTTTACTTCACAGCTGCCTTCCGTGGCACAAAACAATTATTTTCCGTTGATGCGAAAAGCAAATCGGTAAAGCAAATCACAAAAGGCGATTTTGATATCAATGATATCGTTATCGATAATAAAAATAAACTTTGGGTTACCAAAACCGACATCAATCACAACGCCGATCTTTTCGAGGTAGATTTGAAAACCTCTGCTTTGAAACAGATTACGGATGTCAATAAAGATAATTATTCCAAACTGACCGCAGGAAAATCTGAATTGAAAATGGTAAAAACCTCGGATGGAAAAGAAATGGGCGTTTGGTTCCATTATCCGCCGAACTTCGATCCCAATAAAAAATATCCGACGCTTTTATATTGTCAAGGAGGACCGCAATCTGCACTTACACAGTTTTTCTCCACGAGATGGAATTTCGCTTTGATGGCTGCCAACGATTATATAGTAGTTGCACCGAATAGAAGAGGAATGCCAGGCTGGGGCGTAGAATGGAATGAACAGATAAGCGGTGACTGGGGCGGACAGCCGATCAGAGATTATTTGTCGGCGGCAGATTTTGCCAAGACTTTGCCTTACGTTGACGGTTCCAGAATGGCAGCTGTTGGTGCAAGTTACGGTGGTTATTCAGTATTTATGTTGGCTGGGATTCATCAGAACAGATTCAAGACTTTTATTGCGCACGACGGTTTGTTTGATATGAGGTCTTGGTATGCGACCACTGAGGAACTTTGGTTTGCAGATTGGGATTTGAAAGGTTCTTATTGGTTCAAGCCCATGCAAAAGGCTTACGCGAAGTATAATCCAATCAATCACGTTGAACGCTGGAATACGCCAATCATGGTCATCCAAGGCGGAATAGATTTTCGCGTTCCTTATGAGCAAGGTCAAATGGCATTTCAATCTGCAAAACTGAAAGGTTTGAAAACCAAATTTCTTTACTTCCCGAACGAAAACCACTGGGTTCTGCATCCGCAAAACGGTTTGGTTTGGCAAAGAGAATTTTTCGAATGGCTGAAGGAAACTTTATAATCTAAAAAAAATCATTAAAAATCAAATTGCAATCGAATTATCGGTTGCAATTTTTTATTTTAGCTAAATATAAACAAACACATTATGAAAATTTTATTGCCAATGCTATTCATCGGAACATTGATGAATGCCCAAGTTTCAAACATCGTAAGACATCAGGATTCTTACAAAGATTTCCCATATGAGGGAACCAGAATAGTTCAGGTTGATGAAGCAAATTCTCCAAATAATGAAGACAATGTTTTCATTTTTTCTAAAATTGAGAAAAATTCGAAACCAGACAAAATGACTTTTCAAAGGTTCACGAAAATCAACGGAGATTGGAAAGTTGTAGCCAAAAAACAAATTAATTATCCAGGAATAATCAGTGCTTGGGGACAACGCAAAGCCTTTGCAGATTATGACAAAGACAAAAGCATTGATGCACTTTTCATCTATTCACTGAACGATTATGATTTCAAACAACAATCTGTTCATCTGATATTTTCTAAAAACTCGGAGCTTTACGAGATCTCAACTTCTACAGAAAGTGGTTATTCGAAAGATGTTTATTCAAGCAATTTCAAAAGTTTGCCGGAAAATATTCAGAGCAAGATTTTAGAATATTGGAATAAGTTAGATAAGAAGTAATTTTATTTTTTTAATACAAAACCCCTTCAGAGTTTTAAACTCTGAAGGGGTTATTTTTTGCGACTTTGCTATAAAAAAAATCATGCAATCTCAACCGCCCAATCAGCTTTCCAATCCTCTTTTCTTTCCAGTTTCAAAATCCCAAATTTCTGTGTGAAATCCTGGTTGTGGTCTTCGAAATCAGCAATGCCTTGCCAAGGTTCCAAGCAGACGAAATCCGCATTTTTCGAGGCCCAAATTCCAAAATAGGGAAAATTTGAAAAGGTGAAAATAACGTTCTCCTGATTTTTATTATTTCGCAAAATCAACTCTCGGCTTTTCATATTCGTCATAACCAAAGCATCTTTGGAGAACAATTCATAAGTCAAAGGAAGTATTTTATTTTCGAGATTGATAGTTTTGGTTTCTTTGCTGATGAGGTTGTCAATCAAAGGATGGATTTCCAGTTTTTCATCATCAGAAAAAAGAATTTCATAGTCATTGTAATTCAATCCATTTTTGGTGTCAATCGCAAATCCCGGATGTGCGCCGAGCGAGAAATACATCTCTTTTTCAGACTTGTTTTTCACGTGGTAAGAAACATTCAGTTTATTTTCGACCAAAGTGTATTTTATTTCCAAATTGAATTCGAAAGGATAGAATTTCAGGGTTTCTTTGTCAGAGTGTAATTCAAAAACAACTTCATTTTCAGAAGAATTTTTCACTTCGAAGAATTTTCTTCTGGCAAAACCGTGTCTTAGCATTTGGTAAGTTTCGCCTTCGAAAATATAAGAATCGTCTTTCAAAGCGCCAACTGTTGGGAAAAGCACTGGACTTTTGCCACTCCAAAAATCAGGATTTCCTTCCCAGATGATCTCTTTTCCGGTTTCAAGATTGATGAGTGAAACCAGTTCTGCACCAAGTTCGTTGAATGTAGCTTTTAGTTTTTTGTTCTGAATTTGAATCATAATTAATATTTTGAAATTTACTCGATTACAAATCTAGGATAATCTTTGATTTATTAGTCTATCCTCTAAAAATCTATCATCTCTGATCTCAATTTTACAATAAATTCATAAATTGCCGTTTTATAAGCAATGATAAAAGGTTTCAATTTTCTAAAAAGAATTAATAATTGGGTAATTTATTTCATCCTTACATTCATTGTTGTTGGAATAGTGATTTCATCTAATTTTTTGATTCAGCATCTTCGTGAAAAAGAGACGGAAAGGATTAAATCTTTAGCGACCGCAATGCGTTATCTTGAGGATGTTGAAGTTGATTCTCGACTGACTGAGTTAGCTTTTTACGTGGTGAATGAAAATCAGGATTTGCCCATCATCAGAACAGATAAAAATAAAAATTTGTTGGAGAGCAGAGGCATTTCCGAAGATATTTTAAAAGATAAGTCAAAGTTGAAGGCTAAGATGAGCGAGATGGAAAGCAAATATCCACCATTCGAGATTCAGTTGCCGGATTTCAACAACCAATATCTTTATTATGATAATTCTGATTTGATGAATTATCTGCGGTTTTATCCTTATTTGCTGGCTTTATTCATTTCACTTTATCTTGTTTTTTCTTTTTGGTTTTTGCGATTGCTAAAGAAAACCGACGAAGGTTTTGTCTGGGCTGGTCTGGCGAAGGAAACGGCGCATCAGATCGGAACGCCATTATCATCAATGATTGGTTGGGTGGAAATTATGAAACTCGAAGACGAAAATGGGATGGGCGTGAAAGAACTCGAAAAAGATGTTGAAAGACTGAAAACCATTTCCGAAAGATTCTCGAAGATCGGATCCATTCCTGCACTTAATGATCTTGATATCAATGAAACTGTTCAGCAGAATTTCGATTATTTGAAATCCAGAATTTCGACCAAAGTTGATTTTACTTTAAGAAAAACCTACGAACCAGTTCTGGTTCCACATAGCAGAATCCTGATGAGTTGGGTCATAGAAAACCTTGTGAAAAACGCCGTCGATGCGATGAAAGGTGAAGGCAAGCTGGAACTTTCACTTTACAAAAAAAATAAAAACGTCTACATCGACATGACCGACACCGGAAGCGGAATGACTAAACAACAAGTTCGAAACGCCTTCAAACCTGGATTCTCTACCAAAAAACGTGGTTGGGGATTGGGACTTTCTTTAACCAAAAGAGTAGTGACAGAATATCACAGAGGCGAAGTGAAAATTGCCCATTCTGAAGTGGGGAAAGGAACGACTTTTAGGATTGTTTTGAGGGAAGAGCAGAAAGGGTAAATCCATTTTTTAGTATATGAAGACATTCTGTCAAATACTTTTATTGATTATAATTTTAGTTTCTTGTAAATCTGAAAAGCAAAAACAATTCGAAAAAGATATTATAGGAGAATGGAGTTTTGCAAAATATGTAGAATTGGAAAAACAAGAAAACTATAATCAGATTCTTGAAGAGCCACCTTCTCCATTTTTTAGAAATGTCGGAGGCTTTGTTTTTAAAGAAAATGGAACTTTAATGGATGAAACTGGATTTTTTGATTTTGATGAAGGAAAATCACGAGAGGAAAGAAGAATTTTGTACAAAGGAGATTCTACTAATTATAAAATTAATGATGACAGTTTGAAAATCTTTAACCCTATCGAAAAATCTTGGAATAAATATAAAATTATCTCTGTTACTAATGACACTTTAACGCTTCAGAAGAATCAAGGCTATTACTTAAAGTATTACAAACAAACTTACAAACCAAAGCCAAATGAAACTTTCGATAAAATAATCATTTCGTCCTCTGGATGTTATGGGACCTGTGCTATACTGAGTGTTGAGTTCAATAAAAATGGAAAAGTGTTTTATTTAGGCGAAAAATATAATACTGTAAATGGATTTTATACTTCGAATATCTCAAACTTCGAATATGAAAAAATTGAAAATTCATTTAAAAAAGCTAATATAATGAAGCTGAAAAATTCATATTCAGATAGCGTGTCTGACTCAAATACAATAACAGTAACATTTGTGAAAGACAATAAAATTGTCAAAACTATTTCAGACTATGCAAGCCAGGCTCCTCCTGAATTAATTATGGCTTACAGGAAAGCGATGTTTAAATATCAGTTAATAAAATTATCTAAATTTGAAACAAACAAAAATCTTGTAAATCCTACATTTTTCAATCTATATATTGGTGAAAAACTTATTTTTTTGGAGCAATCAGAAAGATTTCTACTGTTAAATGGAATTTTAAATGGTGAGAAAGTTCATATCAATATTAATGAGAAGTATAGATTAAAATTTTCTGATGTTGATAAAGATTTCACTATAAAAACAGACGGAAGATTCTATAAATATCAAAATCAAGTTTATGATATTGGATATAATTTTATCGAAATTAATAATTTAGAAAAAAGAACTTCACCATCTTGGTTTGTAGATTAAATTCCTCTTGATTTCAAAATCCCTATCTTTGCCGATTGAAACAGAAAAGAAAGTCAACTTTCTAAGTTTCTCTTTACCACTTTAAAAATAAATTTTCCCAGATGAAAACCACTTTTGCAGACTTCGATTTACCGGAAAAGATTCTGGATGTTCTAGCCGATCTCAACCTTTTTGAACCAACGCCTATTCAGGAAAAAAGCATCGGACCGATACTTTCTGGACGCGATGTGATGGGAATTGCCCAAACAGGAACAGGTAAAACTTTGGCCTACACACTTCCAGTTCTTAAAACCTGGAAATACAACAAATCTGGAAATCCAACCGTCTTGGTTTTGGTTCCGACCAGAGAATTGGTGGTTCAGGTAACAGAAGTGATCACAAAAATGACGGAAAATCTGACCGCAAGAGTGATCGGAATCTACGGTGGGAAAAACATCAATACTCAAAAATTATTGTTCAATGACGGTTGCGACATCTTGGTGGGAACGCCTGGTAGAGTAATGGATCTCGCGATTGACAATGCAATTTCTTTGAAGGAAGTTGGCAAACTGATCATCGATGAGTTTGACGAAATGCTGAACCTTGGATTCCGTCCACAGCTCACGCACATCTTCGAAATGATGAAGGAGAAAAGACAAAACATCCTTTTTTCTGCAACAATGACCGATGCTGTTGATGCTTTGCTGAACGAATATTTCGCTGGTCCGATTGAGATTTCACTGGCAAGATCAGGAACGCCTTTGGAGAAAATCGCGCAATCTGCAGTTCCGGTGGAGAACTTCAACACCAAACTGAATTTATTAATTCACCTTCTAAAAACAGAAACGGACTTAGAAAAAATTCTAATTTTCGCTAATAATAAAAAACACGCGGATCTCATCTTCGAAAAACTGAATGTCGAATTTCCAGACCAGTTTGGTGTCATCCATTCTAACAAATCTCAGAATTTCAGATTAAGAGTGATGCAGGAATTCACCAATGAAGAATTGCGAGGCGTGATCACGACGGATATTATGGCGAGAGGTCTGGATATTCCGGATATTTCACACGTTTTCAACTTTGAGGTTCCTGAGGTTCCAGAGCAATACATTCACAGGATCGGTAGAACGGGTCGTGCGGACAAAGAAGGAATTTCCATCACGTTCTTTACCAAAAAAGAAGAAGCGCAACTTTTGGACATCGAACTTCTAATGGACAGAGAAATCAAGAAAACGGAATTCCCGGAAGCTGTGACGATTTCCAAAGTGAAGATCGCATCGGAACAAGAAGAAGTGAAGATGAAATTCTTGACCACAGCAAAACTCAACGAAGGCGAATCTGCTTTCCACGAGAAAAAAGCCAAGAACAAGAAAACCAATCTTGGAGGACCAAGCAAACGAAAAGAACCGAAGAAATTTGGGGCGAACAGAGCGCAGCAGAAGCAGAAATCTATTGCTAAGAGAAAGAAATAAACAAAAAAACGCCTCAGAATTTTCTGAGGCGTTTTTGTTTTACCTTAGAAATTCTTATCATATTTTAAATTATGAATGGATTTTTTGTAATTTTATGAAAATACTAAAACTAATTCCCATGAAAAATTTCCTAACAGCCATTTTAATATGGTTTTTCCACTTCAATTGTGCCGCACAATGGGTAGAGCTAAATTCAAATTTCAATAATAATTATTTTCACGATGTATATGCCGTAACTCCAAATGATGTTCTGGTCGTAGGAAGTAATGGTCTGATAATAAAATCTATAGATGGTGGCATGACTTGGCAACAGAAAGTTTCTGGCACATCGCAGACTCTGATCAAGATACAGTTTCCAACTCAGCAGACAGGATATATTATAGGAGACCAAAATAGGCTTTTAAAGACAACAGATAGCGGAGAAAATTGGTTACCAATTATAGTAGAAGATATCAACACCATTTATTCCTTATCTTGTATAAATGAAAATTTTATTTTTCTTTCAACAGACAAAGGGCTTGTAAAAAGCGAAAATGGTGGTGTGACATGGACAAATCCTAATGCTATTCCAATTTCGTTTTCTAATAATGTTTCAATGCAATTTGTAAATAAGGAAGTAGGTTTTGTAGGAAACAATTTAACAAATTTGGGAGAAACCAACGTCGTTAAAACCACTGATGGTGGGATTTCTTGGGAGTCACTAAATACTAGGGCTCCTTTCCATTTTATAAATGAAAATATTGGGTTTTATTATTACTATGGTCTTTACAAAACAAGTAACGGTGGCGGTCAGTTTGATATGAGTCTTGAGTTTGGACGTCCAAATTTACGAGATATTTTTGCCGTTAGTGAAAATACTGTTTGGGGACTGATAGATGACCGAGCGTTAAATGGGGACACTTCAACTCAAGGAATTATCAAAATATCAACCACTGAGTCTGGCGAATACACAAAGGAGGTCTGGTTTGATAACAGTTTTGATATTGATATGAATTCTATTCATTTTGCGAATGAAAATTGTGGCTATATCGTTGGCAAAAAATACGGACAAAGTAAAATCTGGAAGAACGCTAATGGAAGTAACACAACCTTAGATTCCAAAGAAATTGAATCTCAAAATGACATTAAAATATTTCCAAATCCTACTTCAGACAAATTAAATATTGCTATAAAAAGTCAATTTTCAAAAGAATCTACGATAATAATCTCGGATATGTCTGGAAAGCTCGTTCATAATCAAAATTACACTGGCGCAAAAAAAGTTGTCATCAATGTTCAAAACTTTGCTAAAGGGACATATCTACTTACTATTAAAAATAAAGGACAAAGCTATTCGCAAAAGGTTATTATCAAATAAGAACCTACGTTCTTAACTAGCACAAAAACTCAACGAAGGCGAATCTGCTTTCCACGAGAAAAAAGACAAGAACAAGAAAAAAAATCTCGACGGACCAAGCAAGCGAAAAGCTCCTAAGAAATTTGGTGCCAACAGAGTTCAGCAGAAGCAGAAGTCTATTGCGAAGAGAAAGAAATAAAAAAAGAGATTCCAAATTTGGAATCTCTTTTTTTGTGTTGTTTTTAAAAATTTTGTCGTTCTAAAATTTGTCCTAAATGAATAGTGAAATCTCTTTTTAATTCAATTTTTTTAACTTCAATTATCATACGTCTTGCACCGGCGTGATAACCTTCTTGGAGTATTGCACTCTTGTAATTTTTAAAACTTATTATTTCTCCGGTCTTTTTATCAATATTGCAAAATCTTGATTTATAAAATTGCGAGCCGTCTCTGTATTCCTCTGTTTTAGAACCGTTTTCAATTTTATTAAACCAAACACTTTGCATTACAAGGTATAATGGTTTTTGTTGCTCTTTGGTTTCGAGTGAAATATCTTTTGATTGTGCGGAACTAGAAAAATTTAATCTTCTTTTAGTTAAAGCTTTTTTCATTTTATCAGTTATTAATTTTTAACAAATAAAACAAAAATTAATTTGATAATGAACTAACTCCTGATCCACTTCCAAATCTCCTTCAAAGTCGCCTTGTTCCCATACATCAAAATCCCGACTCTATAAATTTTAGACGCAATGAAAACCATTAGTAGAGTTGAAGCAATCAACAAAAATATCGACAACAAAATCTCCCAAAGCGGAACCCCAAACGGAATCCTCGCAATCATCGCAACTGGCGAAGTAAACGGAATAATCGATAACCAAAAAGCCATCGGCCCATCCGGATTATTCATTATCGTGAAACTTCCGTAAAGTCCCAACATCAGCGGGACAACAGCAAACAAAGTAAATTGTTGCGTCTCAGTTTCATTGTCCACAGCACTTCCAATCGCCGCGTACATCGAACTGTAAAAGATGTAACCGAACAAAAAGAAGAACACAAAAACGCCGATAATTCCAACATAATTCATATCCAGAAGAATGTGCGAAACCTCCGTCGCAATCTGCTGAATGTCCAGATTTTTAAGAACGCCTTCTTCTCCAGCTGGAATATTTTTCTGCATCGCCGAGAATCCTGTATTCAGGAAAATCGCCGCCGTTACGGTCATTGCAATCCAGACGATAAACTGCGTCAATGCCACCAAAGTTACACCCAGAATTTTCCCCATCATCAATTCAAAAGGTTTGACAGATGAAATGATAATTTCCACAACACGGTTATTTTTCTCTTCCAAAACGCTTCGCATCACACGAACGCCGTAGATGATGATGAACATAAACACCACATACATCAATCCCATACTCAGAGCGGTTTTGATGCCAAAAGCCAGGTCACTTTCAGGCTTGTCGCTTTCCGTCACGTTTTGCGAAATCAGTTTAAAATTCTTGTCAAGATTCACAATTCTGTCTTCCTTGATTCCAAGT
Organism: Chryseobacterium sp. FH1; assembly: GCF_000735135.1. Classification (GTDB taxonomy): domain Bacteria; phylum Bacteroidota; class Bacteroidia; order Flavobacteriales; family Weeksellaceae; genus Epilithonimonas. Next base: position 129,605 of record NZ_JPLZ01000003.1, read on the forward strand.
TGTTTGATTTTTTCTTTTTTCAGAATATTACTCAAATCAGCCGAAACCAAACTTTTTGTATCCATCCCGACCTTCTTGTTGGTCAACAGTTTTGTCCCACTTTCCAACGCGTCAAAATTGGTATCTTTCAATTCCGGGATGATGAGCAAACCATCTGTCCCCTTCAAATCTTTCAGGTTTTTGACGAGTGCATTTTCCGTATTTTCAGGCACAAAAGTATAAGTGATTTCTTTCGTCGATTTCAATTGACCAGCGAAAAGTCCGCTTTTGTCCACCACATCAAAATGATATTCCGCTTCGTTCGCCTTGAACATAAAACCAATCAAAACCCCAAAACCAACCATCAAAAGTGGCGCAAGAATCGTCAGAATAATAAAAGATTTCTTCTTGACCTGCGTCAAAAATTCCCTCTTGGTAATTAAATATATATTTTTCATTGAATTTCTTTGTATTAAATTAATTTTCTTCGTTTACCCCAATTCTAAAGAGAGCGAAGAAACCTAGCGAAGTGGTTCGACGAAGTCAAAATCAATTTACTCCCTTTAGGGTTGGGGAAATAAATTGATTTTGTGTTATTCCTTCACCGCATTAATGAAAACCTCATTCATACTAGGAATCTTCTCGTTGAAAGTCCGTATCGTTCCCGTTTTCACCAAATCGTGAAGCAGGATATTTTGATTCTCAGAATTTTTCAGTTCAAAATGAAACAAACCATTGTTGGTCGTCATATTTTCGATTTGATATTTTCTCGTCAGTTCCTCCAGACTTTCCGCATTCGTGTCCGCCAAAACCACAGAGAAAACATTTTGTTTGAATTGCTCGCGAACATCAAAAACTTTCCCGTCCAAAACTTTCTTAGAATTGTTGATGAGCGCCACAAAATCACACATTTCCTCCACACTTTCCATTCGGTGCGTAGATAGGATGATGGTCGTTCCCTCATTTTTTAGCCGAATGATTTGGTCTTTGATGAGGTTCGCATTCACAGGGTCAAAACCCGAAAAAGGCTCATCCAGAATCAGCAATTTCGGGCGGTGCAAAACCGTCACCACAAACTGGATTTTCTGCGCCATCCCTTTCGAAAGTTCGCTCAGTTTCTTCTTCCACCATTGGTCGATGTTCAGTTGCTCAAACCAGAATTTAGCCTGCGAAAGTGCCTCCGCACGCGACATTCCTTTCAACTCGCCAAAATACAAAAGCTGGTCGCCCACCGTCATATTCTTGTAAAGTCCGCGCTCCTCCGGCATATAGCCGATGTTTCGGATGTGCTCCGGATTCAGTTCCTGGCCGTCAATCCAAACCTTTCCTTCATCTGCCTGCGTGATTTGGTTGATGATTCGGATAAACGAAGTTTTTCCCGCGCCATTCGGACCCAAAAGCCCATAAATACTCGCCGTAGGCACATCGATAGAAAAATCCTGAAGCGCAATTTTCTTCCCCGCGTTATATGTTTTTTTGATATTTTCAGCTTTCAGCATTGATAATTTGTAATTAAAAATGAATAAATAATATTGAGGAGCAAGACGATTTCCCCTTCGATTCACCTGTCCAACCCGCTTTCCGTTGCAATCTTTTTTTTCAAAAAAGGATTTCCACTACAATCGGGGCTATGTTGAGGTTTCGTCTTTCCATCGACGATTTTTAAAACCACACAAAATTAGTTCATTAATCTCAAAAATGTTACAGAAAAAGTTGTTTTAATCACTCCAGCCTTGTCAAGGTTCAAAACCTTGACAAGGCTTTCCAACCAGCTTCAAACCTTCAAGGTTTCTAAAACCTTGAAGGTTTAGTAAATCAACTTTCACGAAGCCTTATTAATTCTTAAATTAGCCAACCAAAACCAATCCGCCAAAGCTAACAGCCAAAAGCCGATTGCCAAAAGCAACACTATGACTCAAGAATTTTTGGGAAATTCCCAGTTCAACATATCAAACCAAGCGGTTTCCGCAAGCTGTCCGTCCAATATCGCATTGATAAAATATTGGGGAAAATACGAAAACCAAATTCCCGCAAATCCCAGCATCAGCTATACACTGAACCATTGCCGAACCAACACTACAATGGAATTTATTGCTGGAGAAGAATTCTCGGTTCAAACTTTTCTTGCAGGAAATGAAGAACAAAAATTCGCCGAGAAAATCGAAAAATATTTCAAAAACATCGAACAATATCTCCCTTGGATTCTGAAAGGAAAATACATCATCAAAACAGAAAATACCTTTCCGCACAGTTCAGGAATTGCAAGTTCTGCTTCTGGTTTCGGAGCGATTGCAAAATGTCTGATGAATCTGGATGATATTTTTTCAGGAAATTCAGATTTCAATTTTAAAACCAAAAAAGAAAGTTTCCTCGCAAGATTAGGAAGTGGAAGTGCTTCAAGAAGTCTTTACGAAGGTTTGGTCGTTTGGGGAAAAACAGAAGAAGTCGAAGGCAGTTCAGATTTGTTCGCTGTTCCTTATAACAACAACGAAATCCATCCAATCTTCAAAAACTTCCACGATTGGGTTTTGCTCATTCACGAAGGTCAGAAATCTGTTTCATCTACCGTTGGTCACGGCTTGATGAACACCAATCCTTACGCCGAAAGACGTTTCCAGGAAGCGCACGAAAACTTCGCAAAACTGAAAACCATCCTCGCAACAGGCGATATGGAAGGCTTCATCAAACTTGTAGAGCACGAAGCGTTGACACTTCACGCAATGATGATGATGAGCGAACCAGCTTTCATCCTGATGCAAACCGGAACGTTGCAGGTCATCAATAAAATCTGGGAATTCAGAAAAATCACAGGTTTGGCTTTGTTCTTCACCCTAGATGCTGGCGCAAATGTCCATTTACTTTTCCCGAATGATATTGATAACAAAAGAATCACAGATTTCATCACCACAGAACTGATTCCGTTGACACAGAAAGGTGGCGTTGTGAAGGATGTGATGAGATTTTAAAAATTCGGAATATGGATGCCGGAATTCAGATGTGAAATATACTTTAACAGTAAAACATCCTTTAGTCATTCAGCAGTTTATATGAACCTTGTGGAAATATAAAGCTTAATACAAAAGGAGCGTACATTATATTTTCATATTTTGGCCACCAAAAGTAGAACAGTTTTATAAAAAATCATTAATAATCTCCATTTGAGAATAAATCAACAGATAACTAAAGATCCAAATCGCTGACTACTCTTATTTATTATTTCTCTAATTTATTTTCTGGTAAGTATGAGATGATGACCTGATATTTTTTAATCATTAAAAATTTAGATCATTTAAGAATTACATTTTTGTGAATCTAAAAATATTTTCAATAATTTCAAAAAACTCTGCGCTCCTTGTGTTAAACTCACAATTAAGTTTTTTTTAAGCCTCATTTAAGTCCGTTTTAATCCGAGTGTTACACTTTTGCATCACCAAAACGAGATAAAATGATTAAAATAACGACGCTGGTGTTATCCGTTTCGGCATTTGTCTGTCTTTCTGCACAGCAACAGATGTCTCTTCAGGATTGCGAATTAGCATTTCAGAAAAATAACCTCCAAGTTCTTGCTTCTCAATATAATATCAATATGGCAGACGCCGATATTTTACAGGCCAAGATCTGGGAACTTCCACAGATCAGCGGTTATGTAAATGCAATAAACCCAGAAGATAAAAGGGTTTTTGATGTTGGACGAGCAAAAGGCGTAGAGGTTTCGCAATTGATTTATTTGGGTGGAAAGAAGAAAAACGAAATCCAATTTGCTAAGTCAAACAAAGAATTGGCTCAGTTGCAATTCAGCCAATTGTTGGTGGATTTGAAAACCGAATTGCGTCAAACTTATTACAATCTGATCTACGAACAAAAAAAACGAACCAGCATAGAAAGTCAATTGAAATATATGAATGACCTTTTATCGGCGTATAAAACTCAAACTGACAAAGGAAATATTTCTCTTAAAGATTACGTTCGGCTTCAAAGTATTGTGATTCAATTAAATAACGATAAGATTGAAATCAACAACAATATTCTGGCTTTCCAGCAAAAGATGAAGGTTCTCACAGGAAGTTCAGAACGTATTTCACTCGATTTGCCGAAAACCGAGGAAAATGAATTGCTGGTTTCTCAACCTTTCGGCGATTTGGAAATTCTGAAAGAAAAAGCTTTGGTCAATAATGCCGATTATCTTTATAATTTACGGTTGATTGACAACAGCAAATTCTTCGCCCAATGGCAAAAATCTCTCAACACGCCAGACCTTAATCTCGGCGCTGAATATGATCAAAACTCTGGAACATTCAGAAATGAAATCAATTTGAAAGTCGGAATTCCAATCCCGCTTTGGAAAGTCAACAAAGGAAATGTTGAACGAGCAAAATATGCGATTCAGCAAAACGAGAAAAATTCTGAGTATCAAAAACTCAATCTCGAAACTCAAGTAGAATCTGCTTATCAAACTTGGAAAAATCAATACGACCAATATTTCGAATTGAAACCAGTCGATTTGGAAAATCTGGAAACAGTTTACAACGGCATCCTCAAAAACTTCCGAAGCGGAAACGTCAGCCTCATAGATTTCACCGATTTTATGGAAAGCTACAGACAAACCGTTCTGCAGATCTACGAGATGAAAAAGCAGATTATGATCTCCGCAGAAGAACTCAATCAATTAGTACAAACCAAAATCTTTTATTAATGCAAAAAATTATTATTCCTATCATCCTCGCCCTTAGCTTGTTTTCCTGTTCCCAAAAGGAAGAAGTAATGAAGGAAGAAGCAAAAGGTTTTGAGTTGAGCCAAACAATGTTGAAATCTACAACCTTCGCAAAAGTGGAGAAAAAATTCATCGAGGATGAGTTTAGTTTCTATGGAAAAATCTCGGCCGACAAAAATACTTACATCGATATTTTCCCCTTGGTTGGCGGAAATGTTCTCAGCGTGAATGTTGAATTGGGAGATTACGTGACGAAAGGTCAAGTCCTGGCAACGATTAGAAGTACAGAATTGGCGGAAGTTCAGAAAGATGTCAGCGATGCCAAGACCGATTTGAGAGTGGCAGAAAACAATCTGCGTATCGCCAAAGAAATGTACGAAGGAAAACTGAACACCGAAAAAGATATTCTGGAAGCGCAAGGCGACGTTCAAAGAGCCAAAGATGCTTTGCACAGATCCAACGCGGTGAGCACGGTTTACAACATCAAAAAAGGAAATATCTACAGTGTGATTTCGCCAATCAACGGCTACATCGTTCATAAAGATATCAACAAAGATATGGAACTCCGAAGCGACCGAAGCGAAAATATCTTCGACGTGGCGAACACCAGAAATGTTTGGGCAATTATGAACGTGAACGAAGCTGATATCGATAAAATCAACCTTGGAATGAAAGCTCAGGTTTCCACATTGTCTTATCCAGACAAAGTTTTCTATGGTAAGATTGATAAGATCTTCAAAATCATCGACCCAGCAACCAACGCAATGCAGGCGAGGGTAGTTTTGGATAATACGCAAGGTCTTTTGATTCCAGAAAGCAAGGCAACCATCCGAGTTTCGTCCGCAGAAAATGAAACTGCTTTGGCAATTCCGTCCAGCGCAGTGATTTTTGATGACAACCGATATTTCGTCGTGACGTACAAATCTCAAACGGACATCAAAGTCAAAGAAATCAAAATCCTGAAACAAAACTCCGAGACAACTTACGTCACGGAAGGTGTTTCCGAAGGTGAAACTGTCGTGACCAACAATCAATTATTGATTTACCGCTCTTTGAATAATTAATATTTTCAAAGAAACCCGAAGGGTTCGATATTAGTAGCCGTAGGTGAAACCTATGGAACACGTAATTACAATTCATCAATAAGCCCGAAGGGTTCAATACCATTAGCCGTAGGTGCAACCTATGGATAGCAGATTCAACATATCACGAATCCGAAGGATTCAATTTTAATAACCACAGTATCACCTGTGATTAAATATAAAATATGAACAAATTCATAAAAAGTATCATAGGATTTTCCCTTAAAAATAAAGCCTTCACATTCATTTGGGTGGCGATTCTTGCGGTTGCAGGTTTCATCAGTTTCAAAAATATGCCGATTGAAGCTTTCCCGGATGTGACCAATACTCAGATTGTCATCATCACACAATGGAATGGCCGAAGTGCAGAAGAAGTAGAACGTTTCGTCACCACACCGATTGAGTTGGCAATGAGCCCCGTTCAGAAAAAGACAAGTGTCCGAAGCACAACGATGTTTGGACTTTCCATCGTGAAGATTTTGTTTGAAGATGGCGTGGACGATATTTTCGCAAGGAATATGGTCAACAATCAGTTGAGAACCGTGAGTTTGCCAGATGAAGTAGATCCAGAAGTTCAACCGCCTTATGGTCCCACTGGCGAGATTTACCGTTACACATTGGAAAGCAAAGACCGCGATTCCAGAGATTTATTGACCTTACAAACTTGGGTGGTTGACAGAGCACTCCGAAGTGTTCCAGGCGTTGCAGATGTCAATGTTTTCGGAGGTCAGGACAAGGTTTTCGAATTGAGTATTGATCCAAGAAAATTAGACAAATACAATCTCACGCCAAGTGAAGTTTTAGAGGCAGTGACAGATAGCAACTTGAATGTCGGTGGCGATGTCATCGAGAAAAGCGGACAAGCTTACGTGGTTCGTGGAATTGGTTTGGTGAAATCCATTGCAGATATTGAGAATATCACCGTTCACAACGACAGCGGGAATCCGATTCTTGTAAAGTACGTTGCCGATGTTCACGAAGGTTCGCTTCCTCGTGTTGGTCAGGCTTCTTTGGATAATGAAGCAGACACAGTTGAAGGAATTGTCGTGATGCGAAAAGGCGAAAATGCACAGGAAGTTTTGCTTGCCGTAAAAGATAAAATTGATGAACTCAACAACAAAATCCTTCCGAAAGATGTAAAAATGAAAACCTTTTACGATCGCCAAAATTTAATGGATTTTACCACCAAAACAGTGATGCACAACTTGTTGGAAGGAATCATTTTGGTCACGGTTATCGTCTTGATTTTTATGGCAGATTGGCGAACGACTTTGATTGTTTCCATCATCATTCCATTGTCATTATTGTTTGCTTTTTTCTGTCTCAAGATGGCCGGAATGAGCGCAAATCTCTTATCATTGGGAGCTGTCGATTTTGGAATTATCATAGATGGAGCCGTCGTGATGGTCGAAGGATTATTCGTAATGCTCGACCACAAAGCGAAGAAATACGGAATGGAACGCTTCAACAAAATGGCGAAAGCTGGTTGGATAAAACAAACAGGAACCGGACTCGGAAAAGCGATTTTCTTTTCAAAATTAATTATCATCACGTCTCTTTTACCGATTTTCTCTTTCCAGAAAGTGGAAGGTAAAATGTTCTCGCCATTGGCATTCACATTAGGTTTTGCATTGTTGGGCGCTTTAATTTTCACACTGACTTTGGTTCCGGTGATGTCACACATTTTGTTAAAGAAAAATGTAAGAGAAAGACACAATCCATTCGTGGAATTCTGGGACAAATATGTGATGAAAGGTCTGAAATTCACTTTCAGATACAAGAAAATCAGTTTGATTGTCGCGACTTCCGCATTGGTTGTCACCTTGTTTTCAGCGAAATTTTTAGGAACTGAATTCTTACCTCAATTGAATGAAGGTTCACTTTGGATCACAGCAGAAATGCCGATGAGCTCATCATTAAAAAAATCTCTCGAGAATGCCGAAAAAATGAAGAGAGATATTATGGCTTTTCCAGAAGTGACAGGCGTTTTGGCACAAACCGGACGAAGCAATGACGGAACCGACCCCAACGGATTTGGATTTGTACAATTCGCCGTGAATCTACAACCAAAAGATGAATGGAAAAGAAAAATCACCTACGATGAATTGATTGAGGAAATCGATAAAAAACTCAAGAATTATCAAGGCATCACCTTCAACTACTCTCAACCAATTTCCGATAACGTTGCCGAAGCTGTTGCAGGTTTCAAAGCGGAAAACGGAATCAAGATCTATGGCGACAATCTTAATACGTTGGACAGATTGGCGGAGGAAGTTCTTGCCTCTATCAAAGATGTGGAAGGTGTGAAAGAACCAGGAATTATCAAAAATATTGGTCAGCCGGAAATCAGTGTGGTCTTGGACAGAAGCAAAATGGCCGCTTACGGTGTTTTACCAGCGGATGCTCAAGCGGTTTTAGAAATGGCCTTCGGCGGAAAAACAGCCTCTGAAATGTATGATGGCGAGAGAAAGTTCCCAATCCGTTTGCGTTATGCACAAGAATACAGGAAGAATGAAACCGACATTGCCACGTTGATGGTTCCGACTCAAGACGGTGCGAAGATTCCGCTGAAGGAAATCAGTACGATTGAAAAAGAAAACGGCGCCGCGTTCATTTATAGAGATGACATCAAGCGTTATATCGGCGTTAAGTTTTCGATTCGTGACAGAGATTTGGGCGGAACGATTGCCGATGCGCAGAAAAAAGTAGAAAAAATCAAAATTCCCGATGGTTACTCCATTGGTTGGACAGGACAATTTGAAAACCAACAGAGAGCGACCAATCGATTGACGCAAGTGGTTCCAATAAGTATTTTAGGGATTTTCTTTTTGCTTTTCATTTTGTTTGGAAATATCAAGGATTCACTTCTGGTTTTGGCCAATGTTCCGTTTGCATTGATTGGTGCCATCATCGCACTGCATTTGACCAATATGAATTTCGGAATTTCTGCCGGCGTTGGAATGATTGCCTTGATAGGGATTTGTATCCAAAATGGCGTGATTCTCATTTCAGAATTTCATCAAAATGTCAAAAATGGACTTTCCGTGGACGCATCGATAATGGAAGGTGTGAAAGTGAGAACAAGACCCGTTGTGATGACTGCATTGATGGCTTCCATTGGACTTTTGCCGGCCGCACTTTCTACAGGAATTGGTTCAGAATCTCAGAAACCTTTGGCGATTGTCATCATCGGTGGATTGATTACTGCGACGGTTTTGACCTTGCTGATTTTCCCAATTATCTTTTGGATTTTCAACAGAACAAAAAAAGAATTGATCAATTAAATTTAATGTTGTCCTTCGAGAGTCTCAGAATGACAGTTTAACTTAGAGTTGTCAGTCTGAGGCTCTCGAAGACACATCACTAAGTTATAGTTGTTATTTTATCTCTAGTTTTGCGTTCTTCCAGATTTTTTGGGAGAACGTTTTTTTGTCAAGGTGGATAAAAGTGATCTTGTTTTTTACAAAATATAACCTTCTTGAAAACGGAAATTTTGCCTTATTTTAGCATTTCAAATTACAGATGGATTGATTTTAATCCAAGTTACAACAGCTGACAATGAAGGAAGATAAGTCAAAGAAAAAAGCGTTTAAATTTATAGATCTTTTTGCCGGAATCGGAGGGTTTCATACAGCGATGCACGAGAGTGGCGGAGAATGTGTGTTCGCCTCGGAGATCGATAAGTTTGCAAGACAGACTTACGAGCATAATTTCAGAAATATATCCCCCGAATTATTTCAAAATAATAATTTCAATCAGGATATTACAGACAAGTCTTTAGATTACAGTGATATTCCGTATTTTGATGTTTTGTGTGCAGGATTTCCTTGTCAGGCTTTTTCTATTGCAGGATATAGGCAAGGTTTTTCAGATGAAAAAGGGCGCGGGAATTTATTCTTTAATATTCTTGAAATTCTCAAGGTTAAAAAGCCTCAACTCTTTCTTTTGGAGAATGTTAAAAACTTAAAAACCCATGATGAAGGAAAAACATTCCAAAGAATTTGCCATGAATTAACCAAGCTGGGTTATGGCATCAATTCTAAGATTTTGAATGGATCAGATTTCGGCTTACCGCAAAATAGAGAGCGCATCTTTATTGTTGGAGTGAAGGATGGATGGACAACAGATCCAATTCCTGCACCAACAGAGGATTTTGTTTTGAAGGAAAAAGAATTGGAAGAATTGATATCCAAAAATCCTTCAAATGCGATGTCAAAATTTGAATTTCCAATTGGCGATCACAAACTAAGACTTAATCAGTTTAGTAATAATCCTCATAAAATCAAAACCGAATTTAATAACAATCTTGTTGAATATTTTGATCCGCCAAAAGAACTTGAAGAATTCTTTGAAAGCTACAATGACAGATCTGATTGGAGCAAGTTCATCTATAATTTCAAGGACGGACATTTTCAAAAAGTGACCAATTACATAGATTCCAAGCTTTTATCTAATCAAAATATTTATGAATTTGAGGATTGGAGCAATGACAATTGGGAAGACAATGGATATGATTATATCTACCAGTGGCGCAGAAAATATGTTAGAAGAAACAGCAGTTCCGTTTGTCCAACTTTGACTGCAAATATGGGAACAGGAGGTCATAATGTACCATTAGTAATCTGTGGTAGAACAGCAAATGGCTATCTGGTAAGAAAGTTGACACCCGTAGAATGTTTTGCTTTCCAAGGTTTTGACAAAGAAGATTTCATCGAGTTGGAGAAAAAAATAAGTGCAGGCAATCTTTATAAACAAGCCGGTAATTCCATTCCGGTAAACGTTGTCAAAGCTGTAACCAAGAATTTGATCAAGCTCTTATAATTTGCATTTTGATCATTAAAATAAAAAAATATGAAAAATTTTACCGTCTTAATATTACTGTCAGTCAGTGTTTTCGCTTTCTCCCAAAAATTCTCAAAAGAAGAAAAAGAATTGATTCTCGCTGGCGATCTCAAAACCGCTTTGCCCATTTTCCAGACCGATAACGAAGCGCAACACCAGGTTTTGTTGGCAACATCAGAAGAAATCTCACCAAAAGATAAAAATCTTCCAATCCTGATCGAGCGAATGAAGTTGGCACTTGCAGGAACTGGCGGAGGCGTGGGAATCGCTGGACCACAAGTGGGAATCAATAGGCGAGTGGTGCTGGTACAACGATTTGACAAAGAAGGCGCACCTGTGGAATATTTCATCAATCCAAAGATCATTTGGCGTTCAGAACTTTTGAACAAAGGTCCGGAAGGCGACCTTTCCATCGAGGATTTCCGTGGCGATTTCTACAGAAGTTACGGCATCCGACTAGAATATTATGATCTGAAAAACAAGAAGCACGACGAAATGGTCGAAGGTTTCACAGCCGTGATTTTCCAGCACGAGATCGATCATCTTTCCGGAATTTTGATTTCCGATAAGTCCCAGAACGAGAAAGATTTGCAGTACAACGAGGTGAAAGTCTACAAAAAATCCAAGTATTAATTTCCAAAGCAATCAGCCAAAAGCCATTTGCCAAAAGCAATTTAGGTCTGGTTTTTGAATATACGTTTTCAACCAAAAAATTTTAAACTATGAACTTCATTATCCGTTTGCTGATTACCGCAATTTCAGCATTTTTACTTAGCAAAATCCTTTCCGGCGTGCACTTCGAGTCGTTCGGAACAACCATTATCTTCGCCATCGTTTTGGGAATTCTCAATATGTTTGTGAAGCCGATTTTGTCCATCCTATCATTGCCGATTACGATTCTGACCTTAGGTCTGTTCTCTTTCGTCATCAACGCGTTGATCATCCTTTTATCAGCTTATTTGATCGGAAATATGCAGGTAGATGGCTTCTGGTGGGCACTTTTGTTCAGCATTTTGCTGTCGCTCGTCACCTCCGCGTTCTCGACCGTTTTCGAAAGCAACGATTAAAAATAAAAAAGAGTTTCAATTGACTGAAACTCTTTTTTTTATAGTATAATTTGGGCAATCCCTCGCCAACGCTAAGGCCACAGCTCGGGCCGGGCTATCCGCTACTATCTTTTTGTTTTTTCCATAGCTTTTCCCCGCGCAAAAAACAAAAAGGATATCCACTACTATCCCTATTGCGGGCTTTCCATTTCAATCCAACAGACCAAAAAGAAACCCGTTTTCCATTTAATATTTCACACCTTCGATAAACGCTTTTCCTTTCGTTTCCCAATCGTCATTTTCCAACAATACCTTCACAAAAGCAGTTCCGATAATTCCGCCTTGCGCTTTCTCCGTCACATTCTCAAAATCCGATTTATCCTTTATCCCAAAACCGATGAAAACTGGATTTGTCAAATTCAAAGAAGCCAATCTGTTCAGGTAATCTTCATTCTTCAAAACAGCATTTGCGTTGCCTGTGGTGGAAGATGAACTCACGGCGTACAAAAATCCAGAACTCAAAGAATCCAGATATTGGATGCGCTCCTCCGAAGTTTCCGGCGTTACCAGAAAAGTGAAATTCAGATTGTATTTCTTAAGAATCTCACCATATTGATTTTCAAAAGCAATCGGAGGAAGATCTGGAATGATCAATCCCGAAACGCCAACTTCCGCGCATCTTTGACAAAAATTCTCAAATCCGAATTGCAAAACGGGATTAAGATAACCCATCAAAACTTTCGGAATCGTCACAGAATCTTTGACTTCAGCCAATTGTTCAAATAGTTTTTTGATGCTCATTCCGTTTTTCAAAGCCAACGAATGTGCATCTTGGATCACGGGTCCATCCGCAACAGGATCAGAATACGGAATCCCAATTTCCATCATATCTGCGCCGGAATCTTGGATCAGTTTTGCGATTTTTCCTGTGTCTTCCAGCTTTGGAACGCCTGCTGTGAAGTATATGTTTAGTTTTTTCATATTTTGTTGTATTAAAGTATAATGTAAAATGTATTCACGATTCTACGGATCATTAATACATTCATACGTTTTACATTTTACAGATTTAAAGCTGTTTCAAGTACGTTTCCATATCCTTGTCACCGCGACCGCTGAGACAGATCACCACAATATCTTCTTTCTCGAATTTCTTCTTGTCCAAAACCGCCAAAGCGTGCGCACTTTCCAGCGCCGGAATGATGCCTTCGATCTTGGTCAAGTCAAAAGCAGATTTCAAAGCTTCATCATCATTGATACTGAAAAACTCAGCGCGATTTTCCCTGAAAAGATTCGCGTGCATCGGTCCAATTCCCGGATAATCCAAACCTGCGGAAATCGAATGTGGCTCAATGACCTGCCCGTCTTCGGTTTGCATCACCAAACTCTGACTTCCGTGCAGAATCCCCAAAGTTCCAAGAAAAGTGGTCGCCGCCGACTTCCCAGAATCAACGCCAAGACCACCAGCTTCAGCCACAATGATCTTTACGCTTTCTTCATTCACATAATGATAAAAAGTGCCTGCTGCATTGCTCCCACCACCCACGCAGGCAATCAGGTAATCTGGATTTTCTCTGCCAATTTTCTCATTCAATTGTTCTTTGATCTCCTTCGAGATCACACTTTGGAATCTTGCGACCAGATCAGGAAACGGATGCGGACCAACCACACTGCCGATGATGTAATGCGTAGTCGCCGGATTATTGATCCAATCTCTCAAGGCTTCATTCACCGCGTCTTTCAAAGTTTTGGAGCCAGAAGTTGCGGGAATCACGGTTGCACCGAGCATTTTCATTCGGGCAACATTCGGCGATTGTCTTGCAATATCGACTTCGCCCATATAAACGATGCATTCCAAGCCTAACAAAGCACAAGCTGTAGCGGTCGCAACGCCGTGTTGACCAGCGCCGGTTTCTGCAATGATGCGGTTTTTTCCCAATTTCTTTGCGAGCAAAGCTTGACCTAATGCGTTGTTGATCTTGTGTGCGCCGGTGTGATTCAAGTCTTCTCTTTTTAGATAAATTTGAGTCTGATATTTTTCGCTCAAATTCTTAGCGAAATAGAGTGGTGTCGCACGTCCAACATAATTCTTCAGCAAATCCTGAAACTCGGTTTGGAATTCTTCGGATTTGATAATCTGGATATATTTTTCTTGTAGTTCGGCAACGTTTGGATACAGCATTTCGGGAACGAAAGCGCCTCCGAAATCGCCGTAATAGCCGTTTTTATCTGGGTTTTGAAAGTTCATTTATTTTTAATTTTCTAAATCGTTATATTAAAATTGCTTTATTCTGTTCATTCAGATTTTGCAACATATTGATGTTTTCTTCAGAAGTATTAAGGATTAGAATATCATCGTCGTCAGAATCTGTCCATTCATTATTTTCAAATTCTGTTATAAAAATTCCTTTTCCATAAAGGATTTTTATGTTATTTTTTTTATAAAATGGTCTTAAATCCATTTTGCAAAAACCTATAGTTTCAATTTTTCTTTCAGTTAGATTCGCTACTACTTTACTAAGTAAAAAACTACCATATCTTTTAGCTTTTTCAATAGAAACAAATCCTACAAATTCAGCAAAGTTGTACAGATTCTTTTGGATTTCAAGTCTAAAATCAAAATTGATTCTGGCTAATGAAACCATCCTGTCATTAATTTTAAAAAAAATGAAACTCAGAATTTTCAAACTTTATTTTAAAGTCAGAAGAATCCAAATTAAGCCAATCTTCTATCTCCCAAGATTTCAAGATTAAGTCAATATCTTTATCAGATAAATCTTTTGATTTTTTAATAGAATACTGCATTTTCCAATTTTTATTCTGCTGTTATCTCTGGTTGGTGTTTCACTTCGAAGTTTAATGAATTGGCGATAAAGCAATATTCATTGGCTTTCTGATGGAGTTCAACCGCTTTTTGTATCATTTCTTTTTCAGCGACAACAATCTTCGGTTTTAAAACTATTTCGGTGAATTTTCCACTTCCGTTTTCAGTCTCAATCATCGTACCTTCTGCAAAATCTTCATATTTCAACACAAGGATTTTATTAACAGAACAAAGATGAAGATACCACAACAAATGACAAGAAGACACTGACGCTAGCAAAAGGTCCTCAGGATTATGAAGTTCCGGATTTCCAAGAAATGCTGGGTCGGCTGAACCTGAAATATCAGCTTTACCATCCACCGAAATGGTGTAATTTCTTTGATAGGAACGGTAATTCTTTGTGGATTCGCCGGTGTTTCCAGTCCAGACTATTTTACTTTTATATTGATGATTTTTCATTTTAATACGGGTAAGAAATCTTTTATTTTATCTAAATCTTTATTTCCCGGTTCAACCTCGAATTTTGAATTAATGTCCAGCGCGATTGGTTGATGGTTGATGGTCGACAGTTGATGGATATTTTCTAGTGAAATTCCACCACTTAAAAGATAGGGAATAGGAATTTCAATTTCGTTAATAATATTCCAATCGAAAGTTTGTCCTGTTCCGCCGAATGCTTTGGAATCTGTATCAAATAGGAGATAGTTGATGGTTGATGGTTGTTGTTTGATGGTTCTCTGAAGTTCGTTAGATGTTTGATTTCCGATTCTGATGACTTTTATTATTTTAATTTCTGAATGTAGTTTTTTTCTTAATTCTGAAATGAAATCATCTTTTTCGTCGCCGTGAAGTTGGATGAAGTTTAAGTTTGCCTTTTCTGAAATTTCAATAATTCTTTCAACATTTTCATTCACAAAAACACCAACTTTTCCTGAATGTTCAATGTTTGAAATCTGTTTCAAAGTCAAATCATTCAGAACAAATCTCGGTGATTTTTCATAAAAGATAAAGCCCAAGAAATCAATTTTCAAATCAATCAATTCCTTAATTTGGTCGAGTTTGGTCAATCCGCAAACTTTGAGTTGCAATTGGTCGTTGGCTTCTGGCTTTTGGCTTTCCATCATTTTTAACTGTTAAACTTAAATTGATACATTAGAAACGAATTCTCCAAACTTCTTCCCCGGATTTTCGTCTTTCATAAAATATTCGCCCATCAAAAATCCATCGAAGCCTTTTTCTTTTAGGAATTTGAAATCGTCTTCATTATAAATTCCGCTTTCTGCAATGGATAAAATATCATTTGGAAGTTGATTTTTCAAATTGACAGAATGTTGCAAATCAACTTTGAAATCCTTCAAATTTCTGTTGTTGATGCCGACAAAATCCACATTTTTATTAATGTGAACAAGTTCCTCTTCTGAATGGATTTCTAACAGAACTTCGAGGTTCAATTGATAAGCCAATTCTGTAAATTCCGAAACCTGAGTTGGCGAAAGACAGGATGCAATCAACAAAATGATATCGGCTCCAATTGATTTTGCTTCGTAGAACTGATATTCATCGACCATAAAATCTTTTCTCAAAATTGGAATGTTGATGTGATTTCTGACGCTCAAAATATCTTCGAAACTTCCGCCGAAAAAATCGTTATCCGTCAAAATAGAAATGGTGCTCGCACCAAATTTTTCATATTTCGAAACGACTTCCAAGGGCGCAACTTTGTCATTGATGATTCCTTTGCTAGGCGATTGTCTTTTGAACTCGGTGATGATTCCGGATTTGGATTTCAAGGTTTCTTTCAGCGAAAAGGTTTTCCTTCCAAAAAATTCTGAATCTTTCAGTTGTTCCACAGAAATCTTGGATTTTGAATCTGCGATTTCCTGTTTTTTTCGTTCTATGATTTTATCGAGAATATTCATTCTTTCTAAATATATTAAGTATTTTAAATATTGTTTGTCAATTAGTTATAATTTCAAACCTAGCCATTTTTTGTTTCCGGTCCGTTCAACAGTTTCTTTCAGCGTACTTTGGATTGTATGTCCATAAAAATCTGTAACATCAGTTCCTGCTCCGTTTTTTAAAAGTAATACTGCAATATCATAATGATTATATTGAATGGCTTTTAGAAGAGGCGTTTGCTTATCATCATTCGTTTTGTTAACATCCGCGCCTTTTTGTATTAATAAGTTGACAGCGTTATAATTCTTTTCATTCCAAACTGCCTCCAGCAAAGCTGTATCACCATTGTCTTTCTGAATGTTGACATCCGCGCCATTTTCCATAAGGTATTTTGTTATTTCGAAGTTGGTTTCCCAAACTGCTTCAGAGAGTGGAGAAACACCTCCAGCACCGTCACTTTTTTGGTTCACGTTGGCTCCTTTTTCTACCAGAAATTTCACTTTTTCTATGCAGTTTGATGAAACAGCTTCTATCAGTGGTGTTCTTCCATATTTGTTGGTGGGATTTATTTTTGCTCCTTTTTCAATTAAAAACTCCATAAGTTCTGTTGAACACGAATTTTTTCCTGATGCACAAGAAAGTGGAGTTGTCCCGCTTTTGGAAACCGAATTTACATTTCCTCCCTTGCTAACAATCATTTTTGCAATGTCGGAAAAATCTCTACTGCAAGCCATCATCAAAGCGTTCTCCCCATCTTTCGGATTGATATAATTGATATTCGCACCTTTATCAATGATTTTTGAAATCACTTCCTCAGAAATGGTTTCACTGTACAAAGCATCTAATAATACGCTTCTCCCTGTTTCTGTGCTGGAAGAATTGACGTCTACATTTTGTTCCAATAATTTTTGCGCAACATCGTTCCATTCATAAGCTATTGCCCATTGCAAGGTGGAAGTTCCATCTGAATCCTTGCTGTCAATTGATGCGTTGGCGCCTTTTTCAAGTAAAAAATTTGCCATTTCTTCACTTCTGCTAGCACAAGCCAAAAAAAGTGCGGTATGTCCGGCTTTGTTTTGAAGATTGATGTTTGCCTTGTTCTCAAGTAATAATTCTGCAATTTTTTCTTTGTTATAAAAAGTTGCTACCATCAGCATTGTCCATTCTTTATTGGAAAAATCATCTGCGTTTTTCTGACGTCCACCTCTGAAAAAACCTTCAAATCTGGAATTGACATCGACTCCTTTTTTTAATAAATCCTGAATGCCTTTAACATCTCCACTTTTAATAATTTCTATTATTTTTTCGCTCTCGGCTTTCGGGAGTTCCACAATTTTTTGTTGAATTTCTGGAGCTGGAATTGTCTTTTTCTCAGCCGTTTTGTCTTTGCAGGATTGAAATGCAAAAGCTAAGATTAAAAATAGGAGTAGTTTTTTCATTTGTGTTTTATTAAATTCTACATTTTTAATTTTCAGTTAATTTCTTCAAACTCTTTAACGCTTTTCCGCTTTCCAAACTTTCTTTTGCAAGTGCTAGACAATTATCGTAATCACCATATTTGTTAGTATTCAAAAGGGCAATTGAAGCATTTGCTAAAACTACAGAATTCTGTTCGTCAGTTCCTTTTCCCTCAAGAATATTAATGAAAATCTTGGCAGATTCTTCTTTTGAATGGCCTCCAAAAATACTTTCCGGTACGATGTTTTTGAATTTCAAATCTTCCGCTGAATAGATTTTTTCGCCCGATTTATTGAAGATTTTTGTGTCGCTCGTCAATGAAATTTCATCATAACCATCCAAAGCGTGAACTAGCATAAACTCGCTTTTCTGCTGTTGCAAAAGGTATTGATATACCCTCGCAATCTCCAGATTTGCAACGCCAATCATCGAATATTTTGGTTTCGCAGGATTTACCAACGGTCCAAGGATATTGAAAAAGGTCTTCAATCCCAATTGTTTCCTCAACGGCGCGACGGATTTCAAAGCCGGATGAAAAAGTGGTGCGTGGATGAAAGAGATGTTTCCTTTTTCCAAGTCGGCTTTCAAATCTTCAGAATTATCTTTGAATTGATATCCCAACTCTTCCAAAACATTGGACGAACCAGAGATTGATGATGCGCCGTAATTTCCTTGTTTCGCAACTTTTTGTCCAGTTCCGGCAACAATAAAACTGGCCAAAGTAGAAATATTGAAGGTGTTTTTTCCATCACCACCAGTTCCGACGATATCAACCAAATCGTTCGTTCCCAAATCGATAGGTTTTGCCAATTGAAGTAAGGCCTCACGGAAACCAGTGAGTTCTTCGAGAGTAATGCTTCGCATCAAGAAAACGGTGATGAAAGAAATGACCTCGCTTTCATTGAATTTATTTTGTGAAATCTCAATCAAAATCGCTTTGGCTTCGGCTCTTGTCAAAGTTTGGTGGTTGAAGAGATATTGTAATATTTGTTTCATAATTTATTTTCTTAATAATTCCTGCATCAAGTTGAAAACAAGTTCAATATCTGAACTTTCTGTTCTCCAATTGACCAAAGCAGCTCTTATGGCTTGCTTTCCGTTATAGATTGTTGGTGTTAAGAATACTTTTTTAGTTTGGTTTAATCTTTCTAAAAATTCCGAAACCTGTTCGGACGATTGATTTTTTAATGTGAAGCAAACGGTGTTCAATCTTACCGGAGCAAGGATTTCAAAATTGTTGTCACTTTCAATCAGGTTTCCGAAATATTGTGAAAGGGAAATGCTTTTTTCAATCATTTCTTTAAAACCGTCTTTTCCGTATGCAATCAGAGAAAACCAAACCGGAAGTGCTTTCAGCCTTCTGGAGTTTTCGGGAAGAAAATTGAGATAACTGAATTTCTCCATCGGGTCTCCAAGATAAGGTGCGCTGGAATTCTGGAAAGTTTCTATCTGTTCCAATTTATGTTTTTCCTTAATGAGGAAGACTGCATTTTCATAAGGAACATTCATCCATTTGTGATTGTCAATCGTAATGCTGTCGGCATTTTCCCAATCTTTCAATAAATGTTTATGCTCATCTGAACATTTTGCAAAAGCTCCAAAAGCAGCGTCAATGTGCCACCAAAAATTATATTTATTTTTCAGTTTTGAAATTGCTTGGAAATCATCGAAATCAACTGTGTTTACAGTTCCAGCACTGGAAATTAGAATGAAAGGTTCACCATTTAATTCTTTGATTTTTTCTTCAAAATCAACGGTGTCAAGGCATTCTCTATTTCCTTCTTGAACTTTGATTCTGGTAATATTATTGCTTCCGATTCCGAGCATAGAAAGCGATTTGATGGAAGAAGAATGTGGCATTGCAGATAGAACATTGATTTTTTCCGTGATTCCATCTTTAGCAAAATCTTTTTCCAAATTTTTCCCAATCCATTGTCTCGCAACCGCAAGACAGGTGAAATTGGACATCGTTGCGCCACTTACAAATCCGCCGATGTAATCCTGAGGCAACTCGAAAAAATCTAAAAGCATTTTGACTGTTTCCATTTCGATTTGTCCAGAAACATCGCCTGCGCCCTTCAAAGCTTGCGTGTTTTGGTCATAAATACTCGTGAGCCAATCGCCCATAATCGATGCTGGAGTAGTGCCACCAGTTACGAAGCCCCAATATCGTGGTCCGGAGGAAGCTACCATCAAAGGTTCTAAGCGCTCGTTGAAAATTTTGAAAGTTTCTTCTGAACCTTTTCCTTCTTTTACAGAAAGAATTTCTTCGGGTAATTGATGGTCAGAGTAGGTAGCTCTTTCGGATAAATTATCCAAATATGAGATTCCTTGCTCCTTTATTTTTTCTAAAAGACCTTCCAGATTCATAAGGTCTTCCTTTAAGAAATGATTCATTTTACAGGCAATTAATTATTCAAAAAATTCTCTAAAATCTTTCTTCCATCAGGCGTCAAAATGCTTTCCGGGTGATATTGTACGGCGTGAACATCGTAGGTTTTGTGTTTCAAACTCATAATCATTCCGTTTTTGTCAACGCTTGTGATTTCCAGTTCAGCAGGGAAATCATCAGGATTTACCGCCCAGGAATGGTATCTACCAACTTCCAAAGTTTCTGGTAAACTGTTGAAAATACTGTGCGCATTTGTCTTAATAGATTCTGTCGCAACGCCGTGATAGATTTCAGAAAGGTTAATCAAACTTCCTCCAAAAGCTTCCGCAATCGCCTGTTGACCAAGACAAACACCGAAAATCGATTTTGTCGGTGCAAATTTTTTGATTAATTCTAATAAAATTCCTGCCTCTTCCGGAATCCCTGGTCCTGGAGAAAGAATGATTTTATCGTATTTGTCGATGTCATCCAAGGCGATTTTATCGTTGCGGAAAACGTCTACTTCTTCACCAACGATTTGTTCGATGATTTGAACCAAGTTGTAAGTGAAACTGTCGTAGTTATCAAACACTAATATTTTCATAATTTCTCTGCTTTTAAAACTGCTTTTTTCAAAGCTCCTAATTTGTTGTTCACTTCCTGCAATTCACTTTCTGCAACGGATTTGGCAGTGATTCCAGCGCCGGCCTGATAAAATAATGTGTTGTTTTTACTCAAGAAAGTACGAATCATAATGGCCTGATTACAGCTTCCATCAAAACCGACAAAACCAATACAACCTGCGTAATAACTTCGGGAAGTTTTCTCGTGTTCATCGATGAGTTGCATTGCGCGATATTTTGGTGCGCCACTCAAAGTGCCTTGTGGGAAGGTCGTAGCAATCATTTCGTAAGGATTTTGATTTTCTTTCACATCTGCAACTACTTCAGAAACCATATGTATGACGTGGGAAAAGAAATGGATTTCCTTCAGTTTAGAAACCGTTGTATTTTTCCCGTGAATGCTTAAATCATTTCGTGCCAAGTCAACCAACATCGTGTGTTCGGCATTTTCTTTCGGGTCTTTTTTGAGTTCTTCTGCGGATTCCAAATCGTTCTCGATGTTTCCGGTTCGTTTGAAAGTTCCGGCAATTGGATGAATGATAGCTTTTCTGTTTTTGATAATCAATTGACTTTCCGGACTTGAACCAATCAATTTATAATCGCCGTAATCGAAGAAAAACAGATAAGGTGAAGGATTGATATTCCGCAAAGCCCGATAAACATTGAACTCATCGCCTCGGAACTTTTGCTCAAATCTTC
Organism: Chryseobacterium sp. FH1; assembly: GCF_000735135.1. GTDB lineage: Bacteria > Bacteroidota > Bacteroidia > Flavobacteriales > Weeksellaceae > Epilithonimonas. The sequence continues at coordinate 151,136 of NZ_JPLZ01000003.1, forward strand.
TGCTCAAAACCAACTGAAAAACATCACCACGGAAACAATGTTTCTTTGCAAACTCTACCGATTCCAAAAATTCTTCATCTTTCAAATTTGAAGTTTCTTCTGCCGTGATTTCAAAAGGAAAAACAGGCGCATTTTTTTGATTGATGAAATTTTCGATGGTTGAAAGTTCCGATTTTAAGCCATCTATTTTATTCTCAATTAAAAACATTTCGTCGTTATGATGGTTGATTGCGATGACGTACTGATACAATCTGTAACGCATCAACGGAATTTTATTTTCCTCAGAAAGCTCTTTAAATTTGATGTTTTCGAAGAATGGAATCGCATCATAACTTGTGTACCCGAAAAATCCCTGCGCACTTTTCCCAATCTCGTGGTTTGGTTTTTCGCATTCGAAAGTATTGGAAAATTCTTGTAGCAAATTAGATAATTTTTCATTTTCCAACTGGATTTTTTCTGGATTTTCCAATGGAAATTTGAATTCAGCTTCGTGATAATCTCTGATTTCAATTCCTGCAATAGCATTAACACAAATGAAAGAAAATGAATTTTCCGAGTTTTGGTTTCCGGCATTTTCCAAGAGGATTGTATCGCGGAAGTTATCGCGAAGTCGCAGGTAAATTCCGATGGGCGTGAAAAGGTCTGCCAATTGGGATTTGACGGTGGTTTTTACTTTTATGGTTTTACTGAATTTCATCAGATTAATTTTAGAATTTAAATAAAAAAAGACCTCAACAAAAAATGTCGAAGTCTTATTATGATTGAGTTATAGTTAGTTCAGAATTTAGAACACCGATAAGCCTTTCAGACCCGACAAAGAGTTAGAAAGCCACCACCAGATATTGTTCATTGTTTTCATTGGGACAAATTTAGAAATGATTTTTAATTCCACAACTATTTTATTGAAAAAATTCTAAACTAATTTTTATAACTATTTTATCACTTTTTGCGAAGTAACCGATTTGTTGGTTTCTATTTTCAACAAATAAGTTCCTTTTTGATAATTTCTAAAATCAACTTTATCGTGATTTCCTTCAATGGTTTTCAGTAATTTTCCATCAAGAGAATAGACTTGAACCGATTTGATTGTTTCATCTGTTTTGATAGTCAACTGGTCAACCACTGGATTTGGATAGATTTTTATCGATGTTTTATTGACATCATTCACAGCCAATGCATTTTTCGTGAATGAGACATTGTCAACTCTCAAAGACGTTGTGATAGTCACCGGCGCTGTTGTGTTTCCAAATCCGAAATAATAAACGTTGTCTGCAGTCGCCGTGTAAGTTTTCGTAAATTCTTTGTAGGCAGTTGTTGAAATCACGTCTGTGCTCAATGTTTCGATGATAGAATTTCTATCTTGGCTTGTCGCTACAGCAAGTTTTAGAGTAGCTGGATTGGCTTCATCGCTTCCGATTCCGGAATAATATTTTACTGTGACCGTTTCATCTTTTTTCAAATAAATTGGGTAGGAGAAAATCCAGTCGTTCTTAACTGCAGTCGTGCTTGTGCTGGTGTTGTTATAAACATAACCACTTCCATTTTGTGCAACAGTTTCATTTTCACCGTTTATCCAAGAGTTGGAAGCCCAACCGTCAGAGTCGTATTCACCGTAGTTTTCTATCGTTTTTTCGAAGTCGTAAGAATAGGGAAGTTCAGAAGGAGTGAAAACCGATTTTGGTCCAGCCCAGCCAGAACCGCAATCTGCATTTTTGAGGAAGAACTGGTATCTTTTTCCAGACTGTAAATTATCAAAAATCTTACTTGTTGAAGAGGTTGTTCCTTTGGACGAAACCGAAGTGTCAAAAGTCGTAAATCCTGTATCATAACTGGAAATTCCGGAAGTTGCAGACCAATTGATGGTCACGGAATTTGGTTTTAAATTTGAAATCGAAAATCCGTCTACCGAAGGCATCACGCAATTGGCAGATTGGCTGATGTATAAATCGTTCAAAGCCAGATAAGTTCCGTCGTTGGTATTATTGACGAAAGCCAAATAGATGGTTTTTCCCTTGTAGGCCGACAAGTCCAAAGAATGACCAGCGTAGATGAAAGGTTGTTCGCTATCGATTTGAGTCAGCGTTGTGGTAAACGATTCCTGATTGTTATTCGTCTCAGAAACTTTCACCGCGTAAGAATCCGTGAACTCAAAATCGTAAGACTTTCCTTTCCAGTAAAGCGTTGGCGTTCCTTCTTGTGGAATTGTGATTGCCGGCGTAATCAGGAAATCGTTGGATTGGGCAGATGGGTCATACAAAGACGTGCTGAAGGCAATCTTGTTGTCATAGCCATCATAATACTGAATCCAAGCTTCTGTGTTGAACTCCTGAATCTGTGCGTAGAAAGGCACTGAATTCCCATCCGCATTGATGGTTGTGAATTGGGACAAAGGTGTCCCGTTGTTGTTTTCGAATCCTGCATTGAAAACCTGCGCATTGATATTGACCACTAATGACAAGGTCAATAAACTGATAATTTTTTTATTCAATTGAATATATTTTTAATTTCAGCAAAATTAAATATTGATATCCGTATTGAATCATTCAGATTGTTAAATCTGATTCAATTTATAATGATTATGGATTGCTATTTTTTAATTATAAATAATTTAATTTATAAAAATGGTTTCATCTCGTCTTCGATGTCACGGCGAAGATTCATCAGTTTGATGGCGTATTCCTGCATTTGGATTTCCTGCTCGGTGGTTGGCGTCCATTTTGGAACCTGCACGGATTTTCCTTTTTCGTCAACGGCTACGAAAACGATGATGCAGTGCGTTTTCTTCTCGAAGGTTTTTTCTTTGATGTTTCTGGAATAGACATCGATGGCGATGTGCATACTGGAAGTTCCGGTGTAAATCACGTGAGATTCCAATTTAACAATTTCCCCAATTTTGATAGGTTGATAAAACCGGATTCCGCCAACGTAAACGGTAACGCAATAACTTGACGACCAATTACTGGCACAGGCGTAACCGACTTGGTCTATCCATTTCATCACGCTTCCGCCGTGGACATTGCCTCCGAAATTGACGTCTGTAGGTTCTGAGATAAACTGGAAAGTAATTGGTTTGTTGTCCATTTTTTTTGATAATTTAAATTCAAATGTAAGGTTTTTTGAAGGGATTTTGGAAATTCAGATTACTACGCATTCTAATTTATTTTTGTTTTCCCCAGCCCTAAAGGGAGCAAAAATAAATTAGAACTTAAAGAAAAATTACTCCCTCTAGGGTCGGAGGAAAATAATTTTGATTAGAAATTGAAACTTCGATGTTGATGACAAAATTTGATTGGAAGACGAATCTGCAACCCGACTTATCTCATCTTTTCTATTTTTTTTTTTTGAATCGATGAACCACTTCGTTAGGTTTGAGTGGAAATCCTTTTTTGTGGCTGGAATAGCGCTGGCAAAAAGATTGGGAACGGAAGGCGGATAAGTTGCCCAAAATATGAAACTTAAATCCTTAATGAACGTTAAAGTTCTGGATGTAAATGACAGAGGATGAGACCTTGCGTCGGGGCGTAATATAAGATATCTAAACGACATAGCCAAGATGTGGAAAATAAAACGTATTTTTGCAAAATGAAAAAAGTATTTTATCTTAAAACTTGCGATACCTGTAGAAAAATATTAGGACAATATGACACTAGAGATTGGGAGCTTCGCGAAATCAAAATCAACCCTATTACTGAGGAAGAAATTGAAGATATGTACAAATTGGCTGGTTCTTATGAAGCCCTTTTCAATAAGAAATCGAATCAGATAAAACTGCAGGAGCTTGACCCAAAGACCCTACAGGAGAAAGATTACAAAGAATTGCTACTGGACCACTACACGTTTTTGAAACGTCCGGTTTTCCTTACCGAAGACGAAATCTTCGTGGGTAGCGACAAAATAAATCTTGGTAAATTAAAAGATTATTTCCTTTCTAAGAAAGAAAATTAAGCAATAAAATTTGTACAGTAAATCAGTCCGGAGCGTTCTCGTTTCGGATTTTTGTTTTTGGTTCTCGCTGATTGGGCAAATTTAGCAGATTTATAATTTTGAAAAATCTGCTGAATCAGCTGAATCTGCGAGATGAAAAATTCATCACATCTAAATTCGTGATTAGAATATTGGATGTTCAAAATAAAATTTAGTCGTAATTTCACACAATGAAACGTTCTGGGACTGCAGATTTGCCTTTACATTACGGTCAGGTTCCGCCTTGGCTTTATGAACGTATGTCGAAACTTGGGCTCGCCATCGTAGAAGTGATTCTCGCTGATTATGGCAAAGATGAAGTTCTGCGACGATTGGCAGACCCGTTTTGGTTTCAGAGTTTTGGGGCTGTGATGGGAATGGACTGGCATTCGTCTGGCATCACGACCTCTGTGATGGGCGCTTTGAAACGTTCCATCAATCCGAATTCCAAATCGCTGGGAATCTACATCGCTGGCGGAAAAGGAAGATTCTCCAAAGAAACGCCGAACGAACTTCTGAAAATTGCAGATTCCACCGGACTTGACGGGACTGAGCTTGTGAGATGCAGTAAACTCTCTGCGAAGGTTGATAACACGGCTATTCAGGATGGTTATCAGCTGTATCTTCATAATTTTATTTTGTCGGACCAAGGGAATTGGGCGGTTGTTCAGCAAGGAATGCACGATTCCGACGGAACGGCGAGACGTTATCATTGGCTGTCAGAAAATGTGACTTCTTTTGTGAATGAGCCTCATACGGGGATTTCCGGTGTGAATCGTGGGCGTATTCTTAATCTGACTTCTGCCCAAGCGGAACAAAGCAGAAACGGCATTGTAGACATCACAAAAACAGATTCCGAGAAGTGGATGCAGGATTTCCAACGCTTGATTTTGCCGGCGCATCACGAGGTTTTGGCCAGTGATGTGGATATGAAAAAGCTGGGAAATATTCTGTGGCTGGCGAGGGAAAATCAGCCTGATAATTTTGAGGAATTGCTGATGCTGAAAGGCGTGGGTCCCAGAACGATGCAATCTCTGGCGCTTGTGAGTGAGGTGATTCACGGGGCGCCGTCGAGATTTACTGACCCTGCGCGGTTTTCTTTTGCGCACGGCGGGAAAGACGGTCATCCGTTTCCTGTGCCTACCAAAACCTACGATGAAACCATTTCTATCCTAAGAATAGGCATCGAGAAATCTAAGTTGGGCAATACTGATAAGAGCCAGGCCATCAAGAAACTTCACGAGATTGCTTTGAAAACGGAAGCGAACTTCACGCCGGATTTTAACCTTGAGGAAGTGATAGAAGAGGAGCGACAAAACTCTTGGCGGTTTGGTGGGAAGACGGTTTTTGGTGATGCGAAACCGGGGAAAGGGAATGGTGGGATTCAGTTGAGTTTGTTTTGATTTTCAGTATTTTGTTTTTATTAATCTAAAACTTCCTATTCTTTTTGTTTCACTTTAGTGAAACTTTAGTATTTTTGTTTTGTAAACACAAATATGAAATATAGAAAAGTAACATTTTTCAAAAACTACTTTCAAGATTTCTTCGATAAACAAAGTTTAAAAGTAAAAACCAAAATAGTTTGGACTTTTGAGTTGATTGAAGATTTGCAGAGAGTTCCAGAAACTTATCTTAAACACTTAGAAAATACAGAAGGATTGTACGAAATCCGTGTGCAGGTTGCGAGTGATATTTTTAGAATTTTCTGCTTTTTTGACGAAGGAAAATTGATTGTTGTGGCAAACAGCTTTCAAAAGAAAACGCAAAAGACGCCTAAGAAGGAAATAGAAATGGCATTAAAAATTAAAAGAGAATATGAAGACAGCAAATAAAAATCTAACAACTCTTGATGAGTTCAAAGAGAGAAACTTCGGCAAACGTGGGACAAAAGAACGTGACGAACTTGAAGATGGGTACAAAAATTTTAAAATAGGAGCGCTTATCTACGATACACGTATGGAATTGGGAATGACTCAAGAACAGTTGGCGGAAAAAGTAGGAACGACTAAATCCTACATTTCAAAAATTGAAAATAATCTAAAAGAAACTAGAATCTCGACGCTTCAGAAGATTGTTGAACTTGGTTTTGGAGGAAGGTTGGAATTGAGTATTAAAATTTGATAATTTATTAGCTCGAGAAGGAATTATTAATTTGACATTGAATATTTTGTTAAGTTAGTGAATTAATTATAATGTAGTAACATTCATATAAATGAAACATCAACTTGCTCCTATTGAAAACGAGAAACTTTTTGAAGATTTAATTTGTGATTTATTCAATTTAGAATACAAGGGAATTACATTCAAAAAATTTGGGAAACAAGGTCACAATCAAAAAGGTATTGATGTGTTTTCTAGCGAATTTGATATTGCAATTCAATGTAAAAAAAAGGATTTGTCTCGAAAACCTTCAATGATTAAAAAAGAGTTATTTGATGATATAGTTGCTGAAGTTGGTAAAACTCAATCGCAAAATCTCAAGATTAAAATTAATAAATTATTTATTGCTACTACTTTTGAGGAACATCCAGATTTCGATGAATTTTGTGAAGAAATAAAACAGCAAAATGATTGTAATTTTGAAGTACTATTTTGGGGATGGAATACAATACAAGAAAAAGTTTTAAATCACATAGAATTAATTCAAAAATATTATCCAAAATTTATAGTAAACATAGAAAGCAGTGAAGAAAAATTTCTAAAAATTCAAGAACTTAAAAAACGCGTAAAATCAGATTTTGCACCTTGGATTAACTATTCATTGGAAAATAGAAAATTTAATTCTAGAATGCTATTAAGAAATTTTAACGATACAAGCTATCCAAATCATAATGAATCCAATGATTTTAACGAATATAATTGGTTTAAGGCCGAACTTCATAGGTCATATCATCAAGGTTTAGAATTTATTATAGGAGTTCATGATATAGTTTCATTAGATGATGGAAAATGGCGATTTCTAAAACACAAAGAAGTCTGTTCAGAATTTTATAGAGTTTTTACTATTGGTAAAATAAATTATACAGAGATAGTTGATTATGATATTGATGGTGATGAATATGATGTTTGCCCTCATATATTTTGTAAATTTATTTATCAAGGAACTCCTTTTGAAAAAATATATTATGAAGATGTTGACAGAGTGTACAATCAATTTGAAAAACAAAATCAGGTAAAATAAATTTGTATTTAAAACAAAACCCTCCGAAAAATCCGGAGGGTTTTTGATTTCAATAAAATTGATAATCTAGTAAGAACCTTTCGCAATAAAATGAGATGCAATTTTCTCAGTCAAAGCAATTGGATTTGGCGTGTTGACGTATTTTGTGAAACGTCTTAGTCCGGCCAGCATCATTCTTTGCTCGTCGCCTTCGGAGAAAGATACGATGCCTTCTTTGGCGTTGGTGGCGATGATGTCAACAGCTTTGTACAGATTCAGTCTTGCCATTGATGCTTCTACAGAATCTGTATCGAAATGTTTCTCCGCTCTCAGGATGGCAGATTCTGCCATATAGATTTGGTTCAGTATTTCGGAAGCGTTCAGGAGAAGATGCTGTTGTTTCTCGATGTCCATCATATATTTTTGAAGGGCAGAACCGGAAACCATTAGGAATACTTTCTTCAGATTTTTGATGACTTCTTTTTCCTCAGACATATATTCTGAATAATCCGGAATGTCGAAAGACGGGATTCCCATCAATTCTTTCCCCACATTTTTTGCAGGCGTCAAAAGGTCGATTTTCCCTTGCATTGTACGTTTGATGAGCATCCCCACAGCAAGAAGTCTGTTGATTTCGTTCGTTCCTTCGTAGATTCTGGAAATCCTTGAATCTCTCCAGGCAGATTCCATTGGCGTATCTTCTGAGAAGCCCATTCCACCGAAGATTTGAATCCCTTCATCCGCTGAATGCTGTGCTAAATCTGAAACGAAAACTTTCAAAATAGAACATTCTACTGCGAATTCCTCCACGCCTTTCAATTCCGCTTCCTCGTGGTTCATTCCGCCGGCAACCAATTCCTCGATTTTGTTTTCGACATCTTTTGCACCACGGTAAGAACCAGCCTCACTCACGAAAGCGCCAGTCGCCATCTCTGCCAACTTCTTGCGAATCGCGCCGAAAGTGTTGATAGAAACGCCAAACTGCTTTCTCTCCGTAGAATAAGTCAATGAATGGTTCAGGATTCTTCTTTGCGCATCCAAGCACGCCGCCGCCAATTTGATTCGGCCAACGTTCAAGGCATTAAGAGCGATTTTGAAACCGTTGTTTCTTTCACCCAAAAGATTTTCAACCGGAATTTTCATATCATTGAAGAAAACCTGACGCGTAGAAGACGCACGGATTCCCAATTTGTGTTCTTCCTCTCCGAAAGTCAGGCTCTCAGGATTTTCCAATTCTGAACGGTTGATGACGAATCCAGTGATATTTTTATCATCGTCAATCTTGGCGAATAAAGTGAAAGTGTCTGCAAAACCAGCATTCGAAATCCACATTTTTTGGCCGTTGATGATGTAATGTTTTCCGTCTTCGGAAAGTTTTGCTCTAGTTTTTCCGCTGTTTGCGTCGGAACCTGCGTCTGGCTCGGTCAAACAGTAAGCACCGAATTTAGTTCCCGCCGCCAAGTCCGGAAGGTATTTGTTTTTCAAATATTCGCTTCCGTAGAGTAGGATTGGAAGTGTTCCAATTCCCGTGTGCGCACCATAAGCTGTTGCTAATGAGCCAGTTGTTCCAGAGATGTAATCGCAAGCCAGCATTGTGGTCACGAATCCCATTCCAAGTCCGCCGTAAGCTTCAGGAACAGCGATTCCAAGGAATCCCATTTCTCCGATTTTACGCATCACTTCTTCCGTGTAGGCATAATCTTTTTTCTCGAAGCGTTCTTTGTTCGGAACCACTTCTTTATCTATGAATTCTTTTGCAGAATCGCGAAGCATTTTTTGTTCTTCGGAAAGTTCCTCGATGCTGAAGATTTCCTGAGCAGTGATGTCCTTTACCAGGAATTCGCCACCGTTTAATGTTTTGGTTTCAGTACTCATTTTATTGTTGTTTTTTATTTTTTTTGATTGTTAAATTCATCAAGGTCTATTTTGAGAGCTTCCAAAATTTGACTTTCTGTTGGGAGATACAATTGATATTTGCTGGCTAAAATGCTTTCGTTATTTTCTGGCAAAGTAAATTTCACCAATGCATTATTCTTTTCTGCACAAAGCAGAATTCCAATGGTTTTGTTCTCATGAGCCAGTTTTTCCTTTCTGTCGTAGTAATTGACATACATTTGCAACTGTCCCAAATCCTCGTGCGTCAACTTGTGGGTTTTTATTTCGAAAATGACAAAACATTGCATCAGTCGGTTGTAAAAGACCAAATCAATGAAAAAATCGTCACCTTCCAGATGGATTCTTTTCTGTCTCGCAACAAACGAAAAACCATTGCCAAGTTCTAACAAGAAATCCTGTAAGTTGGTGATAATCGCCTGTTCAAAGTCTTTTTCGTAATAAGTGGATTCTTTTTTCAATCCCAGAAATTCTAAAACCATTGGGTCTTTGATGATTTGCGAAGGCTCGTTGGGAATCATTTCGCCTTTCGCAATTGCCAAAACACTTTCTTTATCGTTGCTCAACAACAACCGTTCATACAAACTACTATTGATTTGTCTTTCTAATTGCCTGGCAGACCAATTATTTTTGACGGATTCGGCGATGTAATATTCTCTTTTATGCTCATCATCGATAGACGTAAGTAGCTTATATTGAGTCCAGTTCAATTGCGTCCGCAGTGCGGACGCAATTGGGAAGACTCTATAGAATTGTCTGTATTTTTCCAATTGTCGACGAGAAAACCCACTTCCAAATTCTGGTTGAAGTTGCTCAGAAAGATATTTTATAAGATAAGTTCCATATTCTGCACGTTCTTTTCCATTTTGCTCTTCTTCAAAAATTCTTTGCCCGATATGCCAATACATCAATGTTCGCTGATAATCCACCGAACGAATCGCATTATCTCTAGATTGAGAAATAATGTTTTTGATTTCGGATATCAATGATGAATTGGCTAACATTTGAAAGTGATTATGATTTTTAGATTTTAAAGCAACTCGAAAACACTCGCCGCACCTTGACCAGTTCCCACACACATTGTCACAACACCATATTTGCTGTTTCTGCGTTTCATTTCGTCAAGAAGCTGGACTGTTAATTTAGTTCCTGTACAGCCAAGCGGATGTCCAAGTGCGATTGCGCCACCGTTTACATTTACGATATCGGGATTGATGTTCAATTCTCTTAAGATTGCCACAGATTGAGAAGCAAACGCTTCATTCAATTCAAACAAATCGATGTCGGATTGTTTAAGTCCAGCTTGCTCCAACGCTTTTGGAATAGCGAACATCGGTCCGATTCCCATAATTCTTGGCGGAACACCAACAGTCGAATAGGAGAGAAGTCTCGCAACTGGAGTCAAGTTTAATTCTTTTACCATTCTTTCCGACATTACCATTGTAAAAGCAGCGCCATCAGAAGTTTGAGAAGAGTTCCCAGCCGTCACAGAACCATTCGCTGCGAAAACCGGACGAAGTTTTGCCAAAGCCTCAACAGAAGTGTCAGCTCTCGGACCTTCATCTTGTTTGAAGGCGTATTCTTTAGTTTGGATTTTTTCCTTTTCGTCAAGGAAATTATATGCGACATCAATCGGAACAATCTGGTTTTCAAATTTTCCTTCCTTGATGGCTTTCATTGCTTTCTGATGCGAGTTGTAAGCGAATTGGTCTTGCTCCTCACGACTCACTTTGAATTCGTTGGCAACAGCTTCCGCCGTCAATCCCATTCCCCAATAATAATCGGGATGTTTCTTGGCCAAATCCGTGTCTGGAATCGGTTTGTAACCGCCCATCGGGATGTACGACATACTTTCTGCACCACCAGCGATGATGCATTCTGCCATTCCTGCTTTGATTTTCGCCGCCGCAATTGCAATCGATTCTGAACCTGAGGCGCAATATCTGTTGACTGTCACACCTGGAACTTTGTCGGTATCCAATCCCATTAATGAAATCAGTCTCGCGACGTTAAGGCCTTGCTCGGCTTCCGGCATTGCACAACCGACAATCAAATCGTCGATGCGAGCCGGGTCAAGATTTGGAACATCTTTCATCAGATGTTGTATCACAGTTGCCGCCATATCATCCGGGCGGGTAAAACGCAAAGAACCTTTCGGCGCTTTACCAACTGCTGTTCTGTATCCTGTTACTATATATGCTTCCATTTATTTTCTGTTTTAATTTTTATTATGCCTCGTAGAGGTATTCTGTTAATAGCTAACAATTTGTGTTTTAGCGAAGCTCCGTAGGAGCGACCTGTTAATTTGATTCAATCAATCAAATGTTTTCTGAATCAAAATCAATTTTTAATTTTCAATGAAATCTAAATATTCTATTATCAGGTCGCCTCTACGAGGCTTGTTTTGAAAACGGTATTTTTCCTATTATCAGTTCGCTCCTACGGAGCTTTTTAGTTTCTAAGCGGTTTTCCTGTCGTCAACATTGTCTGAATTCTCTCAAGCGTTTTTCTCTCACCACAAAGTGATAGGAACGCTTCTCTTTCCAAATCCAGAAGATATTGTTCGGAAACTTCTGTTGGTTCGGAGAGATTTCCGCCGGTCATTACGTAGCCGATTTTGTTGGCAATCAATCTGTCGTGCTCTGAGGCATAACCGCCGGCAACCATTTGGTCTGTTCCAACGTAGAACATTCCCATTGATTCTTTTCCAAGAACTTTTATTTTTTCTGGAACTGGTGGTGTATATCCTAATTCGTCCAAAACAATCGCCTGACGTTTTGCTTCTGCAATTTGTCGGTCTTTGTTTACCACGATGATATCTTTGTCGGTCAAAATTCCCATTAGCTTAGCTTCGTGGGCAGAAGTTGCCACTTTTGCGGTTGCAATATTCATAAAGTAATTACGCAAATGATTGGTTTTAACATCGTCTGGAAGTGCGCCCTTCAAAGCTCTTAATGCGAACTCTTTCGTTCCGCCACCGCCTGGAATCAAACCAACGCCAACTTCCACAAGTCCAATATAAGTTTCTGCTGCTGCAACGATTTTGTCTGAATGCATCGAGAATTCACAACCGCCACCAAGCGTCATTCCAAACGGTGCCGCGATTACCGGAATTGATGAATATCTCAATTTCATCGATGTTTGTTGGAATAAGTTTATGGCCATATTCAGTTCGTACCAATCCTGTTCAACGGCCATCATCATAACCATCGCAAGGTTTGCACCGACTGAAAAATTATCAGATTGATTTCCAACAACCAAACCTCTGTAATCTTTTTCAGCAATGTCGATGGATTTATTAAGACCTTCCAAAACACCACCTCCAAGTGAATTCATTTTTGAACGGAATTCGAAGTTCAAAATGCCGTCTCCAAGGTCGATTAACGCAGATTCGGAATTGGACCAGATTGTTTTTTCTTTTCTAATATTATCAAGAATGATGAACGCATCCAAACCAGGAATAGGCTCGTAAGTTTTAGTATTCTGATTGTAGAATAACTGTTTTCCGTTTTCCAATTTATAAAAAGATTCGTTTCCGGAAGCCAGCATTTCCTTAACCCAATCAGCGACTTTGTAACCTTCGCTTTCCACCAAATCGATTCCTTTTTGAATTCCCAAGAAATCCCAGTTTTCGAATGGTCCATGTTTCCACGCATAACCAGTTTTCATCGCATCATCGATGGAGTAGAACACGTCGGTGATTTCGGGAACGCGCTGAGAAACGTAAGCAAAAAGTGAGGCGTAATGTTTTCTAATCAATTCGCCAGCTTTGGTTTGGTCTTGCAACAAAATTGGCAAACGGTTTTTCAAACTTCCTGCTTCTTTAGCCGTTTTCACGATTGGAAGTTTTGGCTGTTTAGTCGGTTCGTAACCAAGCGTTTCATAATTAAGAACGAAACGATTGACATTTCCACCAGCGTCTTTTTCTTTATAATAGAATCCTTTTTTAGCTTTATCGCCAAGGAATTTATTTTCAATTAAATGATTCAAAGTCTTGGAATCTTTCAAAGCCTGAACCATTTCGTCGTCTTTCAAATTGGCTTGAAGGCCTTTCGTAACGTTGAAAGCCGTGTCCAATCCAACCAAATCTCCCAATTTGAACGTTCCGGTTTTTGGACGATTCAACAAATCGCCTGTCAAGGAATCAGCTTCTTCAATGGTCAAACCGATTTCCTCGGTCAGTTCCATAATTTTCGCCATCGAATAAACGCCAATTCTGTTCCCGATAAATCCTGGTGTATCTTTACAAAGAACCGTCGTTTTTCCAAGGAATTTCTCGCCGTAAGACATAAAGAAATCCACAACAGATTTATCCGTTTTCGGACCTGGAATCACTTCGAATAATTTCAAATATCTTGGTGGATTGAAAAAGTGCGTTCCGCAAAAATGCTTCTGGAAATCTTCCGACCTTCCTTCCGACATCAGATGAATCGGGATTCCAGACGTGTTGGAAGTAATCAAAGTTCCTGATTTGCGAAGCTTGTCCACTTTCTCGAACATCGATTGTTTGATATCCAATCTCTCGACAATCACCTCAATCACCCAATCCGAATTTTTGATTTTCTCCAAATCATCTTCGAAGTTTCCAACCGTAATTCTGGAGGCAAACGATTTGTCATAGATTGGTGAAGGATTGCTTTTCAGAGCGGTGTCAAGATGACCTTGCGCCACGCTGTTTCTCGTTTTCTTGTCGGCATTTTCTGAGTCTTTCGCAGGCATATCCAACATCAATACCTGAATCCCGTTTCCAGCAAAGTGACAGGCAATTCCGGAACCCATCACGCCGGAGCCGAGGACTGTAACGTGTTTTATTTTTCTGTTCATTTATTGAGATTTATTATTGTTTTCTATTATTCCGTTTTTATCGCAAAGGCGGAAAATTTTTAAAATTAGATTGTTTAAAGTCGCAAATAATCGAAGATTATGTATTTTATTTGCGACTTATAAGCATCATTAATTATATATTTTTGCGACTTTGCGTTACAAACTATTTTCTATTATTAAGTTCGTTGGCGATTTTCAGAATATCGTTCATCACTTCTTTGAAGACTTCAAACTTCTCCGGCTGTATTCTCTCCACAATTTTCTTATTAAAATTAAGAACAACTTCCTTTGATAAGTTTCTGGAATTGATGCCTTTATCAGTCAGTTTGATAATCACTTCCCGTTTATCAGTCGTGGTTTTCTCCTTGTAGATGTAACCATTGTCTTCCAAAAGTTTGATAATCCTTGTCAAAGAAGTAGGTTCGATAGCCATTTTGGGACCAAGATTCGTACTTCGCGTCCCTTCTTTTGGGTCGATTTTTAGTAATGTAAGTGCTTGAACAGCAGTTGAATTATACAACGAAGCCTGGTCCGAATACATTTTCGAGACCGCTAACCAAGCCGACTTTAGCATCAAGTCAACACTTTCGACTTTTTCTGAATTTTTCTTTTCCATAACTGACATATTGAAGTGCTTTACACAAATATAAAAAAAATACTATGCATGCATAGTATTTTTAAGTTTTAATATTTAAGTAGTTGATTTACAATACTTTAATTGCTATGCAAATCTCAATATATAAGTCATAGTAATTTTTATTTAACTGTAAATGTTAGTATTTATAAGGTTTTGCAGAGATTGTTTAATTTCAGTCAATGTATGATAATTGTCATAAAAATCATCCGATTTCAGCTCCCATTTGTCATTTTTAAACGTCAATTTAAATTTAGTCAAATCTGACGCAAAGTTTTTTTGAAGAAAGGAAAACATCATTTCTTTTTCCAATTTCGGCGCATCGATTTCGGGCGGATGGAAATTTTTATTAAAATCCAAAATCTTCGGCGTAATCAATTCCGGATTATCGAGAATGATTTCTTCGGAAATTCCACTGATGAGTTTTTTGTCTTTCAACCACCAGATTTTGTCTGAAAATTCCTTTGCCAACCGCCAATCGTGGGAAGAGAAGAAAATCAGTTTATTTTCATTTTTCGCAAGATTTCGAATCAAGGAAAGAATCATCAATTTGTTTTCTTCATCCAAATGCGTCGTTGGTTCATCCAAAATAATAAAAGGAGAATTCTGCGCTAAAGCTCTTCCTATAAAGACTTTTTGAAGATTTCCATCAGAAAGTTCGGTGAGTTTTTTATCTCGAAATTGTGTTAAATTTAATTTGTCAATGATGTCATCGATTTCAATTTTATCCTTTTCATTCAATTTAAAATAATAGGGATAATGAATGTATTTTCCCAATGAAATCAAATCGGTAACTGTATAATTATCAGGAATTTCAGCTTTAGAAAAAACGATGCCGATTTGAGAGGCAATTTCGTTCGGATTTAATTTGAGAATTGATTTTCCGTTAATGGAAATTTCGCCACTTAAAAGCTTGTTCTGACCAAGAATGGATTTTATTAAAGTCGTTTTCCCAATCCCATTATTTCCCATCAAGAGGCAAACTTCGCCTAATTCTAGGGTAGTATTGATGTCAGAAATTAATGGTTCTGAATAACCGATTGATGCGTGTTTGATATCTAAGGACATATATTGTTGATTACACAAAGGCACAAAGTCTTTTTCTTATTAAATATGTTTTAAGGCACGAGGTTTAACTTCGTTAAATGGGAAATTATTCCTTATTATCTTATTTTTAATGAAATATTTGTTTGCACTTTTGGGTTAAATTTAAAAATAACCATTTATTATTCGTGAAACACCTGCTCTAAATGTTTCGTCGTTAAAGTTGATTAGCAATCCCAATTTACAGTTTGTCATTTTCAGATAAGTTAAAAGCTGTGCTTTGTGAGACGGATTTATAAACTCAACAGCTTTTATTTCCAAGATTAATTTAGATTCAACCAAAATATCAATCCGAAAAGCGTTGCTGATTTTTAATTCCTCATAAACAATTGGTAGAACGATTTGTTTTTCAACTTTCAAACCTTGTTTTTGTAGTTCATAAAATAAGCATTCTTCATAAACAGTTTCAAATAAACCAGGACCTAATTTCTTATGGATTTTCAGTCCAGCATCAAACACGATTTTTGATAATTCATTTTCAGTCATTTGTTTTTTTATCTAATGTAAAATAAAATTTTTGATTGAAAAAAAATGAAAATTTATAAAACATAAAGACACAGTTATCATATTGCTTTAGTACAAAAGAAAATCAAAGATTTTCAAATTTAACGAAGTTAAACCTCGTGCCTTATCACACAAAATTGTAAAAAAAATCCTTGTGTCCTCGTGTCAGACTTTCCTTATCAACATCAACAAAATCACAGGAATCCCAAAAAACGTCGTAATAATATTAATCGGAAACTGACTGAGTTCTGAAATGATTGAAAAAACCTGCATCACAAAAACTCCCAGCACAACATTTAAAATCAATTGGTGCCAAAGCTGTGCGGGATTCCAAAGCATTCTGCAAAAATGCGGAACCACAACGCCAATAAATAAAATCGGGCCTAAAAAAGCCGTCACAGAAGCCGATAAAATTGATGAAGCGACAATGATACTGATTTTCAGTTTCGATTGACTGACGCCAAAGCTTTGCGCATAAGCAACTCCGAGAGAATTTCCAATCAAAGGTTTTATGGATTTGAAAGTGAAATACAGTCCGATAATTATTAAAATTGTTAAAATTGAAATTTGAGAAATATTAGCTTGATTATTTGCGCCGAAAGTCCATAGAATATAGTTTTTCAGGCTTTGACTTTCCACATAAAATTGAAGAAACGAAACAACCGCTCCAGCCAAAGCCGAAATCAGAAATCCGAAAATAATAATGAAACTTTTATCCCGAAATCGATTTGAAAATAATAGCAAAACCATCATTAAAACAACGCTCCCGAGAATTGATGACAAACTGATAAAACTATTTTGAAGAAAATCTGGAATCAAAACATCTTGCGAAAAGAAAATATAAAACGCCACAAACAAACTGGAAACCGACGTGATTCCCAAAACATCCGGGCCAGCCAAAGGATTTTTGAAATATTCCTGCAAAAGAAAACCACTTGTCGGAATCGCAATTCCAGCCAAAATCATTGCTAGAGCCCGATTGATTCTGAAACCTGCGATTTCAAATTGTTCCGCGGATTCATTAAAAAAATCTGAAAATGAAAGTTTTGCATAACCAATATTCAAATTGATGATGAACGAAATGATGATTCCGACAATGATAAAAAAGCAAAGGACTCCGAATTTATTTTTCAAGATTTGTCTTTTAGTTTAATTCTTATCATTGATTCCTGCTTAATTATTTTGCAGATAAAAACTGTGAAAGCTTCTGATTCAAAGCCTCTTCCGTCATAGAACCAAGTGTTTCATTCACTTTATCGCCTTTTTTAATCAATGTAAAAGGAATTGCGCCACCGTCCCAAGTTTTGAAATTTTGTTTGAAAAACTCTGGTTTCAAAAGACTTCCGTCCAATAATGTTACGTTTTTTCTGATGTTAAATTCGTCCGCAAAATCACTGACTTCGGTTGCCCAATCGGTTTTGTTGTCAAGACTTACAAACGTGAATTTTACAGGTTGACCTTGCAATTCCTCCATCTTTTTGTGGAAAAATGGAATCTCGTGCATACACGGTCCGCACCAAGTCGCGAAAAAATTGGTTACATACAAAGTATCAGGATTTTTATTTTGAATGTAAGCCGACATTTTTTCTGGAGAAAACTCCACCAATTCGGCAACATCGGCTTCAGATTTTGAAGGTTCTACAGTTATTGAATCTTCTTTCGCTTGCGTTTCTGCGACTTTCTCATCGTTCTTTTTACAAGTTAAAAAGCTGATTGACAGGAATGAATATAATATTATCTTTTTCATTGAATTTTAATTTAAATGAATTTACGAGCTTGTGTTGAATTTAGATTTTTTCTTTTGTCAATTTTCTTTAAATTTGATTCTTGACAATGGAGAATCAATTAACAGTAGCCAACCAACCTCAGTTTCACAGGCTAAAAATAGCTAAAAAACAACAACTGACCAAACAAGCTTTTGCGTTGGAATTAGAGATTCCAGAGGCGTTGAAATCGCGGTTTCAATTTCGCGCTGGGCAATATGTGACGCTGAAATATCACTTTAATGAAAAGGAAATCCAGAACGATTATTCCTTCACTTCTTCGCCTTCCGAAAAGAGATTGGCATTGGCCATCAAAATCAATGGTGAAAATAGTTCCACCAAATTCCTATTCGATAATTACAATGTCGGCGACGAAATCTCTGTGAGCGAACCTTTGGGAAGATTTTTTCTTAATTCAAAACCGAATGAGAAACGAACCATCATCGCTTTCGCTTCGGGAATTGGAATTACGCCAATCCTCAGTCACATCAAAAATATTTTGATTGAGGAAAAAACAACACGGATTTTCCTTTTTTACGGCAACAAAAGTTACGAAGATATTATCCTGAAAGATGAGTTGGAAAGGCTTCAAATAGAATCGGGCGGAAGATTGGAGTGTTTCTATTTCATTTCGCAGGAACCTGTGAAGGACAAGTTGTTTCAAGGAAGAATAGATGAGAAAAAAGTCTCGCTTATCATCAACCAAATCCTTCATCTTGACGAGGATGATGAGGAATCTACAATCTGGGACAGCACAGACAAAGTCTTGATTTGTGGACCAGGCGCAATGATAAAATCGGTTGCAAACGCCTGCTACAACCACGGAATTCCGAAAAAGAATATTCATTTTGAATTGTTCGAAGCTTACAACGAAGATATATATCCAACTGAAAAGGAATTTCCTCTTATTGAAAATGTTGAAGTTAAAATCAAATTCAATCACATCGAAAAAGATGGCATTATTCTGAAAAATAACGAGCGAAAAATCCTTCAGCAACTGTTGGATTTGGGCTACAAACTGCCTTATTCCTGCAAATCTGGAATCTGCGGAAGTTGTCTTTGCTACCTGAAAAACGGAGAAGTTGATATGACGGAAGATGAATATTTGACAGACAATGAAAAACATCAGGGAAAAATCTTACCTTGTACAGCTATTGCAATGAGCAAGGAAATTTATTTGGATTTTGATATGA
The DNA here is from genome assembly GCF_000735135.1 of Chryseobacterium sp. FH1. Classification (GTDB taxonomy): domain Bacteria; phylum Bacteroidota; class Bacteroidia; order Flavobacteriales; family Weeksellaceae; genus Epilithonimonas. Next base: position 170,174 of record NZ_JPLZ01000003.1, read on the forward strand.
TTTAACGATGATTAAGGCGGTTACAAACATTCTCAAAATAGCTTTCAGGCTTATGGAAGTTGGTATTTTGCTGATGATTTTGGCGAACTTCTGGGTGGTTGCCTTGACGAGTGGGAGAACGTATACCAAAATCAGCAAAGTTCCGCCGAGAGATTGCGCCTTGGTTTTGGGAACATCGCCGAAGATGCGTTCGGGCGTTGCCAATCCTTATTTTACAGCGAGAATGGAAGCGGTTGGAACGCTTTATCACCACGGGAAAATCAAAAAGATCATCGTCAGCGGAGAGAAAAGTAAAAACTACGACGAGACGGAAGCTATGATGCATTTCCTTGTTTATAATGAAGGCGTTCCGGAAAATATCATCATCAAAGACCCAAAAGGTTTCAACACGCACAAGAGTATTTTGAATTGCAAGAATACTTACAACCAAAAGAATGTGATCATCGTTTCGCAAGGATTCCACAATCTTCGAGCTTTATTTTTTGCCCGAAACAATGGGATGAATGCGCTGGGTTTTGATGCTCAAGACGTTACCAAAAACGAAAGTTTCTACCGCAATCACACGCGTGAATTTCTTGCTAGAGATTTGGCGGTTTTCTATTATATTCTTGGGATTTCGCCTGAAGAATAGTTTTCATTGATTAGAGGGATTTTATTGATTATTCTACCAAAATTTAACTTGGCAGATTGTTTGTAATCTAGTTGAGTGTTACTACTAACGTAATTTTTAAAACCGAGAAATAATGAAAAATCTATTTAAAATATTAGTTCCGTCCATCATCGCATTTACATTGACTTCTTGTATGACAAATTCAGGAGCATACGCTTATAATAACGACCCATATTCTCAAGGCTATTCCGATGGTTACAGAGATGGGTATTACCAATCTCCGGATGGATTTTGGTATGCGCCAAAGGTCGTTTATTTGGATAATAACAATAATTATTACAGAAACGGCGCAGTTTACAATTCCAGAACAAGAGTCCGAAACAACGTCGTTATTTCGCCGAAGAGAAGGCCTGAGCCTAATCAGATTTCGACAGGAACGAGAAGGTCTACTCAGCCTAACATCCAAGTGCAAGAGACTGGAAGAAGATCTCAAAACAATATAAAAGTGCAACCTAATTCGAATAGAGGAACTAGAAATCAACCTCAAAATAATGTGAGAGTCCAACCTCAAAACAATACGAGATCTGGTTCGCAGAATAATATCCGAGTTCAACCACAGATCCAACAGGAAAGCAGTCCTCAAAGACCAAACAAAGGATCACGATAACCAAAAAGCTAGTTTCGACTAGCTTTTTTTATTTCTAAATTTCAAATTTTCCAGATTAAAAACGAGTGTAAATAAAAATTATATTATTTTTGTAAAAATTGTAAAGATGCTCGTGATTGGAATTGCCGGAGGAACAGGTTCCGGAAAAACTACTGTTGTGAATAAGATAATGCAACAGCTTAATGTAGAAGGTGTTAACATTCTTTCTCAAGATAATTATTATCACGACAACCCAAATTTGACCTTGTCCGAAAGAGAAGCTTTGAATTATGATCATCCAAAATCCATCGATTTTGAATTGATGTTGGAGCACGTGAAAGCTCTCAAAAATAACGAAAGTATCGAACAGCCGATTTATTCGTTTGTAACGCACTCCAGAACAGGCGATCACGTGACTGTGGAACCAAAAAATGTTTTGATCGTAGAGGGGATTTTGGTTTTGACCAATAAAGAATTGTTGAAGGAATTCAATCTGAAGGTGTTTGTCCACGCCGATTCCGACGAGCGATTGATCCGAAGAATCCGTAGAGACACGCAGGAAAGAGGTCGTGATTTGCAGGAAGTTCTTCACCGTTACCAAACGACTTTAAAACCAATGCATCAGGAATTCATCGAGCCTTCCAAAAACGAAGCTGACCTGATTGTTCCAAATATGAAACAAAACTCTGTAGCTATTGATTTTCTGACGACTGTCATTAATAATTCGCTTAAAAAAGTTCATTAATTATGAAAGAACTAATCAAGGATATCAAGAAAAAATCACCGACATTGAAGTTTTTCCAGATTTATGTTTTTAATAAATATTTGGTAACGCTTATTGGTTTTTTGGTCTGGATGATATTCTTTGACAGTACTTCTTTTTTGGTTATCAATGAAATGAATGGCGAAATAAAACGCTACGAAAAACAACTTGATTTCTACAAAACGGAATATGAAAAGAACGACAAATTCTTTCGCAAGCTGATGAACAACAAGGATGAAAAGGAAAAGTACGCCCGAGAAAATTACTTTATGAAAAAACCTAACGAGGAGATTTTCATTTTGGTAGTTGATAGTTCTAAGATTGCTAAGAAGTAAAAAAAACTTTCAGAATGAGTACATTGGGAAATTGGGAACAGCTTGTAAAAAGGCAACTCAAAACGGATGACATCTACGCAATTCTTCAAAAAGAGAATCTCGAGGATATTGATGTCAAGCCTTATTACCAAAACAATTCTGATTACAAAATCCTTCCGAAAGTAGAAGAGAGTACACATCTTGTAGCAGAATATCAGGAAGGTTTGGAAGACCAATCTTTTGCTTTTCTCCTCAATGAGAATGTTGAAAATCTTGATGAAAAATCGATTTTCATTAATAATGCTGAGCTTTCAGAACATATCTTGACAGAAGAATCCAACCGATATTTTTCTTTGATTGATGTCTTTTCTGATGATTACAAAGCGGAGATCAATGAACATCTTGCTGGTGAATTACTATCAAAATCATTTGAAAGAAAGATCTGTGTTGATGTCAGTTTACATCAAAATTCTGGCGCTTCTATCATTCAACAATTAAGTTTTGCTTTGGCGAAATCGAAAGAGTTGGTGGAGAAATTTGGCTCTGAAATTTTAGATAAATTGATTTTCAAGTTTGCTGTTGGAAGTCAATATTTTTTTGAAATTGCAAAAATTCGGGCTTTCAAATATCTTTTCAATCAGCTTTCGAAAGAGTTTGGGAAAGATTTGATTCCGTACATTTTCGTTGAAACTTCATTAAGAAATAAATCCAAAAGCGACCAGGACAATAATCTCATCCGTTCCACTTTGGAATTGGCTTCCGCAATGATTGGAGGCGCTGACGCAGTTTTCTGCAACAATTACAAAATCGAAAATCCCACGGAGCTTTCCAAAGAGATTTCCTTCAAACAACAAATCGTTTTGGCTTATGAAAGCATCATCAACGTTTTTGAAGATGCAACATCTGGAAGTTATTTCGTGGAAGACATCACGCAACAATTTGCTGAAAAATCCTGGAAATTATTTCTTGAAATTGAGGAAAAAGGCGGTTATTTGGAATTATTGAAATTAGGAGAAATCCAAAAAATGATTTTCGACCAAGCAACGAAAGAACAAAGTTGGGTTGAAGAAGGGAAAATCAAAATCATTGGTGTCAATCTTTATCCGAAATTAGAAGTTAAGAAATCAGTTTCTGAACTTTACGATTCATCTGAGATAAAGTCAGTTCGTTTGGCTGAAATGTTTGAATAATTTTATTTTTGAAATTATGCGAGGTATTCTTAAAGGATTGTTTCAGTCTAAAATTTCTATTAATCAAATTAAAGAAATTGAGAGAAAACTTATTCAACAATTGACCGATTATGATGAAAACTTTGAAATCACAAATAAGAAAATGATTTCAGAGATTTCAAATATTTATTTTTCATTCGAACCAAAAGGTATTTCAATATTACGAGAAGTGAGAGATAAAGAGGCATACCATAAATTGCAAAGATTACCTCGTCATATTCTGAACATCAATGGAATAGAATTTTACAATACAAAAAGAAAAATTTTTGAAAATATTCCCTGTTCTTTTTCTAATTATCAACTGACTTTTATTCTTCACGAAAACCCTAAAATATTTCACAAGATATTTGATATTAACAATATACGATTACGTGATTTGATTATTAAAACGGTCAATACTGTTAATCCTGATAAAGAAGTTGTAGAAAAAATACTGAATCTTTACGCTAAAGAAGAAATCGAAAAATTAGATTTAGAAAATTGTTTTGAAATAGAATTTGATAGCAATAAATATTATAGTATTTTAGATTTAGAAAATGGAGATTATATTGGAGTTGATAGAAAAGGAAAAATATTTTATTTAAATCACGACGCAGAAATCAGAGTGAAAGAGATATTTGAAAATATATCTGAATTCTTGAAGAATTATAATGGAAATTTAAATGAGTTAGAAAAGTTTAATAAGACATCTAATAATTAAAAGAAATTACATTATTCTCAATTTTTATAATTCTTAAACTCAGAATTCGTAACTCTTAACTAATTCACTATCTTTGCAAAAATTTTTAGAAATGAGCGAAGACGGAAAAAGACCAGAAAGAGACAAAAAACCTAGAAGTGCAGGTAGTAGCAGACCTTCTGGAAACTCCCGTGGCTCTGGCGAAAGAACGTCCAAAAGCAGACCATCTGCAGGAGGTGCGCGTAAACCTAAGACAACAAGAGGTGGCGACCGTAATTTTGACAGTAGAGACAAATACGAAAATGGCGATAAAAAGCCTTTCAATAAAAAGCCTTCAAATAAAAAACCATACATCCGACCAGAAACCTCTGAGGATAAAACCAAATCTTTCATCCAAAGAAGAAGATTGGAAAAAATCAGTAAGGAGGTTCATAAAGATACCATTAGACTTAATAAATATATTGCGAATTCTGGGATTTGCAGTAGAAGAGAAGCGGATGAATTGATCGCGCAAGGCCTTGTGGAAGTGAACGGAAAAGTGGTAACAGAAATGGGTTATCAGGTTCAGAAAACGGATAGAGTGGTTTTCGACAGCCAAAATATCACACCGGAAAAACCGGTTTATGTTTTACTAAACAAACCAAAAGGTTACATCTCAACAACCAAAGACGAAAAAGCAAGAAAAACGGTGATGGATTTGACTGCAAATGCGTCTCCATACAGAATTTTTCCAGTTGGGCGATTGGACAGACAAACTACTGGTGTTATTCTTTTGACAAACGATGGTCACATCACCAAAAAACTGACGCATCCATCTTTCGCAATGAGAAAGATCTATCACGTAACGCTGGATAGAAAGCTGACGAATGATGATATGAAATTAATTGGCGAAGGAATCCGCTTGGAAGAAGGCGTTGCAGAAGTAGACAGCATTTCTTTCATTGAAGGGAAACCGAAAAATGAAGTTGGCATCGAGATCCACATCGGATGGAATAGAGTAGTTCGCAGAATTTTCCAGAAATTGGGTTATGAAGTGGAAGGACTTGACCGAGTGATGTTCGCTGGACTTACCAAGAAAAATATCAAAAGAGGACACTGGAGAATCCTAACGGAACAAGAAGTGAACAATTTGAAAATGTTGTAAATAGCTCTTGGCTGGTTGCTTTTTGCAGTTAGCTTTTAGAACAAATAAAATATTAAAGACTGAAGAGATTCGGTCTTTTTTTATTTAAAATTATAATTTAAAAGGTGAGTAAGATTTATATTTTAAGCGGTCTTGGCGTTGACAGAAGGGTTTTTGATAAGATTGACTTCGGCGAGTTGGATGTCGAATTTATTGATTGGATAACGCCTTTAACGAATGAACCTTTAGAAGATTATGCTAAAAGAATTTCATTAATAATAACGACTCAAAATCCTGTTCTAATTGGTTTATCTTTCGGTGGAATGGTAGCTGTGGAGATTTCTAAAATCATTAAAACAAAAAAAATAATTCTAATAGCATCAGCGAAAAATAAATTTGAACTTCCGAAATTCAACCGAATTTCTGGGGAATTAGGACTCACTAAATTAATTCCAAAATCTTTATTCAAAAAGCAAAACTTCTTCACCAATTGGCTTTTCGGAATAGAAAGTGAATCTGAAAAACTACTGTTGAAAAATATTCTGCAAGATACTGACCCTGACTTTTTCTCTTGGGCAATCAATGGGATTGTGAATTGGAAAAATGAAATCAGTCCCGAAAATCTAATTCATATTCACGGGAATAAAGATCGGATCATTCCTTTTAAGAATGTGAAAGCAGACTTTGTAATTGATGGTGGTGGACATTTTATGACGGTGAACAAACCTCAAGAAATTCAAAACATTATTTTAAAGCTAATGAAGTCATCCAAATAGAAAAGGGTTTCTATTTTCAAAAAGTATTTGTTTATCGTTACTTCAAAATCTCATTATAATAATTGATTTGATCATTTTTATCAAAACTGATGATGGTGATTTCTCGATTTTTCGCATTATCATTATTAAAAAAAGTGATCTTTGAATTAGAAAAATTTGGATTCCAATATAGAACTGGCCTCCAGTCGCTTGTCAAATCTTTGTATTTCTGCTGAGAATAATCGATAGTCCGAAAAGTATCTGGCTTGTCATACGCCTTTATTTCAATTTTATTATTAATGTTTGAGGCTTTTGAGATTGGCCCTTTCAGATTGGCAGTGCGGGAATAAATTAGAATAGAATTACCAATTAAAGTACTTCCCTTCACAACCTTTATCATTGCAATATTACTAATATTAAGCGTCTGTACGGCATCTAGACCTACCTCCATCTCATCTAAAAATACGCCTGCTTCAACACCACGGATGACAGGCATATACCTTCCTGGTCCAGCCATCACGATGCTGAGACCAGCTACACGTCCTTGCAACCATTCCAAAATACTAAGGGAAGTGAAGGCATCTTGATTATCATTCACAAAATCAAAAATTGTAGCATTCATACTGGAGAACATTCCAGAAGTCAGCTCGTCATTCAGTTTTTTGATGGCATCGCTTTTTTTCTTTATGATCTTTACTTCTTCAATTTGCGTTTCGTCGTTTGTGATTTTATCGTAGTTCTCTGCATTTGTCAATGCTTTTTTAATTGATGAAGGTACTGCATAATTTTCATTGACTTCTTTCAACTCATACCGGGTATGGGGAAAATTAAGTTTTGTAATGTTCGTCTCAATCAATGGTTTCAATTTCAAAGTCAGGTTTACCTGTTGCTTTTCGTTTGAGTTAAGAAAATAGTTCACGAAATATGAATCTTCAAAGTTTAAGTTATTGATGAACACATCTCCGTTTTGATCTGTCGTCATTTGAGATATGAGTGGTTCACCATTATCATTTTTGAAAACCAGATTCACAGGCGCATTGGGCAGAGGTCGGCTGTTCAGCGCAAGTCGTGCTTTGAAGGAAATGAATTCATTTTCAGCCAAATTATATTTAATAACCGGTTTTTGACCAGCCATTACTTTTGCCCAATCAAAACGTTTCCATTTTTCTGAGATTAAAAGCGCGTCCAGTGCTTCTGGGTTTGCATCTTTAGAAAAATATTGAGCCGGATTTTTTACAATATTTTTAAAATCTTGAGTGAGATATAAACTGCTGAGAATATTTTCTTTCGAATTAAAATCAGTGTCAGTCAAATCTTTTACTAAAACTGTGTAGCTTGTATTTTCAGGATTTTGTTTGATTTCAAAACTGTTCAGAGCTCTCGGATCATTATTGAAATTTGAATTTTCTAAGACGATAGGATTTGTTGAATTTTGATTTAAAAAACAAAGTCTTTGTGCCACTAGATTATCTTTCTCATCAAACAACGAAATCTGCATCACACCATTTTGCCCGATCTCTTTTGTGGGAATCAAACTCGAAACCTGTGGATTGCTTGATTTGATTTTCGCCTTGTATGCCAATTGATTATTAATAGTTCCAACTACACTGTAATTTTGGACGTTCTTTTCTAAATTAATCGCATCAATTGTATATCTGATTCCTGATCTTTCAGAATTGATTTTGAAATTTATACCTTGATTTGTAGCTGTCGGCAAAGGACTAATTTGAGAATTACCCATACCATCCTCAATCACAACTTTGTAAGTTTTTCCAAATTTTGGGGTCATCGAAAACAAGGCGATATTTTCATCCAATGATTTGAAAGTTTGAATCTTGTTATCAGGAAGCTCCGAATCTATAACATAACCGTTCCAGTTTTTCGGCGATTTTCCTTGAGCAAATAATCTCACAGCAACTTTCGTAGGAACTTGATCTACAAATGTTCCGCCTTCTGGAAATGCTTCAGCAGTCCATTGCGACGTTTCTGATAAAACTAATTTTTTCTTCGAAGTTGGATTGTAGATAGGAATTGGTTTGATGAAATTCCAATCGTTGTCAAAGTTTGCCATCCAGTTCGTGTGAGCTCGGACGAAATAAATATCCTCATTCAAAGTTTTGTTTAGATTAAATGTCCCAGAAGCTTGACCATCATTTATCAAAATCGTTTTTTTATCAATCAGATTTTTACTTTGATCGTACAATTCCACAAACAACGTTTTCGAAATTGTAGACACATTATATCCATCAAAAACAAAAGATTGAAAAAAGATTTGATCGCCAGCAACATATTCGTCTTTGTCAAATAAGATATAAACCTTTTCTTGTGAATGATTTTTTTCAAGATTATCTATGGCTTGATCTAATTTGCTCTGAGCATCAAGTATGATAAAACCAAAGACCAATAGAATTGCTGTAAAAATTCCTTTCATAAATAATCAATTATGATTGTTGAATCACTATTTAGTTTGAACTCATCAAGATATGAAGAAATTTGAAACAAAAAACAGCACTTTTAAAAAATGCTGTTTCAAATATATAGTTAATTGATTTTAACCATTAAGGAAATTAATCAGAATCTGATTCAATTCATCTGCGTGCGTCACATTCAATCCGTGAGGCGCACCGGAAATCACGTGGTATTGGTTATTCACGATTCCTTTGGATGCTTGTTCTCCAGCTGTTTTTATCGGCACAATTTGATCTTCGTCTCCGTGAACGATCAATGTCGGAACCGTCACATTTTGAAGTTCCAAACGGAAATCGGTGTTTGCCCAACTCTCTGCAGATTTGATTGTTGCGATAGGAGAGGCGTGAGAAGAAATGCTCCAGTCATAATTTAATTGCGCTTGACTCACTGACTGCGACAAAAGTCCATAATTGTAAAAATTCTTGTGGAAACCTTCAAGGAAAGTAACTCTGTCTTTTTTTAGATTATCAAGAATTTCATTCAAATCCTTTTCTGGAACGCCATCAGGATTGTCCTCTTTTTGTTTCACCAATGGGATGATGGATGCAATCAAAGCGACTTTGTCAACATTTTCAGAACCATAGTTAGTCAGAAAACGAACCACTTCGCCACCACCCATCGAGAATCCTACGAGAACTACATTCTTCAAATCCAATTGTGTGATCAATTCCAGCAAATCTTCGGTCAATGAATTGTAATCGTATCCACCCAAAGACGGCTGAGATTCTCCAAATCCTTTTCTGTCATAAGTGATAACTCGATATCCAGCTTCCAAAAGCGCAGGCACTTGCAACTCCCAGGATTTTCCGCTGAGTGGCCAACCGTGAATCAAAATAACCGGCTGTCCAGTTCCGTAATCTTCGTAATAAACACTGTAATTTTTGTCGATGTCTTTTGTGATGTAAGGCATAATGTTAGATTTTGATATTAATATTTGATTTTTTCAACCAAACTTCACACCATAAAAAAAGACTTTCGTGTTGGAAAGTCTTTTTTATATTTAATTAACATTACTTCACGATTTCATTGTAATACAGAAGTCTGTCATTCTTATCAAAACTGATGATGATCACTTGGCGATTTTTCGCTTCATCATTATTAAAGAATTTTGCTCTTGGTGCTAATCCGCCATCTTCTGAAAGTGATGGATTCCAGTACAAGGTTTCGCGCGTATCTTTCGTAATTCTCTTGTAGGCATCACCCGTAATGTCCGGCAATTCGAACTCAATGGATTTGTCATAACCTTTCAAAACCAATTTGTTGACTTTTTCTTTCGTTTTATCTTCTTCGGCAACCATATTTCCTCTTCTGGTGTAGATTGCGACTGCATTAGAAATCAATCCGCCGTCTTTCAAAACCTTCACCATCGCAATATTGCTCACTGGAATCGAACTGATCATACTTGCGTCAACCGGCATCTCGTCCAAAAACAAACTCGCCTGAGAACCACGAATGCTTGGGACCAAATTTCCAGATTGATCCATCGTAAAAGTAAGTCCCGCCGCGCGCCCTTGCAACCATTGCAGGATATTTTGGGAAGCCATCGCATCCTGATTGTCATTCACCAAATCGAAAATAGTGGCATTCATACTGCTGAATCTTCCTGTTGACAATTCTTTGTCAAGCTCTGCTTTTTTATCGACTTTTTTCGCAACGACTTTTACCTCTTCAATTTGAGTTTCCTTTTCAAAATCATCCAGAGCTTGTCTGTTCTTTTTGTTTTGAAGCAATTTTGCAATGCTAGGATCTGCCTGAGCTTCCTTTACCAAACGATAATTGGTGGTTGGTAAGTTATTTTTAAAAGGAATACTGTTTGACAATGCCTGAAAAGTAATATTCAAATTGTCACTTTCCGAAGTTTCTTTTTTGTCTTTGTTCAGGTAATAGGAAACCGTCAAAGGCTCATCAAAATAGATATTGTCCAAATAAATAAAACCTTTGTCATCCGTCACAGCTGGCACAAAACTCTTGTCGGATTTTTCTGTTTTTAATAATAGATTGATGTTCTTGTTTGGGAGAAAACGACCATTGTTTGTCACCTTTCCTTGGAACGATAGGTTTTTCTGAGGTTTGTAAGTGAACTCAGGCGCTTTCCCAGCCAATAGCGATTCCCAATCAAAACGTTTCCATTTTTCTGAAATTAATATCGCATCAAGTGCTTCTGGATTTGCGGTTTTCTCAAAATATTGTGATGGATTGAAAATCGGGGAAGTGAAATCTCCTGTCAGCCATTGCGCGCTTAGGATGGTGTTTTCATTTTTGTTTTCAGAAGGTTGGCTGTCTTTCACCAAAACTGTATAACTCGTGTGATCCGCATCAGGCTCGATGTCAAAACTGTTGAAGGCTCTTGCTTCATTGTTCATAGACATTGCCAGAGTTGGTTCGTCCAGATTCAGTTTGTTTGGATTGACGAAGAAGAGTCTTTGTGCGACTGGATTTTGTTTGTCGTCAAAGATGGTAATGTTCAAAACTGCCGTCTCATCATTGCTCACTTTTGTTGGAATAATGCTGGTTGCGTCGTTTGCTGTGGTTTTGATATTGGCTCTGTAAACCATTTGATTATTAATAGTTCCAACAATGCTGTAACCCTGCAAACCTTGTGGTAGATTGTTGCCTTTTATTTTATAATTAATGCCTTTAGGATCGTTGGTCAATTGAAGATTGATTCCGGAGTTTGAGGCTGTTGGTAACGCAATGGTTTGTTTCACGCCTTTGTTATCTTCGATGACAGCTTTGTAAGTTCTTCCACTTTTTGGCGTGATTGTAAAAGTTCCTACATTCTGGTCAAGGTTTTTGAAAGTTGCCAATTTCTCAGAAGGTTTTTCAGAATCGATGACATATCCGCTCCAACTTGCTGGCGGAATTCCTTGTGAATAAACTCTCACAGCCACTTTTGTTGCAATGTTATCTATCAAAGTACCACTTTCCGGGAAAACGTTGGCTGTCCATTTTGTGTTTTTATCAAGAACTAATTTCTGTTCAGAATTTGGATTGTAAATCGGAACTTGTTTTGTAAAATTAAATTCCTCAGAGAAATTTCCCATCCAAGCGGTGTAAGCTCTTACGAAATATATGTCTTCATTCAGAAATTCATTCAGAGTGAAAGTTCCGTCGCCTTCGCCATTTTTGAGAAAGACGGTTTTTTTATCCACCATATTCTTGTTGTGATCGTACAATTCCACAAACAAAGTGTTGGAAACCTTGGAGCGGTTGTAGCCATTGAACACGAAAGATTTGAAATAAATATTGTCGCCAACCGCATATTTGTCTTTATCAAATAGCAGATAGACTTTTTCCTGCGTGTAATTGTGTTCCAGATTTTCAATAGCTTTGTCTATCTTATCTTGGGCTTTAAGTTGCGACATCCCAACAACATAAAGGAAAAAAATGAAAATTTTTCTCATATCAAAAAGCTTATCTAATATTTTTATTTTAAACCTATCAAAATTACGATTTTTCTTGTGTTAAAGGCATTTTTCAAGAAACTTTAAGACACTTTAAGATTATCGCTGGATTTAATTTTCACCTTAAAACTAAATTCATTTGATTAATAAAAAACAAAAGCACCACAAAAAGTGATGCTTCATAATAATTTTAGCAATTAGATGCCAAACGCTATAGCTAAATGCTCATGATTATTTGATAATCAATTTCGTATTAGACTTTTTGCCTTCGGATTGTTGCGTGATGATGTAAACGCCAGATTGCAGATTGGTATTGATTTCATTTTTTCCTTTGTTGACAATTGCAGAATGAACAACTTTCCCACTCAAATCCTGAATCACGATGTTTCCACCACTTTCGGTTTCGAAGAAGAAATGGTTTTTACTCGGATTTGGGAAGACGCGACTGTTGAGTTTTCCAGTTTCGGAAACTGCCAGTTGCAATGCGCAATTGTAAGGTTTGTAAGTAATGGTATTCGGCGTTTGACTTCCAATAACGGCTTCTACCATTGCATCTGTAGAAAGTTCATCTTCTCTCCAGCAGTTTCCAACAGCATTGGCTAGATTGGTTGTATTGTTGAAAAAAGCAACTGTATTACCGCGATTCTGATTGTTTTTGAAAATATTGTTTCCAGGATTTTCGGAAGTTCCCAAATCTACCGTTCCATTAGATAAAACTGTAACTCCCCAAAGATTTCCTCGGATTTCATTATTCTTGATGATGACATCTTTTGCACCGTAAATCGCAATACCGCTTCCGCCATTATCTGGAACTGGCTCTGTATTATTGTTTTCTATCACATTTCCGTCGATGATTCCGCTGGAAGTTCCGGCATAAGTTGTTATTCCGAAACGATTGTCTTTGATGATATTGTCCTTGATCAAAAATTTATTGATTCCGCCAGCCAAAGCCGAAGATCCAATCCCTCCAACCTTTGTCAAAGCTCTATTTCCAATGATTGTATTATTAATGATTTTCAAAGAGTCCGAACCGGAAGGTCCCATATTGATCTGTGGCGCATTGCCATCGTCCGTATTGTTTCCGTAAAAATAATTGTTGGAAATAAGCGCAGAAACATTCGCCGTTGCATTACCACTTGAGCTGATTGCCGGTTTCGCATTTTCCAAAAACTGAGAATTTTTAACCGTGATACTTCCAGGCTCACCTCGGAAAAAACTAACGGCGCCACCTGTGGACACACCAGCTTTATTTTTGTAAATAATACAATTATCCATTAGGAAATTAGTTGTCAAAACTCTTACGCCACCGCCAAAATCAACTCGGGTGTTTTTCATTTCAGCTACAGAACCAATCTCGAATTGAATTCCTTTGAATGGAAATCCGGAATCTACAGCATTGATCAAAAAATTAGATGCCGTCGTGTGGTATTCACCAAAAACGTAAAGCGCTTTGTCGGAATAAACACTTAAGGTCGTGTTCTCATCAATAATCAATTTATCGGTGGCAGAAATAGTGATGTCGTTCATCATCATATAAGAAGTTCCCATATTTTTGAGAACATCCGGTGCAGTTGCCGAGAGACTTGTTAGCGTGTACGTTGTACCATTTCCCGGCGTTGTAAATTGTGCCTTTGCGAAAGCGCAACCCAACATCAATAAGAGAGTGAATTTCTTCATAAATAATAATTTTTGTAAAGTCAAATTTATCAATGTATTTTGTGTTTAACATAATATATTTGTAAAAAAATCAAATTATGTTTTCAGAATTAATTGCTGGAACGATGCGTTGGGGCATTTGGGGTGCCAACCATTCCGAGAGAAAAGTTCAGGAGTTGATAGAAGTTTGTCTGGAGGAAAACATCACGACTTTTGACCACGCTGATATCTACGGGAATCACACCACAGAGGAACTTTTCGGAAACGCTTGGAAAGAAATGAAGATTGATAGAGAAAGAATCCAGCTGATTTCCAAATGCGGAATCGTGATGAATTCTGAGAAAAAACCTTCGACTCTCAAATATTACAACTACGATTCGGATTATATTTTAAATTGTGTGAATGAAAGCCTCAGCAATTTAAAAACAGATTATCTCGACCTTTTGCTTCTGCATCGCCCATCACCATTGATGAATCCGGAAGAGATTGCCAAGGTTTTTGAAACTTTGAAAGCAGAAGGAAAGGTGAAAGAATTTGGCGTAAGTAATTTTTCCGTTTCCCAATTTGAATTGTTGAATCAATATTTTCCATTAGTTACCAATCAGATCGAGTTGTCCGTCAATCATCTGGATTCTTTTGATAACGGAACTTTGGAACAACTGATGATAAAAAAACTGAGACCTATGGCGTGGTCGGTTCTTGGCAATTATTTCACCTCAAATTCTGAGCAAAATATTAGATTGAAAAAGATAATTAAAAAGCTATGTGAGAAATATAATGCAAACGAAAATAAAATCTTATTGGCTTTTATTCTGAAACATCCATCGAAAATAATTCCCGTCATCGGAACTTCAAAAGTGGAAACAATTCGCAAATTGAAGCAATCTTTATTGCTTGATATTGAGACAATGGATTGGTTCAAAATACTGGAAGCCAGTAGAGGTACAGAGGTGGATTAGCGAATTTTAAATTCGTTTTAAATTTATTTTGAAAAGATATAATTATTCGAAAATATTTGTATCTTGCAGTCAATTATATTTGAAATCAATAATGTTATTTTGTTGTTTTTCCTTAATATAATATAAAACAACAGTTAACTTAATTTTTTTTAAAATGAACATTTTTGTTTCAAACATCAATTACGCAACTAAAGATTATCAGTTGCAAGAATTATTCGAAGAATTTGGAGAAGTAACTTCTGCAAAGATCATTACTGACAGAGACACTGGGAGATCAAAAGGATTTGGTTTCGTAGAAATGGGAGACGAAGAAGGAAAACAAGCATTGGATGCTTTAAATCAGAAAGAATTTAACGGTAAAATACTAAATGTTACCGAGGCTAGACCAAGAGAAGAGAAACCAAGAAGATCTTTCGATAACAACCGTGGTGGTGGTTACGGAGGTGGTAACAACCGTGGAGGTGGTTACGGTGGTGGAGAAAACCGTGGAGGCGGTGGAGGAGGCCGTTGGTAATATCCCTTAACAAAACAAAAAAGCGATCTATTTTTAGATCGCTTTTTTTTTGCTTGTAATTTAATTTATCAAATTGACCTCAGAAAAATGATTTTAAATCTTACTTTTTCTTGATTAGCAAATAGGCGTTTTCAAAATCAATGGTTGATGAAGGATTGTTTTTGTGCTTTTCAATGATCAGATTTCCCAGTGATATCTTGAGATGATACTTTTCCAGATCACCTTCCATAGCCATTTCGGGTAAATTTATTTGTCCGATTTTTCCTTTGTATTTTGTTTTTAGATCTTTGATTAATGAAGAAAAATCGGCTTCTTCTTTAGAGTTTAAAATAACTTTGAACTGCGGTTCCTCATCCGTTATTCTGTCGAAGATCTCAAACGTGTCATTGCCAATCGTTTTGGCGCTGTGGTTATATCTGTTGAAATAAACAACATAATCGTAACTGCTCACATCTACAATTTGTTGATTTGAAATTAATTCTAATCTTTGATAATCCGAAGTCGATTTGTCGGTCTTTTTAATATTAGAAAATTGGTCTTTTACAATGTAGTAAAGCGAATATGAATTTGTAGATTGATTGATTTCTTTGGCTAAATCTTCCTGTTTCTTAATGTCTATTAATTTTAACAAGGATTCCGTTTCATTTCGTTTGCCCAAAAATTCAAACTTGTTCGCAATTTCCGTCGCCGTGCTATCAACAACTCGCCTGGAAAAATCGATTTTTTGTTTATTATCAAGCAATTTATTTTCATTAAGGATTTTGATCAACTGATTTTCCTGACTTCTTTTCGCTACAGAAAATGTGTTGAGAAAAGGGAAAATCAACGCAAACAATCCAAAGACAAATAAACTCGTTGGAATGAATTTGATACTTGCATTTTTATTTATGATAAAATAGAAAACAACAATTGCCAACCAAACCGAAAGTAAGACTACAAAGTATCTCGGTTCCGTGTAACCATATTCCAGAATCCTCGTAAAAATAGCTGTGAAAAGTAGGATTAGTAATGGAATTAATGTGAAATAGAAAATCTTCGAGAACATCTTGACCCAAGACTTCGCCGAGTTTTCTTTCAGAGGATGAACGAGCAATATCGCCAAAATTCCAACAATCGAATAGGCGAGGACGAGATACGAAACCCAGCCTCTCGGCAATTCCCAATTGATGAGGATCTTCGCCGAATAAAAATACAGGATGACGACGTATATAATAAGGAGTGGAATCAGAATGTATTGTGTGAAGAATTTCAGAACGATTGGATAATTGCCTTCTTTTTCAAGATATTCCAAACCTTTTTCATTGAACAAAAGAAAGATAAAACTACTTCCAAATATGGCTAATAAATAAAAAACGCGCAGATATATTTTATCATTAAAATTAAAATCAAAAAGCTTGTCCACCGCGACAATCGCCAATTCGACTCCGCCAGTCAAAACGCCTGTGAAAATCACAGTCAGGACAATATTAATGAAAAGATTCTTGTTGTATTGCCAAAAATGCATCTCGGTTTTCTGCCTGAAAAATGAAGCAAAAGATACGAAAAGATGCGATAATACAAAAGTCGGAATCAGTAGAAATGCATAAACTTCGGTGAAATCTTTTTGCAGTTTTGGCAACAGAAAATAGAATCCGATTAAGAATAAAATTCCGCCTAGTTCGAGCAAGATTTGTTTTCTGATTCTCTGCGAAAGGATCTTCAAACCAAACATCAATGAAATTCCCAAGCAAGAAACCAACATCAATTTGGTCAACGTGAAAACTTTTTCGCTGGTACGGAAATTTTCCTCAGCGATGAACATCAAACAAATCGAAGCCGACAAAGCCATCAATAAAACCAAAGGGAATTGCCGAATGGCAAAAATCGCTTTCCCGAAAATCTCGTTTAACTTTTGATTCATAATGTTGGGGGTTGAGAATTAAATTATAATCGAAAGTAAAAAATTCTACATCTTATTTGCTCTTCTTTTTACCTTTTTTCTTTTCCTTTTTATCTTTTTTCTTAGACTTTTTCTCGCCAGTGATTTCTTTGATAAAATCCTGAATGTGACTGTCTTCCTCAATGTTTTCTTTGAAAGAAGCTTCTTTGGTTTTTCCTTCAAAAAATTGGTCAAAGTCTTTTGATTTAACAAATTTTTCTTCAACCAAAACTTTCAATAATTCGCTTCCCGAATTGTCAAAGTAAGTTTCTAGAAAGCGTTTTAGAACAAAATTCTTGTAATCATTAAAACCGATTGTTGGCGTGTAAAGATAGATTCTGCCTTGTTTTTCGGTTGAAAGATAATCTTTGTCCACTAAGATTTTCAAGAATGTGGAAACTGTGTTTTGATGAGGTTTTGGTTCTGGATAAATGTCCATCAATTCTCGGAAGTAGATTTGACCTTTGTGCCAGATGAGTTGCATTATTTCTTCCTCAGAAGGCGTTAACGTTTGTAACATCATAAAAAAAAATATTTTAGAAAATAATGGCGTTCACCATTACAAGATAGATTAAAGATACAAAAATCGCGATTGCACCGCCCGAAAAAACTTCTTTTGGCGTGTGTCTTTTCAAAATCACTCGGGTAATTCCAATGACGATTGAAAGCAGAAACCAAAAGATTCCAGCTATTGGTTCTATGGTAAAGAACAAGGCCGAAACGTAGATGTTAAGACTTGTGTGCATCGAACTTTTGATGAAAAAATTACTGATTTGCATTAGTATCAATAAGATACAAAGCATAAAAATCGCCCAATCCATTTCCTTGTGAAGATAGAAATCTACAGCCAAGAAGATGACCGTTGCAATAATAATGAAGATGTAGAGCGAATGTCGCTGCTTACGATTTGAAACATCCATATTGGTGTAATTCCCTTTTTTCACATTTCTGTAAATCCAAAGGGCAATTGGAATAATCAATAAAAGTAAAATCGGTAAAAACTTTGCAGAAGCTTGTTCCCAAGTGTAATTCTTGTAACTGTAATAGAAAAAGTAGATGACGAGAGAAACCAACGGGTTGAAGAAGTTCGAAATGACTCTCGATACATTAATAATAATTGGGTTTTTGATTTCCATTCAGCAAAATTTCGACCTCAATATACAAAAATTAATAGCTTGGGAAGAATTCTGTAAAATTATTTTGTCTAGTATCAATGCAATCGATTGCGCAATCTGTTCCGCTTTAATCGTATTGATTTCCAATTCGTGAAAAAATATGATAATATGCATACAATAAAGAAAATTTTTTTTCTTATTTTTGCTACATATTTCGAAATTACAATGAAAGAATTTTCAAAAGAAGTCTACCTTAAATGGTATGAAGAAATGACGATGTGGAGAAGGTTTGAAGACAAATGCCGTTCTCTTTATCTTAAACAGAAAATCAGAGGTTTCTTACACCTTTATAACGGTCAGGAAGCCATTCCAGCAGGTTTTACCCACGCAATGGATCTTTCCAAAGACAGTATGATCACAGCATACAGATGTCACATCCACCCAATGGCAATGGGCGTTGACCCAAAAAGAATCATGGCAGAACTTTGTGGAAAAGCAACAGGAACATCTCAGGGAATGGGAGGTTCTATGCACATTTTCAGCAAAGAGCACCGTTTCTATGGTGGTCACGGTATCGTCGGCGGTCAGATTCCTTTGGGAGCAGGTATTGCTTTCGGTGACAAATATTTTGACAGAAAAGCGGTCAACATCTGTTTTATGGGTGATGGTGCTGTACGTCAGGGTGCGCTTCACGAGACTTTCAATATGGCAATGAACTGGAAACTTCCTGTGGTATTCGTTTGTGAGAACAATGGTTACGCAATGGGAACATCTGTGAAAAGAACTGCCAACCACGAAGATATTTATAAATTAGGATTAGGATATGAGATGCCTTGTCTTCCTGTAGATGCAATGGATCCAGAGAAAGTGGCAGAGGCGGCTTACGAAGCGATCGAAAGAGCAAGAAGAGGAGACGGACCAACTTTCATCGAGGCTAGAACATACCGTTACAGAGGTCACTCTATGTCGGATGCTGAACCTTACAGATCAAAAGACGAAGTGGCACAATACAAATTGGAAGATCCAATCGAGATTGTGAAACAAAGAATCTTTGATAACAATTGGGCGACTCAAGAAGAATTGGACGCTTTGGAAGAAAAATCAAGAGCATTCGTAGAAGAGTGCGTAGAGTTTATGGAAGAATCTCCATATCCAGATGCAAATCTTCTTTATGACTATGTATATTCCACTCCGGATTATCCATTCATCAACAAATTAGAAAATAATTAATTTTATAAAAAAAATTATGGCAGAAGTAATTACGATGCCCCGCTTGTCGGATACGATGACGGAAGGCAAAGTTTCAAAATGGCACAAAAAAGTTGGTGATACTGTAAAAGAAGGTGATATTCTTGCAGAGATCGAAACAGATAAAGCAGTTCAGGACTTCGAATCCGAAATTAACGGAACACTTCTATTCGTAGGAGTAGAGGAAGGAAATGCGGCACCAGTAGATTCTATTTTGGCAATCATCGGTAAAGAAGGAGAAGATATTTCTTCTTTGACCAACGGCGGAGGTGCAAAACCAGACGCTGCTGCTGAAAGCAAATCTGAAGAAGAATCAAAAACGCAAGGCGAATCTACAGATGTAGAAACTGAAAGCACTGACTCAACGAGCGGAGCCGAAGTGCCAGAAGGTGTAGAGGTGATCACAATGCCTCGTCTTTCTGATACAATGACCGAAGGTAAAGTTGCTAAATGGCAAAAGAACGTTGGTGACACTGTAAAAGAAGGTGACATCCTTGCTGAGATTGAAACTGACAAAGCTGTTCAGGATTTCGAATCTGAAGTGAACGGAACTTTATTATACCAAGGTGTTGCAGAAGGCGACGCTGCGGAAGTAGATAAGATTTTAGCGATCATCGGCCCTGCAGGAACAGACGTTTCTGGTGTGGTTTCCGGTGGCGGAAAAAAAGCTTCGGCTCCAAAATCAGAAGCAAAAACCGAAACTAAAACTGAAGATAAAAAAGAAGAGGCTCCAGTGGCTGCATCTTCTACAGGCGAAAGAATCGCGATCTCTCCTTTGGCTAAGAAAATCGCACAAGATAAGGGTGTAGATTTCTCTGCAATCAAAGGTTCTGGTGAGAACGGAAGAATCGTGAAAAAAGATGTTGAAAACTATCAGCCGTCTGCTCAGCCAGCCGCTGTAGCTTCAGCACCGAAAGCGACTTCTGCTCAGCCAAGTGTAGCATTCACGCCAGGAGAAGATTCTGAAACTGTGAATTCTCAAATGAGAAACATCATCGCCAAGAGATTGGGTGAAAGTAAATTCACTGCGCCTCATTATTATCTGACTGTTGAGATCAACATGGATAAGGCAATCGAAGCGAGAAAAGAAATGAATGCTGTGCCAGACACCAAAGTATCTTTCAACGATATGGTGATCAAAGCGGTTGCAGTGGCATTGAGAAAACATCCACAAGTGAATTCTTCTTGGGCAGGTGACAAGATCATCCACCACGGGAATATCAACGTTGGGGTAGCAGTAGCTGTTCCGGACGGATTGGTAGTTCCAGTATTGAAGAATACAGACTTTATGTCTTACAACGATATCTCCGCATCTGTAAAAGATATGGCTGGAAGAGCGAAAACAAAAGCGCTTAAAGCTAACGAAATGGAAGGTTCTACTTTCTCCGTTTCAAATCTTGGAATGTTTGGAATCGAGACGTTTACATCGATCATCAATCAACCGAATTCTGCGATCCTATCTGTAGGCGCAATTGTTGAGAAACCAATCGTTAAGAACGGACAAATTGTTGTTGGAAACACAATGAAATTGTCTCTAGCTTGTGACCACAGAGTAATTGATGGAGCAACAGGTGCTCAGTTCTTGCAAACATTAAGAACTTACCTAGAAAGTCCATTGACACTTTTACTAGGATAAAAACTTGTTCGAAATATTTATAAAACCTTTCAATTCTGTTGAAAGGTTTTTTTTGTTTATCAATATGTTTGAAGGGTGAGATTTTAAGGTTAGATTTGATGAAAGTTAAACTCCTATGGAGTTTGTTTACTTTTCGGGTGTATTTATTTCTACAAACATTTCACTACTACGGAGCTTTGATTTTACATATATTATAAGAGCTTGTTTAAAAATGATTCAAAAATAAAATTTTCAAAACGTTTTTCTTTCGCGCATACCTAAATTGTGGAAAACACCTTGAAAATTTCATCAAAATTATTTCCCCAACCCACAGGGAGTAATTGACGAAATTTAAACAAGCTCAATATTTCTACTTTAAATTGCAATATTAAAACGCTCCGTAGGAGCAATATGTTTGTAGAAAATTTTGATCGAGCAATTTCCGCTCCGTAGGAGTGGTACCTTTTGTTATATTAATGGTAGACGTT
Organism: Chryseobacterium sp. FH1; assembly: GCF_000735135.1. Taxonomy (GTDB): domain Bacteria; phylum Bacteroidota; class Bacteroidia; order Flavobacteriales; family Weeksellaceae; genus Epilithonimonas. Next base: position 191,679 of record NZ_JPLZ01000003.1, read on the forward strand.
GTAATAAAAGAAATTTGATAGCCTATGTGTTTTGAAACGCAAACCCGCGTAAGGGATGGTAGTGGTTATCCTTTTTGTCTTTGGATGAATGTCAATTTGGACGGGAAATGTTCTGGACAAAAAGATAATAACGGACAGCCCGACCCGCTTGTTTTTGCTGATTAGAAAGCGTTCTTGAAAGGCAGAAACGTCTGAGCAAAAACAAAGGGATACGCCCAAAAAATTATTGAGAACGATTCTGGTATTTTGTTATATTTGTGCCGTGAAAAAGCTGTTGTTACTATTCGTGTTTGTAGGGAGTTTTGTTTCTGGGCAAGATCATCTTTCCAGCTTCAATATGATGTCTTTTACGTATAAGATCACACCGAAATGGATGGCTTATGTGGAGCTACAAACCCGAGCCAGACGCGATTATACGGTGATTGATTATTATGAGACGAAAGGTGGAATTGGTTATAATTTCATCAAAAACAATCAGATCTTCGCAGGAATCGGGCGATATGGAACCTATGAAAAGATGAAGATCTCGCAGGAGGAATTGCGAGTCTGGTTGCAATATACGCTGACGCAAAAGCTTGGTAAACTGAAGTTGGATCACAGAGTTCGTGCAGAACAAAGGTATTTCTACGCCAGCCAAACGGGCGAGCATACGAGAGCCAACCGTTTCCGTTATCGATTAAGCGCAATTGTGCCAATCAATAATGATAAAGTGCAGGAAGAGACTTTTTTTGTGAATGCTTTTGAGGAAATTTTCTTGGGTCCAGTCGATCCGAATTTCAAACGAAACAGGACTTTTGCTGGTTTTGGATATCAGTTTAATAATAGTTTATCAATTACTTCCGGGTATATGTTCCAGCGTGAATTTGCGCTGAGAGGGAATGATAATTTTCACTTCTTATATTTTGCGCTCAACTTTACAATCGATGCGACGGATGACGAGAAGGATTTTGTGATTCCGATGGTGGACTAAAAAAATTCTCGTAGATCGAGCAGATTTTAAAATCAGCTAAATCTGCTCGATCTGCGAGAGATATATTATTAGAACATCTTAATACTTTTCAATCAGATAAAGATAGGCTTTCAAATATTTGTTGAAGCGTTTCAGATCTTTTTCTTCCAATAATGTTGTACATCTTGTGAGATCCATATTGTCGCGAAGATCATTCAGTTTTACGGCAATTGCCAACGGGCTTTTCTCAATTCTTGCGACGAAGGCGTCATAGTCCAAATGTTCCTCTTCACGTTTCGTGAGACATTCCACTGCTTCCAAAATGTAATCTGGAAATCCTTTTTCCTTTAGATATTCAAAAGAAAATTCTGGATGATCCTCTACGACGTCGTGCAGAACGCCAACGATTTTTTCGTCGATGGTCTTTCCGGCGTTCATTACTCGAAAAACGTGGCCTAGATAAGGTGCATCGTATTTGTCGGTTTGTTTTTTGTGTGCTTTGGTAGCGATTTTTATGGCTTTGTAGAGGAGTTCGTGGGTGGACATTTATTTACCTTGAGGTTTGATTTTGTTTGAATTTTGAATTGTATCAATTTTGAAGGGTTGTGTACTTTCTGTTTGATAATTGGTGGAAGGCGTTATCTTTTTCAGCATCTTGTATTGGGATGCTTTTTCGTCGGTCATATTTTTATAGAACCGACTGTTGGAATCTTCTTTCTTTAAAGTCTGTACTTTTGTTGTGTCAGTTTCTGTGCTGATGTGTGGTAATAGAGGTCTTGCCGGAAGCACTTCAACTTTAGCTTTTTCTTCTTTTTTAGTCTGCGAAAATAAGCATCCAAAAGAGAATAGGGTAGTGATTAAAAATAATTTTCTCATCTGATAAAATTTTAAATGAAATTACGAAAAGAATTGGAATTAGCGACTAAGTTGATTTGAATTAATATTCAGTCTAATCTTTAATATAAACAAAAAAACGCCAAAAATTAATTCAGCGTTTATATTAAATCTATCTCCCTTTCAACTCATCAAACAACCTTTCCAAAGAACCAAGATCCGAAATCAAAACCTCTCTCGCCTTCGCACCGTTGAAACCGCCAACCACGCCAGCCGCTTCCAGCTGATCCATAATTCTTCCGGCTCTATTATATCCCAATTTCAATTGTCTTTGAAGCATTGATGTTGATCCTTGTTGTGTAGAAATAACGATTCTCGCCGCATCTTCAAATAACTGATCTTTCTCGTTCGGATCGAAAGCGCCAACTGTGGAAGTGCTTTCGTCGCCGGAATATTCTGGAAGAAGGTAAGCATCCGGATAACCTTTTTGCTCGCCAACAAATTCCGCAATTCTTTCGACTTCAGGCGTATCTACAAAGGCACATTGCAAACGCGTCAAATCGTTTCCGTTGAAATAAAGCATATCACCACGTCCAACCAATTGCTCCGCTCCAGGCGAATCCAAAATCGTCTTTGAATCTACTCCCGAAATAACACGGAACGCAATCCTCGCAGGGAAATTCGCTTTGATCATACCTGTAATTACGTTAACTGATGGTCTTTGTGTCGCAACAATCAAGTGGATTCCAATCGCTCTTGCCAACTGGGCCAAACGTGCAATCGGATGTTCAACTTCTTTTCCTGCAGTCATAATCAAATCAGCGAACTCATCCACAACCAAAACGATGTAAGGCAAATATCGGTGTCCATTTTCTGGATTGAGTTTTCTTTGAGCAAATTTGGCGTTGTACTCCTTGATGTTTTTACAGAACGCGTTTTTCAAAAGGTCATAACGCTGATCCATTTCGATACAAAGTGAATTCAAAGTATTGATCACTTTTGCATTGTCTGTGATGATCGCATCTTCCGTATCAGGCAATTTCGCCAAGTAATGTCTTTCAATTTTCGAATATAAAGAAAGCTCAACTTTTTTCGGATCCACCATTACAAACTTCAGTTCGCTTGGGTGTTTTTTATAAATTAATGAAGTTAAGATTGCATTGATCCCAACAGACTTTCCCTGTCCAGTTGCACCAGCCATCAAGAGGTGAGGCATTTTTGCAAGGTCGGCCACGAAAACTTCGTTGGAGATCGTTCTACCAAAAACGATTGGCAAATCCATATCAGCAGATTGGAATTTCGGCGATGCAACAACGGAACGCATAGAAACCATTGTTGGATTTTTTCTTGGAACCTCGATTCCGATCGTTCCTTTTCCTGGCATTGGCGCAATGATTCGAATTCCCAATGCGGAAAGATTCAACGCAATATCGTCTTGTAATTTTTTAATAGCAGAAACTCGGATTCCTGCTTCTGGTACGATTTCGTAAAGTGTCACCGTTGGTCCAATCGTCGCTTTGATTTCAGAAATCCCAACATTGAAGGTTTTTAATAAGCCAACAATCCTGTTTTTATTTTCTTCAAGTTCGTCGTGGTTGATGGTGATTTCCTCATTGCCGTAATCTTTTAGCAATTCTACAGAAGGCATTTGGAATTTCGCCAGATCCAATTTGTGATCGTACAAACCGTGTTTGCTTACAAGATCGTCGGATTTTTGCTGTTCAGCATTTGGTGCGTAAACTTCCTCTTTTTTAACTTCTATATTTAATGTGATATCGTCATTTGCTTTTGCAATTGGTGTTTCAATCACGGGTTTCTCAATGATAATTGGTTTGTCAACAATTGGTTTTTGAACTGGAGTTTCTGTGGTTAAAACAATTTGCTCCGGCTGACTTTCCTTCACATCTTCTACAAAAGTGGTTTTGTTGGGTGTTTTGATCGGCTCAAATTCCTGAGTGACTTTGATATTCCCAAAATCATTGTCAGTTTTCAAAGGTGTTTGATTGACTGCTGATTTTTCAGGAACAATTTCCTTATCTAAATCTTCATCCGCTTCAAATTCCTCATCAGAATCCGGCATCATACTTTTCAACTTTCCGAAAGTATTATCATTCAGATCATTCAATTTATTTTTGATAGAACTTGGTCTTAAATTAAATTCCAAAACGAAATACAAAGCAAAGCTTACTAAAAGCACCATCCAAAGTCCGACAGAACCAATGTAAGATTTCAAATAATCCATAATTTGATAACCATAAACACCGCCTAAAACGCCTTCGCCATTGGTCACAGCACCGAAGAAAATGGGTGTCCAGCAGATGAAAAACAAACTGTGGGAAATCGTTTTCCAAGGTTTGAAATAGTTTTTCTTAAAAATCAATGTTCCGAAGACCAAAAACAAGAATGCCACTACAAACGCCGCAACACCAATGCTTTCAAAAATGAAAATGTTGCCCAGCCAATCACCGATTTTCCCAAAAAGGTTGGAAGATTCCACGGTTTTGTCTGCCATTGTTCCGGCCTGGCTTTGATCCGCTTTCCAATTCATCAGATAGGAAACGAAAGAAAGCGTCAAAACGATTGATGATACTATGAAGATACTACCAGAAATGATTCTGGGTTTGGAGATGATTTTGCTCGCAGCAGTTGTGTTTTTTTGTTCTATACTCATTTTGAAAATCGACAATAGTTGCAAATTTAATGTTTTTTATGAGTCATATAAATTGTTAAGAGTCTTTTTTATTTTTTTTGATATTAATGAATTTTCACCATATTAATATTCAGTAAAAAACTCCTTATTAAGAACGTTTCAAAATAAGCTTTCCGTTTCCCAAAGTGACAAAAAACAGTTTTTTTTGATGCCTTTGTGGTTTATCATCCTTATTTTTGTGAACTATAAATTTCAGAATGAAACCTCCGGTTACAAAAGCTTGTCATATCTCCACGATTGACGCTTGGCGATTACATCTGACAAAAAAACAATAGGTATCTACTTATGAAAAAGATTCAGGATATTCTTATTTCTACGCGAACAATGGCGCTTCTATTGCTGGTTTTCGCTATTTCTATGGCTGTTGCTACTTTTATCGAAAACGACTACGGAACGCCAACCGCCAAAGCACTCATCTACGAAGCAAAATGGTTTGAAGCCGTGATGTTTTTATTAATACTCAATTTCATCGGAAACATCGGCAGATACAGACTTTTCCGAAGAGAGAAGTGGCCGATTCTGGTTTTTCACTTGGCTTTTGTTTTAATATTCATTGGTGGTGCAATTACGCGTTACATCAGTTTTGAAGGGACAATGCACATCCGCGAAGGTGAAACGAATAACGAAATCATCACAGACAAACATTTCTTCAAAATCAAAATCGAAGAAAAAGGAGAACAGCAGAATTACCACGATGTTCCTTATTTGATGTCGCCACTTCACCACGATTTTCAGGCGACTTATGATTTCTTAGGTAAGGAGAAAATTATTGTGAAAGCTTTGGATTACGTTCAAAGAAAGAAAGACAGTTTGGTTGCTGGCAAAGCTGGCAAAGAATTTTTGCACTTGGTTTCCACAAGTGATATGGGTGGTCGTCAAAACATTTATTTGGCTGAAGGCGATGTTCAAAATATCAACGGAACTTTGGTAAGTTACAACAGAACTGCAATCGACGGCGCAGTAGAATTTCAGAAGAAAGACGGACAACTTTATATTAAAACACCAACCGACGCTTCGTTTATGACAATGGCAACTCAGGCAACGGGAACAACTAAGAAGAATGAGTTTCAGCCATTGGTTTTGAGAAGTCTTTATACGATTGATCAATTGAAATTGGTAATTCCGGAAGGAACGAAACAAGGAAAATTAGTCAGCTACGAAGGCGATAAACAAAAAGACAAAGACGTTCCGGATATGCTTAAAGTGGAAGTGTCGGGACCAAAAACAAAACAAATTGTTGACCTGGTTGTAGAAAAAGGTAATCCGAATAATTACAAACAAATCAAAATCGATGGATTGGATGTGATGTTAGGATTTGGACCTAAAGTTTATTACACGCAACCTTTCTCATTGAAATTAGAAAAATTCGTAATGGAAACTTATCCAGGAAGTTCTTCGCCGTCTGCTTATGAATCTCACGTGAAAATCGTGGACGAAGGCAAAGAAACACCGTATCAAATTTATATGAACCACGTCCTTAATTATAAAGGTTACAGATTTTTCCAAGCAAGTTTTGATCCGGATAGAAAAGGAACGGTTCTTTCTGTGAACCACGATTTCTGGGGAACTTTGATCAGTTATATCGGTTACGGATTTCTTTTCGTAGGGATGTTTGTGACAATGTTCTGGAAAGGTTCAAGATTCTGGAGCCTCAACCAAATGTTGAAAACCATCAGCAAGAAAAAAGCAACTATCGTTCTTTTGTTATTATTAAGTTTTGGACTAAATGCTCAGGAAATTGATATGCACGGAAAAGACGGAAGCCGCGAAGGTCAATCTCATTCGGAAGCAAAACCAACTTCGCCAAACAAAAATCCAGCAGTAATTGATGCAGATGCGATGGTCAAGAACATCGAGATCAGCAAAGAGCACGCAGACAAGTTTGCTTACCTTTTGGTTCAGAATTACGAAGGTAGAATTGTTCCTACCAATACGCAGGCTCTTGATATTCTTCATAAGCTGACGAGTAGGAGTAAGTTTCAGAATTTGGATGCCAACCAGTGGTTCTTGGCAGCAACGATAGACCCAATGTTCTGGGCGCAAGTCAATATCATCAAAATCGAAACTGCAGGAAAAGTTGGAAAAGATCTAAGAGCAAAAACAAAAGCTACAGAAGAAGGATTTACAAGTTTGATCAAATTATTTCCAGCCGATGCACAAGGTAATCTGCGTTTCGTTTTGGAAGATGATTATAATGATGCCTTCAGAAAGAAACCGGCTGAGAGAACAAGATATGATGAAGCGGTTATCAAATTGAACGACAAAGTTCAGGTTCTTAATGGAATTATGTCTTATCAATATTTCAGAACGATTCCTGTCAAAAATGATTCGAATCACACTTGGAATTCTGTGATGACACCGACTTTTGAACCGGACGAAAATGCACAGGCGGTTTTAGGTCCGTATTTGTCAAGCGTCCTAATGGCAACACAAGGCGGAAGCTGGGCAAAAGCCGATGCAGAACTTAAAAAAGTAGAAGAATATCAGCAGAAATGGGGCAAAAATGTAGTGCCATCCGAAACTAAAGTTAAACTTGAAGTTCTGACTAATAAGCTGGATATCAATTTCAAACTGTTGATTTTCTACACGCTTATTGGAGGTTTGCTTTTAATTCTTGGTTTTGCAGAATTGTTCAAACCGAGCAAAATTCTTAAAAACGTTGTAAAAGCATTGATTTACATTGGTGCAGTTGGATACACATTCCATTTCTTGGGATTGGTTGCGAGATGGTATATTTCTGGACACGCCCCTTGGAGTAATGGTTATGAGGCGATTATCTTCATCTCTTGGGTTGGGATTTCGGCAGGTTATGCTTTGTACAGAAACTCAAACACTTTGATTCCTGCAGCAGGATTTTTGGTAGCGGTGATTATGATGGGATTTGCGCACGGTGGTTCTGCACTTGATCCACAAATTACACCTTTGGTTCCTGTTTTGAAATCTTACTGGCTGGTGGTTCACGTTGCGATCATTACATCAAGTTATGGATTCTTCTCCTTGTCAATGCTGATCGCGATGATCTCTTTGATTTTCTACATTATTGCCAACAAGGATACTTTCAAAAGACATAATGATACAACATTGAAAGAATTAGCGATCGTAAGTGAAATGTCGCTAAATATTGGATTGCTGGCATTAACCATCGGAAACTTCTTGGGAGGAATTTGGGCCAACGAATCTTGGGGACGTTACTGGAGCTGGGATCCGAAGGAAACTTGGGCTTTCATCTCGATTATGATCTACGCATTTGCGATTCACATGAGACTCGTTCCAGGATTGAGAGGAAGATATACTTTCCATGTGGTGACGATGTTTGCATTCTGCTCAATGGTGATGACCTATTTTGGAGTGAATTACTACTTGTCAGGACTTCATTCCTACGCGAAAGGAGATCCAATTCCGCTTCCACTTTGGGTTTACCTTGGGATTGGCTATATGATCTTGCTTTCGGTGGCTGCTTGGTTCAAGTACAAAAAACTGCACAACGATCTTCACATCAAAAAAGACGAGAGAACGCAAGTTGAGCCTTAGAATTCTATAATAAATCAAATATAAGTCAGTCTAAATTTTTAGACTGACTTATTTATTTTAGTAAATTATATAATTTAAAACTTCGAAAATTTTAATTCTAGTTCAAAAACTTCTCAATATAAACCTCGCGCTGACTTTCAGAAATTCCTAAAACTTGCTTGATGTAATGATCCATTGAACCATATTTTTTATCGATCTCATCAAAAGCGGTTTGAAGATATTTCCGCTCAATCCAACTGGATTTTTCCACTACGCCAATATCAAGTTTTGGATAGACAAAATGAAAGTTGTTGGCAAGCTTCAATCTATTATTGACGACTTTCTTTCTTAAATCATTGGAAACTAAATATTCCTCAAAAATAACATCGTTATCAAATTTCAGAATTTTCAAGATCAAAGCTGTAATCATTCCTGTTCTGTCTTTTCCTGCCGTGCAATGATAGAGTGTGGGTTCATCAGAATTCAAAATTTCTGTAATGATTTGTTTAATGACTTGCGGATTTTCTGAAACGTAATCTGTATAGAATTTCAGCATTCTTTTGTCCGCATCAGCTTTTGATATTTTTCCCTTCAAAGCTAAGTTTTTGGCATTTGCCATTTCGTTGTTTTGATCTTCGAAGGCGGGATAATTTTTGTAAATGATGTTGCTTGGCAAATGATCTGTTTCTTTTTCGATTTCTTGTTTCGTTCGCAGATCAATCACTTTTTTAATCCTAAGTTTATTAAAGTTATCAAAAGAATTTGATTTCAATTGATGGAGATTTCCACTTCTATAAATCAAACTGTCTTTCAGAATTTTACCTTGAGAATTTTCCAATCCACCCAAAAATCTGAAGTTATTGACTTTCTTAATTTCTATTTGATTTTTTTGAGAAAGCTTGGAAAATTCTGGTTGTGTGGAAATATTTGTTTTGCAAGAGAGCAGTAAAATTAGGAAGGGAATTAAATAGATATTTTTCATCTGAAATAAAGTAGAAATTAGAATTTAAAGATAAGCTATTTGTTACCAATTATTTATGTTTTCAATGTCGAAAAACTCAGCTAATGTTAAAAAACGCATAAAGTAAAAAAAATAATTAATCATAAAATATTGGATAATAATTCAGTGTAATTAGTTATTGGTTGTTTATGTGTTTTAATAATTAGATATTTTTTAAGTAATTGTTAATCAATTGTATTATGGCTGTTTTGTTCGTGATTTTTGCTTAAAAAGTGATTGTTTAGTTTTGCATACACACAAATGATTTATTATGCAAAAATTTATAGAAAGCTTGTTTCTGCTAAGTAGCCTTGTCTTTTCTCAACAGATTTTTTCCCAAGTTGGCATCGGAACTGATAAACCAAATGCAACGTTGGATGTGAATGGTGATGTTGCTTTGCGAAACGAATTAAGTTTGGGCGGAACAGACACTGCTAAAGGAAATCCTGGTGAGGCCAATCAGGTTTTAGTATCTCAGGGCGAAGGTCTGCCACCAACTTGGAAATATATAAAAGCACCGTTTGTAGAAGATGGTACTTATAAATTGACCAATACTTATCTAAGTGAGTCTGAGGTAGGCATCAGTACTTTCTCGGCAGGAGTTGCCGGTGATGACGTCAATACCAGCTCAATCGGTGATTTGCTCGACAGCAAATGGAAGAAAATTCCAAATCTCACAACACAAATCGAAGTGAAATTTGCAGAAAACAAACTGGTCTATCAGGTCCAGACAGGTGTCGAGATTGTAGGCTCAACCGCTGGAAGTACAGTGAGATTTCTATGTGGAATCTTCAAAGATGATAAATTAATTGCCTTGCGTCCAGACAAAATTACCACTGCGTACAGCAATACGCCTACGCAGTATATGTTCACGCTTAATTACAGTGAGCAAAACAGCCCGATCGGTATTTACAAAATGGATGTTGCTTGTAGGAAAGTAGCAACGACCAATGTCAACAATTATTTTTCTATAGGATCAAACATTCCAACGTACCAATCTGATACTGTAACTATTGCTAATACGGGTTCCAACAGTTTTGCTTTGAAATCCTTTTTCAAAACTGACATTACACAATTAATAATTTTCGCACAATAAAATGAAAAATACAATTTATTTAATAATGTTCTTGTGGTCGTTTACGCTACAAGGGCAAGTCGGCATTATGACTTCCCAACCACAGTCTGCTTTGGATGTCAATGGAGATTTCAATAAAAAAGGAAAGCTATTTTTAGATAATGATAATATTTTGTCTCCAGGACAAACGGGTCAAGTCTTAGTTTCCCGAGGTCCAGGCTTAGCTCCGACGTGGAAAGCCTTGAAAATTCCGGACTATGAATCATATAAATATTACCTGATTTTCAATGATTCATTTAGAGATTTTAATACAGCTTCCAGCACGACTGGGCAAGGTGTCTCATTGAGTACAGCAACTTCGCCAGCCAGCATCAGTACTGATTTGGTGAAAGGAACAGATATTAATTATTTGATCAATAACAAAGGCTTTAAAGAGATCACAAATTTGGCTAATCCATTTGTTGTGAATAGTACAGAAAGTAAAGTTTATTTTCAATTTGAAACTGTAGTTCAAGAGAATAATACGACAACGCTTGGCTCCAACCAAATGTATGCTTGTGGTATTTTTGTAGATGATAAATTGGAAAGTGTAAGACTGAACACACTTTTTACATCTACAACTGCCGAAAGTACATTTTTGACTCATAATCAAATTGGTGGTGCATCAAACCTTTCGAAAGGTACACATACAGCGAGAGTAGCTTGCACGAGATATACAACGGATACGAATATCACTTTAGGAATCGGTGTTCCTTCGACAACAGCTGTTAATAATTTGAACAATTTCATGACGCAAGCCTCTTTGAAGATTGATGTTTATGAAGTACCACAAAACTTTACCGATATATTTTAAACCTATGAGAAATTTATTTACATACATATTTTTGATCACTTTTTCTAGATGCTATTCTCAAGTTGGTATCAAAACACTGACACCAGAGAAAACACTCGATGTTAATGGTGGGCTTAATATCAGAGAGGAATTTAGATTAAATGGTGATGAAACGATCAAAGGATCTGCTGGAACTGATGGTCAGATTTTCAGCGTAACAGGAGATACAGTTCTCTCAGATGAATACAAAACAATAAAAATTGCAGATGGCACAGGAAGTTTGACCTACACTTATCTCAATACCACAACAGACAGAACGGGCGTTAAGTTTGCAGCAACAGGCTCTACAGGTGCTTATCTTCTCAATTCTGCATTCACAACTTCTACAGAAACAACGACACCAAATTGGGCTAGATTAACGGGAAATACCGATTCTTTCAGCATTATAGATACAACTAAAAAATCAAAAGCGATCTTATCTTTTCAGACCAATGCTCAAATTGCCAGAAGTGCACCAAGTGGTAATTATTCTGGAAGTTTTGCCTGTGGTATATTTGTAAAAAAAGGTTCGGGACCAGAAGAGTTAAAAGCCGTGAGATCTGATGTTGTAAGAGGTGCAAGCGGATCGTACAAAATCTTCAATCTAAATGTGACCTTAGATAATTTGGATCCAGGACTTTACACTGTTTCGGCCGCTTGCAGCAATCGAAATCTTGGTTCTGGCGCTGGTTTGGTCAATCTTGGAATTGGGACACCCGTGGATGCGACGTTCATCAATCAAGATATGTCACAATCCACAATGACTGTGACCGTTCTTCAGCCATTCTAAACATACTAATTATAAAATTTCAAAATCACAATTTTTTATAAGTTTTTTGTAGCTTTGATTTAAATAATTTGTAGATTATGAAAAATTTTTACACATTAATCATAGTTTGTTTAGCAATCAATTCGTTATTAGGACAATTCGAAAATATCGATAAAAAAGGATTGATAGAAGTTGAAAAGAATAGAGCTTCGCGAGGAACTTTGGATGTGAATGTCAACCCAAATACACTCAATTACGATTTGACTTATGTAAGATTGGAATTGGACCTCGACCCAAACCAGCAATATGTTTCTGGAACTGTCACTTCACATTTCAAAATGTTGCAGAATTCCAATAATATTTATTTTGATTTGGCTGATCATCTTTCGGTTTCGAATGTAAAATACCACGGACAAGATTTGACTTTTCAACAATTGAATACGGATGAAATTAAAATCAATTTTCCAACTTCAGTTTTAGCTCAGACCACGGATTCTCTATCCATAAGATATAGTGGAATTCCGGACGGAAGCACAAATGCTTTTGTAACCAGCCAAACACAAGCTGGAAATCCTGTCTTGGTGACTCTCTCAGAACCTTTTGGTGCCAAAGAATGGTGGCCAACCAAGCAGAGTCTTAATGATAAAATTGAAAAATTAGATATAAAAATTACAACGCCGGCGCAGTACACAGTCGGTTCAAACGGGAAACTATTATCTGAGACCATTCTAGGAAACGGCAAAAAACTCACGTATTGGCAAACTAATTATGCGATTCCAGCTTATCTTTTTGCCTTAGGAATTTCAAATTATGTTAAATTAAATTCGACGATAACCACCGCGGGAAGCTCTTTTCCATTTCTCAATTATGTTTATCCATCGTCGGCCAATGCAAGTGTGCAAGCAAATCTTGATTGGACGGCAACCAATATGCAAACCTTCGAAGACCACTTCGGGCTGTATCCGTACCGAAACGAAAAGTATGGACATATGCAATCCAATTGGGGTGGTGGAATGGAACACGCAACAATGTCCACGATGGGATATTTTGCGCAGGATTTGATTGCCCACGAGTTGGCGCACCAGTGGTTTGGAGACAAGCTGACTTGTGGAACTTGGAATGACATTTGGCTCAACGAAGGCTTTGCTACAATGGGCGAATATGTGGCTTATGAAAAATTGTTAATGAGTCCGTCGCAATTTCAAAATTATCTGCAAACAGAAATAGATCAAATAACAAGTCTGCCTGGTGGAAGCGTTTATATTCCCGACAATGAACTGAGTTTTAATCGAATTTTCGATGGTAGATTGTCTTATACCAAAGGCGGTTATGTGCTCCGAATGATAAAGTGGATTCTTGGCGATACGCAGTTTTATGCAATGTTGAAAGTTTATCAAGACAATCCTGCTTTTGCGTACAATTATGTGAAAACATCAGATTTTCAGAATTTTTTGAGCGGTTTTACTGGAAGAGATTTTACGGAGTTTTTTAATGATTGGATTTATGGCGAAGGTTATCCAACCTATCAGATCAAATGGACGCAAAATCCTACAACAAACAAACTCACGTTTCAAGTTGGACAAACTACAAGTAATTCTAGTGTGAATTTCTTCGAAATGCCTCTGCCAATCAAGGTTTCCGGCTCTGGTGGTCAAACGGCCACGTTAATTCTCAATCATAATTCCAATAACCAATATTTTGTGGAAGATGTCGGTTTTGTAGTTACAAATGTTGAATTTAATTATGAAAAACAAATCGTTACGAAGGGTTCAACTGTCGTAAGAGATAATAGCTTGGGGATCAATAATATTAATAAAGAAAAACTGAGTGTCTACCCAAATCCAGCCAAATCCATCATCAAAATTTCAGGCTTAGAAAAATCTACAGAGTACGAAATTTTCTCAATCGATGGGAAATTAATCAAAAAAGGAACGAACAATCCAAAATCTGAAATCAATATTTCAACATTGGTGAAAGGTACTTATATTTTGAAATTTAGTAATCAATCTATTAAGATTATAAAAGAGTAAGATACATTTTACAGCTTTTTCCGCTTTTGTTTCTCAAACCTACGCAGTAGTTTGAAGGAGTCAATTTTTTTTGCACACGATTTCTCATTAAATTTGCTGGTGTCAAAGAAAAAAATGATTCGATCACGGAGGCATGCGGATTCAAAGAAGAATACACTGCAGATACAAGAGATTGTTTATGAAAAATAAGATGAAAAAAATTACACTCATACTTTTATTAACCATTTCCTTTTTCGGAAATGCACAAATTGTAACAGAACCAACCAATCATTCAGCAGACTGGTCGCAACCTTATGAACCGTTCAGAATTGTGGGGAATTTGTACTACGTTGGAACTTACGATTTGGCTTCGTATCTCATCGTTACTAATAAAGGAAATATCCTGATCAACACCGGTTTGGCAGATTCCTATCCTCAAATCAAAGCGAATATCGAGAAGCTCGGATTCAGATATAAGGACACGAAAATCCTGACTTTGACCCAGGCACATTTCGACCATATGGGCGCGATGGCCGATATTAAAAAAGAAACAGGCGCAAAACTTTATGTGGACGAAGCAGATGTTGCCGAACTGAAATCTGGCGGAAAATCGGATTATGAATTGGGAAAATATGGCGTGACCTTCAAACCGCTATCGCCTGATTTCCTTTTGAAAAATAATGGCAAAATCAAACTAGGAAACACGACTTTGACTTTGCTTCATCATCCTGGACATACAAAAGGCTCGTGCAGTTTTATCTTCGAAACGAAAGATGAAAATGGAAAATACAAAGTCTTGATTGCGAATATGCCATCTATCATCATCGACCATAAATTTTCTGATGTGAAAGTTTATCCAACCATTCAAAAGGATTATGCCTATACACTTGATGCAATGAGAAAACTGGATTTTGATGTTTGGGTGGCTTCTCACGCAAGCCAATTCGACCTTCATAAAAAACGAAAAGAAGGCGATGCCTACAATCCAAAACTGTTTATGGATAAGGAAAATTATTTCAAAAGACTGAAGGATTTGGAAGATGATTATTTGGAAAAGGTGAAAGAGGAAAAGTGATTTTTATGATTAAATCTAAATTTAAAATTACACTGCTGTTTGTAGGAATTTTATGTTTTGCATTTGTAGGAATTGCAATTTATAAAATGGTTGAAGCTTGTGTTGATAATTTTGAACAGGTTGCCAATAGTTATTTCTCAGAAAATTTAGGTGCAAAAATCCTTATTCCTTTTGGAGTGATTGGATTTTTATGGGCGCCATTTTATTTGATTAAGTATTTTAAAATGATAAGTATTTTTCGTGAAAATATTGAAGTCAATTGTATGTTTCCTATCTTCAGTCAGAATTATCAGGTGAGGGATTTTGATTACTATATATTAGTTGATGAAATGACAAAAAATGTTTCTGTTGAAGCTATTTGGTTTATCAAAGATGAGAAAGTGAAATTGATTATTCCAGGACAATTGTATTCCAATTACTATGAACTCAGGGAAGCAATTTTGACTTGTAAAATTGAAAATAAAGGAAAAATAAAACTTAATCCTTTCCAAGAAATAAAAGCAAGATTAGGATTTAAGATTAATAAATTAGAAAAGTTATAAATGAAAATCCACCACATCGCCATCATCTGCTCAGATTACAAAGTTTCCAAGAAATTCTACACCGAAGTTTTAGGCCTTAATATTATTCGGGAAGTTTACCGTGAAGCAAGACAATCTTACAAGTTAGATTTAGCAATCGGAGAACATTATGTTATCGAATTGTTTTCGTTTCCAAATCCGCCAGAACGACCTTCCAGACCAGAAAGTTGTGGCCTTCGTCATTTGGCTTTTTCTGTTGATAATGTCGAAGAAAAGAGAAATGAATTAATGGAAAAAGGTTTGGATTGCGAAGATATCAGAATCGATGAGTTTACGGAGAAGAAATTCTTTTTTACAACCGACCCGGACAATTTGCCTTTGGAGTTTTACGAGAATTAGACTAAGAGAGAATAGACTGATGGATGATAGACTAAATTGATAGATTACATCAATTATCACTCATCAATCATCATTTATAATCAATGTGCGTAACCTGTCAGAAAACTTACGGTCATAATCGCCAAGACAATTAATGAAATTACAACGTAAGTATAATCTTTCTCCTTCAAATAGCCGATTAATGCAAAGATGATTCTCACTAACGGCGTTAAAATCAGGAGTAAAATTCCCAATTGGATAATCGCCATTCCTTCACCTTTGCAAAGTGAATTCCAGAAACTTCCCCATACTTTTTCGGAGGAATCTCCCATTTCCAAAAGTCTGTATTTTCTTGGCATCACAAAACCTTCCGAAAAAAGTTTGACGAAACCCACCAAAGAGGTTACTACCGAAAGAATTACCCCTAATCTCAGGAGATTTCCAACGGAGCGATTCAAATCGACGTCTGTAAATGGTTTTGTTCTCATTAATGGAAATTTTTATTGACACCGTTGTACATCATATAAATTGAAAGAATCGTGATTACGATTGCGAAAAATACTTTCAGTTTCTTGGTTTTAGAAATCATCAAAGTTTTCGAACCGATGAAACTTCCAACCACCACGCCAATCAAAACTGGCGCTGCGATAACTGGAATAATTTGTCCTCTTTGAAAATAGATCAAAGCGCCTGCAACAGCCGTAACGCCAATCATAAAGTTACTCGTAGTCGTAGAAACTTTGAATGGCAATTTCATCATGTTGTCCATTGCTAAAACCTTCAAAGCACCCGAACCGATGCCCAAAAGTCCAGACATTGCGCCTGCAAAAACCATCATCAAGAAACCTGGGATTGTATTTCTGGAAGCATAGTGTTTGATGCCGTCTTTGTCAGGAAAAGTCCCATAAAGCTTAAGTTTATCGGCCAAACTTCCTTTGATTAATTCTTCCTGATGGTCAGGTTTTCCTTTTAGATTTAATAAAACTGTAAGAATTAGAATACTCGCAAAAATAATCCCGATTGTATTCGGATTCAGAAATCCTGAGACCAATGCGCCAGAAACTGCACCAGCTGTGGTCGCAATCTCCAGGAACATGCCGATTCGCATATTGGTAAAACCTTCTTTAACAAAGGCAACTGCTGCACCAGAAGAAGTTCCAATCACCGAGATAAGAGAAGCGCCAATCGCGTAATGCATTGGTACTCCGAAACCTAGCGTGAGTAGCGGAATGATGATGACACCACCGCCCAAACCGGTAAGTGATCCCATCAATCCTGCTGCGATAGCACCAATGAAAAGAATTATGATTTCTGACATTTGACAAATATAAAACGTTTGAGACGAATTTTATCTTTAAATCAAAGAAATTTTGATGTTCCTGATTCCCGTATTATCTACCTATTTTGTAGGAAATGCAGGCGTTTTTGATTGTATTTTATCCTTATTATAAAATCTGACTACCGTAAAAAATATCTATTTTTGTAAAAATATCTACAGATGAAAATCAGTGTTCTATTATTGATGCTTTTTCCCATTTTCGGTTTTTCTCAAATTTCTGATGAGGATTTGATTAAATCTACTGTAAATCAATTATTTGATGGAATGAAAAATGCTGACTCTGTGTCCATTCGAAAATCTTTTTCCAAGAATGCGGTTCTGCAGACCATCACGAAAAATGGGGAAGTGAAGAGTGAAAATCTAAGCGATTTTACTATCAGTATTTCAAAAGCTGAAAAGGGAATTCTCGACGAGAAAATCACATTTTCAAATATTCTAATTGATGGAAATCTCGCGTCTGTGTGGACACCTTATGAATTTTATTATCAAGGGAAATTCTCGCATTGTGGTGTCAATTCTTTTCAGTTGGTTAAGGCTAATAACGAGTGGAAAATCCAATATATCATCGATACGAGGCGAAAAGATAATTGTAAGAAGTAAAATAAATCTAAAATAAAAAGAAAAGTAAAAATGAAAATCGGAATTTTAGGAGGCGGACAATTGGGAAGAATGTTCATTCAGGAAGCACTGAAGTATGATGATGAATTTTATGTTCTAGATCCAAATCCAGAATGTTCTTGCGCCAATATTTCACATTACACGAGAGGTGATTTTAATAATTATGACGATGTTTTGGAATTCGGAAGAGACAAAGATGTGGTGACGATTGAAATCGAACACGTGAATGTTGAAGCTTTGGAAGAGCTTGAAAATCTTGGTGTGAAGGTCGTTCCAAATTCAAATATTATTAAAATCATTCAACAAAAAATTCTTCAGAAAAAATTCTATGAAGAAAACAGAATGCCATCCCCGGAATTCGAAATTATGGATGGAAGTGAAGAAGAAATAAAGATCCAATTACCTTTCGTTCAAAAATTGAATACTGGCGGTTATGACGGAAAAGGCGTGCAACTCATCCGAACTACTCAAGACTGGAGAAACCTGTGGACACAGGAATCTGTGTTGGAAGATTTGGTGGATATTGACAAAGAATTATCTGTCATCGTCGCCAAAAATGAAAACGGCGAAATCAACACTTTTCCTGTGACAGAAATGGTTGCAGACCCAAAACTTAATCTCCTCGATTTCAATATTTGCCCCGCTGATATTACGAAAGAAACACAAAATCAGATTGACGTTATAGCAAAACAATTTATCAATTCTGCAGATTCCGCAGGGCTTTTCGCTATCGAATTGTTCCTTGATAAAAACGGAAAAGTTTGGGTGAATGAAACGGCGCCGAGACTTCACAACTCCGGACATCAATCGCAGGAAGGAAACTCAAATTCACAATTTGAGCAGTTTTACAGAGTCGTAACCAACTCGCCTTTGGCGGATACCGATGCTTTCGGATTTTCTGGAATGTTGAATCTTGTAGGCGAGGAAAATCATTCTGGAAAAGTGAAATATCAAGGTCTTGAAGAAGTCTTGAAATTGCCAAAAACCTACGTTCATCTTTACGGAAAAACTGAGACAAAGCCTGGACGAAAAATGGGACACATCAATGTTTTGGCAGATTCCAGAAAGGAATTGATGGAGAAATTGATTCATATCAAATCTTTGGTGAAAGTCATCGCATAAAAAACAAGAAAGCAAGGTCAAAAACCTTGCTTTCTTTTTATCATTCAATTGAAAGTCTACTTCGCTTTCAATTTGTCAAGCGTATTATTGTAAGCTTCTTTGGTATCTTCAGTCGCTTTTTTGGTCGCATCTTTTGCGTCTTGTCCGGCTTTGTTGATCGCTTCTTTGGTGTCTTTCGCAGTTTCTTTCATATCCTGCTTTGCATTTTCTGTCGCCACTTTTGCCTTGTCAACCGTATTGTCAACGCCTTGTTTTACATCTTGAGCCGCGTTGTTCACTGCTGTTTTTGTGTTTTCCCAAGCCAAATTTGCGTCCGCTAGTGCTTGTCTTGCAGTCGCTTCAGCTTTTTTGTCTCCATTTTTGACGGCCGCATCCAGATCTGCTTGTGCTTTATCGACTTTATCTTTGGCCTCGTCGTTCGCCAAAGTTGTTGTTTCTGTGGTTTCTACCACGCTTAGTGTATCTTTTCCGTCTGTTGTGACAACGGTTTCATTTTTCTTGCAAGATATTGCGAATAGGAGAGTAGCTGCTGAAGCCACGATCAAAATTTTTTTCATTGGTTTAAAAATTAATTAATGTTTATGTTTTTATTGGAGATTAAAATTAAAAAAATAATTAATACAGCAATCAATTAATGTTGTTTTGATCTAAATTTTATCATTCCCGGTTTATAATTGATGATAAAAACACCGCAGATAATTAAAAATGTTGCAATGATGAATTTCTCAGATATCACTTCTCCCAAAATCAACCAACTTAAGAAAATACTTATAATGGTATTGACATAAGAGAGGATTGAAACCTGCGTTGGTAGAAGTGTTTTGAGCAAATAATTATAAGCATAAAAGGCCAAAACAGAACCAAATATTCCCAAATAAACTATCGCCGAAATACTTTTTAAAGACCAAGTTGAAACATCAATGTCATCCGAAAAAGAGAATGCGAAAATCAACTGAACAACACCGGCAAATGCAAACTGGTAAAATAAATTCAGGAAAAGATTATTGCTTTTGACTTGTAGCTTTTTTGTGTATATTGTACCACTCGCCCAACAGAGAAGTGCTAAAATCATCACGATCATTCCGTTTCTGTAATCTGGGTCGGCCAATTCGCTCAAACCGTCCCAAAATATAAAAACAACACCAAAAAAGCCCATCAACAGACCAATCAAAGTTCTGATAGTAAATTTTTCCATCCCGATAATCATACTTCCGATGAAGATGAAGACGGGAGAAAGTGCACTGATTAATGAAGCCAAACTGCTGGTCAAATTCTTTTCTGCAACAGTTGTCAAACCATTTGCTCCAATCAAAAGTAAAGCTGACAAAGTGAGTTGAATTCGGAAGTTTTTCCATCCAATCCATTTTAGGTTTTTGGTGAAAAGTAGAATTGGCAACAAAATCAATGACGCTAAAAGTTGACGCAATCCTGCTACAAACCAGGGCGGAACAGTTTCTACCCCGATTTTTATACCCAGAAAAGTCGTTCCCCAAACAATGGCAACGGTACAAATAGCGATAATGGTTTTGGAATTCAAAGCTGGAAAAATATAAGTGACAAAGGTATTCTAAAAACTCCGATTTTACGCATAAATCTTTATCTTTGGACATCTAATAAAATTTGAACAATGGTCGGAATTATAATGGGAAGTCAAAGCGATTTGCCAATTATGCAACAAGCTGCAGATTTTCTAAAATCTCTGCAAATCCCTTACGAATTAACAGTCGTTTCTGCGCACAGAACGCCCGAGAGAATGTTTGATTATGCCAAAACTGCGAAAGAAAGAGGCCTGAAAGTTATCATCGCAGGTGCTGGAGGTGCGGCGCATCTTCCGGGAATGGTCGCGAGTTGTACAACTCTGCCGGTGATTGGCGTTCCAATTTTGTCCAGCAATTCCATCGATGGTTGGGATTCGGTTTTATCGATTTTGCAAATGCCATCCGGAATTCCCGTTGCGACAGTTGCTCTGAATGGTGCCACAAATGCCGGAATTCTCGCCGCGAAGATTATAGGGACTTCTGATTCCGACGTTTCTCAAAAATTGGAGATTTACCAAAACTCATTGAAAGATAAAGTGCTTGGAACCGTAGATGAGATTAAGAAATTGCATCCGAATCAGTTTGATAGTTAGAATTACTTTTAATGAAGACCGAAATTCAGCAAAGAAATTTTATAAGAAAACAAAAGTTAACCTTCGATGATTTAAAATTAAATGTCATCTGGAAGTCTTATGGAAACAGAGAAGAGCTTGAAATTCCATTTGAAAATATCTTACCGAACAAATTTGACATTAAAAAGAATCATATATTTCTATTTATAATTTCTTCTGTATTTTATTTAATTTCAGGATTTGTCTATTATTGGAGACTAACTGGTGACAATGTTGAGGACTTTGCAGAAGTTTTCTGGTTTTCTATTGCTACTATTTTTTTACTAATTGCGCTTCTTACAAGAGAAAAATACTGGCAGATAAATATTTCGAATAACACTTTTATTAAAATCTACAAAACTAGCCGTAATGAGTATGATGTAAATGAATTTATTACAAATTTATTTGAACAAAGAAACATCTATCTACTTTCAAATTATGGCGATCTAAACCTTAATGCTGATTACGAAAATCAATTAAACAAATTAGTTTGGCTAAGGAAAATGAAAGTTTTAGATGACAATTCTTATCAAGCCAAGAGAGCGGAGCTAGATAAAATGTTTTCGACACAAAAAAATAAAATTGGTTTCTAGAGTTTACTTATCCAAAATCCCCCGAATCTTATTCGCATTCGTGATCAACTCCTCCAAGTAATCAAAATTCTCCTTTTCCAACGCAGATTTGAATTTTCTAAGTTGCGTGATGTGCTCATTCAAAACGTCCAACACATTTTCTTTGTTCTGGCGGAAAATAGGAACCCACATTTCCGGATGCGATTTTGCCAAACGAACCGTACTTGAAAAACCAGAACTCGCCAGTTGAAAGATCGTGTCTTCCTCACGCTCTTTTTCCAAAACCGTATTGGCCAAAGCGTAGGACGTTATGTGTGAAATATGTGAAATGTAGGCCGTGTGAACGTCGTGCGAATCGGCATTCATATAGATCGGGTGCATTTCCAGATTCTCAATCACTTTTTCCACGATTGCCAAAGCGTCAGAATCCGAATCTTCTCGGTTGCAGATCACGGCGGCTTTTCCTGCGAAGCTTTCTTTGGTCGCAGATTTTGGACCAGAGTTTTCCGTTCCCCACATTGGATGGAAAGCCACGAAACGGCTTCTGTTCGGATGGTCTTTGATAGATTCCACAATTCCAAATTTCGTAGAACCCACGTCCATCACGGTTTGATTTTCATTAATCAAATCCAAGACAGTTGGCAAAACTTTTCTCGCCGAATCTACCGGAATGGCGATGATGATCAGATCGGAATTTTTGACGCCGTTTTCCAGATCGGCCTTTTCATCAATAATATTTAATTCCAAAGCTTTGCTAAGGTGAACTTCATCTTGGTCGATTCCATAAACGAAATCTGTGAATTTTTTATCTCTTAATTTCAATGCGATGGATCCACCGATCAATCCGGTTCCGATGATGCTAATTTTCATAATGATTAATTTTTTAAAACAAAAAACCCCGTCAATAGGACGAGGTTTTGATATGGGTACATACGAATCCTAATCCTTTTTGAAGGTCAAAATTGCGTAATAATATGTCGTGTTCATTGTTTTCACAAAACGAAGATAAACATTAATTCTGAAAACTTCAAAACTTCAAACTACAACTTTGAAATTTTACCACATAGACACATAGTTTCTTGTGTGACTTAAGATAAAATTGTTGAAGTTTGATTCTATTTTATCTTTACAAATCAAATCATCCGTTTCTTCTATGTGTCTAGGTGGTTTAAGAAAACTAAGGATTTGAAATAATCAAAGTCGAAGGAATGTCGGACAACCAAAGACTTTTTGAATCAATCAGATTTCGCCAGCTTTTACTGCTGATGAGCATCAAATCTTGGGATTGAAGGAAATCTTTTTCAATCATCTTCTCGTTGTAAAGCGTGATATGATTTGGTGCGATGTGCTCGATGTTTCTGATCAGTTCTCGGATTTCTGTGTTCTTGCGGATTTGCCCGGCCGCATCCAAAATAATGACTTGAGAATCGTTGTTGTTGATGAGTCGTTTTGCATATTCTACCAAATAGAAATCGTTCAAATCAAAAATCGGGATGAAGATCTTGTCGGCACTTTCAAATTTTTTGTCCACCATAATTCCCACAGGAATATTGGTTTTATCCATAATACTCAACGTGAAATCATCGAAAGGAGACGCGTTGAAAATGTAAGATTTCCCTTTTACAGTATTCAATAATTTTTCTGGATTGATGATTTTCGTCGTGAATCCAAGCAGTTTTCCAAGCAAGCTTCCTTCGTAGATCGATTTTCCAAGCATGATCAAAAGCAGATCATAATTGCCCTTGTTGGTGATGCTGATCAAATCGTTTTCAATATCTGTGGACGCTTTGAAAAGGGTAGTGACTTCCAATTTCAATTCATTCGACGTTTCGATCACATTTTCGAAAAGTTCTTTTTCATAATTCTCGATATCAAAGGCGTGAAGCTCGTCAACTGGTGCAATATTCATTGCTGTGATGCTTTTTTTGCCATTCATTTTGTTGGTCAAATTATCAGCGAATTTCAGCAGGGTTTGTCCAGAATCTGGCGTTTCAAAAGAAATAAGAAGTTTGTATTTCTCGTCGTTTTCCGTCTGATCTTCTTCCAACATCGATTTTTTTCCTTTGAAAATATAATTGATCAAATCCAAACTTGGTCCTGTCATAAAAGTGGTGAAAAGTGCCATGATCACAAGCATCGCAAATAATTCTGGACCTAAAACACCTAAGTCGTAACCGATATTAAGAACAATCAATTCTGTAAGTCCTCTTGTGTTCATCAACGCGCCAATCGTGAGACTATCTTTCCAACTGATCCGCAGAAATTTGGCTGTGAGCGCACTTCCTACAAATTTTCCAATCACGGCTGTCAAAATAATAAATCCACCGATTTTCCAAAGATGAGGATCATTCAATAAACCAATTTGCGTTCTAAGTCCCGTGAATACGAAGAAAAGTGGCAACAATAAAACCAAGGCAACATCCTCAACTTTCTCGATGAAAAGATTACGGAATTTGACATTTTCCGGCATAATCGCTCCAGCCATAAATGCCCCGAAAAGTGCGTGGATCCCAATCACTTCAGTCGCGTACGATGAGATGATCAATACCAAGAAAAATACGGCTACCAAAGCTTTATTAATGAAGCCTTTCCCTTTTTGGGACTCGGCAATTCTGGTCAAGAATGGTTTTACCAATTTGATCATCAAGAAGACGTAGAGAATCGCCATCAATATCACAAAAACAGACCCGGAAAATGATCCTGCTTTTACTACTGCGATTACCGCCGCCAAAATACACCAGGCGGTGATGTCATCTGCCGCCGCACAAGTGATGACGATGGTTCCGATCTTTGTTTTATGAAGATTCCGCTCCTGGACAATCCTCGCCAAAACAGGAAAAGCTGTGATACTCATTGCAATCGCTATAAATAGGGCGAAAGAACTAAACTGGATTCCTGGTGGCGCAAATTCCTGATAGATAAAATACGAAAGTCCAACACCCAAGGCAAATGGGAAAATAATACTCGCGTGGCTGATCACCACTGCATCGTGCGCTTTTTTTCTGAGAACGCTGAGATCCAGCTCCATCCCGACGATGTACATAAAAAGTATCAATCCGATTTGACTCAGAAATTGCAAGTTGGGTAAGGATTCTTTCGGAAACATAAACGCAGAAAATTCTGGAAAATAAAGGCCAACCAAAGATGGTCCCAAGACAATACCAGCTATCATTTCACCGATTACGGAAGGTTGTTTCAATTTGACACAGATCCAACCGAAAAGTTTTGCGACAAGGATGATCGTCACGATCTGAGCCAAAAGAAGAGCTAACGGATGATGCAGATTGTCTAAAAAAGACTCCGCAAAATCGTCCCACATCGTTCCTTTGCTTTCGTGAACAATAATATTTTCCGTAGCTTCCAACGTTTTGCCTTGGATGAAAAACCAATACATCAACACGGAAAAGAAGAGAATTGTAAAAATGTAAAATATAATATTCCTATACTTTGCCATAATCATTTAATTTAATTTTACCTGATTCGAAGATGTAAATTTGAGAAGTTTTGATGAATCTTTGTGCCGTTTTTTTTCATTATGTAATGAAGTTTGCAAATAATGTAACGAAACCTACTTGAAGCGATAGCCCAATCCAATTCCCATCTTCCATTTTCCGTTTTCTGTTGCAGTTTTGGCATTGTAATAGAAAGGGATCTGCAATGCTAATTTTCTATAGGCCACAGTGATTCCCATTCCCAAAGTGGGCGTAAGAATGCTGTTTTTGGTCGTTTCGGATCTGTCTTCTTTGATTCTAATCGAAGGTAACATTCCCAACATTATTTTGGTGTTGCGATGAACCAGATTGACATTTGGTCCTGTAAAATTAAAGAATCCGCCATCATCCACATAGCCTGCCACGGCAATTCCGTCAAAAAATGAAACATTGACTTTGGAGTTGTTTTCCTGTGCAAAATTGAAAATGGAAACAAACAATAAGATAAAACCGATCTGCTTTTTCATTCAAAATCTTTTTAAAATTTTGACAAATATAGCTAGGCAGACCATCCGAAATCAGATCTTGTAACGAAAGGGTTTTAAAATGTAATAAAAAGGCGATTTAGAATTTATCCACCAAAGAATTTCTATAAACCTCGCTTACATTCAGTTTTAATGGATTTCCGTCTGATGAAATGCTATCCATAATGATCTCTGATGATGAGAAAATCTTAATATGTTGCACATTGATCATCTCTTTCTTATTGATCTGAACAAAATGTTTCGCCGGTAATAATTCTGACAAATGTTTGAAGCTTAGATTTTTAAGAATCAATTCAGAATTGTTTTTCAGTTTGATGTCTTTGTCTCGGCTGTCTATTTCGGAGGTTTTGATGTAAACGATTTCGTTGGTGAAGATCACGGTTTTTCCAAGATTGGTATTCCATTCGAAAAAACTGTTTTTCTGTTCCTCGCTGATCAGTTTTTCAACCTTTTCCAAAGCCTGTTGTAATCGCTCTTTTTTGATTGGTTTTCGAACATAGTCCACAACATCCAAGTCAAATGCCTCGGCCGCGTATTCTTTGTAAGCGGTGGTGAAAATGATTTTTTTGTTCTTGATAAGTTCGGCAACTTGCAGTCCGTTCGTTCCTGGCATTTCTATGTCGAGGATGCAAAGGTCGCAATCGATATTGTCGATTTCCAGAAGAAAGACTTTTGGGTTGTTGAACGCTTTCACAACTTCTACATTCAGCTCATCACAAAGCAGTTTCAAGTAGCTGATCGCCAGTAATTCATCATCGAGTATAACGCATTTTATCATAGAATTCTCCCAGATTTATTTTTAGATGAGCGGTGTAAATATCGTTGTTTGTGCTTTTCATGAGTTTGTAGTGACTTTTGTAGATCATCTTCAGCCTTTGGTCAAAAGATCCACTTCCGAAACCGCTGTTTTCTTTCTCCATCGGTGTTTTTTCGGAAATCTTGTTGCTTACTTTCATTTCAAAATGGCGATTTTCCAAAATCAAATTAATAGAAATAAAAGAATCCTGAGCCAAAAAATCGGTGTGTTTGAAGGCGTTCTCGATTAAATCTACCGAAATCAAAGGTGCGAAGATCTTCTCGGAATAGATAGAGTCTTCTTTGTCGATTTTAGTTTTGATTCTAAGGTCAAAAAGTGGATTGATCTTGATTTTATTAATGTCGATCAAACTCATTGCGAATTCCAATTCTTCCTTTGGGCTCACATATTTGTTGCTACTTTCGTACAGGATATAATCCAGAATATTCGCGAGTTTGTCCAACGAAATGTAAGTCTGATAAGCGTGCGACTGAACCGAGTTCAGGATGTTTTTGAAAAGGTGGGGATTTAGTTTGGTCTCGATGTGTTCCAATCGAACGTTGTCCAGTTTGTTCTCCAGCGATTTGTAATTGTCCTCTAGGATTTGGTTTTTTGTCTTTGCAGATTTGAATTTTCCATACAGAAAAAAACACAGGACAGTCAGAAGAAATATGGCGAAAATTCCTCCAAACAAAAGATAATCTGGGAGTAATAAATTTTTGCCATTCATATTTTAGAGGTTAGAAGTTAGGCTTTTGAAATTAGATCAAAATTAATAAGAATTAATATTATTTTATCTTTTTCAATCCGGTAAAGTCTGCACTTTCCTTACATTTTGAAAAATTAATTTCAAACTTTGGATCATTTTTAGGATACAACAATAGATATTCTGGACAAGGTTTTTTCTGGGCTTTGCTTCTGTCAAAGTCGATTTTTCCGTTTGGAATAATTTCGTCTTTTAATTTTTTTTCAGAAATTTTATTGAGTTCCATTTCTTTTTTGAAATCTTCAGATAATGCAAAATCCTTGGTCAAAGTTTCTGCAATCACTCGGTCATTGGGAAAATAAGAACAACTCGTTCCTTTTTGATTGAGGATGAAAAATACGATTAATAGACCGGGAATCAGCCCGATGGTATAGAATTTAAGTTTTTTGAACATTATCGCTTTTTAGAAAATCAATAAATTAATATCGTGGTAAGGAAGATCGAATCTGTTGCAAATCATCTGCTTCGTGTGACGTCCTTTGTACATATAAAGTGATTGCTTGATCTCGCTTTTGTGGATCAGCATATTCTCGAAACCACCTTCCTCGTCGTAACCTAAAAGATAACTTAAGAAGAAATTGCTGACTGCTTTTGTCGTCGTTCTCGGCATTTTTGAAGTCAAGTTGGGCAACCCGCAATGGATCACACCGTGTTTTACGATGAATGGATTTTCGATCGTCGTCAATTCTGACGTCTCGATTACTTTTCCGTTATCGATGGTAATATCAATGATGACGCTTCCTTTTTTCATCTTCATCACCATATCTTCTGTGACGATTGGCGACAAATTGAGTCTTGGCAATGCACCAATTACAACGTCGGCTCTTCGCAGTGCTTTCGTCAATTCTTTAGGATCGATGATGGATGTCGGAACACGACTGTCAACCAAAGTGTGGAGTCTTCGCAGTTTGGAAAGAGAATTGTCAAAAACTTTAACACTTGCGCCAAGTCCAATTGCCGCCTTGGTTGCAAATTCGCCAACGATTCCGGCGCCTAAAATTACAACTTCTGCAGGACGAACACCTGTGATTCCGCCAAGCATCAATCCGTTTGACATTGCCAAAAGTTCCGATGAGTAAAGGATGGAAACAGTTCCAGCGATTTCGCCAATCAATCTCACAAGGGAAAGTTGTTTGTACTCATCCATGATGAATTCGAAAGCGATGGCGTTGACTTTTTTGCAAGCCAATTTCAAGAAATAATCCTTGTCTCGAAGGTTGATTTGCAATGCCGAAATGAGATAGGTCATTGGTCTTAGAAACTCAATCTCCTCTTCTGTAGGTGGATTTATTTTGAGAACGAGATCTTGGGCAAATGCCACTTTCGGATCATTGGTGATTTCTGCACCTGCTTCGGAATATAATAAATCTGAGTAATGTGAGCCAAGTCCAGTTCCACTTTCTATGATGACTTTATGGCCATTATTCACCAAAATCTGAACGGCGTCTGGGATGATGCACGTTCTTTTTTCGTTCAGGCAGGTTTCTTTCGGGATTCCAATGCTGAATGTTTTTCCTTTTTTTACAACTTCGAGTTTCTCTTCCTTAGGAATCAAATCCTCTTCTGTGAAAGGCGTAAATATGGTAGATGTACTGCTCATGAAAATGAATCGTTAATCAAAAATAAAGAACAAAGATAAAACAATTTACGGTAAGGCTTACTTAAAATCGATTTCACGACTGGATTCTGTATTTGTAATCGTCATTTCGTGAAAATCGTAAGCTTCTAGTTCGTCCATATAGATCTCCGGCCATTCGATTATTGATAGAAAACAATTGTCCAAATATTCCTCGATCCCGAAGTCATAGGCTTCATCTACGGATTTCAATCGGTATAAATCAAAATGAAAAACTTTTCCTTTCGGCGTGTCATACTCATTTACAATAGAGTAGGTTGGCGATGAAACTTCGTCCTGGCTTCCCAATTCTTTAAGAAGCACTTGTGAAAAAGTCGTTTTTCCTGCGCCAAGATTTCCTTTTAATAATAGAATAGGGTGTTTAATCTCTGGAATGATTTGAGCAACAACGTCTTTCCATTCTTCAAGAGTAGTGATAGAGAATTTCATTTTTCTTTTTTGCAAAAATAATCTTTTTGGAAAATTATTGATGGATGTTTTTAATCAGAATTATTGAACATATTATTAACTTTACAGATTGAAATTTTTATTAATATTAAATAGACAAAATTCTAAGTCTAATATTAAACATCTACGCAAAGATTGATCACAAAAGAAACCATAGACCAAATTTTTTCGACCATCCGGGTTGAGGAGATTATCGGCGAATACGTTCAACTGAAAAGAGCTGGCTCCAACTTTAAGGGTCTGAGTCCTTTTCACGAGGAAAAATCACCGAGTTTTGTCGTTTCTCCGAGCAAGCAAATTTGGAAGGATTTCTCTACTGGGAAAGGGGGAACTGCGATTTCTTTCTTGATGGAAATCGAGAATTTTACTTATCCAGAAGCACTTCGGCACGCGGCGAAAAAGTACGGGATCGAGATCAAGGAAGATTTAAAAGAATATTCCGAAGAACAGATCCAGGCACAGACCGAGCGAGATATTCTGTACAAGATCCACGAGATCGCCAACGATTTTTTCCAAACTCAGCTTTGGGAATCTGAGGAAGGCCAGATGATTGCCTATTCTTACTTTAAAGAAAGAGAACTTAGGGATGATATTATTAAAAAATTCCAACTCGGCTATTCTCCAGAAAAGAAAAATGCTTTCACTGAATTTGCGCTCGATAAGGCTTATTCCAAAGAAATCTTAGAAAAATCAGGACTTTCCATATTTCCCGAAAACACACCTTCTGGAATTGATAGATTCCGTGATCGCGTGGTTTTTCCAATCCACAGTTTCTCAGGAAGAGTTCTAGGTTTTGGCGCGAGGATTCTCAAGAATAATGTCAAAACGGCAAAATATCTCAATTCGCCAGAAACCGAGATCTACCATAAATCAAACGTTCTTTATGGCTTAAATCAAGGCAAGCAAGCTATCTCCAGAAAGAATCTCTGTCTTTTGGTGGAAGGTTATATGGACGTTGTTTCGCTTCATCAATCTGGAATTGAAAACGTGGTGGCAAGTTCCGGAACGTCTTTGACAACGGAGCAAATTAAACTAATAAAACGCCTCACCGAAAACGTCACAATTCTTTTCGATGGTGATAATGCAGGAATAAAAGCCAGCTTCCGAAGCATCGATATGTTGCTTTCGGAAGGAATGAATATCCGCGTTTTGCTTTTTCCAGACGGCGATGATCCAGATTCTTTCGCAAGAAAACATCCACAAGATTATGTTGAGAATTTCATCGACAAAGAAGCGAAAGATTTCATCGATTTTAAGGCTGAGATCCTTCTCAAAGAAGCCAATGATGATCCTATCAAAAAAGCAGAAGCCATTCGTGACATCGTCAAGTCGGTGGCTTTTGTGAAAAATGATTTGAAGCGTGAGGTTTATCTGAAGGAAGTTTCAAATAAATTTGGTCTCAGCGAGCAAAGTTTGTTCAATGAACTTCAAATCCATAAAAATTCTGCCGAGCAGGAGAGAAAGCCTTCATCGTTTCAGGAAAAACAGGCGCCTCAGAAGTTAGAAGTCGTTCAGGAAGTTTCAGAAACCATCAATCCGCTTTTGATGCTCGAGGAAAAGTTGGTGGATCTGATGTTGAAATATGGTGACCTCGTCCTCAACAGAAAAGACCACGAAGGCAACGAATATCAGATCACGGTCATCGAGGAAATTCTCAATCATCTCGAGGAAGACGAATGTGAAATTCAACTCAACATCAATCAAAAGATAATTTCCGAGATCAAAGAAGGAATTGAAAAAAAGGAATTGCGTTCGGGCAAGTTCTTCTTCAATTTTATGGACGAGGAAGTTTCCGGCAAATTGGCAAATGCGCTTATCGATAATTATCAGACCAGCAATTGGAATCAATACAATATCTATTTCAGCTCCGAGGAAGAGGTGCTTCCAAAAATGGTTTCAGACATCGTTTTGAGACACAAAAGAGAATATGTAGTGAAGATCATCAATGACCTCAAACATTCTCTTAATACAGAGGAAGATGGAACGCCGATCTACCAACAAATTATCCTTCTGACTCAACTGAAGAACAATTTAGACAAAGAATTATTTCGTATTTTGTGACAGAAAGTCCTACTTTAGCAAAGGAATAGAAATTGCAAACTCATTAAAAGATTATTAAAAACAACCACAGATAATATGGACATTAAAAAAGAATTCAGAGATTTCTCAGTAAAACATTTGGGAAACAACGGTCTGGTTACAGATCAATATATGGGAATGTTTAACCCGACCAACCTCACGCCTTACATTATGGAGGAGCGTAGGATGAACGTTGCACAGATGGACGTTTTCTCCCGATTGATGATGGATAGGATCATTTTCCTGGGAACAGGCATCGACGATCAGGTTGCGAACATCGTGACGGCACAGTTGCTTTTCTTGGAAAGTTCTGACTCGGCGAAAGATATTCAGATCTACATCAATTCCCCTGGTGGAAGCGTTTACGCAGGATTAGGGATTTATGATACGATGCAGATCATCAAGCCAAACGTAGCAACAATTTGTACAGGGATCGCAGCATCAATGGGTGCAGTGCTTTTGGTAGCAGGTGAAAAAGGAAAACGTTCCGCCTTGAAACATTCTAGAGTGATGATCCACCAGCCAAGTGGTGGCGCACAAGGTGTAGCTTCCGATATGGAGATCAACCTGAGAGAGATGTTGAAGTTGAAAAAAGAACTTTATGACATCATTTCCGACCACTCCGGACAAACTTACGAATGGGTAGAGAAAGCGTCTGACAGAGATTACTGGATGACCTCTACCGAAGCTAAAGAGTACGGAATGGTAGACGAAGTTTTGGAAAGAAAACCTTAATATATCAAATATTAAAACTATAAAACCTGATTCAATTTGAGTCAGGTTTTTTTGCATTTATATTTCAACTCGTTCAAGGCGATTTACATATTTGAATTGCTGTAATTCAAGGCTTTAAATCAGACTTTAATAATTGTTAAAGCAAAATAGTGAAAAATCTAATGATTTACCAACGTAAACCATTTAAAATTCAACAATTTCTCAAAGAAAATTAACAAAAAATTTTATATTTGCTAAATGGATTATAAAAAATTAATCATACGAGGAATCTCCTACAGCCAAACCCAATCGGGAGCCTATGCGCTGTTGCTGGAACATGAAGAAACATCAGTCAAACTGCCTGTTGTTATTGGGAATTTTGAAGCTCAATCCATTTCTTTGGGATTAGAAAAAGACATCAATCCACCTCGTCCTTTGACACACGATTTGTTCACTCAGTTTGTGAAAAATACCAACTTTAAAATCGAATCTGTCATCATCTACCAAATAAAAGATGGCGTTTTCTTTTCAAATATCAATTTTAAGAATCCTTTATCGGACGAAGAACTCATATTGGATGCCAGAACTTCTGACGCCGTTGCAATGGCTGTTCGTTTTGATGCACCGATTTTCACTACTTCCGACGTTCTCAATGAAGCCGGAATTCTTTTGGAACTCGATGAAACACCGAAAGTAGGAGATGAAGAATCGGATTCGGACGATGTTTCAGATTTCAATGATTTGTCCGGAGTTTCTGCGGAGGAGTTGAATCAATTATTAGCAGATGCTGTGAAAGAAGAAGATTTTGATACAGCGCTCAGGTTGCAGGAGGAAATTAAAAGAAGAAACAAAAAAATCGACTAACCAGTACTAATATCATTTTTAAATATAATGAGTCTAAAATTACGATTGACCATACTTAGTTTTCTGCAATTTTTTGTGTGGGGAGCTTGGCTTACAACTTTAGGAACTTACGGTTTTGCATATAAACAATGGAGTGGTGCTGAGTTTGGGGCTGTTTTTTCTACCTTAGGTATTGCTTCTATTTTTATGCCTGCCTTGATGGGAATTGTGGCTGACAAATGGATCAACGCAGAAAAGTTGTACGGGAGTCTTCATATTCTTTATGGTATTACGCTTTTTATGTTGGCAAAAACCAATGATCCCACCACATTTTTTTGGATTTTGCTAGTTGGAATGTGCTTTTACATGCCAACGCTTTCTTTGTCCAATTCGATCTCATATAAATTATTAAAAGACAGCAAATACGATGTTGTAAAGGTTTTTCCACCGATACGAGTTTGGGGAACCATTGGATTTATCGTAGCAATGTGGGTCACCAATATCTTCAGTGATGAGCAGTCTTTTTCTGAATTTGGAAAAAATATAGGAATCAATATTGCGGATTTTTTCGGTAATTCATTGAATGCCAATCAGTTTTATTTTGCCGGAATTATAGCCGTTCTTCTAGGAGTGTTCGCTTTCTTCCTTCCAAAATGTCCGCCTCCAAGATTGATTAGCAAAGATGCAACGCTATCTCAGAAATTAGGATTGGATGCTTTCAAACTTTTTGGTGAGAGAAAAATGGCAATGTTTTTCGTCTTTTCTATGTTTTTGGGCGCTGCATTGCAACTTACAAATATGTATGGTGATACTTTTCTAAAAGATTTTGGAAATGTAGAAGCTTTCAAAAATTCTGCAGTTGTACAATATTCCACAATCATAATTTCAATTTCTCAAATTTCGGAAACGCTTTTCATCCTCGCTATTCCATTTTTTCTCTACAAGTTCGGCATAAAAAAAGTGATGCTTATAAGTATGATAGCTTGGGTTTTAAGATTTGGATTCTTTTCATTTGGAGCTCCTGAAGGATTTGGATTGGTCTTGATCATTTTATCAAATATCATTTACGGAATGGCTTTCGATTTTTTCAATATATCTGGTTCTTTGTTTGTGGAGACAACTACGGATAGCAAAATTCGATCTTCTGCACAAGGTGTTTTTATGATGATGACCAATGGTTTTGGAGCCATATTGGGAAGTTCTATTAGCGGTTGGCTTATCACAAATTATTTTACATCATCCATTGGTGAGAAAATGTGGTCGGATATTTGGTTTTATTTTGCAGCTTATGCATTAGTGATCGCCATTCTTTTCGGATTGTTTTTCAGACACAAACATTCTGTCGCAGACGTTGAAAAAATCACTCACTAGTAATCTACACTAAAATCGTGGCATATTTTTATATGTACTACAGAAAAGTATAATTTTATGAAAAAAGTATTCACCAATCTATTTTTGGTTTCAGCATTTTTAATGGCTGGCAATGTTGTGACAAGTTGCGACAAGGTAGATGATTTAATAGACGACATCTCTGTTCCTGTACCATTTACAATTAAAACGGATTTTGATACACAGTTTCCTTTTGCTACTGTAAATACTACAGATTTGGTTCCTTATCCGGAAATCCCAGTTAATATTGATGTAGATGCGAAAATTAAAGAGCAATATTCATCATTGTCTATCAATAATTTGAAAGCAGCAAAATTGGAGAGTTTCAGTATTGAGGCTCTCGAAGGCAATGCAATCCCTTTGGATGCGATCAAGGATGCTGAAGTTTACATGAGGGCACCAAATCTACCGGACGTTTTAATTGGGAGTATTACAAATAATACAAATGCGACCAAAATTAATTTCACACCTACTAATGAAGATTTGATCAATCATTTAAAATCGAAGCAGAACTCTTTCTTTCTCAAAATTAGAGGTTCGAAAGTCACTGCCGGAAATATGAAAATCAAAATTAGTACAGGCTTCAGAATAGAAGTTGGATTATAAGAGCTAAAGATGACCTAATGGTCATCTTTTTTTGTGAATTGATCCGGATTCTGTGAGCTTTCGTCAGACACCAATAGGTGAATGATGAGCCCAACGATCACCAGACCATTTGTTGTCGTCCACAGAGTATGTGGGAGTGGCAAAGAATAGAATGGATTATACAATAAAGTCAGAAATACAAAGATTTTGACGTCAAGATGATCGCGCCTTTGAAAGGCATCATAGGCCAATCTTCCAAATCCAGCAAACAGAAGGTAACCGCTTAGTCTGTAGAAAAAATAGGGCATTTTGAAAAAACACAGGAGGAGAATTCCTGCCAAGATTAATTTTAAAAGCTGAATCATAAATGGTGTGGTTGTTGTAAAAATAGTGAATAATCAATTATTCAAAACTATGACAGCGTTTTTTTTAACTATATTTTAATATGATGAAAAGATTAGAGCAAGTATTTCATAATCAAGGTGAATTTTTCAAAACAGGTAAAACACTTGATTTAGATTTTAGAAAAGCGCAGTTGAAGAAGTTGGAAAATATTCTTAAAGCTAGTGAGAACCTTCTGTACGAAGCCATCTACAAAGATTTCCGAAAGTCAGAGTTTGAAACTTACACGACAGAATTATCTTTTATTTATAATGAAATCAAGTTCTATATCAAGAATTTGAAAAAGCTAAGCAAACCACAAAAAGTAAAGACCAACCTTTCAAATTTTCCAGGAAGCAGCTATATCTACAAAGATCCGTACGGTAAATCTTTGGTAATTGGCGCGTGGAATTATCCATATCAGTTGAGTCTTTTGCCAGTTGTTTGCGCAATTGCCTCAGGAAATGTCTGTATTTTGAAGCCAAGCGAAATGGCGGAAAATACGTCTGAAATTATGGCAAAGCTCATCAATGAAAATTTTCCTGAGAATTATCTCTATGTTTCTGAGGGCGGAGTAGAAGTAACTTCGGAATTGCTTGAACTTAATTTTGATAAGATATTTTTCACGGGAAGTCCCAAAATTGGAAAAATTGTTTACGAAGCCACTGCAAAAAATCTAACGCCGGTTACTCTGGAATTAGGTGGAAAAAGTCCTGTGATTGTTTCTGATAATTCTAATTTGGATGTTGCTGCAAAAAGAATAGTTTGGGGAAAATTCCTGAATGCCGGACAAACTTGCATCGCACCCGATTTTGTTTTAGTTCATAGAAATGTAAGATCAAAATTCATAGATTGTTTAACAAAATATCTTGACCAATTTGATTATCAGGAAAATGCAAGTCATTACACCAGTATTATCAATTCAAAGAATTTCCAAAGACTTGAAAAATTGATTGATGACGAAAAAGTAATCTACGGAAATCATAAAAATCCTGATACCAATTTTCTTTCGCCAACGGTTTTGGATAATGTTTCGTGGGATGATGATGTGATGCAGGAAGAAATCTTTGGTCCAATATTACCGATTTTGACATATGAAAATTTTCAGCAAACGATTGACGATTTGAAGTCGAAAGAGAAACCCTTGTCGGCTTATTTATTTTCTGATGAAGAAGATGAAAAGTCTTACTTTCTCAATCATTTTTCATTCGGAGGTGGTTGTATTAATGATGTTTTGATGCACATTGGAAACGGAAATTTACCTTTTGGAGGCGTTGGAAATAGTGGAATAGGTAATTATCACGGGAAATTTGGTTTTGATGCTTTCGTTCATCAAAAAGCAATTTTGAAGAGAAAAACTTGGGGTGAACCAAACCTGAAATATCCGCCGTACAGCGATAAAAAAATATCTTTCCTAAAAAGATTTCTTTAATCTATTCAAAAACCAAATTATTCTGGATTGCCAAAGATTTCAGTTCCGTTTCTTCCCATTCTTTTTGGGCGTCGCTTTTCAATGTAATGCCACCACCAACAAAGAGAAATGCGTAATTTTTAAAGAAGCTTGCACATCGTAGATTCACAAAATAATAAACAAAATCCTCAGTCTCAACCTTGATGTAACCAGCGTAAAATTCTCTTTTGAAATGCTCGATACTTTTGATTCCTTGCGCGCAAAGTTCTTTAGGAAAGCCACAAACTGCGGGTGTTGGATGCAATTCCGAAATAATCTTATCCAAACTTTCCGGACTTATTTCTGCAGAAAAATCAGTTTTGAGATGTTTTATGTTCCCTGAAATCAAATCTTTGGTCGATGAAACTTTCAGATTGGAAGAGAATTTCCTCAAAATAGATTGAATATATTCTGTAACTGCTTTCTGTTCCTCGATTTCCTTATCTGTCCAACTTTCATCCAACGGCAAAGTTCCTGCGAGGCTCATCGTTTCAAATGAGTTTGTTTTCTTGTCAAATTTTCCCAAGACTTCAGAAAATCCGCCCATCCAAATCTCATTGTTTTTTTCGAAAAGATAACAGAATGCAGAAGGGTAGTTGTCGCAGAATTTCAGAAAACTTTTCGTTAACGATAGTTTTTTCTGAGAATCAAT
Organism: Chryseobacterium sp. FH1; assembly: GCF_000735135.1. Lineage (GTDB taxonomy): Bacteria > Bacteroidota > Bacteroidia > Flavobacteriales > Weeksellaceae > Epilithonimonas. The sequence continues at coordinate 228,894 of NZ_JPLZ01000003.1, forward strand.
GTCGAGATACATCAAAAGTTTCCTTCTGGAAAGTACCAACTTTTTAAGCTCATTTTTCTCGATGAAATCTTTGGCTTGGTTAATTTTGATTGCATAGGAATCGCAAGTTTCTTTCCCGATTTCTATTAATGAACTCTTGTTTTTCGGAGCAACATTGCAGTTTTCTATGTCTTCTTTTGAAATTTCCTTGATGGAGCCTTTGAAGTCCAAAACGGTTTTAGAATCAAAACTGACGAATGAAACCTGTTTTTCTGATGAGTTTTCCAACGTGTGAAAAACCTCTGAGTCTGGCAATCTGAAAACGAGCATATTGAAAAAAATAAATTAAACTTTTCCGACTGGGACGATGTTGTTTGTCATTGTCGTGTGATTGATGAGGTTTCCTTTTTCGTCTCGAATCTCGATTTGGGAAACGTGCATCGTGTTTCCTTTTCTGATGAAAGTCGCCGTTCCAGTTACGACTCCTTCTCTAATTGCTCGCAAATGATTGCTATTGATATTTGTGCCAACCGGAACAGATTTGGAAAGGTCAAGATTAATTAATGACAAGCAAGATCCCAAAGTCTCCGCCAAAACGCAACTCGCGCCACCGTGCATAATGCCGTAAGGCTGATGAACCTTCGGTGTTACAGGCATCGTAGCGGTCAGATGATCATCTGACACATCGGTGTAAACAATGTCAAGCGTTTCGCCCAAAGTGTTTTTGCTGGCTTTATTTAGTTGCTCGAGTATTTCTGTTTTTTTTGCGTCTTCCATCAAGTAAATTTAAAGGATTAAATGATTAAAAAATTAAATGATTTGAATTGGAATCATTTATCTTCTATCTTTTATCAATTATAGTTAGTAAATCTGCGGATTCCAGTTCTCAGGATGTTTTGGCGTAATGTCATATTTCACGTAGAAATCCTGAATTTCCTGCATCACTTCTTCAAAAGTATGTGTTTCCAATTTCTCGTATGGAATGATGTAGCCCAAATTAATGGTTTTTCTTTTGTAGTCGCCACCAGCCAACACGATTGGAACTTTCGCCGCCAATGCCATATTGTAGAAGCCTTTTCGCCATTTCGGAACCCAACTTCTTGTTCCTTCGGGCGTGATCACAAGACTAAAATCATCTTTTTTAAACTCATTCACAACAAATTTCACAAGGTCGTTTTTCTGAGAACGATCGATTCCAACGCCACCTAGGCCTTTCACGATTCCACCGTAGAAAGCTTTGGTGTGCGCATCTTTGATGATGACTTTCAATTTCTTTCCCAAAACCCAATAGGCGAGATTGCCGAGGATATATTCGCTGTTGTCCGTGTGTGGCGCAACTACTAGGATGCATCTGTCAAGATTGTTCACATCGCCTTGCAGAACGACTTTCCAACCGATTAGTTTTAGAATTGCTTTTGCAATAAGTTTTTTCATAAGTAAACTATTACTTTTTTAAATGTTCTCTGGAATCGAGATTACATAAATACAAAAAAATAAAGTACAGCCACAAGGCTATACTTTACAAATTTACAAAATATGTTTATTTTTTAAGAAATATCTAAATATTCTTTACGTTCTAAAAAAGGCTGGTGAAAAAATCCACCAATTTGATAGCGATTGTAATTACAAGTTGTATCATTTTGTTTAAGTTTTTTGGTTAGAAAATAATTTCTGAAACAAATTTAATAAATTTAATAATGTTATTAATAAAATTTTGGTTAATTTTTTATTAAATTTCTAATTTATGCTCGGGTAGGTTACGGCATTGGTAAGATCCAAAGGATTGTAGCTTTTCAGGATGTGTTCCTGCATTACCTTTGCCATCTCTTTGAATTGTTCCTTGCTCGTGATCTTTTTTCCTCCAACTTGGAAAGTTCCAGGTGGTACGTCGTCAAATTTTTCTCTCAGTTCCTTCATTGGATCGTTGTAAAACTTCAGCATTTGCTTGTGCATATCTCCAATTTTTACTTCCAATGGTTTTTTGCCTGCAAACTTTTCCAAGAAATCTGACGTGTCATAAGTCTTGTCAAGCTTTTGACTTTTTACTAATTTGAAAATGAAATTATCTTTGCTGTCATTCAGTTCGAAAATCAAACCTGGCAAACCTCGGAATTTGTAGGGGCCTTCTGAGATGTTGATGTCTTTGGAAAACCACGCTGTCCATTCTCTTCCGCCAAAATTAGTAGTTGCTTTTTGCAAAGTGTATTGTGCAGAAGTTTTGGTTTCATTTTCTAGTTTCCAATCAATTTTGTCGGTGGTTTGGTAGGAAAAATAGTCCATCATCATTTCGTAATTGGTATTCTGAAAAGAATTTTTCTTTCTTGTGATGACAGGCACACCGGTCCAATTGTAATTGCGACCTCCTTTTTTGTTGATCGAGTCGTTCAAAACACTTTCATAATCATAGAATTTGACATCAGTTGGATTAATGTCCAAAGCCATATTGGTCTTTCTGTATTCTGTAGATTCCGAATTTGGTCTGAATTGATATTCGTAAATGAATCTGTGCGTTTGTGCTTTTGATAATGTGGTGAAAAATACCAAAAGTAAAAAAGTATAGATTTTCATAGTTAATAATCATTTATCGTTTAACAATTATCATTTATAATTTTTAGGAGAACTAGAGGAAAAGCGGAAACTCTTTACAGTTTTTGACCCGCTTTTCGACTAATCCACTCTCAAATTATTTAGTTTTGATACTGATCTCTTTTTTGCCGTCTTTGATATTGATGTTAAGATCTTCGATAGATTTCTTAACTTTCTCATCCAGTTTCATTCTTTCCAAAACTACGTCTGCAGAATCTTTGGAGTAATATTTCCCATTGATTTTTACGCTGTCACTTTTGTCGGAATTGTACTCGATCGTCGTTCCGTTGATATTGATTTTGTTTTTCTCAACCGTGATTCCACTGTGGTTATTATAATCGGAATCGTTGTCATCATCGTCATTATCATCGCTCACATACACTTGATATTCTTTCTCGTTGATGATTTTTGTGTTTCTTGGAACTACAAGTTCATAATCTAATCTGTAATTTCTGAATCTATATTCATAAGGATATTCGAAATAGTTTGGTAAAATAATTCTATTTCCGACAATTTCCACAGGTACTTTCATCTTTAATGGCTGATTGTAACCGTCTGCCTCTCTTTTTATAATCAGATAAGGCGTTTTGATGTTGTCTCTTCTTGTGATTTCTACGTGTGGATAATCTTTTTTGTAGATCTTAGACTTGTCAGAATAGATGTTATTAAAGTAGGTTTTGAAGTTCTCAGGAATTTGCACTTTTTTGCTATCGATATAAATTGTGTCAACAGCGTTCGCAGCAGTGATAGAGATGTTTTCATAATCTTCGTTGTCTCCACTGTAAGCAAAATTGAACTTAGATGCATTTGCTGCAAGAATTCCAATCAAAATAATCCAAATGATTCCTAGCGTTCCCAAAACAGGTCCTACATAATTGAATTTCGTCTTTGGAGAGAATAATTTGATCGATAATAATAAGAACGCAACGCCGAAGATAATGGTTGGCAAAGCCGCGATCGCTAAGATCAGATAGCCCATATTGTTTTCCTCAAGATAGAATCCAAGATTGTTATCAATCCCAAATTTCCCTGATCCGTAAGCAAACGTCATTGCAAAAAGTCCGATGAAACAGCCTGCTGCCGCTAGTGCTAGGAAAATCGCCAAACTATATTTAAGGATTTTTAAAAGCGTGTCTCCAGCTGAACCAATTTGTGGTTTGTTTTGTGTGTAGATGGCGCCAGCTTTGGCAGAAGTTTCATTCGCGAATTGGACAACTTTGCTAGATTCTTCCTTTAAGTTGTCAAAGTTCAGAGGTTTTCCTTTCATTTTCAAAAAATCCGAAGCCGATTCTGCTTTTGGTAAAACGGCCCAAAGAATCACATATAACAATCCAACGAACAAAAATAATGGTGCTAATGGAAATCCGATAATAAAAACAGCGATCCAAATTAATCTCATCAACGTCACATCCATTCCAAAATAAGAAGCCAGACCTGCGCAAACACCTCCTAATTTTGCATTTTCCGGATCACGAAACAATTGCTTTTGAGAATTGCTGCTGTAAGAGAATGTTCCAGAGGTTCTAGATTTTTTTTGTTTCCCTTCAGAAAAATATGCTTCTTCCTGCTCGTCAATTTGTTCAGGAGTTCCTATTTGAGCAATTACTTTTTCAACATCAGAATCATTGATCACTTCTCTTTTTCCAAGTGTTTCTTTGAAGATCTCCACCATTCTGATCTCGATGTCGTTCATCACTTCATCTGCTTCAGAAGCGTCTAGAGAATTTCTAAGAGCATTCAGATAATCGCTTAATTTTATGTAAGCCAGCTCGTCTATCGTAAAGGAAAAACCAGCGAGTGCTATAGATAATGTCTTGTTCATAATAGTTAGTTTTGAGAGTTTGAGATAATTTGGTTGACAGAATCTGTCAGTTCTTGCCAAGTGGTTTGCAGTTCTGCGAGGAAGAGGCTTCCTTTTTCCGTGATCTGGTAGTACTTTCTTGGCGGTCCGCTTGTGGATTCTTCCCATCTGTAAGCGAGGAATTCGCCATTTTTCAATCTTGTCAGGAGCGGATAAAGCGTTCCTTCCACTACATCCAGTCTTCCTTTTTTGAGAGATTCTATCAGGTCGGAAACATACATTTCACGTTGTTGGATAAGACTCAAAATACAGAATTCCAGAATTCCTTTGCGCATCTGCGCCTTTGTGTTCTCGGTATTCATATTAATTGTTTGGTTTTATAATTCAAAATTTAAAGTTCAAGATTCAATCTTTTACTTCTCCGACTTCTGTCTTCCAAGCTCAAAAAACTCTTTCTTTAACTTTACATTGCAAAGATATGTAAACTAAAAGGTATTGTGCAATACAAAGTAGTAAATATTTTTTATAATAATATTTAATTGATTGATTATCAGTAATTAAAATTTAAATTAAAAAAATGATAAAATTTAAACTGAATATAATTTGTTTAAAAATGGACTTTTAAACAAAGTTTAATAGGACGTTTAAACAAAATGGACGGGAGTTTTGTATTCTAATTTTGCTTCAATAAATATTTAAAAAATGAACAATTATCAAGGAGCATTACAAAAGCAGATTAATTCTGGCTTTAATGCAAAATCAACGACAGAAGAGGTTATCAATGGAATTAATCTCCAGGGAAAAACCGCAATCGTAACTGGAGGAAATACTGGAATCGGATTGGAAACAGTCAAAACATTATCGAAAGCCGGAGCAACAGTAATAGTTCCAGCAAGAGACATCGAAAAAGCAAAAAGAAATCTTGCCGGAATTCCTAATGTAGAATTAGAAGCGTTGGATTTGGTAAACCCTTATTCCATCAATACGTTTGCAGAAAAGTTCTTGGCGTCGGAACGTCCGCTTCATTTATTGATTAATAATGCTGGAATTATGTGGGTTCCGCTTCGCAGAGATAGTCGTGGTTTCGAATCGCAATTTTCTGTCAATTATCTGGCTCATTTCCAGCTCACAGCAAGATTATGGACTACATTGAAAAAGGCAAATGACGCAAGGATTGTGAATGTATCTTCCGGCGGACACCAGTTTTCGGATTTCAATTTTGAAGACCCAAATTTTCTAAACCGTGAGTATGAAACATTATTGGGATATGGGCAATCGAAAACTGCGGTCAATCTGTTTTCGCTTGAATTGGATAATCGTGCTAAAGAACATAATGTAAGAAGTTATGCTTTGTGTCCGGGCGCAGTTGGCGAAACCGAGTTGTCTAGAGAAGCACCAATAGATTTATTTCAAAAGTTAGGTTATGTGGATGCTAAAGGGCATTTGCTGCCGGAAGTCAAAGCTTCTTTAAAAACCATTCCGCAAGGTTCGGCGACAACGGTTTGGTGTGCCACAAGTCCTTTGCTTAATGATTTGGGCGGTGTTTATTGTGAAAATGTAGATGTAGCACTTCTGAGTCCAGATGTGTCGGTTATCGGTGGAATCAAAGCCTATTCATTAGATGAAGCCAATGCGAAAAGATTATGGAAATTAAGTGAAGAAATGACAGGAATTAGTTTCGACCTTAGTTGATATTTGTAACTTTGTGTGACGAGCAATATGGATTATAAGGTAAATTATATCAACCCGGAAATTAAACTTTCCTGTTATGAAGGCAAATTATTCAAGACCGAAGCGGCATTTGACGACCATTTGCTGGTTTGGCTGATTTCCGGCGAAACGAAAATCATTCAGGCCGACGAGAGTTTTCTGTTTGGTGCGGGAAGTACATTTTTGATTCCAAGAAATCAATTGGCGACAATCATCAATTATCCGAAAGACGGATTGCCTCATAAAGCTGTTGCAATGCACTTGTCAGCAAAACGGCTTAGAGAATTTTACAAGGATAATCAAGCAAAATCAAAAACTACAACAGAAAAAATCATCAGTTTCGAGAAGCATCCATTGCTGGAAAGCTGTTTGGCTTCTTTGATTCCGTATTTCGAAATGCAGAATAATTTCCCTGAAAATATTGCTTCCATAAAAATCAACGAAGCCATTAATATCCTTAGAACAATTGATGAAAAAATAGATTCTGTTCTCAATAATTTTGATGAACCCGGAAAGATTGATTTGGTGGCTTTTATGGAAAAGAACTTTATGTTCAATATGCCGTTAGAGAAATTTGGCTATTTGACGGGACGTAGTTTGACGACTTTCAAACGGGATTTTTACAAAGCATTCAGTTTGACGCCACAGCGCTGGCTGACCAAAAAACGCCTGGAATTGGCGCATTATGAACTGGCGGAAAAAAATAAAAAACCTGTCGATGTATATTATGAAACAGGATTCGAAAATCTGTCGCATTTTTCCTTTGCTTTTAAAAAACAATTTGGATATGCGCCGACTAAAATCATTAAAACTTAATCCATTTTTTAAGTTATTATTCACAGACAATCAAAAATAATTGATTAAAAATTTGCAGATGAGAAATGTTTTCATACTTTCGTAAGATATTTACTAAAAGATAATGATTTTCACAACCACAACAACGATTTCTACAACAACTACAATTAATAGTTGTAGAAAGGTGTGTTTGTGATATTTTAAAATATAAGTAATTAGCAAAAAGCCTTTCTGAATTCAGAAAGGCTTTTTGTATTTTAAATAAGATTAAGAATAATTAATGGAAGCTCCAAAGGAGCGAAATGTTTGTAGAATAATAGATAATAGAATCCAAGCTCCGTAGGAGCGTAATATATAATAGAAAACAAAAGATGAAAATTTTAAAATTTGGAGGAACTTCAGTCGGAAGTTTGGAAGCACTGAAGAATGTAAAATCAATCGTTGAAAAAGAATTCAACCAAAATGAACCTTTGATGGTGGTTTGTTCCGCATTTTCAGGAATTACAAACTCACTTTTGTTGTCCGCGGAAGAGGCGTTGCTACAAAATGATTTCTCAGAGATATTGAAAGTCGCAGAAGAAAAACATTACCAAATCATCTCAGGATTGTTGCCAAGAACTTCTCAGAATCCTTTATTAATGATGGTGAAAGTGAGTTTCAATGAGATTGAAGATATTCTTTTCAGCGTCAAAAACTTGGGCGAATTATCGGGCAGAGTCAAAGACAGATTGTTGGCTTACGGCGAACAAATGTCCAGTAAAATCATCGCAACTTATCTTCAATCAGAAAATTTCCCTGCGACTTACAAAGATGCGAGAGAATTGATTGTCACAGATTCAAACTTCGGAAATGCGTCCGTCGATTTCATAAAAACCAATGAAAATCTTAAGAATTGGAATCTTGAAAACCAAATTTATATAGTGACAGGTTTCATTTCGCAAGATAAAAATCAAGATGCGACAACACTCGGAAGAGGTGGTTCGGATTATACTTCAGCGATTTTAGGCTCAGGTTTAAAAGCTAAAGAAATCCAAATCTGGACAGACGTTGATGGTTTTATGACAGCCGACCCGAGATTAGTAAAGAATGCATTTTCTCAGCCAGAACTCAGTTATCAGGAAGCGATGGAAATGTCCTATTTCGGAGCAAAAGTCATCTATCCGCCAACAATGATTCCGGCCATCGAAAGTCAAATTCCAATTTTCATTAAGAATACTTTCAATCCGGAAAATCCAGGAACTTTGATTCAACAAAAATCCGAAGTTTCAAAAGGTCTAATCAAAGGAATTGTCTCCATCGAGAAAACCTGTCTCGTCAATATCACAGGAAACGGAATGGTTGGAATGAAGGGTTTCAGCGGAAGGTTGTTCAATGCTTTGGCAAAATATGACGTCAATGTCATTTTGATTACGCAGGCGAGTTCGGAACACAGCATTTCTTTTGTGGTCAATTTTAATGATGAGAAAAAAGCCGAAAAAGCCATCCGGGAAGAATTTGAATTTGAAATCAATGCCAACAAGATCGATGAACCGCAGTTCGATAATGAGCTAAGTATTCTTTCGGTGGTCGGCGAGAATATGAAAAAAACGAGAGGAATCAGCGGAAAATTTTTTAGCGCTTTGGGCAAAAATGGAATCAATATCATCGCCATTGCACAAGGTTCTTCTGAGCTCAATATTTCAGCTGTCATTGAAAGAAATGAACTCTCAAAAGCCCTGAATGTTGTCCACGATTCGCTCTTACTTTCGCCAGTAAAAACCTTCAATGTGATGTTCGCTGGAACAGGAAATATCGGTAAAGAACTCTTCAAACAACTTAAAAGAGAGAAAGAAAATCTGGAGAAAAATCACCAAATCAAAATCAATGTTATAGGCGTAACAAATAGCCGACAAATGATTATTTCAGAAAATGAAAGCTTGAATTTTGACTTAAATGAAATTTTAGATAAAAATTTAGAAAATGCTAATTTAGAATATTTTATAAATTCTATTTCAAGTAAAAATTTACCTAATTTGGTTTTTATAGATAATACTTCTAGCGAAGATGTGGTAAGTCATTATCCTCAATTTTTTGAGAATAATATTTCAATTGTAACTTGCAACAAAAAAGGAAATTCTTCAGCTTACGAGCAGTACAGCAAATTCAAAAGATTTGCGAAAAAGAACAACGTCAGTTTCCTCTATGAAACAAATGTTGGCGCCGGACTTCCAATTATCAAAACGCTGAACGACCTCTGGATTTCTGGAGACGAAATTCTGAAAATAGAAGCCATTTTATCAGGAACGATTTCTTACATTTTTAATAATTATGTTGGCGAAAAATCTTTCGCTGAAGTTGTGAGAACAGCTCAAGAATTAGGTTACACAGAACCCGACCCAAGAGACGATTTGAACGGAATGGATTTCTCCAGAAAGATGCTGATTCTTGGAAGAGAAATTGGCTTACCTTTGGAAATGTCCGATGTCAACATCAAAGATTTTCTTCCGGAAGCTTGCCTCAAAGCAGATTCGATTCCGAGTTTTTATGACGAGTTAGAAAAGAACGAACCTTACTTTTCATCATTCAAAAATGAAGCAGAGAATTCTGGTCAAAAACTCAGACTAATCGGAATTCTGGAAGACGGAAAAATCAACATCGAAGTCAAAATGGTTGATGCCCATCACGCTTTCTACGGGCTGTCAGGAAGCGATAATATCATTTCATTCACCACTTCAAGGTACAAAAACACGCCATTGGTGGTCAAAGGTCCAGGCGCCGGCGCAGAAGTTACCGCCGCAGGCGTTTTCGCAGATTTGGTAAGAGTTACGGCTCAGTAATCATAAAAGATAAACGATAATTGTTAGTTGATTTCAATTCATCGTTTTAATAAAATATCATTTATCACTCATTATTTATCAATTATAAAAATGGATTCTATAAAAGTTTTCGCTCCCGCAACAGTCGCCAACGTTGTTTGTGGCTACGATATTCTCGGTTTTGCCATTGATGAACCAGGCGACGAAATCATCCTGACAAAAAACGATTCCAACAAAATCACCATCACAAAAATAGAAGGTGACGGCGGAAAACTTCCCAAAGACCCAGAAAAAAATGTAGTTTCCCACGTCATTCGATTGTTTTTGGAAAAGATAAATTCAACCCAAGGAATCGATATCGAGCTGTACAAAAAAATGCCTTTAAACAGCGGAATGGGTTCCAGCGCAGCGAGTAGCGTTGCGGCTTTGGTCGCCATTAATGAATTGATGGGAAAGCCTTTTTCTCGTCAAGAATTGTTGCCACTGGCAATGGAAGGTGAACGAATCGCCTGCGGAAATGCCCACGCAGACAACGTTGCGCCGGCACTTATGGGCGGAATGGTTTTGGTCAGAAGTTACGAACCGTTGGATGCGCTCAAGTTGCCTTATCCAAAGGATTTGTCCGTGGTTTCCGTTCATCCGCACGTAGATGTTCCCACAGGCGAAGCGAGAAAAATCATCAAGGAAAGAATCAGCCTGAAATCTGCCGTTCAGCAATGGGGAAATATCGCAGGATTGGTCGCCGGATTTAGCACCAACGACCTTGGTTTGGTCAGCCGAAGTCTCGAGGACGTCATCATAGAGCCAGTTCGCGCGATGTTGATTCCGTATTTTTATGAGATGAAACAACTCGCTCTGGACAATGGCGCGATTGGTTTTGGGATTTCCGGTTCCGGTCCGTCGGTTTTCGCTTTGTGCGAAAAGAAAGAAATTGCAGAATTTATTTCACATAAAATCAAAGAGTTACTCAATCAAAAAAATATAGAAAGCGAATCATTCGTCACAAAAATCAACGACGAAGGCGCACGAGTGATTAATTAAAATTATTTGGGCAGCTATTTCCGCCTTCCGTTCCCAATCTTTTTGCCAAAGCTTTTCCAGCCACAAAAAAGGATTTCCACTCCTTTAGATTTGCAATAATAAAATATGATTGGAAAATATTAAATTTAGAAAAGAGAAAAGCATTTAATTAAACTTTGCTCCGCTCCGGGAAAAACC
>NZ_JPLZ01000004.1 GCF_000735135.1 Chryseobacterium sp. FH1
TAATTTCTATTTGAATCTCAATGAAAGAAAGAGCATTTAATTCTAAATCAAGCCATGGGTTTTTCCCGGAGCGGAGCAAAGTTTAATTAAATGCTTTTCTCTTTTCTAAATTTAATATTTTCCAATCATATTTTATTATTGCAAATCTAAAGGAGTGGAAATCCTTTTTTTGCGGCTGGAAATGCGACGGCAAAAAGATTGGGAACGGAAGGCGGAAAAAGCTGCCAAATAATTCTAAAACCAATCTCTCCTACTGTCTTTCAGGACAAATGTCCAAGCCAAAATACGGCTGATCTTCTGACCTTGCGCCATATCAATGGTTTTAAATTCTGGTACTTTGAGATTTTTCAGAAGTGTTGTCAGTTGATGAAGATTGTCTTTTTTAGAAACCAAACTCGTAAACCAAAGAACGTTTGAAGAAAATTCTACACTTTCGATGATCATACTTTTGATGAAAGCTTCCTCGCCTCCTTCGCACCAAAGTTCGGAGGCATTGCCACTGAAATTAAGATTGGGTTTCTCTACTTTCTTTTTTCTGAGATTGTTATTTTTTCGTCGATTTCCCAACATTGCATCTTCCTCAGATTCGTGGAAAGGCGGATTGCACATCGAGAATGCGAATTTGTCGTTTTTCGAAATGATGTTTTTGAAAATAAAATCAGAATCAGGTTGGAATTTTAAATGAATATTTTCTGATAATTCAGAATTATTATCCAAAATTTTCTGCGCGTTTTCAAGAGAATCTTTATTAATATCTGTTCCCAACATTTCCCAGCCATAAAAACTATTTGCAATCAATGGATAAACGAGATTGGCGCCCGTTCCAATATCCAAACCTTTCACTGAATTTCCAGTTGGAATCTCGCCATTTTCTTCCGCCAATAAATCCGCTAAATAATGGACGTAATCTGCACGACCAGGAATCGGCGGACAAAGATTACCTTCCGGAATATCCCAATTTTTGACATTGTAATATTTCAAGAGCAAAGCTTTGTTGAGCAATTTCACCGCTTGTGGAAGACTGAAATTAATCGTCAACGTATCGTAATCATTTTTGAAAACGTAATGTTTCAGTTCGGGAACTGAGACAATCAATTCTTCGAAATCGTAGGAATTGCGGTGGAGATTTCTGGGATGGAGACTGGATTTATCGGTCATTATTTCGAAGATAAAATATATTGCGCCATATATTTCGCATTTTCTTTGCTCATTCCATTGTGTGCCGGCATTGGAACATCGCCCCAAATTCCAGAACTTCCTTTGATGATTTTTTCGGCCAGCATTTCTACATTTTCCGGCGTGTTTTCATATTTCGCAGAAACTTCTTTGTAGGATGGTCCTATCATTTTTTCATCCATTTTATGACAGCCCAAACAGTCTGCACCTTCAACCAAAGATTTTCCTTCTGCAATCGGGTCTGTAACAACTGTTGGCGTTACTTCTTCAACTGTCAAATCTTCAGCATAATCATTGTTGTCTTTTTTAGAACAAGAGAATAAAACAGCTACCAGAGCAAATGAGATTATTTTTTTCATTTCAAAATATTACATCACAAATTTATCGAATTACGAATTAAGATTGATTTTAAATTAGTCCGAAAAGGAATCATTATCTTTGCAGAATGGTAAAAATTGGCAACATAGAACTTCCGGATTTTCCACTTCTTTTGGCTCCGATGGAGGATGTGAGTGATCCGCCTTTCAGAAAATTGTGCAAAATGCACGGCGCAGACTTGATGTATTCAGAATTTATTTCTTCTGAAGGCTTGATTCGTGATGCGATAAAAAGTCGCAAAAAGCTAGATATTTTTGATTATGAAAGACCTGTCGGTATTCAGATTTTTGGAGGCGATGAAGAAGCAATGGCAATGTCAGCAAGGATTGTGGAAACTGTTGAGCCAGATATTGTCGATATTAATTATGGATGTCCTGTAAAAAAAGTGGTTTGCAAAGGCGCAGGTGCAGGCGTTTTGAAAGATATTGACTTGATGGTAAGATTGACCAAAGCCGTTGTGAACTCCACCCATTTACCTGTGACCGTAAAAACCAGGTTGGGTTGGGACAATGATTCTATCAATATTGATGAAGTGGCTGAAAGATTGCAGGATGTCGGCATCAAAGCTTTGACCATCCACGCCAGAACACGTGCCCAAATGTACAAAGGCGAAGCCGATTGGGAACATATTTCGAGAATCAAAAACAATCCGAATATCGAAATCCCGATCTTTGGAAACGGCGATATCGATTCTCCTGAAAAAGCTTTGGAATACAAAAACAAATACAACTGTGACGGCATTATGATTGGTCGTGGCGCGATTGGATATCCCTGGATTTTCAATGAGGTGAAACATTTTTTCAAAACTGGCGAAATTCTTCCTGAACCAACCATTGCAGAAAGATTGGATGCTGTGAAAAACCACGCACTTTGGTCTGTGGAATGGAAAGGCGAACGTCCCGGAATTGTGGAAATGAGACAACACTACAGCAATTACTTCCGCGGAATTCCACATTTCAAAGAATTTAAAACTAAGTTTCTTCAGGCTTTGACGCTTGAACAAATTGATGAAATCATCGAGGAGACGAAGCATTTCTATTTGGAAAATGCAATTTAATTTTCTTTAACCACAAAGGACACAAGGTTTTTCACAAAGTGCACGAAATCAAAATAAATTGTGAACTTCGTGAAAATCTTCGTGTTCTTTGTGGTTAAAACCTGTCAAGAGAATGTTTAAATTTGACCCAATTAAGAGCCTGTTTAAAAATGATTAAAAATAAAATTTTCAAAGCATTTTTCTTTTCCCCAACCCTAAAGGGTGGAAAAACACCTTGAAAATTTCATCAAAATTACTCCCTTTAGGGTCGGGGAAATAATTTTGATGAAATTCAAACAGGCTCTAATATATCAAAGAAATGATTGCTCTCGCAGATTCAGCTAATCTTGCAGATTTGTTTTAAAATGAAAAATCTACTTAATCTGCCAAATCCTCAAGATTCTAAAAACTTAAACAAACTTTAGATTCTAGGAAAATATTATTTAAACTTCTTGTAACTTTTAACAGTTTACCATCAACTTATTAAGTCTCAAAAAAATAAAAATGAAAAAACTACTTCTTCTTTCCATATTGGCGATGGGATTTTCCAAAGCTCAGTTTTTCGAGTCGCCGGAGAAATTCACCAAGACAGATTCGCTGAAAGGTTCCAATACGAAATTCAGGAACTTTTGGGATGTGAAAAAATATGACATCGTCTTGGAACCGAACTTCGAAGCAAAAAGCATCAAAGGAAGCAACAAAATCAGCATCGAAATTGAAAAAAATGTGACCAATCCTATTTTTCAGATTGACCTTCAAAATCCAATGAAGGCTGATAGAATCAAAGCAAACTTTCCTATCGTGGAGCAAAGAGTTGATGGTGATTTTATATTCCTTCACACGAAAAAAAGCTTCAAGAAAGGAGAAAAATTCGTGATTGACATTGACTTTTCCGGAAATCCCGTGATTGCAAAAAATGCACCTTGGGACGGCGGTTGGATGTTCGCAAAAGACAAAAACGGCAATCCGTGGATGACGGTTGCAGACGAAGGAATTGGCGCGAGCATTTGGCTTCCTTGCAAAGATATTTGGAGCGATGAACCAGATAATGGAACAACTTTCAAAATCATTACGCCAAAAGATCTGGTTGGAGTTGCAGGCGGAAGGCTCATTAAACAAGAAAATATTGGTGATAAAAAATCTTGGCTTTGGGAAGTTAAAAATCCGATCAATGCTTATTCCATTATTCCGTCCATCGGGAAATATGTGAATTTCAAAGATACTTTTGATGGCGAAAAAGGAAAACTTGATTTGGACTATTGGGTTTTGGATTACAACCTTGACAAAGCTAAAAAACAATTCGAGCAAGTGAAACCGATGATGAAATCCTTCGAAAGTTGGTTTGGTCCTTATCCTTTTTATGAAGATTCTTACAAACTGGTAGAGTCACCACATCTTGGGATGGAACATCAAAGCAACGTGGCATACGGAAATAAATATATGAACGGTTATCTGGGTCATGATATGTCTGGAACGGGCATCGGAATGAAGTGGGATTACATCATCATCCACGAAACCGGACACGAGTGGTTTGCGAATAACATTACGGCGAAAGATCAAGCGGATATGTGGATTCACGAGAGTTTCACAACTTATTCCGAAACGCTTTATGTGGAAAGCCTTTGGGGAAAAGCTGATGGAGACAAGTACACACAAGGCATAAGAAACAACATTCAAAACGACAAAGCGATCATCGGGCAATATGGCGTGAGAAACGAAGGAAGTGGAGATATGTACCCAAAAGGCTCGAATATGATTCACACGATTCGAACTGTCATTAATAATGATGACAAGTTTCGTCAAATTTTGAGAGGACTTAATAAAGATTTCTACCATCAAACTGTGACGGCAGAACAAATTCAAAACTATTTCATTGAAAAAAGTGGAATTGATCTAAAGTCAATTTTTGATCAATATCTAAGAACAGCGAAAATCCCAACTTTGGAATATAAGCAAACAGGAAATCAACTGACGTACAAATGGACCAACGTGATTCCGAATTTGAAGTTCCCAATTAGATTGGCAGACGGACAAGAATTGAAACCGACAGAACAATCTCAAACCACGACTTTGAAATCTGACAAACCCGTGGAATTCAATAAAAATTATTACATCGAGGTAAATCAAGTTTACTAAGATTTCACTAAATTTAATTTATTAAAACCATTTCAAAATTATCTTTGGAATGGTTTTATATTTAACACCGATTAAAAAAATCAAAAATCGATATGAGAAATAAATTCATTTTCTGGGGAATTGTTTTGTTAATAGTGACTTGGACAACCGCTTTGCTTATAAAAGCACATTATTGGATTCCGATTTTTTTGACGTTCATTTATCTTCTAGGAATTTACAATACGTATCAAACCAAACACGCCATTCTCAGAAACTTCCCTGTTCTCGGTTATTTCCGTTATATCTTTGAGGAGATTTCGCCAGAGATCCAACAATATTTCATCGAAAGAGAAACCGACGGAAAACCATTTCCAAGACATCAAAGATCAGCCGCTTACAGACGTTCCAAAAATGTGAGCGATACTGTGCCGTTCGGAACCCAGCTGGAAATCAACCATCGGAAATATGAAGGCATCAAACATTCTATCTACGCCAAACATCCGAAAGAGGAATTGCCGAGAGTTTTGATTGGCGAAAATTGCAAACAGCCATACAATGCGTCGCTTCTCAACATTTCTGCAATGAGTTTCGGAGCCTTGAGTGACCGTGCTCAGATGGCGCTGAACCGAGGTGCGAAAAAAGGAAATTTCTACCACAACACGGGCGAAGGAGGCATCTCTCCACATCATTTGGAAGGTGGCGACCTTTGCTGGCAAATTGGAACCGGTTACTTTGGATGCAGAAATGAAGAAGGAAACTTCGATGCGGAATTGTTTAAAAAATATGCGAATCTGGAAAATGTGAAAATGATCGAGATCAAATTATCTCAAGGTGCCAAACCAGGTCACGGCGGTGTTTTGCCAGCTGTGAAAAATACGCCGGAGATTGCCGCTATCCGTCACGTACCACCTGGCGTTACGATTCTTTCGCCACCATCGCACAGCGCTTTTTCCGATGCTGCAGGTTTGTTGAGATTTGTAGATCAATTGCGTGAATTGTCTGGTGGAAAACCAACCGGTTTTAAACTTTGCATCGGCGACACCAAAGAGTTTGAAGACATTTGTGAGCAGATGAACATTTTAAATATTTATCCAGACTTCATTACCGTAGATGGCGCAGAAGGTGGAACCGGCGCTGCACCGCCAGAGTTCTCAGATGGTGTTGGAATGCCTTTGGAACCGGCCTTGATTTTTGTGAATAAAACTTTGATGAATTATGAAGTTAGAGACAAATTAAGAATCATTGCCAGTGGAAAAGTCCTGACTTCGTTGGATATTTTAAGAGCCGTTGCGATGGGCGCCGACCTTTGCAACAACGCTAGAGGTTTTATGTTTTCTTTGGGTTGCATCCAAGCACTGAGATGTAACACCAACACTTGTCCAACAGGCGTTGCAACGCAAGATAAAATGCTGATCAAAGGTCTTGATACCAATGATAAGACAGAACGTGTTTACCAGTTCCATAAAAACACTTTGCACACTTGCAACGAACTGATAGCAGCCGCGGGAAGAGAAACTTACGACCAAGTAGATGCCTCTATGTTTATGCGTGGCGATGAGTTTGAACATTTGTCTGACACTTATTTTCCAGACATTTTGGAGAATGTAAGAAGGAAGTAATCTACATTTACGCTGAGAAAAATCAAAGACCTATTCAGATTTGAATAGGTCTTTTTAGAAAATTCATTTTCCATTTCGTTAAGAAATGAAAGCTCTTATGGTTATTGAATACTTCAAAATTAGAAGTTCCTCCATCTATTAGCAAAAATGAGGGGTGGACATCGGGTGGACAAATTATTTTACAAATAAAGACAACTGAAAATCAAATAGTTAAATAATCGAATTTTGGTATTTAATAATAATTAATCCTAAAATCAATAGAAAAACTAATGTTTTATTGTAATTTGCATAAGAATAAGTGGTTATTTGAAGCAGATTTACATCATAATTCTTTTATTTTTCTTCTCCGAAAATATTTTTTCGCAGAATATTGTCATCGATAAAAATCTGGATTCTAAGAAAAAAATAGAATCGATCATTCTTCAAAGCAAGAATTTTGGAAAAGATACAAATGCTCTTAAATCTTACTTATCGCCATTAATCAAATCCTCGGACAAGAATCTCCACATTGTCTATTATAATATGTTAGCAAGTGGATTTGCTTCTGCTAACGAAAGCATTAATAAAACCAGCAATCACAATTTTTCTAAATCTTTGGCTTTGGCAAAATCCGAAGAAAACCACGGATTGGAAATTTGGGCTTTGGTAAATTATGCATTCTATCTCTACGATTACAAAAAAACTACCGAGGCACTTCAAGTTTATCTAGATGCTGACAACAAAATCAGACAGACCGAGGCCAGCGCCATCATTCTACCTAGTGATAGTTTTAAAAAGATTGGTTTCTTTATGGGAACGATTGGCGACACAAATGAAGCCATCCATTATTTACAAAAAGCCGAGCAGTTTGCTGAACCAAATTCTAAGGAATTATCCGCCATTAAAGATAATATTGGTTTTTACTATCTTGAACTGAATCAATTTGAAAATGCTAAAAAATACTTTTCGGAAGCGGAGACTATTTCCAAATCTATCAATGACCAAATAAGATATGCAAAAGTTTTGGGGAATTTTGGACTTTTGGAGTATAAAAAAGGGAATCTTGGCAAAGCTGTCAGATTATTGGAACAGGATCTTGAGATTTCCAGAAAACTTCAAAGTCACAACAATACAAACTACGCGGAGATTTTGCTGAGCAGAATTCTCATTGATAAAAATCAAATCGACGAAGCCAAAAAACTTCTGACTCAAGCCAAAAAATACGCGGAATCGAAACCTCATCTAAAGAAATCTGTCTTCGAAATTGAACAGCTGAATCTGAAAATCGCTCAAAAAGAAAACGATCCAGAAAAGGAATTATCTGCCTTGAGAAAACTGAACGAACTGGAAGATGAACTCACGGACAGCGACAGTGAAAAGAATTTGGAACGCAGTAATATTCTTGCCCAAAAAGAAAGATACGCAAGCAAATTAAGCCTTGCAAACGCTCAATTCGAAAAGGAACAGCTGAAAAACAAAGCAATTATCGTTGTCTCTGTTTTGTTATTTTTCATCATTATCCTGTTGATTATTTTCAATCGAAAACAACTTAAAACAAGGAAGGACAAGTACTACAAAACTGTTCTGAGACTTGAACTTGAGAAGGTAAAATCTGAACAGAAATTTCTGGAGACCAATAAAACCTTGTCGTCTTACAGCACTTATCTCACCGAAAAAAATGAGCAGATAGAATTGCTGAACAAAGAATTGCTGAAAATCAAAAACTCCTCTTCTTCTTCCATCGAAAAAGAGAAACAACAATTGCAAAAACTATTGGATTCCCATCTGATGACGGATGAGAATTGGATGAATTTCAAAGATGCTTTCCAACACGAATATCCAGATTATTTTAAATTATTGATGACGGATTTCCCAGACCTCACCGAATCAAATCTGAGAATTACAAGCTTGATGAAATTGGGATTGTCCAACCAAGAAGTCTCATCGTTGCTAGGAATTACGATCGAAGCGGTGAAAAAATCCAAGCAACGATTGAAGAAAAGATTTGGAGAAAAATATCAGGATCTGTTTTTGGGAAATTAATCAAAAAAAAAATCCAACAAAAAAATTGCTGGATCTATCTTTATAATTTATCAATATTCTATTCCCACTCAATTGTTGCAGGTGGTTTTGAACTAATATCGTAAGCTACTCTATTGATACCACGGACTTCATTAATGATCCTGCTGGAAACTGTGTCCAAAAACTCATAAGGCAATCTGCTCCAAGTTGCGGTCATAAAGTCGATGGTGTTTGCAGAACGAACAACTGCTGTATATTCGTAAGTTCTCTCGTCGCCCATTACGCCAACAGATTTTACAGGAAGTAAAACTACGAACGCTTGAGACACTTTTTCGTAAAGGTCATTTTTGTACAATTCCTCGATGAAAATATCGTCTGCTTCTTGCAGAATTCTTACTTTTTCAGCATCCACTTCTCCAAGAACTCGTATTCCCAAACCTGGTCCTGGGAACGGATGTCTGTAAACCAACTCGTGTGGAATACCTAATTCCTCTCCTACTTTTCTTACCTCATCTTTGAACAATTCTCGCAAAGGCTCCAACAATTCGAATTCCATTTCTTCTGGCAATCCGCCCACGTTGTGATGCGATTTGATCACCGCAGAAGGTCCTTTGACAGACTGAGATTCGATGACATCTGGATAGATTGTACCTTGTGCTAAGAATTTGGCGCCTTCAATTTTTTTGGATTCTTCGTCGAACACGTGAACGAACTCGTTGCCTATGATTTTTCTTTTTTGTTCTGGATCGCCAATGCCAGCCAATTTGGATAAGAATCTTTCGGAAGCTTCCACCAACTTGATGTTCATTTTGAAATGCTTGCCGTAATTTTCCATTACTTTTTTGTCTTCATCTTTTCGCAAAAGTCCTGTGTCTACGAAGATGCAATTCAGTTGATCACCGATGGCTTTATGAATCAAGACCGCGGCAACGGAAGAATCCACGCCACCAGACAATCCCAAAATTACCTTTTGGTCGCCCACTTTTTCTTTGATCTCGGCAACCGTTTTTTCGATGTAATTGGTCAGTTTCCAGTTTTTGTCCGCTTTACAGATTTCGAAAACAAAATTCTCTATCATCTTTCCACCTTCCTCAGAATGCGAAACTTCAGGATGGAATTGAACGCCGTAGATTTTTTTCTCAGGATTTGAAATGGAAGCAATAACGCCAGATTTTGCATTGAGTTCGAAACCTGCTGGCAATTGCGAAACCTCATCGAAATGGCTCATCCAAACGATGGAATTTTGATAAACGCCTTTCAGCAAATCATTTTCTTTTACGATTTCCAAATGTGCTTTTCCGTACTCACCTTTGTCACCTTTTGCCACTTTACCGCCCAAAAGATGTGCGGTCAATTGCATTCCGTAGCAGATTCCAAGAACTGGAATTCCTTGTTCGTAGATTTCTTTTTCTACCAAATGGGCGTTCTCTGCATTCACAGAACTTGGTCCGCCAGAAAGGATGATCCCTCTTGGTTTCTTCTCCAAGATCTCTGACAATGGCGTGTTGAAAGGTAATATTTCTGAATAGACTTCCATCTCACGGATCCTTCTTCCGATGAGTTGATTGTATTGGGAACCGAAGTCTAAAATGATAATTCCGTTGTGCATATAGTTGTTGTAATATTTTTAAAATTTTGCGTAAATAAATGTTCTTTTGAATGGATAGAAAACAGGCGAACCTGAAAACACTTTTTTAAGTTCTGCCTTGTAATCCGCTTTGTAGTTTTCTCTCAATTCTTCTGGTAATTTTTCTAAAAAAGGAATGATGGCTGTTCCGGAAGCCCATTCGAAAACGGCATCTGAATTTTCCATCACGTGTGGATAGACTTTCTCGAACACATTGATGTCTTTTCCGTTGTTGTCATATAAAATCTTGGCGTACTCGTCGATTTTCAAAACTGGATATTCTCTGACCCAAGCTTTGAATTCTTTTTTATAAGGTTCCATTTCTGCTACTTTCGAAAGCAATTGATGAACGATAAAATTATGATTGGAGGGCACTTGAACTGCCAATTGTCCATCTTCATTTAGTTTTGAAATGAGGTCTGGAAAAAGTTCCGTATGCTCTGTGCACCATTGCAAACTGGCGTTGGCGATGATGAGATCAAATTTCTCGTCCAACTCCAATTGTTCTTCAACGCCTCTTTGGAAGAATTTTAAATTTTCTGTGGAATGTTTTTCCGCCTTCTCCAACATCTCGGCTGAAGAATCGATTCCAATAATGTTTGGATTTTCCAGATAACCAAAAATTCCCGAAGTCAGTTCGCCTGTTCCGCAACCTAGATCGATGACAGACAAATTCGGTTTTGAATCTACGAGATTCAAAAGGTCAAAAAAGGGCGCTGAGCGTTCTGTTTTGAATTGTTCGTATGTTTCCGGATTCCAGGGCATCTTTTAATGGTTGATGGTTGATGGTTGATAGTTGATAGTTGATAGTTGATAGTTGATAGTTGATAGTGAAGTTAATTCTTATTTTTTTAACGCAAAGTCCGCAAGATTTTCTTGGACTTATTGAATATATTTTAAGGTTCGCAAGGACACTTCGACAAACTCAGTATAAACTACAAACTCATCAAAGCTTTCAACTCACTTAATTCTATAATTTTTAAATATCTGTAAATGTTCTATTGATTGACAAAACTTCAATTTTTGAAGAAACCCATAGCCCCGATTGCAACGGCATCCTTTTTTTGTTTTTGGATCAATTACTTTTTGATGACCAAACGTCGTAACAAAAAAAGATATAGTGGAAAGCGGGATCAAGCTCCTAAAAAAAAGAGACGTTAGTTGCCCAACATCTCTTTATATTTTAAAATTTCGCAATATCGTCTCGGTAAAAGGCGTAGTCGAACTGAACCGGAACGGCGTCTTCGTACACTTTTTTGCGTGCCTCGTCATAGGTGTCGCCCAAAGCCACGATGTTCAACACTCGTCCGCCTGTGGAAACCACTCTGCTTCCTCTGTAATCTGCGCCAGCATAGAGAACTTTGCTGTTTTTCACTTTTTCTACACCTGTGATCTCGTAGCCTGTCTCGTGGTTTTTTGGATAACCGCCAGAGCAAACGACCAAGCACACCGCTTTTTTGTCTTTGAACTTCAGATCCAATTCTTTTCCATTAAGACAATCCTCGATGACATCTACCAAATTGTTTTCCAAAAGTGGCAAAAGCACCTGCGTTTCCGGATCTCCCAATCTCATATTGTACTCTAGAAGGTAAGTTCCGTTTTTGGTGATCATCAATCCGAAAAAGATAAATCCTTTGAAGTTAAGGCCTTCTTTTTTAAGTCCTTCTACCGTTGGATTCATAATATTCTGGATGAAATCCTGATTGTGAGCGTCTGTAAATTCCGGGCTTGGCGCCACAGAACCCATTCCGCCAGTGTTTGGCCCTTTGTCGCCGTTTCCAGCTTTTTTATAATCTTTTGCTGAAACGAAAGGGAATAATTTTTCACCATTGGAAACTCCGATAATTGAAGCTTCGAAACCTTCAAGAAATTCCTCGATCACGACTTGAATTCCGGCATCTCCAAAGATCCTTTTGATCATAAAATCGTGGATCGTTCCTTCTGCTTCTTCCAGATCCTCGGCGATGACAACGCCTTTTCCACCAGCAAGTCCGCTCGCTTTGATCACGACAGGAAACTCCTGAGTCTGCAAATATTCTTTGGCATCTGCGTAAGAATCAAAAATAACGGCCTTCGCTGTTTTGATGCCGTAAGTCTGCATAAACTTCTTGGAAAAAGATTTGCTACCTTCCAATGACGCCGCCTTCTGAGTTGGACCAAATACTTTGAGATCAACTTTTTTGAATTCGTCAACAATCCCTTCTACCAAAGGTGCTTCTGGGCCTACAATTGTCAAATCGACTTTGTTCTTGATGGCAAAATCTCTCAATGCCAATATATCGGATTCGTTGATATTTTCTCCTAATTTTTCGGTAGTGGCGTTTCCGGGTGCGAAAAACATTTTTGTGATTTTGCTATCCTCACTCAGCTTCAAAGCTAGAGCCGAAGCACGGCCACCATTGCCAACAATAAGTAATCTCATTTGCTATTATTTAAATCTTTTTTGTCAAATGAAACGCCGAATCATATTTTCCTCCTGTGAAAGAAACTCTAATGATCTGCATTTCACTTAGTTTTCAGTTTAACTTTTTAAAGTGTCAAATTTAAGATTTTTTGAGGACAAATCTTATACCTAGTTTGAGGTATTTTTCTTAAATAAATATAAAATTTGAACTAGACTGGCAATTGCATTGGAACTTCCATCAATAAAACTTCTGAATCCTTTGTAGCTTCCAATACAAAACTTTCCACATCCCAAATTCCAAATCCGTCTCTCTCATTCAAAACCTGCTCTCCAATTTTGGCTGAGCCTTTGATGACAAAAGCGTAAACGCCGTTCCCAGATTTGTGGATTTTATATTCTTTTAAAAAACCTTTGTCAAACTTCGCCAAATTGAACCAAGCATCTTGATGAATCCAAACGCCTGCGTCATCTACATTGGGAGATAATATTTGCTGAAAGTCATTCTTAACCGATTTTTCCTCGATGTCCATTTGGTCATATCTTGGTGTGACGTCGGTTTTGTTTGGGATGATCCAGATTTACAAAAATTTCACAGGTTGCTCGGTCGCGTTTTCTTCGCTGTGCATAATTCCGGTTCCTGCAGACATTACCTGGATGTCTCCTTTTTTGATGATTCCGGAATTGCCCATATTATCGCCGTGACGCAAATCGCCTTCCAGCGGAATAGAAATAATTTCCATATCGCGGTGCGGATGTCTGCCGAAGCCCATTCCGCCTTGTACAAAATCGTCATTCAAAACCCGGAGAACGCCGAAATGGATTCTTTCCGGATTTTGATAACCTGCAAAGCTGAACGTGTGGTGACTTTTCAACCAACCGTGATTAGCATAACCTCTGCTGTCTGATTTATGATAAACTGTTTTCATTTTAATTGATTTAATGTGTTTGATTTTTTTGATTACACAAATTTCCAGCTTTCAAAATCTTTAAGCATTGATGTACGGTAAGAACGACAAACTCCAGCGATTGCCGGAGTTTATTTGTTTTGATCAATGATTAAACGAGCATATTAAGAACATCAGGATTATCATTAAGGTAAGATTCAAAATAACCGAGTTCGTGCATTCTCTGTTTAAGACCTTCAAAATCTTCAGGATTGGAAAGTTCGATTCCAACGACTGCCAAAGCGGTTTCTCGTGAATTTTTCTTGGTATATTCGAAATGCGTGATGTCGTCGTTTGAGCCGAGGACATTCAGAACGAAATCTTTAAGAGAGCCAGGTCGTTGAGGGAATTTGACCATAAAATAATGTTTCAAACCATTGTACAGCAAAGCGCGCTCTTTGATTTCCTCCATTCTCGTAATGTCATTGTTGCTTCCGCTGACAATGCAAACCACATTTTTCCCTTTGATTTGATTTTTGTATTGTTCCAAAGCCGATATAGAAAGTGCTCCGGCTGGTTCCAAAACAATCGCATCTTTATTATACAACTGCAAAATCGTTTCACAAATCTTTCCTTCATCCACAGAAATACAATCCTCCAGCGCAGTTTTACAAATCTCAAAAGTCAAATCACCTACTCTTTTCACAGCCGCACCATCCACAAAACTATCGACTTCCAACAATTCTGTATTGATGTTATTTTCGATGGACAATCTCATCGACGGTGCGCCTTTTGGTTCAACGCCAATCAGTTTGGTCTCTTTCGACAATTCTTTGAAAACCGTTGCAATCCCTGAAGCTAAACCGCCGCCGCCAATTGGAATAAAAATAAAATCAATAAGATTTTTATTCTGCTCCAAAATTTCCAAAGCCAAAGTCGCCTGACCTTCGATAATCTGAACATCATCAAATGGATGGATGAAAGCCGCACCCGAAGTTTCCGCAAACTCAAAAGCCGCCGTTTTTGAAGCATCAAAAGTATCGCCGACCAATCTGATTTCGGCGTAATTTCCGCCAAACATTTCAACTTGTTCCAACTTTTGTTTTGGTGTTGTCACCGGCATAAAAATCGTTCCTTTGATTTGAAGTTGCTTGCAGGAAAAAGCCACACCTTGAGCGTGATTTCCCGCACTAGCACAGACAATTCCTTGAGAAACCTTGCCTTCGTTGAACAGCGTTTTGATTTTGTTATAAGCACCCCGCAATTTGTACGACCTCACAGGTTGCAAATCTTCTCTTTTGAGGAAAATATTAGCTCCAAATTTTTCTGACAATCTTGCATTGTATTGCAATGGCGTGTAGTTCACGACATTTTCTATACTTTTTCGGGCTTCTTTTACCGCTTCCAGGGTTGGAAATACGAGCGTTTCGTTCATCTTCATTTATATTACAGATTCTTTGATTTTGGTTTTTAATTTTTATTCTAAAATTTTTAATTCTCGCAGATTTAGCTGATTAGGTAGATTTAAAATTTTGAAATCTGCTGAATTTGCTAAATCTGCGAGCGTAATCATCTCTCAATATTTAAAAATTCAAAGCGACTTTTGATTTGTGTAGTTCCGTTTTCCAGAACAAGTTTGTGGCTGAGTTTTTTTGGCAATTGAGATTCAAAATGTCCGACGTAAATCAACGATTGTCCCTGACTTGCCAAATCATCAATCACCTGATTGAAATATTGCGTCTGCTCATTATCCATTCCCTGACAAGGCTCATCCAGAATCAGAAGTTTTGGCTTTTTAATCAATGTTCTTGCGAGTAAAGCCAAGCGTTGTTTTCCAAGTGGTAAAGTCTTTAACTTCTTATTTTTATCGTCCTTCAAATCGAAGAAATATAGAATCTGTTCCAACTGTTGCTGTTGGTCAAAACTCAGTTTCTGATACAAACTCATTGAATCAAAAAAACCAGAAGCAATCGTTTGTCCGACATTCGCATTCATATCAAAATACCAGTGCAATTCGGGCGAAATCATTCCGATTTTTTCTTTGATATCCCAAATACTTTCGCCACTTCCCCGCTTCTGTCCGAAAAGATGAATTTCATTGGCGTAAGCTTGTGGATGGTCGCCATTCAGCAAACTCAACAAGGTTGATTTTCCAGAACCATTGTGACCCTGCAACAGCCATTGTTCGCCGGAATTCACTTCCCATTCGATGTTGTTCAGGACTTGTTTTTCGCCGTAAGAAATACTGATATTTTCTAATTTGATTAAGTTTTCTCTCTGACTTTCATTATTGTTTTGAAGAAAAAAAGGAAGTGATTTTGGTGTTCTTTCTTCGCCTTTGGAAAAGTCTTTTGGAGATTTTCTGTGAACTAATTTTCCATTTTCTATCTCTACAAAATATTGAACACTTTCGGGATATTCATCGTCATTATTAATTAAAACCAATGTGACATTGTCTTTAATTAAATCATCAAACGCCTGATTCAAAAACTTTCTTGATTTGACATCCAAACCTGTGTAAGGCTGGTCGATAATCAAAACTTGAGGTTTGAGCCAAAGCGCTTTCAGCAATTGTAACTTTTTGTGTTCGCCACTGGAAAGTTCTATCAATTGTTGATTTTTGAAATTCTCAAATCCAAATGATTCTAAATATGATTCTAATATTCCGAAATCAAGATTTTCTTCTTTTGCGAAATGACTGAGTTCTGCGAAAACAGTTAACGTGTCATTTTTTACTTGTTGATTATATCGTTGCTGATAGTAAAAATTTCGGTCGCCTTCCAGATTGCTGAACTGAAACCAATTTGAAACGTACAAAACCTTCTTTGGCAACTTTGACTTTTCATCAAAACTGACTTTCAGTTTTCCTTCAAAGTTTTTGAGTTCGCCGGAAATGATTTTGGCTAAAGTTGTTTTTCCGCTTCCACTCAAACCGCCAAGCATCCAACATTCGCCGGAAGATATTTCCCAGTTTAAATCTTCCAATATGGGTTTGCTATATTGGAAATTGAGATTTGAAATTTGGATGATTGGGGTTGACATTATTTTTAATTTTAAACGCAAAGGGCGCGAAGGTTTTTTTTATTTTTATTGAAAATATTTTAAGGTTCACAAAGGCGCTTCGCTTAGAAAAGTGTTTTGCATATAATTTATCATTCCGGTAGAAATAAGGACTATTGCGATTGACTTTGTCGAATCACTGCTTTAGGTTTCCAATAGAATGACAAAATTTGAATTCAGGAACCAACTTTATTTTTATGACAAATCCCATAGCCCCGATTGACTCACAGTTTATATTTTTTTATTTGAATCGTCGAAACTCGTTCCTCGTTTTGCAACGGCATCCTTTTGTGATGAGAAACGAAGAGCAAAAGATATAGTGGAAAGCGGGATTAGCTCCTAATTTTAAACTGTTTTGATGGACTTCATCGCCGTCATTGCCTGACGTAATTTTTTACCGACAACCTCAACGGGATGATTTCTCAAAATATCGTTCACGTGAACCAGTTGGGCGTTGTCAACCGACGCATTTTTCCCTTTGTTGAAGTCTTTTCCGACCAAATCTGTGTCCACCGATTTCATAAAATCCGCCAGCAAAGGTTTGCAAGCCTGGTCGAAAAGGTAACAGCCGTACTCTGCGGTGTCGGAAATCACACGGTTCATCTCGAAGAGCTTTTTTCTGGCGATGGTGTTGGCAATCAAAGGCGTTTCGTGAAGCGATTCGTAGTAAGCAGATTCCGGTTTGATGCCAGCTTCGACCATCGTTTCGAACGCCAGTTCAACGCCGGCTCTGATGAAGGCTGACATCAAAAGATAATTGTCAAAATAGGCCTGTTCATCTATTTTTACATCGCCTGCAGGTGTTTTTTCGAAAGCGGTTTCGCCGGTTTCTGCACGCCATTTCAGGAGGTTTTTGTCGCCATTTGCCCAGTCTTCCATCATTGTTTTGGAGAATTCGCCGGAGATGATGTCGTCCTGATGTTTTTGGAAAAGTGGACGCATAATGTCTTTCAGTTCCTCGGACAATTCGAAGGCTTTCAGTTTGGCAGGATTGGAAAGTCTGTCCAGCATTCCGCTTACACCGCCGTGTTTCAAGGCTTCCGTGATGACCTCGACACCGTACTGAACCAATTTGGAAGCGTAACCTGCATCGATTCCTTTCTCCACCATTTTATCAAACGAAAGGATAGAACCCGTTTGCAAAAGTCCGCACAAAATGGTTTGTTCGCCCATCAAATCGGACTTCACCTCAGCTACAAAAGATGATTTCAAAACGCCGGCTTTGTGACCGCCAGTTCCCACGCAATAAGCTTTTGCCTCTGCCCAGCCTTTGCCTTGCGGGTCATTTTCGGGATGAACGGCAATCAAGGTTGGAACGCCGAAACCTCGTAGATATTCGGCGCGAACTTCGGAACCTGGACATTTTGGAGCGACCATAATTACGGTGATATCTTTACGAATCTGCATTCCTTCTTCCACGATATTGAAGCCGTGGGAATAGGACAAGGTTGCGCCTTCTTTCATCAAAGGCTGAACGGCATTGATTACGGAAGTATGTTGTTTGTCGGGCGTCAGATTGATGACCAAATCCGCAGTTGGAATCAGTTCTTCGTAAGTGCCGACTTTGAAGTTATTGTCGGTTGCATTTTTCCAGGAATCTCTTTTTTGGTCGATGGCTTCCTGACGTAATGTATAAGAAACATCCAGTCCGCTGTCGCGAAGATTCAAGCCTTGATTCAGACCTTGAGCGCCACAACCTACGACTACGATTTTCTTTCCTTTCAACGCAGAAACGCCGTCAGAAAACTCTGAACTGTCCATAAAATCTGCCTGTCCTAACTGGTGCAACTGGTCTCTAAGTGATAAGGTATTGAAATAATTTGCCATATTTTTTTGTAAAAAGTAAAAAGTATGATGTACTAAGTAATGAGAATTACTGTACTACTTTTTAGGATTAATATTTTTTTATAATTTTTAAATTTTTCTTTGAAACTACATTGTGAAGACGTCGTCTCGTTTGTCCAGGAATTCATTTTCTACGATTTCGGCGGAAGGTTCTCTTCGTTCGAACTCGAGGACTTTGTCGTGGATTCCTCTGCTGTTTTTGATGATGGCGATTCTTGCGCCTCGGACAAATTCGATGAGTCCGTACTTGTTGAGTTCTTCGGTCAAACGGTCAATTTCTTCACGATGACCTGCTGTTTCAAAGACGATGTAATCTTTCCGAATCACAACCGTCGAAGCGCCGTATTGACGAAGCAATCTTTCCACATAAACCTTTTCTGTCACCACACTTGCCGGAACTTTGTAAAGCGCCTGTTCCTGCCAGACAATCTCGTCGTCTGTGTTGAAATAGGCTTTCATAATGTCAATCTGCTTCTCTAATTGTCGGCAAAGTTTTCTTACAACTTCATCATTTTCATTAATGACAATCGTGAATCTGTGAATGCCGTCCACCTCGGAAGGCGAAGTGTTTAAACTTTCGATATTGATTTTTCTTCGTGAGAAAATTCCTGATATTCTGCCGATTAATCCTACAGAATTTTCGGTGTATAAGGTGATGGTAAATTCTTGTTTTTCCATTGTTTTGTTTTTCCAAAGTTCCCATTATCTTATTGGTATTGAACCCTTCGGGTTCTTGGGAAGGTTAATTTATGTTCCATAGGTTTCACCTACGGCTACTGATATTTAAACCCTTCGGGTTTTCTGATATTTATAAATTTTATTGGTAGGATTTTCATCCTATCCTTATATTAAATCGGCCTTTCAGACCTTTATTGAAAATTTATTTTAAACGAATTTCGGAAACCGATGAACCCTGAGTTACCATTGGGAATACATTATTTTCTTTTCCAACCATTACTTCCAGAAGATAAGCGCCATCGTGGTTGAGCATTGTTTCCAAAGCGGGTTTCAGATTTTCTCTGTCAGAAATCCTTTGTCCATCGATGTAATAAGCTTTTGCCACTGCAACGAAATCCGGACTTGTGATATTCACGAAAGAATAGCGTCTCTCATTGAACAATTGTTGCCACTGCCTTACCATTCCAAGAAACTCGTTGTTGAGAATCATAATTTTGACTTTCGCTCCAAACTGCATAATCGTTCCCAACTCCTGCAAGGTCATTTGGAATCCGCCATCTCCGATGATGGCAACAACTGTTTTTTCCGGTGCGCCATACCAAGCGCCAATCGCAGCTGGCAAACCAAATCCCATTGTTCCCAAACCACCTGATGTTACGCTGGATTTTGAATGATTGAATTTTGCATATCGGCACGTGACCATCTGATGTTGACCAACGTCTGTTGCGATGATTGCGTCGCCGTTCGTTAAATCATTCAGAACTTTGATAACCTCTCCCATCGTCAAAACTTCAGATGTTGGATTGAGTTCTTCCTGGATAACTTCCTTGATTTCGTCTTTTTCCAACTCACGGAATTCGTTTAGCCAAGCTGAATGGTCATTTTCTGTGAGAAGCGCCGTCAACATCGGTAAAGTCTTTTTGCAATTTCCCCAAACCGGAACTGTGGTTTTCACATTTTTATCGATTTCGGCAGGGTCAATATCAAGATGAATGATTTTAGCTTGTTTCGCATATTTGTCCAAACGTCCAGTCACTCGGTCATCGAAACGCATTCCGACCGCAATCAGAACATCGCATTCGTTGGTCATTACGTTTGGCGCGTAATTGCCGTGCATTCCCAACATTCCAACGTGCAAAGGATGACTGGTTTCCAAGGCACTCAATCCCATTACAGTCGCTGCTGCTGGAAGATTTGTTTTTTCAATAAATGCTTTGAATTCCTCTTCTGCTTTTCCTAAAATCACGCCTTGTCCAAAAATGACAAATGGTTTTTTGGCTTGGTTAATGAGTTCTGCAGCTTGCTCGATATATTCGTTTCTAATTTCCGGTTCGGGACGATAACTTCTGATATGGTTGCATTTCTTATATCCCAAATATTCGAATAATTGTATCTGAGCATTTTTGGTAATGTCAATCAAAACCGGACCTGGACGACCTGTACTTGCAATGTGAAAAGCTTTAGCAATTGCTTCCGGAATTTCTGTTGCATCGGTAACTTGATAATTCCATTTTGTGACTGGCGTTGTGATGTTGATGACATCTGTTTCCTGAAAAGCATCCGTTCCCAAAAGTGAGGCAAAAACCTGACCTGTGATGCACACAATGGGATTGCTGTCTATCATTGCATCGGCCAAACCTGTCACCAAATTGGTTGCGCCCGGACCACTTGTTGCAAACACAACTCCCGTTTTCCCAGAAGTTCTCGCAAATCCTTGAGCCACGTGAATTGCGCCTTGCTCGTGGCGAACCAAAATATGTTTTAGTTTGTCAGAATAGTCGTACAGAGCATCATAGATTGGCATAATTGCGCCACCCGGATAACCGAAAACAGTATGTACATTTTCCTGTAACAAGGCTTCTAAAACGGCTTTTGAACCGGAGATTTCTACGGCTTTCTGTTGTTCTAATTCTGTGTTTTCTATTTGTGAAATGGTATTACTCATTTTAATGTCTTTTTATTTCTACCATAGTTTTACCTATTGATATTGAACCCTTCGGGTTCTGTTTGATTATATTTCATTTCTTCCATAGGTTGCACCTACGGCTACTGATATTGAATCCTTCGGATTCGCTGTGATTATATTATTTTGAAACCCAATATGATTGCAGCCCGACCTGAGCGGAAATCCTTTTTTGCGGCTGGAAAAGCGGAGGCAAAAAGATTGGGAGCGGAGGGCGGAAATAGCTGCCCAAAATAATATCTCATTAATTAAAATTTTATAAATCTGTGACGCAACCTTGTGACGCATCGGCTACAGACTTCGCATATTTGTACAACACACCACGCTTCACTTTATAATCTGGTTGCTGAAATTCGGATTTTCTTCTTGCAATTTCTTCTTCAGACAACAATGCGTTAATGGTATTTTTTTCAGCATCCAGTTCTATCACATCGCCATCATTTATTAAACCAATCAATCCTCCGGCAAAGGCTTCCGGCGTGATATGGCCGACTACAAAACCGTGTGTTCCTCCGGAAAATCTGCCGTCGGTAATCAATGCTACATTTTTACCGAGACCAGAACCCATCAAAGCGGAAGTTGGCTTCAGCATTTCCGGCATTCCTGGAGCACCTTTTGGACCTTCGTTTTTGATAACGACTACATTTCCTTCTTGGATTTTTTTATCTTCGATGCCTTTGATAAATTCTTTTTCGCCGTCAAAAACGATGGCTGTTCCTTTGAAATAATTGCCTTCTTTACCTGTAATTTTTGCAACAGAGCCTTTCTCAGCAAGATTTCCGTACAAAATTCTGATATGTCCCGTCGCTTTGATTGGGTCTTTGATATCGTGAATGATATTTTGTTGTCTATCGATAATCGAAGTGACGTGTTCCAGATTTTCAGCAATTGTTTTTCCTGTTACTGTCAAACAATCGCCGTGAAGCAAGCCTAAATCCAATAGATATTTCATCACCGCTGGAACGCCACCAACGTTATGAAGGTCTTCCATCAGGTATTTTCCGCTTGGTTTGAGGTCTGCCAAAAATGGTGTTTCGTCGCTGATTTTTTGAAAATCATCTAAAGTCAAATCATAACCGATGGATTTTGCGATGGCGATAAAATGGAGAACTGCATTGGTACTTCCACCAAGAATCATAATCAACCTCAAAGCATTTTCGAACGCTTTTGGCGTCATTATGTCGGATGGTTTGATGTCTTTTTCCAAAAGGATTTTCACGTAATGTCCGGCGAACTGACATTCTTCCTTTTTCTCTTTACCCAATGCTGGATAAGATGACGAATACGGCAAACTCATTCCGAGTGCTTCGATTGCTGAAGCCATTGTGTTGGCCGTGTACATTCCGCCACACGCACCGGCGCTTGGACAGGAATTTTTTATCACGCCTTTGAAATCTTCGTCAGAAATTTTACCTGCGATTTTGTTTCCCAAAGCTTCGAAAGCGGAAACGATGTTCAAATCCTGACCTTTGTAATGTCCAGGCGCAATACTTCCGCCATAAACCATTATCGAAGGACGGTCGAGACGAGCCATTGCCATCAAAGAACCCGGCATATTTTTGTCGCAACCCGGAACGGTAATCAATCCGTCATAATATTGACCAGCGCAAACGGCTTCGATGGAATCTGCAATGATGTCGCGACTTACGAGCGAATAACGCATTCCGTCCGTTCCATTGGTCATTCCGTCGCTGATGCCGATGGTGTGGAACATTAAGCCAACTAGGTTTTGTTCTTTGACGCCTTTTTTCACAATCTCAGCCAAACCATTCAGGTGCATATTACAAGTGTTGCCGTCATAGCCCATACTTGCGATTCCAATTTGCGCTTTGTCGAAATCCTCTTCTTCAAAACCGATTCCGTAAAACATTGCCTGAGTTGCAGGTTGTGTCGGGTCTTTCGTAAGTGTTTTGGAATATTTGTTCAGTTCTACGTTACACATATTGCAGGTTTGATTTCAAGTATGAATAATCTTCTTCTAACACCAAATGACGATAAGCCTGTTGAATTTTCGATGCTAAACTTTCTTCCCAATTCAGTTTGAAGGGAACATCGTCAAGAGAACCTAACGCTACAATCTCGGCGGCAGTTCCACAGAAAAAACCGGCGTCTGCACCTTTCATTTCTTCTGGTTTGAAGAATTTTTCCTCGTAAGGAATTCCCAGTTGGTCGCAGATTTCGAAAACCGTTGCTCGTGTGATTCCGGGAAGAATACTGCCTTTTGCAGGTGTGAAAAGTTTGCCGTCTCTTTCGAAGAAGATATTAGCGCCGGAACTCTCTGCCACGTTTCCGTCAGCGTCCAGAACTAAAGCTTCATCGAAACCTTTGTCTTTTGCTTCCTGACAAGCCAAAATCGAGTTTACATAATGACCGCTCACTTTTGCTTCAACTTTGAAAGCTTTCGGATTTGGACGTTCGAATGACGATGTCATAATTCTCATTTGATTGGCCATATAACCATTGTCCCAATTCCAAACCTCAATGACGAGAAAACTTTTTTGTCCTTTTGACAAGGCCATATTTGGAGAACAAATGACGAGTGGACGAATGTATGCGTTTGATAAATTATTAATTTCCAATAATTTGTAAGTTGCTTCCACCATTTCTTGGGTAGAATAATCGAACGGCATCATCATCGTTTGTGCAGACCTTCTGAGCCTGTCGTAATGTTCCTCCGCTTTGAAAATCTTGGTTCCGTTGGCGGTTTTATAAGATTTAATCCCTTCGAAAACAGCATATCCGTAGTGTAGCGATTGACCGTACAAATCGGTCTTGGCTTCTTTTGCTTTTACATATTCCCCATCAAAAAAGAGAACACTGTCGTCATTGTAATACATTTTGTATCGATTTTATATTTGTTTGTTAGATTTAGGAAAATAAAAAACCATCCTCGCAGTGAGAATGGTTTGTATTATTTCAATTCAATAATTATCACAAGCCATCACTCACCACCGGAATCCGATAATGACAAGAATGACAAGAATAATGATTGTGCTATTCATCTGTTTGTTTTCAACGGTACAAATGTATAAACTAATTCCAATAAACATTGATGTTTTCACAAAAATTTCTTTTCAATGATATTAAAAACACATAAAATATTCCTTTTTATACGATATTCATCAAAACCAAAATCAGATATAAAGTATTGATTGTCAAGTTTTGAAAGCTGAAAAAATTACGATGCCTAAAATTTTACTTTGAATCTAAAATTTTGGTTTTAAATTTCAATTTTTGATGAAATTTTAATCAATAAAAACGAAAAATCCACCGATTGGTGGATTTTATATTTGTAGTCACTTCGAAAAGCTCAGTGTGACTTAGTTTATTATTAAAAATGAACCTGTTGAATTTCTTCTTCAATTTCTTTCGGTGATTCTTCCTGAGATTTAATGAAAATCAAAGTAATCAAAGCACCTAACAACATACAAGCACCGCCAACAACCACATAATCAATCGCCATATTTCCGAAAAGTTTTGAAACTATTGGTCCTCCAAAAACACCGTTAATGATTTGAGGAACAACAATGAAGAAATTGAAAATCCCCATATAAACGCCCATTTTTCTTTGTGGAATAGCGTCAATCAACATCGCATAAGGCATCGCCAAAATACTTGCCCAAGCAAATCCCAATCCTACCATCGAAATCCAAAGCATCGAAGTATCTTTGATGAAATACATTGAAATCAATCCCAAACCACCACTCGCCAAAGCCAATGCGTGGGTTTGTTTTTTTCCAATCGCTTTAGCAATCGGTGTCAATAAAAATGCAAAAGGAATTGCAAATAAATTATAAAGTCCGAACAAATGTCCAGTCAAATCTCCAGCTTTATTAAAGTCAACGGATTTGGTGTCTTGCGGAGAAAGTCCGAAATGATGCGTTGCCAAAGCACTGGTTGTGAAAACCCACATCGTGAAAAGCGCGAACCAAGAAAAGAATTGAACGATTCCCAATTTCTTCATCAAGTTCGGAATATTTGCAAAATCTCTGAACATATCAGAAAACTTCGAAGGTTCCTCTAACACGTCTTTTCCACCTTCGAATTCTGCAAACTCTGCTGGAGAATATTCTTTTGTCGTGAAAATCGTGTACAAAATTGAAACAATCAAAACAGTTGCGCCAACATAAAATGCATAAATCACATTATCTGCAACATAACCTTCTGCTGCTACATTTGAAACACCTAATTTCGTTAACCAATTTGGCATTTCTGAACCAATCACGGCTCCAACTCCAATCAAAATGGTTTGGATGGAAAACCCTAAAGTTCCCTGATGTTTCGGCAACATATCACCCACCAAAGCCCGGAAAGGCTCCATTGCAATGTTGACAGAAAAGTCCATCATCGCAAGGAAAATAACGGCAAGCAATAAAACATTTGCAGCAATCATATGCGTTACGGAAGCTGCGTTTGGAAGGAGAACTAATCCAATCGCACAGAGAACGGCACCAATCAAAAAGTACGGTTTTCTACGACCAAGCGGACTCCACGTATTATCGCCCATATGACCGATAATTGGTTGCACAATCAGTCCCGTGACAGGCGCCACCAACCAGAACCACGAAAGCTCGTGAACGTCAGCACCAAGGTTTGCGAGAATACGACTCGCATTTCCGTTTTGTAATCCAAAGGCCATCTGGATTCCCAAAAATCCCATACTCATATTGATAATCTGAGCGATGGAGAGATTTGGCTTAACTCGTTTTGTAAATATCGTATTACTTTGTTTTGATATCATTTTGTGATTTTTAATTTTTGAATTAAAGCATCCTCAATTGGTGCTTTGATTTTTGTCACTTCGTCCACTACTTCATTTGGAACTGTTACAGAGAGAACATATTGTTTCACTTTCCATTTCCCACCGATTTTTTCGACAACGCCAGAACCTCTGCAGATTTTCATTTGGGTATCAAGGATTTCGTCAAACCAAGCGTAATTTCCGTCTTTGCTGAAGTAGATATTTCGTTTCAACGATTTGAAATTCCAGGTTGTCTTCTTATCGAAAAATGGTTTTGCCCATTCTTTGAATTCCTTTTTGTTCCATACT
This sequence comes from Chryseobacterium sp. FH1, assembly GCF_000735135.1. Lineage (GTDB taxonomy): Bacteria > Bacteroidota > Bacteroidia > Flavobacteriales > Weeksellaceae > Epilithonimonas. The sequence continues at coordinate 25,837 of NZ_JPLZ01000004.1, forward strand.
TCAGTCGCGTCTGTTCCGATGAAAGTCGATTCTTCCGCAAAACAGTCGAAGTATTTATCGAAATCCGCATTGCCCGCAAATGTGTTGAAATCATCCAGCAATTTGTTGATATTCTTCTTCTGAACATTCTCGTAGAAGCCTTTTTTCTGGGCAGAAATTGAACCTGAAAATATTAGAAACGTCAGGATGAAAAGTGAAATTATTTTTTTCATTTTAATTTTATTTTTAAAACTAATCTAAATTTTTAATTATGTCGAATTCGGCATAATTAATTTATCATTTAAGCTCTAAAATTAATGAAGATTTTCCAGCGACAGACAAATTTGTTTTCAAATCGAAATCTTTGTCAGAAAGGATGTCTCTTCCTTTTGTGAAGTTTTTGATGCCTTCGGAAAATCGCTTCAAATCTAAGTTTTGATTGTTTTTATTATTATTGATGACAACCATAACGCGTTTGCTATCTGTGTATCGGAAATAAACATAGACATTGTCATTCGGGATGTAATGCAAAGTTTTCCCTGAGTGAATCGCCTCATTTCCTTTTCTCCAGTTCAAGAGTTTTTTGGTGTAATCGAAGTATTCGTTTTGAGAAGCTGTTCTTCCGGTTTTTGTGAAAGCGTTGTTTTTATCTCCAGCCCAACCGCCCGGGAAATCTTTTCGGATTTCGCCATCGCCACCATTGTTTTTGTCGCCAGCCATTCCAATCTCGGAGCCGTAATACAACTGCGGAATCCCACGAACTGTTAGGATTAAGCTCATCGCCAGTTTGTAATCTGCAACATTCGGGAAAATCTGGTTAAATCTATTCGTATCGTGATTCTCAGCAAAAACCAAAAGATTATTGATATCAGGATACAGAAAATCGTTCGCCAAATTGTCATAAACCCTTTGCATTCCCGAATCCCAGCCGGCATCTTCACGAAAAACCTGACCAAGCGCGTCGTGCAGAGTGAAATCCATCACAGACGGCAGATATGAATTGTAACCTTCGATTGCTGAAATCTTGGAATCCTTTTGCCAATAAGACATCTGCGCCTGGTCGTGCATCCAAACCTCACCAACAATGTTGAATTTCGGATATTCGTCCGTGATTTTTTTTGTCCAATCGGCGATTCCTTTTTTATCGTTGTAAGAATAGGTGTCCACACGGAAACCGTCCAAACCAGCGTATTCTATCCACCAAATCGCATTTTGAGCCATATAATTGACAACCATTGGATTGCTTTGGTTCATATCCGGCATTGTGGTGTCAAACCAGCCGTCCATACAAGCCTCTTCATCAACTTTTGCCGAGTTCGTATCAAACTGTGTTGTCATTCTGTAATTGCTTCTTTGGAAACCATCTTTACCACCTTCCCAATAATGAATCCAATCTTTTGCTGGCAAATCTTGGATAATCCAACTTTTTGAACCCCAATGGTTTGTCACGTAATCCATCACAAGTTTCATTTTTCGTTTGTGAAGTTCGTCCGCCAGGTTTTTGTAGTCTTCGTTGGTTCCGTAGCGCGGGTCGATTTTGTAATAATCGCTTTGTGCGTAGCCGTGGTAGGAATAGCTTGGTTCATTATCTTCCAGCAAAGGCGTGTTCCAAATTGTGGTAACACCTAACTCATTAAGATAATCGAGGTTTTTTACAATTCCGGCGATATCACCACCGTGACGACCGCCAGTTTTTGTTCTGTCAGATTTCTCGGCTGTGTCTGGTGTGTTGTCATTTTTCGGATTTCCATTGGCAAAACGGTCTGGCATAATGAGATACATTACATCGGCAGACGTGTAAGAATCTCTGTTTGCCGAATTCTGCTGTCTTGCTTTGAATTCGTAATCTATGGTTTTGACTGTTTTGTTTCCGTTTTTGAAGTTCAATTTTGTTTTTCCTGGTTGAACGCCGTTTGTATCAATCGTAACAAAAAGATAGTTTGGGTTTTCTACTTTTTTAACTTCTTTGATTTTGATTCCTGTTGAGAATTCGGGTTGGAGGTTGTTGATGTCTTTTCCGTAAACCAGGAGTTGAAGTTCTGGATTCTTCATTCCGCTCCACCAGAATGCAGGTTCTACTTTTTGAACTTGGGAGTAGAAAATGGAAGATAGTATGATTGAAGAAAATGTGATTATTTTTTTCATAAAATATTTTTTTAAGGTCTATATTAAATTTAAACAAAATTTCAGATACTATTGAAAATTTAATTTTCAGAAACATCCGTTCTTTTTGCGATTTTGTTGGCGAGCCAACTTACGTAGAATAATTGGAAGCTGTGATATATCATTACCGGCAACAAAAACAAAACTTTCTGCTCATCCGGAATTCCCAACACTAAGAGAAATAAACTTCCGTGAACCAAGGATTTCTTTGAACCACAGAATGTTGTCGTGATGACATCTTTTGGTTTGAAGTTTAGTTTCTCTGCAATGAATTTCAGGATATAATAAGTGGCGAAAAATAAAAAGACAACGCTAAACGCCAAAGCCAAGAATACAAACGAAGGTACCGCAACGAAGATATTTTCTATAAATGCCGTAGAGAAACTTTCATAAACGATTAATAAGATAATCAGTCTGTCGAATTCTGAAATGACATTCGCGTATTTGGTTACCCATTTTTTGAAGATTGGATTGAGCAAAACGCCTAAAATAATCGGCAACAAAACCTTTAACAACAATTGTTGAATAATCTCGCCTTGGTCACCCGATTCTCCATTTTTGATTAAGAAGAAACTCATCAAAAGTGGAGTCATCACAATACCAATAATTCCTGAAATCGAAGCATTGAAAATCGCTGATGTTACATTTCCTCTTGCAATTGAAACCATTACAACGGAGGATGAAACCGTAGAAGGCAAGCAAGCCAAAAAGAAAACGGAAAGCCAAATATTATAGTAAGATGTGTCTTTTAAAAACGGATAAAACAGCAACGCCAGCAATGGAAAAATAATGAAAGTTCCAGATTGAATCAGTAAATGCAGTTTCCAATTTGAGACATCTTTTACGACTTCTTTTAGATTAAGCTTCAGTCCATACAACAGAAAAATTCCGGCGATTCCCCAATCTATGAATCCGGCCAGATTGAAATATTGGTTGTAAGACTCGTGGAACGGAATGACTTTCGCCAATATGACCATTCCTATCAAAAGGAAAAGAAAGGTATTCTGTTTGTTGAAAAGTTTGGAAATCCAGTTCATATCGTAGGATTTTGAAAAAAATTTGAGAGAAAAACACTTTGTCAAAGATTTGAAACTTTGGCTACGCCGAATCTTCGATTTGACAAAGTGTTGATTGGTATTGAAAGCCCATAGCCCCGATTGTAGCGGTTACCCCACAGCAAGCCTTGGGAAAAGCTTTGGCGCGAGGAGTAGTAGCGGAAAGCGGGATTAAGCTCCTAAAAAATCCTCACTCCAACCCTCTCCAAATGGAGAGGGCGTTGAAGGGGAATTTTTATTTTATTGGTTTCAGGGAAATGGCGTAACCACCGCTTCTTACCAAGTGGATTGGAAGTTTGGTTTTGCTGTCCACTGTTTTTTTGTAGATTTTGTAACTCTGCGGATTGGTGATGTAATCGGCATCTTTACCATCTTCGTAAACTGTTGCTTCGTACTTTTTGCCTTTGTCCAGGAACGAGAAATCTACGGTGTAGTCTCTAGCATTTTCATCTGTGATGCCTCCTACAAACCAGTTGTCTGTTCCTTTTGCTTTTCTTGCAGTATGTACATATTCGCCCGGTTCCGCTGAAAGGATTTTGGTATCGTCCCAATCTGCCGCCACATCTTTGATGAACTGGAAAGCGTCCATATGTTTTGCATAATTCTCGGGTAAATCAGCCGCCATTTGAAGAGGCATATACATCGTCACATAAAGTGCCAACTGTTTTGCCAGTGTGGTTTTCACGAAACGCTTGTCGCCTGGGAAATAATAGTCCAATTTGGTTTGGAAAATACCAGGCGTGTAGTCCATAGAACCGCCCATCCATCTTGTAAATGGCAAGATAACGTGGTGATCTGGATTGTTTCCGCCGAAGGCATCATATTCCGTTCCACGCGCCGCTTCTGCAGAAATCCAGTTTGGATAGGTTCTGCTTTCTCCGCCGGGACGCACAGATTCGTGCGAGTTGACCATAATTTTGTATTCGTTTGCTTTCTCTGCAATTCTGTAGTAATGGTTGTTGGTCCATTGCGAATAATGGTGCTCACCCCTTGGAATGATGTCGCCCACGTAGCCTGTTTTCACAGATTTGTAACCGTATTTGTTCATCAATTGGAAAGCTTTGTCTGCCCATCTTTCGTAGTTTGTTGCAGAGCCAGAAGTCTCGTGGTGCATGATCAAATCTATGTTTTTGGAATGTGCGTAGTCATTCAACATTTTGATATCGAAATCTGGATATGGTGTGATGAAATCGAAAACGAATTCTTTGGAATGACCGAACCAATCTTCCCAACCTGTGTTCCAGCCTTCTATCAGCAATCCTTGGAAACCGTTTGCAGATGCAAAATCGATATATTCTTTGACTTTTGTATTGTTGGCGGCGTGTTTTCCGTTGGGTGTCAGTTTTGAGAAATCGGTTTTATCGATGTGAACATTTTCTGCTGTGGAATATGCCCATTGTGATTTTCCGATAATCATTTCCCACCAAACGCCCATATATTTGGTTGGTTTGATGTATGATGTGTCTTTGTATTTTGTTGGCTCATTCAGATTGAACATCATTTTGGAATCCATCACCACCTCAGCCTTTGGCGAAACAATGATGGTTCTCCAAGGTGTCGTAGATGGCGTTTGAACATAAGCTTTTGCCCCTTGTCTGTCAGCCGTCAAATGTGTTTTGAATTTGAAATTCTGAGCGTCCACTTCCAAATGGGAAGCCGGATAATCCAGAACTGCCGCTTCTCCAACATTCACGTAAAGTGGTTCTTTGCCTTCTTTTTTCAACATCAAAGGTGACTGAACGGCATTTTTGATCAAAGTCTGCGATGCATTCGAGTCATAAGCCTTTGGCCACTGCGCTGGAATCTCGGAGATTTTTGTAGTTTGGTATTGATATTCCTGAGAATCGTAATCTGCCACGATCCACCAGGCTTTCATATCTGTCGGAAAATCAATCTCGGAATCTTCTTCGCGGATGACGAAATAGTTAAGGTTTTTCTGTTGAGGAAACTCATACCTGAAACCTAATCCGTCGTTGAACAATCTGAATTTCACAACGATGCTTCTGTCGGAAGAAGTTTGATTCAGCGTCAATGCTAGCTCGTTGTAATGGTTGATATAATTTTTCTTTTCTCCAAGAATTGGTTGCCAGGTTTCGTTTTTGGAATCTCTTTTTTCGGCAGTTTTTGTGAAGCCATTGTTGAGATCGAAACTGGCGTCCTCCGGTTTTGCAATCTCGGAGGCAAACTTGATAGATGAATCTTTGAACAATCTCAATCCTAATTTAGAATCCTCTACAACCACATTTCCGTTATATTTTAAATTATAAACTGGAACGCCATTTTTCAGTTGGAAATTCATCTCAAATTTTCCGTCTGGCGACTTTAAACTCTGAGCATAGACTCCGTTAAACATCATAGTAAGCAAAGCTGCTCCAATGGTGAATTTTTTCATTTTTTTTAAGGTTTATATATGTCTTACAATATAAAAAAAGTGTTGCACATTGGCAACACTTTTACATCTGATTTATTCAATTTTAAAGCTGAGTGATAGTGTATTTTCCAACTTTAAGATCAACAGTGATTTTGAAGTAATTGTCTCCTCCGTCAAATTTGATATTGTTGTTATCTCCTTTGATTCCTAAGTAGCCAGTGTTGCCTTCCGAATGGATATTACCCCATTCTAAACCATCCCAAGCTTGCTGACCAAGGAATTTGAAAGCAGAACCATTTGCCAATTGACCAATGTACTCGAACTTTCCATTTCCAAGTGGACTGAATGGAAGAGCGGCATCTGCTGCCCAACCATTGATAGTCCCAACAATATAGAGATTGGGAACATCCCAAACACTCGTTGTTGGCGTAACAGTCAATGATTTAACTCCGAAATCTGCGTTAACAACTACTTTATAGATTCCTGCAGCTCCCGTAAATTTCATATTCTCGTCTCCGCCAGCTTTTTCCACGTTAGAAGAGACTGTTTTGAAATATTTGTAAGCATCCTTGATGCCATCAGCATCAATGCTATAGTTTAATGGATTCCAATCTGCTTGACCCAAGAATCTGAATTCAGCAGGCTCTAGATAAGTGTAGATTTCTGCAAAGTTATCATTCTTGTGTAGAGAAATCGAAGTTGCCGCATCCCAACCAGCTGCAGAAGCTTGTCCAACTAAGAAGAAGTTAGGATAGTCTACTTGGTAAGGTGTCACTTTGAATGTTACAATCGCAGATTTCAAACCGATAGAACCACCAGTTGAAGTTGTGCTTGCAGTAACTCTTACATCAATATCATTTGGCTGATTCATAGTCGCGCCAGAATTTACAATTGCTGTATTAAGATCTTTGTTTGTTACCGCTAAAGATTTAACATTTGTCACTTCTCCTATAGAAGTAAAAGTAGTTGCGTCTTTTTTAGCCACTTCCACCAAATACTTAACATCAACTCCATAATTGGAATAATCATTCCAAGTGATTGTAGTTGCAATCGCAGTTTGATCTGCCGAGTTGAGTACCAAAGCAGAGCCAGCAGTTGGTGCTGTGATAATTGGACCTGCAACAGGATATACAGTTACTGCAAAAGTAATAGCATTTGAAACTTCTGCTCCGGACTCTATTCTAATGTACACAGATTTTGAAGCATAGGGCGAATATCCTGCTTGGAGCAACTTACTATTTACATCCCCAACTGTAGTTACAAAAGTGTTTGTCGTTGCTGTTCCTAGTGTCACTTTATTAGCAAAATCTTCTGTGTCAGAAAAAACGATTGTGTAATCTGATGAACTTGCTTTGTCCCAAGTTAAAACAAATGGGTTGTTTTTCATGGTCTCATAAAGAATGTTACTTCCGAGAGAAGTGTCGTTCAATCTAAAACTAGCTTCAGGCTTAGTCCAGTCTCTATCTGCATCATCTGTACAAGCTAAAGTTGTAAGCACTACAAAGAAAGATGCGAATAGTAGTTTTATAATATTTTTCATAAAATCTAAATTAATATTAAATTATATAGGAGATTATCTAACAGGGATCAATGTGTAATTACCTGAAACATCATTGAAGTACACGTCATAGATCCATTCCGCTGCCAAAGGGATATTTCCTCCACTGGTAGTAGCAGTTCCAAAGAACTCAGAATCTGCGCCCCAACTTACATCCCAAGCATTATTCGCTCTAAATTTGAATTCACCAGACTTTAAATTTAAGGATGATGCAGTCCAAAGGTGTGGGTCAAAAGTTGATTTTGTAAGTTGCGTATCTGTGTCGAAATTACCATTTACAGTACCAATAATCGAAATATTCGCATAGGTTGAAACAGGATCTGTGATCTTTTCAAATGTATAACTTAGCGCAGCAGTATCAACTGTAAGTTTGTAGTAACCCGCAGCAGCTACTGCTATATTTCCAGAACCACCATCTGTACTCAGTTGTCCATTAGATGCTCCTAATCCAAATTGCGCATCCCAAGAACCTTTAACCTTGATCATCTTGAAACCTCCTACTTTGAAATATCCTGTAAAAGTATATTTTGTAGCATCTGAGGTTTTTGTAAGTGGGAGCAAATTACCATTTGTAGTTAAGTTATCCCATCCTCCTGCAGTAGCATCACCGATCAGGAATATATCAGTAAAATCATATGTTGGACTCGCTAGGTAAGGTGTGATGGTCAAATTAGTAACATTAGATGTCGCAACCAGATCATTTGCTCCTAAATAGGATTTCACTCTAAAATACATCATTTGTGGTGCGTCTGGAACTAATCCAATTCTTTTCGCAGCCTCATTCAATTGATTGACTGTAAATGTAGAATTAGTCTTAGATTCTGTGACAACACTCAGTTGATAAGGTGCAGTAAATGCTTCATCAGAAGAAATTTCAACACTATAGTTAACAGCTACGGGTACAGAATATTCACCTGCAGACCAAGTAACAGTTAACGCTGGATTACTTGGAAAATTCTGATCCAAAAATAATTGCTTTGTTGATAAATCCATAACGATAGGTGGTGCTGTACTTTCTACCATCACTAATTCTCTATCGCTACAAGTGACTAAGCTTAACATAGCCACAAAAGCAAGAATTAATTTATTTAAAATATTTGTTTTCATTTGTATAATATATTTAGTAGCCAGGATTCTGAATTAGATTACGATTTGCAATAATGTCTTTCGCAGGAATTGGATATAGATTTCTGTAATCTGCTACCGCAGTTCCATCTTTCACACCACCTTTCCAAGGCCACAGTTTCGCAGCTGTTGTAAATCTACCATAACGTATAAGGTCTGTTCTTCTCGTCATTTCCCATCCTAACTCTCTACCTCTCTCATCAAGTATAAAATCTAAATTGATGGATCCCAAAGATGAAGTGTAACCTGCTCTTGTTCTTAGTGCATTCACATATCCTAAAGCAGTTGTTAAGTTCCCGTTTCCGCCTCTTAAAGTAGCTTCCGCATACATAAGGTAAACATCTGCTAATCTAAACAATGGTATATCTGCATCACAAAAGTTTTTTGCAGCATCCTTTCCAAAAGCTCCAGTACTTGTAAGATTTTTATATTTTACGAAGGCATAACCGTCATTAAAACTTCCCAAATCATTGATTTCTAAAGTTTGACCATCTGTGTAGAAGTTACCTCTTTTGTCATTAGAAGTAAATAATCCTACGTATGCAGAAGTTGTTCTAAGACCTCCCCATCCACCGGCAACTCCAAACATAGATTCAGCAGGCATTGTACCACCAACTGGGGCATGAACCATATATGTACTACCTCCGGATGTTTGTGTATTCACACCATCAAAAGCAATTGGGAAGATAAACTCAGGATTATTAAGATCATTATCTGCTAGGAACAAATCTTCATATTTTGACTTTAGTCCATATCCAGCTTCTATAATCTTGTTACAATAAGTGATGACATCATTATTGTGATCGCTACCATCATAAACTTTTGAATTGAGGTATAATTTTGCCAATAACGCCCATGCGGCGGCTTTATCAGCTCTTGCGTATTGCCCTGTTCTTGCATCTCTCAATTCATCAGAAACTGCCAATAGTTCAGATTCTACAAATTTGAATAGATCTGCACGTGCAATTCTTGGAGGAGGAGTTACAGAACCTGGCAAATAAGACTCATCCACAAATGGTCCATTTCCAAATAAATCCAGAACGTAATAGTAAGAAAGAGCTCTAAGAAATCTTGCCTCGGCTCTCATGTATTTTGCCTCTGTAAGATTTGCCCCTGTAATATTATTAGATGCTAATTTATCGTCTGTTACGTTTCTTAAGAATTCATTTGAAGTAGCAATTTGGATATAAAATCTGTAATATGCTCCTGCGATAAACTCATTGGAAGAGTCCCAAGTCATCTTATGCATTGTATGCAGATTACCGTCATTCCAAGCTATTACAGCTTCATCAGTTGGTAACTCTTGCAAAGTATATAGCATTCTAGTGTATTGGGAAAAGTTACCATCAATTCCTCCAACATCAGAATTTCCTCCATTTGCTTCTTGGCCTCCATTAGCGAAACCTCCATAAATCTTAGCTAAAGCATTCGGGTAATTTGAAAAATCACTGAATAAATTAGAAGAAGTCATTCCTATATTTGGTTCTTGTTCCAAATCTTTAACACATGATGTCAACGACAAAAGTCCAAGAACAGCTGATAGTGTTATTATTTTAAAATTTTTACGTATCATTTTTCTCTTATTAAAAATTAAAATTAAATCCAAGTGAATAAATTTTAGGCATTTGATAATAACCATTATCGATACCGCCAAATACTTCAGGATCTACGCCTGTATAATCAGAAATGACAAATACATTTTGCGCCATTGCATATACTCTCAAATTAGTTCCTGGAGAAAAAATATCTTTGAAATTATAACCCAGATTTACATTATCCAATCGGAAGAATGAAGCATTCTCCACAAAGATATCAGAGGTAAATTGTGGCGTATTCAGTCTGTAATCTGCTGCTGTGAAATACACATTTTGAAGATAATCATTGGTTGCAGCAGATTGAAGTGAGCTATTGGAAGAAGCATTGTTATACACGTAGTTTCCAAGTACTGCTCTTGCACTTAGGCTTGCATCCCAATTGTGATATGCAAATTTTGTATTAAAGCCTAAAGTCACATCCGGCTGGTTTGATTTGTAATAATACATATCATCTGCATTGATGATTCCATCTCCGTTTCTATCTACAAAAACACCATCTAAAGGTTTTCCATCTGTTCCATAAGCTTGTTGGAAAACTCTGAATGCAAAAGGATTGTATCCTACAGCGTGGCCTTGAATCGTATTACCTACACCTCCTGCAATACCTCCAACTGGCAAATAATAAGAATCACTAGCACCTTGTATCAGATTTGTAATCTCTGAATTATAATGTGTCGCATTGAATGAAACTTCCCAATTTGTATTTTCATTTTTAATAGGTACAAAAGTGATAGATCCTTCAATACCTTTGGAATCCATATTCCCGGCGTTGATAGTATTAGTATTACTTAAATCTCCAGCAGCAATTGGCGCATCAGTAACCAATAAGTTTTTTGCTTTTTTCTGATAAATGTCTATCGACCCAGTAATTCTGTTATTAGCAAATCCGTAATCTATACCAATATTCTGTGTAGTTGTAGTTTCCCATTGCAACAATGGATTATAGATATCTGGTCTCAACATATAATAATAATCTGACCCGAATTGATAATAAGAACCCGGCTGACTTGGAGAATAGTTTGCAAATGCACGGTAATAATTGTCACCCAATTCTTGCTGTCCTGTTTTACCCCAACCTGCTCTCAGCTTTAATGTACTGATTGATGAATCTTTCAAGAAATTTTCTTCGTTGATTTTCCAAGCTAAAGATACTCCTGGGAAATTACCCCACAAATTATCTCTTGTTCCATTGTAAAACCTAGAAGAACCGTCTCTTCTTACAGAAGCTGAAATGATATATTTATTTGCAATTGTAAAAATACCTCTTCCAAAAAATGATAGCAAAACAGCTTTCTTATCCACTTGAGCAGTTGTTCCACCAGGTTGCCCATTTCCTTGATTTGTAACAATTAAAGGACTCTGTGTTTGGAAGTCTTGGTAGGAATAACCAGCAGTAATATCTACATTGGTATCAATTGCTTCTATGTTTTTAACATAATTGAAATATGTTTCCAATAATTTGTTCTGCTTTTCTATCGAATAAGATCTATCTGATCCTTGAAATAAGAATCCTGATTTATAAATAGGGCTTATGACTTTTGAACCTTCCCCTTTGGAATAATCATAACCTGCATTCACATTAAAATGCAAATCTGGTAAAAAATGAAATTTATAATCCAATTGAATATTACCCAATGCTCTCCAAACAGAAGATATATCGCGCGTTGCATCCAATTGGGCTAACGGATTGGCATTAGAATTTACATTTAAAGTATTATTCAAAAGCCACTCGTAATATCCACCATAATTAGAATTTCCAGAGTAGATTGGCTGAGTTGGATCGAAGTAAGTGGCACTACCAATCACGCCTTCTGCAGGAAATCTATTGTCATTGAAAGTTCCTTTTAAGTTAACATTCACTGTTAAGTGATTATCAAAGAATTTTGGATTCAAATTCAAACCAACAGATGTTCTTTTAAAAGAATTGGTTCTCACGATACCATTTTGGTCATTGTAACCGATTGATAATCTGTAAGGCAATCCTTTGATACCGCCTGTCAAAGACAAATTATTATCTGTTCCCCAAGCTTCTTGATAAATCAAGTCTTGCCAATTTGTATTAGATGTCCCTAATTTTGATTTGTAATTATCAGATGCAAAACTGTTCACAAAATCACGATACTGATCTCCATTCAAAACTGGTGTGGTTCCCATTTTAGTAGAAACCGACATCATCGTAGAAAAGTTCACTTTTAGCTTTCCTGCCGACCCTTGCTTTGTTGTAATCAAAATTACCCCGTTGGATGCTCTATTACCATAGATAGCAGTAGCAGACGCATCTTTTAGAATGTCAAATGTTTGAATATCATTTGGATTAATCAATGATAACGGATCTGCAGCACCACTGATGCCACTAAAATCCTGCGGTACTCCATCAATCACAATCAATGGAGCCTGCGCTCCACCTAAGGATCCAATACCTCTAATTCTGATAGAAGCACCAGCTCCTGGCGCACCACTATTATTTACAATAGTCACACCTGGTGTTTTCCCTTGGATAAGCTGAGCAGGAGAGTTTGCTCCACTATTAAAATCTTTCGCTGTAATAGAAGTTATAGATCCTGTAAGATCCGTTTTCTTCTGCTTACCATAACCAATCAGCACAACCTGCTCGATCTCGGTTTCTTTACTTACCGTATCTGTGGTTTGTTGTGCATGCAACATTGATCCGAGCAATAGGAATGCAGGAGCAATTTTTAATACATTATAGTTTCTCACAAAAAATAAATTTTTAAGGTTTATATTATTTTCAAATTTGTTTTTAGAATTACATTTAATCCTGTTTCGCAATTTATAAAAAAATCATCATTCTGTTAAAATATTTTGAAATTTCTGAATTAATGTAAGTTTGCGAAGATATTTTCAACATTAATACCAGTTTAATTAATTGATATACAAAACCTTAAAACATTTAACAGTTTTTATACAAATGTGAAATTTTAACATATTTTTAAACGATTGTTTAACGTTTTATACTCCTAAATTAACCAATATTAATCCTATATTAATGAAAAATGAAATTAAAACCAACAAATGTTAAAATTATAATTATCAATTTTAGAACACTTATTAACATTAATCATCAAATTAATAATAAAACTTCAACTATCATTTTCCAACAGAAAATCGTATTTTCGCATCTCTAATTTTAGATTATAATGTCAGACAGAAAATTGATCACCGCCGCATTGCCTTACGCAAACGGACCGGTTCATATAGGACATTTGGCGGGTGTTTACATTCCGGCAGACGTCTATGCAAGATTCCAAAGAAGATTGGGAAAAGACGTGGCTTTTATTTGCGGAAGCGATGAGCACGGGATTCCAATTACCATTCGTGCAAAAAAAGAAGGTGTAACCCCTCAAGATATTGTGGACAAATATCACGGCATCATCAAAAAATCTTTCAGCGATTTGGGAATTTCTTTTGATGAATATTCCAGAACAACATCTCCGAAACATTACGACGTAAGTCAGGATTTTTTCAAAACACTATATAATAAGGACAAATTCACGGAAGAAATTTCTGAGCAATACTTTGACGAGCAAGCCAACGAGTTCTTGGCAGACCGCTACATCGTTGGAACTTGCCCAAATTGTGGTAATGTAAATGCTTACGGAGACCAATGTGAAAATTGTGGCTCTACCCTTTCTCCTTCAGAATTAATCAACCCACATTCTATGTTGAGTGGAAATGTTCCAATTCTGAAAGAAACCAAAAACTGGTATTTGCCTTTGAATGAGTACGAAGATTTCCTGAATTCTTGGATCATACAAGGCCACCACGACGATTGGAAAACCAATGTTTACGGACAAGTAAAATCTTGGCTAAACGATGGTCTAAAACCACGGGCAATGACACGCGACCTCAACTGGGGCGTTCCAGTTCCATTGCCAAATGCGGAGGGAAAAGTGCTTTATGTTTGGTTCGATGCGCCAATTGGTTACATCTCTTTCACTCAGGAATGGGCGGAAAAAACCGGCAAAAACTGGAAAGACTACTGGCAAAGCCCAGAATCTGATTTAATTCACTTCATCGGAAAGGACAATATTGTTTTCCATTGCATCATTTTTCCAGCGATGATGAAGGCGCACGGCGATTACATCATGCCAACCAACGTTCCAGCATTCGAATTTTTGAACCTTGAAAATGAAAAAATCTCAACTTCTCGCAATTGGGCAGTCTGGGCGCACGAATATGTAGAAGAATTTCCAGGACAGCAGGATGTTTTAAGATATGCATTGCTTTCGTCTGCGCCTGAAACTAAAGATAACAATTTCACATGGAAAGATTTCCAGACCAAAAACAATTCTGAATTGGTGGGAATTTTCGGTAACTTTATAAATAGAGTTGCGGTTTTGATCCATAAATATTACGATGGCGTAGTTCCTGCAGGAAATGAAAACGCAGAAGAATTAGTTGAAATCAAAAGAGCAGCGGCAGAAATTGCACAATATCTAGAAAACTTCGAATTCCGAAATTCTTTGACCGCGTTGATGAACTTGGCTAGATTTGGAAATCAATATCTTCAGATTGAAGAACCTTGGAAAACCATTAAGGTTGATCCTGAAAAAGCAGCTCATTCGTTATTTGTTGGAGCCCAGATTGCGGTGGCTTTGGCTCAATTATCAGAACCGTTTATGCCTTTCAGTTCAGACAAATTATTGAAAATGTTCAATGTTGAAAAGCTGAATTGGGAAGATATTGAAACCAAAAATATCTTAATCGAAATCGGACATCAAATCAATGAAGCGTCTCTTCTTTTCTCAAAAATCGAAGATTCAACAATAGAGTTCCAAATACAAAAATTAGAGAATACAAAAGAGGAAAACAAAAAGGCAATTGCGCTACAAACAGTTTCACAAGCTGAAGGTGCGGAAGCAGAAGCTCAAATTCCTAAAATTTTGTTGCCTGAAAAAGATCAAATTCAGTTCGATGATTTTATGAAAATCGATTTGAGAACTGCAACTATTCTTACCGCAGAAAAAGTAGAAAAAGCAGACAAGCTTTTAAAATTCACGGTTGATACCGGCGTTGATGTAAGAACCGTAGTTTCCGGTGTTGCAGAGAGTTTCAAACCAGAGGAATTGATCGGAAAACAAGTGATGATTTTACTGAATCTCGCTCCAAGAAAAATCCGTGGCATTGAATCTCAAGGCATGTTCTTATTAACTACAAAATCAGATGGCAAATTGACTTTTGTAACGCCAGATGAGACTGTTGGAAATGGAATTGAAATAGGATAATAATTAAAATTTTATTTAATATTCAAAAGATCTTTTAGTATTCATCTAAAAGATCTTTTTTTTCGCACAATTATTGCTGTCGTTTCCGAAATATCAAACAATCTATGCGAAATTTATATTTGTTAATTTTAATTTTCTTTATTTCTTGCGGAAAACAAGAAAATTATGATGAGGCAGTTTCTGTAGACGCTTCTCTGGTTTCAGTAATTGATGAAACCGAAGTAGATAAATCTCCACCTCCTCCAAATAGCATTTCAGAAAAAACTGCCTCTCCTCCATCCGAATCGCTAAAGACATCAAGCAAAATAATCAAGAACGGAAGAATAGAAATAGAAGTTGGAGATATTAATAAGTCTCAAAAAATCATTACAGAAAATCTTAAAAAAAATAACGCCTATAAGCAGGGAGAATTCTTCAGCAACAGCGAAGATCATGAAATGTTGAAAATGACGATCAGAGTTCCTAATCAGAATTTTGATAATCTTTTGCAATCTATGGATAAAGGTCTTGGAAATGTTATCTCAAAAAACGTAGGCACAGACGATGTTACAGAAGAGTACACCGATGTTTCCATCAGACTTGAGAACAAACTGACTTACTTAGAAAAATACCGCGATCTTCTTAAAAAAAGCAATTCGACAAAAGACATTCTCGAAATCCAGGAGAATATTCGCGCACTGGAAGAGGAAATAGAATCGTCAAAGGGAAGATTAAAGTTCATTGATGATAAGGTAAAATACAGCACAATTGAACTCACATTAATAAAAAACAAACCGAGAGATTCCGTGACTTCAAAGATTGGATTTGGGAGTCAATTTGCAGATTCAGTTGCAGCTGGATGGAATAATTTTATAGGATTTTTGCTTGGATTGATTTCTTACTGGCCATTTTTATTGATCATTCCGACAATTATATTTGCAGTTAGAAAATGGCGAAAACGAAAAAATAAAGCTTAGTATTAATGAAAAGCAAAGCCCCGCTTTGAAAACAAAACGAGACTTTACGGGTAAAAACAAGGTTTCTTTATAAGGCCGGACCAGTGGCGCCTTTGAGGTCTTCCTCTAATTTCTTTCTTTCACGCGCTCTGCGTCTGGCGATGACCGATTTTCCATTGAGGATTCTGATGACTTTTAAATACTCAGTGCGTTTTCCGAAATGATGGGTGATCACGTAGAGCATTATTCCAAAACCGGCAATGATGACGTAGCCAAATATCTTTTTGTTGGCGGAGATAATGGCGTTGAGCTGAATGGTTTTCATATTGGTGGTAATGGTTTGTGGCGTGATGGTCATTCCGTCCATATAGACTGCCAAATCTCCTAAACTGACGATTTGAAATTGATACTGAAACCACGAAAACAAGGCTGAGAAAAATCCTACCGCAAGAAATGTTCGCCATACCAAAACCAGTCCGATGGCGGCCAGCATTTCGTTGAGTTCCAATTTGTCTAACGTGTAATACCAAACCGAGATAAAGAGCGAACACATTCCGTAGCCTTTCAAAAACATCGGTAAGTACCAGCTTTCATAATTGAATTCCAGCACCATCGAAAAGTACATAATGATAGCATAAGCCGTCATTGAAGCAAAGCCTGAAAAGATGAACATTTTGAGCGGTCTTTCTTTTTTAAACCAAAATACAGCGATGACTCCGGCTAGTAATAATCCTGGCGTCATCATGACATTCAGTTTTGCATTCGTCAATTGGTCGTAGCCCAAAACTCCTACAGAATAGATGTTTTGAAGCGACGTTGTTCCCAAAAACATTCCCAGCCAAAGTAGCATAAACAGTCCGTTCAGCACATTGCTTTTGGTAAAAATATGAAATGAAATATACGGTCTTTTCAAAGTCAGCTGTCGGATGGCCAATAAAGCGAAACTCACAAATGCAGCGATGCTTGCGTTGATGATGTTTTTTGAAATGAGCCAATCCTGCTGTTTCCCAAACGAAAATACGTACGCCGAAAACATAAACGTTGACACAAAAAGAATGATGCTGAGCCAATCGATGTAATGCAACGGAACTTTTAAGGCAAAATATTTATCGTGCATCAAAACCCAACACAATAATGCCAGGACGAAACACAACACCGCTGCCAAAATAAAGAACTGCTGAAAGTTTTTAAGTATCGAAACTTCCACTGCATAATACGCGGAGACCTGATTTAATATTAAAACAAATGTGTAGAAAACGCCGTAAAAAATCCCACGTCCGCCCAGCATTGCCATTAAAGGTAAAAATAATTCAATAGTAATCATCATTTTTAAAAATCCGATAACCAAAGAGGTCATTACAATCACCATCGGTTCGAAAGTGGTGGCGTTGATATAACTTAGTGCACCGAGAAGCACCAATAACATCACTATTTTATCACGGACTTTGAACCGCATTTTCATTCTTAAAACCACAGGCATACACGCTCCCATCCCAATGGTGGTGGCATAGTTTGCCCACAGAAAATATTCCTGCATCACACCGGTTCCGCCCACCATAAAACTGATGTTTCCGGTGTAAACGCCTCCCAACGGCATCACCACGATAAGCAGTAAAACCATTATCAGAAGCTGTACGGGTTTCGGAACCCAATCGCTGAAAAGACCTTTGTTGTACATAATTTTTTTTTAAGACTTAGAGATAATAGACCGATAGATGATAGATAAGGGTTCTTAAAAACTTTGTCTGTAACTCTATTATCTATTCGTCGATTCTCTATCTGTCTGCATTTAAAGAAACATTCATATTCATTCCCGCGCTCAGTTTCGCCACGTCTTCTTTTTTGTTGGCATCTGTAAACTCAATTCTTACGGGAATTCTCTGTTGTACTTTGATGAAGTTACCGGTTGAGTTGTCCGTCGGAACACTTGAATATCTTGAACCTGTTGCTGCGGAAACTGCGGTGACTTTTCCTTCAAACTGTTTTCCGCCTAAGGCATCGGCAGTCATCATTAATTTTTCACCTATTTTAATATTTGGCATCTGGCTTTCAAGGAAATTGGCAGTTACCCATTTTTGATTGTTTAAAACGATGGTGGCAACTTGCTGTCCGGGTTGAATTAACTGTCCTTCAGAAATCGTTCTTCTTCCCATCACACCATCGTAAGGCGCAGTGATAACGGTATAGGAAAGATTGATTTTCGCCATATCCAAAGCGGCTTTTGTTCTTTTGATTTCTGCATCGTTGATGCCTAATTTGCTTTTCACTTCGGTTGTCGAAAGGTTGGCCGACTGTTTCTGATTGACCAACGTTTCGTAGGCTGCTTTTTGCGCATCGTATTCGGTTTTGGCCTGGTCAAATTGCTGTCTCGTCACCGCTTCTGCCGCCAAAAGGTTTTTGTATCGGCCTAAATTCTGTTCGGCGTTCCACAATCTTGCTTTTGCTCCGGCGATGTTGGATTCCATCACGCTGACGTTGTTGGAAACGGTATTGATTGAAGAACCTGTAGCCGAACGTTGAGCCAATGCGTTTTGATACGCTGCTTCCGCCTGTCCGAGTTGCGTGATGATTTCACGGTCATCCAAAATGGCCAACGTATCGCCTTTTTTCACCTGCTGATGTTCGATGAATTTTATTTCCTTAATATAAGCCGAAACTCTTGTGTTGATTGGATTGATAAATTCCTCCACCTGAGCCGCTTCCGTATAGGTTTTGTCACCGATGTGAAAGTACTGACGAATCAGCCAAAACAATCCGAAACCTATCACTGCAAAAACGATAACGTTTGAAATGATGGCTCTGATTTTATTCTTTCTGTTTTGTTTCTTCTTAGCTTCAGCGCTTGATACCACAGGTTTTACCGGCGCTTGTGGTTGTGTATTTTGAGTATTTTGAGTATTTTGTTCCTTGTTTTCCATTGTTTTTATATTTTTTTGAACATAAAGTTCAGAGAGGTTTTTTTTTATAAATGTTTTAAGTTCGCAATGCCGTTTTAAACGCAAAGACTTCATTTGAAACCGCTAAATTTTAATAGTGCAAAGGCAAATAAATTTGCTTCGCGAAGCTTATGTACAAGCTTAGTAAAATCAACTTGTTGAATTTATGTTTATTTATTTTTTTTCTATTACTACTTTTAGTCATTTAAAAATTGGTCAAAATTATTTCCCCAGCCCTAAAGGGAGTAATTTTGACTCATTTTCAAGAGAATTTTTCCTCCCTTTAATGTTGGGGCGAAGAAAAATTCTTTGAAAATTTACATTTGAAATCAAAGTGTTCCAGTCGACTTCAGTAAATTATAATATTGATACAGCACATTGATTTCCGCATTCGCAAAGTCCAGTTCAGATTGTAGTTTCTGGTTTTGCGCATCAATCATTTCTGCCTGTACCGCCAATTGATTGAGGTATTTCGCTTCGGTGATTTTATAGTTTTCTTCCGCCAGCCTTTTCGCATCATTTAAAATATCGGCCTGCTGAATTGCTTCCTGATATTTTACATACGAAGCATTAACATTCATATCAATATTCTGTTGGGTCAAAGTCAAAGCGTCATTAGCCTGCATTTTCTGGAATTCGCCCAGCTTTACTTTTTCTTTGGTTTTATACAGATTATCGATGTTGTAGCTTAAAGAAATTCCACCTTGCCAACCGCTCGCATACATATCCAATACAGGATTTCTATTGGTAATCGGTCTTTGCAGACTGTACCCACCGAAACCGGAAAGCGTGGGCATCCTGTCGGTTTTGATGATTTCAATATTTTTGTCGGCAACACCAATGTTGGTTTGTGCAGATTTCAATTGTGGATTGCTGTCGTGAGCGAGATTTAAATAATAATCCATCCCTATTCCTGATTCTTTATTTTCCAAATTTTCAACCGGAATAATTTCGGTATCGGCTGGCAATCCTAAACCGATATTTAAATTGTAATTGAGGATTTTTCTGTTGTTGGCTAAAGTCAGAATGCTTTGGTCAAGATTTTTAATCGCCAGTTCACCACGGATGACTTCATTTCTCGTTACCATTCCCTGTTTGTAAAAATCGTTGATGTTCTTCAAACGTTGCTGAGCCAGTTTTTTATTATTATCAAAAACCGATTGTTGATTGATGATTTTATAAACATCCAGATAATTAGAAATCACTAAAAATTTCACGTCCTGCTGATTCTTTTCTAAATCCAGTTCAGAAAGCTGTTCGCGAAGTCCCGCCAGTTCAATCGATTTATTGACCAATCCACCTTTGAAAATCAATTGAGTTGCCTGCACACCATACGTACTTCCGTAATGAGGCATCGGAATCGCGGTTGAGTTTGAGAAATCTTTGTCGATTGCCACCACATTTCCCAAATAAAATTGAGTTGTAGAAGCTGTGATGGAAGGGAGTTTCTGAAGTTTGGTGATATCGATCTGCTGTTTGGCAATATTGATATTCTGTGCCGAAACTTTCAATTGGTAGTGGTTTTGAAGCGCAAGTTCGGCAACTTCATTTGCTGTCATCTGTTTTATTTCTTGTGAAAAAAACAGCGCAGGAAAGATAGCCATCACGAGTGACAGTGCTGTTTTTATATTCTTTGTCATTTTACCTTGTTTTACGTAGCAAAGTTACGACGGATGCAATATCAAACAAATGTTTGAGATTTGGAAAAAGATGTTCAAATGTAGGATTTTAGCCTTCGAACTGATTTCGGTATTGAGAAGGACTTACTTCCAAATGTTTTTTAAAAAAGTGGGAAAACGAATACTGGTCGCTGAAACCAAGAATTGTAGAAATCTCTGAAACTGGCTTTTTAGAAGAGTTTAATAACACTTTTGCCTCATTGATTACAATTAGAGCAATAATCTGACTCGCTGACTTTTCCGTAATAGTTTTGACGACTGACGAAAGATGTCTGGTTGTAATCGACTGTCGTTCGGCGTAGAACTCTACCGTTCTGTCATTATGATGATGAGAAGCCAAATCATTGAGAAAAACGAAAACAATCTCCTCCTGTCTCGACATCTGATTCATCGAATTGCTGTCCTCGCTGGATATAATTCCAGCCATCTGGTAACAGAAAACCGAGAAGAGATGTTCCACCATTTCCTTTTTATAAGTCATTTCAGTCTGAGAATCGAGAATATATTTTAAAAAGTTTACGCTTTTCCAAACCATATCCATATCATCCTGATGAAAAGGAACGCCCACATTCATCTGCTGACGGAAATATCGGTACGTTATTAACCGATTAAATTTCAAAGACAAAGCGGAAATAAATTCCCGTTTGTAAGAAACCATCCTCGACTGGAAATCGTCACTTACAGAAATGAGTTCGTAAACGGTCTGCGGATCGGTCACCATAAACATATTGGCCGACAGTTCGAGGTCGCTGAAATGCTGTCGCAGTTTGATACAACCGCTTCTAATAAAGATAAAAGCAGGGTTATCGGGACGGAAAGGTTTGTCGGCAGAGATTCTTTCAAAAATATTATGTTGCGTAAAAATCTCAACCCCGAATTTTTCTAAAGCGGACATAAGGCAAATTTAGTGTTTTGTGGAGTTATGGCTGATTTTTAAACGCAAAGCACGCAAATATTTTTTGGTAAAAGTGACTGCTTTTAAGATTCGCAAAGACGTTAGAACTCATCAAAGATTCTTAAAAACGAAAAACCTCAGAGAAAATGTTCTGAGGTTTTTGGACATTCATAGCCCCGATAGTAACGGTTACCCCACAGCAAGCCTTGGGAAAAGCTTTGGCGCGAGGAGTAATAGTGGATAGCGGGAAACAGCTCCTAAACAAAAATTAAGCAAACTGTTCGACGGAGTCAAATAGCTCCTAAAAATTTATTTTGTTACGATGTAAACTTCCTCGTACGGCTGAATCAACACCCAACCGTTGCCGGAAAATTTCATTTGGAATTCTTCGCCACTTCCTCTGCCGATGAGGCTTTTGAGAGAAACGTTGGTTTTGAGTTCTGGTGTCAGGTTTCCGGACCACGCGACTGTTGCGTTTGGGTCGGTGAAAACAGGTGCGTCTGGCGTTACCAAAAGCGTCAAAGGATGGCCGTGCGTGGTGATGGCGATGTGGCCGGTTCCCGTAAGTTTCACTTGGAAAAGTCCGCCTGCCATAACGCCTGCGATGCTTTTTAGCATTTTGATGTCGCTTTTGATGCTTTGGTCGTGGGCCAAAACGTCGTTTCCGTTGACGGAGATGGATTCATTTTCGAGGTAAAGGATTCTTACTTTTTTGCCGTTGTCTGCAACGTACAATCTGCCGGTTCCTTCGGCTTTCATCAGTTTTGTGCCTTCGCCAGAAATTGCTTTTTTGAGAAGGTTGCCCAGTCCACCGGAAAGCATTCCTTGTCTTTCGAAATTGACGTTCCCAACGTAGCCGACCATACTTCCGGCCTTAGTCCAAACCGCTTGGTTGTTGAGGTTGATTTCCAGAAGTTCTGGTTTCTCCAGCTCGAAATGGTCTTTTTCCTGTGAATTTTCTTTGGTCTCGTTGACGAAAGCTTCGATTGAAAATTTGCTCATAGTTTGTATTTTTTTAGTTATACCAAGCTAAGGATTTTTTTGATAGGATTGATATTAAATATTTGAAAATGGATTATCCTCACCCTAAATCCCTCTCCAAAGGAGAGGGACTCTGACTCAAGAAAAAAACCTAACAAGAACGGTTAGGTTTTAAATATAATAGGTAAAAATTTGGTGTCTAAAATTGTCCGCCTCCGAGTGCTCTGTAGAATTCGGTAACGGCCTGAAGTTGTTGCAATTTGTCATTCACTCCGGAAAGTCTGGCTTGTAGCAAAGCTTGCTCGGATGTCAAAACATTGACGTAATTCACGTTGGATGAATAGGTTAATAGTTCTTTGTTGAATTCTAACGCTTTCTCCAAAGATTGGATTTGTAATTGTCTTGTGTCTTCTTTCTCCTTCGCTTTTTGATAGGACAATAATGAGTTCGAAACTTCGGAACCTGCAGTTAGTAAAGCTTTTTCGAATGTATAATAAGCCTGCATTTTACGGGCTTCCATAATTCTTACCTGTGCTTTTCTGGTTCCCATTTGGAAAATATTTTGTGTCACCGTTCCTCCAAGTGTGTAGAACAGAGAATTAGTGAAAAAACTTTCCAAAGTTCTGGATGACAATCCCAAAGTTCCTGTGATGCTAATCGTTGGATAAACC
Source organism: Chryseobacterium sp. FH1 (assembly GCF_000735135.1). Taxonomy (GTDB): domain Bacteria; phylum Bacteroidota; class Bacteroidia; order Flavobacteriales; family Weeksellaceae; genus Epilithonimonas. The sequence goes on from NZ_JPLZ01000004.1 coordinate 49,026, forward strand.
TGCGCCATCGCCATATTTTTGTTCTCGAAAGCCTGACGGAAAGTTAATTCGGCCGACTGAACATCAGGACGATTTTTCAATAATGAAGCAGGAACTCCAGTTTTTAAATCTGTGTAAATTACCTGAGAATCGATGGAATTTCTGTCAATCGATTGCGGATTATCATTCATTAAAATATTCAGGGAATTCTCGGTTTGCTGGATTTGCATTTCCAAATCCGGAACCGACAATTGCGCCGAATAAAGATTTGCCTTACTTTGTTCCACGTCAGCTCCTGTCAGATATGCCGCGTCCATCAACAACTTTACAGATTCTACATCTTGTTTACGAAGTTCAATGGTCTGTTTTGTAATTTCCAATTGCTTATCCAGCGAAATCAATTGATAATATAACGTCGCCGCCTGCGCTACCATTTGTGTTTGAATGGCGCGTTTTGCCGCATCAGTTTGAAGAAATCCTGCGTAGGCCGAGTTTTTAAGCGCTTTGATTCTTCCCCAAACATCGATTTCCCAACCTGTTGAGATTCCTAATCTGTACACCAGCAAATCGGGCATCACGAAGTTTCCACCTTGCGCCGCTGCACTATTTTTGGTTTCTGTCACAGAAGCAATGCCATCCAGACTTGGGAGATTCTGCAATTTGGATTGTTTGAAAACGGCACTTGCTTCCTGGATTCTGGCGACCGCTACTTTCAAATCCAGATTATTCTGAATGGTTTTATTGATGATATTCTGAAGTTTGACATCTGTGAAGATTTGGTTCCACGCAACGTTGGCTACAGAAGTACTGTCATTATTGGTTTTTTGTCGGAACAGATTGTCCTGTCGACTTTGCTCGATGTCTGGACTCTTGTAAGTATCCGTGACTTTACACGAGTAAAAGAAACCAGCGACACCTGCTAATATGATTAGATTTTTTAATTTCATTTTTCTCAAGTTTAATTGCGCATTCCTAGGGCTTTACCCTAGGCTTTTTGATTGCGCCACTACGTGGCTTTGGATTATTCGCTAAGTTCGCCTTCATATTTATCAGACACTTTCTTGCTGCTCACTTTTTCCTGCAGATACATAAAGACAGCGAACAAAATCGGAATAAAAAACACACCGAATATAGTTCCGAAAAGCATTCCTCCAATCGCTCCAATTCCGATGGATTGGTTACCAACCGCTCCTGCTCCAGTGGAAATCGCCAATGGAATCAAACCGAAAATGAACGCAAACGAGGTCATCAAAATCGGACGAAGTCTTTGTTTAGCACCACTAATTGCCGCGTGTGCAATTGTGTAACCTTTTTTCCTCGCATCCAGGGCAAATTCTACAATCAGGATCGCATTCTTGGCCAAGAGTCCAATCAACATAATGAGTGAAATCTGAGTGTAAATATTATTAGAACCACCAATCCAGCTGCTGAACATCATTACCCCAGCCAAACCAACCGGCAACGACAACATTACTGCAAATGGTAAAATGTAACTTTCATACTGCGCTGCCAAAAGGAAATAAACGAACACACAACATAAAATAAAGATGTAAACGGTTTGTCCTCCCGCGGTAACTTCCTCTCTCGTCAAACCAGAAAATTCGTAGCCGTAACCTTGTGGCAAGGTTTCTTTTGCAACTCTTTCAACGGTGTTGATTGCGTCTCCAGAAGAGAAACCAGGATTTGGTGTTCCGTTCAGTGATATTGCTGTAAATAGATTGAATCTTCCGATTGCTTGCGGACCATAAACTTTTCTTGCGGTAATGAATCTGCTTAATGGTGCCATTTCGCCATTCGAATTTCGAACTTGGATCATATTGAAACTCTCCAGATTTTCTCTGTCCTCAAAAGGTGCTTGATAAATTACACGATATTGCTTCCCAAAGAGATTGACATTCGACGCGTAAACACCACCGTAATAACCTTGCATTGTCGTTAAAATATCATTGATGGTAAATCCTGCAGCTTTGGTTGCAGCAATATCAATATCAATCATATATTGCGGATAATTCGGGTTGAAAGAGGTAAAAGTTCTTTGAATATCCGGTTGTTGATTCATTTTATCGATGAAATCATTGGTCACTTTGGTCAAGTCTGCGATGCTTCCACCTTTCTGATCTTGGATCTGCATTTCGAAACCTGCGGCATTACCAAAACCTTGCAACGTTGGCCTTCCGAAGAAAGTCATCTTTGCATCCTTGATTCCAGCAGTTTCTTTGTACATCCTCGCAACAAAAGATTGCAAGTCGGTTCCTTTATCTGTTCTGTCTTTCCAGTCTTTCAGTTTTACGATGAGCATTCCGTTGTTGGAACCACTTCCACTGATCATTCCTCGACCAGAAACTTTGAAGATGTGTAGAACTTCCGGTTGTTTTTTGACGATGTCTTCCACTTTCTGCATCACTTCTCTCGTCCGATTTTCATTGGAACCAATTGGAAGCGAGATGTCCATAAAAATCCCGCCCATATCTTCACTTGGAACGAAGGATTTCGGTGTCGTGTTCATTAACCAAACAAAAATTCCAGCAAAAACCGCCAGTCCTGCGAAGGCCATCCATTTTTTTCTTAATAAAAATAAAATTCCCCGTGTATAACGTTTCACCATCGCATCAAAAATGATATTAAAATTGGTAAAAAACCTTTCCAAGAAATTCTTTTTCTTTTCTTCGTGAGAATGAGGCTTGAGGAAAATCGCACATAAAGCTGGACTTAACGTCAATGCATTGACGGCGGATAATATAATTGAGATCGCTAATGTCAATCCAAATTGTTTGTAGAAAACTCCGGCAGAACCAGAGATAAAACTCACCGGAATGAAAACCGCCGCCATTACCAAAGTAATACTGATAATCGCGCCACTGATCTCATCCATTGCATTCACAGAAGCTCGTAGTGGTGATTTTTCGCCATTTTCCAATTTACTGTGAACAGCCTCTACAACTACAATTGCATCATCGACCACAATTCCCACCGCCAAAATCAAGGCAAAAAGTGTTAATAGATTGATCGTAAATCCAAAAATACTTAGAAAGAAAAATGTTCCCACAATTGCAACCGGAACCGAAATCGCCGGAATCAAAGTTGAACGCCAATCCTGCAGAAATAAGAAAACCACGATGAATACAAGGATAAACGCCTCAAACAAAGTATGGATCACTTTCTCGATGGACGCGTCCAAAAAGTCGTTGGCGTTGACAAGCGCAACATATTTCACACCTTTCGGAAATGATTCCTGTGCTTTATCAAGAACCGCAATCGATTGGTCGATAACTTCTTGAGCATTGGAACCTGCTGTTTGTGCAACCGCCATACCAATGGAAGGATTTCCGTCCGTGACACTAGTTCCTGTATAATCTTGCGCACCAAGTTCAACTCTTGCCACATCTTTCAGTTTCAAGGTTTGTCCATTCTCAGTAGCTTTGATGATGATATTATCGAATTCTGGAATCTCGGTTAATCTTCCTTTATATTTTAAAGTATATCTGAAACTCTGGTTACTCTCGTCACCTAAACTTCCTGGCGCCGCCTCGATATTTTGTTCAGCTAAAAGCGTACTGATATCCGATGGCACAAGTCCATAGGAAGCCATTTTGTTTGGATCCAACCAAATTCTGATCGAGTAATCTTTAGAACCAAAAACCGTCACATCACCAACGCCCGTTACCCTTTTGATTTGTGGAACGATATTGATGTTGGTGTAATTCTGAAGGAAAGTCATATCATACGCAGGATTCTCACTGTAGAGCGAGAAGATCAATACGTTGGAACTTTGTCTCTTCAAAACGGTAACTCCGGCTTGTGTAACTTCTCGAGGTAGAAGAGAATTCGCTCTGGAAACCCTGTTTTGAACGTTTACCGCGGCGATATCCGGATCAACACCTTGCTTGAAATAAACAGTCACCGATCCCGACCCGTCGTTGGTCGCGGAAGAAGTCATATACGTCATTCCTTCCACACCATTGATCTGCTCCTCGAGGGGAACGATTACACTTTTCAAGATAACATCGGCATTCGCACCTTGATAACTTGTGTTCACCACTACGGTTGGAGGCGCGATATCTGGATATTGAGAAACCGGCAAAGTCACGATTCCCAATACACCAAGGATCACGATGATGATTGAAATAACGGTGGATAATACCGGACGTTCTATAAATTTTTTAAACATATATTTTTAGACTAAAAGAAAAAAGATGAAGGATAAAAGACTTTCAGCATTAAAAGCTTTCAAATTCTCACTTTTGACATTAATAAAATAATTTGGAAAGACTATTTTTTATTGATGACATTTTGCAAAGTCGTTTCTTTCGGCACTACGACGGTTTCATCTTTCAAAAGTCCAACACCTTCTACAACCACCTTGTCACCAGCTTTCAATCCGGAAGTCACAGCGTAAGTCAATCCGTCTGGAAGATCTTCAACTTTGATTTCTGCAGATTTCACTTTGTTGTCCGCGCCAATCAGGTAAACGAAAAATTTCCCTTGAAGTTCGTAAGTTGCCGCTTGAGGAACGATGATCACGTCTTCCAGATTGTTTGGCAATTGAACTGTTGCGCTGTAGCCACTTCTCAGCAAGCCTTTAGGATTTGCAAACGTTGCTCTCATAGAGAATGAACCTGTGTTTGGATCAACCAATCCACTGATGGATTCAATTTTTCCTTTTTCGTCATATTTGCTTCCGTCTGATAAAATCAAATCCACCAATGGTGAATTTTTCAGTTTTTCTTTGATTGTTGCGCCTTCGGAATGTTTGAAGAAATCCAACTGCTGTTTTTCATTAATTGAAAAATAAGCGAATATCTTTGAAACATTTGAAACCGTAGTCAACGGCTGCGTAGTCGCTGTGCTGATGTAACTTCCTGCTTTGTAAGGCAATGTTCCAACTACGCCACTTACTGGGCTGTAAAGTTTGGTGTAGCCTGCATTGACCTGAGCATTGGTCAACTGAGCTTGCGTTTCGGCCAACGATGCTTTTGCAGATTTGAGACCCAATTCTGCAGCTTGAAGTTCATAGGCCGAGATGATTTTTTTATCAACCAAAGGTTTGGTTTTGGTGACTTGCATCTGTGCAGTAGCAACCGCTGCTCTTGCGCTGTTCATCGTAGCTTGTGCGGCTAAAACAGACTGTTCGTATTGAGGATTTCTGATGAGGAAAAGCAATTGTCCTTTGCTGACCTGACTACCTTCGTCGATGTAGATTTTTTCTACAAAACCGTCAATTTTCGGACGGATCTCTACGTTTTCTACACCTTCCAATCTGGCAGGATATTGTGTCAAATTTTCAGCGGGCCCACTTTTCGCAACAATATATTGATATGGTTGAGGCGGTAATTCTTTTTTCTCGTCTTTGTTTTCTGACTTGGAACAAGAAGTCAAAAGACCTAAAACAACAAAAAAGCCAAGCGCGATATTCCTCATAAATACTAATTTTTTAGATATGTTTTCAAACAAACGTTCAAATTTATTGATTAAATACAAAATACACGTTACGTATTCAATAATAAAATCTATCAAATATAATCAACAAAACTATGACAATTGACTTTCAATAAGTTAAAAAATAATTTTAATGAATATTTAACATATTGCAATCAAACAATTGTTTGAAACAATTCTTTAATTTTGATTTCCTTGAAGCGATATATGCTCCTTATTCAAATCAAAATTGATCTCAATATTCATCTTTGATGTTGATAAATTTGCTCGTAACAAAACTATGTTCTAATTTTCACAAACCACTTACCTGAGCTACAAAAATGATTACCAATTTTACTTATAATAAATTTTATAAAAAATTGTACTGTGAAGTAATTTGGCAATCAAAATTTAATTGGATATTTGAGATTTGACATTGATGAAAATTAAAAAATACTCTGCAAATGAAAAGTAATTTGAAATATTTCACATGGGTGATTATAATTCTTGGAATCATTACACCATTTATAGATTATGCTGTTATAATTCAAATTGTTAATTCCTTTCGTTGCGATTTTGTTTATTTCAATAGTCACTTTCTTTTTTAATCTAATTAAATATAAAAAAGAAGTATTCAAAAAAAAATCAACAGTTCTACTCCCATTACTTCCTATTTTCTTAACTTCACAATTAATCTCGACCTTCACGGTTGACAGAATTCAAAGATTTAGAAGTGATATTATCATTAAGAAAATTGAAGGAAAAGAAATTGCCATAACTTTGACTCCAACAGCAAATTTTGGAATCGAGTATCACAAATTGAAGAACAATAGCTTTGTTATCCAGTATTATAGAGGATTTTTAATTTCAGAAAAATATGATAATGAAGAAAAAAAATGGAAATCTTACGGCTGTAATGATTGATAAAAACAAACCACTCCCAATCCTCTTCAGCCTCAATTCCCTCTACTTATCGTTGCTCTACTTTAGGTTATTTTGGATTTCGGATGGCATGGAAACACCTCAGCTTCTGATTTATAAATATGCGCTTTATTCCGTGTTCTTGGTTTATCCGCTTTTCATCTTCTCGATTTTAATTTTTTCGAAAATGACAAAGGCGAATATGTTTCTCAAGTTTTTGATTTTCGGATTGGTTTTATCTGGTCCGGTTTTGTACTTCTACACCTTTGATTTATTCCAACAAGAGGAACTTTTGTGTGGTTACTTGGTAATTTTGATACAATGTTTGATTCAATCCCAAGCAGTGAGAGATGAGGAAATGATTGCGAGATTTGCGAGTGTTTATGCAGGAAAATTGCTGTTGTGGTTTTTCATTTTGATCTTATCGCTGTCATATCTTTTGATTAATGACAATGATATTTTGATGAATATGCTATTTGGAGGCGTGTACTATTTGAGCGTCGGCATCTTGGATTATTTCGTTAACAAGTATAAATTTCTGACCGAAAAATAATTGAATGTAAATTAGGATTTCCTCACAACGGGCAGAATCTCATTTTTGTTCAAACCAAATCTTTTGATTTCCGTTTCTGAGAATTTTTGAGAATAGAAATTAGCATCAACTTCAAAACCAACACTTTTCAATCGATCGAAGTAATCCATTCCGTACCAACGAACGTGATCGTATTGTCCAAAATGTTTTTGACGTTCCTTCGGATCTGTAATTGTGAAATCTTCGTAAGTTGTTTCGAGAGAATTTCTCATCGGAACTTGCACGATTCCCCAGCCTTTTGGTTTCATCACGCGATAAAGTTCTGACATTGCTTTTCTGTCATCGATGATGTGTTCCAAAACGTGGTTGCAAATAATGACATCGTAAGTATTATCTGCAAAAGGCAGATCCAAAATATCCGCTTTCACATCCACAATCGGTGAGAAAAGATCGGCCGACGTGTAATCCAGATTTTTCATTTTTTTGAATTTTCTCAAAAATTCCTGTTCCGGAGCGATGTGCAAAACTTTCAGTTTAGCTGTGAAAAAATCAGTTTCATTTTGAAGATAAAGCCACATTTGGCGGTGTCTTTCTAATGACAAAGTTCCTGGCGAAAGCGCATTTGCACGTTGTTTTCCGTAGCCGTATGGTAAGAATTTGTGGTAAGATTTACCATCGATCGGATCGGTAAAATTATCACCTTTGAAAAAGAGAACAATCAAAGGACGCAAAAAAATGCTTAAGTTAATAAGCATTGGTCTTGGAATTTTATTGAGTAGAAATTTGGTGAATTTTTTCATTAATTAAAAATCCAGCTGAAACGCTTTTTCCTCATCGGATTTGATTCCCAAAGCTTCGTAGATGTAATCGTAGGTAGAAAGCAAAACAGGTTTTCCGTTGATGATGCAAACATCGTGTTCGAAATGCGCAGATGTTTTGTTGTCCAAAGTCGTCACCGTCCAACCGTCATTGTGGAACTTCACTTTCTCGGTTCCAAGGTTGATCATTGGCTCGATAGCAAGTGCAATTCCGTCTTTCAGGACTTTTCCACTTCCAGGTTTTCCGTAGTTAGGAACTTGAGGATCTTCGTGCATTTTTCTACCAACGCCGTGCCCAACCAATTCGCGAACCACGCCATAGCCTTCTTTCTCACAATGTTTTTGGATCGCGTTGGAAATATCACCAACACGTTTTCCTCTCACACACTGCTCGATTCCTTTATAAAGTGATTCTTTCGCAACTTTCAACAATTTTTTGTCTTCCGCAGAAATTTCACCGACTTCGAAAGTATAAGCGTGATCGCCTACAAAACCATTCCAGAAAACACCGCAATCTACGGACAAAATCGTCCCTTCTTTTACCGGTTCTGTGTTTGGAATACCGTGAACAACTTGGTCATTCGGAGAAATACAAAGCGATGCAGGAAATCCGCCATAACCTAAAAATGCTGGTTCTGCACCGTGATCTTTGATAAAATCGTAAGCTAATTTGTCAAGATGTAAAGTTGTAACTCCCGGCTTTATTTCCTTAGCTAACATCCCCAAAGTCTGGGAAACCAATCTTGCACTTTGCTTCATCAACCGAAGCTCCTCTATTGTTTTTAGTTGAATCATTTAAAATTGTATTAATGTATGATGTAAAATGTATTTATAATGTAATACTTTGTACTTGATACATTTTACTTTGTACTAACAGACTTACCAAAAAAGGCCTTTCTTCTTTTCTTTTTTCATTTTGGAGTAAGCATGAACTTCACCTCCTGCGACCTGAAATTCTATTCTTTCATTGATGATCTGGTAAATCTCGCCCCAACCTGGGAATCCACCTAGATTTCTGTCGTCTATGAAAAGGTCGGCGTCCAATTTTCTGGATTGTGTTTCGTGGTCGAATACTTCACCTTCAAAACTTGAGTTGATGGCGTAAAATTCCAATCCGTTTTTTCTGCAGAATTCTACAGCTTCTTCCAGAGATTTACCATGTCTGTACGTCCAAAGAATCAGTCTATAACCTTCTCCTTGAAGTTTTTTCAATGTTTCGAATGCAAATGTTTTTGCCTTTCCAATTCCCGGATAAGCATCATCCACGATAGTTCCGTCAAAATCGATTGCTAGTTTTTTATTACTTTTTATCATCGTTGTTATTAAAAAAATAAGTTTGCAAATATACAAATAATGTAGAGGTAAGAAAATAGACAAATTATAATAGACTGAAAATCAATCTTAAATTATAATTCAAAAAAAATACGCTTTGTCAGCGCATTTTTCTATTAACTTTTCACCCATTTGAAACTGTAAGGCAGTTCCGGTGTTTTGATCCTGTCTGAGATTCTTTGCAATCTGTCTGGTAACTTCATTAGATAATCTCTCGCTCGTTCGGCTTGGTCATTCAAGTTTTTCATTTGGTCAATTTTCCATTCGTCCAGGAGATCAGAAAGAATATTAATATAATCTTGCGCAGTGTACACCATTGCTCTCTGAGCAGCATCCGAAAAATGTTCCCAAAGTTCGCCGGCTTTTTGTCCTGATTCTCTAAGTAAATGTGCTGGCATTACGATTTTCCTTTTCATCATATCTTCGAAGGCTAGCATCATTCCGCTGGCATCCATTTCGAAAATCCTTGCTGAGAAATCCTTGTAAGCTTTGGCGTGTCTAGCTTCATCCGCTGCGATGACCCCACACATTTGTGCTAACTTTTTATTCCCAGATTGTTTTGCCAAAGTCCCAACTCTTCTGTGAGAAATATTGGTTGCGGTTTCCTGAAAACTGGTGTAAACGAAATTTTTATAAGGATCTGAACTAGTTCCTATGTCGAAACCATCGCTGATGAGATGTTGTGTTGTGATTTCCATCTCGCGCATATTCACACGACCGCAGAGGTAAAGATATTTTCCGAGAAGATCTCCGTGACGGTTTTCTTCTGCAGTCCAGGCTCTGATCCATTTAGTCCAGCCTGTATTTTTTTCTTGATTTACACCATCGAGGTTCATCAGCCAAGATTCGTAAGTTGGCAATGCTTCTTCTGTGATGCAATCGCCTATCAATGTTACGAAAAGGTCATAAGGCATTTCTCTGGCAAATGTTTGCAGTTCGTCGATTTCATCTTTGAAATTATCGCTGGAACTGTCCGGAAGGAAATCCGAAGGTTGCCATATTTTCTCGATCGGTGTTAAATATGATGCGATAAACTCGTCCATATTCTTTTCCATCGATCTCATTACCTCTATCTGTAACTCTTTTTCGTGCATTAAATTGAATCTTATTTTATGGATTCAAATATAACAAAATCATACCAATGGCTAATAATCCATCGAAGTTTGTGATAGTTTGTGAAATTAAGTACAAAGTGAAAATAACTTGAAAATCACTACACACGGTGTAACAACTTTAGAAAATGGCCATTAAAATCATAAATAAAAACCAGCAAAAATGCTGGTTTCCATTAAAAGATTATGTGTGGACAAATTATTGTTTTATGATCTTTATCGTTTCTGTCTTACCGTTTTTAAGCATCACTTTTCCAACATAATTACCTGAAGTAAGATTTGATACATTAATTTTATTGTTACTGATCGTAGCATCTTTCACAAGTTGTCCTGCGATGTTGTAAATCAGAATTCTTTCCGCTTCTTGGTTGGAAACGATTGTTAATTCATTCTTAACAGGATTTGGATAGAAACCGAAATTATTTTTATTGAAATCATTTACCGCCAAGCTAGATTTAGAGTATCCAATCGCCTGAAAAACATAATTATATCCATCATTGATTTCCCAGGATTCTCCTTCGTCATAAGAAGTATAAGAATATCCGCCAATGCCATCTTGAGACGTGGCTTCCCATTGCAGATAATCCGTGAACGGAACCTGCTTTGCCTTAACCTCAACAAAATATTTCCCCTGGGTCAATTCCACAGCCTGAGGCAATTCGAAATCCAGATCCACAGCAACCACTTCCAATGGATATCCTGGAACCTGCCAATATCCGAAATAATTTTCTGTCTTCGGACCAATATTCTCAAAAGAAAACAAAATCTCTCCTGGCGCATCATCTACAGAAGAACGGATGTTAATTGTCGCATTCTCAATATTTCCTAATTGTAATGTTGAAATTTTAAAGTTTGTAAGCGTAAACTTCGTATTGTCGGGAACAATGATATCATCTGCCAACGATCTTCCCGGCATGCTAGCTCCAGCTTCATGTGCGTCGGAAACATTACCCTGGCTGGTTGCTGTGCCATAATCTGGTTGAGTTTCGCCAGTGGAAGTACAAATACCTGAAACCTGGAAAATATGATCATAATAAGAATAACCGCCAAACCAATCTTCAGAATCAAATTTGGAATAGCCAAATCTGCCTAACTTTGTAGTTTCCTGATTATTTATTTCCCAGCTTGCAGAAGTAGCATCTCCAGGCTTCGCTTTTACGGACAGGTAATATTTTCCTTTCGGCAGATCGAATGTTGAAGGAAGATTCACATTGATCTCATACGCTGAATTATTTTCCAATGTATATTTGAAAGTTTGAGAAGCGGGAACCACGTTTTCAAATGACTTGATGAGATCTCCTGGCCTGCCAGCATTGTCCTTATAAAAATAAAGATTGACATAAGTGAGATCAGCCGAACCTTTCAGCGCATTAAATTTCACATTATTCACAGTGAGGATCTTCCCAAACTCCACATCAAAATCTGACGCAGATGTATACTCGTAGTTTCCGCCTGTGGTAATATTTTCGCCGTTTCCAGTAGTGTCTGATGAAACACCATAAACGCAGTTTTGAGAAAAAGACATCACTCCGGATATCATCATCAAAAAAATCAAATTTTTCTTCATAAAAAACATATTATAATTATTGGATGCTAAACTATGTGACATTATCGGCAAATCCAACTACAGTACTTTCGAAATCCTTGATTTTTAAATAATAAAATTTAAATTAAAACTATGATTATCAATGTTTTGGATTTTAAAATATAATTCTAGGTGGATTGATTTTTAGAAGCTTCCCGAATAAAAACTGAAGGCGAAATCCCGGTAATATTTCGAAAAACGGTGGCAAAAGCACTGTGAGATGCAAAGCCACATTCCTCTGCCAAATAACTTATTTTATAATGATGATATTCCTTATGATTGTAAATTTTCTGACAGATGTAAGCGATTCTCAACTCATTAATGTAAGTATTGAAATTCTTGCCTTTGTATTTATTGATGACTTCGGAAAGATAACTCGTATTGGTTTTCAACTGCAAAGCAAGACTTGAGATCGTGAGTTTTGGATTGGTAAATTTTTCCGAATCCTCAAATTTCTTGAGTTTGTCCAACAGATCTTGTTCTACCGAATTTGGAATCTGGAGCGTTACTTCTTTGGGTGTCTTCTCCAGAGATTCCGGCAACCTGCTTTTTTCCTGGTTATCAGATTCTAATTTATTTATGATATTCTCAAAAACCTTTCTTTCCTTTTTTCTACGATATAGCAAATAAATAATCGCTCCAGCCAGAAACAAAACAAAGATAATTGCTATGACAACAACGCTCTTTTTAGAACTATCTGCGTACGTAATAGCTTCCTTGTAATCTTTCTGCTCTGCATCGATGGCAGAAGAGATCGCCTGCATTTCCTTTTCCTTGGTTGACTTGTTCAGCTTGATATATGCCTCATTGTAGAAAGAATATTGAGATTGGTCGTCCAAAAATTTATAATTCTGCGAAAGATTATAATAAATATCAGAAAGAAGACGCTTGTCCAGATTATTTTTATGTTTCAAGACAACCTTCAAAGTATCAATTGCCCTTTGATATTCTTTTCTGTCAGAGTAAACTTGAGACAACGAATTATATATAAAATGGTCAAGCTCTTTGTTATAATTATTTTTAATAGCCAAAGCCTTTTTCAGATAGATCTCTGCAGAATCATTTTTCAGATAATGATAGGAGTTTCCGATATTGTACAAAGAGCGTCTGTGGTTGTAAACAGCCTGATTATCTGGATTTTTCACCAACTCAATTTCGTGTAGAGATTTTTTGTAATATTCGTTAGCTTTTTGATAGTTTTCTTCGTCAAAATCGATATTTCCGATTTCCAGATAAGAGAGTGTTTTTAGAGATCTTTTCTTATCACTTTCTGGCAGTTTATTAATTTGTTTGACGGCATTGTCCAGATAGAATTTGGCTTTATCATTTAAATTGAGTTGCACATATTGGTGAGCGATGGATCCATTCATCCTCGCAATCAGTTCATAATCGTCGGTTTTCTCTGCATATTCTTTGGCTTTGAAAAGCAGTTCGGTCGATTTTTTCAGGTCATTATTTTTGAAATAGGAAACCGCCGAAGAAGCCAATTCCTCACTTTTCTTTTTATTGTAAGCATCATCATTGGACAAAATATTTTGCCCGGATACTAGACTTACAATCAAAAAACAAAAGAAAAAAAATTTGTTGAACATCTTCATTTTATGAATTCACGAAACTAATTTACATCAAAAAAGCCGGCTGTAAAAACCGACTTTCTATTTTAAATTTTCTTTGCCAACCCTACCGGGAGGAAAAGTTATATTTTATTTTAATTGGCTAGAACATTTCCTGTCATCTCTTCTGGAATATCTACGCCCATCACTTTCAAAATGGTTGGTGCAACGTCGCCCAATTTTCCTGGTGTTAAATTCCAGGTATGTTCTTTGTCCATCACGATGAACGGAACCAAGTTGGTAGAGTGTTGCGTGTTTGGAGAACCATCTGGATTGATCATCACATCCGAGTTTCCGTGGTCTGCCAAAATGAAAACCGCATAACCATTGTCGTAAGCCGTAGTTGCCACTTTTTGGATGCATTCGTCCACAACTTCCGCTGCTTTGACCGCCGCAGAGAAAACGCCTGTGTGACCTACCATATCTGTGTTTGCAAAATTAAGAACAACAAAGTCTGCCGTTCCGTTTTCCAATTCTGGAACGATGGAATTGGTAATATCGTAAGCGGACATTTCCGGTTTCAAATCGTAGGTAGCCACGTCTTTCGGACTTGGGCAAAGCAATCTTCGCTCTTGAACAAATTCTGCCTCGCGGCCGCCTGAGAAGAAAAACGTCACGTGTGGATATTTTTCTGTTTCGGCAATTCTGATTTGGGATTTACCAGCAGATTCCAACACTTCGCCCATTGTTTTTTGAAGAACGTTCTCATCGAAAACAACTTTTACATTTTGGAAGGATTTATCGTAGTTCGTCAAAGTCACATAATACAGATCCAGCTTTTTCATTCCATATTCTGGGAAATCGTGTTGCGTCAAAACTTCTGTGATCTCGCGACCTCTGTCTGTACGGAAATTGAAGGAAATCACAACATCGTGGTCTTCGATCTTGCCAATCGGGAAATGGTTTTGAATCGCTACAATCGGCTGGATAAACTCATCCGTCACATCTTCATTATAAGAATCCTGAATCGACTGTACAAAATCTTTAGATTCTTTCCCAACGCCGTTTACCATCAGGTCATAAGCCAACTTCACGCGCTCCCAACGTCTGTCTCTGTCCATCGCGTAGTAGCGACCAATCAAAGAAGCCAGTTTTCCAGTGCTTGCATTCATATGCGCCAAAAGTTCCTCGATGAAGCCTTTTCCAGATTTCGGGTCGCAATCTCTACCGTCTGTGAAAGCGTGAACGAAGACATTTTTATCCAATCCAAACTCGTGAGCGGCGGTCAATAAACCTTTCAAGTGATTGATATGGGAATGCACGCCACCGTTGGAAACCAAACCGATGAAATGTACTTTTTTGTTGTTTGCTCTTGCGTATTCGAAAGCTTCTTGGATGACGTGCTCTCTGCCGAGACTTCCCGTTTCCACCGCCATATTCAGTCTTACCAGATTTTGGTAAACGACTCTACCAGCGCCAAGATTCATATGTCCAACTTCGGAGTTTCCCATTTGTCCAGCGGGAAGACCAACGGCCAAACCACTTGCTTCTAGGGTTGTGCTTGGAAAAGTTTGAAGGGCGTAATCTATAAAAGGTGTTTTGGCTTGTTTGAGAGCGGAAACTTCGTCATTAAGACCGATTCCCCAGCCGTCTAATATTGCAAGGATTGCTTTTTTTGACATTTTGATTTCTTATTTTGTTTATACAAATTTACGAAATGGAATGGGGATTAGGGAATTTTGGTGGTTGTTTTTTTGAGATTTAAGAAATTTTGATTATTAATATTTTTTATTCTTAGTAATTAAAAAAATGAGTATAATTTTACTAAGTAATAGTGTTTCCCTCTCTAAAATATCTATTTGTTGCTCCCTCAAAATTATTATATAATATTTTATAATCAGTGTATCCATAAAAATCAATATCTAAATATCCATTTTCGCTCACCGCATTTTCAGTTTCTTCTGTAATAATCATTTCTTTCTCAACAATAATCAGGATTAAATCTTCAATCCAATAATTAGGATTAAAATCAGTAAAACTTTCTAACAAAAATGATTTAACATCAAGCTTGGCTAGTATATCAAATAAAACGTTAGTTTCTTTTGATAAGTTTTCCTTATTAGATTTAGCTTCAAAAATATTTTGGTAATTTCGAAAATCACTTTTAATATTTTCTATACTTTCCATATTTAAAGGAATATCCAAATAAACATTTCCTTTATAATCAATTGATTTAAAATGAACAATTTCATTCGGCATCAAAATTTCATCTCTGATTATTATTCTTGCGATATATGGAGCTCCAAATCCACTCATAATTATAAAATTAGAATTAAACATCAATCGATATTCTCACTTTCCCGCCCAATCCTTTTTCAACAATATCAAATAAAGTTTTAAGCGTCAAATTACTTCCGTTATTTTCGATTTTGGAAATATATTCACGTTTTTTATCTACCAAATTTGCCAATTCGGTTTGTGTAAGATTTTTTTCTTCACGC
This sequence comes from Chryseobacterium sp. FH1, assembly GCF_000735135.1. GTDB lineage: Bacteria > Bacteroidota > Bacteroidia > Flavobacteriales > Weeksellaceae > Epilithonimonas. Next base: position 64,774 of record NZ_JPLZ01000004.1, read on the forward strand.
GCTTTTCTTAACTGAAGTCCAATTGCAAAAGATTCAAAATCTCTTTCCAATTCATCTCTTCTTTCAGTTCCAACTTTTCCGTAAACCTCGTCTTTTATTTCTTTCCAATTTTTAGTTTCCATTTTCCTTTGATTTTTGTTCGTAATATTCAGCCATTATTTTCAAGGCTTTTGCAATTTCATTCTTTGGTGTTTTTTGAGTTTTCTTTTGAAACCCATTCATCAAAACAACTAATTTTTCGCCATCAAAAAAGCAAAACACCCTCCATATATTTGAACCCAATTGTATTCTCGCTTCATACAAACCAACAGTTCCTACAATATGTTTTAGATAATTTGAAGGGACGCGTTCCAATGTTTCAATTGCCTCAATTATTTTAAATATTTTATCTTGAACTTTCTTCGGTTGCTCCAAAAGAAACTTCTCAAAATAGTTTTTAAACGATATGACTTCCCTCACTTTCACTCAACAAAAGTAATTTAAAAGTTACATTTAGACAAGTAATTATTAAAATTAATCTCCACCACATCTTTCCCAGAATAATAAATTTAACTACCTTTAAAACCCTTATTTAAATTGATATAATGGACCTGAGAGACCAACTGAAAAATCTTTTTCCGCAACACGACGAGCAGGATTTTGAAATGCCAGATGATGAAAAAGAAAACTTCAAACAGAAGGAACCGCTCGTTTGCAAATTCGAGAAAAAAGGCAGAAATGGAAAACCCGTCACCATCATAGAAGGCTGGGAAGGCGACGACGAAGGCCTGAAAGAAATCTCAAAAAAAATCAAAACAAAACTCGGCATCGGTGGCTCGGAAAAAGACGGCGCCATCATCATCCAAGGCGACAACCGCGACAAAATAATGACCATCCTAAAAGAAATGGGCTACAAAACAAAACGTGTCGGAGGTTGATTTATAAATGATGAATGATAAATGATAAGTGATGAATGATTTTAGCTTTGTGGGTTAAACACAAAGGCACAAAGATTTTTTTCACAATCAATCACTTTTTAAGGCACGAGGAAAATCTTTGATTTTTATTTTTAGCGAAGCTAAACTTTGTGCCTTAAAACACAAGACATTCATTAAAAAACCTCGTGCCTTCGTGTAATTTTCCAATCCCTAATCTCCTTAGAAAAAACCGTCCTTTTGAAACAAATTCCTGATAATCAAATCATCATCATTGGTGCCGGTCCTGCGGGATTGATGGCGTCACAAATCCTTGCTGAGAAAGGCTTCAAAGTTCAAATCTTTGAGCAAAACAAAGCTCCAGGAAGGAAATTTCTGGTGGCAGGAAATGGCGGTTTCAATTTGACGCACAGTGAGGAATTAGAATCTTTTATCGAAAAATATGATGCGCTGGAAATTCGGGAGGTTGTAAAAAATTTCGATAACAAAAAGGTGGTGGATTGGCTTTCTGATTTGGGAATTACGACTTATATTGGAAGTTCTGGGAAGATTTTTCCGACGAAGAATTTCAAGCCGATTCAGGTTTTGAAAGCCTGGCTCGATAGATTAGAACAATTGGGCGTTGTGATTCATTACGAGCATACTTTTATTAATTTTGACGAGAATTCTGTGACGCTTAAAAATAAAGAGAACGAACTTAAAGTCAACTATTCAAAATTGATTTTGGCAATGGGTGGCGGTTCCTGGAAAAAGACAGGTTCTGATGCGAAATGGATTGAGATTTTAAAATCAAAAAACATTGAAATCACGCCTTTGGAATCTGCAAATTCCGGTTATGATACGGATTCTAAATTTCATCAACTGCAAGGTCAATATCTTAAAAATATCAAAGTTTCTTTTGAAGGAAATGATAAAATTGGAGAAGTGGTTTTTACAAAATATGGGATTGAAGGAAGTCCGATTTATTATCTCAATCGCTTTACAAGAAAACAAGATTTACCATTAATCATCAATATCGATTTAAAACCAAATCTCTCAGAAGCTGAAATCCTCGAACAATTAAACGGAACAGAAAAGATAAGTCAGGTTTTGAAACGGAAATTAAAACTATCGACCACCGCGCTCAATCTTCTTAAAACTTTAGACAAAGAAACTTACACAAACATAGAAATTCTATCAAAATTAATAAAGAGATTCCCGATTGAGATTCTAAGTTATAGACCAATTGATGAAGTGATTTCGACTTCGGGCGGAGTTTCATTTTCAGAATTCAATGATAAACTTGAATTGAAAAAATTCCCCAACGTGTTCTGCGCCGGCGAAATGATAGATTGGGAAGCACCAACTGGCGGTTATCTTTTACAGGCTTGTTTCAGTACGGGATTTTGGGTTGCAAATGAGATTTTTAAATAGCTAAACTTAAACCACATAGACACATAGTAAACTACATACAAAAAGAGAAAATAGGAATTTCTTAAGACTATTTTTCCTTTCAAAACTATGTGCCTATGTGGTAAAAATATCTTTGAAAAGAAATATAAATTGTTTTTTGCAAAATTAAAAAGCGTCAATCCTTTTGCGGATGGAGAATTTTATTAACTTTAAAACCTTTTTAATTTCAAAAATTAGTGCCTTTTACAATCATTAATTTTTTAATCTTTTAAATTATAAATCAACAATATGATCAACAAATTAGCAGATTCCGAACTGGTCCTAAACGACGACGGAAGTGTCTATCACCTTAATCTTCTTCCTGAAGACCTTGCCGAAAAAGTAATCTTGGTGGGCGATCCGGACAGGGTTCCAAAAGTTTCAAAGTATTTCGACACGATTGAAATCAAAAAAAATAAAAGAGAATTCTACACGCACACCGGAACTTTGCGTGGCGAAAAAATTACCGTGATGTCCACCGGAATCGGGACTGAGAATATCGATATCGTGATGAACGAGCTGGACGCCTTGGTCAATATCGATTTGAAGGCGAAGGAATTCAAGACAGAGCACAAAGCCTTGGAACTTTTCCGCTTGGGAACTTGCGGAAGTGTGAATCCGGATATCGAGGTCAATAATATGTTGGTGACAGAAAACGTGGTTGGACTTGACGGACTTTTGCATTTCTATCAGGATTATACTTTTGAAAATGAATTCAGCAAAAACTTCTTGGCAAAATTCCCTTACGAGAAAATCAAACCAATGTTGTATTTCTCAGATTGGGCAGAAGATATTTCTGATTATTACGCCGATGCAAAGTACAGAGGAAACACCGCGACTTTCCCAGGTTTCTACGCACCACAAGGTCGTCAGTTACGACTGAAAGCTTTGGACGACCAATTCCTTGAAACATTGAATGACCTTGGCGTTTCCAACTTCGAAATGGAAACTTCCGCGATCTATGGTCTTTCAAAATTGCTAGGCCACAAAGCTTTGACCGTCAACTGTGTCATCGCCAACAGAAGACGAGGCGAATTTGCAAGCGACCACCACGCATCGGAGAAAATGATGATCGAATGGGTTCTTGAGAGAATCATTAAATAGAAAATGGAATTCGTTTTACCTCAGCCCAAAAGGGAGCCGAATTCCACTAACGAAAATTTTCACCCTTTAGGGCCGGGGATAGAAATTTTCTTATTACTACAAAGCAACATTCATATTGGATGTTGCTTTTTTTGTGTTTGGTTTTATTTATAATTACTTTAACGTTCATTAAGATTTTAAGGCATTGTAATTGAATAATTGTTAGCATCAAATCAAATTTTTCAATTAACACACAAAATAAATTATTATGAGCACACAAGATCAAAAGTACAATGACGCAGAAAGAGCAGTTGACAGAACTGAAAACTCATTAGAAAATGCGGCTGATAAAACAAAAAGCGCAGTCAATGATTATGCTACCAGAGCAAGAAATTACATTGATGAACAAAAAAGAAAAAATGAAGAACCAACAAGAGATGGTTTCTTCGAAAATCTAAAAGCCAGTGCATCTGAAGCTTGGGAAGACACAAAAGACTTCGCAGAAAAAGCTTGGGACAGCACAAAAGATACAGCCTCTGACGCTTGGGAAAAAACCAAAGATGCTAGTGAAGACGTAAAAGCAGAAGTCAGAAAAGCTACAAATTAGTTTTAAGTTAGTAATAGTTTTTCAAAACGAAAGGAGAAGACACTTATCAAGTCTTCTCCTTTTTATTTTATATTTGCACTTTATTAAGATGTCAAATGAAAAACTTAGCTTTCTCCATATTATTCCTGGGATTTTTTGCAAATTCTCAAACATTCAATCAGAATTACGCCGATGTCAGCAATTTGGTCTCACAAACCAACGTCAATACATACTTGCAAGAGTTTGAAGGTTTGGGCGTGAAAACCACAGGCTCTATCGCTAACAACAATGCCTACAATTGGCTTAAGAATAAGTATCTCTCTTTCGGATATTCGGAATCGGAAATCACCAGAGACAATTTTACCTATAACGGTAATTCCACTTCCAACCTCATTGTCACAAAGACAGGAACCAAATATCCAAATACCTACATCATCGTTTGTGGTCACTACGACACGATCATAGGAACAGGAACCAATGACAACGGCAGTGGCGTTTCAGTCATTCTCGAAGTTGCCCGTCTTATGAAAAACGTCAATACCGAATATTCCATCAAGTTCATCAATTTTTCTGGCGAAGAGCAAGGCCTTTTGGGTTCCGCACATTATGTTTCAAATGTTGTGAACGCCACCAATCCGAAAATGAACATCCGCCTAGTCCTCAACATTGATGAAGTCGGCGGCATCAAAGGACAGACCAACGATACGATCACCTGCGAAAGAGACGAGTCCAGCAATCCAAGCGCCAACAATGCGGCTTCCAATACTTTCACGCAGCAATTGATGAATTGCGTTACGCTTTACTCCACTTTAAAGACTAACCTTAGTTACGCTTACGCCTCAGATTATATGCCGTTCCAAGCCAACGGGGAAATTATCACAGGTCTGTTCGAATACAATGAAACCCCATACGCTCACACAGCAAGCGATAAATACATTAATCTAGATCCAGTTTATATTTACAACATTGCGAAAGCCACAACTGGCGCTGTTCAGCATTTTGCGATTGCATCCCCTATTTTGAGTATTTATACGCCAAAAGATTTAGTGAATAGTTTCAGATTCTATCCAAATCCGGCGAAAGACTTTTTACAATTAGAATTTCTCAACAGCAAGTCACAAAAATTCAGTTTTACAATTACAAACATCGACGGAAAAAACCTCATCAAAACAGAAAACCAGACCAGAATTGACATTTCGTCCCTTTCGAAGGGCATTTACTTTGGAACTTTCAAAGTCGAAGATCAAGTGATCACAAAGAAAATTATCGTAGACTAAAACTTAATTCTTAATTATCTGAGCAATCCCCTAGCCTCCGCATTTCCCACTGCTTGGGTCGCGCTATCCTCTACTATCTTTTCCCAGCCTTGGCTTTTCCCCTCGCTTTGGAAAAAGGATAACCGCTACTATCGCTATTGCAAAGACGATTTGTCGCCAAGATGATGTTCCAGTTTTTTAGAACATTTCCATATTTCGTTTTTCATAATAAACAATCATAATAATTTCGCTTTACGAAATCAAAAATTTGTATCTTTGCACCTATGCAAAAAATCTTAATCGTAGAAGACGAAAAAGCAATATCTGGCGTACTACATAGTATTTTATCAGATGAGTTACCAGAATACCAGTTCGAAATCGCAGAAGACGGTCTCGAAGGTTTCAAATACATAGAAAAAGACGATTATTCTTTGGTAATTTCTGATATCAAAATGCCAAAAATTTCCGGTACAGAACTTCTGAAACAAAGTCTTGCTTTGAAGCCTGAGACCACTTTCATTATGATTTCCGGACACGCAGACATCGATACTGCTGTTGGCTGTTTGAGAGAAGGTGCTTATGATTTCATCTCAAAACCTATTGACATCAACAGATTGATCACCAGTGTCAAAAATGCATTAGACAAAGGCAATCTTCAAAAAGCAAACACAAATCTGAAACAAGAGAATTCTCAGCTTAAGAAAAAAGTGAATAAAAAATACCAGATGGTTGGGCAATCGCCTGCACTTAAGAAGATCCAAGAGATCATCGACAAAGTGGCTGTTTCTGACGCAAGAGTTCTAGTGACTGGACCAAACGGAGCTGGTAAAGAATTGGTAGCACACGCAATCCATTCCCAAAGTGAAAGATCACGAGGACCAATGATCGAAGTGAACTGTGCGGCAATCCCATCAGAATTGATCGAGAGCGAATTGTTCGGTCACGTGAAAGGTTCTTTTACAGGCGCGATCAAAGATAAATCTGGGAAATTCGAGCAGGCAACTGGCGGCACTATTTTCTTGGATGAAATCGGTGATATGAGTTTGGTTGCTCAGGCAAAAGTGCTTAGAGCATTGCAAGAGAGCAAGGTTTCTCCTGTGGGAAGTGATAAAGAAATCAAAGTTGATGTCCGCGTTATCGCTGCAACCAATAAAAATTTGGCTAAGGAAATCGAGCAAGGGAAATTCCGTGAGGATTTGTACCACAGGCTTTCTGTGATTGAGATCAGCGTTCCCTCACTTAACGACAGAGCGGAAGATATTCCATTGTTGGTAGAGCATTTCACAAACCTTATCGCTTCAGAAAATGGTTCTGCGGCTAAGAAATTTGATGACAAAGCAATCAAATCGTTACAGCAATATGACTGGACTGGAAACATCCGTGAGCTTAGAAACGTTGTAGAAAGGTTGATCATCTTAGGTGCTGATCCCGTGACTGCTGACGATGTCGCAAGTTTTGTAAAGAAGTAAACTAAATTAAATATTATATTTAACCGCAGTTTATTCTGCGGTTTTTTTTTGGAAAAAATTGAGATTCTACGCGGTAGAATTCTTCATTTGAAAATAAAATAAGACAAACTAATGAAATTTTTAGATAAACAATACACACAGCAAGGGCTAAAACTGGCACTTCCTGTGATGTTGACACAAGTCGGACAAGTGTCCGTGAATCTCTTCGACAACATCATCGTGGGGAAACTTTTGGGCGCGCAGGCTTTGGCTTCTGTATCTTTGGGAAACGCCTTGTTCTTTTCCATCTTCGTTTTGGCGTTGGGATTTTCTTTTGCGATTCCGCCGTTGGTTTCTGAGGCCAATTCTCAGGGAAAACACGAGACAATCAATTCGGTTTTCAGACACGGATTTGTCATCAACCTTGGGATTGGGATTTTGCTGATGATCTTATTATTGGCCGGACTTCCATTGATCAAACACATGGATCAACCAACTGAGATCATTCCCGATACGATCAGCTTTTTGAGCATTATGGCGTTTACGATGATTCCATTTATGATGTTCCAGACTTTGAGAGAAGTTTCGGAAGGTTTGTCTTTCACGATTGGTGTGACGAAAGCCACAATTATTGCGAATGTCATTAATATCGCTTTGAATTACGTTTTTATCAAAGGTCTTTTTGGATTCCCGGAAATGGGTGTTCAAGGTTCGGCTTTGGCAACATTGATCGCGAGAATCTTTATGGTGGTTTTCTTATATTTTGTTTTGGTAAAAGAACCGAAAACAAGAAGATATATCAAAGATTTTTCTTTAAAAATTGCAGAATTCAGTAAAGAAATGTTTAGTAAAATGTTCAAGCTTGGATTGCCGACGGCTTTGCAAATGTTCTTCGAAGTCACAGCTTTCGCAGCAGCCGCTTTTATTTGTGGATTGGTAAGTTCTCAGGACATTGCGTCGCATCAGATCGCTTTGTCGATGGCTTCATTCACGTTTAATCTTTGTATTGGATTCAGTGTCGCTTCTACGGTGATGATCGGTAACAAAATGGGCGTTAGAGACTTTGAAGGCTTAAGGAAAATCGGGATCAATAATTTTAAATTAACATTAATATATATGGGATTTTGTGGCATTATGTTCATCCTTTTCCGAAACGTTCTGCCTCATTTTTTCACCAAAGAAAGTGATGTTTTAGTAATAGAATTAGCTTCAAAATTAATGATCATCGCTGCGCTTTTCCAGTTGTCTGATGGAATCCAAGTGACGGCTTTAGGATGCCTGAGAGGAATCCAGGATGTGAAAATCCCGAGTGTGATCACGTTTTTGGCGTATTGGGTTTTCACGATTCCGGTTGGTTATTTTCTTTGTGTGACAATGAAAATGGGCGCATTTGGGATGTGGATTGCTTTGGGAATTGGATTGACGATTTCTGCGATTCTTTTGGTCATCAGGTTTTTGAGATTGAGCAAGAGGAAAGCATTAGCTTTGGCCTTAACTAATTAGTGCAAATCAATTTTTAGAATTAAATAAAATATGAATAAAATTATCCTTATAATATTTACATTTTTCTTGAATTTTTATTTCTCTCAACAATCAGTTTATAATCAAATGGAAAAACTGCAAGGTATTTGGGAAGGACGAGATGGAAATGATATTATCAAGTTTGAGATTAATAAAAGTGGAAAAAATGATTTTCTATTTTCTTTTATTAATTTTCAAGGCGAAAAATTTCTAATAAACAAAGAGAAGATTTCTGAAAATAATCAAAAAGAATTAATAATAGAAATTAAAGAAGCAAAATTCTCTTCTTATAGATATGAAAAATGTCTTTTTACAAAAGGAGAAATAATAATTTCAAATTCTTCTGAAAATCAATTTTCATTGAGTTTAAATTCAGTTGGTCCAAAATGTTTCTTGACTTACGACGTAATAATGACAATGGATGATATAAAAGATATTTTAATGACAAAAAAATAATCAATATTTCTATCCTTTAATAAAATACAGATTTTAAATTTTTAAATTTGCAACACAAAATTCTGAAATGAATATCATACAACATATACAATCAAAAATATCTGAGATCATCCCGAAACTTTATAGTGTGGAAGGCGTGAACTTGGATGTTCAAAAAAATAAAACCGAGTTCGAAGGTGATTTCACCATCGTTATTTTTCCTTTGGTAAAGCTGGCAAAGAAAAGCCCTGATGCGATTGGAAACGAACTTGGAGAAGCGATCAAAAACGAGATCGATTTTATTGAAAGCTTCAACATCGTGAAAGGTTTCCTTAATCTTAAATTGAAAGACGTGGTTTTCGCGAATCAATTGTCTGAACTTCAGGATGATTTTGATAACGTGACACCGAAAAATGCAACGGTTATGGTGGAATATTCTTCGCCAAATACCAACAAACCTTTGCACCTCGGGCACGTTAGAAATAATCTTTTAGGTTATTCTGTTGCCGAGATCTTGAAAGCTGACGGTTATAATGTCATCAAATCTCAAATCATCAACGACCGTGGGATTCACATCTGCAAATCGATGTTGGCGTGGGAGAAATTTGGGAACGGCGAAACACCAGAATCTACTGGTTTGAAAGGCGATAAATTGGTCGGAAATTACTACGTTGAATTTGATAAGTTATACAAATCCGAGATCAAAGCAATGGTTGCCGACGGCATAGATGAGGAAACGGCGAAAAAGCAAGCGCCAAGCATCATCCAGGCTCAGGAAATGCTTTTGAAATGGGAGAATAATGACCCGGAAGTTCGAAAACTTTGGGCGATGATGAATGAGTGGGTTTATGCTGGTTTCAATGAAACTTATTCCCGATTGGGCGTTAATTTTGACCAGGTTCAGTATGAGAGCAATACCTACATTCTTGGGAAAGATCTCATTCAAAAAGGGCTTGACAGTGGGATTCTTTACAAGAAAGATGATGGTTCTGTTTGGTGTGATTTGACGGATGAAGGTCTTGATCAGAAACTGCTTTTGCGTTCGGATGGGACTTCGGTTTATATGACTCAGGATCTTGGAACTGCGGTTGAGCGTTTCAAAGAAAATGACATTCAGAAATTGATCTATACAGTTGGAAATGAGCAGGATTATCACTTTCAGGTCTTGTTCAAAATTTTGAAAAAATTGGGTTACGAATGGGCAGATCAGCTTTACCACTTGTCTTACGGCATGGTGGAATTGCCTGAAGGAAAAATGAAATCCCGAGAAGGAACCGTGGTAGACGCGGACGAATTGGTTGAAGAAATGATCTCCACTGCGAAAGAAAAATCTGAGGAACTTGGCAAGTTGGAAACGCTTTCTGACGAAGACAAAGTGAAATCTTACGAAACAGTTGGATTGGGTGCTTTAAAATATTTCATTTTGAAAGTGGATCCGAGAAAGAAAATGCTCTTCAATCCTGCGGAAAGTATTGATTTTAATGGAAATACTGGACCATTTATTCAATATACCTATGCGAGAATCCAGTCACTTTTGGCTAAGGCTGAATATGCTGGAAAAGGAAATTTTGGCGCATACGTTCCAAATGAAAGCGAGAAAGAAGTGATCATGCTTTTGGCTGAATTCAAAGAAGTGATTGCGCGATCTGCGGAAAGTTTAAGTCCAGCTTTGGTGGCGAATTACGTTTATGAATTGGTGAAATCTTATAACTCTTTCTACCAGAATAACCCGATTGTAAAACAGGAAGATCTGGATGCGAAACAATTCCGTCTTCAGGTTTCTGATCTGGTTGCGAAGACGATCAAGAAAGCTTTATCAATATTGGGAATCAATGTGGTGAATAGAATGTAAATGGCTGATGGCTGATTGCTTTTGGCAATTGGCTTTCAATTCGAAAATAAAATTAAAACTCTGCTTCGGTGGAGTTTTTTTGTTTTTGGTTCTTTGGATATGTATATTTGGAATGATAACCATGTGAAAAATTTAATATGTACAAATTCTCCAATTCATTTACCGAATTCACTCAAAAAGAAATAAATGAAAATTCTAAAGAATATTTTATTGAAATTTTATCATTATTAAATGACAAATTTGATCTAAATCATTTTAATCCAATCCTGAAGAAATTCAAAATTGAAAGGGTTGAAGACATCAAACTTGATTCTTTGGATTTATTAATTTCTTATGCAAATTTCATATTAAAAGACAATATCATTTCTGAAATTGAAATTCAGGATTTTTCAATATTGAAAAGAATTTTCAGAATAAAAGAAGGTGATTTTAAAAAATTCAAGAATTTTGAAATAAACGAAATCTTAAAAAAGGAATTTATGCGAATTTATTCTGACAATTACGTCAATGACAAAGAGCAATTAATAAACTTAAATCTTCAGTCATTATTTGACTTAAGTTACGATGAATTTGAAAACATAAAAAAAGATGAAGTCATATTATCATTAATCCAAGGCGCAAATCCAACAGATTTAGATATTTCAAAAATTCCAAAAGGATTCATATTATAATGCGAAAAGAAAACTCCACCAATTCCCTCAACGAAAAGATATTAGAAGAATATTGCAATGCTCATAAAATCCTTTCGCAAATCAGCGGAAGATGGAAAATTTCATTGATATTTATCTTGAAAAATGAGCACGTAAAATATTCTGAATTCAAATTGACATTGCCAAATGTTACCGACAGAATATTGACCAAACAACTGAAAGAATTGGAAGCCAATGAGATTGTCATCAATTCTAAAGATAAAATCCAGCCCACTTATTCTTTGACAATTAAAGGAAAGAAAATCCTGGATTATTTGGACAAACTGAACGAGATCGATTTTGAAAATCAATCAAAAGAAACGGACTCCAAAAATTCTATCACTTCACCATTCGGACTGTAAACCAAGCTGTTTCTGACATTCACAGATTTATGTCCATTGATCAAATCAATTTCGAAAACACCTTCACTCAAATCTGTTGCCCCATTTTTCAACGCTTCTATTCTAGCTTTTTCAGCATCTTTCACCACAAAACAAATATGAAGGATTGAATTTTCGATAAATTCTTCATTCGCTTTTCTTTTTCTTCCTTGCGATGGCATACTTGCATTCTTATCACAAATTTCTACGAATGAATTGATCTTTGCATGGTGCATCATCACACACTTTTCAAGTTCGAAATCTGGCAACGACCAGGAATGTTGCACTTTGAAACCCAATGTCTCGTAAAAACCAACGGTTTCTTCAAAATTGACCGCTTTCAACGAATAATGGTGGAAACCGATGATGTTGTCTTGTAAATTCATTTTTCAAATTTTCAACAAAATTAATGGGTGAAGCTTTGTTATGAAAGAACTTACAAAATTGTTAGTCGAAAAACGACTAACCTATTCCTTATTGGTATATTTATCTAAAATGCGTTCTGTGAGTGGATTGAGGCTTTTTCCATTCTCTGGATTAATACCATCTGCAGTAAAAAATTCTACTTCATTTTGATATTTGGAATACCAAATTCCTCTAACTGAACTGATGGTGTCTGGTTTGGTTATTTTTTTGAAATTGGCAATTTTCTTAGGATCGATTGCAATCAAATCATCCTTGGGTTGGTTACAATCTTCCGGGATATATTGCTTTCCGTTCCAATACATGCATTGCTTCGTTTCAGCCAACAATCCTAACTTATTTTCATTGTTTACTATTTCGGGTGACCTTTCATCTGCTTTGTACATTTTATTTCCGACGAATAAACCGCCACAAAGAATCGCTCCGATAATTCCTAGATTACTTTGCTTGGTAAGGAATTCTTGAAGATTAAAAACTGGACTATTAAGAAGTGTAAAATTAAAATTAGTCCCTTTTAAAGATTGTTCTTCATCATCGATACTGAATTTCAATGTCGTAGAATCATTAATTTTTTTTGTAAAAGTAAAATTCTTGCAAAAATCCTCATAATCTTTGTATCCGACATATTTACTTAATTGATCCAAAGTAATTTCATCAATAAAACGATCTTGATTTTTTTGTACTAAATCGGTATAATACCTTTCAAACATCTTATCTGTTTTTGCAGATCCGAATAAACCTTCAAAATGAGTACTAAGATATCCAGCAAGATAATTTTTGCTGGCATTTTCTTTTTTTAACTCTTTTTCGGCTTGTTCAAAAGCTGTTTTGACTAAAGTTTTCTTCTTGTCATACATATATTTTAATTGAAGAATTAATTCCGTGTCCAAATTAGACAAACCTATGTCTGAAAAATTACGGTTTTCCATAAAAATGATAAAAATCCTGTCCAATCTGTGTCCAGTCTCTGTCTAGGAAAAAGGACCCCATTTGGCTGAAATTTGTAATCAGAAATCAGTGATAAACAAAACATTACAAAAACAAAGTTACAAAACTGATTTCCAAAAAACAACCAGATAAAACGGAGAGAGATCTCTGGCTTGGGAAGCAGATGTTTCTCTTCCGTTTTTGAAGGTTGACTTCCCAAAAATTTAAGAAGCGCTTCTTTTTTCAACCACTGTGTCATCTGCTCGCGATCCGTTTTGCGGGGAAGAACACGAATGTCAATTTTTAAATTTTTACGACAATGTTAAACTTAATTTTAATACTATTGGGATTGATCTCAAACCCTAACTCAAATACTTCAAACTGCGGAAATGAGGGCACTACAACTACATCATCAGTTCCACAACCGAGTCCTAATCCAGGAGGAACTGGTGGGGAAGATGGACATCCCATTCCTCCGAAAAAATAATTCAACATGTAATTATAAAACGAAAGGTTCTTCCTTTCGTTTTTTTGTTTTAATTTCATAGAAAAATTATAAACTTTGAAATTACTTAGCCTTTTATGTTTACTTATAATCTTATCATGTTCTAAAGAAAAAGTTTTAAAAAATAATGAAATAAAAAATTTTTATTATGATAAAGCATTTGTTTTTAGAGAAGTAGGCAAATCCGACAGTGCTTTTCAATATTTTGACAAGGCTAAAAATGTTTTTTTGGAAAAGCATGATAGTGCAGATGCAGGAAGATGTTTAGTCAATATGGCAATTATTCAAGAACAATTTGGTGATAATTACGGAGGATTGGAAACAGGCATCTCAGCATTAAAATATTTTAATGATAAAGACTCATCTTTACACAATTATCTATCCATCAATTATAATACATTGGGAATATTATCCAGTAAACTGACAAACTATAATAAAGCAATTGAATTTTATGAAAAAGCTATATTATTTTCAAAAGATTCAGTAAATAAAAATCTCTACACAAATAATCTCGCTAACAATTACAGAAGAAATAAAGATTACAATGTATCAATAAAAATTTTAAGTACTTTATTGAATAAAAATAAGCAAAACACAAATTACAAGTCACGTATTTTAGATAATCTTGCCTTCACAAAATGGACTCATAATGCCCAACATAATCCCCTTTCCGAATTTCAGGAAGCATTAAAAATTAGACTAAAAGATCAAGACAATTGGGGACTAAATTCCAGCTATTCACATTTATCGGACTATTATGCCAAAAAAAATCAAGATTCGGCCCTAGTTTATGCAAGAAAAATGTTTGCAATATCGAAAGAAATCAAAAGCCCAGACGATCAAATCGAAGCACTTCAAAAATTAATCTCCCTCGAAGACGCCAACAATTCCAAACAGTATTTCAAAGTTTATCAAAAGATGAATGACAGTCTTCAAACGGCAAGAAATAAAGCTAAAAATCAATTTGCACTCATCCGGTATGAAACCGAAAAAAACAAAGCTGACTTTCTAAAAGCAAAAGCCGAAAGCACTGAAAGACAAAATCATATTATAAAACAATATGTTGCTCTTGCGTTTGCTTTAATTACAATCATTGGTTTCATTTTATACCTTAAAAAAAGAAAAAAAATCCATCAGCAAGAAAAACTTTTGGAAGTCAAAAATACAGAACTGAAATACTCCAAAAAAGTACACGACCGCGTTGCTAACAGAATTTATCAAATTTTATCTCAAGTTGAGAATAAAGAACACATTGACAGAGATTCGCTACTATTCGGTTTGGAAAATGTTTACGAAACCTCTAGAGATATCTCTTATGAAAATGAAGAAATCAATGAGAATCAAAACTATTTTGAGCAACTTCAAAGTATGCTTGACTCTTATTCGTCGGACGCTGTACAAGTTATTTTTCACGGGAATAACGAAAAATTATGGGAAGGTGTCAATTTTCAAATCAGAACCGAAGTTTATTTAATTCTGCAGGAATTGATGACCAATATGAAAAAACACAGTCAGGCAGACAAAGTTTTTCTAAAATTCACAAATGAGAGTTCACACATAAACATCTCATACACAGACAACGGCGTTGGAATAAAAACACATTCACCTAAAAATGGTCTTCAAAATATGGAAAACCGTATTAATTCTATAAATGGAAAAATTAATTTTGACACAGAAACAAATAATTTACTGAAAATCAATATTTCATTTCCAATTTAAAAAAAAACACATGTTTACAAAAGTTCTTATTGCAGAAGATTATGAAAGCTCCAACATTTCCGTCCAAAAGGCTTTGGAAGATTTGAAGATTACTAATCCAAAATACGTTAGTTATTGCGATGACGCCATCAGCAGGATCAAAATGGGAATCCAGGAAAATAATTCTTTTGAGTTGCTGATCACAGATCTTTCTTTTGAAGAAGATCACAGACACCAAAAGATAAAAAATGGTCAACAGTTGATAGATGCTGTAAAAGAAATACAACCCGACTTAAAAATAATTGTTTTCTCCGTAAATAAAAAACAAGGTATTATAGATGATCTTTTCAATAAGCAAAATATCAATGCGTATGTTAGAAAAGCCAGAGAAGATGTGAAAGATCTTAAAAAAGCAATAAAATCTGTTTATAATAATGAAAAATACATTTCCTATGATCTCAAAGGAAATAAAAAAAGTGCTTTCGAATTTTCTGAGTACGACACTTTGCTTGTTACCTTATTAGCCAATGGAATACTTGTGAAAGAAATCCCAAATCACCTAAAGGAAAACGAGATAAAACCTGCCAGCATGAGTGCCGTCGAAAAAAGGCTGAAGGAAATCAAAGAATCCTTGTCTATCAATAGTAATGAACAATTAATTGCTTTTTGCAAAGACTTCGGAATCATATAAGATTTTTCAACGATAATCGACTATTATTAAAAACTTTCAAAACATTTGGAAGTTTTTTTTGTTTTTACGGATTTCCGTAAAAAATTGAATTGGGGCAGAAGTAATTTTGGAGTGTTAAACAAATAAATAGACATGGATCTCAAATTAAAATTAGAACAACTGCATCAAAGAGTGAATGGACTCAGGGATCAGATACAAACAGAGGAGGCTACCAAAACTGCTTTCGTAATGCCATTCATTCAAATTCTGGGATATGATATCTTCAATCCAACCGAAGTCATTCCGGAATTCATTGCGGACATCGGAACCAAAAAAGGTGAAAAGGTGGATTTCGTGATCAAGAGAGATGATGAACCCATCTTAATTATTGAATGCAAAAGTTGGCGGGAAAACGTGGATGCTCATAACTCTCAACTGCATCGCTATTATCACGTTTCAAAAGCGAGATTCGGCGTTCTGACAAACGGCATTATTTATAATTTCTACACAGACCTGGAGAAACCCAATATTATGGATGAAAAGCCATTTTTCACCATCAACCTTGATAATATTAAAGATAATTCCATCAAAGTTTTGGAAAGCTTTACGAAATCCGGTTATAATTTGGAATCGATTTTAGACTCAGCTGAAGCTTTGAAATACATCAAAGCCATCAGAAAAGAATTCGAAAAAGAAATAGAAAATCCATCTGACGAAATAGTGAAACTTCTTGTCAACAGATTCTTTGAAAGGCCTTTGACGGCAAACCGAATGATTGTTTTCAAAGAATATACGAAAAGAGCGTTAAGCCTATCGATATCAGAATCCATCAGCTCAAGATTAAAATCAGCCTTGGTCATCAATGATAATATTGAGACGGAGAAAGTCGCCATAGCAACAAACACTATCGATTTGAATGCCGACATTCCAAAAGTAGTGACGACTGACGAAGAGTTGGAAGCTTTCCAAATCGTAAAAGCCATCTTGAGAGAAAAGATTCCAACTGAAAGAATCGCTTACAGAGATACACAGTCATATTTTGGGATTTTATTGGACGACAATAACAGAAAGCCTATTTGCAGATTCCATTTTGGAAGTAGTCGAAACTTGATTGAGTTATTTCATAATGGTAAAGATTCCGGAGAAAAAGTAAACCTTGGCTCTTTAGATGAGATTTACAACCATCGTGACGAGCTACATCAAACTATTGAAAATTATAATTAAAACTACCACTATGAAAAAACTACTTTTCACACTACTTACTTTAGGATTATTAATTCCCACAACTTACGAAGCATCAACAAGCAATTTTTCATCTACAACAGAATTTGCAGTCAAAAAACAGAAGAAGAAAAAAGCCTCTAAAGGTAAGAAATCATCAAGTGCAAAGAAAAAAGGTTGTACCTACAATGGTTATCCTTTAGAAGTTGGACCACGAGGTGGCTGCTATTATTGGTCTGGTAGCAGCAAGGAATATGTTGACAGAAGTTATTGTTCTGGATGCAATTGATCATGGAAAAAGCTACTACTATTAGTGATTTCAAAAGATTAGAGATCATTTACAAAACACTTTTTACATTCTGTGCATTGAGTTGTTTTGTTGCAGTTCTTCCACTTCCTCTACTTTATTATACATTTCTTAGAATCATCGTTTTTGTTGCTTCAGCGATAACGGTTTATTATTTCGGAAGACAGAGAGAGCTTGGTTGGGTCATGATTTTTGGAATTGTTCTTATTTTATTCAATCCCATCGTTCCAATTCATTTTTACAGAAAAAGCGTTTGGATTCCGATTGACATTGTGACCGGAATTTTATTCCTGCTCCTGATCTTCATCAAGAGAAAAGTAAAAGAAACATCAGAACAAAATATTCCGGAGACAATTCCACAGCCAAAAACATTCAGCCGAGACAGAATCATTAAAACAAAACAAAAAAATAATTACAATGAATGAAACCATAGAAACTACAGAAAGTCTGAAGGCTCATTTTCTCAGACTTTATCAGATGGCAATTTGCGATGACAACTTCAGTTCGCTGGAGCTGAAAGCGCTGTACAAATCTGCAGAAGACAGAGGAATTTCCCAGAAAAAACTGGACGAAATCCTATTGAATCCAATTAATTCTAAAATATCAATTCCAGAGAACATCGAAGAAAAAATCGATTATCTCTACGATCTCACACTGATGATCTGGGCAGACGGCGAAGTAACTCCGAATGAAAAATCTTCCTTAGAAAAATACGTCCTGATGTTCGGATTTATGGAAGAAAACAGTTTGCAGATCGTGGATTATCTCATCCAATCTGTAAAAGAAGGAAAAAGCAAAAACGATATTTTCAATGATCTAAAAAACTAAATTATGACCAGTAATATCAAAAACATTTTCAGATTAAAACCTGATCCAATCGTTAAAGAAGAATCTCCTTTGAAAGTTGTTGACAACAACACCAATCAAGAATCAACAGAGGAAAGCAGAAAACGTACTTATCACGAGTCCGGCTACAGGGACAGCTCCAGAAACAGCGGAAATCATACGGCATTATCTATTTGTCTGGATGCCATCTATTCTAAATTTCAAAATGAAGAAAAAGAACTGGCCGAGAAACAAAATAAACTGAAAGAACCATACATCAACGAACAGAAAAACAAAGAGACCGAGATCAAAGGCCTCACAGTGTCTCTTGATAATAAGGAAGAGCAGATAAAAGAAGTTCAAAACAGCATCAAAAATGTTCAGGATAAGATAGAATCTCTCAAATTCGAGATCAATGATATCCCGAGAAATCCGGAAGTCTATCACATCAACGCCAGTAAAGGCGCTTCGACAAAATTCTGGATTGGTCTTTTGTTATTAATTCCAATAACGCTTTATCTTTTCACATTTTATATTTCAACCTCATTTTCGGCGTTCTTCAAAACATTTGACCCGAATGTCAGCATTATGCAGAGTGTTTTGGACGCTCAGGCTTTCAACAAAGCTTGGGACGAAGGTCCTTTGGAAGGTGCTTTCGTAACGTTTATTCCGTTTGTTTTCTTGGGATTAGGCTACTTGATCCACATGTTTGGAGAGAACAAAAACTGGATCAATTACATAAAAATATTTCTTCTTTTCGTCGTGACATTTGTTTTCGATGCCATCTTAGCTTACGAGATCGAGTCCAAACTTTATGAACTTAATAAAACCTTTGATTCGCCACCCTTCGATCTATCAATAGCTTTTACCAAAAACCAGTTTTGGGGAATCATCTTCGCGGGATTCGTAGTGTACATTATTTGGGGATTGGTTTTCGATTTCATAATGAAAGAACATAAAGAAAAAGACAAGATCAAAAATGAACAGCTGAAAAAGCAGAAAGATATCACAGTTCATCAAGACAGAATTACGGCATTTGAAAAACAGTTGGAGGAAATCAAAAACAGCATTGCAAGTATCAAAGATCTAATCATCAAAGCGAAAGGGAGAATTGAGGAACTTCACAACATCGTTGATGGCGTCATCATCCCAACCAAAGAGTACAAATCTTACGCATCGGAATATGTGCAAGGCTGGATCACTTTTATCAATGAAAAATTAGCGACATCTCATCCAGTAAAACAAGAAATGATAGAGGAATGCAAAAACCAGTACAACTATAATCTTAATAAAGTAGGCGCCAATTCTGACAGTCAGAACTCTGTTTATGTATCCGTTTTATAAATCACCGAATATGAAAAAACTATATTATTTATTAATTCTTTCTCTTTTTATACACTGTGGAAAGAAGCCAGAAACAAAGACTGGAGGCAAAAGCAATGACTCTATTTCCAATAGTAACAATTTAAATATAAGCATACTAATTGATCTCTCTGACAGAATTGACCCCGAGAAATATCCAAATCCATCGATGGAATATTACCAAAGAGATCTGGAATACATTAAAGCGATCAAGACAGGATTTATAGATCACGTGAAAAGTAAGAAAGTGATACAGCTTAATGATCAGATGCAGATCTTCTTCAATCCTGAACCTTCAAATCCGGAAATCAATGAGTTTGCAAAGCAACTGAAAGTTTCGTTTGACAAAAATACTTCAAAGGAAAATATCAAGCTTGTTGATGAAAAATACACTTCTCTTCCAGAAAGGATTTATCAATCAGCCATTCAGGACAAGCAATATGTTGGCTCGGATATCTGGGGATTTTTCAAGAACAAAGTGAAGGACTACTGCATCAAGGATAAGCACAGAAATATTCTTTTTATTCTGACCGACGGTTATATGTTTCATAAAGATTCGAAATTCTCTGAGGGAAACAAAACGTCTTACCTCACTCCGGAATTGGTAAAATCTATGAAATTGAACACCTCTGATTTTAAAACTAAAATCCAGGACCAAGATTTTGGTTTCATTAAGGCCAATGACAATCTAAAAGATCTGGAAGTTGTAATACTGGGAATCAATCCAGAAAAAGGAAACCCTTTTGAAGGTGATGTCATCAAAACATATCTGGAAAATTGGCTTATGGAAATGAACGTCAAAAAATACCAGATGAAAGATGCAGACTTGCCAAGCAATCTAGAACCTATCATTAAAAATACAATTCTGAATAAGTAAAATCTACATTCAGCAAGATTAAAAGTGAGCTTTCAACTTATTGAAAGCTCACTTTTTAATTATTAATTGAAAATTTCAGCATACTAAAACTCAAAAAAATGATATTTGCATTAAACAATTCAACTAAATGACTTTCAAATACATCTATAAAGTAAATTTGAGAGAATCATTACATTTTAAATACTAGAAACAAACCGATACAAAGAATAATGTTTACCTATATAACATAAAAAAGTTGGCGTACAGAGGGAATAAAATAAACATAAAGCTACTTGAAAGATCCTTTGTGGTAAATGTTTCTTAAGATTCCAAACATATACAAAGTAAATCTTTTGATCTATTGTTTAGTAAATAAGATTATCTAGTATTATTTCACGAGATCTCAGTTGTATAGAAGACTACAATTTCACAAGTTCTAATACCTTTCTATTTGTCATTGCACATCCCAAACCCGTATTCGTGCTTCTCTTTTTTATTTTCTTTTCAAATAAACATTTCTTCTAATAGCAACTCCATCTAATATCAGACAATACTCTAATATACTATACCAATTGTCATATTCGAAGAAAAGCAAAATAAATTATATAAATATCCTTAGATTTCAACTTTTCATTGTTAGTTCTTAATTACAGCAATAATTAAATAATGATTCTGATAATACCATTGAAGTATAAGCAATATGTTCTGAAATAGTCAAGAATCCATTTAACTGCACTTAGGAGTGTAATACAAATTATTTCATTCCAGTTTGTTCTATTGACTAATTTTTTGACTACGCACAAAAAAAACGCCCATCAAGTGAATGATGAGCGTTTGAAAAAAACTGGCGGCGACCTACTCTCCCGCTTTCGCAGTACCATCGGCGCTAGAGGGCTTAACTTCTGTGTTCGGAATGGGAACAGGTGAGCCCCTCTGCTAGAACCACCCTAAAGGCTGTTCGTACAAA
>NZ_JPLZ01000005.1 GCF_000735135.1 Chryseobacterium sp. FH1
TTTGACCATCAGTCAGGCAGTTCGATACGGTTTAGGCCACGAGTATCGATGTTCAGCGATAGATCTCTGAAAAGTGTTCTACATCTTGCCTCGATGAGTGTGATACGGTCTGAGAATGACTTGCGGAGCTATTACTTGAGAAAAGTGTCTGAAGGAAAAAATAAGATGTTGGTTTTGAACAATATACGCAACAAAATCATTCACCGTATTTTTGCAGTGGTGAACTCCGGCAGAAATTACGAGAAAAACTACCAAAATAATTTGGTTTGTCCATAGAAATCAAGTCGGGCTGAAGATTCAACATATAATCGAATGTTACAATAAATTACACGATTTGTCATTCCATAGGAAACCTAGAGAAGTGGTAACGAAGTCAATATCAGCGGTCTAGATTCTACAGAATGACAAATAATATGTTTTAAAGTAAATCTGTAAAATTAGCTAAATCTTAGAGACTTTTAAAATCTTCTCTGAGTGAAAAGCCTTTGTGAACCCAAAATATTTTCAATAATTTCAAAAAACTTAGCGTGCTTTGCGTTCAAATTCACAGCAAAAAATTTAACTTCCATAAACATTTTAAAATCACTATTTTTGCAATTCCAAAAAATTGAATTAAAATGTCATTATCAGAACAGGAAATTATCCGTCGCGAAAAATTGCAAAAACTGACCGACCTGGGAATCGATGCATTCCCGGCCGCTGAATACAAAATCACCGATTCCACGAAGTCTATAAAACAGGATTTCCAAGAAGGGAAGAGGGTGGTGATTGCTGGAAGGTTGATGTCCAGAAGAATTCAGGGGAAGGCAAGTTTTGCAGAATTGCAGGATTCTGAAGGTAAGATCCAGGTTTATTTTAACCGAGACGAGATTTGTACTGGTGAAGACAAGACTTTATACAACGAAGTGTACAAGCATCTTCTAGACATCGGCGACATCATCGGCGTGGAAGGTGAATTGTTCAACACGCAAGTTGGCGAGATGACCGTGAAGGTAACCAATTTTCAAATCTTGACCAAAACACTTCGCCCGCTTCCGCAGCCAAGAACTGACGAAAATGGAGTGGTGCACGATGCGTTCAACGATGCTGAATTGCGTTACAGACAGCGTTATGTCGATTTGATTGTAAATCCTCAAGTGAAAGAAATCTTCGTGAAAAGAACAAAATTGTTCAATGCAATGAGAACTTTCTTCAATGATGCTGGTTATTTCGAGGTAGAAACGCCAATTCTTCAATCGATTCCGGGTGGCGCTGCGGCAAGACCTTTTATCACGCATCACAACGCTTTGGATATTCCATTATATCTTAGAATTGCGAACGAATTATATTTGAAAAGATTGATAGTTGGTGGATTTGACGGTGTTTATGAATTCTCGAAAAACTTCAGAAATGAAGGAATGGACAGAACCCACAATCCTGAATTTACCGCAATGGAAATCTATGTGGCGTACAAAGATTACAATTGGATGATGGATTTCACCGAGAAATTGCTGGAGTTCTGCGCAACTTCTGTGAATGGTGCTTCGGAATCCACTTTCGGAGAACACACCATCAGCTGGAAAGCACCTTATCCAAGAGTTTCTATGACGGAAGCCATCTTGAAATATACAGGTTTCGACATCACTGGAAAATCTGAGCAGGAATTATTTGATTTCGCCAGATCTATCGGAATCGATGTGAATGAAACAATGGGTAAAGGAAAATTGATCGACGAGATCTTCGGAGAGAAATGCGAAGGAAACTTCATCCAACCAACTTTTATTACAGATTATCCTGTGGAAATGTCGCCTTTGACCAAAAAACATAGAACACAAGAAGGTTTGACCGAGCGTTTCGAATTGATGGTTTGCGGTAAAGAGATTGCGAATGCTTATTCTGAGCTTAATGACCCGATTGACCAGAGAGAACGTTTCGAAGAACAATTGAAATTAGCCGAAAAAGGTGATGACGAGGCAACAGGTTTCATCGACGAAGATTTCCTAAGAGCTTTGGAGTACGGGATGCCACCAACATCTGGATTAGGAATCGGAATGGACAGATTGATCATGTTCCTGACCAATAATCCATCCATTCAGGAAGTTCTTTTCTTCCCACAAATGAGACCAGAGAAAGTGGTTCCAAAAGTAGAGTTAGGAGAAGATGAAAAAGTAATTCTGGAAATCCTTAATTCTCAGGAAGAACCTTTAGAACTTAATGAAGTTAAAAATCGTTCTCAATTGTCCGGAAAGAAATGGGACAAAGCATCGAAAACTTTAACTAAAAATAATTTGGTAAAAGTTGATAAGATTGATGAGGTTTTGTGGATGAAATTAGTTTAATGATTTCCTAAAAATATTAATGACCCTGCTTGTAAAAGTGGGGTTTTTTATTGATTTAATATCAATTTGATGATATGTATATTGAATTAGCATTTTGTTAATTTCTACACCATTTTTGTACTCTGTTTTAATTTTTAGTTTTTTTTAATTTCTACCACGTAAAAGTTATAGGAATTTTATGATAAACTGAATTTTTAAATTTATACCTCATATTTTTATAGGGTATGTCTTAATTAAGTTCATTCTCAAAAATTATCATCATTTTAAAGAGTTTCTCTAGAAGATATTCTAATTAAAATGAATGCTTTTTAATTAACGCATTCATCTTCAGTTATTTAAATATTTTCAATATTAATTTAATTTTAACAGATAATCACCTAGTATTAATTTAATGTAAATTATTGGTAAAAATTATATTATTTTATTGATTTTAATTCTAATTATGTTTTATATAATTGTTGAATTGTAATTTAAAATCATTTTTCTTTCTTTTTTCATTAAATTTGGTTATATACAAAAAAAATGAAGATGAAAAGAGCCAAGGAAATTTCTCAAAATTCAAATCCAAAAAACCAAGGACTTTATTTACCCGAAACAGAATTCGATTCCTGCGGCGTCGGTTTTGTTGCTAATATTAAAGGTGTCAAAAGTTTCAAGATCGTAAGCGACGCCATTACAATGCTCGAAAATATGGAGCATCGTGGTGCGACCGGCTACGAAAGCAATACTGGAGACGGCGCAGGAATTCAAATTCAAATTCCGCACGAGTTACTCTACGATGAAGCACTCAATTACGGAATCGACCTTCCAGAGCCGGGACATTACGGACTTGGAATGCTTTTCTTTCCTCAGAACAATTTCATCAGACAAGAATGTAAAGAGATCATTGAGCAATCTGCTGAGAAGTTAGGGATTAAAATCTTAGGTTATCGTCCGGTTCCTGTCAACAATTTGGATCTTGGTGACCTGGCAAAAAGCGTAGAGCCTGTAATGGAGATGCTTTTTGTCGAACGTCCTTACGATACGGAAACTGAAAAAGACCTTGAAAGAAAGCTCTTTGTTTTCAAAAATTATATTTCACATCAGATTATGAGTGTGACCAGCAATGATCCCATTGGTTTCTACGTCGCCTCATTCTCGTGCAAAAAACTAATATACAAAGGACAATTGCGTTCTGTTCAGATCCGAAATTATTTCAAAGATCTCACGGATCCGAGACTTCGTTCCGCTTTTGGAATGGTGCATTCCCGTTTTGCCACAAACACAAATCCAACGTGGAGTTTGGCGCAACCTTTCCGATTTTTAGCGCATAATGGCGAGATCAATACAATTGGCGGAAACCTCAATTGGCTTCGGTCATCCGAAAAAACATTTGAAAGTCCCAATTTCACAGCGCAGGAAATGGACATGATCTTGCCGATCACAAAACCAGGACAATCCGACTCCTCTTATCTGGACAATATGGTCGAGTTGCTTTATCATTCAGGTCGATCTCTTCCACATACGATGATGATGTTGATTCCCGAAGCTTGGGATGGTCACGACCAGATGGATTCTTACAAAAAAGATTTTTACGAATTCCACGCCTGTATGATGGAACCTTGGGATGGTCCGGCTTCCATATCATTTACCGATGGCGATATCATCGGTGCAACGCTTGATAGAAATGGACTTCGCCCTTCGAGGTATTGCGTAACTTCGGATGACCGCGTGATTATGGCATCTGAATCTGGTGCTTTGCCGGTTGACCCACAAAAAGTCATCAAGCGAGGTCGTCTTCAACCTGGAAAAATGTTCTTGGTGGATATGAAAAAGGGCGAAATCATCAGCGATGAAGAACTGAAGAAAGAGATTTGTACTTCACAACCGTACCGAGATTGGTTGGATAAAATGAATATCAATATCAACGAATTACCAAGTCCGAAAATCCGTTTCAACAAATTACAGTCCGAGGATATTTTCAAATATCAAAAAGCGTTTGGGTATTCCAGAGAAGATTTGGATGTCATTATCAAAGAAATGGCGGAACTCGGAAAAGAACCGATTGGTTCTATGGGTTTCGATGCGCCGTTGGCTGTTCTTAGTGAGAAACCACAACATTTAAGTTCTTATTTCAAACAATTATTCGCCCAGGTTACAAATCCACCAATCGACCCAATTCGTGAAAAATTGGTAATGTCACTCACAACAATTATTGGCGGAAGCGGTAATCTTTTGCAAGAGGATAAAAATTTTGCTCACTCCATCAAACTTGATAATCCGATTCTTAATAATGAACAATTAGAAAAACTTCGAAGTGTTGATACGGGGAAATTTCAGTCTAAGACAATTTACACTTATTTCAAAGCCGACGGAAAAGATGGAAATCTTAGAAAAGCAATTGACAGGATTTGCCGTTACGCAACAGATGCGGTGGATGACGGTTTCGAGGTGATTGTGCTTTCCGACCGTTCGATGGATTCAGGTCACGCAACTATTCCTTCACTATTGGCTTGTTCGGCTGTTCATCACCATTTGATTCGAAAAGGTGTTCGCAGAAAAGTAGGTTTGGTGATGGAAGCTGGCGATGTTTGGGAAGTTCATCATTTTGCGTCTTTGCTGGGATTTGGCGCTACGGCTATCAATCCTTATTTGGCTCTGGCAAGCATCAGAGAAATGTTTCATAAGAATGAATTTGGTGAAGAAGCTGACCTTGACCAATTAAAATACAATTACAAAAAAGCAGTCGGCGATGGATTGTTGAAGATATTTTCCAAAATGGGGATTTCTACGTTACAATCTTATCACGGTGCACAGATTTTCGAGATCATTGGAATTGATAAAGCGGTTGTCAATACTTGTTTTACAGGAGCGATTTCCAGAATCAACGGCGTTGGCTTTGATGAAATTGCCAAAGAAGCTTTAGTTAAACATTTCAATGCGTTCGGAACAAAACTTCCGCAAAAAGTATTGGAACCAGGCGGAATCTATCAATGGAAACCGGAAAATGAATACCATCAATTCAATCCACAATCTGTCCATCTTTTGCAACAGGCGACGTGGAAAGACCGTTATGATTTGTTTAAAAAATATTCAAGAACGGTCAATCAATTATCCGAGAAAGCTTCTTTATTAAGAGGTTTGATGGATTTTAAAAATGACCGAGAAGCGATTTCGATTGATGAAGTTGAGTCTTTGGAAAATATTCTGAAACGTTTTGCAACTGGTGCAATGTCTTTCGGTTCAATTTCGTGGGAAGCGCACACAACACTCGCGATTGCGATGAATAGAATCGGCGCAAAAAGCAATACGGGCGA
This sequence comes from Chryseobacterium sp. FH1, assembly GCF_000735135.1. Taxonomy (GTDB): domain Bacteria; phylum Bacteroidota; class Bacteroidia; order Flavobacteriales; family Weeksellaceae; genus Epilithonimonas. The sequence continues at coordinate 5,615 of NZ_JPLZ01000005.1, forward strand.
AGGTGGCGAAGATGAAAATCGTTATACCATTAATGAAAATGGAGATGATATGCGTTCGGCAATTAAGCAGGTTGCGTCTGGAAGATTTGGAGTGACGGCGAGATATTTAGCGGAAGCAGAAGAGATTCAAATCAAAATGGCACAAGGTGCAAAACCAGGCGAAGGCGGGCAATTACCAGGATTCAAAGTGGATGAATGGATTGGAAAAACCAGACATTCCACGCCGGGCGTTGGTTTGATTTCGCCACCACCGCATCACGATATTTATTCTATTGAGGATTTGGCGCAGTTGATATTTGATTTGAAAAATGCCAATCGCCACGCAAGAATTTCAGTCAAATTGGTTTCAAAAGCCGGCGTCGGAACGATTGCTTCCGGCGTTGCAAAAGCGAAAGCCGACCATATTCTGATTTCAGGTTATGACGGCGGAACCGGCGCTTCTCCTTTGAGTTCAACAAGGCACACAGGTTTGCCTTGGGAATTGGGATTGGCGGAAACACAGCAAACATTAATTAAAAATAAACTTCGCCAGCGCGTGACTGTACAGGTTGACGGTCAGGTAAAAACCGGACGCGATATCGTAATTGCCACTTTGCTTGGCGCGGAAGAATGGGGAATTTCCACGTCTGCGTTGATTGTTGAAGGTTGTATTCTGATGAGAAAATGTCATCTCAATACTTGTCCGGTCGGAATAGCAACTCAGAATGAGGAACTTAGGAAAAAGTTCAAAGGAAAAGCAGAACATTTGGTGAGTTATTTCACTTTTCTGGCGATGGAGGTTAGAGAAATAATGGCGAGTTTAGGATTTAGAACGATTGATGAAATGGTAGGACAATCACAATGTTTGACCACGAAAAAAGATATCTCATTCTGGAAGCATAAAAATATTGACTTAAGTCCGATTCTCTTCAAACCAGAAACCGATTTATCAATCATTAAAAATGAAAATCAAGACCACGGCATCGATGATTCGCTATCCTGGAAAATGTTGGAAGCTTCGAAGTTGGCTATTGAAGAAAATGGGAATGCTGAAGCTTATTTTCAAATTAAAAATACGGACAGAACGGTCGGGACAATTCTCTCTCACGAATTGACTAAAAAATATCATTCAGAAGGAATGTTAGATGATTCTCTGAAATTCAATTTTAAAGGAACGGCCGGACAAAGTTTTGGCGCGTTTTGCAACAAAGGAATTACGATGATTCTGGAAGGTGATGCTAACGATTATTTCGGAAAAGGACTTTCAGGAGCTAAACTGGCAGTTTATCACGATAAGGAATCTGTCATCAAAGCGCACGAAAATAGCATCATCGGAAATGTCGCTTTATACGGCGCAACTTCGGGGAAAATCTTTGTTTCTGGAATAGCAGGCGAGCGTTTTGCAGTTCGGAATTCCGGTGCAACTGCAGTTGTAGAAGGCGTCGGCGACCACGGTTGCGAATATATGACTGGCGGAACGGTGTTGATTCTTGGTGGTGTCGGAAGGAATTTCGGAGCGGGCATGAGTGGTGGAATTGCCTACGTTTGGGATATTGAACGGTCTTTGGAAGAGAATTTCAATCCTGATATGGCAAACCTGGAAGAGATTACGGAAGACGATAAATTAATTATTAATGATTTGATTAAAGAACATTTCGAAATGACGAATAGTGAACTGGCTTCATATTTATTAAGTGATTTCGAAAATAATTTAAAACACATTATCAAAGTCTATCCTCGTGACTACAAAAAAGCGATTGAAAATAAAATAAATGAATTGAAATAATGGGAAAAGCAGACGGATTTTTATTATATGATAGAGAGTTGCCGAAGAAACTTCCTGTGGAAGAAAGGATTCAGCATTACAAAGAATTTTACAAACCGATTTCCGAAGATTATCTTCACAAACAATCGTCGCGGTGTATGAGTTGTGGCGTTCCGTTTTGCCAAAGTGGCTGTCCGCTTGGGAATATGATTCCGGAATTCAATGAAGCGGTTTACAAGGAGCAATGGGAAAAGGCTTATCAATTATTGATTTCAACCAACAATTTCCCCGAGTTTACAGGTAGAATTTGCCCTGCACCTTGCGAAGGCGCTTGTGTTTTGGGAATTAACAGTTTGCCGGTTGCGATAGAAGAAGTTGAAAAAAATATCATTGAGATTGCTTTCGAAAAAAGTTTTGCTAAACCAATTATTCCAAAATTCAGAACGGAGAAAAAAGTGGCAGTAGTCGGTTCTGGACCAGCAGGTTTGGCGTCTGCATATCAATTAAATCAAATGGGACATCAAGTCACGGTTTTTGAACGTGACCCCGAAATTGGTGGCTTATTGAGGTTTGGAATCCCGGATTTTAAACTGGATAAAAACATCGTCGAACGCAGAGTTCAGTGGATGAAGGAAGAGGGGATTGAATTTAAAACGAATGTCAATGTCGGTGTCAATTATTCTGTGGAAGAACTCAATCGGAATTTTGATGCGGTGGTTCTGGCCTTGGGAAGTACAGTTCCGAGAGAATTGATGATTCCGAATCGTGATGCAAAAGGCGTTCATTTCGCGATGGATTATCTTTCTCAAAGCAATAAAAAAGTCAGTGGAATTTCATTTAATGAAAACGATATTGATGCAAAAGGGAAGAAAGTCGTCGTGATTGGCGGTGGCGATACGGGTTCAGACTGTATTGGCACTTCAAATCGTCAGGGTGCGGAAGTCGTATATCAAATCTATTACAAACCGATGCAACCAACCGAGCGCGACGAAACGATGCCTTGGCCGAAAATGCCGATGACTTTGCATATCACGTCGTCTCACGAGGAAGGCGTTGACAGGAAATGGTCTGTCAATTCCAAAGAGTTTGTGAAGGATGAAAACGGAAATCTGACCGGAATCCGCCTCGTAGAAGCAGAATGGACAAAAGATGCCGACGGAAAATGGAATCTGTACACAGAAAAACCAAATTCAGAATTTGTCATCGATTGCGATTTGGCTTTCATTGCGTTGGGTTACACACACGTTGAGCACAAGGGTTTGGTGGAAGATTTGGATATCAACCTCGACCCGAAGGGAAATCTCATCGGAAATGATAAGGAATTTAAAACCAATCAGACAAAATATTTCTCTTGTGGCGATGCGAGAAAAGGGCAGAGTTTGGTGGTTTGGGCGATTGCTGAAGGAAGGAAATGTGCGCAGAAAGTGGATGAGTTTTTGGGTGAGTAAATATTATTCTTAAATAAGTTAATTGTAAAAATCGAGCTATTTTAATTCGATTGTATTATTGTTTGAAAACTCCAACATTTTAATTTTAATGTATTTGTTTCAGAAAAATAAATACTCTTAATTGATAAAAAAAGCTAATGAAAAAGATCTGTATTTCCTTCTTTACATTATTTTCCATTGTTGTGTATTGTCAATTTAGGCAATCTGTTAGAAACATATTTATGCAACAAGGGGAGTATCGTAGTCTGCCAAAAGATTACAATTTCCTTATGGATAATATGAGGCTTCATAATGAAAGTATTTATTTCCAAAATCTTCAATTTTCACAAGGGAAAGGCGGTGGATTTAAATCTTTGGACTTGATATTTTTTAATAATGTAAAATATGAATTTCTTAATATTGGTTTTGAAATAAAAACCACTGGAAAAGATAAAATTGGACAAAGAGAGGTTACGATTGTTCCTGCAAGGGCAAATGATACTTGGAAGGGCAGCGATGTTGTGGATTTTAATAAATATAATCCAAAAGACAATCTTACTAATTTCTTTTTTATGAAATATTTTTTGAATATCTCGGATGCAGATTTACTGGCACATTTTATCAATAATGCTAACTCTGTACAAATTCCTAAACCAATAAAAAAAAGGGAAAGTGTTGTTACCGTATCTACAGAAGAGCTAGAACGTGAGAGGAAAAGAAATGAATCAAACTTGAAATTATTCATTAATGATATTAATAAAGTCAACAAGATTAATATAAATTCAGACGAATATGAAAAATCGGGTAAAAGTTTAGATGATTTATGTAAAGAAATTAATAAGCAAATGCCGGATTCTGACTGTGGTTTTTCTGCATATAAAACTTACATTGCTGATAATGATGAAAAGAGGGAGAGGGTTAATTTGGATATTTTTTACAGAAGTATTTCTTCGCAAAGTCTGGATAGGCTGACGGATGATTTTGTACTTCCAAGAGGTGATATCGAGTTTGATGAAAAAAAATTAAATTTAACTTTTCCGAAAGATTTATTTTTCAATACAGAACAAGAGAATAAGTCTGAGTTGAGTTTTTTTATTAATAAAATAGAACATCATTTGACTTACGATTTTGATAAAGAAACTTATGTATTGATAGTGAAGATTTTTCCATATTCCGATTCTCTTTCTTCTGATTTTAAATTCATAAGTCTTTATGATGATGTATTAAAGGGGAAAAATGTTACATCTGAAATTTTTGTGAATAAAAATGATTTTAAAAATATAGAGTTTTTAATCTATCCAGATAGATTGAAAATAAATGTTGTTTTTAAAAATAGAGAATATAATTATGATAAGATTTATGCTTTAAAAAAAGAAATAATTTTTAATAAAGCTAATTCTAAGAAATAAATAATTAAAATAAAATCGAGCTTTTATAGTTCGGTTTTTATTTTAAATCTAAAGCTTCCCTGTTAAAAACTTATACTTTCCACCTCAATTTAATCCTTTCGTATCTCGAAAAAAATCACGATATTTGTAAGCATTTTAACAAAATAATTTAACAAATTAAAAAGAAATATTCTCAAGCTAACTATTTGGAAGATTGAGTCTTATGTCTTTAATATAAAAAATATGAGTCAAAAAGAATATACAGCGAGTAGCATCCAGGCCCTGGAAGGAATGGAACACGTGAGGTTGAGACCATCAATGTACATCGGTGACGTTGGCGTGAGAGGTCTTCACCATTTGGTTTATGAAGTAGTGGACAACTCGATTGATGAGGCGCTGGCAGGCTATTGCGACACAATCAAAGTGACTATTCACGAAGGTGAAAGCATTTCTGTAAAAGATAATGGTCGTGGGATTCCGGTTGATTTCCACGAAAAAGAACAGAAATCTGCACTCGAGGTGGTAATGACCAAAATCGGAGCTGGTGGTAAATTCGATAAAGATTCTTACAAAGTTTCCGGTGGTCTTCACGGGGTTGGGGTTTCTTGTGTGAATGCACTTTCTACTTTGTTGGTGGCAACTGTTAGCCGTAACGGAAAACTGTATCAGCAAAAATATTCTGAAGGAAAAGCATTGGCAGATGTTGCCGAAATTGGAACGACTTCTGAAAGAGGAACTGAGGTTTTCTTCCAGCCGGACGGAACTATTTTCCAGGAATTGGTGTACAACTACGATACGTTGGCGAACAGACTTAGAGAGTTGTCTTTCCTTAACAAAGGAATTTCCATTACTTTGATTGATGAGAGACATCCAAACGAAGACGGAAGTTTCCAGTCAGAGATTTTCCATTCGGAAGGTGGACTTAGAGAATTCGTAGAATACATCGATGGAAACCGCGAATCCATTATGGAGAACGTGATTTTTATGGAAAGCGAAAGAGAAGGGATTCCTGTGGAAGTGGCGATGCGTTACAACACGTCATTTACAGAGAATTTGCACTCGTATGTTAATAATATCAACACACACGAAGGTGGAACGCACTTGGCAGGTTTTAGAAGAGCTTTGACAAGAACGCTTAAAAAATATGCGGATGACCTGGGGATTCCTGCAAAAGAAAAAGTGGAGATTACAGGCGACGATTTCCGTGAAGGATTGACTGCTGTGGTTTCTGTAAAAGTAATGGAACCTCAGTTCGAAGGTCAGACCAAAACCAAATTAGGTAACTCCGAAGTTTCTGGTGCGGTTGATAAAATTGTTGGCGAAATGCTGACAAACTTCCTTGAGGAAAATCCAAACGAAGCAAAAATCATCGTTCAGAAAGTTGTTTTGGCGGCGAAGGCAAGGCAGGCAGCGAAGAAAGCGAGAGAAATGGTTCAAAGAAAATCACCAATGGGTGGCTCTGGATTGCCAGGGAAATTGTCCGATTGTTCTTCCAAAGACCCAGCTGAATCAGAATTGTTCCTTGTAGAGGGAGATTCCGCAGGTGGAACGGCGAAACAAGGTCGTGACCGTCATTTCCAGGCGATTTTGCCTTTGAGAGGTAAGATTTTGAATGTTGAGAAATCAATGCTTCACAAAGTTTATGACAACGAGGAGATTAAAAATATCTACACAGCGCTTGGTGTTTCTGTAGGAACAGAGGAAGATTCCAAAGCTTTGAATATGAGTAAATTAAGATACCACAAAATCGTCATTATGACCGATGCGGATATCGATGGTTCTCACATCTCGACTTTGATTTTGACATTCTTCTTCCGTTTTATGAATGAGATGATTGAGAATGGATACATCTACATCGCGCAACCGCCTTTGTATCTTTTGAAAAAAGGAAATAAAAAAATCTATGCTTACAATGAGAAAGAGCGTGAACAATTCACTTTGGAATTGGCTCCGGACGGAAAAGGTGTTGAGGTTCAGCGTTATAAAGGTCTTGGGGAAATGAATCCTGAACAACTTTGGGAAACAACATTGAACCCAGAAAACAGAATCCTGAAACAAGTGACGATTGAAAATGCAGTAGAAGCAGATTCAACGTTCTCAATGTTGATGGGCGATGAGGTTCCACCAAGACGAGAATTTATAGAAAAGAACGCAGTCTACGCAAGAATAGACGTTTAAGTTGTAATTGAAACCTTCCAATTTTGGAAGGTTTTTTGTTATTGATTCAAAATTAAATTACCTCGAAATCGAAAGATTTTAATTATCATTAATGCAAAAAATATTAAATATGAAAAACTTAATCGCAATCTGCTCAATCGGAATTTTGCTTGCTTCGTGTACCAAGACTGAAGTCAAAACCGAAACAGGAACTCCTAACTCTGATAGCTTGAAAACTAAAAATTCCTTTGTGGTAGATTCTGTGAGAGTCGAGGATTCACTTGTCATAACGAAGAATCTTACTACAGCTTTCAACAAGCAATTGTTGGTTTTTCCTTCCATCAAAAATAAAGTCATTCTTGATAGCATTTACAAAGAAACGTTGGTTGAATCTAAAGCTTATGACAAAAATTCTTTGCAAGCTGATTTGACAAGACAGATGCAGGCAAGTTTCACGAAAACCAAAGAAGATTCCAAAGAATGGTCGCCAGACTTCAAACAAACTTGGGATGAAAATTCTGGGATGAAAGTTGTTTCGAACCGAGACAATATCCTCACCCTACTTTATTCTGGAGGCGGATATTCTGGTGGTGCGCATGGCTATTATTTTGAAAGTTACAAGGTTTTTGATTTGAACAAAAATTTGGTCATCAACCAAAATGATATTCTCAAAAATCCAAAGGATGTCGCTTGGGACAAGATTTTGAAAAGTCATTTTGATGAGCCTGAGCAGAAAGAAATGCTTTTGGAAGACAAAATTTATCCGAATAACAATTTCTATTTTGATGATAAAAAAATCACTTTTGTTTACAATCAATACGAGATTACGGCTTACGCAGCTGGCGTGGTTTACATCACCATCAACTTTTCTGAAATCAAAAATCTGCTGAAACCAGAGTTCATCACACAATATAAAATCAAATAAAATGAGCAACCAAAATCTTAAGAATTATCGCAAGTTTTATCCGTTGCATCATTTTGTGGTTTATCCGGCTTCTCTGATTTTGCTCATTTTTTCACTTTACAGATTATGGAAAAACATCAATGTCAACGAGGAGTTTGTATGGATTTGGACAGTGATTTCTTTCGCTTCAATTTTGATAATTCTAATATCATATATGTTGAGACAACACTACGCGGTTGAACTTCAGGACAGAATTATCATTAATGAATTCAAACTTCGCTATTTTACTTTGACAGGCACGAGACTTGAAAGTTTACCCTATCAATTTTCCGATTCTCAAATTTTTGCACTCAGATTTTCAGAAGACGAAGATTTGGTTGAATTAATGAGCAAAGCAAGCGAAAACGATTGGTCCGCTTCGAAAATTAAAGAAAATATCAGTCATTGGAAAGCTGATAATAAAAGGATATAATGTCCTTTAAGGAAAAAGTTTGATATATTGTCAGGCTGAGGTTCTCGAAGCCACATAAAATTAAAATGCCTTATAAAATAACTCAACAAAATACTCTGAAATCCTCAGAGTATTTTTACTTTTGAACCTATGAACGTAGCCTTCATCATCAACCCATTTTCCGCAAAGAAAAACTACCAACCTTTTTTGGACGAGCTTTCAAAAAAAGTGGATAATCCTCTGTTTCTTGTTTCGAAGTCGCTGGAAGATACAGATGCTTTCATTGATGAACATTGGAGTGATGTTGACGTTTTTGTAGCAGTTGGTGGCGATGGAACCATTTCTACAGTGGCAAAGAAGCTCATTAATTCAGAAAAAATTCTGGCAGTTTTCCCAGCGGGTTCGGGAAATGGATTTTCCAACGAAACGAATTTTAGCAAAAATATCTCCTTATTATTAGATAAAATTAAAAATGAGAAATTCCGTGAAATCGATACGTTTACGGTGAACGAACATTTCTCCATCAACGTTTCAGGAACTGGTTTTGACGGAAAAGTGGTGAAAGAATTTGAAAAGACCAATCGCGGTTTCAAAAATTACATCAAAGTTTCCATTGAGACTTTTTTCAATTACAAACCAATCACAATTAATTTTCTCGATTCCAAATTTCAATCCTATAACGGAACTTACTTAATGGTAAATGTCGCCAACACGCGCCAGTTTGGCAACAACGCCTACATCGCGCCAATGGCGAGCAAAAGTGATGGTTTGGTGGATTTGGTTTTGGTCAGGAAGTTTCCGCTTTATTATTCTCCGTTTTTTGCCTATCGAATGTTCACAAAACGTTTGAAGGACGACGATTACGTTTCTTATCTTCCCGTTTCAGAAGTGGAATTTGAAGTCAATACCAAAAATTGGCACATCGACGGCGAATTCAAAAAGATAAAATCTCCGATTTCTATCAAGGTTTTGCCGAAGAGTTTGCGGATTTTGGTTTGATTCTTTAAGTTGACGGTTGCTTCTAATTAGTGATTCAAACATTATATTACTATAATTTAAATGGTTTAATTTCAATTTTCTTAATCTCCACTTCATCATCATTTATATTTGAAAAATTAAGAATGTTTTCCTGTTTTATTTTACTGAATAAAATGTTAAAATTATTTTCATCTTGGTCTTTTTTTAAGTCAATAATTTCAGTTCCAAGAATTCCAGTTGGTGTGATTTTGTCAAATTTTTCACTACCAAATGATATGAAGATATATTTATTTTTGGAAGTTTTCATATCCTCGAGAATAATTTTAAATTCAGTTCCAACTCCACCAATAAAATTGTCTGCTCTTTCTTTGTACACTTCATTTAGAATTACAATCACTTTGTCACTTTTATCAATTCCTTTTATCATCATTTCATTAAAATTGATTGATGCTTCTTCTTGACTCTCTTTCTTATCCATAAAAGCATCAAACCCTTTTTCTCTAAGAAAATTCACAAATGAAATTACTTTAGAGTTGAATTCCTCATCTGTCCACGCATAGGTTATAAAAATTTTTTTGAATTTTTTGATTTCTGTAGTTATGATTTTTGTTTCTTCTGTTTTTTGTTTTTCAAAACGTATGAAGGATTGAATTAAATCTTGCCTTACCTTAGTTAAGATAAATTTAAGGCTCGATGTGGGGATTTTGTGATATAAATTCTTGATGTTAAGTTGTGGATAGGCTATGTGAAAACCGTCACTAATCATTTCAACTAACTTAGAATGTAATGGTTTTAAGCCAAAATTACTTGTTAAGGTTTCTAATGAGTTTTCTAGAAATGCAATACTATCGAAAACAGGTGATTCATTTATATCTATGCCTAATTGTTCTGAAATTTTTGAAAAGTTCATTGGGTATTCTCTGTGGATAGGATTTCCAAAAACATCATCTACATCTGCAACCATTTCACCAAGTATTTTTCTGTAATCTGGAAGGCTTTCAGTGGATTTATAACCTTCAATTTCTTTATTGATATGATTTGCGATTTCTATATCTCCATTTTTTTCGGCAAGATATTTTGCTTCTAATAATAATAGACTTAATTTGTTTTTTTCATTGTAAAGTTTTTCTAAAAAATCTTTCATCAGTATTTAAATATATTTTGACAAAAATAATGAAATTTAGCTTGCTCTTAAATGTTTAAAAATTCAAAAAATCAATTTGGCATTAGTAATAAGATTTTTTTGAGCCAAGATAATTTATAAAATAAACCACCAAAATTTCCCTATTTTTGTATCATTCATCAATAATCATTTATCAATTATAATCGGTGCAGAACAAACTCAAAATTATCAACGACCCCGTTCACGGCTTTATCAAAATTCCACACGAGATTCTGTTTGACGTCATAGAACATCCTTATTTTCAAAGACTAAGACGCATTTCGCAAACCGGCTTGCTTTCATTGATTTTTCCAGGCGCAAAACATACCAGATTTCACCACGCTCTTGGTGCAATGAATCTGATGTTCAAAGCATTGGAAACTTTGAAGCTGAAAGGAATTAAGATTTCAAAAGAGGAAGAGGAAGCGGCAATGTTGGCGATTTTGATGCACGATATTGGTCACGGTCCGTTTTCCCACGCCTTGGAAAACAGGTTGATGGACGATTGGCACCACGAGAAGATTTCGATTTTGTTGATGACCAGATTGAATGAAGAGTTTGATGGAAAATTAGATTTGGCGATTGAAATGTTCCAAGGGAAATACCACAGAATGTTTTTCAACCAATTGATTTCCTCGCAATTAGATGTTGATAGGATGGATTATTTGAAGCGTGACAGCTTCTATACAGGCGTTTCGGAAGGCGACGTGAATGTGGAAAGAATCATTTCAATGATGAACGTGAGCAACGAAAAATTGGTCATCGATGCAAAAGGAATTTATTCCATCGAAAATTATTTGACCGCCAGAATGTTTATGTATTGGCAGGTTTATTACCACAAAACAGCGGCGTTGGCAGAACACGTTTTGGTTCAGATTCTCAACAGGGCGAAATATTTGGTCTCGCAAAATTTGGAATTGGATGCGCCATCAAACCTAAAATATTTTTTGATTAAAAATAAATTTGATGAAGCCACGGAAGAAGACATCAGAAGATTCACAATGCTCGATGATATGGATGTTTTCCAGGCGATAAAAGAGTGGACGGAGAATCCTGATTTTATTTTAGCTAAGCTTTGCAAAGTGGTAATTTATAGAGATTTTCCGAAAAGTATCATTTCATCAAAACCATTTTCTGAAGAATTTATTCAAGAAAAAATTGATAAGACCAATCAATACTTTAATATCAATAATGCAGAAGAATTGGTTGGCCAGATTTCCAGAACGCTTTTGCCTTATGATACTGAAAAACAGCCGATTTATTTGATGAATAAAGTGGGTGAAACATTCAAATTAGAAGAATCGGAAAATCAGATTTTGTTTGGATGTATGGAAAATGCGACCAAGAAATACATCATTTATTTTCCAAGAGAGATTTTATAATTCATTATTTTTATTAATGTCGAAATTAATTTAAAGTAAAAACGGCTTTTGATTCGTCATAAAAAATTAATGGTTAATTAATAAAATATTTATCTTTGCAAACTATGGAATTTACTGCTCAACAAATTGCAAATTTTATAAACGGGAAAATCATCGGAAATCCCGAAGCGGTCATCACAGGCGTTTCTCCTATTGAGAATGGAGAGAAGGGACATTTGTCTTTCATTGGACAATCCAGATTTTTAGAATTTTTGGAGAATACAGAATGCGCAGTTCTAATTGTTTCAGAAAGCTTAATTGTAGAAAATAAAGATTACAAACCGGTAATCATTGCGGTGGAAGATGCTTATCTGTCTTTTCAGATCCTGATGAATCTTTATCAGGAAATGCAGGGTAGAAGAACAGGCATCGAAGCTGGATCTTTCTTTCACGAGACTGCAAAAGTTGGCGAAGATGTTTACATTGGTGCCTTCACTTATGTTTCAGAGAAAGCAACGGTTGGTGATGGCACGCAGATTTTTCCACACGTTTACATAGGCAAAGGTGTGAAGATTGGAAAAAATTGTAAAATTGATAGTGGCGCAAGAATATATGATTATTGTATCGTAGGTGATAATTGCGTCATACATTCCAACACGGTTGTTGGTGGTGACGGATTTGGTTTCCAGCCAACGGCAGAAGGTTTTAAAAAAATTCCACAACTAGGAAATGTCATCATAGAAGATGATGTTGAGATTGGTTCAAATTGCAGTATCGACCGTGCAACCATCGGTTCTACGGTCATCGGCAAAGGAACTAAAATCGATAATTTGATTCAAATTGCTCACAATGTGAAGATTGGTCAGAACAATGTGATTGCCGCTCAAGCTGGGATTGCAGGTTCTACTATTATTGGAGACTGGAATCAGATTGGAGGTCAAGTTGGAATCGTAGGTCATATCAAAATTGGTAATCAAGTCAAGATCCAAGCGCAAAGTGGCGTGAACCACGCGGCGAAAGATGGTGAGACACTTTATGGTTCGCCAGCAATTAATTATAGCGATTACAGAAGAAATTACGTACATTTCCGTAATTTTACCGACATAGTCAAGAGAATAAACGATTTAGAAAATAAAAAATCAGAGTAAAGGTATCAGGAGCCAAGACACAGTTCTTCCCGCCTCAAAACTATTACAATGAGTGATAAACAAAAAACAATCAGCGAAGAAATCAAACTTTCGGGTATTGGTCTTCACACAGGTAGAGAAGTTAATCTTACCATCAAACCGGCTAAGGAAAACACCGGATTCGTATTCGTAAGAACAGACCTAGAAGGTCATCCTCAGGTAGAGGCTGACGTCAATTATGTAACCACTACAGAAAGAGGAACCACTCTGGAAAAGTTAGGGGTCAAAATCCACACTTGCGAGCATCTTTTGGCTGCTTTGGTCGGGATGGATATTGATAATGCCTTCCTTGAAATGAACAGCGCAGAGCCTCCAATCTTGGATGGTTCTTCCAAATATTTTGTAGAAGCTATCGAAAAAGCGGGTGTTAAGGAACAAGATCTTGCAAGAGAATATCTTGTAGTGAAGGAAGTGATGAACTACATAGATCCTTCAACAGGTTCCGAGATCACAGTCATTCCTGCAGACGATTACGAAATTACAACAATGGTAGATTTTGGGACCAAAGTTCTTGGAACCCAAAATGCCAGTATGAAAAACCTGACTGAGTTCAAAGAAGAGATTGCACCGGCGAGAACATTCAGTTTCTTGCACGAGTTGGAGCAGCTTTTGGATGCGAATCTTATCAAAGGAGGCGATATCAGCAATGCCATCGTTTATGTTGATAAAGAACTGACGCCGGAAACCACAGAAAAACTGAAATTAGCTTTCGGTAAAGACGAAGTTTCTATCCGTCCAAACGGAATCCTAGATAATCTTACCCTTAACTTCCCAAATGAAGCTGCCCGTCACAAACTATTGGACGTGATTGGAGATTTGGCTTTGGTTGGTGTTAGAATCAAAGGTAGAGTGATTGCCAACAAGCCTGGACACTTTGTAAATACGCAGTTCGCGAAAAAACTTAACAGACAATACAAATTGCAAAAAAGAAAAAATGTTCCTGATTTTGATTTGAAAGCAGAACCTGTTTTTGACATCAATGGCATTATGAAATTATTGCCTCACAGACCGCCGTTTCTTTTGGTTGATAAGATTTTACAATTGTCAGAGACCCACGTGGTTGGACTGAAGAATGTTTCTATGAACGAGCCCTTTTTCGTAGGTCACTTCCCGAAAGAACCAGTAATGCCGGGCGTTTTGCAAATCGAAGCGATGGCTCAGGTTGGTGGGATCTTGGTTTTGGCAAATGTTCCAGATCCGGAAAATTACTCCACTTACTTTGTGAAGATGGACAACGTGAAATTCAAGAAAAAAGTAGTTCCAGGAGATCAGCTGATATTCAAAATTGAATTGATAGAGCCGATCAGAAGAGGAATCGTACATATGCAGGGTTACGGTTATGTAGGAGACAGCGTAGTTGTAGAAGCTGAGTTGATGGCCCAAGTTGCAAAAACAAAAAATTAATTTATGATTCACCAGCTTACGGCAGTAGATCCTCGCGCAAAGATTGGCAAAAATGTTACCATAGAACCATTCACAACCATTGGCGCCAACGTTACAGTTGGTTCTGACACTTGGATTGGTCCTAATGTGACCATCATGGAAAATGTAAAGATTGGCAAAAATTGCAAGATTTTTCCTGGAACCGTGATTGGTGCAGTTCCACAGGATCTTAAATTTGATGGTGAAGACACTCAGGTGATTATCGGCGACGGTACTACGCTTAGAGAATGTGTTACCATCAACAGAGGTACAAAAGCCTTAGGATATACAAAAATTGGAAACAATTGTTTGATCATGGCAACTTCCCACGTAGCACACGACTGCATCGTAGGTGACAATGTCATCATTGCAAATGGTTGCGGTATAGCAGGGCACGTTGAGATCGGAGATTTTGTGGTAATGGGCGGACTTTCTGCCGTACAACAATTTGGAAAGATCGGAAAACACGTGATGATCTCTGGAGGTTCATTAATAAGAAAGGATATTCCACCATACGTAAAGGTAGCGAGAGAACCAATTTCTTACGCCGGAATCAACTCTGTAGGATTGAGAAGAAGAGGTTTTACCAATGACAAAATTTTTGAGATCCAAAAAATCTACAGAGCGATTTTCCAAATGAAAATGAATACCACTCAAGCAATTGAATTCATTGAGAAAGAGATGCTTCCAACAGTGGAAAGAGATGAGATCATCCAGTTCATCCAAAACTCTCCAAGAGGAATTGTAAAAGGATACGGATCCAACAAAGAATAAAAAATAATACAAGTTTATATATAACTAATGGCAACAAGCAACGATATTAGAAAAGGACTTTGCATCGAATTCAGCAATGATATTTTCAAAGTGATCGAGTTTCTACATGTGAAACCAGGAAAAGGTCCTGCTTTCGTAAGAACGAAATTGAAATCTGTAACAAACGGAAAAGTTTTAGATAACACATTCTCCGCAGGTCACAAGATCGACGAAGTAAAAGTGATCACAAGAAAATTCCAGTATCTGTATGATGACGAGAATGGATTCCACTTTATGAACAACGACGATTTCTCTCAGCTTTACCTTGATAAAGAAATGATTGAAAACGCACAGTTTATGAAAGCTGGAGAAGAGATCACGATCATATTGAAAGAAGCAGACGAATCTCCACTTTCTGCGGAACTTCCACAATCAGTTTATTTGGAAGTAGTAGAAGCTGATCCAGGCGTGAAAGGAAACACAGCGACCAACGCACTGAAAAATGCGATCGTAGAAACAGGCGCTAGAGTAATGGTTCCATTATTCATCGAGCCAGGCGACAAGATCAAGATCAGTACAGAGGACGGTTCTTACCTTGAAAGAGTAAAATAAAACAAAATATAGGATGGAAGTCTGAAGTTGATCTTCACACTTCCATTTTTATTTTAAAACCAAATAATTATTAGGGCAGCTTTATCCGCCTTCCGTTCCCTCCCGATTTTACATCGGGATCCGCTCAGGTCGGGCTGCAGATTCGTATCTATAAGGACGATTTCCATCTAATATCAAATGTCTAAATTCTAACATCCAACTATGACATTCAATCAACCACAACAGCTCAAAACAATTGCTGACATTATCAATGCAAAATACATTGGTCCAGAAGACTTCCAAGTTTTAGGAACCAATGAGATCCATATGGTGAAAGCAGGTGAAATAGTTTTTGTAAACCATCCCAAATATTACGACAAAGCGCTCAATTCCGACGCGACAATTATTTTGATCGACAAAGAAGTAGATTGTCCGGAAGGCAAAGCACTTTTGGTTTCCGATGATCCATTCCGAGATTTTAATAAAATCAATACACACTTTACAAGGATCTCGAATTTCAAAGAAGAACTTCACGACATCGAAGTGGGAGACGGAACCTTCATCCATTCATCTGTTGTACTCGGAAATCAAATCAGAATAGGAAAGAACTGTCATATTTTCCCGAATGTTGTGATTGGTGACAGAACAATTATTGGTGATAATGTCATTATCCAAGCCAATACAGTTTTGGGAGGCGACGCATTTTATTACAGAAAACTCGATGGCAATTTCGACAGATTGATTTCTGTAGGAAACGTTGTTATTGGAAACAATGTGGAAATCGGAAACGGTTGTACGATTGACAGAGGCGTCACAGATTCTACGACCATTGGCGAAGGTTCTGTTTTAGACAATCAAATTCAAATTGGGCACGACACAATTATTGGTAAAAAATGTCTCATCGCTTCCCAAACGGGAATTGCAGGATGTTGTATCATCGAGGATGAAGTGACGATTTGGGGACAAGTTGGAATGGCTTCTGGCGTTAGAATTGAAAAGGGAACAGTTCTTCTTGCAAAAGTTGGCGTTAACAGAGATTTGAAAAAAGGAACTTATTTCGGACCAATTGCTGAAGAATTTCGAGATTACCTTAGAAAGGAAGTCAAAATCAAAAATCTGAAGTAAATCATATTTTATTAATCTAAAAAATTAATGATTACAAGAAATTTTTGGATTATTATCGTTATTTTTGCGAATAACAAAGTTTTATAAAATCAATAAATTACAATAAAAAATGTCAGTATTAGTAAACAAAGATTCTAAAGTTATCGTACAAGGATTTACAGGTAACGAAGGTACTTTCCACGCAGGTCAAATGATCGATTACGGAACCAACGTTGTTGGTGGTGTAACTCCAGGAAAAGGAGGTTCTGAGCACCTTGGTAAGCCGGTTTTCAATTCTGTGGCAGAAGCTGTGGAGAAAGCAGGAGCTAATGTGAGTATTATTTTCGTGCCGCCTGCATTTGCTGCAGATGCTGTAATGGAAGCTGCTGAGGCAGGTATCAAAGTTATTGTATGTATCACAGAAGGGATTCCTGTTGCTGATATGGTAAAAGTTAAGGATTACATCCAAGACAGAGACGTTCGTTTGATCGGGCCAAACTGTCCAGGTATCATCACTTCAGACGAAGCTAAGATTGGGATTATGCCAGGTTTCGTTTTCAAAAAAGGAAAAGTTGGTATCGTTTCAAAATCTGGAACTTTAACTTACGAAGCGGCAGATCAAGTTGTGAAAGCTGGTTTCGGAGTTTCTACAGCGATCGGAATTGGTGGAGATCCAATTATTGGAACTACAACTAAAGAAGCTTTGGAATTGTTCATCAACGATCCAGAAACTGAGGCAGTTGTAATGATCGGTGAGATCGGTGGATCTTTGGAAGCTGAGGCTGCAAGATGGTACAAAGCGAGTGGTTCTACAAAACCAGTTGTAGGTTTTATCGCAGGACAAACTGCTCCAAAAGGTAGGACAATGGGTCACGCAGGTGCAATTGTAGGCGGAGATGATGATACAGCACAAGCAAAAATGGCTATTATGGCAGAAAACGGAATTCACGTTGTAGATTCTCCAGCAGAGATTGGAGTAACTGTAGCAAAAGTTCTAGCATAATAAATTGATCAAAAATCTTTTATTAAATATATTTTGAGAAGCTCTATCTGAGCTTCTCATTTTTTTTATTTAAATTTGAACCAGAAATATTTTAAACACACACACATGAAAAAAATCCTTTTTGCATCTCTAATTTTCTCTTCTTTATTTTCTCAGGCACAACTTGATCTCAGGTCAACTGAATTCGGTTTGGTTGCAGGAGGAACCTATTCCAGAGTTAGAAACGCGCACAATCCTTCGGGAGCCAGAATTTCAGTTTTGGGAGGTGTGACGGCTCAGGCACCAATTGGCAATGCGGAACAATATTACCTTCAAATGGAAGTCTTGTATTTTGGAGCGGGAGAATCAGGAAAGTCGAAGGATGCAAAAGGCAGACCTGGCTATGATGCTGTTTATGCCAATAATTATCTAAGTGTTCCTTTTAATTTCAAAGCTTATTTTTCCGAAGCAGAATCCGAATTTTATGGATTGATAGGTCCGAGATTTAATTTCTTGATCGATCAAAAGGTGAAGAATACCAATAAGCAGGAATATGAAAAAGATAGCTACGGTAAAGCCAATCCATTTAATCTAGGAATTGGTGCAGGTGTAGGATTTAGTTATAAAAGACAATTAGAATTGGCTTTGAAATATGATATCGGATTGTCAAATGCATATCCTGATTTGAAAAATAGTCCATCTGAGGCAGGTTATGCAGGAACTGCTAAGAAAAAATCAGAACAAGTGATAAGCTTAGGACTCACTTACTTCTTCAAATAAATAACAAAAGGCTGTGAATTTTCACAGCCTTTGTTTTTGTCAAATTTTATTTTATTTGTTCTTTATGATCTCTCTGATTTTTCCTTCAATCTCTTCAGAAAGTTCAGGATTGTCTTTCAAAACGTCTTTCACAGCATCACGACCTTGGCCCAATTTTGTGTCTTCGTAGCTGAACCAAGATCCACTTTTCTTAACTACAGCAAGATCTACTGCAGTATCCAGGATTTCTCCAGATTTAGAAATTCCTTCACCGTACATAATGTCAAATTCAGCCATTTTGAAAGGTGGCGCTACTTTGTTTTTCACAACCTTTACTTTTACACGGCTTCCAACGGCTTCGTCACCATTCTTGATTGGTGCACTTGCTTTTCTAATGTCAATTCTTACAGAAGCATAGAATTTCAACGCGTTTCCACCAGTTGTCGTTTCTGGATTTCCAAACATCACACCGATCTTCTCACGAAGCTGGTTGATGAAGATCACGGTACATTTTGTTCTTGAGATTGAACCGGTCAATTTTCTCAAAGCCTGAGACATCAATCTTGCGTGAAGACCCATTTTAGAATCTCCCATTTCACCTTCGATCTCTGCTTTCGGCGTCAATGCGGCAACGGAATCGATTACCACGATATCAATTGCGCCTGATCTGATCAAATTGTCTGCAATCTCTAACGCTTGCTCACCATTGTCTGGTTGAGAGATGATCAAGTTTTCAAGATCCACACCCAATTTTGCAGCGTAGCTTCTGTCGAATGCGTGCTCTGCATCTATGAAAGCTGCAATTCCACCAGTTTTTTGAGCTTCTGCGATTGCGTGTAAGGTCAAGGTTGTTTTACCGGAAGATTCTGGTCCGTAGATTTCGATTACTCTTCCTCTTGGGTAGCCACCAACACCTAAAGCCAGGTCAATTCCCAATGAACCTGATGGAATTACTTCTATCGTGTGGTCCACAGAATCCTCGCCCAAAGTCATCACGGTTCCTTTTCCGTAGGTTTTATCTAGTTTTTCCAGCACCAGTTGTAGTGCTTTTTTCTTATCGTCGTTTGTACTCATTATGTCAAAAAATTATTCTCAAAAATACGGAATTTTAAAATCAAAATCCAATATTATTTTAGTTTACGCTTTTAATTTATCAATCGAAAATTAATGAAAATTTGAATTTTTTGTAATGTTCAAATAATCCGTCAGAACTTTCATTTGGTCTTTATTTCCCTTTTTAATACGTGCTTCTCGGCTGATTGTTTTTTCATAGATTTTGTTGAAAATCTTTTTTGAAACAGGAAATAGGTTTTTGTTTTTCACTTTCGGAATTTCCAATCTTTCACAAACTTCATTGTCTAATAAAAACCAAGTGCAACAGATGTGCAGATAACGTAGGTTTCGCCTTTGAAAATCAAATTTAAGGATTGGATTTTCCAAAGATTCATTTAATAAAGAATGTGCTAATAAAACGGAATCTTTGTCCGCTGATGGTTGCACAGAAGTCCATAGAAAGAAATATTCTGTCGCTTGCTTTTTGTCATCGGGTAGAAGTTCCTCTGGAATTTCCAATAAATAGCCGACATATCTCCAAAGGTGAAAGAGGCCTTTTTCCTCTTGCTCAGAAAAGGTGTTTCCCAATTTTTTCAAACTGTATAAAAACACCAGACTGAAACCGATGTAAGTTGCCATCATATCCCAAGAATTGATGGGTTCTCCCCAGTTTTTCGTATCCCAATTCTTATAATGTTTCTTGATGGAAAGTCTTGCGTAGGAATGGATGAGTCTTGTTTTGATGGCAAATTCATAACCTTTTCGGTGGGTGAGAAGTGAGTCGGGTCGGGTAACATTAACCCAAAAATCCAATGTCTCTGATAAGCGTTTGACGGCACCTTTTTTAAGTGCCTCAGTTACAATCAATGGTTTGTTGAGATAAGCGTAATCGTAGCCACCAATCAAACAATAATCTCTCAAGGAAATCAAAGAATCCACATTGCAACGCATACAGAGTTCGGCGCCACTTTTTATCAATTCAAAATCTACCCAATCTGGAACTGACTGAGCTTGTCCAAAAAGTGATTTGACACTTTCTGGAACATCATCGTTTTCAGAAACGCCATTTCGGATATAATTTTCAATTTGTTTTGAAGCTTCAGGAAAGGATTGTGTGAAGTAAATGTCTTTGACGACTTCATCTCCAATTTCATCAACATCATAATAATATTTAGAAAATTTATCAAAATCTTTGAAGCTGACTTCTGCGCAGGAAAATTCTATGAGTTGTTTGCCGTTCCCGGTTTCCCAAAAGTTTTTGAAATGTGCTGAATCTCTGAATCGAGGTTGTAGAATTGATTTGTCCATCTAGGATAAAGTTACAATTATTGCTCCAAAATTGGACGGTGAGTTTTATCATTAATCAAAATAAAAAAACCTTCCAAAATGAATTGAAAGGTTTCAGTTTTATTGAAAGATTCAGATTACAAAGAAGCTGAATGTACAAGCATATCTGCCAATTTGTTAGAATAGCCCCATTCGTTGTCGTACCAAGATACTAATTTCACGAAAGTTGGGTTCAACATAATTCCAGCCTCTTTATCAAAGATAGAAGTTCTGGAATCGCTTACGAAATCCTGAGAAACTACAGCGTCTTCAGTGTATCCTAGGATACCTTTAAGGTCACCTTCAGATGCAGTTTTGATAGCTGCACAGATTTCTTCGTAAGAAGTTGGTTTGTCCAATTTAACAGTTAAATCTACCACAGAAACGTCAGCAGTTGGAACTCTGAAAGACATTCCAGTCAATTTCCCGTTAAGAGAAGGGATTACTTTTCCTACCGCTTTTGCAGCACCTGTAGAAGAAGGGATGATGTTGTTCAATGCAGATCTACCACCTCTCCAGTCTTTTGCGGATGGTCCATCTACAGTTTTCTGAGTTGCAGTTGTAGCGTGTACAGTTGTCATAAGACCTTCTGCAATCCCGAAGTTATCGTGGATCACTTTTGCCAAAGGTGCAAGACAGTTTGTAGTACAAGATGCGTTTGAGAAGATTGCGATGTCGCTGGTCAATTCTTTGTGGTTTACACCCATTACGAACATTGGCGTATCATCTTTTGGTGGTGCAGAAAGGATTACTTTCTTAGCTCCAGCGTTGATATGAGCTTGTGCAGTTTCTTTAGATAAGAATAAACCTGTAGATTCTACGATGTATTCTGCACCTACTTCATTCCATTTTAGGTTGTTAGGATCTTTCTCAGCAGTTACACGGATTGTTTTTCCGTTTACCACAAGGTTGTTACCTTGAACTGATACTTCTCCTTTGAACGTTCCGTGAACTGAATCGTATTTTAGCATATAAGCCATGTATTCTGCATCGATAAGGTCATTGATCCCTACAACTTCGATGTTTTCTCTTTCAGTCATTGCTCTGAATACCAAACGTCCGATTCTCCCGAACCCGTTGATTCCTACTTTAATTGTTGACATATTATTTAAAATATTAAGGTTTTTTTATTACTATAAATTTACGAAAAAATAAGGAATTACATCGCTAAAATCTCAGCAATTTTAAGCAAATCTTTATCTATCTCATTGTGTTTTTTGATGGCTTCTTCGATTGGTGTGTACACGATTTTGTTGGATTGCATTCCCACCATCACTTTGTTTTTTCCTTCCATCAATCCGATTACAGCTCCGTAGCCAAGATTACTTGCAAGCACTCTGTCTGCGCAACTTGGTGATCCACCTCTTTGAATGTGACCCAAAATTGTAACACGGATATCGTAACTTGGAAATTCTTCTTTTGTTGCTTTTGCTAAGTCATAGATGCTGGCTAATTCTTCGCCTTCTGCAACAACTACGATGCTGGATGATTTTCCAACTTTCTCAGCTGTTCTGAAAGTGCTGAAAAGATCTTCCAAGCTGTCTTTTCTTTCTGGGATAAGGATGTCCAAAGCCCCAGTTGCGATGCCGCTGTTAAGAGCGATGAAACCTGCATCACGACCCATTACCTCTACAAAGAAAACTCTGTTGTGGGAAGTTGCAGTATCACGGATTTTGTCAATCGCGTCCATTGCTGTGTTGAGTGCAGTGTCATAACCAATTGTTTTATCTGTACCGAAAATATCGTTGTCGATAGTTCCAGGAACGCCAATTACCTTGATTCCAAATTCTTCATTGAAAACTTTCGCACCGGTAAAACTTCCGTCTCCACCAATACAAACCAATGCGTCTATACCCAGTTTTTGACATTGTTCAAAAGCTTTTTTACGGCCTTCCGGTGTCATAAATTCTTTGGATCTGGCAGATTTCAGAATCGTTCCGCCTTGGTTGATTATATTCTTAACGGAACGAGGTCCCATCTTTGTAACATCTCCTGCAATAAGACCGTTGTAACCCTCGCGGATTCCGTAGCAATCTATATTGAAATGATTTGCTGTTCGTACAACAGCTCTCAACGCAGCATTCATTCCTGGCGCATCGCCTCCGGAAGTCAAAACGGCAATTGACTTTATGTTGTTTTCTGACATATTTTTAATTTTTTTCAAAGCAAATTTACAAAATATGAATCACATTTGATTAAGGTGTCTATTATTGTGTCGCAAATTATATCATATGATAATGAATATCAAGATCAAAATATGATAAATGTTAGAATTATTTTTTTTTCCGCCTTTGGAAGTTTTATTATATTTACGGGCAATACAACAAAAACAATAAACAGATATATTATGAAAGTTACCGTAGTTGGCGCAGGCGCAGTAGGAGCTAGTTGTGCAGAATACATCGCCATGAAAGATTTTGCAGCAGAAGTTGTTTTGGTGGACATCAAAGAAGGTTTCGCAGAAGGTAAAGCAATGGATCTGATGCAGACAGCTTCTTTGAACGGTTTTGATACCAAAATCACTGGAACAACAGGAGATTACTCCAAAACTGCTGGTTCTAAAGTAGCCGTGATCACTTCTGGAATCCCAAGAAAACCGGGAATGACGAGAGAAGAATTGATTGGCATCAACGCTGGAATCGTGAAAGAGGTAACTCAAAACTTGGTAAAACATTCGCCAGACGTTATCATCATCGTGGTTTCCAATCCAATGGATACAATGGCATATTTGGTTCACAAAACATCGGGTCTTCCAAAAGAGAGAATCATCGGAATGGGCGGTGCTTTAGACTCTGCTAGATTCAAATACAGATTAGCAGAAGCGTTGGAGTCTCCAATCTCTGACGTTGATGGAATGGTAATCGCAGCGCATTCTGACACAGGAATGTTGCCACTTTTCAGCAAAGCTACCAGAAATGGTGTTCCAGTTTCAGAATTCTTGAACGATGAGCAAAAAGCTAATGTAATCGAAGAGACTAAAGTTGGTGGTGCAACCTTGACCAAATTATTAGGAACTTCTGCTTGGTACGCACCAGGCGCGGCGGTTTCTGTAATGGTTCAATCCATCCTCTGCGACCAAAAGAAAATGATTCCTTGTTCACTAATGCTTGACGGTGAATATGGTGAAAGCGACATCTGTCTTGGTGTTCCTGCGATCATTGGAAAAGATGGCGTTGAGAAAATCGTAAATATTACATTGACAGAAGAAGAAAAAGAGAAGTTTGCAGAAGCAGCACAAGCTGTAAGAGATGTGAATGGAGATTTGAAGTTTTAAGATTTCAAACTTTGATATAAAAACCATCCTTATTAATTAGGATGGTTTTTTAATTTATTTTACAACTGTGGCTTCCAATTCCACCTTCAAAGTTTCGAATAATGTTTTGACTTCCATCACGGTTGTTGCCTGTTGAATACCGTTTTCTACAATCCAGTTTTGGAGAACATCAAAGTTTTCGAACAATTCAGAATGCTCGGTGGTATAAACATTGAGACGAACGATGTTTTTCAATTCAAAATCGGATTTGTGGATAACCTTTTCGAGATTCTCCAAGGTTTTGATAAGTTGCGTGCGCATATCAGCATCACTTGATATTCCATCATCATCTATAGCAGTTTGCCCGGAAACAAAAAGCGTACTTTGTACATTCTTGACTTCCACAGCTTGTGCGTAATTTCTTGCATCCTGCCATTTCCAGGGATTAATGATTCTTTTTTCCATTTTAAATAATTTTAATGATGGAGCAAAGTTCCGCCGCTGCCCGAAATAGCTTGTGTGATGTACATCACATCTTTTTCGATTCCACAAAAAACCGACTCAAGGTCTCACGAGACAAGCCGAGATAATTAGCTAAGACCGTTTTCGGAATTCTTTGCAACAGGCTTGGATAGGAGTGTAGGAGCTGTTCATATTTTTCTTTTGCCGTATAAGTGAGTAAAGACAAGATTCTTTTCTGATTGGCAATATGTCCTCCAATTGCTTTTTTGAGGAAGAAATGTTCAAGTTTTGGAATCGCCTCATTAAGTTTTTGATAATCTGAAAATGACAGACAAAGCACTTCCGTATCTTCCAAACATTGCAAAAACTGCGTGGCTTTGCTCTCGGTGTAAAACGCCATATAATCCGTTTCCCACCAGTCTTCCATAGAAAAGGAGATGATATGTTCCTTTGCGTCGCGGTCTGTAACGTACAATTTCATCAAACCCGAAACAATGAAATAGACGTGGCTCACAGAATCATTTTCTTTGATGACTAAATCCTTTTTTCTATACTTTTTAGAATGAAAGCAGGAATCAATCAACTCAAATTCCTCGTCTGTGAGGGTGATTATTTTTTCGATGTGATTTCGCAGGATGTTCATTCCATTACGGTTTTGATTTGCGAATTTAAAGATTCAATTTTAATGGTCTAAAAAGATTCTGCTGTCAACTCTGCATTCACCATCGCACCTGCAAGATTGCCTGTGTAAACTGCATTGGCAACCGAACGCATCGGGCTGGAATTGTCACCGCAAGCCAATAATCCTGCAACATTCGTTTTTTGGAATTGGTCGATTTTGATGTGACCCATTTCCGTCATCTCGCAACCCATAGATTCGACAATGTCGGAATGTTGAGTGAAAGGAGACGGACCATAGACGACGTCAAAATTCAAAACTTTGCCATCGGATAAAATCAAGCTTTCTACCATTCCATTTTGATGTTTCAATTCCTCAATCTCGGTTTCGATGATTTGAATATTATTTTTAGTTAATTTTTCAAGTTGCTCATCGGTGAAATCGGCTTTTCCTCTTGTGAAAATCGTCAAATCTTTGGTCAGATTACTCACCAAAGAAATAATATGAAAACCACGCTCGCCATTAGCAATGATTCCCGTTTTTTTATTTTGAAATTCATAGCCGTGACAATAAGGACAATGGATTAACGAAATTCCCCAACATTCTTTGAAGCCTTTGATGTTTGGAACTTCATCTACGATTCCAGTTGCGAAAATCAATTTTTTGGATGAGAATTTCTCGCCGTTTTCAGTTGTGATTTCAAAACCATTTTCTGTTTTGATGCCTGCTGTCGCCAAACCTTCGTAAAACTCGACCGTCTTATATTTCTCAACTTGTTCTTTGGCAATTGTCGAAATTTCTTTCGGTGTTTTTCCGTCTTGAGTCAGGAAGTTTTGCGAATGTGGCGTCTGTGCATTGCAAGGTTTTCCACTGTCAATGACCAAAACTTTTCTTAATGACCTTCCCAATGACATTGCTGATGAAAGTCCTGCATAACTGCCTCCAATTATAATTACATCGTATCGATTTTCCATTTTAATTTTTCTATTTATATCCTTAATTAAAAGCTATTCGCCAAAAGCTAATTGCCAAAAGCCAATTATTTCTTGCCAAAGTTAAGATTAATTTCTATTATTGCAACAGAATCGCATTAATAAAAATGAAAAGAAGAAACACACCCGCAAAAGAAGCCGTCTTGAATCTACTGACGACCACCGGAAAGGCAATGAGCCAAGACGCCATCGAAGGAAAAATCAATCTGGAAATGGACAGAGCCACGATTTACAGAGTCTTAAATCGATTTTGCGAAGACGGAATTCTCCACAGGATTGTAGCGGAAGATGGAAAACAATACTTCGCTGTTTGTATCAAGTGTGATGAAAAAAAATTAGCCGACCATCATTTTCATTTCCGGTGCACGGTTTGTCAAACGATAGAATGTCTGCCGGTTCCAGTTCAGTTTTCTTTGCCAGCAAATTATCAAGTGGAAAGTGTTAATTGTGTGTTGACGGGCGTTTGTAGTGCTTGCCACTAAATTCAAATTTGGCTATTTGATTTGGTCTGAAATAAAGATGTTCTTTGAATCTATTTTCAACTCATTTCCGGATTTGGTGTACCATTCTACAAAACTATCATATTCATCTTTGTTTTTAGTTTGCCATTCTGCGAAAGCATTTTTATTAGCGATTTGGAATATATAATAATTGTATGCATCATAAACCTTATTTTCATCCATTGTTTTAAAATAGTTTAGTAAAACATTGGGAGCGTTTTTAATTTTTACATTTTGATATTCTTTAAGAAATTTTTTTCTCATTTGTACAAAATTATCATAAGTAAAGTCATTGTAATCCATCATTGCTACCACAAAACCATATGCGAAGTTCATACAAAGAGGCAAGGCTTTATTTTTTTCATATTTTTCAGCATCAATTATTGCGGGGCAAAATTCAGTTTTCTTTTGATTTTGTGATACGAAAAGCAAAGAGTTTTTATATCCTTCATATAACAGCTTGCTCATTTCCTGAGTTCTAGAAGTGGTTCGTTCAAGGTTCATAAAAATCTCACCATATATTAGTCCAGAGAGTCTATCATTTGTTTTCAAATAAATCTTTGCAACCCGATAATAGTTTGAGGGGTACATTGGTTCTACTTCAATTCCTTTTTCGTAAATTTTTATGGCTTCAATTGGTTTTGAAGATTCATACATTACTCCTTTTTCCAAATATAGCCTTCCAGATTTAGGAAATTTTTTAAGACCTTCATCATAGGTTTTAATTGCCATTGCAGAATCACCTTTGTAATCGTAATTGTTTCCCAATAGTTGATAATAATTGTCTTTAATATCTTTATAGTTTTTTATCTCAATCAATTTTTTTATTGCTCCATCATAATCTTTGCTATATGATTTTGCTAATGCTATTTCATACGGATAAGTATATTCCGAAGGGTCTACTTTTTCGCATTCTTCAAGAATTTTTATCGCTTCATTATATTTCTGTTCATCAATTAACTTCACTGCATCATAAACTTTTTCACATTTAAATGCTTTATTTTGAGCATAAATATTTATTGATAGAAAAATAAGTAGTACGAAATAATTTTTTGTTTTCATAATTTTAATTATTAATTCAAACCTTCAAAAAACCACGAAAACCTCTCGCCGAATAATACGATTCCGCACCATTGTGATAAAGGAAAACCGTGTTGTAACGCTTGTCGCAGAAAACTGCACCACCTAATTTTCGAATGTCTTCCGGCGTTTTCACCCAACTCGACGTTTTCAAATCAAAGTTTCCCAAGGATTGCAAATGGCGATATTGAGCTTCATCCAAAATCTCGATTCCGATTTCATTAGACAAATCTATGGCGCTATTTGCCGGTTTGTTTTCCTTTCGGGAATTCAATGCTTTTCGGTCATAGCAAAGGCTTCGTCTGCCTTTTGGACTTTCTGCGGAACAATCGAAAAAGAGATATTCGTCTGTTTTTTTATCATAACCAACAACATCTGGTTCGCCCTCGGTTCGTTCCATTTCATTAATTGACAAAAGTTTGTCTGGATTAGATTCCAATTTTTTCTGAACATCTTCCCAATTGATATTCTCGTGACGCACCGAATTTTTTTCAAAACGGGTTTTTAGAATATCAATCAATTCTGATTGTTCGTCTGGTGATAATTTATTTTTGATGCTCATTTTTTCAATGGTTTAGTTTTCAAAACGTTGCTTCAAATTTAATCAAAATAAATATTGATATTAAGAAAAATTGAAATTCCGATGTAACATTCCAGCTCCAATAGTTGTCTTATAAGAAAACTATGAAATGAGAATATTGTTTTCCTCTCTGGGATTACTCACAGCTACGCTTTTTTTAGCGCAAACTACAAATGATACCATCAAATCCAAAGAAATAGAATCCGTGACTTTGGTAGCCAGAAAACCAACCGTCGAAAACAAAGCCGACAGAACGGTCTTCAACGTCGCAAACAGCTCTATTCTTGCGGGAAATACAACTTGGGACATTGTAAGAATGACGCCTTTGGTGAGCATCGATAACAATGATAATGTAAAAGCAGAAGGCGAATCGGTGACGGTTTACATTAATGATAGAAAATCGGTTTTCACAGGTAAGGAACTTAAGGAATATCTTAAAACAATTCCTGCTGACAACTTGATGAAAATCGAGGTCATCACAAGTCCATCTTCACGTTATGAGGCTAGTGGTTCCGTCATCAACATCGTCTTGAAAAAACGTGATGATGAAGGTTTGAAAGGCAGTGTTTCCTTAACAAATACTCAAAACACCAAGAACAACCAGTACGGAAGTTTGAATCTGAATTACCACAAAAAGAACTTCACACAGACGTTCACAGGAAGTTACAGCGATAATGTTTTCATTAATAAAAATTCCAGCAGAAATACTTTTTATGCAAATAATTCCGTGAGTGAGATTGATTCTGAAAGTGCATACACAGGAAAAAATCCATCGTTTTCTTCAACTTCAGAATTTGAACTGAATGACAAAAATAACATTGGTCTTGTTCTAGAATATTTCCGAGGAAATCGTTCTTCGCAATCTGATTCTTTTGAAAACAATTTTCTGAATGATGTTTTGCTAAATTCTTTTTCGCAAAAAGTTCTAGGACGTACAAATAGTAATACTTTGGGAACCAATTTGTTCTATAAATATTATGATAAGGAGAAAAATAGGATTTTGGATGTTAATGTCGGAGTCAATTACGATTCTGAAAAAGGGACAACTGATTTTGCAAGAAAAAATGCCATAAACACAATTAGCGAACTCAGACATTTTGAAAATTACAATCAAAACCGAAACTATTTTGTAAAAGTAGATTACACGTCGCCATTGGGGAAAGATGGGAGTTTTGAAGCCGGTGGAAAAGCAAACTTTAATAATAATGTGATTCCAAATGATTATCTCGTAATTTCTAATAATGTTCAGTTGGCCAATGTGAATCATTTTCAGTACACGGAAAATCTTAATTCTGTTTACGCCAACTACAGCAAAAAGTTTTTTGATAAACTAGAAACGAGAATCGGACTTCGATACGAATATATTGATTATAAAATTCATCAAAACGGAACTGAAACCAGAAGAGAGTCTTATGGAACTTTGTTGCCGAATTTCTTGGTCAAATATGCTTTTACACCAAATTATGATTTGAGTTTGACTTATAATCACAATCTTTGGAGACCTTGGTATTCTGAGTTCAATGATTTTGAAATGCCAGGAAACAACGGATTTTTTTACCGAGGGAATGTAAACCTTTTACCAAATCCCAGCGATAGAATTGGGTTGAAATTCGGCATTCATAAAAAATATTTCCTCTCAGCGAGATATACTTTTACAGACCAAGATTATTGGACAAGTTACAGTCAGGAAACTCAAAACGGACTGGTGAAAACGATTTCATTTCCAGATAATTTCAAAGGGAAAGTGGAGAAATTCTATCTATCGGCAAACACTAATCAGAATTTCCTCAAAAATAAGCTGAATGTCAATCTAAGTTTAGGTTGGTCTTATACGGACAACAGCGATTTCAACACCAGAAACAAATTGGAAGGCGCGAACAATTATCTTAATTTCTTCTCAGGCTCCACCAATTTATCTTACACGAATTTATTTAATAAAAACATCAATATTAGCGCTTGGATGAGCATTGACAATCAGAATTATGGAAACTCTGTGGCCAATCAATACAACTTTTTCCACAACATTTCTGTCACAAAGATTTTCCCTGTTTCGCAAATCGAGACCAGTTTGCAGTTGATGAATATTTTCAAAAGACCATCGATGGATACGACAACTTTCAGCCAAATCGGTTCCTTTCAAAATACCAACAAATGGGATTGGTACGGCTTCTCGCTCACATTCGTCAAACGTTTCGGAAACCAAAAAGTAAAAGAAAATACCAAAACGGATGTGGAGAAAAACTCCGGCGGAAGCAAGTAGCAAATAGCAAATAGCAAATAGCAATTGGCAAATGGCTTTTGGCTGTTAGCTTTTGCAATTTATGTTATTGATTAGAACGGGCAGATTTGCTCGTTTTTTTTTATAATATAGCCTTCGACTCCGCTCAGGATGACAATGTTTGTATGATACTTTGAATCATTCAATGTCAGACTGAGCGGAGTCGAAGTCCTTTGTGCCTTAAAGCATCGACTTGAAAATTATTCATTGTGCCTTTGTGTTAAACTCTCAATCAAACTTTAATAAAATTTCACATTCCAAAACTTTTGAAAGCCGTAAATTTGGGCTCAATAAAAAGTAAAATTAAATGTTCAGAAAAATTAAGATTTTCGTTTTGGCGGTGGCTACATTCGGAAATGTAAATGCTCAGAAAACAAAAATCAATTCAGGAGAAAGACCAAAATTAGTGGTAGGATTAGTCGTTGACCAGATGCGTTGGGATTATCTTTACCGCTTCGAAAAGAAATTCGGGAAAGGCGGATTTCAAAGACTTCTGGGCGAAGGTTATTCTCTCAACAATGTTCATATTCCGTATATTCCTACGGTGACAGCGATTGGACATACGACAATTTATACAGGTTCTGTTCCGTCCATTCACGGAATTGCAGGGAATGATTGGCAAGACAAAGAAACTGGAAAAGATGTTTATTGTACGGCAGATGATGATATGAAACCAGTAGGAACAGATGATAAAAAACTGGGAAGTCATTCTCCGAAGAATTTATGGTCAACCACGGTGACAGACCAGTTGATGCTTGCCAGCAATTTCCGTTCAAAAGTAGTTGGTGTTTCTTTGAAAGACAGAGCCTCTATTTTGCCGGCTGGTCACAATCCAACGGGTGCATTTTGGTTTGATGATTCTTCTGGAAACTTCATCACGAGTTCTTATTATATGAAAGAATTACCGAAATGGGTCAAAGATTTCAATGCGCAAAAAGTGCCGGAAAAACTTTTAGCAAATGGCTGGCAAACAGTTTTGCCAATTTCTGAATATACAGAAAGTACAGAAGACAACGTCGCTTGGGAAAAACCAGTTGGATTTGCGGACGACCCTGTTTTTCCTTACAACAATCTTTTGGCAGATTATGCAACCAAAAAAGGCGTTATCAAAACAACACCCTTTGGAAATACTCTAACTTTGAAATTTGCGGAAAGCGCATTGGATAATTATGCTTTAGGGAAAAGTGCAGAAACAGATTTCTTAGCAATCAATCTTGCTTCGACGGATTATGTGGGACATTCTTACGGACCAAATTCCATTGAGGTTGAGGATACTTACATCAGATTGGACAGAGATTTGGCAACGTTTTTCAAAATGCTGGATGAGAAAGTAGGGAAGAATAACTATTTGCTTTTTCTTTCCGCAGACCACGGCGGTGCGCACGCAGAAGGATTTTTGAAAGCGAACAAAATTTTAGGCGGTTTCTTCGATGACGGAATGGAGAAAAATCTTGGTGAAGAATTGGAAAAGAAATATGCCAATTCCAAAATAATCAACGGAATCGACAATTACCAAATCTATCTAAATCAAAGTTTGATTAAAGAAAAAAAACTGGACGAAGAAGCCATCAAAACTACAATCATTGACAAACTGAACAAAGACCCAAGAGTTCTTTACGCAGTCGACTTGAAAAAAATCGGTTCTTCAGCAATTCCAGAACCAATCAAAACGAGAGCAATCAATGGTTACAACTGGCAAAGAAGTGGCGATATCCAAATCGTTTCGCACGACGGAATGTTACCAAACTACGCCAAAAAAGGAACGACTCACAGCGTTTGGAATTCCTACGATTCTCACATTCCATTGATTTTTATGGGCTGGGGAATCAAGCACGGCGAGAGCAATAAAGAATATAATATGACCGATATTGCGCCAACCGTTTCAGCATTACTTCACATCGAATTCCCAAGTGGAAACATTGGAAATCCAATTACAGAAGTGATTGGAAGATAAAATAGAAGTTAGAAGTTAGAATCTAGAAATTAGGTTTATTTTTAAATAAAATACAAAACCCAATATTGTCATTCAGTAGGAATCTAAACAGCCTTTGTCTAGATTCTTGCAGAATGACAATTTTTTTGCAGAAATTTGCAACTGATTATGAATTCAAAAGAAAAAGACATCTTCGATTTGCTCAATAAGAAAGCAGAACTCTACAATTCACCGGATTTCATAACCGATGACCCCATCCAGATTCCGCATCGTTTTTCTTTGAAACAGGATATTGAGATTGCTGGATTCTTGTCTGCAAGTATCGCTTGGGGAAATCGAAAATCAATCATCAATGATGCGAATAAAATGATGGAATTGATGGGAAATTCACCCTACGATTTTGTAATGAATTTCACAGAAAGTGATTTGGATGTGATTCCACAGAAAGCAATTCACAGAACTTTCAACCACGAAGATTTTATTTTCTTTCTAAGGAATTTCCGCCGGATTTATTCTCAGTTTGAAAGTCTGGA
The DNA here is from genome assembly GCF_000735135.1 of Chryseobacterium sp. FH1. Taxonomy (GTDB): domain Bacteria; phylum Bacteroidota; class Bacteroidia; order Flavobacteriales; family Weeksellaceae; genus Epilithonimonas. The sequence goes on from NZ_JPLZ01000005.1 coordinate 38,594, forward strand.
AGATGCATTTCTCATCAATGAAGATGAAACCAATTTCTATCATTCCATTGAACGATTCCGGAATCAATTCGTTTCAGAACAACACCGTGGACAGAAACACGTGAGTTCGCCTTATAAAAATTCGGCGTCGAAAAGATTGATTATGTTTCTGCGATGGATGGTTCGGAAAGATAAGAAAGGCGTTGATTTCGGCATTTGGGAAAACATTGACCCAAGGTTTTTATCTGTTCCTTTGGATGTTCATACCGCTAATATTTCCAGAAAATTAGGAATTTTAACTAGAAAACAAAACGATTGGAAAGCTGTTGAAGAATTGGATTTGATACTTCGAAAACATAATTCTGCTGACCCTGCGATTTATGATTTTGCCTTGTTTGGACTGGGTGTTTCTAAAGAGTTTGATTAAAATTAAAATCTCCTAGTTCATTAAAACTGGGAGATTTTTTTTATAAAGTTCTCTTATCGTGAATAGGTCTTCGACTCCGCTCAGACTGACATCGTGCAAATCGTAACATTTAAGAGATGTCAGTCTGAGCGGAGTCGAAGTGCTTTTCTATGGCTTATTTCAAAATATCATTAATGTTAGGATAATCAGATATTTTTCGGAACTCAAAACGATTGCTATTTTGTAGACCGGAAATAAACAAATCTAACTCCTTTACTGAATCATCATCCTGAAGATATTGATCGTGCGTCAGGAAAACCAAATGTCGGGAAGTCTTTTCCAAATCGTTGAAGAAGATGCTGTCGATCTTTTTGGACATTTCTTTGTGAGAACCTTTTAATTTCATTTGATTGTCGGGTTTCCATTCCAGATCCCAACCTACCAAAACATAGCCAGCCCTTTGCAGTTCGTCAGCGGAAGCTTTCGAGGTTTTGATGTCGGTTGCATTTATTTTTGCCGATCTCCAGATGTTTCTGCCGGGCGTTCTGGCGTATTTATTTTGAAATTTCAAACTGTCTTTTGCACGGTCAAAATCGTGAACGACATTTTCCGGATGTTTATAGAATTCGGAATATCGATTTTCTGCGTGCGAATAACTGTGATTTGAAAGTTCAACCAGCTTGTTTTCTTCCAAATTTTTAAGTCCTTTTCCTTGGGTTTTGCTGTCGTAAGCGTGCTTTCCAACCACGAAGGAGGTGATTGGAATCTGATGTTTGTTGATGATTTTCAAAAGATTTTCGGTTCCTTTGTTTGGGCCATCGTCAAAAGTGAGATAGATGTATCTTTTGTTTGGATCGTCTGGAACATCGGGTTTTGCGGAGATAACTTTTGCGGAATTGGGGACGATTTTATTGGCATTTGTTTCTTTTGATTGTTGTACCTGGTCTGTTTTCGAATTTTTATTACAGGATTTCAAAAAGAAAACTGCTGTGATCATTAATGTAGCAGTCCCAAGAAAAACCAAAATATTTGATCTTTCTGCAAAAGTTTTTTTCATTGTAGTTAAAGGAATTTGATATTGTTAAAAAATGTTAATAATGTTAAATTTTAATATCAAATTTTATACCGATTTTAATTAAAATATAAAATATTTATAAAATAATAATACTGATAATCAGTGTTTTATGATTTATTAAGACTTTTGTGCTTATAGGTTTAGATTATGTTAAATAATTGAACGGAAATTTTTTAATTTAATCTTAACGAAATCTAAATTATCAATTAATGAATTAAACTTAAAATTATGAAAAGTGCTTTCTTGATGTACATCAACGTGATATCAATGGTTAAGGTCTTATTTTTGCTACAATAAAAAAGTTTAATCAAAATAATTTTCTATGAAAAAATTAACAGTATTGGCATTTGCAAGTGCATTGTTGTTCACGGCGTGTAACGACAAAAAAGAGACCGTGAAAGATGCGCAGGAAGTTGCAGAAAAATCTGGAGATGCATACAATGTAGATTTGGCAACGTCTAACGTTAACTGGAAAGCGTTCCACAAAGGTGGTTTCGCGCCACGTTGGGGAACTATCAACTTGAAATCAGGTGAAATTACAGTTGCTGATGATGCAGTGACTTCTGGAGATTTCGTGATTGATATGACGACTTTGAAAGTAGATCCTGCATCTGTAACTGAAGCCGACAAAAAACCAGCAGATCTTGAAGGTCACTTGAAAAATGAAGATTTCTTTAACGTGACAAAAAATCCAACTTCTGACTTCAAGATCACGTCTGTAACAGATTTGGCAGGCGATCTTCCAAAAGATGCGGTGGCGGGAGCTAACAAAACTGTAAGTGGAAACTTGACATTGCTAGGAAAAACGGTTAATGTTTCTTTCCCGGCGAAGGTAACTGTTGCTGAAGGTAAAGCTGGTGTTGAAGCTAAATTTACTGTGAACAGAGCAGATTGGGGAATCAAATTTGGGACAGACGAAACTGACCCTGCAGAATGGATGATCAGCAAAGACATTGAGATTGGAATCAATGTGAATGCTACCAAATAATTAGTTTTAAAATGAAAAGGAGAAGACTGTTTCGCAAGAGACAGTCTTTTTTTGTTTGATGGCACAAAAGAACCGACTCTTTAGGAGCCGGCTCAATAGATAAAGACATCTCATTTTTTTAGTTAAACAACAACAAAAAAGGATAGCCGACAATGCTATCCTTTGATTTTTATATCAAATAAATTTGAGTGATTCTGATTGAAAATAGATAAGTTTTCATAACGATTTACTAAATCTTATTGATGTAAATTTAGAAAGAAAAACAATACGAAATGTAAACTGAATGTTAAAGTTTCGTAGTTATCCACATTTTTTTGTGGATAAGTCTAATAAACCTGAATTAGAACTTCTGATGGAATATGAAGTTTCTCGCTCAGATTTCTAATCATTTCCAAAGAAAGTTTCCTTTTTTTATTTAGGATTTCGCTGGCTCTGCTTTTCAAACCGATGATATTTGCCAAATCGTTTTGTGAGAAATTAAGCTGTTCCATTCGGAATTTGATGGCTTCTATTGGGTCGGGAAGTTCTATCGGGAAATTTTCATTCTCATATTTTTCTATTAGAATTCCAAGGATTTCTAGTTCATCGCCTTCTTGTGAATTTGGTTTTGCATCGAAAATATCTTCCAGCCTTTCCAAAGCTTGATTGTAATCTTGTTCGGTTTTTATTGGTTTTAGATTCTTCATTGTTTAAATTTTATTGGCATCGATTTTATCATATTCTGCGTGAGTTCCGATGAACCTTATCCACATCATCTGATATTCAAAATTAATCTTGACAATCAGTCTGTAATTATTTCCTTTGATATTGAAACAAATCCGACTGTCTTTTAAAATACTTGCGCTCGGGAAATCGTTTTTCATTTCATTCAGATTTTTCCACGTTGCATTTTCTGCTTCTTGATACCAAGCTTTCAATTGCTGTTCGCTATCCGAATGGATTTCCCAGAATTCCCGCAATATCTTTTTTGCAATAACCCTCACCCTTACGTTTTTACAAATATAAAACAAAAAATTCCCATATTGGGAATTTTTTTTATTTCAAACATTTTAATCAAGTTTCTCCGCAATATACTTCGCAGTAGCCGACTCCTTTACCTTCACCAAATCCTCCGGCGTTCCGGCAAAAACAACCTCACCACCATATTTTCCGGCATTCGGGCCAATGTCGATGATGTAATCTGCCGTTTTCATAATATCTGGCTGATGCTCAATCACGACAACCGAATGTCCGAGTTCTATCAATGCCTGAAGCGATTTCAATAATTTTTTGATGTCGTGGAAATGCAATCCCGTTGAAGGCTCATCAAAAACGAAAAGCGTTTTTTCCGTGGTCACACCTTTCACGAGGAATGATGCCAATTTAACTCTCTGCGCTTCACCACCGGAAAGGGTAGAAGAGGATTGTCCGAGTTGAAGATAACCCAAACCAACGTCCTGCAAAGGTTTTATTTTGGTCGCAATCTTTTCTTCGTGGTTTTCTGAGAAGAATTCCAAAGCCTCGTCAACCGTCATATGAAGAATGTCCGAGATATTTTTCTCGTCGTATTTGATTTCAAGGATTTCTTTTTTGAAACGTGTGCCGTGGCAGTGTTCACATTCAAGTTCGATGTCGGCCATAAACTGCATTGACACTGTGATAACGCCGTCGCCTTTACACTCGTCGCAACGTCCGCCGTCCACATTGAAGGAGAAATGTTTCGGTTTAAGTCCTTGAACTTTCGCTGATTTTTGTTTTGCAAAAAGGTCACGGATGTCGTCGTAAGCTTTCAGGTAAGTGACTGGATTGGAACGGGACGATTTTCCAATCGGATTTTGGTCAATCAATTCAATGTTTTGAATCAGTTTTGAAGGGAATTCCACAGAATCATAATCCGTTTTTTTTCCACCCATTCCGAGTTGGATTTGAATCGCGTTCGTCATTACTTCTTTCATCAAAGTCGATTTTCCACTTCCGGAAACACCTGTGATGACGGTTAAACATTCCAATGGAACATTCACATCGATGTTCTTCAAATTGTTTTGACGTGCACCTTTTATGGCAATATATTCTTTAGTCTTTCTACGTTTTTTAGGCACTTCGATTTCCATTTCGCCACTCAGATATTTTGCGGTCAGCGTATCGGATTTCATCATCTCGTCATAACTGCCGTTGAAAACCAAATCACCGCCGAGGTAGCCAGCTTCCGGACCAATATCGATAATATGGTCCGCAGATTTCATCACGTCTTCATCGTGTTCTACAACGATTACGGTATTTCCTAAATCTCGAAGTTGCTTCAAAACGCCAATCAGATTTTCGGTATCTCGGGAATGTAATCCAATACTCGGCTCATCCAAAATATAAATCGAACCGACCAACGAACTTCCCAAACTGGTCGCCAAGTTGATTCTCTGACTTTCACCACCGGAAAGTGTATTCGAAGTTCTGTTTAAGGTCAAATAGCCGAGACCAACTTTCGTCAAAAACTCTAATCGGGTTTCGATTTCATAGGTCAGTCGTTTGGCGATTTCTCTGTCGTGCTCGTTGAGTTTTAAAGATTTTATTAATGGAAGGAATTCATCCAAAGGCAATTCGATGAACGATTGGATATTGTGTCCATCGATTTTCACCCAGCTCGTTTCTTCTCGTAATCTTAAGCCTTCGCAAGTCGGGCAAAGCGTTTTCCCACGGTAGCGTGAAAGCATCACGCGGTACTGGATTTTATAAAGATTTTCCTCCAGCATTTTGAAGAAATTATCAATGCTTGGGAAGGTTTTCGTTTTGTCGCCTCTCCAAAGTAACTGTTTCTGTTCTTTGGTCAACTGGTGGTAAGGCTTATGAATAGGGAAATCTTTGTTCTTTTTGATGAAATCCTTTTTCCATTCGCTCATACTTTCGCCACGCCAAGACGCGACTGCATCTTCGTGAAGCGACAGGTTTTTATTCGGAATCACCAAATCTTCATCAATTCCAATCACTTTTCCGTAACCTTCACAAGTTGGGCAAGCACCGTAAGGATTATTAAAACTGAAATAATGAACTGTAGGCTCATTGAAAACAATGCCGTCCAATTCAAATTTATTCGAGAAATCCCGTACTTTTTCGGTGTCTGTATTTTTCAAAGAGCAGTAGCCGTGACCTTCGTAGAAAGCCATCTGGATAGAATCTGCCAATCTTTGAAGGAAACTCTCATCTTCCTCGTAACTGAATCTGTCGATGACCAAATTAATAGTCATCTCTTTCTCCGGCACAAATCCGAAACTTTCCAAATCCTCAATTCCAGCCACATTTCCATTGACTTCCAATCTTGTAAATCCAGAAACTTTCAAGGTTTTAAGTTGCTCGGCAAAATTCTCGGCATCAAATTTCAATGGTGCCAAAAGCAAAAACGTCGAATCTTTCTTTGAATTTTTAATGAAATCAATGACATCCGTCACGCTGTCTTTCTTCACTTCTTCGCCGGAAATCGGGGAATACGTTCGGCCAACGCGGGCAAAGAACAATTTCATATAATCGTAAATCTCCGTAGAAGTTCCGACGGTAGAACGCGGATTGGAAGAAATCACCTTTTGCTGAATCGCAATAGACGGCGCCAAACCTTTGATATCATCGATTTTTGGTTTTTCTAATTTCCCCAAAAACTGACGCGCGTAGGAACTCAGACTTTCTACATAACGCCTCTGTCCTTCGGCATAAATGGTGTCGAAAGCCAGTGAGGATTTTCCACTTCCCGAGACGCCTGTAATCACAATCAGTTTGTTCTTCGGGATGAGAACATCTATGTTTTTCAAGTTGTTAAGGTGCGCGTTTTTAACGAAAAGAAATTTCTTGATATCGATGTCGGTTGTTGTAGCCATAGTAAAAATGAGACCCACAAAATTACGGAAAATTATATCGAATTGGAATATGATTTTGGATTTAAACTATTAAGATTTTCTTAATGAATTTAGCGACTTAACTCAGGCTAATCTCTATATTTGCGCCCGATTATCTGAAAGGAAATAAACTATGAAGAGAATAATTGTGGCTTTGTCGTTTGTCGTTTTGTCAATCAATGGATTTGCGCAGAACAAAGAAAACGAAATCGATGAGGTGAATTTGCAGGGTCGATTTTTATCGATTCCTTATAATGATGTGAACGAAAATGTGACGGTCATCACCAAGCAACAAATCCAAAACAGTCCTGCGACAAGCATCGATGAATTGTTGCAATTCCACTCGGGGCTGGATATCAAAAGGCGAGGTTCGAATGGTGTTCAGAGTGATATTACGATTCGGGGAAGTTCGTTTGAGCAGGTTTTGATTTTGGTGAATGGCATCAGGATGAATGATTCGCAGACTGGTCATAATACCTTCAATCTTCCGTTTGATATTTCGGCGGTGGAAAGGGTGGAGATTATGAAAGGGTCGTCGGCAAAACTATATGGACAGAATGTTTACGCGGGTGTAATCAACATCGTCACCAAATCATCTTCCGAAGAACAAGTGACGATAAAAGCGCAAGGCGGTGATTTCAAAACTTATGATTTGTCAGCTTCTGCGACATTTGGTTCGGAGAACTTTACGAATCTTTTTACGATTAGCAATGGTGCTTCGGATGGTTACCGCTACAATACAGATTATCAACTCAGAAACTTTTTTTATCAAAATAAATTAAAGCTGAATGATGGAAGTCTGAGTCTTCAAGCTGGTTTTTCTGAGAAGAAATTTGGAGCCAATGGATTTTACGCATCGCCAACCGCCATCAATCAATATGAGGAAACACAGGCTTCTGTGGTAAGTTTACAGTATGAGCAAAGGTTTGATAAATTGTCTGTGAACTCAAGTGTTTATTGGCGGAGAGGGCAGGATATGTATCTTTTTATCCGTCAAAATCCGGCGTATTACAGAAATATGCACATCGGAAATAACGTTGGCGGAACGGTAAATGCGACTTACGAATCATCGCTTGGAACCACGGGAATTGGCGTAGATTACAGGAAGGAATTTCTTGCGAGCAGTAATTTGGGCGACAGAGAGCGGGATGTGACGCAGGTGTTTTTTGACCACCAGTTCAAATTCTTCAATCAAAAACTGGAAGTCAATCCTGGCGCGAGTTGGGCGAATTATTCGGGGCAGAATTTCTTCTACCCGGGAATGGATGTCGGTTATATTTTTAATTCTAATCATAAAGTTTTTGGAGCGTTTTCCAAAGGTTTCAGGATTCCGACTTTCACCGATTTATATTACGTAAGTCCGGCGGAAATTGGAAATCCAAACTTGGTTCCTGAAAGTGCTATCTCATCAGAATTAGGCTATAGATTCCAGAATGAAAAAATATTGGCGAAAGTCAGCGGTTTTATCCGAAATACCAACAATGGCATCGATTGGTTGAAAGAAACGCCTGAAAGTCCTTGGAAGGCGGAAAATGTTGGAGAAATTCACCTCAAAGGTTTCGAAACTGAATTTAAACATCAATTGTTCTCATTCCTTAATTATCGTCTGGGCTACACTTATCTTGACAATCAATATAAAAATAAGGAACTTTCCAGATACGCTTTGCAGAATTTGAGACATCAGTTTGTAGCGCAGGTCGATGTGAAGCTTTTGAAATATTTCAGTAATCAATTGATTTATAAATATTCGGAACGTGTGAATCTTGGCAGTTATAATGTTCTTGATGAGCAAATCAATTTCCGATACAAAGACCTTAATTTTTATGTCTTAATCAACAACCTGACGAATACAAAATATGTGGAAACAAACTTGGTTCCAATGCCTGGAAGGTGGTTTCACATTGGATTTACGTATCAAATTAAGATGAATTAGTTTAACACAAAGACACAAGGTTCTTTTATTTGAATGCTGTTTTAAGACACAAGAAAAATTAAAATTTTTCAATTATTGAAAATAATTCTTTGTGCCTTAAAACGGTTTTTATAAATCAATTCTTCGTGCCTTTGTGTTTATCTCTCATTTCCTTTAAAATTTAAAATAACCTAAATTTGCAAAAAATTAAAAAATGGCAGTTTATCTGGAATTCAATTTTAAAATAAAACCTCTCCAACCTTGGAACGAAATATTAATGGCGGAACTGATAGAAATCGGTTTTGACAGCTTCACGGAAGAATATGACGGCATCCTCGGCTATATTCAAAAAGACCTTTTCAATGAAGAAGAATTGAAAAATATCTATCTCCTTCAAAATGATGAGGTCGAGATTTCTTACACCTACGAAGAAATGCCGAACATCAATTGGAATGAGGAATGGGAAAAGAATTTCTCACCCATCAATGTGGAAGATAAAGTCTTAATCCGAGCCGAATTCCACGACTCCGACCCAAATATGCACGAGATTGTGATTCAGCCGAAAATGTCTTTCGGAACCGGTCATCATCCTACGACGCACCTGATGATTCAGCAAATGCTGGATATGGATTTGGCGGACAAAAAAGTACTTGATATGGGTTGCGGAACCTCGGTGTTGGCCATCTTCGCAAAACAAAAAGGAGCGGGCAGAACCGTTGCCATCGACATCGACGAATGGTCTGTGGAAAATTCCAAAGAAAATGCAGTACGTAATAACGTAGAACTGGACATCGAGTTGGGAACCGCTGACAATCTTGGGAAAGAAAAATTCGAAATCATCTTGGCAAATATCAACAGAAATATTTTGATTTCTGACATCCCGACGTATGTTTCCGTTTTGGAAGACGGCGGAAAACTACTGTTGTCCGGACTTTGCTTCTTCGATGTGGACGATATTCTGGAAGTTTGCACAGAGCAAAATCTGAAGCTTGAAAAGAAAATCCAGAGAGAAGAGTGGGTTTCTCTGTTGTTGAGTAAGTGATAAAATTAAAAAACCTCGAAATTATTTTCGAGGTTTTTTAATGAAATTTTTTAAAATTATAGAGCTAATATTTTCTTAAGTCCGTTTCTAAAATAGCATATCCATAATTATCCGACCAACCAGATTTTAAAGGTAATAGTTGTCTCGTGTGTGCTTCTCTCAACATCCCCACTTTTTCTAAAACGCTGAATGAACCAATATTATCAACCGCACAACCAGCTTCAATCCTATGAAGCTTCAAGTCTTCAAAACCGAAATCAATTATTTTTCTAAGGCTTTCTGTTGCATAACCTTTATTCCAAAATTTGTAATCAAATTGAAACCAAACTTCGGCATTCTTATAATTTTCCTTTCCTAAATGCAATCCAATTAATCCGATGAATTTTTCGTCATTGATCAATTCAACAGCAAATGTAAAATGCTTGGTGTTTTCCTTATTGTTTTCCGCAATCCATTTTTCAACATCAATTTTTGTTTCATTAATGTCACTCGGGGATTTCGAAGTATTGAATTTCGAAGTTTGTTCTAAAGATTGTAGTTCAAAAACGTTTTCAGTATCGTTTTCAGAAATCGGTCTTAAACTTAATCTTTCAGTTTTTAAAATAGTTTTCATCTTACTTCTGCGGATACTTCTGAATCAAAGCCTGCAAAATTGCAAAAGTCTCCGCATCCATAATCCCACTGTAATTCATCGGTCGGAAGTGGAATTGGAAAGCCTCTATTGTTTGCTTCGTAGCCTTGTCCCAAACGCCATTCACGCTCAATGCATAACCAAACTGAGACAGCTGTTGTTGAACTCTGGAAACAAATTCCGGATTATTATATTGTAAAGTAATTTCGTTTGTTGTTAAGATTTGATTGAGGAAAGTCTGTTTCGAGGTTTCGTCGTACCACATCCCGATTTGATATTCGTCGTACAATCGTTTCCAAGGGAAGAGTGGACCTGGATCTTGTTTTCTTGTTGGTGCAATATCAGAATGAGCCAAGATATTAGTCGGCGGAATGTTGTATCTCACTACAAGATCATTTACCAAAGCTCCAACTTTTTTGATTTGCTCCTCAGGAAAGGGCGTGAAAACTCTGTAACCAGTAGAATCTGTCTTGTAACCCAAATTCACTATTTCAATTCCAATCGAAGTATCGTTTAGATTCTGATCTTTTCTCCAATTGCTGACACCGGCGTGGTAAGACCTTTTGTTTTCATCTACCAATTGATAGATTTCCTTGTCAGGCAGAGTATTCACAAGATAATGCGCACTGACGCCTTGCTGCGTGAGAACGGTGATGGATTTTTCATCATCTAATACTGTATAGTGTAAAATCACATAACGTTGACGGAAATTCTGACCGATAGATGGGAAATAATTTTTCGTCACTTTGTATCCCGACGGATTTGCGCTGACAATAGAACCGTAACTCACCGTGTTGTCATTTTTTGTAATATCCGCGATGTTGACTTTGTAATAGTCGCCTTCATCTTGTTTGATTTGCGGTTTTTTTATAGGAATGACGGCTACCGGAGTAGTAGATTTGATGGGTGTTTTACTTTTTACCGTTTTTTGTTGTGAGCCACAAGAAATGATTAGTATTCCTAAAGTTGTGAGATATAATGAATTACGCATTGTTGTTGGTTTTGTGTTTAAATTTCATTCAAAAATATGAAAAAAAATGAATAAAAAGTTTTGGTAGATATAGAAAACTCTCCTATATTTGCACTCGCAATAAGGGAATAGACGAATATACTTATTTATTGCTAAGGAGAGTTGCCTGAGAGGCCGAAAGGACTTGTTTGCTAAACAAGCGAACTGGAAACGGTTCCAAGGGTTCGAATCCCTTACTCTCCGCAACTACAAGATGACTTACTCGGGGCGTAGCGTAGTCCGGTCATCGCGCCTGGTTTGGGACCAGGAGGTCGCAGGTTCGAATCCTGCCGCCCCGACAATTTTTAGTAATTTTCGAAAAAATTACAAATGGGTGCGTAGCTCAGCTGGATAGAGCATCTGCCTTCTAAGCAGACGGTCTCAGGTTCGAATCCTGACGCGCTCACAAAAACTCACAATGTAAATTGTGAGTTTTTTGTTTTAATTATGTTTCAATTTTATATTCTTTTTTCGGAAACTCTTAATAAATTCTATGTTGGTCATACATCTGAAGAATTGGATGAGCGTTTGCGAAAGCATCTTTCAAGTCATTCTGGGTTTACTGCAAAAGCAAAAGATTGGAAAATTGTTTATTCTGAAAAATTTACAGATAAAAGTTCTGCCTACAAAAGGGAGCTCAAAATCAAATCTTGGAAAAGTAAGGTCAAGATTATAGAATTAATCAAAAGCTCAGCTGGATAGAGCATCCCGATTTCAATCGGGACGGTCTCGGGTTCGAATCCTGACGCGCTCACTAGGACCTCACAATTTATTATGGTCTTTTTTGTTTGATATGTTCCAAGTTTAATATTCTAGATTTGACGGGTTCAATTTATTTTTTTGTTTTATTTTCGCTGAAAATTTGTTTGCAGTATGTGGAAGTTTATCAAAAGGCTGATTTTTACAATCATCATCGCTAATATACTTTTTGTGATTTTTGGAATCTTTTTCAATCCGCCGATCACTTGGACACAGTTGGGGAGCGTTTTCAAATACGGAAAATTGCAACGCGATTACATCTCATACGACGATATGGGAACCAATATCAAAAAAGCTGTTCTAGCTTCCGAAGATCAAGCGTTTTTCAACCACAATGGTTTCGATTTCAAACAAATTGAAAAAGCGATGAAAAAGAATGATAAGAAGGGAAAAGTTGTGCGAGGTGGGAGCACGGTTTCTCAGCAAACTGCAAAAAATGTTTTTCTTTGGCAGGGTAGAAGCTGGTTGCGAAAAGGCCTTGAAGCGATTTATACATTCATCATCGAAAAAATTTGGGGCAAGGATATTATTCTGGAGAGATATCTTAATGTGATCGAAATGGGTCAGGGTGTTTTCGGGATTGAGGCTGCTGCGCAATATTATTACAACAAGCCTGCAAAAGATTTGACCAAAAGTGAAGCGGCGTGGATTGCCACAGTTTTGCCAAATCCCAAAAAGTACGATCCAAAAAAACCGAGTGCGTACCTCAATAAAAAACACAATTGGATCTTGAGACAGATGAATAACATTGTTCTGAAATGATTACTTTTGTGCTAAGATGGCGATTAGATTAATAAAAAAAGACAGTTTCAGTACTATTTTAAAAAAATATTTTAGTACAAAAAATGATACTTTGTCTTTGGAACCTTTGTCGGAAATTATCAGCAGTCTCAAGCGAGAAGAGTTGGGTGTTTTTACCGCCTATCTGAAAGATAATCATAAGATTAAGGGCAATCTTGTCTTCTACATTCACAACATTTTCAAAGATAAGCCTTTCAATCTTTCTTTGACGGAAGCTGATATTTTGTCAGAAAACGCCTTTTATCCAGAATTCAAAAAACGCCTTCTTAATAAGATTTTACCACCGATAGAAAACGAAAATACAATTTGGTATTTGGTTGATAATGTGCTGGTAACACCGAAAAAAGATCTTCAGTTTTTTCAAAATTCGCCGGAAGATAAGATGGACGAGTTGTTTCAATTGCTGGAGATTGATAGGTTCATTAGTAATCCGCACGTTAAAACGGAATTGCTTTTTTCGCTTAATATATTGGCTTGGCGTGTTATTGGAAATGCGTTGGATGTGGAGGTGATGAAAATGGCACCGGAATATAGGAACTTCGACAATCCCTTTCTTGCACTTCAAAATGAACTAGATATTCTGAATGCAGAGTTCAAAAACAATCCGGATTTCAAACTCAAATCAACGGATCAAATTTACAAACAGACGAGGATTTATCTGGAGCAATGCCTTGAATTTGTGACCATTGCATTTAAGAATTCTTCCAAATACGGAATTTCTGGCAAGACCAATCAATCGCTTCTTAAGATCCGTCAGCAGTTGCAAAGGATGGCAGATATTATGAAATTGTTTGTGATAGATGATGAGAGAGATTATTTGATCAATTCCAAACACTTGTTTTTCAATATATTAAAATATAAATCCCATAAAAATAACCTTCGCGATCTCGTGTCGGACAGCACAAGATTGATGTCGCATTTGATCACCAATCACACGGCCGAAACTGGAACACATTACATCACATCCACGCTGAGGTCTTATATGAAAATGTTTTGGAAAGCTTCTGGGGGAGGCGTCATTGTTGGGGCACTTTGTGTTTTGAAGATGCTTTACAGTTACATTCCGGCAAGTGATTTTGCACACGCATTTTTATTTTCGATGAATTATGCGATGGGATTTGTGATGATTTATCTGATGCATTTTTCATTAGCTACGAAACAACCGGCAATGACGGCTGCGACGATGGCAAAAGTTTTGGCGGAAGGTAACGGAAGAAATACTTACATAGAATTTGCGCACGTCGTTTCACAGCTGTTCAGGTCTCAGTTTATCGCATTTGTGGGCAATGTTTTGTGGTCGTTTCCTGTCTCGTTGGCGATCATCTATGGATTGGAAATTCTTTTCAAACAAAATTTCGCCTTCGAAAAATCTACGAGATTGCTCCACGACTTGAATCCTTTTGATTCCAAAGCTATTTTGCACGCCTGTATTGCTGGGGTTTTTCTCTTTATTTCGGGCGTCATTTCGGGTAATATCAGTAACAATTCCGTCTTTTATCAAATTCCGAAGAGAATTGCCAAAAATCCCTTTGTCAATTATTTCTTCGGTCAACGTTTTGCAAAACAACTTTCCGTTTATTATTCCAAAAATTGGGCAGGGATTGTTTCTAATTTCTGGTTTGGAGTTTTCCTTGGCGCCACCGCACCTGTCGGACTTTTCTTAGGGTTAGATCTTGATATTCGTCACATTACTTTTGCTGCGGGTAATTTTGCGCTTGGGCTTTACGGGAAAGATTTTGTGATTAGTTCTTACGCATTTTGGATTTCTTTCATCACGGTTTTCATCATTGGATTTTTCAATTTTGCCGTCAGTTTTGGACTGTCTATGTTATTGGCTTTCCGATCGAGAAAGGTGGAGATGAGTGAAGCAAGAGAGATTTTCAGTGAGATTTTCCGGTATTTTGTAAGAAATCCATTCCGTTTTTTCTTTCCATTAAAATCTAGGCTGGACGAAAGAAGCAAGCGAATGATAGACGAAATTACTACAGGATCAACAGATCATTGATTAAGGATTCATCTTTCAAAACTTCACGGAATTTTTTCAGGAAAAAAGTTTTTCTCAATCGGAAATCGTTTTTCAAAAGTGGAGATTTTATTCTGATGATCAAGACTTGTTCTTTCAGGTTCACGCTCACGATTTCGGCGTAGAGATCATTGGAAAGATAATCCTCGAGAAAATCCTTGATCTCAAAAGCTTTCAACTTATCCTCAAAACCATAGATTCTCGCAAAGGAATTCACAAGTTCTGAAGATTGATATTCGCGTTTTTTTCTGGCCATTTTGGATTCGTTTCCTGATCTTAATTAAGATTGTAAAAGTAGAAAATTCAAACGCAAAAATCAGTATATTTGCAAACTTAAAATTCAATGTTCAAGGTTTAAAATTCAAAGTTTAAACTCAGAACATTAAACCATAAACAAAGAATTATGAAATGTGGAATCGTAGGTCTTCCGAATGTAGGAAAATCAACCCTTTTTAATTGTCTTAGCAACGCAAAAGCACAATCTGCAAACTATCCGTTTTGTACCATAGAACCGAATCTTGGAACTGTTTCCGTTCCAGACACCAGACTTTTTGAGCTGGAGAAAATCGTGAACCCAGAGCGCGTTTTGCCTGCGGTTGTAGAAATTGTGGACATTGCCGGATTGGTGAAAGGTGCGAGCAAAGGCGAAGGATTGGGAAATCAATTTTTGGCGAATATCCGCGAGTGTGAAGCCATCATCCATGTTTTGAGATGTTTTGACAACGGAAACATCATCCACGTGGAAGGTTCTGTAGATCCGATAAGAGACAAAGAGATCATTGATATAGAACTTCAGCTGAAAGATTTAGAAACACTTGGAAAAGCTGTTGACAAAGCTAGGAAGTTCATCAAATCAGGAAAAAAAGAAGATGTCTTGACTTATGAGACTTTGCTAAATCTTCAAAAATTTGTGGAAGATGGGAAAAATGCGAGAGAATTTCCTTTCGATGACTTCACAAAAACAGTGATCGAAGATGTGCAGTTGCTGACGAAAAAACCTGTTTTGTACGTTTGTAACGTGGATGAAAATTCCATCAAAAACGGAAACGAATGGATTGCAAAAATCGAAGCGATGGCCGCATCCGAAAACTCGGAAGTTGTTGTTTTGGCGGCGCAAATCGAAGCGGATATCAATGAATTGGAGACTTTTGAAGAACGACAGATGTTCCTGGAAGAACTTGGTTTGGAAGAGCCAGGTGTGAACAGATTGATCAGAAAAGCATACGATCTTTTGAAATTACAAACGTATTTCACAGCTGGTGTTAAGGAAGTTAGAGCTTGGACAATTGGTCAGGGTTGGACGGCGCCTCAAGCGGCTGGCGTGATTCACACAGATTTCGAGAAAGGATTTATACGTGCAGAAGTAATCAAATACAACGATTATATGAATTACGGTTCCGAAGCTAAAGTGAAAGAAGCTGGAAAATTATCGGTTGAAGGTAAAGAATACGTTGTTCAAGACGGTGATATTATGCATTTCAGATTTAATGTTTAATAAAGACATTTCAAAATAATATAAGAACGCTTTCAGTAATGGAAGCGTTTTTTGTTTAATTTTAGAAAAATTTAAAATAAAAGATTATGCTTAAAAAATTACTATTTTCTTCTTGGTTAATGACTGGTCTGGCAACATCAGCGCAAACAGTTATTTTCAGTGAAGATTTTGAAACTGAAGCTGGAAGAAATTCTTGGATCAACACAGATCGTGATGGTGATGGTCAAAAATGGGAGTTTGATAATAGTTCCGTTGATGCTTTCACGGGATATTTTGCAACTTCTTGGTCGTGGTTTTTTGAAGCTTTTACGCCAGATAATACTTTGACGAGTCCAGTTATTACTTTGCCTAACAATTCTGGGAAACAGTTAACGCTCAAATTTGATGTTGGTGCTTACGATGACGAAGAATTTCAGGAGCATTACGCCGTTTATGTGATTCCTGCAAATTCTGCTTTTACAGGAACAGAAACAGCTGTGTTTGAGGAGACTTTGGATGCAGGGTATATGGAAGAAGCAAAGCATGTGACGATTGATCTTTCAGATTTTGCAGGTCAAGATGTTCAGGTGGTTTTCAGACACTTTGATTGTACTAATATTTTGGTTTTGATCATCGATAACATTCAGGTTTTGGAAACAGAAACGTTGGCGGTTTGGGATTTTAACAAAGCTAATCTTCAGGTTTATCCAAATCCAAGTTCTGATTTCATTAAAATAAAAGGTGTAGATAATATTCAGAAAATCAGATTGTATGATGTTTCTGGTAAAATTGTTTTGGAAACTCAATCTGCTGAAGCGGATATTAGAAGATTGCCAGCAGGTCAATATATTCTTAATGTTCATTCTGGTGCAGAGATTATTTCTAAGAAAATAATTAAGAAGTAATTTCAGAATTTTATTACTGAAAAAATGAAAGTCAGATCATCGTCTGGCTTTTTTGTTGAAAAAAAATAAGATGCCTACTAAAATTAATTTCGCAAAACTTTCAAATTAAATTTCATTTCGTTAAATTTGTGAGTTACCGATTCTTTTACGGTTTCAACGTTTTTAGAAATCAAAATATATGAGCGAAATCAATCCTGTAAACTATTCCGAAGATAATATCAGAACCCTCGATTGGCAAGAGCATATCAGGCTACGGCCTGGGATGTACATTGGAAAATTGGGTGACGGTTCTTCTGCGGACGACGGGATCTACATTCTCCTCAAAGAGATCATAGACAACTCCATCGATGAGTTCGTGATGAAAGCCGGAAAACGCATCGAGATCAAAGTGGATGAAGGCAAGGTCACCATTCGCGATTATGGTCGTGGAATTCCTTTGGGAAAAGTGGTGGACGCAGTTTCCAAAATGAATACTGGTGGAAAATATGACAGCAAAGCTTTCAAGAAATCGGTTGGTCTGAATGGTGTTGGTACGAAAGCGGTGAATGCACTGTCAGGCTTTTTCCGAGTGAAATCCGTGAGGGAAAACCGAGTGAAAATGGCGGAATTTTCCAAAGGTATTATCAAGATCGATTATCCCGAAGCCGATTCATCTGACAGAAATGGCACCGAAATCAGCTTCATTCCGGATGAAGAGATTTTCATCAATTTCAAATTCCGAAAAGAATATGTTGAGCGGATGCTGCGTAATTATGCCTACCTAAATCCTGGTTTGACGATTCTCTTCAACGGTGAAAAATTCTATTCCGAAAATGGATTGAAAGATCTTTTGGAAGAGGAATTGGAAAGCGAGATTCTTTATCCGATCATCCACTTGAAGGAAGAAGACATCGAAGTTGCAATTACGCATTCTGACAAATCTCAAACTGAGACTTATTTTTCTTTCGTTAATGGGCAAAATACGACACAAGGTGGAACGCACCTCAATGCATTTCGTGAAGCCTTTGTAAAGACTATCCGTGAGTTTTACAATAAAAGTTTTGAAGCGGCGGATATTCGAAAGTCAATCATTGCAGCAGTTTCTATAAAAGTTATCGAACCTGTTTTCGAATCTCAAACCAAAACAAAATTAGGTTCAAATGAGATCGAACCAGGTGGAATGACGGTTCGAACCTTCATCATAGATTCGCTTAAAAACAAACTGGACAATTATCTTCATAGAAATCCCGAAACGGCGGAAGCAATTCTGAGAAAAATTATGATCTCGGAGCGTGAAAGAAAAGAACTTTCCGGAATTCAGAAATTAGCGAGAGAGCGTGCAAAAAAAGTTTCACTTCACAACAAAAAACTGAGAGATTGCCGCCATCACTATAATGATCAAAAAGCAACACGGAAATCTGAAACAATGATTTTCATTACCGAGGGAGATTCTGCTTCCGGCTCTATCACAAAGTCCAGAGATGTGGAAACTCAAGCTGTCTTCTCATTGAAAGGAAAGCCTTTGAACTGCTATGGCTTGACGAAAAAAGTCGTTTACGAAAACGAAGAATTCAACCTTTTGCAAGCCGCGCTTAATATTGAAGAAAGTCTAGAAGATTTGAGATACAATCACGTAGTAATCGCTACTGATGCCGATGTCGATGGGATGCACATCAGATTATTGATGATCACGTTTTTCCTACAATTCTTCCCAGATTTGATTAAAAATGGACACCTTTATATTTTACAAACGCCTTTGTTCAGGGTAAGAAATAAGAAAGAAACGAGATATTGCTACTCCGATGCAGAACGTTTGAAAGCATTGAATGAATTGGGTAAAAATCCAGAAATCACCCGATTCAAAGGACTTGGGGAGATTTCGCCGGATGAGTTCAAGCATTTCATTGGAAAAGACATCAGATTGGAGCCTGTGGTTTTAGGGAAAGATCAAACCATCGCACAGATTCTTGAATTTTATATGGGCAAAAACACACCCGACAGACAGCTTTTTATTTTAGATAATTTGGTGGTTGAAGAAGGAGATATTGATAAAAAAGAAGCGGTTTGACGAATGAAGAAGTAACCTCAGAATAACACAAAACAAAAAACACAAAGATGAGATTAAGTAACAGAAGTAAAACGCCATTGTACAGTTTTATATACTCGCTGGCTGGTATAATTTTTATATTATGGCTGATTGCATATATATTGGAGGTCAATAAGTTTGATGTTTTTGGAAATAAATCGTGGGTATTGCTGATTATTCCGATATTTATGGTTTTAAGTTTATATTTTTCGGGAAAACCGATCTTCGAATATGACAGCGATGGTGAAGCGCTGAACTTTAGAAATTGTCACATCCTGTATTTGCTTTCAAAGAATGATGTAAAGGATGAGTTTCCGAAATATAAATTATTGAAATTCAGTATTTTAAATGCATTTGTTTTTAAAAAATTATACATTTATGTATCAAGTAAAAAGAGCCACGTTTTGATTCTGAAATATGATATATCATATCTCACCAATAAACAAGTTAAAGATTTGAAGTTTTCTCTTAATAAAGTAGTAAAAGCTAACCAAGAAAATAAGCAAGAAGATAATACCGAAACAGATTAATGGAAGAAAGTACACATCACGAGGAAAGCCTGAAGAAAGTTTCGGGTCTGTATAAAGACTGGTTTTTGGATTATGCATCTTACGTCATTTTGGATCGTGCAATTCCTTCTATTTTCGATGGATTCAAGCCGGTTCAGCGTAGGATTATGCACTCGATGCGTGAGTTGGAAGATGGTCGTTACAACAAAGTGGCAAATGTTGTCGGAAACACGATGAAGTACCATCCACACGGCGACGCGTCTATTACAGATGCAATGGTGCAATTGGGGCAGAAAGAATTATTGATTGATACTCAAGGAAACTGGGGGAATATTTATACAGGAGATTCGGCGGCGGCGGCAAGATATATTGAAGCGAGACTGACACCTTTCGCGTTAGATGTAGTATTCAACCCAAAAACGACGCATTGGACCAAATCTTATGATGGCAGAAACAACGAGCCGATCGACCTTCCCGTAAAATTTCCATTGTTGCTTGCACAGGGTGTTGAAGGAATTGGCGTAGGACTTTCCACGAAGATTATGCCTCATAATTTCAATGAGTTGATCACAGCTTCCATTCTGTATCTTAAAGGCAAAAAGTTCGAATTGTTTCCAGATTTTCTTACAGAAGGAATGTTGGATGTTACCAATTACAACGACGGAAAGCGTGGCGGAAAAATCCGAGCAAGAGCCAGAATCACCCAAAAGGACAAGCACACACTTACCATCACAGAATTGCCTTTCTCAAAAAACACAGGGGATCTGATTGACAGTATCATCAAGGCTAATGAACGCGGGAAAATAAAAATCAAAAAAATTGAGGACAACACGTCCGATCTGGTGGAGATCAATATCCATCTGCATCCCGATGTTTCGCCGGACAAAACAATTGACGCACTTTACGCTTTCACAGATTGCGAGGTTCCGATTTCGCCAAATGCCTGCGTGATCGTTGGAGACAAACCAATGTTCCTCTCAGTTTCGGATATACTGAAACACAACACAGACCACACGGTTTCTTTGCTGAAAAGGGAATTGGAAATCGAGCTTCACGAGTTGCAGGAAAACTGGCATTTTTCTTCATTGGAAAGAATCTTTATTGAGAACAGGATTTACCATGACATCGAGGAAGTAAAATCGTGGGAAGATGTGATTTCGACAATCGATGAAGGTTTGAAACCGCACACCAAACATTTGCTGAGAGCCGTTACAGAAGAAGATATTTTGAGATTGACGGAAATCCGAATCAAAAGAATTTCACGTTTCGACCTGGATAAATTTAAAGAAAATATTCTAGCATTAGAAGGAAAAATAGAGCAGGTCAAGCACCATTTGGAGAACTTAATTGTCTATGCAATAGATTATTACACCAATATCCAAAAGAAATACGGCAAAGGAAAAGAAAGAAAAACAGAATTAAGGATTTTCGACACAATCGATGCAAGTAAAGTAGCAGTTGCAAACGAAAAATTCTACGTCAATCGCGAAGAAGGGTTCATCGGAACTTCATTGAAAAAAGACGAATTCCTGTTCGACTGTTCTGATATAGACGACATCATCACGTTCCAAAAAGACGGCACTATGAAGGTTGTAAAAGTGGAAGGAAAAACTTTCATCGGAAAAAATATCGTCCACGTTGCTGTTTGGAAAAAGAACGACAAACGCACTGTTTACAATTCCATCTATCGGGAAGGTCGGGAAGGTCCTTATTATATGAAACGTTTCTCCGTGACCGGCGTTACAAGAAATACAGATTACAAATTGGCGTCCGACAAAAAAGGTTCGGAAATGCTATATTTTTCAGCCAATCCAAATGGTGAAGCAGAAGTCGTTTCTGTACTATTGAAACCAAATGCAAGAGTCAGAAAGAACAAAATCGATATCGATTTCTCAGAAATTGCTATTAAAGGCCGTGATTCCAAAGGCAATCTTGTCACAAAATATGCAGTCAAGAAAGTTGATTTGAAAGAAGAAGGCGTTTCCACATTAGCACCAAGAAAAATTTGGTTCGATGATTCCGTAAGACGTCTCAATGCTGATGGACGAGGGACTTTACTCGGAAATTTCAAAGGCGACGACAGGATTTTAACCATCAATTCTCACGGCGAAGCAAAATTAGTTTCGTTCGACTTGATGAACCGTTTTGATGACGAATATCTGATCCTCGAAAAATGGAAACCAGAACAGCCAATCACCTGTATTTATTTCGATGGCGAGAAGGACAAATATTTCGTAAAACGTTTCCTACTGGAAGCTACACCAAATGTTCAGTCGTTCTTCAGCAACGAAAATTCTAAATCTTTCTTAGAATTTGTAACAACAGAAATTGGTGCTATTGCAGAATTGGTCTATCCAAAAATCAAAGACAAACAAAAAGATCCAGAAACCGTAGACTTGGACGAGTTTATCACTGTGAAAGGAATTAAAGCCATTGGAAATCAATTAACTAGAGATAAAGTTAAAAATATCAACATCACCATTCCAGAACCACCGGAAATCATAGAAGAAGAACCCGAGATCGAAGAAGTTTCAGATGTTGAATTGGACGACGACGGCGGAACCATCGGAAGTCTGTTCGACGAAGATGCAACTGAATAACTCAGCCTGAAAAATAAATAAAAAATAATGAACACCGTTTTACTCATCATAATCGTAATCACCTGTATCACAAGCTACATAGGATTCCAACAGCCCGAGTTGTTTCACAAATACAAATTCGAAGTCGGAGCCATCCAGCGACGCAAAGAATACCTCAGGATTTTGTCGGCAGGATTTCTCCACGGCGATTTTATGCACCTTCTTTTTAATATGTACACTTTGTACATTTTTGCGCCCATTGCCATTATAGGCTTTGGTATAGGCGGATTTTTGATTATTTATTTAGGTTCCATTATTCTAGGAAATCTATTTTGTCTCTATGTGTACAAAAATGTTCCGTTTTATTCCGCAATTGGCGCGAGTGGAGGCGTTTCTGGGATTCTGTTCGCCGCCGTGGCGTTAGCTCCCAACGACATTCAGATTTGGTTCATTCCAGGTTTCGCATTCGGTGCCATCTATTTTGGATATTCCGTTTATATGATGCTGAATCCGAGAGCCAACGACAATATTGGTCACGCCGCGCATCTTGGTGGCGCATTTTTCGGCTTGGTTTACGCCGTGGCTTCCTATCCCGAATTTGCGATGCAGAACGCTTTGTTTATCGGCATTATGGCTTTGCCACTCATTTATTTGGCCTACGAGATTTTCATCAACAAAAAAATCGGATAGCAATCATTCATCATTTTATCATTCACCGTTTATCATTTATAACTCATCATCTATCATTTATAGTAGTAGCAAGACGACTGCGTTTTTGTTCCAACATTCCAACCCGCTGTCCACTATATCTTTTTTGTGATTGCGAAAGACATTTAGCTATCCAATCGAACATTTTTCCACAATCACAAAAAAGGATGCCGTTACCATCGGGGCTATGTTGAGGTTTCGTACTTCTTTTCGCCATTCCAATCTCCAAATAAAATATCGAAAATCAGGTTCAGCATCAATACCTATACACAATAACCAAGAGTGTTTTATTTTTATAGGTTTATGTTGTAAAAGTTGAATTCCTCTGGAGCTTTTGAGAGACATTGCGCTATCATCCTACAAACATATTGCTCCTCCTGGAGCATTTTTTTGTAAAACTCTAAATGTAAAAAGCATTATTTCTGGTCACTCCCGTTTGGTTCAATCTAAAAGCATATAGAATCTCTAATTGACAAGCTCCTTTAGGAGCGATATGTTTGTAGAAAAAAGTATCTTTCTGTTTTAAGAGCTCAGGATGAGCGAAACAATCACCATGAAATTCTATAATAATCAACAATGTTTCTATAATTTAGCGCAATAAAGGTTGAACTCCTCTGGAGCTTTGAGAGACATTGCGCTATTATCCTACAAACATATTGCTCCTCTGGAGCATTTTTAAAACTCAAAATATAAAAAAGCATTATTTCTGGTCAATCCCGTTGGGTTCAATTCAAAAGAATATCAAATTTCTAATTTGCTCCTTTAGGAGCGATATGTTTGTAGAAAAAGTAACTTTCTGTTTAATAGCTCAGGATTAGCGACACTTCATACCATAATGAAGCTAACCAAAATTTATTTCCTCACAAAAATCATCCTGTCATTCCCAGAAATGTCTTTCAAAAGCTCAACTTCCGAAAAACCTTCTTGATACAATTCCAACGTTTCGGGTCCCAATTTCTGATTGATTTCTAAGAAAATCATTCCATTTTCTGAAAGATGAATAAGGGAATCTTCTGCAATTTTCCGATAAAAAATCAAAGCATCAGAAGTAGGAGAGAAGAGCGCCAAATTCGGTTCAAAATCTTTCACAGATTCTTCAATTTCAACATTTTCCTCAATTCCAATATAGGGCGGATTGCTGATGATAATGTCAAAAACTTCCTGGTCAGTCTGGGCAGGGTAGAAGACTTCTTTCAAATAATCTTTCTGAATAAATTGGATTTTGGTTTTATGAAACTCTGCATTTTTCTTTGCCACCTCCAAAGCATCTTCCGAAATATCAATGGCAGAAACTTCCGCATCCGGAAAATGTTTCTTCAAAATAATCGGAATAATCCCGCTTCCCGTTCCAATGTCAAGGATTCTTGTTGGAGCGTGATAGGGTTGCAGAATTGTGGAGTTGTCAGTCTGAGCGGAGTCGAAGACTTGATTCTTTTCACCTTTTTCTTTGATTTTCCTAATCGCTAATTCCAGCAGCTCCTCCGTTTCAGGTCTTGGAATCAAAACGTGTTCACTGATGAAGAATCTCATTCCATAAAATTCTGTTTCTCCTAAAATCTGTTGGAAAGGTTTACCTGTTTTCAGTTCAGCAATGGCTTCTGAAAATTGCTTTGAAGCAATTTCTGATACTTCTTTTTCAAGATTGATTCTTAGTTCAACTTTATTCAATTCCAGATGATGTTCACAAAAAATGGAAAACAATTCCTCGATTTCTGATTTTGAATAAAGTTCAGAAATTTCATTTTGAAAAAGAGTTTTAAGTTCGGAAATTGTCATATGCTAAATTTGACAAATCAGCAAGATCAGCGTGATTTATAATTCAATAATTATCTCGTAAAAACCAAATTGGTTTCGGTCGACAATTTTTCATCAAACAAATAATTCTCGTAATTGAAAGCTTTAATTTCATCCAAAGTTTTCACTTGTTTCTCGGCGCAGAAACGCAAAACCAATCCACGAGCGTGTTTCGTGTAAACCACAATGGTTTTCAATTTTCCATCTGGCTGTATTTGCTTGAATTCAAAATCGATGACTTTCGCCTTCAACGCCTTTTTGTCGATGACTTTGAAATATTCTGTACTCGCGAGATTGATGAGCAATTCTCCTTTTTTCAATTCAGAATTCAGTTGTTCCGTCACTTTCTCGGTCCAGAATTCATAGATGTTTTTATAAGAATCAAATTTGAATGGTCGTCCCATTTCCAAACGGTACAGCATCACTTTATCGGACGGCTTCAATAATCCATAAAGTCCGGACAAGATCCTGTAATTTTTCTGAAGATAATCTACCGCGTTTTTATCTAAAGTTTTCGCATCCAAACCTCGGTAAACTTCGCCTGTGAAAGCAAACATTGCCGGCGCTGAATTTTTTGCCGTAGGTTTTGCGCTCCATTTCTGATTGCGTTCCCAGTTTTCATCAGCCAATTTGGTAGAGATTTCCATCAATTCAGAAAGATATTTTGGTGATTTCTCTTTCAAATGGGATTGGATAAATTCAGAATCCTTGATGAATTTCGGAGTTGTAGATTTCAAAAATTCCGTCGAATTTTCTATGTTCATCAATTTTGCTGGAGAAGTAACGAATTTCATTGAATGGTTTAAAGTTAATGGTTTAATGTTCAAAGTGTTTAACTCAAAACTTTGAACTTGGAACTAATATTTGTCAGTCTGAGGCTCTCGAATATCTTTATAATATTCCTTTCCCTTGTCTAAGGATTTCCGGTTCGCCAGAAGTCAGGTCAACGATGGTGGAAGCAGTGTTGTCACCATAACCAGAATCGATAACGAGGTCAACCAACTTTTCATATTTCTCAGCGATCAATTCCGGATCTGTGGAATACTCCAAGATCTCATCATCTGCGTGAATAGAAGTGGAAACAATCGGATGTCCCAACTTTTCAACGATCATTTGCGGAACAATATGATCAGGAACCCGGATTCCTACGGTTTTATGACCTTTATAAGATGTAGGTAAATTTCTGTTGGCTTCCAAAATGAAGGTGAAAGGCCCAGGCAAATGTGCTTTCAGAAATCTGAAAGTTGCCGTTTCTATCGGCTTGGTAAATTCGGAAAGATGGCTTAGGTCATTACAAATGATAGAGAACTTGTGCTTATCCAATTTGATTCCTTTGATCTGGGCAAGTCTTTCCATCGCCTTGTGATTGTAAATATCACAACCGATCGTGTAGATCGTATCGGAAGGGTAGATGATAACACCTCCATTCTGCAAAACCTTAACCGCTTCGTTGATAAGGTTTTCCTGTGGGTTTTCCGGATATATTTTTAGGGTTTTTGCCATAATCAAATTTACGAATTTTAAATAAAAAAAGAGAATCAAAAAATTGATTCTCTTAGTTTGGTTGCGAGGACACGACTCGAACGTGCGACCTCCGGGTTATGAGCCCGACGAGCTACCTACTGCTCTACCTCGCGATATTGTAGTGCAAATATACAGCTTTTTTGATACAAGTCAAGTGAATTGGGGTTTTTATTTTTTTTATGAACTATAATTGAAAATTTATTAGACAAAAATTTTATAGAAAAATAAATTTAGGAAAGTTTCAAATAAAATTTTGGTAGACAAAAATCAAACTTCGTCTACCAAAAACTACAAAATGTAGACGGATTTGTCAACAAAGTAAAATAAAAAAAGAGAACCACACTGTGATTCTCTTGATTTGGTTGCGAGGACACGACTCGAACGTGCGACCTCCGGGTTATGAGCCCGACGAGCTACCTACTGCTCTACCTCGCGATATTGTGGTGCAAAGATACTGCTTTTTCAATACAAGTCAAGTTTGAGATTCGATTTTAGAAATAATCCAATTTTAAACTCTGAAAATCAGAGAGATTAATTTTTTAACTTCATTTAACTAAAAAAATAGTTGTACGAATGAAAAATAATCCTACATTTGTATTACTAAGTTTTTAGTGATATAAGATTGATTGTTTTTAAAAGTAAAGATTATGAATAAGCTAACCAAAGCAGAAGAGCAAGTGATGCAATATCTTTGGCAAATAGAGAAAGGGTTCCTGAAAGACGTTTTGGAATTGTTTCCCGAGCCAAAACCTCATACCAATACCATTTCTACAATCCTTAAAATCCTGATGGAGAAAGGCTTTGTAAGTCATAAGACCTTTGGCAGACAACACGAATATTTTCCACTCATTAGTAAAGAGAACTACAGCGGAAGATCGATCAAAAGTCTCGTGAAAAATTATTTCGAAGGTTCTTACACCAATGCTGTTTCGTTTTTGGTAGAAAAAAATGAGATCAGTGTAGAAGATCTGGAACTTTTGTTGGATGAACTTAAAAATAAGGACTAATGGAAGCTTTTATGTTTTATTTGGGCAAGATGATCCTGTGTTCAGGGGTGATGTTTGCTTACTATTTGTTATTCTTAAAGGATAAAACATTTCATCACTACAATCGTTTTTACCTTTTACTGACGGTCATTATCAGCTTGGTACTGCCACTGATAAAGGTTTCGTACTTCACCATCGAGACCAATCAGAATTTTTACTTGTTGCTAAGTCAACTCAATCAAAATCAACTACAAAACTCAACCAATGATCTCACTATTTATCAAATTCTTTATGCAATTAGTGGAGTGGTTTCAATCATTCTTTTAGTTATATTAATATTAGGAATTACGAAGATCCAATCTATCAAAAATAAGTTTCCGAACGAGACGATAGAAGGGATCAAATTTTATCAGACTAACTTAAACAACGCACCATTTTCATTCTTCCGAAATCTGTTCTGGAAGCAGTCCATCCAATTGGATTCGCCTGTAGGACAGCAGATCTTGAAGCACGAGATGGTCCACATCCAACAAAAACACAGTTGGGACAAACTCCTGATGCAGACTGTAAAATCGTTGTTCTGGTTTAATCCTGTGTTTTATTTTATCAACAAAGAAATCAATCTTATTCACGAATACTTGGCGGACAACAAGGCAGTGAACAAATCCGACACGAGAGCATTTGCGCAGATGCTTTTGGAGAGTCATTTCTCTGGGTCGGTGCTTCCTGTCACGAGTCCTTTTTTATCATCTAACCTCAAAAAAAGACTTAAAATGCTTACAAAAAACCAAACCAAGTACAGCTACGCACGCAAACTTTTTGCGCTACCAATTTTATTCTTTATGGTGTTTGCCTATATGGTAAATGCGAAAAATAAAGAGATCACGGAAACAAACCAAGCTATAGAAATAGCGGTAAACGAACTTAAAAACGACACGATCAAACCTAAAACTTCCGAGCTGGACAGTTTATCGACCGAGCATCAGAGACAAGCTCGCGTCTATTCCGATGC
The DNA here is from genome assembly GCF_000735135.1 of Chryseobacterium sp. FH1. Classification (GTDB taxonomy): domain Bacteria; phylum Bacteroidota; class Bacteroidia; order Flavobacteriales; family Weeksellaceae; genus Epilithonimonas. Next base: position 66,632 of record NZ_JPLZ01000005.1, read on the forward strand.
TTTGCAGGAAGACCATTTGAAGATGTCGGCGATCAGTAAAAAGTTGGCTGACAAAGGCAAAGAATTGTCAGCACTTAAAAAAGCTAAGAAAGAGGAGACACCTGAATACAAAGCTTTGGAGAAAGATATGGAAACGCTTGCCAGTCAAATGGAAAATATTGTAAGCTCTGACAATTACAAAAACAATATCAAAGGATTGGAGGGAAATGCAGAAGCGGTAGCGAAAATATATGATTCTCCAGCGTTCAAAAACAAAATTGCTCTTGCTGAGAAAAGTGCAAAAGAAGCAGAGAAAAGAGTGAATTCTCCAGAGTTTAAAAAAAGAATTGCTGACGCCGAAAAGCGTGCTTTGGAAGCTGAAAAAAGAGTTAACTCTCCGGAATTAAAAAAGAGAATTGCGGATGCTGAAAAAAGAGCAGAGGAAGCTGTGGCAAGAGTCAACTCTCCAGAGTCAGAGTTCAGAATAAGAATTGCCAATGCTGAAAAATTAGCTCAAACAAGTGTTGATAATATTGGAAAAATATACAGTGAGGCAGACTTTCACAAGATGATCACAGATCAGTTTGGGAAAGATGCTTTTACAGATGGCACCGTGGCTTACGGAATTAATGCTTCAAAATCTCTCCAGTTCAAAGATTTACCAAAATTCGAGTATAATTTTGATAGCGATGTGTTTTATAATACAGAAGCTGTAAAACTGACTCCAAGAGAAATCAAGAAATTGGAGAAAAAAAGAAAAGAGTTGAGAAAAAAGCAACTTGAACTGCAAGAAGAGCAAAAGAAACTTCAACTCAAACAAAGAGAACTAAATAAGGAAGCTGGACAGAATAGCCCTTGGATCATATCTGTCGATGCAAAAGCAAGACCAGCTGTGAATAATATTTCCTATGTAGGTGTTGCCACTTATACAGAAGATTCTCCCAAGACGAATTATTATCTTAATGGACAGAAAATCTCATCTGCGGATTTTAAGAACATCAGTTCAAAAGATATTAGAACTGTAGATGTTTTAAAAGAGAATAAAGTCAGTACAATCAAAATTGTAACCAAATAATAATTTCATTTTTAACACTTTAGCCGGTTCGCCGGCTTTTTTAATATTCCAAAAATATGAAACAACTAATTCTACTCTTTGCTTTAATCGGCACTTTGGCAACTGCTCAAAACAAACGTTTTATCTACGAGTACAAATTCATTTCTGATTCTACAAACGTGGAAGATGTGAAAACAGAAATGATGTTTCTAGACACCACAAAAGAAGGTTCCAAATATTACAGCTACACGGTTTTCAATGCAGATTCTGCAATGAAAGTGAATCTCGAAAAACAATTGGCGGCAACTGGTTCCATCAATATAACATCTGAGATGAGAAAAGGCGAAGTGAGATATTCTGTGACAAAAACTTATCCAGATTATAAAACCTTTCTTCACAGAAGACTTGGGATGGACAAGTACAAAATCTCGGAAGACAGAAAAATCAATTGGAAGATCTCATCAGAAAAAGAAAAAATAGGCGAGTGGAACGCACAAAAAGCTGAAGCTGATTTCGCTGGAAGACATTGGGTTGCGTGGTTTTCTACCGAGATTCCAATTCAAGATGGACCATATAAATTCAATGGTTTGCCCGGTTTGATTGTCAAAGTTGAAGATAAAAATGGTTCTCATAAAATGGAACTGAAAGGCATTAAAAATATTAGTGGCGAGTTGGACATCAATGTATTTGAAGCTAAAGAGATTGCTATCAATTCCAAACAATTTCAAAAAATCATCAAAGATTATGAAAACGATCCAACAAAAGGAATAAGACAAATGCAAATGGGCGGTGCGACGATCGTAATGACAGGAAAAGATGGCACAAGTTCCAAAGTTGCAAAAGAAAATGAAGATCGTCTGAAAGCTCAAATCAAAAAAGACAATAATAGAATAGAACTTGATATTGTGAAATAAATCGTAATTTAGTTCAAACTTGAAAATTCTATCCATGAAAAAACTAATTTTAACCATTCTTTTGACAATTTCGATTTCAATCTATTCTCAAAACCAAAGATTCTACTACAAATATCAATTCCAAACAGATTCGACGGATGCGGAGACCAAAAGAGAAGAGCTAATGACTTTGGACATCGAAAGTAAAAGTTCACGCTATTACAGTGAAAGTGTTTATCTAAATGATTCTGTAATGAGTGCAGAATTTAAGAAAAGAGAATCAACAAACGAAATAAGTGCTCCCATCAATATGAGCGACAAGCACAGGGGCGTGGTCAGATATAAAATCATAAAAACTTATCCTGATTTTGCTGTAACAGGTTTGATGAATGTCAATATGCAAGATTATCAGGTGAATGATTCCAGAAAATTGAAATGGAAAATCCTTCCCGAAAAAGAAAAAATCGGAGAATGGAATACGCAAAAAGCAACCACGGAATTTGCAGGTAGAAAATGGACAGCTTGGTTTTCAGAAGAGATTCCAATCCAAGACGGTCCTTACAAATTTCATGGTTTGCCAGGTTTAATCATCAAAATGGAAGATGCCAGCAAAACCCATGTGATGCAACTTGAAGCTGTGAAAAAAAATATTTTGCCCAGAGATTATAAAGTTGGATTTACAAATCAAGAAGTTAAAATAGATGATAAGAAATTGAAATCTGTTTACAAAGCTTACTGGAAAGATCCAGTTTCTGGGATGAGAAAAATGTACACAGAAGGAGAGGTGATGATAACAGACGAATCTGGAAAAAAACTGGATATGAATCAACAACTAAAGGAAATGGAAAAAAGAGCCAGAGAAAATCTTAAGAAAACTAACAATATTTTAGAATTAGACTTGATTCCACAATAAACTAACAGAACGCCACTGAAAAGTGGCGTTTTGTTTTATCTAGTAGGAAATTTAATTTTTCTCTTTCAGTAAGTCTCTGATTTGAATCAAAAGTTCTTCCTGAGTTGGTCCTGCTGGCGCTGCTTCAGGTTTTACTTCTTCTTTCTTCAATCTGTTGATGCCTTTGATCATTAGGAATAAGGCAAATGCAACAATCGTAAACGAAATAGCAGCTGCCAGAAAGTTCCCGTATTTAATCGCTGTTCCAGGAAGTACTAGTTGCGAAAGATTCTCAGCGTTGATTGCTTTCAAAGCAGGATCAAGAAGCGCTGGTGTAATGATGTCATCTACCAAAGACGTTACGATTTTTCCAAAAGCACCACCAATGATCACACCGACAGCCAAATCAATCACATTTCCTTTGACAGCAAAGTCTTTAAATTCTTTAAAAAATCCCATAGTTGCATTTTTATAGTTGGTTATAACAAAAATATAATTTTTTTATTAAAAACACTTTATTTTTTGATAATCTATAATTATTTTATTAGCTAAATTTGATAAGATCTTTTTAATTATCAATAATGAAAATTCTCACAGCAAAACAAATCAAGGACTGCGACACTGCAACTATCGGAACGGGGATTTCTTCTATTAATCTAATGGAAAAAGCGTCGAAAGCTTGTGTGGATTGGATCGGTGTTAATTTTAAAACAATTCATAAGTTCTTGATTTTCTGCGGTAACGGAAATAATGGTGGCGATGGATTTGCAATTGGAAGAATGCTTTATGAAAAAAGTTTCGATGTCGAAGTTTATATTGATGAGAATCAAAAAGATTTTTCTGCGGATGCGAAAATGAATCTAAAGAAATTAAAACAAATCAGTGGAATCAATATCAAATATTTTTCCGATTTCTCTATTTTAAAAGATGAAAAAACGGTCATTATTGACGCAATTTTTGGTTATGGATTGAATAGAAAACTATCTGGAAATACTGAGAACATCATCAATAAATTAAATCAAACAAACGTTCAAAAAATTTCAATCGATATTCCAACAGGTTTGTACGCCGACAGATTGATTGATGAAAACGCAACAGTTTTAAAAGCAGATTTCACATTGACTTTCCAGTTTTACAAAAGAAGTTTTCTGCATTCGGAAACGGGAAAATTTTGTGGAAAAGTGATGGTTTTGGATATTGGCTTGGATGAAAATTTTATTGATGAAACAGAAACTGATTATTTTGTTATTGATGAAAATCTCGTCAAAGAAATTTATAGACCTCGCGACGATTTCAGTCACAAAGGAACTTTCGGGAAAAGTATTTTGGTTGGCGGAAGTTATGGAAAAGTCGGCGCGATATTGATGTCCACATTGTCCGCGCTTAGAACAGGAAGCGGATTGACTTTCACAATTGCCCCAGAATGTGGAAATCTGATTCTCCAATCGCAAGCACCGGAAGCAATGTTTATGGATTCTGGAGAAAAATATATTGAGAAGATCGAAATTGTGGATAAGGCAGTTTACGGAATCGGACCAGGTTTGGGCAAAGAAACAAAAACTCAAAATGCGCTGTTTGATTTTCTCAAGTCATACAAAGATCCAATGGTTTTGGATGCCGATGCGCTTAATATTTTGGCGGAGAAGGATGGGATTAATTTAATTCCGAAAAACGCTGTCATCACGCCACATCCCTTGGAATTTGAAAGGTTGTTTGGGAAAACTGAGAATTCCTTTGAACGATTGGAGTTAGCGAAAAACAAAGCTGAAGAATTGCAAATATTCATTATTCTGAAAGACCATCATACTGCAGTCATTACGCCTGACAGAAAGGTTTTATATAACATCACGGGAAATTCTGGAATGGCAAAAGGCGGAAGTGGTGATGTCTTGACTGGGATTTTAACTTCATTGATGTCTCAAAAATACGACATCGAAAAAGCCTGCATTTTCGGCGTGTGGCTTCACGGAAAAGCAGGCGATTTTTGTGCGGAGGAATTCTCCAAAGAAGCAATGTTGCCTACCTATCTCATCAACAAAATAGGGACAGTTTTCAAATATTTATCAAGCTGAAATTCTGTTTTTTCGCTTTGGTGAACTTTTTTTAGGTTTTGCGGTCGGAGCTTTTGTTGGTTTTAATTTTGATTTTAACATATACAATACGCCAACTTCTGTTTCCGATAGATTTTCATTTTTCTTCAAAAGTTTTTTGATTTCTTTTTGGAAGTAATGAACCGTGTGACCGTTTTTGTAATGTTCAAAAATTCTCGGATCGATGTAAGAATCTCTCGCAACAGAAGGCGTATTTCCTAATTTTTCAGAAACGGCTACAATCGCATTTCGGATTCTCTTTTTGAGTTCTTTCTGCTGTTTTTCTTCGCAGATTCCCAATTCGTCCAAGATTCCCGCGGCAATCATTGTTCCAGCCCAAGTTCGGAAATCCTTCGCGGAAAACTCGTCGCCCATTATTTCTCGGATATATTGGTTAAGGTCTTGACTTTCAACTGTAATCAAGTTGTTGTCCTTATCGTAATATTTGAAAAGTCGGTAGCCTGGCAATTCTTCAATTTCAGAAATCACCTTTGTCAATTTGGAATTGATAATGTGTTTTTCTTGAAACTTCCCAGATTTTCCTTTGTAGGAAAAGATCATCTCGTCACCAGCAATTTCCAAATGTTTTTTTCGAATAGTTGTAAGTCCATAACTTTGATTTTGCTGTGTGTATTTCGGACTTCCAGGACGGAAATATGCTGAGTCCAAAAGTCTCACCATCGCGGCCAAAACTTTTTCCCGGGTCATTTTTTTCTTTCTGAGATGTTGACCAGTTACGCGTCGCATATGTTCCAATTTTTCTGCAAAGTGAAGGATTCTGTCAAATTTGTCCGCATCTTTTTTCGCTCGGAATTTCGGGTTGTAGATGTATTGTTTTCTCCCTTTTTGGTCTCTTCCGACGGCTAAGATCTTTGCGCTTTTATTGGTGGTGATTTCCACGCCTGTCCACGCTGGCGGAATGACTAATGATTTGATATATTCGATTTTTTCTTTGTCTTTCAGCCTCTCATTGTTTTTATCGACGTAAGAAAAATTTTTTCCCGATGGTTTGCGGATGAGTCTCATAATTTTGATTTGGTGATTTTCCTTAAACAATTAAAATGCCGATTGTATTTAATTATGAAAGATAATTCTGCAATGTCATTTTCCACTCGCATTTATGATTTTATTAACAGTGAGAAACGTCGCTTATTAAACGAAATTCTCTATTTTAGCAAAAATTTTTTTGATGCCAAAGACAGTTGATGATTTTAATAAAAGCAGACTTAGATCCAGTAATATTACTGTGGTTATCAGTATTTCACTGGTTTTATTCCTTGTAGGTTTATTTGGGTTGATTTTGATCAATGCTCAGAAATATTCTGATTATATCAAGGAACAATTGGTTGTGGAAGCTTACTTCGAAGAATATTTGGATCCGAGAGATTCTGCTAAAACCCTTAAATTTCAAGAAGAAACCTTTGCAAAAATCAAACAGCAAAATTACGTAAAGCAGGCCAAATATATCTCAAAACAACAGGCAACAGTTCTTGCTAAGAAACAGTTGGGAATAGATGCAGACGCGCTTTTCGAAGAAGATATTTTTCCTGCATCTGTTGAGGTGACTTTGAAACCGGAGTTCGTAGATCCTGCAAAAATAGACAGCGTGGTATCCCAACTGAAAGCCATCAACGGTGTGAAAGATGTGGCGAATGACAATCAATTGACGATTGATGTTTACAACAATTTGAATCGAATTCTGACTTGGATTTTGGCATTTTCAATTTTGTTCTTGATTGTTGCCATTGTTTTGATTAATAACTCAATTCGACTGAAAATATTCTCTAAGCGATTCATTATCAAAACGATGCAGTTGGTTGGGGCGAAGCGTAGATTCATTTTGATGCCGTTTATCAAAGAAGCTTTAGTTCTCGGATTGATCGGTTCTTTCATCGGAATTCTCGCTCTGGGTGGACTTTGGTATTACTTTACCAATCAGATTGGAACACCTTTCGTTCAAGATACAAACCAATATATATTGCTTATCATCATCATTTTGCTGGTTGGAGTTTTCATTACCGTTGCAAGTACTATCTTTGCAACTTGGAGATTCCTGAGAAGCAACGTGGATGATCTTTATTATTCTTAAAAAATGGCAAAAAAAACAAATAAATATTCTGCAGATCAGTACGGCAAATCCACTGACACTGTAGAGAAAAAAGCATTCTATTTCGGAAACAAGAATTTCAAATTGATGTTGATCGGTTTAGGTTTGATTGTCCTAGGATTTGTCCTGATGATGGGTCCAGATGCCAACACAACGCCCGACGGGAAATTCGATCCGACTTATTGGAACAACGATATTTTCTCCTTCCGAAGAATCCGATTGGCGCCACTGCTTGTGATTGCAGGATTCGTGGTTCAGATTTTCGCAATTCTAAAAAGAAATAAATAATTTTTACTTTTCAACATACAAACTTTGTCAAAGTTCCGAACTTTGACAAAGTTTTTTTAATTTAAACTAATAATGGATTTAATCAAAGCGATCATCATCGCAATCATAGAAGGACTTACAGAATATCTTCCAATATCTTCCACCGCTCATATGGGTTTCGCCGCAAGTCTGATGGGTTTGGAAGAAACAGAATTTCTAAAGATGTTTCAAGTATCTATCCAATTTGGGGCAATACTTTCCGTGGTTGTGGCTTATGGCAAAAAGTTCTTTGATTTTTCCAATTTGCAGTTTTATTATAAACTCGCTTTTGCAGTAATGCCAGCTTTGGGAATTGGTTTTTTTCTTGATGATTTGATCGAATCTGTTTTAGGAAATCAAATTGCCATCTCAACTGTTTTGGTTTTGGGCGGTGTGGTTTTGTTGTTTGCCGACAGTTGGTTCAAAAATCCTCTGATCCACGATGAGAAAGAGATTTCCATCAAGAAAGCTGTGATCATCGGGTTTTGGCAATGTTTAGCGATGATGCCGGGGACGAGTAGAAGTGCGGCTTCCATCATTGGTGGTATGACACAAGGATTGTCGAGAAAAGCGGCCGCCGAATTTTCATTTTTCCTCGCTGTTCCGACGATGTTGGCTGTGACACTTTATTCCGTTTTCGTGAAAACTTGGGGTAAAGAAACACTTCATCCGCAGAAAGGTTACGAGATGATCTTGGAATCGCAGGATCATATTATGATTTTCATTGTTGGAAATGTTGTGGCTTTTGTTGTTGCTTGGATTGCGATCAAATCTTTCATTAGTCTTTTAAACAAATACGGTTTCAAACCTTGGGGCTGGTACCGAATTGTGGTTGGGATTGGCTTGTTGATTTATTTTTATTTTTTTAAATAACTAAAAACGATATTTTCAGCCTTATCAAGGTTTCAAACCTTGACAAGGCTTTTTTCTCTGTTAAAAGAAATTTTTTCAAAACTCTCCAGCGCTCCAACTCTCAAACACTCCAACCCTCAAATGCTCCAACTCAAATGACAGCAGAAGACCTACAATCCGGACAAATATTTCTATTGGACAAACCTTTGGATTGGACTTCTTTCCAGGCGGTCAATAAGTTGAAGTACAAACTCAAAAGAGAGTTTCCAGAATTACCGAAGAAATTCAAAATTGGTCACGCGGGTACTTTGGATCCAAGAGCGACAGGATTATTGATTGTTTGCACAGGAAAATTCACCAAGAGGATTCCAGAAATCCAAGATGCGCCAAAGGAATATTGGACAGAAGTAAAAATCGGTGTTCAAACCGAATCTTACGACACAGAGAAACCCGAAATTCTCCCAACCGAATATTCTCACATCACGACGGAACAGATTCATGAAACGTTGGTAAAATTCATAGGTGAAATCGATCAAAAACCACCCGTTTTTTCTGCATTGAAAGTTGATGGAAAACGTGCTTACGACCTGGCAAGAGCTGGAGCAGAAGTGGAAATGAAATCCAGAAAAACCACAATACATTATCTTAATCAAATAGAAATTAATCTTCCATTCGTATCCTTCATAGTTGGTTGTAGCAAAGGAACTTACATCCGAAGTCTGGCGCACGATATTGGGCAGGAACTTGATGTTGGTGCATATTTAACACAACTCAGACGGACGAAAATTGGAGAATATTCTGTAGAAAATGCAAGTTCAGATTTTATCAATGATGATTTTGAAGTATCAGAATAATTGGCTTTTGACAGTTTGCTTTTTGCATTTAGCTTAAAAATAAATATTTTGAGAATTATCAATTTTACAAAGACTTACTAATTAAATGAAGAAAATTTTACTCGTTTCATTTCTTGTTTTTTCGGTTTTACTTTTTGGACAAAACGAAAGCAAAACGATGGGCTTTTACATCAGCCCAAATATCCAAGCTGGTTATAATCTTGGAAACTCAATAGCAGAAAGTCAAAATCGAGATTCTCCATATTACCAACAAGAGATTGCGCCCAACTTACCAAATAAACTAACTTACGGAATTGGTGTGGTTGGCGGTTATCATATTTTACCATTTTTTGCCTTGGGAACTGGGTTCAAGTACAATTATGTCGCCGACAATCTTCATCTTTTGAATTGGACGCTTCAACCAAAATTCATCTTCGGAAAAGACGAAGGCAAGTTTGTTTTGGAATTTGAATACGGAAAACAATTCAATCAATCCAATATCAATGAGACGCACTATTTTGGTGGTATAATTGGCTATCAGGAATCATTCTCAAAGCGGTTAATTCAAGAAGGCGGTTTGTTTATTTATAGATACAATTCCCACGTTTCGAACGCTTATTTTATAGGTTTGTCTTTTGGTGCCACTATTTTTAGCAATAAGAGATATACAGTTTATGGAAAGTAGATTTTGTAATTTTTTTTTATTTTTTTTTCTAAAAGTTATTTCTACCAATAGAATATTATGATTGTCATTTTGTAATTGTATCTAAGTGATAATTTTGATTTAATAATTAATAAACAATTATTGTAAAAATATTTTAGTGTAAAAGCATTGCTGAGATTCAAACAAAATTTAAGAATCTTTGTTTAATCCAATGTTTTAGCTTATTTTAGCCTTCCTTTTAAAATAAATGTTTAATTTAAATTCATTCAATTATGAAAAAAATTCTATTTTCTTTGATTGCTTCTTCAGCAATTTTTTATTCAGTAAATGCGCAAACAAAAATTTCTTTCGAAGCTTCGGAAGGGTATAATGTTGGAGCTGTAGGTGGTCAAAAAACTTGGACAGCATGGGGAGGTGCTCCTGCAAACAAGACAGTTGTTTCAACAACTAAAGCTTCTGATGGAGCAAGATCAGTGAGAATCTTAGGTGATGGTGCTGTTGAGGCTTATTATGGGGTAGAATCAACAATTTCTTTCTATAACAGATCAGAAATTAGTTTTGCAATAAATGCTGATTCTTTGGACGGTTCGGATAATTTTGTAATCATTTACAATGAGGATTATGATATCGTAGCTGGTGTGGATTTTGACTGGGACGGTAACGTTTTGGTCTATGATTACACTGAGGGTGATTTTGTTGAGTCATCCAAAACGTTTTTAGGAAACAGATGGTACAATGTAAAGATTGAAATGGATTTTGCAACAAAGGTGGCTAATTATTATGTTGATTCCTCATTGATTGCTACAAATTCGATTGATCCCACACTTGCTAACTACAGTATTGTTGACTTGATGACCGATGACTATGGAAGTGGTTTCTATGTTGATAATATAGAAGTTAGAGACACGTCGCTAATAAGCACTTCAGAAGTTTCTAAAAAAGACATCTTCCGAGTTTATCCAAACCCAACTGTTGATGTTGTGAACTTTGATGTTGCTGGAAAAATCAATTCTGTAGAAGTTTATGACGCTGCTGGAAAATTGGTGAAAACTACGAAAGACGGTGCTAAATCATTAAACGTTTCTGCTTTGAGCAAAGGAAGCTATGTAGTGAAAGTACAGACGGAAAACGGTTCTCACACTCAAAAATTAATCAAGAAATAATCAATTTATTTATTGAAAAGATAAAAAGCTTCACTTCTAAAGTGGAGCTTTTTTGTTGTATTAAGTTTTAATAAAGCATATTTTTGCAAAAGATTTAGAAGAAATTGGAAAAAGTAAGAATCAATAAATATTTATCAGAAGTTGGATTTTGCTCCAGAAGAGCGGCTGACAAACTTTTGGAAGAAGGCAGGATCACGATCAATGGCATAGTTCCAGAAATGGGAACCAAAGTTTCTGATGATGATGAAATTTTCGTAGATGGGAAAACCATCCGCAAACCAAAGGATGAGGACTTCGTTTACATCGCTTTCAACAAACCAGTTGGAATCGTTTGTACGACGGATACAAAACGCGAGAAGAATAATATTGTCGAATACATCAACCACCCAAAACGGATTTTCCCAATAGGAAGATTAGACAAACCGAGTGAAGGATTGATTCTACTGACTTCCGACGGCGATATTGTCAACAAAATATTGAGAGCAAGAAACAACCACGAAAAGGAATATTATGTAAGAGTCAATAAGCCGATCACGGAGAAATTTCTTGAGAAAATGAGAAATGGCGTTTCAATTCTTGATACCATAACCAAGAAATGCGAAGTCGAAAAAATCGATACGATGAACTTTCGAATCGTTCTCACGCAAGGTCTCAACCGACAAATCCGAAGGATGTGCGAGCATTTGGACTACGAAGTGAAGAAACTGAAAAGAGTCCGAATTATGAATATCAAACTCGATTTGCCCGTCGGAAAATGGCGAGATCTGACACTAGAAGAAATGACAGAACTCAACGGATTGTTAGAAGATTCCAGCAAGACATTTGATTAATATCTATCAAACTGAAAATGATTTGTCTCTCGCAGATTTAGTGAATTTTGCAGATTTTTTTAAAATAATCATCTGCTGAATTTACTTAATCTGCGATATTTTTTGTGATTAATTTTCAACCATCAACCATCAACCATCAACTATCAACTATCATTTATCACTTATAACATATAGTCTCATCTTTTCCTCATACTCAGGTTTTAGTTTCAAAAATTTCCAGATCTTTTTGTCTTCGGGGTTTGTGATTCTGTAATAGATGATTCTGTCGGCGGAATATCGGAAATAGGGATGTTTTTTCAGCCAATCTTCCGGCGCGTTTGCTAGGGTGTATTTTGCAACGGTCGAGTTGTCAAGTTTTGCTACATAGATTAGTTTTTCGCCTAAAGCTCGATCAACTTCGTAAGTTTCCAGCAATTGATTTTTATTAATAAATCCGCCAAGTTTCTTTCGAAAAGCTAAGATTCCAGCCGAATCTTTTTCTGTAAATCCAAATTCCCGAAGTTGTTTGAAGCTCATTTCATTAAGATTAATTTTTCCAAAATCCGTTTTTTCAGAAACAGCTATTTTCTCTTCAATTTGTTTCGGTTTTTCCTGTATCACTATCCTAATCCAAGGTTTCATCTCTTCAAATTTTTCTGCTGAAATCATATAGCATCTTTGGATATCTTCCAACGATTTGAAAGAACCACGGAGAATTTTATCACGATAATTCAAAATTGAAGTGGCTTGCTTTTCCGAAAATCCCAAAGCTTGCCATTGTTCTAGATTCAGTTCGTTCGGGTCAAAGTATTGATTGATTTTGATGGCTTCCTTTTCTTTCTTCTTTTCAAATTTGTTAGCTAGATTTTCTGGGGTTTTGGTTTGTAAAATCAGATACGGCGACATCTGTGCAAATTGTTCGTCGTTGATCATAAAGCATTCTTTCAGCTTTTCTTTGCTGATGAAGCTTCCGCCGAGATAATTTTTGTATTTCAGAATTGCGCCAGCTTGTTTCTCAGAAAAACCTAAGTTTTCCCAATCTTTCTGAGAATATAAGTCTGGATTGAATTTCCCTTTGATATTCAGTTTTTTGTTTTCGTAAGATTTGGAAGCGAATTGATTGTTTTTGAAATCTGGATTGCTTTCAGGAAGCAAAATATAGTTTTTCAGCTGTTCGTACTTCTCTGGCGTGAGAGCATAACATTTTTTGAATTGCTCCTTTGATTTAAAATTTCCGCCAACAATTTCCTTATATTTTAAAATAGTTTTGACTTGCTTTTCACTAAAACCAATATTCTTCCATTGGCTTTCATCAAGTTCATTTGGATCAAATTCAGTCAGAATAATCTCTTCAACTTTCGACGTGATAAAGGTGATTTTAGGTTTCTCGTATTGCTTATTCTTTTTATAAACAGAAAAAGCAAGTTGTGAAAAAATGATGAGAATTCCGAAAATAGCAAGGCTGAGAAGTTGCCTTTTCCGGATCTGGAAAGGTAATTTCTGATTCATCTTTTGTGTTTTAACCAAAGTTAAATAAAATGAATCAAATATGGATTAATGAAAAAAAAATTAATCTAATCGTTGAGTGAATTTTTAAGCTTCAAAAGTTCAGCTTTAATGAATTCCAAACGGTCAATGATGGTGATGGTTTCCGAGATTTTAGTATTGGTTGTCAGCGCCACTCGTGCTCCATCCAAAGTGTAACCCTTCTCTTTTACGAGGTGGTAGATAATCTTCAAATTCTCTATGTCGGACGGTGTGAAGTAGCGGTTTCCTTTTTTATTTTTCTTAGGTTTGATGATCGGGAATTCCTGTTCCCAATAGCGAATCAGTGAAGTGTTGACGTCGAAAGCCTTTGCGACTTCGCCAATAGAATAATAGAGTTTGTCAGGAAGATTAAGTTTCATTCTTTGTATCCAGTTTTCAAAGATAATTATTTTTAATTCTTTTACACAAATTGTAACTTGCAACTTTAGAATTTAGATTATGAAAAAGTATTTGAGGTTTAGTTTAATGGGACTTTTGCTGGTTTTGATGAATTGTCAAATTCAGAACCATAAATCGTTATTTGAAGGTGAACCAAAATTAATTTCAAATCAATTTACTTTTACGGAAGGTCCGGCTTCTGACAAATCTGGAAATGTCTATTTTACAGACCAACCTAATGACAAGATCTATTTCTGGAACTGGCAAACCAACAAAGTGGAGCTGTTTCTCGCCAAAACAGGACGTGCCAACGGAACTTATTTCGATAAAGACGATAACCTGATCACTTGTTCCGATGACAACGGCGAGATCTGGAAGATCAATAAGAATAAGGAGGTCCAAGTTTTATCACAAGGTTTCGAAGGCAAAAGGCTAAATGGTCCAAATGACCTTTGGATCGACAAATTTGGTGGCATCTATTTCACGGATCCTTTGTACGAAAGGGATTATTGGAAAGACTTCAAAGTAGAGATCCCAGAGAAGAGTCTTTATTATCGAAATGAAAATGGAACGATCACAAAACTGGAAACATTCGTGCAACCCAACGGGATCATCGGTTCTCAAAAACTGAAAAAACTATATGTTTCTGATATCGATGCCGGAAAAACCTATGTTTATGATATTTTAGGCAAAGGCAAACTTTCCGAAAAAAGATTGTTCTGCGAAATGGGTTCGGACGGAATGACGCTCGATAGTCAAGGAAACCTTTATTTAACAGGAAAAGGTGTAACGATCTTCAATAATAAAGGTGAAAAATTAACCAATATTCCGATTGATGAAGAGTGGACCTCTAATGTGACTTTTGGTGGAAAAGGTAATTCCACATTGTTCGTTACGGCTTCGAATTCTGTATATGTTTTGCCGATGAATGTTACTGGAATCCAATAAAAAAGATCGCTTATTAATAAGCGATCTCTATTTTTACCTTCTTGCCTTTCAACTTTTCGTTGGCTAATTTTTTAAGCAGTTCAATGGTTTTTTTTCGATTAACTGCAACGTAAGAAGTTGTGTCTTTTACCTCAATCAAGCCAATGTCGTCTTTTTCAAGTTCTCCTTTTTTGATGAGATAACCTACGATATCTACTTTGTTGACCTTGTCTTTTTTTCCGGCGCTAATGTAGATCGTTTGATTCGGTGTTCTTTCAGGAACTCGATTAGCCTCCGAAACATTTTCTTCCGGCGTATTGCTTTTGATGAATGGGAAATTTTCGTCCTCGGTCATTATCAGATAAGCAAAACCTTTTGCGTTCATTCTCGCCGTACGTCCGTTTCTGTGGATGAAAGCGTCTTCTTTCGGAGGTAATTGATAATGAACGATAGATTCCACTTCAGGAACATCCAAACCTCTGGAAGCCAGATCAGTTGTAATCAAAATTCTAGCAGAATCATTTCTGAATTTCAAAAGAGCACGCTCACGTTCGTCTTGTTCCATTCCGCCGTGAAAAGTTTCTCTTTGGATTCCTTTTTCTCTTAGTAATTCTGAGATTCTGTCAACTGCATCTCTGTGGTTGCAGAAGATCAACGTTCTTTTGTTTCCGATCTTGCAAATCAATTGGAATAAAGTGTTCAGTTTATCTTCGGAAGTTGTCATCACTTTGCGAAGCTGGATGTTCGGTTTTGATTCGTTTTCCTTAAGGAAATTGATTTTCTTTTCGTTGTCAAGTTCTACAAATTTTGGTATGTTGTCCATCACTGTTGCAGAGGTCAGGATCCTTTGCTCGAGACCTGTCAAAGAGCCGATAATGTATTCCATATCTTCCTGAAAGCCTAATTCCAAAGCTTTGTCGAACTCGTCCAAAACCAAAGTCTTGATTGTTTCCGGATCGAAGTTTTCGTTCTTCAAATGGTAAGCGATCCTTCCGGGCGTTCCAACCAATACTGCTGGCGCCTGGATCAGATTGTTGACCTCGATTTTTTTGTCGTGACCACCATAAGCGATGGAAACTTTGAAATCCGTTCCCATCGATTTGAAAACCTGCTCAATTTGCAAAGCCAATTCTCTTGCGGGAACCAATATCAAAGCCTGAATTCCTTTAACATCTGATTTCAAATTTCTAAGAACCGGAAATAAAAATGCCAAGGTTTTTCCAGAGCCTGTTGGTGACAGTAGTACAATGTCGGTTTCGTTTTCGGAAGCGGTGTATGTAGATTTCTGCATTTGATTCATATCCTGGATCTGCAGTTTTTCAAAAATCGGTTGTAATTCCATTTTGCAAAGATAAGAGATTTGGGAGATGGTTGAAAATTCTAAATAGTGTTGTCTGTTTATAAGAAAGACCAATACCCATAGCCCCGATAGTAACGGTTACCCCACAGCAAGCCTTGGGAAAGCCTTGGGGCGAGGAGTAATAGTGGATAGCGGGATTAAGCTCCTAATGATTTGTTTAATTATGAATTGATTATCAGATGATTATGTGTTTATTGAACTTCTTGTGAAATATTGTTGGTTTCAAATATTTTTCTTAATTTTGCACCACTTTTGTGAACGCACTTTCGGCGAAGTAAAACATTAACAATTAACATCTTCCATATTTTTCAGGAGTCACAGCAAAGCCAAGGTCTGAGTAAATTAGGAATACAAATTTTTTTAGAAAATGTCAAAAGAGACAAATTCAGCAGAGGTTCTATTGAACCAAAACGTAACACCAGAACAATTTGATTGGGATTCTTTCGAATCAGGTCTTAACGCAGAAGACAGAAGCGAGAAGAAAGAATTGGAAGAGATCTACAACGGTTCTCTAAACAATCTTGCAGACAACGATGTGATCATCGGGAAAGTGGTAAGATTGACTGATAAAGAGGCGATCGTAGATATCAACTTCAAATCTGAAGGTGTGATCTCTCTAAACGAATTCCGTTACAACCAAGGTCTTAAAGTAGGCGATGAAGTTGAAGTAATGGTGGATAGAAGAGAGGACAAAACAGGACAATTACAGTTATCGCACAGAAAAGCTAGAACGCTTAAAGCTTGGGATAGAGTAAACGAACTTCACGAAACTGGAGAGATCGTAAACGGTTTTGTAAAATCTAGAACTAAAGGAGGTATGATCGTTGATGTTCACGGAATCGAGGCATTCTTGCCAGGTTCTCAGATCGACGTGAAGCCGATCAAAGATTACGATCAGTTCGTAGGTAAAACTATGGAGTTCAAAGTTGTGAAAATCAACCCTGAGTTCAAAAACGTAGTGGTATCTCACAAAGCGCTTATCGAAGCGGATCTTGAAGGACAGAAGAGAGAAATCATCGGTCAATTAGAAAAAGGACAGGTTCTTGAAGGAACTGTTAAAAATATTACTTCTTACGGTGTATTCGTAGATCTAGGAGGTGTTGACGGATTGATCCACATCACAGACCTTTCTTGGTCTAGAGTGAACCACCCATCTGAGATCTTGGAAGACGGACAAACTGTAAAAGTTGTTATCCTTGATTTTGATGATGAGAAAACTAGAATCCAATTGGGTATGAAGCAATTAGAAGCTCATCCTTGGGATGCTCTTTCTGCTGACCTTAAAGTTGGTGACAAAGTAAAAGGAAAAGTTGTAGTTCTTGCTGACTATGGTGCATTCGTAGAGATCGCTCCAGGTGTAGAAGGATTGATCCACGTTTCTGAAATGTCTTGGTCTACTCATTTGAGAAGTGCAGGAGATTTTGTGAAAGTAGGTGATGAGGTAGAAGCAGAAGTATTGACTTTGGATAGAGAAGACAGAAAGATCTCTCTAGGTATCAAGCAATTGAACAAAGATCCTTGGGAAAATATCGAAGCTAAATATCCAGTAGGTTCTCAACACGTTGGAACTGTAAGAAACTTCACAAACTTCGGAGTATTCGTAGAATTGGAAGAAGGAATCGATGGATTGATCTATATCTCAGACCTTTCTTGGACCAAGAAGATCAAGCACCCATCTGAGTTCTGTGCAGTTGGAGATAAATTAGACGTTATCGTATTAGAATTGGATACGCAAGCAAGAAGATTGTCTCTAGGTCACAAACAATTGACTGAAAACCCTTGGGATAAATTCGAAACTAAATACGCTGAAGGAACTGTACACGCTGGAAAAGCGACTGAAGTACACGACAAAGGTGCATCTATCCAGTTCGAAGATGTAGAAGTTGAAGCATTCTGCCCATCAAGATTATTAGAGAAGGAAGACGGATCTAAAATCAAAAAAGGTGACGAAGCTCAATTCAAAGTGATCGAATTCAACAAAGAATTCAAAAGAGTAGTGGTTTCTCATACAGGAATCTTCCGTGACGAAGAGAAAAAGAATGTAAGAGATAACTCTAACAGATCTAACAACAACAGCAACACATCATCTTCTTCTAACAACGAAGAAAAATCAACACTTGGTGATATCGATGTATTGGCAGAATTGAAAAGAAAAATGGAAGAAGGAAACTAATCCAAAATTCTTTTTCAAATAATAGAAACCGCCTCATTTTTAACGAGGCGGTTTTTTTATGTCATTGATTTTATTAAGCTACCTAAAATGTTTTAAAATCAATGATTTACAGCTTGTGTTTTGTTTCTAATTTCAAAACTAAGATTTCCCTGTGAATACATCAACAACTTTCCATTTCGGATAGATTCTAGATATAATTGATTTTAAATTTTATATCGTAAATTCGCCGGCTCAAAATTAGTTATGGAGAAAAAAAACATATTAAAAGGCGTCCTGTTTGTCGGAATCGGAGCGAGCATCTACGGAATGCTGGCAACGTTTGTAAAGATGTCCTACAAAGATGGATTCACCACTTCCGAGGTCACGACAGCGCAGTTCGTCTTAGGATTCATCGGATTGTTAATATTAAATCTCATCCAAACCAAAACCTCAAAAAAACAATTATCAAAACCAACTCCCAAAGAGATCAGAATGCTGATGTTGGCAGGAACTTCTATGGGATTCACCAGTTTGTTCTATTACATCGCAGTTCAATACATCAATGTTTCAATCGCAATTGTGTTGTTGATGCAATCTGTTTGGTTTAGCGTTGTTGTGGAGAGTTTTATCAAAAAGAAATTACCCAATGCAAGGAAAATTGTCGCGGTAATCATCGTTTTAGCAGGAACAATTCTAGCAACCAACTTGATCAATATGAAAGTTGAAATCGACTGGCACGGTATTTTTTGGGGCGTTTTAGCTGCGGCATCTTTCACGATGACGATGTTCACATCCAATACTTTAGCAACACATTTGCCGGTTCTAAGAAAAAGTATGACGATGCTTACAGGCGGAACTGTCGTGGTATTATTATTCTTATTTTTCGCACAAATTGGTCCGATGTATTTTGATGGACTGAGATCATTCTACCTCAATTTCACAGAGAATACACAGCACATTCGCCCATTTGATTTTTCTATTTTCTGGACGTATGGATTTGTGCTGGCTTTGTTTGGAACCATTATTCCACCAATTTTGTTTAATGTCGGATTTCCAAAAGCAGGTTTGGGATTGGGAAGTATCATCTCATCTTTGGAACTTCCGGTTTCTGTCACGATGGCTTTTGTACTGTTGAGAGAAGAAGTCATTCTCATCCAATGGCTGGGAATTGCTTTGATTTTATTTGCAATTGTTTTAATGAATCTGCCTTCCAAAAATGATGATCCCGAAGCAGTAGCTTATCACTAAAAAATAAAAACCTTTTCAGTAATTTGAAACGGTTTTTTTTATTCTTTTAAATTTAAATCTTTGTAATTTCCGCAGATTCTTTTTCACTCACTTCTTCGTCATCGTCGCCATAAAGCGTTTCTACAACGTCAGATTTTATTCCCAATTCATTTAAGTATTTTGAAAAAACTTCGGTTTGCCCGTGTGTAACGTGAACAATTTCTGCTTCTGTGGCTTTGACAGCCTCTAACAAACCTTTCCAGTCGGCGTGGTCGCTCATCGGAAAACCGGCATCCATACTGCGCCATCTTCTGGCACCGCGCACCTGCATCCAGCCAGAACAAATTGCTGTCGCCGCATCGGGGATTTTTTTGATGACATTGCTGTCCAACAATGCTGGCGGAACAATTACGATATCGCCGGCAACGTGTTTGACACTTTCCCTGAAATCGGGAACTTCATAATCAGGAAGCACAATTCCCACTTCTTCGAAAGCTTTATTAAGTTTGCCAATCGAGTAGTGAACGTGGATTTTTCCCATTCCTTTGACGGCTTTCATAATTCGTTGCGCTTTACCCAAAGAATAGCCGATGAATACAGAAGTCTTCTGATTTTCCTGATTTCTCAAGACCCAATTCTGCAATCTCTTATTCAAATCCGGAACTTCCAGCCAGTTGTAAATGGGAAGTCCGAACGTACTTTCAGTTACAAATTCATTACATTTTACCAATTCAAAAGGCGTACTCAAACCATCGTCCTGAACTTTGTAATCACCCGAAATCACGCTTACATATCCTTTATATTCCAGACGAATCTGCGCCGAACCAATGATATGACCAGCCGGATGCATCGAAAGTTTGACACCATTAATGTCTAAAACCTCGCCGTACTGCAAAGTCTGACACTCAATATCGGGAGAAATTCTTTGGTGTAAAATAGGTTTTGTGAAATGATGACAAAGGTATTTTTTCATTCCCCAACGCGCGTGGTCGGCATGTCCGTGCGTGATGACCGCATAATCTACAGGTCGCCAAGGGTCAATATAAAATTTCCCCTGCGGACAGTAAATACCTTTGTTTGTAAATGTGATGAGTTTCAAAAGTGTGGGTTTGGATTAAGATTTACTATTCAAAAAGCTAACCAATTGTTTTTGTGTAATTGTGGATCCTGTTTAAAAAAGTAATAAAACCATATAGACACATAGAAAAAGTGCATATTCACTTTTAAAAAGATAAAATAGGACTAATTACTGCTATTTTATCTTAAATCTAGACATAAAAATATGTTCCTATCTGGTTAATAAACTTATCAATGTAAATCAGGTTCTTAATTATAGAAAAAAATCTCCAACAAAGAAAAATCTTGTTGGAGAAATATCGATTTGATTGTGTGTTTAGATTTTCGCTGTTCCTTCTACACCGTCAGAATTATCGGTTTTGTTTCCCGTGATTGCTGCTGTGGCGAAAGTAAGAAGACTTACTAATTTTCCAGCTTTTGTGTCCCAATAGTAAGTTTCTTTCGGCTCAACTCGGATGATGGAAACGTTGGGATCTTCTTTTCCGTCGAACCAGGCATTGGCCATTGGAGACCATTTCTCCTCGATGGTTGATCGATCCGTGTAGATGAACGCATCACCAAAAACAGAAAGATATTCTGAGTTGCTGTTGTTCATAAAGTAAAGCTGAACGCGTTTGTCTTCTTTGATTTCGAAATTTTTGTTGCTCGTTTCACTGCTGATGAACCAAAGATTTCCGTTTTCGTCGGTTTCCTGAAGTCCCATCGGTCTGGAATTTACGGGCAATCTGTCGAGTTCCGTGCAAAACATACAGATTCTCGCTTTTTCAGAAAGTTCCTTGATTTTTTCGATAGCCTCTTGGCTTGTAAGATCTTGTGTTGACATAATATTTTATTTTTGTGATTGATTTTTATTAATATGATTTATCCATTTACAATTTCCCCGCCATTCGGATGAAGAACTTGTCCGCTGATGAAACTGGAATCATCGCTTGCCAGAAATAGAAAACTTGGTGCCACTTCATTTGGCATTCCGGCACGTTTCATTGGCGAATCGCTCCCGAATTCTGAATTCTTTTTTGGTTTAAATGATGATGCGATGAGTGGAGTCCAAATTGGTCCTGGCGCAACGGCGTTCACACGAATTCCTTTTTCAACAAGGTTTGCAGACAAACTTCTAGTGAAAGAAATGATTGCACCTTTGGTAGAAGCGTAATCTATCAATTCAGGACTGCCTCTGTAAGCGGTAACGGATGATGTGTTGATGATGCTTGCGCCTTTTTTAAGATGTTTCAAGGCGTATTTTGTGGTCCAGAAATAAGAGAAAAAATTATTCTGAAATGTTCGTAAAAGTTGTTCTGTCGAAATTTCCTCTATAGATTCTGAATCCCAATGCAAAGCGGCATTGTTGACCAGAATATCGATTTTTCCAAAACTTTTTATGGTTTCGCTGATGATTTTTTTACATTGATTTTCTTTGGACAGGTCAGCTTTGATGATTTTGCAATCCGCACTGTAAGCTTCAACTTCCTTTTTAGTTTCCTTCGCATCTTTTGTTTCGCTGAGATAGGCAATGACAATCTTCGCCCCTTCTTTTGCAAAAAGCAAAGCAACCGCTTTTCCAATACCACTGTCGCCACCAGTGATGATGGCCACTTTATCTTTGAGTTTTCCACCCTTTGGATAATCAATTGGGTGCGTTTTTGGAAGCGGATTCATCTTTTCTTCCAAACCCGGACGCCTTTGTTTTTGCTGAGGTCTGATTTTCTTTTTTGTTTCTTTTTCCATTTTAGAATGACTTTCGATTAGCAGTTACAAATAATGTGCTACTTGTGAAGAATACCTGATAAATAGGATTTTAATTAAAAATTAAATTATGAAATGCTGGTCTTAATCAATCCTTAGCTTGATTTAATTTTAGTATTTTAGCAATGATAATTTTTTACTTTAATAATGACAGAGCCCAATCAGTTGCTTTTCTTTTTTAGTGCGTTAGGCGCGTTCAATGGTTTTCTGCTATCGATATATTTTGCAGTCAATGCCAAGAAGAAGATTTTCGCCAACTATTTTTTAGCGTTGTTGTTATTGGTTTTAAGTATTAGAATTATCAAGTCTGTTTTTTTCTATTTCAATCCGCAGTTGTCCAATGTTTTTATTCAGATCGGGCTTTCTGCTTGTGTTTTGATTGGACCGTTTTTGTTTTTATATCTCAGATCTTATTCAAATCAAGATAAATCCAATTGGCTCATTCATACAATTCCCTATATCATTGGAATTACAATTCTAGGAATTTTCTATCCTTATGTGGAGCACCGCAAAATTTGGAGCAATTGGATTGTGACGGGAATTTATCTTCAATGGTTGATTTACATCATAGCTTCATTTAAATATCTGAAACCTATTTTCAAAAAACTAAAAGAGAAAGAAAAATTAAAAGATCTTGATGTTTGGTTGCTCAGCATTTATTTTGGCGTGGTTGTGATTTGGTTGGCTTATAAATTTGGAGCTTATGCATCATACATTGTCGGAGCCTTGTCGTTTTCTTTTGTTTTTTATTTAATTCTCCTGCTTGTTATTTTCAGAAATAGCCGAGAAACCACTTTTTTTCAAGAAAAAGAAAAATACAAGAACAAAGCAATTGACCAGGAAACTTTGAATCTTATGGAACAAAAACTTTCAATAATCGTTGAAAAAGAACTGTTCCTCGATCCAAATCTTACTTTAGAAATCGTTTCAAAAGAACTGCAAGTCACAAAGCATCTTTTATCTCAATACATCAATGAAACCTTAGGTAAATCTTTTACCAATCTCATCAAAGAATACCGGATTGAAAAAGCAAAACAACTCTTGCGAACTGAAAGCAATTTCACCATCGAAGGTTTGGGTTACGATAGTGGCTTCAGTTCAAAATCAACTTTTTTCAACGCGTTCAAAAAAATCACCGGTTCTACACCAGCAGAATACCAGAAATTACATTCCAAATAAGTTCTATTTTATAGATCCGAACTTCTAAACTATAAATGAAAGCCTTTAAATAAAGCGTTTCCCAGATATTTGTACTCATTAATTTTAACAATTTTAAATCTTTAAAAAAATGAGAAAAGTACTTTTATTGATTGGGTTCAATCTTTTATTTCTGAATGTAAATGCCCAAACTGACGACAAATCGAGCGATTGGCATCAAATCGAAAAAACTTTAAATCTGTACATCGATGGCGTAGGAACAAGTGATTCTGTGAAGGTTTCAAAATCCTTTCACGACTCTTGGCAACTTAAATATCTGGAGGACGACCAACAGTTGAACATCATCAAAAAAGCAAAATATATGAAGCGTTTCAATACTGCGCCTCACGCAAAATCCAGCAATTGGTCTGGGCGAATTGTTTTTATTGATGTCACAAATACTGCGGCAGTTGCCAAAGTGGAAATCAGTACTTCGAAACTGCTTTTCACGGATTATTTTAATTTGATGAAAACGAAAGATGGTTGGTTTCTAGTCGATAAAATTTCAACAAGAACGCCGCACAAAACGGTGGAAGTTCCTGCAACGAAATCAAAATAGTCAATATTAATTTCATTAAAATCAAAAATGATGATGACTCAAAAATTGAATATTTTATTTGTGTTAATTTTGTCTGTAATTGGTTGTAATACACCTATTCAAGCTCAAAATAAAATCCTATTTGTCACCTCCAATCAAGATTTCTATGGAAACACCAAAATCAGTACAGCCAATCATTTCGAGGAAATTGTTGTTCCGTATGATGTTTTTGTAAAAGATGGTTATCAGGTCGATTTCATCAGTCCGAAAGGTGGCGCGATCCCAATTGGCTATATCAATTCATCGGATAGTTTGCAAAAGAAATTTTTGTACGATGCGTGGTTTATGGGCAAATTGGAACATACAAAAAAGCCCAATGAAATTGATGCAAACCATTACGTCGCGATTTTCTACAGTGGAGGCGGCGCTGCAATGTTTGGCGTTGCGGAAGACCCGATGATCCAAAGAATTGCAAGAACTATTTACAATAGAAATGGAGTGGTTTCAACAATCTGTCACGGAACAGCCGGAATTGCATTTTTAAAAGATAATAAAGGAAAATCGCTCTACGCCGGAAGAAAAATAACAGGTTATCCTGACAAATTTGAAAATACGGAGATGGAATATTACAAGGCATTTCCATTTTCAATCAACCAAGCTATCAAAAAGAACGAGGGAAATTTTGTCTATTCCGAGGAAGCTGGCGACGGTTTTCATATCGTTGATGGGAGATTTGTAACTGGACAAGATCCAAGTTCGGCTCTCAAAGTGGCAAACGAAGTAGTGAAAATTTTAAAGACTAATTTTAAAACGGTCAATGTTGCGAAAACTGATTCAGAGCAAGTCAAGGAAACGTTGCTTGATTACATTGAAGGTACAGCAAACGGACAACCAACAAGACTTCGAAAAGCGTTTCATCCGGATTTTAATTTATATACCGTTGCCAAAGATTCTTTGTGGATACGCTCCGGTGAAGAATATATTTCGAATGTGAAAGTCGGTGAAAAAGTCAATAGGATTGGAAAAATAATCTCAATTGATATCGAAAAAGATGCGGCCATTGCAAAAGCTGAAATCGTGATCCCGAATGTCAGAACTTTTACAGATTATTTTTTATTATTGAAATATCAAGGCTCTTGGAAGATTGTTCACAAGAGTTATTCCTGGACAGATTTTCCAAAGTAAAGCGAATAAGACATTCATTAATATAACTATCAAAGCAGGAATTTCCCTGCTTTTTTCTATTTTGAAATTATGATTATCCTTAATTAAAATGATTCTAAATCTGTCGAAATCAAGAAGGATAAAATTTTTGTCTTGCCGAAATGTCCTATATTTATTAATGAAAATCTAATTTGTAAATGATATGGGAAATTATAACAGACGTACCTTCATAAAATATACAGGTTTGCTGACCTTCTTTGCAGCTATTCCTTCTTCCGTCAAAGGATTTTATAATGATGTGAAAAATATCTTTGTCCCTTCGAAGAAAGTAATTCCTGTCAAATTATCCATTAATAAAAAAATGTATAACGTTGACAGCGACACTCGCACCACACTTTTGGATCTGCTAAGGGAAAACCTGCAATTGACTGGCGCAAAAAAAGGTTGTGACCACGGACAATGTGGCGCGTGCACCGTTCATATCGATGGACAAAGAGCATTGAGTTGTCTGACATTTACAGCAATGCTTCCCGGAAAAGAAATTACAACGATAGAAGGTCTTGCACAAGGCGACGATCTTCACCCGATGCAACAAGCTTTTATCGAATGCGATGGTTTCCAATGTGGCTACTGTACGCCTGGACAAATCATGTCAGCAGTTGCTTGCGTAAAAGAAGGTCACACCGGATCTGTAGCAGAAATCAAGGAATATATGAGCGGTAATCTTTGCCGTTGCGGAGCTTATAACGGAATTGTAAAATCCATTCAAAAAGTTGCAGCCAAATGAAACCATTCAATTACATAAAAGAAGAAACTGTAAAAGCGGTTTTGTCGTCCAACATCGGAGATTCAAAATACATCGCTGGCGGTACCAATTTGATTGATTTGATGAAGAAAGATATTGCACAACCCGATTCTGTGGTGGATGTAACTTCTGCCTTATCTAATAAAATCGAGAAGCAATCGAGATCTATCCGAATTGGAGCAATGGCAAGTAACACGGCGGTTGCAAATCACGAAAGAATCTTATCCGAATATCCACTCATTTCAAAAGCAATCTTGGCGGGAGCATCGCCACAAATTCGAAATATGGCGTCCACTGGTGGAAATCTGTTGCAAAGAACGCGCTGTCCGTATTTCTATGATGTGACCACGCCGTGCAACAAAAGAAAACCGAATAGCGGTTGCAGTGCCATCCATGGAGAAAACAGAATGAGCGCTGTGATTGGCTACAATGAGCAATGCGTTGCCGTCCACCCTTCAGATTTTTGTGTGGCGTTGGTGGCATTGGACGCAAAAGTTAATATTCTTGATAATAATCAAAAAAATACCACAATCAATTTTATTGATTTTCATAAACTTCCAGAATCAACACCTCAGAAAGACAATAACTTACCTGAGAAAGCATTGATTACCTCGATTGAAATTCCTGAGAATTCTTTTAATAAAAATTATGCTTATGTCAAGGTTCGCGATCGGGATTCTTATGCATTTGCTTTGGTTTCGGTTGCAGCTGGACTTGATTTGAAAAAAAACAGAATTGCTGAGGCGAGATTGGCTTCAGGTGGCGTCGCTCACAAACCTTGGCGTTGGTACGAAGCCGAAAAATTCTTAAAAGGAAAGGAAGCCAGTGTGGACAATTTTACACAAGCGGCAAACATCGCTATCAAGGATTTGAAACCGCTTTCACACAATGGTTTCAAAGTAGAGATGTTAAAAGGAGCAATCGTGACGGCTCTTCAAAATTGTATTTCAATTTAATTAAAGCTTAACTGCAAAAAACAATTCTATCATGGGATTTTTTAATGATCAACAAAATTTTTCACCGTCTGCAGAGGGTCGAGTAGAAGCCATTGCTAAAGTCACTGGGAAAGGGAAATTCAGTGCGGAATATTCTGTTAAGAATGTTGCTTATGCCGTTTTGGTTGGAAGCACTGTTCCGTCTGGCACGATCCAAAGTATAAATCTTGAAGTGGCGAAGGAAGTTGCTGGTGTCATCGATATTATTACGCATCAACATAAACCAATCGTTCCGGGTTTCGCAGATGAGACCAAAATTAAGGAATCAAAATTCGGATTGCCTGTTTTTCATACAGATAAGATTTATTTTAAGGGACAACCAATTGCAATGGTCATCGCTGAAACTTTGGAAGAAGCAACTTACGCGGCATCATTGGTTGAGGTAAAATACAATAAGGATAATTTCAATGTAGATTTCGAGTCTTCCCATCCAAAATCAGAACTCAAAGTCGAAGGAAAAGAACGTGGAAATTTAAGTTCATGGACTTCTTCGCCTTATGTTGTCGAAGAAGAATATAACATCAAGGCAGAAGTGCATAATCCAATGGAAATGCACGCTACCATCGCAGAATGGGTAAGTGACGATCAGCTAAAACTACACGATAAGAACCAAGGTGTGAACAATGTACAACGCGTTTTTGCCGGCTTATTTTCGATTCCTGAAAAAAATATAGAAGTCATCAGTGAATTTGTGGGTGGCGGTTTTGGATCTGGATTGAGGGTTTGGCCTCACGCTTTGGCCGCTGTGATGGGAGCGAAAATGATAAAACGCCCGTTAAAACTAATGCTTACCAGACCTCAAATGTTTGCAGGAACTGGTTATCGGCCAGCATCTTGGCAAAAAATAAAGTTGGGTGCAGACGCTTCTGGGAAATTTTCTGGAATCTGGCATCAGGCGAAAAACGGAACATCGGTCTATGAAAACTTCTCTGAAGGAATTACCCGCGTCACCCGATTGATTTACAATTTCGAAAATCTAAAAGCTGAATCTTCAATAGTCCCACTAAATCTAAGCACACCAACTTGGATGCGTGGCCCTGGCGATTGTACCGGCGATTTTGCCATAGAATCTGCCATTGACGAATTATCTTATAAACTGAATCAAGATCCGGTAGCATTGCGATTGAAAAATATTGCTCTAGACAAAAATCCCGAAACTGGACTACCTTGGTCCACCAATTATTTGAATGAATGTATTGAAATGGGTGCCAAGATGATCAATTGGAATGAAAGAAAACCCTTGCCAAATCAGACTTCAGATGGTGATTGGAAGATTGGATACGGAATGGCAGTGGGAATGTGGAATGCTGGCCGAGGAAAGGCGAGTGCGGCGATCAGAATGCAGAAAAATGGCGTCATCACTGTGCAGACTGCAATGACAGATATTGGAACCGGAACCGGAACTGGCATGCAGAATATTGCCCACGACATCACGGGAATTCCTAAAAATAATATCAAAATTGAGTTGGGTAATTCTAATTTACCGCCTGCGCCAAGTCAAGGTGGAAGTAATGGAATGTCGTCTGTGAGTGGCGCTGTTGTGGAAGTGAGTAAAGCTTTAAAAATAAAATTAACGGAATTTGCTTCTCTGCAAAATGATAAATTTAAGAATGTAAAACCAGATGATATTTTGCTTTCGGACAAAGGAATTGCTTTGAAGAAGACCACTAAAGACTTTGTTTCTTATGACCAAATCTGGAAGAAAAACAATCTTGATGTTCTTGAAGTCGAAGGAAATTCTGGACCTGGCGAAGAACGCAAGAAATACTCCTTTTGTTCGTCTGCCGCACATTTTTGCAAGTTGAGAGTGAACACCAAAACGGGCAAAGTAAAAATTGAAAAAATGGTCTGCGTCGCCGATGGTGGAAAAATTGTCAACGACAAAGCTGCAGCCAATCAAATGTCAGGTGCCGCTGTCGGAGGAATCGGAATGGCTCTGATGGAAGAACAAATGGTAGATGCGAAACTTGGAGGTTTGATTGCCAACGATCTCGCAGGTTATCATTTCCCTGTCAATGCAGATGCACCAATGATTGAAGTCGCCTTCATCGGAAAGCCAGATCCGAATATCAATCCGACGGGTGCAAAAGGATTGGGCGAAGTGGGAATTATAGGAACTGCTCCTGCAATTGCCAATGCAATTTACAATGCGGTCGGAAAAAGATTGAGAGATCTGCCGATAACGCCGGACAAAATATTGCTCGCTTAGTTCACTTTTTTTATTATTGGATTAAATTCTTCTTTACAGATTTCAGTTTGTGATTTGCCGAAACCCTCACAAGTAGGGATTAGAACAAAGTAGGTATCTATTGGGTGTGTGATTTTATGGTCATTTCGGGAGAGTTTGTTTCTTTTGCTAATAATATCTAAGTAACGCAAATGGCTAATTCCGACTCCACAGACAAAATTTTGAATTTTAAAAATATTCACATTGGAGGTCTTATCAAACAAAGAGTGCTCGAATGTGAAATAGAAGATCAAAGGATTTGCAACTTTCTGAAATGCTCGGACACTGAACTTCTCCAAATGTATGAGCAAGAAAGTCTGGATTCTGAAATTCTACTCAGGTGGAGCAAAATTTTGTCCTATGATTTTTTCAGGATTTATTCCCAACATTTGATTTTCTATTCGCCGCCAACCAAAGTACTGCAAAATCAAAATGTTAAAAAAACGGCTTTGCCAACTTTTAGAAAAAACATCTATACGCAGGAAGTCATCGATTTTATTTTAGAACAGATCGAGTCCAAAGAAATGACCAAAAGCGAAGTGATAGAAAGATATAATATTCCCAAAACTACACTTTACAAATGGATGTATAAAAACAAAATAAACACAACAGATGAAACCAAATTATAAAAATATTTATACTGATATTATTCAAAATAAATATCCGAATAAGCAAAACGACTGTGCCCTAATTCTTAAAAAGTCTAATCTTTCTGAGCTGGATGTGATAGCACTGAACAAAATTATTTTTGGTAAAGCTGACAATCAGAAATACAAGTCTTACAACAAAACCACAATTCTGGAAATTTTGGATTACAAAAAGAAGAAGAAGCTGAACGATTCTCAATTGGCAAATCATTTCCAGCTAAGTAGAAATACCGTTGCCAAATGGAAAAAAATGTTTTTGATTTAATTGTAAATTATTTTTCAATCTCTTTTATGAAAACTTAAACTATTGATTGTTTTGACTTTGCGTTTGATTTTTTTAAAACAGGTCAAATCATATTTTATAAATCTATTTTATATATCTTTGCGCCAATCTGGTGAGCCGTAAAAAGCGCTTAATAGGGAATCCGGTGAAAATCCGGAGCAGACCCGCTACTGTAAGCTTCACACAAAGGTTTTTGAAAATTGTATCCACTGTTTGCTTGTGCGGATGGGAAGGATTTCAAAAACGAAGTAAGTCAGGAGACCTGCCAGAAGTTTAATATTTGACGCTTTCGTGGAATAAAGCTTAGTCAACAATGATTTTGTACAGCATACACTGTGCATTATCCTTGCTTTCTTACCTCCATTAGCGTCATCATTATTCGATATGAGCTAATGGTGACACGACTTACTTTCCGGTTTTTTAGAACCGCTGTTTCAATATTTGTAACAGCCTCATCCTTTTGTTTTTCCCAGTCAAAAAAGGATACGGTTGCCGAAACGGAAATTCTAAAAGTAGAAGTTTACAAAAAGAATTTTAAAAAAA
The DNA here is from genome assembly GCF_000735135.1 of Chryseobacterium sp. FH1. Lineage (GTDB taxonomy): Bacteria > Bacteroidota > Bacteroidia > Flavobacteriales > Weeksellaceae > Epilithonimonas. The sequence goes on from NZ_JPLZ01000005.1 coordinate 97,085, forward strand.
TCTTGCCAGCTCAAACGCTTTCCGGAGAACAACTGGAAAGACTGAATAGCCAATCTGTTGCAGATGCACTGAGATATTTCTCAGGTGTCCAAATCAAAGATTACGGTGGAATAGGTGGAATGAAAACCATCAATATTCGAAGTATGGGAAGCCAGCACGTTGGCGTTTTCTATGAGGGCATCCAACTCGGAAATGCTCAAAATGGATTAGTCGATTTAGGAAGGTTTTCTTTGGATGACATTGAGGAAATTTCACTTTACAACGGACAAAAATCCGAAATTTTCCAGCCTGCAAAGGATTTCGGATCTTCTGGTTCGATTTATCTTCAGCCCAAAACACCCAGTTTTAAACTTGATAAAAAAACAAATCTCGTTCTGAGAGTGAAGAACAGTTCTATTGATTTGTTCAATCCATCATTTCGATTGGAACAAAAGATTTCAGATAAAATTTCAGCAAGTTTCAGTTCAGAATTTTTACAGAGTGATGGGATTTATAAATTTCGATACCGCAAGAAATATCCTGATGGTGAAACGGCTTATGACACGATTGCCAAACGATTTGATTCTGACATCAAAGCCAGACGCTTCGAAACCAACCTTCACGGAACTCTCAATAATGGAAGCTGGAACATCCGAGGTTACGGTTATCTATCCAACCGTGGAATTCCGGGAGCGATTGTTAATAATAGATTTGGTGCCAGAGGACAACGGATGGTTGATGAAAATTATTTTGTTCAGGCTAATTTCAGAAAGATACTGTTTCCAAAATTGGAGACACAATTCAAAGCTAAATTTGCTTATGATTACACGCATTTTATTGATACAGTTTCATCTATAAAAATCAATAATCAATATATTCAGAGAGAGGTTTATTTGTCCTCATCTAATCTTTACTCAATTACACCGAAGTGGGATTTTAGCGCCAATTTTGATTTTCAATATAACAATATGGATGCTTTTGGGACGGGGATTTATAACTTTTCATTCCCGACTCGTTATACTTCACTAGCTGCTTTTGCAACCACTTATGAATTTGGTAAGTTTAAATTTTTAACAAGTCTATTGGGAACTTTTGTACACGAGGAAGTAGAAATGAATGCCAAATCTCCGGATAAGAACGAGTGGACACCAGCTACTTTTTTAAGTTATCAACTTTCTAATGACTTTATATTGAGAGCATTTTATAAAAGAATGTTCAGGATGCCGACTTTCAACGATTTATATTACACCAATATCGGAAATACATTTTTGAAGCCAGAATTCACCAATCAGTATAATGTTGGTTTCACTTATCAGAAATTTTATAAAAATCAAACCTTTCAGTCTTTTTATGCAAAGATTGATACTTACTTCAATGCAGTTCAGGACAAAATCATCGCCGCGCCCAACGGAAGTATGTTCCGCTGGACAATGTACAATCTGGGCGAAGTTGAGATTATCGGAACCGATGTAAATCTACAAGCTGAATTACAATTTGGAAATTTAAAAATAAAGCCTTTACTAAGCTATACTTATCAGAGTGCGCGAGATTTTTCTGATCGAAAAGACCCTTATTTTGGCGACCAGATTCCTTACACACCTTGGCATTCAGGAACATTTACGCTGATGTCAGATTGCAAAGATTGGTCGTTCAATTACAGTTTTATGTATGTTGGCGAGCGTTATGATGTGAGTCAGAACAATATTGCGTTCAACTACATCCAGCCTTGGTACACACACGATCTATCGATTCAGAAAAAAATCAATTGGAAAAACTATCAATTCAAAACAAGCTTGGAAGTGAACAACATTTTCAATCAATTCTATGAAGTGGTTTTAAGTTATCCAATGCCAGGACGAAATTTTAAACTTGTTGTAAGTTTCACATTATGAGAAAACTAAATCTAATTTTAATAGCTTTTGCATTGATTAATTTAATGTCTTGCAGAACGGACGATATCATCATTCGAGAAGAAGTCGAAGAAGGTCTTTCTCAACCGGAAAATACAGCTATCAAAGGATTTTATCTTTTGAATGAAGGCAATATGGGAACTAACAAGGCGACTTTGGATTTCTTCGATTATATGACTGGAACTTATCACAGGAATATCTACTCCGAAATTAATCCAAATGTTGTAAAAGAGCTTGGTGATGTTGGCAACGACATCAAAATTTATGGAAGTAAGATGTATGCAGTCATCAATGTGTCTAATAAAATCGAAGTTCTGGAAGCTAAAACGGCTAAAAGAATCAAAACTATTAATCTTGAAAACTGCCGTTATGTGACTTTCAAAGACGGGAAAGTGTATGCTTCAAGTTACGCAGGTCCGGTTGTTCTTGATCCCAATGCACCGCTTGGAAAAGTTGCTGAGATTGATACAGTCTCACTTGCCATAAAACGCGAGGTTGTCGTGGGTTATCAGCCGGAAGAAATGGCGATTGTCGGAAGCAATCTTTACGTTGCAAACTCAGGTGGCTACCGTTTTCCAAATTACGATAGAACCGTTTCAGTCGTTGATTTGAACACTTTTACCGAGACTAGGAAAATTGATGTAGCGATTAATCTTCATCACATTGCAAAGGACGATGACGGCGATTTGTATGTGAGTTCCAGAGGCGATTATTACAATGTTCCGTCCAGCTTATTCTTGGTTGACTCCAAAACGGGAATAATGAAAAAAGATTTCAAAATCGCCGTAAGTGAAATGACAATCGTAAATGGTAAACTCTATTATTATGGGAACGAATTCAATTACAACACGCATGCTTACACAAAATCTTTCGGAATTATAGATGTAAAAACGGAACAGATCATCTCAAGCAAAATCATCGACCAAGAATATGTGGACGCAATCAAAACGCCGTATGGAATTGCTGTCAACCCAATCACAGAAGACATTTACATCACCGATGCAAGAAATTACGTTTCCACAGGATTTGTCTATTGTTTCGATCAAAACGGAAAGTTCAAATGGAAAACCGAAGGCGGAAATATCCCTGCACACTTTGTTTTTCTTTATAAATAAAATCAATGAAAATGAAAAATAAATTCCTAAAACTCTCTTTGCTTTCAGTTTTTACAATTGGAATCATTGCTTGCAAAAGTGATCGCGATGAAAACGATGAAATAACTTCTCCTGCAGAAGTTCTCAAAGAGTTCTACACCATAGACCGCTTCAAAGTTTTAAACATTAATCCTAATATCTCAGGAGCTTCAAAACTCACTTGGAGTGTCAATGACTCATTGCTTTCAGAAAATTCGGCTTTGGATTTTATAAGTCCGTTTGCAAAAACTTATCCTCTGACTTTGAAAGTTGAAAGTAATGGAACAACTATGACCTACAATTCAAAAATCATCGTCAGCAAGGAAACCTCGATTTACAGCAAGTATATTTCCAACGTCTTCGATTTCCGTCCAGCAGTTGGTCAATTTATTAATGAAATCCCGGAATATGTTTTGGGAAACAAAGTAGAAGATATGATTCAGAAAGCGAAACAATCTTTAGTCGGCTCCAATCCTTCGATGATTACTTTGGGAGGATTTGGCGGTTATGTTATTTTCGGTTTCGATCATACGATTCCAAATATGAATGGCAGAGATTTTAAAATTTTAGGAAATGCCTTTTGGGGTGATTTGTCTCAGGACGAGCGTGCAGGATCTTGTGAGCCGGGAATTATTCTTGTGGCTTATGACAAAAATAAAAACGGGAAACCCGATGAAGATGAATGGTACGAGATTGCAGGAAGCGAATATTTCAAAAATACCACGATTAAGAATTATAGCATCAATTACTTCAAACCCGACGAAAATAAATTGCCGGTTCCCGGAAACGAATATTGGGAAAACGATGTGGAATATATCAAATGGACTGACAATTTGGGAAATTCGGGTTACAAAACCCGAAACGTTTTCCATATCCAAAGCTATTATCCATTATGGATTACGGATGCTTCTTATCAATTTGCCGGGACAAAACTCGCTAACAATTACTATGACCAAAGCGGAACCGGAACTTATTGGGTTGGAAAATCTTATGCCTTTGGATATGCAGACAACGCTCCGAATACCGACGAAGCTTCCAATATCGATATTTCCTGGGCAGTTGATAAAAACGGCAATTACGTCAAACTTCCCGGAATCGATTTCGTGAAAGTTTACACTGGAATCAATCAGGAAGCGGGATGGCTGGGAGAGGTTTCTACGGAAGTAGCCGGCGCTTACGACTTACATTTAAAATAATCAATAAAAATTCTTTAAAACAATTAAAATGAAAAAGTTTTATCTTTTGACATTGCTGTTGTTCTTTGCATTTTTTACCAATGCACAGGTCACAGTTCAAGGAGTTCAGAGAAATGATCTCAAAGCGAACTCAATTAAAAAATCGCAATCCAAAAAATCGGATTTCAGCCTGGATGACATCGTCTATTGGGTTGGAACAGGAACCAATGAGGCGGCTTTCGTAGTTCAATGGAACGATGCCAAAAATCCAGATGCTTTAGTTTGGGGTTTCAGATGGAATGGCACCGCAACGGGTGAAGATATGCTGAAAGCCATTGCGAAAACTGATAAGAGGTTTTTCTCACTTTTGTATCAGGGAACGCAATTTGGAACGGCGATAGGTGGTTTGGGTTTTGATCGTGACGGACAAGGCTCTGTTGGACTATACAATAATGGAAACGTCACTTATCCACTTTATCCAGTCGCTGGCATTATCAATACTACCGCTTATGATTTTGACAATTATACAGCGATTGATGCCAATGACCATTGGCAGGCAGGCTGGACGAGCAAAGGTTATTGGTCTTACTGGGTGAAAGACCCGACTGATATAGACTTTGACTATTCTGGTTTAGGTGCTAGCAGCAGACAGTTGATAAATGGTTCTTGGGATGTTTGGAATTATAATCCGGAATTTAACTCGCCAGATATTTCTTCGACTTTGACGCCTGTTTCAACTTACTCAGCCCAGGCAGATTTTACCAAAGGTTATTTTATGGTGAATGAGGAATGGTTCGGTCATACCAACGGTTCAGTGAATTTTGTAGGGGAAAACGACCAAATCTATTACAGAGTTTACAGCGAGAATAATAACAATCAAGCTTTCGGAGCTACAACCCAGTTTGGAACGATTTACGGAGACAAATTCTACTTTATCTCAAAACAAGCAGCTGATGGTGGTGATACACAATACACACCTGGCGGAAGATTGGTGATTGCAAATGCTACGACGATGGAGAAGATCAAAGGTTTTGATAACATCGGTGGAGGAGACGGTAGATCTTTCGTAGGTGTAAATGATAAACTTGGTTACATCGGAGCTTCCAATGGTATCTTTACTTTTGATATAGAAAATCTTCAAGTCGGAAGTGTGATCACAGGAACTGGTGGCGGAAGTCAATACGCAGGACAGATCGGCAATATGATAAGAACTTCGCAATATGTTTTTGCGGTGAAGCAAAATGCAGGCGTATTGATTATCGATCCTAAGACCAATGCTTTAGTCAAGACAATTTCTGGTGCCTTCCATTCAATTGTTCAAGCAAAAGACGGAAGTGTTTGGGCGATTCAAAATCAAAAATTGGTCAACATCAATCCAACCACTTTTACAACGACAGAGTATGCGCTTTCAACTGCAAGTCAGTATCTTGGTTCTTGGGGCGCTTGGAATGCAGGAAGCTTCACTTACAGTAATCAGCAGAATGCATTGTATTGGATGAACTCTGTGAATGCATTCACTTCAGGTGCAAAGGTGATCAAGTTTGATGTGACAACAAAAACGCTTGTTGATAATTTCATCACCATTCCAGGACAAGACGGTACTTACAAACAAATCCCGTACGGTGCAGCTTTGAGAGTTGATCCGGTTTCTGACAGATTGATTTTGAACACTACAGAAAGCGGTTATGGCGCACATTACCAAAAAAACTGGATTCACACCTATGATAACACTGGAGCTTTGCTAAGCACAAAAACCTTGAATGATTATTATTGGTTTCCAGCAGTAACGGTTTTCCCAGACAATAATTTGCCGGTTGTGGCTTCTGCTTTTCCAACAGAAACGACTTTGAGTGGTGTGATGAAAATCGATTTGAAAACTGTGGTTTCCGATGAAGATAATTTGTCTTCAGCGATTGTAAAATCAATCAAATCGAATAGTAATCCTATAGCAGTTTTGGCTGAGGTGAATGCGGATGATGAATTGGTTCTGACACCTCAAAATGCCGGAACAGCAAATCTGCTTATTAGTTTTAATTCCAATGGAAAGGTGGTGGAAAAGACGTTGACCGTTATCTCGTCATCTCTGGCTGCTACGGCTGATGTTAAAAAAATAGATTTAAGTATCTATCCGAATCCAACGACAGAAATTTTGAATATTAAAACGCTAGACAAAGTTCTTGAAGTTTCCATATTTGATGCGACCGGAAAACAGATCAATGCTAAAATTGTAAATGGACAACTCAATGTTAATTCTCTCACGAAAGGAAATTATATCCTGAGGATTGTAACTAACAAAGCCGTTTACCAAGAGAAATTTATCAAGAAATAATCTTTTTCAAATCTTAAAATTAAAGCCTTCAAATTAGATTTTGGAGGCTTTTTATTTGTTTGGTTGTAATAAAAAAGAGCACTCTCCGAAAAGAATGCTCTTAATAAAAACCTTAAAATTCAAAAAAATTATAATGACACCCCTCGTTTCCAAGGGATAAATACATCCTGTTTCAGTTGGTCTGCTTTTGTTTCAACGTTGCCACTTGCCAATTCGATAATATAATCTACGATCTCCTCACCAACTTCCTGAATGCTTTTTTCGCCTGTGATCACAGTTCCTGCATTCACGTCGATGATGTCCGACATTCTGTTAATCAATGCTGTGTTAGAAGATATTTTGACAACCGGAGCAATCGGATTTCCCATCGGATTTCCTAAACCTGTGGTGAACAAAACAACTGTTGCGCCTGCGCCAACCAAACCTGTGGTACATTCTGCATCGTTTCCTGGCGTGTTCAAAAGATTCAGACCTGGTTTCGAAATATATTCCCCATAGTCCAAAACATCGACGATCGGTGCAGTTCCCCCTTTTTTGGAAGCGCCTGCAGATTTCATCGCGTCAGTGATCAATCCGTCTTTGATATTTCCTGGCGATGGATTCATATCAAATCCTGAACCTGCATCTACAACGGATTTTTCGAAAGCCTTCATTAATGTTAAGAACTTGTCTGCTTTTTCCTCATCAACGCATCTGTTCATCAACTCCTGTTCTACACCGCACAATTCCGGAAATTCTGCCAAGATTGTTTTTCCGCCCAACGCGGCAAAAATATCGGACACAACGCCCAAAGCAGGATTGGCAGATATTCCTGAGAATCCATCGGATCCACCACATTCCAAACCAATACTTATTTTAGAAACTGGTGCCGGTTGACGTTCGATTTTATTGGCTCTTTTGATAGCTTCGAAAGAATCTTTGATCACCATTTGGAACATCTTATCTGTAGTTCCGATTTTCTGTTGTTCGAAGACCAAGATTTCCTTGTCGCTGTTCGGACTCATTTCCTTCAAAGCATTTTGAAAAATATCAACCTGAAGATTCTGACAGCCTAAACTCAAAACTGTTGCACCAGCTACATTCGGGTTGTTCACATAACCTGCAAGCAACTTTGCCAACAGTTCCGAATCTTGTCTGATACCACCACAGCCACCTTGGTGATTGATGAATTTTACCTCGATATTTTCCAGAAGATTCTCATTTCTTGAGTTGTCTTCTATCTCTGCAATGTTTTTTTCCTCAATCAAAGAGCGTAGGAAGTTCTTGTAGGAAACCTCTTTCTTCGGCAACAGTTCGTTTTCGAAGATGTCTTTCAGTTTCTCGATATTCTTATTTTCACAGAACACCAAAGGGAAGAACAACCAGACATTTTTGGTTCCAACTTGTCCGTCAGAACGGTGATAACCATTAAACGTTTTGTCTTTCCACTTGTCAACATTTGGAGGTGTCCAGCCAAGATCTCCTGTTTTTTTGAAAACTGGTTCGCTCTCGTGCTTCACATTTTCTGTGGTAATGACTTCGCCCTTTTTGATAGACTGATTGGCTTTCCCAACTATAACACCATACATGATGATGTGGTCTCCGCTTTCGAAATCTTCTCCGGCGAATTTATGTTTTGCTTTAGTATCCTTCAGAACCTGATACGGCGTACCGTCTAACTCGACGAATTCACCTTCGTACAAGTCCATCAGCGCTACAACAACGTTGTCTTTTGGATTTACTTTTAATACTTTTTTCATAATTTTTAAGTATTTTAAAAATTAATTGTTTGTCATTTAATAATTATTTGGGCAGCTTTTCCGTCTTCCGCTTCCAATTGCCACTCTGAGGTTCTCAAAGAGTCCGCTCAAGTCGGGCTGCGGATTTGTAAAATTCTTTCACACAGTCAGAGTGATAGAAATTTATCAGCTTTTGTCAGGCTGAGGCTCTCGAAGCCAAATAAATACTACTGAATGAAATTTTTATAACCTTCCTCAATCCCTTTGGAATCGATTGCACCCAACGCTTTGGTCACAGATTCCAATAGTCCCGGAACTTCCGTAAGATCCTGATCCCAGAAACTGATTTCAGACAAAGTTGCTTTTGCTACTTCTCCAAGATCGTTAGTCGCCCAGATCTCGTTGAATCTTTTTACAACCGGCGCATCATCCATCACTGGAAGTTGTTTTCCGTTGAATTCACCTTGGTAGAATCTGATCAATGCTGCAAGGGCAAATGTCAAGTTTACAGGCAATTCTTTTTTATCTTCAACATATTGCAACAAACTTGGCAATACTCTCACTTTGAATTTCGCAATTGAGTTCAATGCAATACTGGAAAGCTGATGTTTCAAAAATGGATTTCTGAATCTGTCAAAAACTTCCTCAGCGAAAGCCGTCAATTCTTCTTTTGATAAATCTAAAGTTGGAATGATTTCGTTATAAACCGTATCGCTGATCCATTTTCCAGCGAAATCTGCGTCGATGGCTTCTTTCACAGTTTCTTTTCCATCTAGTATAGAGAATGCCAACATTGCGGTGTGAGCACCATTTAGGATTCTTACTTTTCTGGTTCTGTACGGCGTGATATCATCCACGATCAAAACCTGGTCGTCGATTTTATCAAATGGAATCAAGGCTCTTAACTTGTCATCACCTTCGATCACCCAAAGTAGGAACGCTTCGCAAACCACCATCAGACTATCATCATAATCAAATTTAGCTTCGTATTCGTCTTTTTCTTCTCTTGGATATCCAGGTACGATTCTGTCCACCAAAGTGTTGTGAAAAGAGTTGCTGTTTTCTACCCAAGCAGAGAAACCTTCTTCAAGATTCCAAAGTTGAGCGTATTGAAGGATATATTTTTTTAATGTCAATCCATTATTCTCGATCAATTCACAAGGAATGATGTGAAGACCTTTGTCATCTGCACCATTGAAATGCTTGAATCTTTCGTAAAGGAAAGCAGTCACTTTTGCAGGGAAATTCTTGTGAGGTCCAGCTTCCAAAGAAGTTTCGGACTCGTCAAAAGCAATTCCTGCCTCAGTTGTATTGGATAAGATGAATTGTAAATCTTCCCCTTTCGCTAGATCTAGATATTCTTGATAATGCTCGTAAGGACTCAAAGATCTTTGAATTGCGGAGATCACGCTTTGGTCGTCCACAATTTGACCTTTCTTCACACCTCTTACAAAAAGTGTATAAAGGTTATTTTGCTCTTCCAGCATATCCACAAGTCCACCTTGCGTTGGTTGAACAACGGCAACACCAGCATTGAAGCCAGCTTCTTTGTTCATCTTGTCAATCAAATAATCAACAAAGGCACGCAAGAAGTTTCCTTCTCCAAATTGTAAAAATTTTATCGGTAGTTTCTCCGTCAAAGCTGTGTTTTCACGGCTAAGTTTTTGTTTTGTCTGATATTCCATTTTCTTTATTCTTTAATAATTTTATAAGTAGGAACCAATGATTTCATTACAAACCACGCAATCAAATAAGCCACTGCACAGAATGAGAAAATAATCATATATCCTTTGTCGATACCGTCTGAAACCACGGCACCAGATTTTTGTAATTGTTCAAAAAAACCTTCCGGCAAACGTTGTTCTGCGTATTGAGGAAATTTTTCCAAAAGTGGAACCCCATCTACAGTTGTCCAAGCTTTGTGCGAATAGTCGAACAATAGACCAGAACTTTTATTGATAATTGTAGAACCGATTCCGCCTGCCAATCCACCAATTCCTGTAATGGTTGCAATTGCTTTTTTAGGGAACATATCACCAACAGTGGAGAAGATATTCGCGGACCAAGCCTGATGTGCCGCACCTGCAATACCAATGATCAGTACTGGGAACCAGTAAGAGACTTTACCTGTAGATTGTGCCAATAATGCCAACAATGGGAAGAATGCGAAGATCAACATCGCTTTCATACGACCAGAATAAGGGTTCATTCCTTTCTTTTCTACAAAGTAAGTCGGAAGCCAACCACCAACGATGGATACCAAAGTAATCATATATAGTACGAACAGTGGAAATGCACTCTGCGTACTGTCCATTCCGTAAACTGAACTTAGATAAGCTGGTGTCCAGAAAAGGTAGAACCACCAAACGCCATCTGTCATAAATTTACCGAAGGCAAAAGCCCAAGTTTGTCTGTATTTGAAACATTGCGCCAACGTAAAAGTTGTTTTCGGCTCAGACAGATCTTCTACTATTGTCTTATCGATATCTTGATTGATGTAGTTGAGTTCGTGCTCATTTACTTTTGGATGCTCGTGTGGTTTTTTGTAGTAGAAGATCCAAATTCCCATCCACAAAAATCCTAAGGCACCAATGATGATAAACGCCATCTCCCAACCTAAAGCCTGCGCAATAAAAGGAATAGAAATCGGCGCCGCAAGCGCTCCAACTGTTGCACCAGCGTTGAAAATACTGGTTGCCAAGGCTCTGTCTTTTTTAGGGAAATATTCTGCCGTAGTCTTGATGGCAGCAGGAAAGTTTCCAGCTTCACCAATTGCCAAGATCAATCTTGCAAAAATGAACAAGGCAACACTCACATTGATGACTCGGGAGACATCTTTGACTGTAGCAATGTTGTGTTTTGCACCTTCGAAACTTACAAACCAATCGCCTAATATGATTCCAGATGTCGCAATACCACAAAACGCGTGTAAAACCGCACCCACAGACCAAACTCCGATTGCCCAAAGAAAACCTTTTTTGGTGTCCATCCAATCCACAAATTTTCCTGCGAAGATCATGCTTGCAGCATAGAAAATCGAGAACAATGCGGTGATGTTACCATAATCATTATTGTCCCAGTGGAATTCTGGTGCAATAAAATCTTTCCAAGTCAAAGATAGAACTTGCCTGTCCAGATAGTTTACCGTGGTTGCCAAGAAAAGCAAACCAACGATGGTCCATCTGAAAGTGGTCGGTTTTGTGGTTGTAGATTGATTCATATTTGAATGATTTGGTTGTGTTTTTTATTTTTAAGAGGCTTTTATCGATTTGATGATCTCTAAAACTTTTTTGGTTTCGTTTTCTATGGTTGCGTAATCTTTTGAAGCCATCAATTCTTTGCTAACCAATTTGCTTCCCATTCCAACAGCAGAAACACCAGCTTTGAACCAGCTTTCGATGCTTTCTTTGGTGGTGTCAACACCGCCGGTTGGCATAAAAACTAAATTAGGAAACACATCTTTTATCGCACTCATAAAACCTGGACCTAAAGCATTTCCTGGGAATAGTTTCACGAAAGTCACGCCTGCATTTTCTGCTGCGATGATGTCCGTTGGCGTCATACAACCTGGGCTATAAAGCAAATGTTTGGAGATCAAAAATTCTGCAACTTCTGATACAAATCCTGGACTGATAAAGAAATCTGCGCCAGCTTTTACATAAGAATCTGCCTGCACCAAATTCTTGATTGTTCCGATTCCTAAAAGCATTTCTGGCATTTCGGCATTTCTCAATTCTACCATTTTGGTGAAATTCGAAAGTGCGTTTTCGCCTCTGCTTGTATATTCTACAGCACGGATTCCAGCTTTGTAAAGTGCTTTCAGTATGTCGAGAGTTACCGTTTCGTCTGCGTTGTAATACAAAGGCAAAATACCTTGGTTGATGATCGCATTGGTAACTAATTGAATCTTTGTCATTTTTCTTAAATTTTTACTTTAAAAACTATTTTTCTAATGAAGCCGTTTCCAATCATCGGTGCGTGGACATCATTTGGATAAAAAATAGCAAACTGATTATCGTTTAATTGGAAAAACATATCCGGATCATCATTGTAAAAAAGAACATCTTTTTCTGCATTGTATTCTCCGATCGGGTTTGTGCATTTTTGCCTTGGTTTCCAACCAATATTTTCTATTCCCTTCAGACAAATTTGAATATCGATATTTTGATTATGACATTCGAATTTGGAAAGACTTTCTTCTTTTGTTTTGGCCATTTCATCAAAAACAATCATTTTAAGATCTTCCTGAATCTCTGTAACCCCAACTTCTAAAGAATCTAAATTCTTGTTTTTTAAATAGTCGAAAGCTTTTTCAAATAATGGATTTAGCAAAAAATATTGAGAAGCGTTTTCTAATGTATCTATGATCATTTTTTCTAAATTATCTCTTGATTCTTCCGCCCTTGTCGCCGTTCATCACATCCAAAATGTCAGAAGCGCTACAATGGTTGATGTCGCCAGGAACCGTGTGTTTAATCGCACAAGCTGCGTTACCAAATTTAAGTGCAGTTTCATCATCAAAGTTTAATAGACCATAGATCAAACCTGCAGCGAACGCATCGCCAGTTCCGATTCTATCTACAACTTGAAGGATTTCGATTGGTTCAGATTCGAAGTACGTTTCGTTTGCCCAAGCTCTTCCTTGAGTTTCCTGAGTACTTGCGCTGGCACCGACTCTCACTTTGTCAAATATCTTTTTGATAGAAGGCATTTGCTTCTGAAACTCTTTACAAGCCTCGATGAAACTATCTTTGTCAGAAGAGAATTTTGTTCCGATGATCTCGTTGATCTCATTCACGCCACCGATAAAAATAGTGGAGTAGGACACCAATTCTTTCAAAACTTCGAAGCCTTCTTTTCCATATTTCCAAAGGTTGGATCGGTAAGCTGGGTCAGCTGTTATTTCAATACCTTTTTCGTTGGCAGTTTTCAAACCTTGTTTCAAAGCAATGTAAGCACTCTCCGAAATTCCTGGAGAGATTCCTGTCCAATGGAAATAGTCTGCACCTTCCAAAGCTTTTTCCCAGTCGATCTGGTTTGGATTGATATTTGCAAATGAACCATTCAAACGGTTGTAAGCAATTCTGGAAGCACGAACAGATGAACCAACTTCAAGAAAATACAATCCCAAAGGATGCTCGTTTTTTGCAATGTGAGTGGTATCTATTCCATAACTTTTGATGGATGAAATCGCAGATTCTCCAACGAAATCATCAGAAACAACGCTCACGTGTTTTACGTCACAACCCATTGTCGCCAGTGACGCCGCAACGTTCAGTTCTGTGCCTCCGAAAAAGAATTCCATCTCGTTGCTTTGCTTCATCATCCTGTTGTTGGCAGGTGACAATCGCATGATCACTTCTCCAAAGCTTACTACTTTGCCCATTAATTTATATTTTTGCTAAACCTTCAAGGTTTTTAAAACCTTGAAGGTTTGATTTTTATTTTATAAAATCTTCTCTGTGCGGGCTGAAAACATCAACCAAGATTCCGTCTTCGAGACAGACCACGCCGTGAATAATATTTGAAGGTACGAAAAATGAATCACCTTTTTTCAAGGTTGTTTTTTCTTTGCCGATGGTGACTTCAAAACTTCCTTCAGAAACGTAAGTTACCTGAATGTGTGGATGTTGATGTGCATAGCCAATACCTCCTTTTTTGAAACGGACATTCACCATCATTACAGAATTGTCGTAGCCAACAATCTGTCGGTCGATGTATTTGTCTATTTTTTCCCATTCTGTAGAATCGGATTTGTAGAATGTTTGTGGTGTATGTTCTGTTTTCATAATTTTCCTGTATAAGCTCCATAGGTTTCACCTACGGCTACTAATATTTAACCCTACGGGTCACCTTACTACTAGTTTATTTTAAAAGCTGAAATATTCTTTCGCATTGTGGTAGCAGATGTTGCTGACCATTTTTCCAACCAGATCCATATCGTGTGGTAATTCTCCGGTTTCGATTTCCTTTCCTAACAAGTTACACAAAACTCTACGGAAATACTCGTGTCTTGGGAAAGATAGGAAACTTCTAGAGTCTGTCAACATTCCGATGAAACAGCTGATAAGTCCCATATTTGAAAGGGCATTCATTTGTTTTTCCATCCCGTCCTTTTGATCCAAAAACCACCATCCGGAACCGAATTGTACTTTTCCTTTCACAGAACCGTCGTTGAAATTCCCAATCATTGTTGCCATCACTTCGTTGTCGGCAGGATTGAGATTATAGATGATTGTCTTTGTTAATTTGTCTTTAGAATCCAAAGCGTTCAGGAATTTTGACAGGTTTTCTGCCTGAGAAAAATCTCCGATAGAATCCCAACCTGTGTCTGGTCCTAAAACTTTCAGCATTCTTGCATTGTTGTTTCTAAGCGCGCCAACGTGGAATTGCTGAACCCAGCCTAACTGGTGGTAAGTCTCGCCTAAGAACAACAAAATTGCGGTTTTGAATTGCTCGATCTGGTGAGGTGTCAACGTTTCTCCTTTTAGTTTTATCTCGAAAATGGCGTTGATTTCTGCTTCTGTAGCATTTTGGAAAGAAACGTTGTTCAGTCCGTGGTCTGACAGTTTGCAACCGTTTTCGTTGAAGAATGTTGCTCTTTTTGACAAGGCGTCGCAAAGCGTTTGGTAAGAATTTATCTCGATGCCTGCAGATTCGCCTAATTTTTGAACGTAAGCGTTGTAGTCATCGTTCTCGATCAAAATTGCTTTGTCAGGACGGAAAGCGGTGCTTACTTTGATGCTGAAATCGCTTTTTGCCAAGTCTTGGTGATAATTCAAAATGTCAGTTGGATCTTCTGTGGTACAAAGTGTTTCCACATTTCTCATTTTGAGCAAACCTTGAACGGATTTCTCTGGCGTTTGAAGTTGTGCCGAAATGTTTTCGTAAACTTGATCTGCATTTTTCTCATTAAGCAAATCATAAACGTCAAAATATCTTGCCAATTCCAAATGCGTCCAGTGGAACAGAGGATTTCTCAAGGTGTGAGGAACTGTTTTTGCCCAAGCTTGGAATTTTTCTTTATCAGATGCATCGCCGGTGATGAATTTTTCGTTCACACCCAAAGTTCTCATTGCTCTCCATTTGTAGTGATCGCCACCGATCCAAGCTTGAGAAATATTCTCGAACTGGCGATTTTCCGCGATTTCTTTTGGAGATAAATGGTTGTGGTAATCGATGATCGGCTGTTTTTCTGCAAAATTGAAATACAACTCTTCAGCGAATTTATTTTGTAATAAAAAAGTATCTGTGATAAATGGTTTTGTACTCATAATGAGATTTTTGATGATAGACTAAGAGATAATAGACGAATAGATGATAGACTGATTTATTCGTTGGATGGTTTTCCGATGGTTGCTAAGATTCCGCCATCAACGTAGATGATTTGTCCGTTGATGAAATTACTGGCTTCTGAACCTAAGAAAATAGCGGTTCCGGCAAGATCTTCTGGATTTCCCCAACGACCTTCCGGTGTTCTGCTGATAATGAATTCGTTGAAGGGATGTCCGTCAACTCGGATTGGTTCAGTTTGAGACGTTGCAAAATATCCAGGACCAATTCCGTTCACCTGGATGTTGTGTTTTGCCCATTCTGTCGCCAGATTTTTGGTCAGCATTTTCAATCCTCCTTTGGCAGAAGCGTAAGCCACAACGTTGTCACGGCCCAATTCGCTCATCATAGAACAGATGTTGATGATCTTTCCGGATCTTCTTTTGATCATATTTCTCGCCACCAATTGTGACATAATGAAAGGTCCAGTCAAATCTACATCGATCACTTTTCGGAAATCAGAAACTTCCATTTCCAAAGCTGGAATTCTTTTAATGATTCCGGCATTATTAATAAGGATGTCGATCTGTTTGTGATTTGCTTCGATCTCTGCTACTTTTTCAGAAGCTTGTTTCTCATCGGTCACATCAAAAATGTAACCTGTTGCTTTGAAACCTTTTGATTGATAGTATTTTACAGCTTCTTCCAATTTGGATGGCGTAGTGCTGGTCACCACAAGTTCTGCACCTGCCGATCCCAAACCTTCTGCCATTGCCAAACCAAGACCGTGTGTTCCACCGGTGATTAAAGCTACTTTTCCTGTTAAGTCGAATAAATTTGTCATAATTATTTTAATTCGTCAGTTTTTACAGCATCCATATCGCCGTAATCCATATTTTCTCCTGCCATTCCCCAGATAAAACTGTAGTTGGAAGTCCCAACACCAGAGTGGATAGACCATTCCGGAGAGATCACTGCATCTCTATTTTTAAGAAAAATGTGGCGTGTCTCCGTAGGTTGTCCCATAAAATGTGAAATGGTCTGACCTTCTTCCAGATCGAAATAGAAGTAAGCTTCCATTCTTCTGGTGTGCGTGTGAGATGGCATTGTGTTCCAAACGCTTCCTTCGTGTAATTCGGTCATTCCCATTTGTAGTTGGCAAGTTTCCAGAACGCTGTTCACAATCAATTTGTTGATGGTTCTTCTGTTTGCATATTTTGCATCGCCTAATTCTACGATCTCCGCTTCATCTTTTGTAATTTTCTTAGTTGGAAAAGCGTGGTGAGCTGGTGCAGAATTAATATAGAAATAAGGTTGTTCGCCGTTTGAAGCTTCGAATGTCACTTCCTTGTTTCCTTTTCCTATATATAAGGCCTCCTTATTATTAAGTTCGTAAACCGATCCGTCTACAGTCACTTTTCCTTTTCCGCCAACGTTGATAATTCCTAATTCTCTTCTTTCAAGAAAGTAAGGTGCTTTTAATTCGTCGATGGTTTCTAAAGTTAGAGCCTTATCAACTGGCATAATTCCACCAACGATCAAACGGTCGTACATTGTGTAAACCAATTTGATCTGGTTTTCTACGAACAAATCGTTGATTAGAAATTCTCTTCTTAGATCTTCTGTTGTGTAATTTTTGGCATCGTTTGGATGATGCGCGTATCGGAATTCTGATTGAGTCATTTTAATAGGTGTAATATGAACTATTTATTAATTCTGTGTAATCGATTGCATAGATATTTGCATTGATTGGCACGGGAAATAATTTTTGTAAATATAAATATAAATTTCAACTGGGAAACAAAAAATTGAATTAAATTTTATAATATTGATTTTCAATTATTTATATGTTGATATGCATGGTTTTTTGTTGGTTTTGAAGTCATTAATCCTAATTTAAATTAACCTAAAAAGTATCATCTGTGCAAATTTTGTCATTTTGTTGCTCAGATTTCAAGGAAGCAATATTGATATTAATTTTATTGATTAAAATTCTGATTTACAGCTGTTTATGATTTGTATTAATTATTTTTAATGACTGATTTATCATTTGAGCAAAAAATGTACTTTTTGACAGAAAAAAAATGTGATTTCCCAAAATTGGGATTGTTAAGTTAATTTTTGGTTAATTAAAATCGATATTATTAAGACAATTTGTGATTTAAATCATTCTTTCGAGATGTTAAAATATGTTAATTAATTAACTTTTGAAAGATTTTGTTTAATTAAAATTAACATATAAATAACTGATTATTAGTTATTTGTGTTTTTAAAGAACACATTATGTTTTATAATGTTACAGGAATATTAATAAAAAAAATAAATTTTTTAGTTGCCAATTAGAAAATAATCTTAGTTTAGTCGAGTTAAGAAATCTTAAAAAAATCAAGTGCAATCGATTGCATTTTATTTGTCAGATTTCATGATACTATATATAAAGAAAAAAATTATTACTAATTATAAAACTAAAAAGTATCTATGAGTGGTTTAAAACTAGGTATCCAAAGCGCTTTTATAAAAACGACGATCGCATCTGTCTTTTTATTGCCGGCATTTGGATTAGCTCAAGAGTTGGTCAAGGTTTCCGGAAAGATTACTTCGGATCAAAGCAAACCTTTGCAAGGAGTTGAAGTTACGGTAAAGAATTCTAAATTCTCTACAATGACGAACAATGCAGGTAACTATGAGCTAAACGTACCGAAAAATGCAACACTTGTTATTCGTTCAAGAGGATTTGAAGAGCAGGAAGTTGGCGTGAATGGGCAAACTAGAATCAATGTCACATTATCCAAAGGAGACTCTCAAAAGGAAAATGCTATTGATGAAGTTGTGTTAGTAGGATATACGACTGTTTCTAAAAAAGACATTACCAATTCTATCTCATCTGTAAAAGGTGAGCAGTTGGCAGATATGCCTGTGAACAGTGCGGCAGAAGCAATCCAAGGTAGAATGGCGGGAGTTCAGGTGACTTTCGGAGAAGGTTCTCCAGGTTCTGATCCGGAAATCAAAGTAAGAGGTGGAACATCCATCACGCAGGACAATGCACCATTGTACATCGTAGATGGTATCCAAATGGATAATGCATTGACACTGATTTCTCCAAAAGAAATAGAATCTATCGAAGTTTTGAAAGATGCTTCTTCAACTTCCATCTATGGAGCGAGAGGTGCGAATGGAGTAGTTCTAATCACAACAAAAAGTGGTAGAAAAAATACTAAAACAACAGTTAACTATAACGGGTACACCGGGATCAGAACCATTGCGAAAACTTTGGACGTGATGAGCCCGTACGATTTTGTACAGTACCAATACGAGTTGTACAACAGAGATGGTTATCAGGATTTGATGGACAAATTTGTAACGCTTTACGGTCCTTATTCTGAGATCGATCAATACAAAACCATCCAAACAAGAGACTGGCAAGAAGAAGTTTTCGGAAAAGAAGCCTTTAACTTTACACACAACTTGAACATCTCTGGTGGTACTGCAACTTCTGCGTTCACATTATCTTTGAACCACGTGGAAGAAGATGGGATTATGATCAATTCCGGTTTCAAAAGAAATATGGCCAACTTCAAATATGATTTTGACATTAGCAAAAAATTAAAAGTTGGATTGACGGCAAGATATAGCCAAACCTTCATCAACGGTGCCGGAACAGCATCTACAGGTTCTCAAAGTACAAATAGACTTAGAAACGTGATCAGATACAGACCTTTCGAAAATGGATTGAGTACTGGAGCTGGTTCTGACGAGTTTGATACTGATGATTTCGCAGCAACTAACTTGGTAAATCCGGTATTGTTGTCAAACAACGAGATCAGATACAACAATACAGACAACTTGTTCTTGAATGGTGTTATTACCTATAACATCGTTAAGGACTTAACTTTCAAAAGTGTAATTGGATATGTTCAGAATGATCAGGAACTTCAGCAGTTTTCAGGTCCGAAAACATATTTGTCAAGAACCAACGCAGATATGTCTGTGGTACAATTGACCAACACACAAACAAGAAGAATCACGAATACCAATACATTAAATTACAAAAAGAAAATTGGTAATCACAAAATGGACTTCTTGCTAGGACAAGAGATCGTTCAAACAGATGGTGACAGATTGAACCTAAACGTAAAATGGTTGCCAACATCTTTGACTCCGGCTCAGGCTTTCGCAAACATTCAGTTAGCAATGCCACCAGCAGGGATGATTCAGGATGCGCCAGCAACTACAACTACTGTTGGTAGATTGGCATCGTTCTTCGCAAGAGCAAATTATATTTATAACAACAAATATATTGCTACTGTCTCTGTGAGAAGAGATGGATCCAACTCTTTTGGTCCAAACAACAGATGGGCAAACTTCCCATCAGCTTCATTGGCATGGAAAGTAGGAGAAGAAGATTTCTTGAAAGATTCTAGAATTGTAAACGACTTAAAACTTCGTTTGGGTTACGGACAGTCTGGAAATGATAGAATCACGCCATTCTTGTATGATACTTTCTACAGTCCATCAACTGATTTTGGTTATACAGGTGGAACAGGAATCATCACAGGATCTGCACCAGGAAACATTATGGCAAATCCTAACATCAAGTGGGAGGCAACTGTTTCTAGCAATGCTGGTATTGATTTCTCATTATTCAATAACAAAGTTTATGGATCTATCGATGGTTACATCACAGATACAAAAGATCTATTGTTATTAGCGAAAATTCCTCAGACTTCTGGATATGAATTCCAATATCAAAACTCTGGGAAAACTCAAAACAAAGGTTTGGAATTAGCTTTAGGAGCTATTGTTGTTAGCAATGATAACTTCACTTGGAAAACAGATTTCAACGTTGCACACAATCAGAATGTGATCAAAAGCCTTGGATCTTTGACAGAGTCTGGAACAGATTATTACTTGGTTCCTTCAGGATGGGTGAATAACTTGTTCGATTTCAAAGTTCAAGTTGGTCAGCCAGTGGGGATGTTCTACGGTTATGTAACTGAGGGCAGATATGAAGTCAGTGATTTTGATTTTAATCCTGCTAACAATACTTACAAATTGAAAGATGGAATCCCTTCTACAACCAACGTTGCATTAGGAAACAGAGCGGCACAGCCAGGAGATTTGAAATTGAGAGATATCAATGGTGACGGAGTGATTGATACAAAAGATCAAACTGTACTTGGAAATGCGCAGCCTAAGTTTTATGGAGGTTTCAACCAGACTTTCAAATACAAAAGTTTTGATATGAGTTTGTTCTTCAACTTCTCTGTTGGGAACAAGGTTTACAACGCCAACAAAATGGAGTTCACGACAAAATTCCAATACACGGATCAGAATATGTTCGCAGATATGGCAGACAGATTTAGATGGTTTGGTGATGATGGCGTAAAAGTTACAGACCCTACCGCATTGGCAGCATTGAACGCCAATACAACAATGTGGACGCCATCAGGTGGAAACTATTTCTTGCATTCTTACGCAATCGAAGATGGATCTTTCTTGAGATTGAACAACGTGACACTTGGTTACACATTACCAAAAGATGCGCTGAAGATGCTAGGAATTTCCAACTTCAGACTTTATGCAACAGCCAACAACGTATTTACAATTACCGGTTATTCAGGATATGATCCAGAGGTGAGTACTAGAAAAAGTACGCTTACTCCAAACGTGGACTATGCAGCATTCCCACGTAGTAGATTTTTCCTAACAGGTGTTGATATAACTTTTTAATTCAAAAAAAATGAAACTTAACAGATTAATTTCGATTTTAAGTTGTTTAATAATAGTCCTCACATTCACATCTTGTGAAGATTTCTTGGATGCGGAAAATATTTCTAATTCAAACGAACAACAACAATTTGACAGCACGGCAGACACATTTACAGCATTGATCGGTGTTTATAACCAAGTAATGGGTGATGATGGCTACGGACAAAGACTGAACTTGTATTATCCACAATCAGGGGATGATTTCAAAACTTCAGGAGATTTCAACTGTAACGATAGAAGAGGTCTTAGTGCTTATGGTGCTTGTACTTCAAATCCAGATCTTAACAGACCATTCCTTAAGTTATATTCAGGTATTGAAAGAGCAAATCTTGTGATCAAAAATATTCCTTTGTCTCAAGTTTTCCAGACAGGTTCTAATTCAGAGAAAGCTTTGATGAACAGATATCTAGGAGAAGCTTACACATTGAGAGCACAATTCTACTATGACTTGATCAAGAACTGGGGCGATGTTCCAATGCAATTGGTTCCTTCTTCAGATTTGGAGTCAGTTTATCTTCCAAAGACAGACAGAGACGTGATCTACGAACAAATGCTTGCTGATTTGGAAACTGCAGCGACATTGGTTCCTTGGAGATCGGAAGCTGGAGGAAGCAATACTAGAATTACAAAAGCAGCTGTGAAAGGTCTTAGAGCAAGAATTGCCTTGGCCAGAGCTGGCTACTCTCTTAGAAGAGAACCAAGAATCATGGCTCAAGGGTCAAACCCACAGGTTTATTACAAAATCGCTTACGATGAATGTAAAGACATTATCACAAAAGGGGATCATGGATTGAATGCTAATTTCGAAGCAGTTTTCAGAGCATTGCATGACAATACAGAAGATGCGGCTCACGAAGTAATCTATGCTGCTGGTGCATTTGGAGGTAACTCTAGAACAGACAGTAAAATTGGATACTATAACGGAATGAGACACGACAATGCTTCTTCTTGGCAGAGTAGTGGTGGAATCAATGCTATCGCAACTTACTTCTACGAGTTCGGGAAGTTTGATGGAAGAAGAGATATCACTGTGGCTTCGATTCAAATCAATGGAAGTAATCAAGCAATTCCAACAACTGGTGTTTTATCTACAGATGGTAAATTCAGAAAATCTTGGACTAATATTACGGGAACATCTCAAAACCTTGCGATTGACTGGCCAATGTTCAGATATTCTGACATACTTCTTATGTTTGCAGAGGCAGACAACGAGTTGAATGGTTCTCCTTCTGCAGAAGCAATTAATGCAGTTCAACAAGTTAGAAACCGTGCTTATGCAGCAAACCTTGGACAGGCGGGAAGTATCCCAACGGACAAAACTGGATTCTTTAATTATATCGTTCAAGAGAGATTGCTAGAATTTGGTGGAGAAGGATTGAGAAAATATGACTTGATCCGTTGGAATCTTTTGGCAACAAAGATTGCTGAGACAAAACAAAACCTTTCACTATTGTTGAATGGTTCTGGCAAATATGCAAATGTTCCTTCTTACATTTATTACAAAGCGTCGCCTTACGACAGAACAAGAACAGCAGCGGCTCAAATTGCAGCAATGGATTATTACGTTCCTGCAGGTGTGAGCAAAGCAGATGTTTTCTACACGCCATCGGTAGCAGAAACACCAACTGGATACGTAAGAGCTAACTGGAGAGCAGCAATGACGGCAACTTACATCAATGATCCTGCTAAAGGATATGCCCAATACTTTGAGGCAAACAGAAAAGAGCTGTTCCCAATCTATGATGATATCATCTTATCAAACTATAATCTAAAACAAGATTACGGCTACTAGGAACCAGTTTCCTATTCTATTGAATTTTTAAGTTTTTATATTTTTAATTTTTTTTGAAGATTCACTCTATCAGAGTTTTATACTCTGGTAGAGCTGATTCTAAGGACTTTGTTGTCTTTAATCAAAAAATAAATTCGCGCTTATTATTTCGAATTAGTTAATGAAAAAGGTCTGAAGAAGAAAACACTAATTACAATAATTAAAACATTTTTTTACCTGAAACAATTAACTCATTAAATATAATTAGATGAATAAAATTAAATTACTTTATGTTTTCCTATTGCTTGCTTTCACGCAGGTGACGGGACAATCTGTTACACTCGGTGAGTCGGGTGGATGGCTGGAAACTGCCTACGTAAAATGGCAACCTGTAGAAGGTGCCGGAAGATACAATGTTTACTACTCCGGCGAAGGTGTTGTAAACAAAAAGATTGATGACTATTTGATCCGTAGCTACGGTTCATATTTCAGAGCTGATGTTCTAGGACTTAAAGGTGGTTCTTACACGATCTCTGTGAATCCCGTAATCGGTGGAGTAGAAGCGCAAGGTGCCACTACAAGCACACTAACAGTTTTGCCTCACGACAGAAACGGTTTTGCTTTTGCAAACGGAAGAGTTCCTGGAGGTTACAAAGCAGACGGAACGCCTAAGGATAATGCAGTTATTATTTACATTACTCAAAATAGCAAAAATACTGTTGCTTTTGATGTTGTAACGAACAATAAGGGAAACACAACAAACTACGTTGGATTCCAAAACATTATTTCTGGAATCAAAAAAGGGTATGAAAACAGACCTTTCATTTTCAGATTGGTTGGGAATATCACAGATTTCGCTACGATGGAAGGTGGAGACCTTGTTTTGGAAAATAAAAACAATACAAATAGCTACATTACTGTAGAAGGTGTTGGAAACGATGCTACTGCAAACGGATGGGGAATTCGTGTGAAAAATGCGACAAACATCCAGATCAACAATCTTGGTTTCCTAAACTGCGATAGTAGTGAAGGTGACAACATCGGGATGCAACAAAATAACACACACATCTGGGCTCACAACAATGACTTGTTCTACGGAAACGCTGGTAGCGACGCAGATCAGATCAAAGGTGACGGTGCATTGGACAACAAAGGAACTACTTTCGCAACTTACGCTTACAACCACTTCTGGGATTCTGGAAAAGGAAGTTTGCTAGGATTGAGTGAAGGTTCTAATGCAGGATTGTACGTGACGTACCACCACAACTGGTTTGATCATTCAGACTCTAGACATCCAAGAGTTCGTTACTACTCAGCTCACATTTACAACAACTATTTTGACGGCGTTTCGAAATATGGTTCAGGTTCTACTTTGGGTTCTTCTCTTTTTGTAGAAAACAACTATTTCAGAAACTCAAAAAATCCAATGATGATCTCTATGCAGGGAACAGACGTTTGGAGTCCATCAAAACAACAAAACGATCCAGGCAACCAAGGAACATTCTCTGGTGAAAATGGTGGAATGATCAAAGCATTCAACAACTTAATTGATACAGACATCGCAACCAACTCTATGCGTTTTGTAGCTTATGGAGATCCTTCTCCTGAGTTCAATATTCCTGGAAAAATCAGTTCTACTGTAGATTTTGATGCTTTTTTAGCGACAACTCGTGGTGAGGAAGTTCCAAACACAGTGAAATCTTTCAGAGGTGCTAACACTTACAACAACTTTGACACAGATGCAGATCTATATGTGAAAAATCTAGTAGTTGAAGAGCCAACTGTTGCCAGAGATAAGGTTAAGGTTTATGCTGGTAGAGTACAAGGTGGAGACATCAAATGGACTTTTGACAATGCTGTAGATGATAAATCTTATGCAGTGATTCCAGCGCTTAAAGCTTTGCTTACTGCTTACGGAACTTCTTTGGTATATATTCAAGCAGAAGCTCCAAGTAGCCAAACATTGGTAAATACTTCTGGAAACAAAGATCAAACAGTTGCAGAAAATGTTGCAATCGCACCGATCGTATTTACTTGGGGTGGAGATGCAACAGATGTTGCAATTACAGGATTACCAGCAAATGGACTTACAGTTGTGAAAAATGCAAGTGCTAAAACAGCTACTATCACTGGAACGCCTACGGCAAGCACTACTTATTCAGTAACTACAACAGGTGGATCAGGAGCATCAATCTCAATCAGTGGTTCTGTTACTGTTGGAACTACACCTCCTCCTGCAAGTGGTGGTGAGATTCACAACTTTACAGTTTCTGGAAAAGAGAGTACATTCTATTCGATCACTGGAAATATGAACTCTACAAATGGTTCCCAAACTTACGACGGATTGACATTGACAAAACGTATCAAATTGGAATCTTCTACTAATATCAGTTATACAACAACAGAAGAATCTACTTTAACTTTAGTTTTTGATGCAGATTTTAGCAAAAAAATAAAATTCAACGGAGAAAACTACACGGCAACAAATGGTGTTCTTGTAATTCCAAATGTTCCAGCAGGTACACACGCTATCACAAAAGGTGACACGACTAACTTGTTCTACATCAAAACAGCTTATGCAAATATGGCGACAAGTGATATCAACAAACCTCAAGTGTCTGTTTATCCAAATCCAGTTTCTGATGTATTGAGAATCAACACTGCTGGACAGAAAATTCTTAGCGTGAAAGTTTACAGCTTTGCTGGAAATGTAGTTAAGAATATTGTTGATGTAAAAGGAGATTCAGTTGATTTGAGTAATCTTAACACAGGAAACTATATCGTGACTATCACAACAGATAAAGGTACAGTGACCAAAAAAATTATCAAAAAATAACCCTACATAATTTAATGTCAATCTGTAGATTTCAGATCGCATTATTTAAATGTTAAATATTACAGGTTTTCATCCCGAACGGGGTGAAAACTTGTATATTTAAAAAAGGTTCATATTTTTTAAGCTTTTTAATATGAAAGTTTAATGACATTGAAACCTTAGAAATTAAAACAATATTTATTACAAATCATTATTAAATATTGCAAACAAAAAATTAGAAATTAAAAATGAAGCAGTCCAAAATCAAAAACTTTTTATTGTTTTTTTCTTTCGTTCTCGTTTTGATGAGTATCAATTCTTTCAGCATTATCAATCGTGATTCTGAAAAAATTTATACAGTCGCAAAAGACGGTTCTGGAGATTTCACAACAGTACAAGAAGCGATTGATGCAGTAGGAAACGGACTTCAAGCTACTTCTAAAATTATTATCAAAAAAGGAACTTACAGAGAGAAGATCACAGTTCCGGCAACCAAAGGTCCGATCACTTTTGAAGGTGAAAGTCTTAAAGAAACGATTATCGTAAATGATGATTATGCCTCAAAGAAAAATGCCGATGGTAAAGAATTCGGAACTACTGGTTCTTCCACTATTTTTATTTTCTCAGATAATTTCTCAGCCAAAAATATCACGTTCCAAAATGACGCTGGCAAAGTCGGACAAGCTGTTGCAGTTTTAATTACTGGCGACCGCGCGATTTTCGAAAACTGTAGATTTCTCGGATTTCAGGACACATTATATTTGAAAGGTCAGCAAGACGATCCTTCAAAAGCGAAAGAAATCAGACATTACTTCAAAAACTGTTACATCGAGGGAACCACGGATTTTATTTTCGGTGCAGCAACGGCAGTTTTCCAAAATTGCGAGATTTATGCGAAAGAATCTGCAACTTATCTCACCGCGGCTTCAACCCCGGAAGGTAAAAAGTTTGGTTTTGTTTTTATCGATTGCAAAATCACGGGCGATGCAAAATCTCAATCCGTTTATCTCGGCAGACCTTGGCGACCATTTGCGAAAACAGTTTTCATAAATACAGAAATCAGCGATGTCATCAAACCAGAAGGTTGGCACAATTGGAACAAACTAGATGCGGAGAAAACCACATTCTACGGAGAATTCAATTCCAAAGGAATCGGAGCCAATTCTGAAAAACGAGTTTCCTGGTCTCATCAATTATCAAAGAAAGAAGCTAAAGAATATTCCATCAAAAACATCCTCGGAGGACAAGACAATTGGAATTTCAAAATGAAATAAATCAGAAGCGTCCAAAAAACTCCCCCTCCTGTTGGAGAGGGTTGGAGAGCGGAAAAACTTCGCGCAAAAAAATAAATTTAAAAATGAAAAACATCATTCTAAAATCCATCTACTCAGGAATTCTGATAAGTTTCATCAACTGTTCAGCCCAAACCGATGTGATTCAGAAAATCAAAAAAGAAGGAAGCAAACCTTTCACCTACGCTGAATTATCAGTGAAGCACGGCGGAAAGTGGGAAGGCAACAAATACGTTGGCGGAACTTTCAAAAATATCACAGAACTTTCTATTCCAGCTGAACATACAGACCATTCTTCTTACATCAGATACGAAGGCATCGGTTTGGAAAACAACCAAGTGTGTTACAGATTGTACCTAGATTGGAGAAACGCTACCGATATTTTTGGTAAAAAAGTGACCACTTTGGTTTTACCAGAAGTTGGACAAGACGGCTTCGAGTCTTACCATCACGATGCACCGTGGGGACAGGATATTTTGAAATCCGGTCGTACAATTGGCGTTGGTTCGTACGGAAGATATGACGAGCAAAATGACTTCGTAGAAACTTTCAAAATCGTAAAAAATACAGATGTGAAAGTAACGAACGAAGCCGATAAATCCTTTGCAACCATCAATTACAAAGGTTGGAAAACTTGGGGCGACGCGGTAGATCTGCAATCCAAACTCACGATTTTCAACAAAGACCGTTTCGTGAAAGTTGATTTGGAATTGAGCAATACCATTTCTGGTTTGTGTACTGGGATTGTTGCAATCAAGGATATTCCGTTTAAACAAGTGGTGAGCAAAAACGGAAAATGGGCTTACATCGCGACTTACGGACAGCAAACTTTAGCAAGAAAAGAGGATAATCTTGGGATGGCAGTTATCTATCCAATCGATAATTTTGATAAATATGTGAAAACAAAATCGACGCACGTTGTGGTTTTCAAAAAAAACAAAAATGTATCGTATTACTTTCTGGGCGCGTGGTCTCAAGAACCAAATGGGATTAAGACAGAAGCTGATTTTTACAAAGATTTGGACAGTAAGTTAGAATTGTTGGACAAAGACGGAAAGTTATAGATTAAGGAAATTAATCTGCTAAATCAATAAAATCTGCAAGAAAAAAATTCTTAGAAAAACCTTGACAAGGCTAATAAAAAAATAAAAATTAGAGTTATGAAATTCCAAACACTTAAAATATTATCGATCACAGCTTTGGCTTCGGGAATGTTCCTGTCTTGTGCGCAAACCAAAACTGCAACTACGCCAAAAGCTACAACCGAAACTTCAACCGGAAAAGCAATTCCAACAAACCTCAATTGGTCAGAAAGAATGATGCTTTCCGAAATGAAACGTTTCCCCGATGCGTGGATGCTGGATTTCCACAAAACACCAAAGTGGAGCTATCCAAACGGATTGGTTTTGAAAGGAGCCGAAGAACTTTATAAAAAGAACGGCAAGAAAGAATATTTTGATTACATCAAGGGTTATGCAGAAGAGATGGTAAATGCAGATGGAAGCATCAAAACCTATAAGGTCAAAAATTATAACATCGATATGCTGAACTCCGGCAACGTCTTATTGTATCTTTATTCTGTGGACAAGCAGGAAAAATATCTGAAAGCTTTACAATTATTAAGGTCTCAGTTGAACGACCACCCAAGAACTTCAGAAGGCGGATTTTGGCACAAGCAAATCTACCCGCACCAAATGTGGTTGGACGGATTGTATATGGGCGAACCGTTTTACGCCAACTACACTCAAATTTTTGAAAAAGGTGAAACTGCTACAAAAGCTTACGACGATATTGTCAACCAGTTTGACTTGATTCAAAAACATTTGAAAGATCCAAAAACTGGATTGTTGTACCACGGCTGGGACGAGAGCAAAGAGCAGGCTTGGGCAGACAAACAAACCGGACTTTCTCCCAATTTCTGGGGAAGAGCAATGGGTTGGTACGGAATGGCGATCGTAGATGTTTTGGATTTCCTTCCTCAAAATCATCCTGGAAGAGCAAGATTGATTTCATATCTCAATTCCTATTCCGAAGCTTTGGTAAAAGTGCAGGATTCGAAAACAGGACTTTGGTATCAAGTATTGGACAAAGGTGGCGAGAAAGGAAATTACCTTGAAGCTTCAGCATCGTCTATGTTTGTTTACACATTTGCGAAAGGTGCGAGAAAAGGCTATCTGCCAACATCTTACAAAACCATTGCAAAGAAAGGTTATGACGGGATCATCAAAAATCTAATCTCTGTGGAAAAAGACGGAACAGTCAATCTAAATCAAAACTGTGCAGTCGCAGGTTTGGGTGGAACGCCTTACAGAAGCGGAACTTACGAATATTACGTCAACGAAGAAATCCGTTCCAACGATCCAAAAGGAACTGGACCATTCATCCTTGCAAGTTTGGAATTAGAGAAATAGAATTTTATTAAAATTTTTAGGGCAACTTATCCGCCTTCCGCTCCCTCCCGATTTCACATCGGGATCCGCTCAAGTCGGGTTGCGAGCGATTCGATAATAAAAATCTGAAGAATTTGCAAAATCAGCGAGAGAAATTTTATTCATTTAAATATAAAATTTTGAAAATCAACAAAAAACATATCATCCTTTCATTGTTTGCATTGTCAATCAATCAATTGGATGCACAGAAAACAAAACCTTACGTTTCGGAAGTTTGGGTTTCAGATTTAGGAAACGGGAACTACAAAAATCCGGTTTTGTACTCGGATTATTCGGATCCGGATGTGATTCGCGTTGGAGACGATTATTATATGACAGCCTCCAGTTTCAATGAAGCACCAGGATTGCCGATTCTTCATTCCAAGGATATGATTAATTGGAAATTGGTGAATTACGCTTTGCCAGAAGTTTTACCGGCAGAGCATTTCAGCACACCCAAAAGAGGCGACGCTGTTTGGGCGCCGAGCATCCGTTTTCACAAAGGTGAATTCTATATTTATTGGGGCGACCCAGATTTTGGGATTTATATGATTAAAACCAAAAATCCTTTGGGCGAATGGGAAAAGCCAATTCTCGTGATGGAAGGTAAGGGCTTGATAGATTCTTGTCCATTTTGGGACGATAATGGCGACGCCTATCTCGTTCACGGTTGGGCAGGCAGTAGAGCTGGCGTGAAAAGTATTTTGACCATCAATAAAATGAATCCGGAAGGAACCAAAGTTCTGGACAAAGGCATCCACATTTTCGACGGTCACGATGCGCATCCAACTGTGGAAGGTCCAAAAATGCACAAGAGAAACGGCTATTATTATATTTTTGCGCCGGCTGGTGGCGTTGCAACCGGTTGGCAATTGGTTTTGAGGTCAAAAAATATTTATGGTCCTTACGAGGAAAAAATCGTTTTGGAACAAGGCAAGTCAATTATCAATGGTCCACACCAAGGCGCTTGGGTGGATACTCAGAAAGGTGAAGATTGGTTCTATCATTTTCAGGATGTTGATGCCGGCGGAAGAATCGTACATCTGCAACCGATGAAGTGGGAAAAAGATTGGCCTGTAATGGGAATCGATACCGACAAAAACGGAATTGGAGAGCCAGTTCTGACCTACAAAAAACCAAATGTAGGCAAGACTTTTCCAATCGAAACACCAGCAGAATCAGACGAGTTCAATGAGGATAAGATTGGATTGCAATGGCAATGGAGCGCCAACGAAAATGTGGTTTGGTCTGCAAAAATTCCTGGCAAGGATTATTTGAGATTATTCTCAATGAAACTTCCGGATGGCGAAAAGAATCTTTGGAACGTTTCAAACTTGTTGACTCAGAAATTTCCTGCGCCAAATTTCGTCGCCACGACCAAAGTGAAATTGTTCCCAGAAAATGCTAAGGAAGGCAAGGTTGCGGGACTTTTGGTAATGGGAACCGACCACGCTTCCCTTGTGGTTGCGAACAAACCGGACGGCTATTACCTTCAATTGAGAAAAGCCGGGAAAGCTGAGAAAGGTGGCGAGGAGAAAATCCTGAACGAAATCAAATTAAAATCAAACGAAGCATATCTGAAAGTCAATGTCAATGAGCCAAACGGAATCTGCACCTTCAGCTACAGCGAAGACGGAAAGAAGTTCGAAAATATAGGACAGAAATTCCAGGCAACACCAGGAAAATGGATTGGCGCAAAAGTCGGAATCTATTCCGTGAGCGACGCAAAAGTTTCAAGAGGTGGATACGCAGATTTTGACTTTTTCAGAATTACCAAAAAGTAAGAAATGAAATTTAATTTCAACAAAATAGCATCTTTTTTAGCTTTCGTATTTGTGCTGTCAGCTTGTCAGTCTCAAAGTAATTTGACTAAAAATAAGAGCAATCAGAACGTCACTCAAATCTTTTTGATTGGCGATTCTACCGTTGCAGATTATTCCGGAGATTACGAGCCAGGCAAAGATTATATGAAAGTCCGTTACCCGATTATGGGTTGGGGACAGGTTTTTCAGCCACTTTTCACGAAAGAAAATTTAGCAGAATTAAAACCTTTTCTGAAAACAGATTCTGTTAAAATCATTGATAAGGCCAAAGGCGGACGAAGCACCAGAACTTTTTTCCAGGAAGGAAGATGGCGATTCGTTTTCGAAAATTTGAAACCCAATGATTATATGATGATGCAATTCGGACACAACGATGGTTCGGAAAAACACACAGAACGTTTTGTAAACATCGAAGGTTACAAAGAATTTCTAAGATTGTTCGTGACGCAAACCAGACAAAAAGGTGGCAAACCAATCATCCTTACACCTGTCGCAAGAAATTACCCTTGGAAAGACGGAAGACTCAACAATGTTCACGGCGAATATTGGCAAGCGCCGATTGATATTTCAAAGGAAATGAATGTTCCATACATTGATTTGAACAAATTGTCAATGGATTTTTTTACCACAAAAGGTCAGGAATATGTTTCCCAAAATTACTTTATGAATCTTCCCGAAGGCAAATACGAAGCCTATCCAAAAGGTCAAAAAGATGACACGCATTTTCAGCCAGACGGTGCAAAAGTCGTGGCAGAAATGGTCTTTGCAGAATTTAAAGAAATAATTAAAACGGATAAATCTAATTAGTAAATGAAAATATCTTTTAAGAATATCTCCGCAGTATTTTTCGTCACGGCATCTTTGCTATTGACGGCTCAAACGGCGCAGGATAATCAGAAAGAAAGAATGGTAACACCTTCCAAAGACAAAACCACGACCAACATTTTCTTAGCTGGCGATTCCACTTTGACTGATTACAGTTTGGAAAGCAATTATCAGGAAAAGCGATATCCACAGCAAGGTTGGGGTGGCGTTTTTCAGGAATTTTTTGTAGCAGACAGCCTCAAAACTTTGAAATCTCCAGCACTTGCGAAAAATGTTTTGGTGGTTGACAAAGCCAAAGGTGGAAGAAGTACACGAACTTTTTTCCAAGAAGGAAGATGGCGTTATATTTTTGAAAATCTAAAACAGAAAGATTGGGTTTTGATTCAGTTTGGTCACAACGACGAATCTGTTAAAAAAGTCGATAGATACGTGGATGTTCCCGGTTACAAAGAATATTTGAGACTGTTTATTTCTCAGGTTCGCGAGAAAGGTGCGACGCCGGTTTTGGTGACATCCGTTTCCAGAAACAGTCCTTGGAAAGATGGCGTTTTGGGCGACAGTCACCCGGAATATGCACCTGCGATGATAGAAGTGGCACAAGAATTAAAAGTAGATTTGATAGACCTGAACAAACTTTCCCGAGAAATGTTGACCAAAAAAGGAAAGGATTATGTGACCACCGCGTACTTTATGAATCTTCCCGAAGGTAAATATCCGGCCTATCCAAACGGACAGAAGGACGATACACATTTCCAGCCAGAAGGTGCAAAAGCAATGGCACAGATAGTTTACGACGAATTCAAAAAAATTGTAAGTAAAAAATAAAATTAATTTTCCGCCCTTTAGGGTTAGTGTAATGAAAATTATTTGGGCAACTTATCCGCCTGGAGTTTATCCTGAGCTTGTCGAAGGGCTCCCAATTTGTCACTCTGAGGCTCTCGAAGAGTCCGCTCAAACCTAACGAAGTGGAATCTCAGCAGTTTAGATTTCTACGGAATGACAAAATTGAAAATAAAAATATAAAATCCAGAATCTCGGTTCTTGATTCAAAAAATTAAAATAAGTATAATGAAGAAAACGATTAAATTATTAGCTTTAAGTCTAGCGACATTATTTTCCGCAAACAGTTTTGCGCAATTGCAGACAGCCGACCTTTACAAAAATATAGAATTCAAAATGCCAACCGTTGCGGAAACTTCTTTCCCAGCGACTTCTGTGAGCATCAAAGATTTTGGCGCAGTGGCCGGCGGAAATGTAAAAAACACAGAAGCTTTCAAAAAGGCAATCACGAGCATCAATCAGAAAGGCGGTGGAAAAGTGGTGGTTCCAAGAGGAATCTGGATGACTGGTCCAATTGTTCTTCAAAGCAATGTCAATCTGCATTTGGAAGATGGGGCAATGATTTTGTTCAGCAAAGATTTTAACGATTATCCTTTGGTAGATGTGAGTTTCGAAGGTCTGAACACGACTCGTACACAATCTCCGATTTCTGCAAAACGTGCAACCAACATCGCTATCACAGGAAACGGCGTGATAGACGGAAGTGGCGACGCTTGGAGATACGTGAAAAAAGGAAAGATGACAGACGGACAATGGAAAGAATTGCTTTCCAAAGGTGGCGTTTTGTCCGATGATAAGAAAATTTGGTTCCCGACAGAAAGTTCCAAAAAAGGATTTACAAGCACAGGAAACTTCAACGTTCCAGAGAAAATGACAAGCAGAGCAGAATTGGAAAAAGTAAAAGATTTCCTTCGTCCAGTGATGGTGAGCATCGTGGAATGCGACAAAGTTTTGCTTGATGGACCAACGTTCCAAAACTCTCCAGCGTGGAACCTTCATCCATTGATGTCCACCAACTTGATTCTTAGAAATCTGAATGTTAGAAATCCTTGGTATTCACAAAACGGAGACGGATTGGATTTGGAATCTTGTAAAAATGTCTTGATTTACAACAATACTTTTGACGTTGGTGATGATGCAATCTGTATCAAATCCGGAAAAGACAAAGACGGTCGTGACAGAGGTGTTCCGACGGAAAATGTCATCATCAAAAACAACACAGTTTACCACGCACACGGCGGAATCGTGATTGGAAGCGAGATGTCTGGCGGTGTTAAAAATCTTCACGCGTCGGATTGTACTTTCATCGGGACAGATATTGGACTTCGTTTCAAAACCACGAGAGGTAGAGGTGGCGTTGTAGAAAACATCTGGATGAGCAATATTGATATGATTAATATCCCAGCTCAGGTGATTGGTTTCAATATGTTCTACGAAGGAAATTCGCCAATCATCGAAGAAGACCAAAGTGCGGACAACGAAAAAAGAGTAGAAAAACAAATTCCAGTAACTGCGGAAACACCGATTTTCCGAAACGTGTTTTTCAAAAACATCAATGCAAGCAATTCTTACGAAGCTTTATCATTGAATGGATTATCAGAAATGAATCTAAAGAATATCGTCATCGAAGATTCTAATTTCGAAACCAAAAAAGCTTTGACCATCGTAGATGCAGACGGAATCACATTGAAAAATGTAAAACTGAAATACAGCGAAGGAACTGGTGCAACCATCTACAACAGCAAGAATGTTGATATCTCAGGTTTGACGTTGGAATCTGCTAATAACAAACCGACAATCAAGGTTGTAGGAAACAAAACGGCTAACGTAAAACTTCCTAAAACAGTTGCCAAAGAACAAATTACTCTTTCCAAAGAAGTAGCGAAAAACGCTGTGAAATAAATTTAGCGTATAACTTCGTTTCCGTTTAGCCTGACAATTTTGAGATGTCACACTGAGCGGAGTCGAAGTGTTTTAATAGATAAAATATTTAACGGATGAAAACAAGAAAAGTGAATTTTAAAACAACGGAAAATGAAACTTTTAAAAATGTTTTCATCCGTTTTTTTGTGCTTTGGATTTCGGTTTCGAATATCCATTCACAAACCATAGAAAGACCAAAAGCACAACCTTATAATATAGAATCAACTTTCGAAAAACTCAAGAAGAAACATCCATTCATCCAACCTTTGAATTTGGGATTTCCTGATAATATTATCGCAACTAGAAATGTTGAGTATAAAAATTCTGATGGAAGGTCTTTGAAAGCGGACATCTATTATCCCGAAAATTCGTCTCAGAAATATCCTGGAATCATCTTAGTCCACGGCGGTGGCTGGATTTCCGGAAGTAAGGAAAATGAGAGATTTCTCGCTCAGGAATTGGCTTCCAAAGGTTACGTGGCGATGGCAATCAATTACAGTTTGAGCGACGATGCCAAATATCCAACAGCGGTTGAAGACATAGAAGACGCTTTGAAATTCTTCAAAAAACATCGAAAGGAATTTTCATTAGATAAAAACAAAATTGCAATCGGCGGAAATTCGGCAGGCGCACAATTAGCCACTTTGGTTGCTTTAAAAAATAAAGTTCAAGCTATCGTAAACATAGATGGAGTCGTATCTTTCATCCATCCAGAATCGGAGGAAGGAACTTATGCATCGTATTGGTTTGGCGCTTCAAAATCCCAGAATTTCGAACTTTGGAAAGAAGCTTCACCGTTGGAATATGTCGGGAAAAATACAGCCCCAACTATTTTTATCAACAGTTCTCAACCCAGATTTCACGGCGGAAGAGATGATATGATTAAAATTCTCAAAGCAAACAAAATCTATTACGAAGTCCACGAAATCAAAGATTCACCGCATTCGTTTTGGTTGGTTCAGCCTTGGTTTGATGAGACTCTGGATTACACTGTGAAATTTTTGGATAAGGTTTTGAAAAAATAATATTTAATTTTAAACGCAAAGATTATAATTGGTGTAAAAATATATTAGGAAGCAAAGATTGCAAACAAGTTTGCTGATGAAGCTTTGCGTTAATTCAAGCTTACTAAAATCAATTTATTGATTCATCTTTGCTCACTTAAAATCAGCGTCATCTAACATAAACTTTGCGTTTAAAAAATAAAATGCAGTTTCAAAACGCAAAGATTAATAGTTGTGAAAATAAGTTCAGGAAGCAAAGACTGCAAACAAGTTTGCTGATGAAGCTTTGCGTTAATTTAAGCTTAGTAAAATTAATTTATTGATTCCATCTTTGCTCACTTAAAATCATCGTAATCAAATATGAACTTTGCGTTTAAAAAATAAAATGCAGTTTCAAAACGCAAAGATTAATAGTTGTGAAGATAAATTCAGGAAGCAAAGATTGCAAACAAGTTTGCTGATGAAGCTTTGCGTTAATTCAAGCTTAGTAAAATCAATTTATTGATTCATCTTTGCTCACTTAAAATTATCGCAATCAAATATGAACTTTGCGTTTAAAAATACTTACCACTAAAATCAATTTTCTAATGAAAAAAATCACTTTCATATTCGTCTTTCTCTTTTCGATTTTAGCAATGTCTCAAAATCCTTACGTCACAATTACGGTTGCGCAGGACGGGAGTGGCCAATTTACTTCCATTCAGAAAGCAATCAATTCGTTAAGAGATTTGGGACCTGGCGAAGCTTTAATTAAAATAAAATCAGGAGTTTACAAAGAAAAAGTTGTTATTCCATCTTCCAAACATCAAATTACTTTGGAAGGCGAAGACAAAGAAACCACAATCATCACCAACGATGATTATTCAGGAAAACTGAATCCAACAACCAATGAAAAACTCACCACTTTCGATTCTTACACTGTTTTGGTTGTGGGCGATGACATCAAAATTTCAAATATTACGATTCAAAATACTTGGTGCAACAAGGGGCAAGCTGTTTCGCTTCACGTGGAAGGTGATAGATTTGTGATGCGAGATTCCAAACTTCTGGGTTGCCAAGATACGCTCTACACGGCCAAAGACAACAGTCGGCAATATTATGAAAATTGCTACATAGAAGGCACTACGGATTTTATTTTTGGTCAGGCTACGGCGGTTTTCAAGAATTGTGAGATTAGAAGTTTGTCAGATTCTTACATTACGGCATCTGCAACGAGCCCGCAAAATGAGTTTGGATTCGTGTTTTTCGATTGCCACTTGACGGCGAAAGAAGGCGTTTCCAAAGTTTTTCTGGGAAGACCTTGGCGACCTTTCGCCAAGACAGTTTTCATTAATACAACGATGGAAAATCACATTTTACCAGAAGGCTGGAACCCTTGGAAAGGCGACAAAATGTTTCCTGAAAAAGAAAAAACTGCTTTCTATGCAGAGTTTGGAAGCAAAGGAAAAGGTGCAAATCCAAGCAAGAGAGTAGCATGGTCTCATCAGCTTTCCAAAAAGGAGATAAAAAAATATACTATTGAGAATATCTTCAAAAAATCAACGAGCTGGAATCCATCAAAATAAGTTTGTTGCACAATTATAAATCACA
The DNA here is from genome assembly GCF_000735135.1 of Chryseobacterium sp. FH1. Classification (GTDB taxonomy): domain Bacteria; phylum Bacteroidota; class Bacteroidia; order Flavobacteriales; family Weeksellaceae; genus Epilithonimonas. The sequence continues at coordinate 134,682 of NZ_JPLZ01000005.1, forward strand.
AGTATTTCTGAAAATTCATTTTCGAGCCCTTTTTTGGTTGTTTTTATGCAATCGATTAACCTGAGTTTTATCCAAAAATTCAAAAATTTCTGCAATTAATTATTCTTTATCTAATTTTTAATTAAACAATTATTTAATGGATTTACTCTTTATCTAAAGGGAATTTTAATTTTATATTAATGAAAATTAACATTAGGTTAAAAAATAAATTAAAAATTTGTGAGATTATTTGAAAATAATTTTATATTAGAACCATCGATTTGTACTAAAAATTGTGTAATCGATTGCATAGAAATTTTTAAATAATTAAATAAAATTAACTTATCATGAAAAAACTATTATTTTCTTTAATGATCGCAGGTGTTTCTGCGGTAACTTTTAATGCGCAAACTACTTGGGACTTTAATGATGCTACAAAGTTTACAGGTACTGCTTTTACTTCTGACCAAGTAATTCAAGGACTAACATTTAAGTTGGGAACTGCTGCAAATATTACGGGCTTTAATTCTCAAGGTGGTACTTTTTCAGATGGTTATGCCCCAACTCAAAGACTTCAGATGGGAGGTGTAAGTTATGCTAATGGTACTAATGACCCAACAGCATCTGGCACGGTTCCGTTTGTCAGAAGATATATTGAAGTTCCGGTTCCAAACGAGCCAGTACGAATTAAGGTTTGGGCTAGAGGCGGAGGTGCAGGTAGAAAAGTAATTGTACATGATGGGACTGCTGTTGTAGGCAGTATTGCATTTACGGGCTCTAGTGCAACAGATACAGGGATATTAAGTGCAGATTATAGTGGAAATTCTTCAACATTGTATGTTGGGAATGCTGTAGACCAAAATAGTATTTTCAAAATTGAAATACAGTCTCTTGCTACTTTGGCTGTAGTTGATGGGAAAAAATTAAACTCACAGGTTTTCTCATCAGGAAATACAATTAATATAAAAGGATTGGATTCAAAAATTACAAATATCAACGTTTACACTGCAACTGGATCACTTGTAAAATCTTTGAAATCTTCTGCTGATACAAACTTCGAAATCAATACTAAAGGGCTTTACATCGTGAATCTTAAATCAGAGGCGGGTGAGAAGTCAGTAAAAGTTTTAGTGAAATAGTCAATCCGCTATTAGTAATATTTTCATAATTTTTTTTTTCAAAAAATCCTTGTAATTAATTTTACTGGGATTTTTTTTGATTTTTTTTGAATGATAATTGTAGCATATTGCTTTGAAAAAGGGAATGGGTTTTTGATAGTCTTTTTTTGAGAAAATAAAATTTTATTGATTTAGGCTTTATTTTTAGTCAAAATCGTTCAACCGATTGCACTGATTTTTGTCATAAAAAATCAATTTTCCAGCTCTCAAATTAGTTTTTTCTTAAAATTTTGTATGTCTAAAAGTCTCATGGATAAAAGGTTTTAATCTTTTGTTAAATAAAATTAATATTAAATTAAAAAAAAATATCTTGATATTAAATAATAATTTTATATTAGAACCATCAGAAAGTTACACGGATTTGTGTAATCGATTGCATAAAAATATTAACAATCAAATAAATTATTTTATCATGAAAAAATCATTACTTCTTTTAGCATTTGCAGTTGTTGCTACTGTAGGAAACGTAAAAGCTCAGACTACTTGGGATTTCTCTAGCTCTGCTTGGCCAGTTACTGCTGGTGAAACTTCGGCTGTTGTGAAAAACAATCTAGGACTTGTTCCCGGACCAGCAACGGTTGTAAACTTTGCACAGATCGAAGCTAACACAGCTAGTTTTCCAGATGGTTATTCTGCAACAAAACGTTTCAAATTGAATGGAGGTGGTTATACTTCTACGGGAGTTAATACGACGCCAACACAACGTTACATTGTAATCAAAGTTAACGGTAATTCACTAGTTAATGTTTGGTATAAAAACGGAGGTGGTAACGATCGTACTTTATACATCGGAACTGGAAGCTCTATCCTTTCTTCAAAAACTTACTCTAACTCATCAGATGGTTTGATCCACACTTACGAGTACGTAGGTCCTGCAAGAGATCTTTATATCTACGGAGATACTTCTCTTAACATCTACAAAATTACTGCTACCAATGTTGGTACAACAGTTTTGGGTGTGAACGATGTGAGAAAAGATATGAAAGCTGCAGTTTACACTTCTGGTAACAAAGTTTTCTTGTCAAGCCTAGAATCTAAAAACACTCAAGTTAACGTTTTCAATGCAAACGGATCTTTGGTTAAAACTCTGAATACTTCTGCGGACTCAAACTTCGAATTGAACAACAAAGGTTTGTATATCGTCAATCTTAAATCTGAAGCAGGTGAAAAATCTGTGAAAGTAGTGATCAGATAAGATTCGCAACTGCAGAAAGATTTAACAGTTTATATGAATTAAATTTTTCATTAATAAAGTTTGATGAAACCCGTTTTCATCAAACTTTTTTTTTCTTTTTTTTTAAAATAAGGTAATTATAATTAATTATCAATCAGATCATTACAAGTATTTGGCTTGTCAATTTCCGTATTTCAAATAGTATTTCAATAACATAGAATCTAAAATATAATGAAAAGATTATTTCTTTTGTCCGCATTGATGATGATGTCGGTTTTTCAAACAAATTTAAACGCGCAATGTCCAGCTTACGGTTGGGCGTCGGAAAGTGGGGGCGTAACTGGTGGTGGAAGTGCGATACCAACTGTTGTAACTACTTATGCAGAATTGAGAGCAGCAGTCAACAATGCTAATGTGAAGGTGATTCATGTTTCTGGTACAATCACGTTTGGTGCTGGAGGTAGATTGACGTTGAACAATCAAAACGGAAAATCCATTTTGGGATTGGCTGGTGCAAGATTGATTTCGACAGATATGTCACCTACTGGATCCGGAATCTTAACCTTAAGAAACAGTTCTAACATCTTGATAAAAAACATCACATTCGAAGGTCCAGGTGCTTACGATGTAGATGGAAACGATAATATGACAATCGATCAATGTACCAGAGTTTGGGTAGATCACTGTACTTTTGAAGATGCGCTGGATGGAAATCTTGACATCAAAAATGCATCAGACCTGATCAGCATTACATGGACAAAATTCCAATACCTAAAACCTCCGATTCCTGGTGGATCTGGCGGAAGCAATGATCATAGATTTTCCAATCTTTTTGGATCTGGTGATGATGCAACGCAGGATGATGGAAAGCTGAGAATCACAATGCAAAATTGCTGGTGGGCAGATGGCGTGAGAGAGAGAATGCCGAGAGTGAGATTTGGACAAGTGCATTTGTTGAACAATTATTTCAGCAGTGCGAATAACAACTATTGTATTTACGCAGGTTTCAAAGCTAATCTTTTGATCGAAGGTAATTATTTTGAAAACGTTAGAAATCCAATTCGTTTGGAAGCTGGAAAATTTACAGCGGCGCAATTGGTGGATAATATTTTCACGGGAGTAAGCGGAACAATGGCTGGCTCCGGAATGGCTTTTACGCCTCCGTACACTGTTAATAAAATTGCAACTCAAGATGTGAAGCAAACAGTTATGGCGGGCGCAGGGGCAGTTCTTCTTCAACCAACGGATTGTCTTTTCTTGGCAACTGGCGAAGTGGCTTCTAAAATAAAATCGGAAGCTAAAGTCTATCCGAATCCTGCTAAAGATCAACTTTCTCTAAAAGTTTTCTCTAATGAGAATAATAGTCCTGTTCAGATTACTGTAACTGATTTCACTGGAAAAAAAGAAGGCGTTGTTTACAGAGGAACATTGAAAAAAGGCGATAACACCATCGATGGGATTTCAATCAAAAACTTGAGCAAAGGTGTGAAATTATTTGAAGTGAAAACCAATGATAATTCTTACGTTCAAAAAGTGATTGTAAAATAAATTTTCAGATTAATACCATTTCATTACATAATTATCCTAATTAACTATGAAAAAAAATATAATCTTCCCAACAGCGCTTTTGAGTGCCGTGATGATTTTCGGAATCGGAAAGGGTTTTTCGGTTTTGTCGGAATCATCAAATTATGATGTGAAAACTTCATCAAACAAAAATTTGAGCGAAGTTGTTCATCAAAAAGATTCTAAAAAAAATAAAACAGAATCAAAGTTTTTTGAGCCTCAGCCGGCTTCTGTCATTTGGGGTTTGATTTCTAATATCACAGATAAATCATTGGAAGGCAATTTGGAATCAAGTCTCAGCTTGTCTTCTGGTACGATGTCCAGCGGTGTTCAAACCAAAATAGATTTCACAGGCGATGGAACTACAGATAGCAATATCGTTTTCTGGCAGTATGATGGTATTACACCTACGACAAATGTTTGGACTGCAACTCCCAATACAGCAACAGTTAACGAAAATTTGTACGTTCAAATTGAAGTCAACGCGACCAATAATGGAACTTTTACCATCAATAAAGTTGAAGGTCTGATTGGTGCTTCCGGAACAGGAAATATGTATTATCAGGCTTTTTATAGTCAGGAGGCAAATTTTTCAAATAAGGTTCAAATCCAGTCTGCTACCAAATTGACACAAAATGCTTCCATCCCTTTAAATGCGACACTTAGCACGCCGGTGATTATTACGGGAGCTCAAAAGTTTTATTTAAGATTTTATCCTTACATCGCTTCTAACACGACCAACAAACAATTTGGAATTAGAAATCTTAAAATTTCCGGAACTATGGAAGGCGCAGTTGCAAATCCTGCAACAGTTTCTACCACTGCTGTTTCTTCTATTTCGACAACAACGGCAGTTTCTGGTGGCAATATTTCCAGCAATGGAGGAGGCGCTATTTCAGAAAGTGGCGTAGTTTGGAGCATTAATGAAAATCCGACAATCGCAGATTCTAAAACCACAGAGAATGCAACTACAGGAACATTTGTCAGTTCTTTGAATGGGTTAACTGCCGGGACAACTTATTACGTTCGTGCGTATGCAACCAATGGAGCGGGCACTTCTTACGGCTCTCAGGTTAGTTTTACAACTTTGGCAAATATCGTAGCGCCAACTGTTTCAACGACTTCTCAATCTCAGGTAACGAATAAATCATTTGTGGTTTCTGGAAATGTTTCCGATTGGGGTGGTGCAGATGTAACGGATAGAGGTGTGGTTTATTCCAAATCTAATAATACGCCAACTCTAGAAAATGCTACAAAAGTTTCTACTGGAACAGGATTGGGAATTTTCTCATCTTATGTTCACGGCGCAGACGCATCAACTTTATATTACGTAAGAACTTTCGCAACCAATTCTGCCGGAACGTCTTACGGCTCAACAGCAACGGTTACAACAAAAGCTACGGAACCAGACGTTTTAAAAGTTATTAGCAAAGATGGAACTGGCGATTACACAACGGTTCAGTCTGCTTTCAATGCAGTTCCGGATAATTATACAGGAAGATGGATCATCCATATCAAACCAGGAACTTACACAGAAAGGCCAACTTTGGCAGCGAATAAATCCAATGTATTTTTAATTGGTGATGATGCGCTAACTACAATAATCACGAACAATGTTTCTGCTGGAACTTTGGATGGAAACGGAAATCCTTACGGAACTTCTAATTCTCAAACATTGGCAATTCTTGGAAATGATTTTACAGCTTCCAAAATTACAGTATCCAACACGTTTGTGAACTCAACTGCAAACGCTCAAATTAACGGAAATACTCAGGCTGTAGCACTTAAAACGCAAGGCGACAGACAAGCTTTTTACGATTGCAGAATCTTGGGATATCAAGATACTTATCTTGGAAATAGCATTGGTAGAGCTTATTTCAAAGATTCTTACATCGAGGGAAATGTCGATTTTATTTTTGGACGTCAGACGGTGGTTTTTGACCATTGCACAACTTATATCAATAGAAATAACAGCGTTGTGGTCGCACCTTCTACGGAAGCAAGCACCAAATTTGGATTTGTGTTTTTAGATTGCGATTTGACTGTTCCAGCTGCTGGAACAACAGATTTCAATGGAACGGTGATCAGTAATTTCCATTTTGGTCGTCCTTGGCAAAATCGTCCTAAAGCAGCTTTTATCAGAAGCCAAACTCCTGCGATGCTAAATCCAGTTGGTTGGACAACTATGAACGCTGGTCTCAGCCCAACTTTTGTAGAGTTTGGAGGAACTGGAGCAGGAGCGACGCCTGAGAGATTAGCTTTGAGGGAAAATGAAGGTGTTGTGATTAATGAAACTCAAGCGCAAGTTTACACAATTGAAAATGTTTTCAGAAAAGAGACAGATCCTTCTTTTGTATTTGATTGGATGCCGGAATCTTCCGTCAATATTGATTTTGAAACTTTGTCAGTCGATGATATCAAAGAAGCAAAATTGAGCGTTTATCCAAATCCGTTTACGGATAAGGTGACGATTGCTTATGGTTTGAAGACGGGTTCTGATGTTTCTTTTTTGATTTATGATTTGAATGGAAGAATCGTTAAAAATATTCAAAAGAGCAATCAGAAATCGGGTATTAATCAGTTAACCATCGAAACCAGATATTTGAAAACCGGAATTTACTTCTACAATTTGAAATCAAATTCTGGACAGATTACGGGTAAATTAATCAAGAAATAAAAAAGAATTCACATAGAAAAAGCCAAATTCAATCATCTGGATTGGCTTTTTTTCTTATTGATATTTTAATAATTTAGGATTAATGGAAAATTATTTTTAAGCGTAATTAAATTAATCTAAGATTATGATAAGTTCCTAAAAATGATAACTGTTTTTGAGAAAATTTGAGATGAAAAACCCATAATGACAGTGATTTATTTATATATTTACAACCATTCAGATTCGAATATATGACAAAGAAGAATACGACAATTTATGACATTTCCAAAAAACTGAATGTAAGTGTGGCGACGGTTTCCCGAGCGCTAAACAACCATCCAAGGATCAGCCAGGCAACCAAAGAATTGGTGGTAAACACGGCAAAGGAAATGGATTACAAACAGAACAATTTGGCCAAGGCCCTGAAAAGTGGTGAGACCAAAACTGTCGGCGTCATAGTTCCATATATCAATACCAACTTCTTCTCGTCTGTGATTCGCGGAATCGAGGAGGAATTGTCTCCACACGGTTATCGCGTGATCATTTGTCAAAGCCACGACGACGCAACAGTGGAAAAGAAACAACTGAATACGTTGTTGCACACACAGGTGGATTGTATTTTTATTTCAATATCCAAAAATACCTCGGATGTAGAATATCTGAAAAAAGTAGTCAGCACAACCAACACACCAATTATCTTCTTCGATAGAAAAAAAGATGTTCCAGGCATCAGCACGATTACGATTGATGACCACAAAGGTGCATATTTGGCTACCGAACATTTGATCAATGAAGGCTATAAGAACATTTATCACTTTTCCGGAGATCAGAATCTGGAGATTTATCAAAATAGATTAAGTGGTTACAAAAGTGCTTTAACGGATTACAAACTTCCCGTCATCGAAGAAAATATCATCAATACAGGAAGTTCCATTGAAGAAGGAATCCACGCAATGAAAAGCGTTTGGAAGCGAAAGATAAAGCCAGATGCGATATTTTCTGCTTCGGATTTTACAGCGTTGGGTGTTTGTAAGGAAATCAAAAATATTGGATTACAAATGCCAAAAGATATTGGCGTCATTGGTTTTAGTAATGAGCCTTTCACGCAGTTTATGGAATTGTCGATCAGCTCGGTGGATCAAACGCCCGTGATGATGGGAAAGGTTTCTGGTAATGTTTTCTTGGAAAGCATCAGGGATAATTTTTCAGGAATTACCATCGAAAAGAAATTGGTGCTCTCGCCAATGCTTTGCGTTCGGCAATCATCCAAAAGAAAATAAAAAAAAAGGCTTGTTTCAATTTGAGACAAGCCTTTTTTGTTTTTAGGAATTATGCTGATTCTTAATGATAAATAATTTTTCCACCAGCAATTTTCTTATCGTTTTTGGATTTTGGTTTTCCGTAGATATCGATTATTCCGCCAGCTCTTGTAGTTGCATCTACAGATTCGTTGGCGTTTACAGTTGCTTTTCCGCCCGCATTTGTTGTGATGCTTGTGATTTCTGTTTGCAAAGTTTGGCCGTCATATTTTGCGCCCGTGTTTACGATGACAGATTGTGAATTTGTATTTCCGGACAACTTCAAAACTGCACCGGTGTTGACTTTCGCGTCGATGACGTTTGCATTTACACTTAAGTCTATCAATGAGCCTTCATTAGATGTCAATCCCAACTTCGAAGCTTTAACAATATCATTCGATGTGATTTTCGAACCTTGGCTCGCTTGGATGTCGCTGATGTCTGTGTAGTAAAGCAAGATTTTGACATCGTCGCCTTGTAATAGTTTGGTAGGTTTCATTCGGATTCTGAGTTCGTTTCCGGAGTTCACCAATTCTACATCATTCGCCATCGTTCCTGTCACTTCAGCTTTGTAGGAGTCTGATGAAACGAGTTCAACGGGAATTTTATCAAACACTTTCAGTTGCGTGAAAGCTATGATCTCTTTCGTCTGAGCAAAAGAAAACTGAGAAATAAAAAATGCTGAGGTAGCAAAAATTATATTTTTCATAATGTAATTGTTGATTTAGTAACACAGACTTCTTACAAATCTAAAACCACTTTTTGTTATAAAATGTTAAAGTTGAAAGCGCTATTAAAATGTTTGTTTTAAAAAACTTAATTTTAATCCCTCATCTATGCAAAAAACATTTATTCTCTCCCTATTTATAATCATTTTTTCTTGTCAATCTGTCAGGAAGAACAATCTGTTTTTGGACAAGAAAATCTCAGTTTCCGAACTCAGAAAAGATGTGGATTACACTTATAAGAAACTTCAAAAATTCCATCCCAATCTCTATTGGTACATTTCCAAGGAAAAGCTGGACCATAAATTTGACAGCCTCAAAACAACCATCAAAGAACCTTTGGCGCCGAATCAGTTTTTCTTCAAACTCGCTCCTGTCGTGGCAAGTGTTAATGAAGGTCATTTGCGATTAAGGTCCATCAGCAGGAAATATTCCAAAGCCGAGCAGAAAGAATTAAAATCGAAGAAGCAGTTGTTTGCATTGATGGATTATAAGATCATCGATGATAAACTATTCGTCACAGAAAACAGAGAGAATTTTGGCAAGATAAAAACAGGCACTGAAATTCTCAAAATCAACGATGAAGATGTTTCAGATTTGGTGAGAAAATATCGAAAACTCTACAGTTCCGACGGGGAAAATCAAACCTTTCAAAAATATTTTATGAATCTCACATTCTTCAATTATTACACTTTGGAGAATAGTTATCTGGACAGCGTAAAACTCCAAACGCTTTGTGACAACGTGATAGAAGATGTCCATCTCAAAAGGCAAAAGAAGGAAACCAAAGAAGTTACCGAAGAGAAAAAGTTACCAAAAATCACTGCAGATCAAAAACTTCAGGATTACAACGCCATTTCCAAGACCTACAACAGAAGTTTCAAATTCTTAAAATCCGACAGCACCGTCGCCTACATCAAAATAAAATCTTTTTCTGCCACGCAAGCCAAAAAGTTCTACGACCAGACGTTCAGAAAGATCAAAAACGCCAAATCGGAATATCTCATTATAGACGTCCGCGACAATCTGGGCGGTTCGCTTTCCGAAATTAACAATCTGTATTCCTACTTGACGGACGAAAAATTCACCTTGATAAAAGTCCCAGAAATGACCTCCAAAACTTCGGGGATGCATCAGAATTATTTCCGTGGACAATCTGTGTTTACATCCATTCTGAGTGCGCCGGCGTATCCGTTTTTCTTGGCGGGCAACTATTTTCTCTCTTCAAAAAAGGACAAAAGATATTACTTCAGAGAATTCGCGTCAAGACCTACAAAACCGAAGGAAAATGCTTTCAAAGGCAAGATTTATGTCCTCGTGAACGGCGCTAGTTTTTCCGCGTCGTCCATCCTTTCCGCAAAACTGAAGTACGAAAAAAGAGCCGTCATCGTAGGCGAAGAAACCGGTGGTGCGCACGACGGAACCGTTGCAGGCGTCAACAACACGGTCATTTTGCCCCACTCGCATCTCACGCTCCCGATTGGCCTTTTCCTCATCCGCCCAAACATCGAGTTCGAAAACAAAAACCGAGGTGTCGTTCCCAATTTCTCGGTTGATCCCAACTTCGAAGACCTTTTTGGCAAAGAAGACAAAATCCTAGACTGGACTTTGGAAGACATCGATTTCCGGAATTCCATCACCAAAAAATCGAACTAAAATTTGGGCGTGCCCTTCGCCACCGCAATCCCGCACCTCAGGTCGCGCTGTCCGTTACTATCTTTTTGTCTCCACCATTTGTCTATCCGATAGAGCGCACCCAAAGACAAAAAGGATATCCACTACCATCGCTCACGCGCTTCGCAAAAGCCGAACATTCCACATTCCACATTCCACATTCCGAATTCCAAATTTTGAATCTCCCACTCTCAAACCCTCCAACTCTCAAACCCTCCAACTCTCAACTCTCACACGCAACAACTCTCAAAACCCTCCAACCCAATCTCTGCCTAATTGTCAAAATACCACGATTGGCAAAAGAATTGAGAAATGTACTTTGTAAAATTACCATTATGGAAGAAAACAAAGATATACACGAGGAAAACCTGAATCAAGAAACGAATTCGACAGAAAATCCAGAAACGGAAAATCAAGAAAATGTGTCACAAAAACCGACGCCAGAAGAACTTTTGGCAGAAGAAAAAGACAGATACATCCGTCTCTACGCAGAATTCGAAAACTATAAAAAAAGAACGCTGAAAGAAAAGAACGATTTCTATTTGTACGCTTCCCAAGATTTGATGACCTCAATGCTTGGCGTTGTAGATGACTTCGAAAGAGCCATCAAAGAAATCTCCAAAAGTGGCAACGAGTCCGAATTCAAAGGCATCGAATTGATCTATCAAAAATTGAAAAGCAAATTGATAGACAAAGGTCTGAAAGCCATCCACGTAGAGCAAGGCGACGCTTTCAACGTAGATTTGCACGAGGCTATCACCTCGATTCCTTCGCCATCAGAAGATCTAAAAGGTAAGATCATAGATGTAGTGGAAACTGGATATCAACTTCACGAGAAAGTGATCCGTTTCGCAAAAGTAGTGACAGGAAACTAAAATTTATTAATGATAAAGTTAATTGGTCAGAAGATCAATTATCATTTATCACTTATCAATTATTTATTATGGCGAAGCGCGATTATTACGATATATTAGAAGTTAGCAAATCAGCAAGTGCTGACGAGATAAAGAAAGCCTACCGAAAAATGGCGATCAAATTTCACCCAGACAAAAATCCGGGTGATAAAGAAGCAGAGGAAAAATTCAAAGAAGCGGCAGAAGCATATGAAGTTCTAAGCGACGACAACAAGAAAGCTAGATATGACCAATACGGTCACGCTGGTGTTGGCGGTGCAGCAGGTGGCGGATTTGGCGGAGGCGGCTTCGGAGGCGGAATGAATATGGAAGACATCTTCAGTCAGTTCGGTGATATTTTCGGCGGTGGCGGATTTGGTGGTGGTCAGCAAAGACAGCAGCAGTCTCGTGGTTCTAATCTTCGTGTCCGCATCAAATTGAACCTTGAAGAAATGATCTCCGGAACTCAGAAAACCATCAAGGTCAAAAAAATGAAGTTGGCAAAAGGCGTGACTTCCAAGACTTGTCCTACTTGTGGTGGAAGTGGCGTACAGGTGAGAATGATGAACACGATGTTCGGACAGATGCAAACGCAAACAACTTGTGGCACTTGCCAAGGTGTTGGAAAAGTAGCGGACAAGATCCCTGCTGGAGCTAATGCACAAGGTCTAGTAAAAGAAGATGAAGAAATCACGATCAATATTCCGGCTGGTGCAAGAGACGGCATCCAACTGAATGTAAGAGGCAAAGGAAACGACGCGCCACTTGGTGGAATGCCTGGTGACCTTTTGGTTGTGGTAGAAGAGGAAGTGGACAAAACCATCAAGCGTGAAGGCGACAATCTTCATCAGGAATTGTATGTTTCTTTCGCAGAAGCGGCTTTGGGAACAACTAAAGAAATCAACGTGGTTGGTGGAAAAGTGAAAATCAAAGTGGATGAAGGAACTCAGTCTGGCAAAATCCTAAGATTAGCTGGAAAAGGTCTTCCAAACATCGAAGGTTATGGTGGAAAAGGCGATATGTTTGTTCATATCAATGTCTGGACGCCACAAAAACTGACGAAAGAACAAAAGGAATTCTTCCAAAAACAATTGGAAAACGGCGATATGAACGCCGAACCAACCGGAAAAGAAAAAACATTCTTTGAGAAAGTAAAAGATATGTTCAACTAGATAAAAAGAGACTCTGTTTTGAGTCTCTTTTTTATTACAATAACTATCCCTAAAACTCTGAAAGAGTTTAACAATAGTAGCCGTGCGTGCAACGCATGGAAAGGGCCAATGATAATAGGAAACCCTGAAAGGGTTTAACAATAGTAGCCGTGCGTGCAACGCATGGAAAGAGCGAATGATAATAGGAAACCCTGAAAGGGTTTAATTGGAAATTGTAATTTACTTCACCAACAACCTCTCACAAACTGTCTTGCTAAAATTCTCTTCGCGCCCGTTGTAAGCAATCAACATCGATTGGTCAAAACCTTCGATTTGCAAGATTTTCAATTGTGTTCCCAAGCTCAAGTCTCTTTTGTTAAGGAAATTCAGAAAATCTTCTGATGATGTTGTGACGGAAGCCAATTCTACGGTTTCATTTTCCTTGCATTTGCTCAGTTTTTTGTGATCAGGCTGAATGACGTTTCCATCTTTGTCAGGAATAGGTTCGCCGTGAGGATCCATTTTTGGATAGTTCAGAATCTCATCCATTTTATCAAAAAACGCATCGGAATGGATATGTTCCAATTGTTCCGCGATTTCGTGGACATTCTCCCAGCCAAATCCCATTTTTTCTACGAGAAACATCTCTGTTAATCGGTGTTTTCTAACGATGAGCGACGCTTCTTTTTTTCCAGATTCTGTGAGTTTTATGGGTTTGTACGATTCATATTTCACCCAGTTTTTCTCCGCAAATTTCTTTACCATACTGTTGACAGAAGGCATTTTGATGTTGAGTTGTCGGCTGAGGTCGTTCACAGAAACTTCATCATTCTCATTCACAAGATGATAAAGTGCTTTTAGGTAATTTTCTTCGGTCAAGGAATTCATATTTCAAAATTAAAGAAAAGTTAGAAGTAAATCAAATTTTGACTAACAATATTATCATTCAAATTTTGTAGAATTGTACGTATATTTGTACAAAATAAAATACAAAATATGTTGATTGCCAATATCTCTGATTTTAGAAAAGACATCAAATCTTATCTGGACAAAGTCTCAAAAAATTTTGAAACCTTGATTATCAACCGTGGAAAAGACAAAGGAATTGTCGTGATGTCTCTGGATGAATATAATTCCTTAATGGCAACAAACTATGAATTGTCGTCTAGAAAAAATGAAGCAAGATTAGACTCAGCCATTGAAAAACTGAAAGGAAAAAACTCATTTTCAAAAGATCTAATTGAAGAATAATGAGATATGTTTTTGTGGATGAATCCTGGGAAGATTATCTTTACTGGCAAAGTACGGACAAGAAAAAGCTCAAGAAAATCAATGAATTATTAAAAGATATTGCCAGAAATCCTTTCGATGGAATCGGAAAACCTGAACCGTTGAAGCATAAATATTCTGGGTTTTGGTCAAGAAGAATTGATGATGAACACCGATTAATTTATAAATATGAAGACGATGAAATCCAAATTGCGAAGTGTAGATTTCATTATGATTAAATAAAATAGCAGAAAGAAAATGAAGAAATATTCCTTTAAAAATGATTACTCCGAAGGTTGTCATCCCAATATTTTAGAAGCGTTGATTAAAACAAACCTCGATCAACAAAATGGCTACGGCTACGATGAGTATTCTGATGAAGCGAGAGAATTGATTAAGAAAAAAATCAATAATCAAAATGCTGAGATTTACTTTGTGAGTGGTGGAACGCAAGCGAATCTTTTGGTAATTTCTTCAATTCTTCGTCCTCACGAAAGTGTGATCTCGGCTGAAACTGGACATATCTTTACCAATGAAACCGGCGCGATAGAAGCGACAGGGCATAAAATCCACGGCGTTGTAACGGATAACGGAAAGCTTAAACCAGAACAGATTCAATTGGTTTTGGATTCTCATACCAACAAGCCTCATCAGCTGAAACAGAGGTTGGTTTACATTTCAAATTCCACAGAAATTGGGACAATTTATCAAAAACAAGAGTTGACGGAATTGTATGAATTTTGTCAAGCAAATGATCTCTATCTTTTTATGGACGGCGCAAGATTAGGACAAGCTCTGACTACTGAGATCAACGATTTGACTTTGGAAGATGTTGCCAATTTCACAGACATTTTCTATCTCGGCGGAACAAAAAATGGAGCGCTTCTCGGCGAAGCAATTGTGATTACCAACGACAATGTGAAGGAAGAATTCGGTTTCCACGTCAAGCAAAAAGGCGCTTTGTTGGCAAAAGGTAGATTGCTGGGAATTCAGTTTTTGGAGTTGATGAAAAATGATCTTTATTTTGACTTGGCCAAGATTTCCAATGTTCAGGCAATGAAAATCAAATTGGCTTTTCAAGAAAAAGGATTCCAGTTTTTATCAGAGACTTTTACCAATCAAATATTCCCAATTCTAAACAATTCTCAAATCGAAAAGTTGTCTGCGAACTTTGATTTCTATGTTTGGAAAAAGATGGATGTAGAGAATTCCGCAATTAGAATAATAACTTCCTGGGCGACTTCTGATGAAGTTGTAGAATCTTTTATTAATGAAATTAAAGCTTTGTAAATTTACTTCCTGTTGATATTTCATTTTTAATTAATTTTTGTCTGCCACAACCCTAAAGGAGCAAAAATCAATTAAAAATTCTATCAAAATTACTCCCTTTAGGGTTGGGGAAATAATTTTGATAGAATTAAAACTGACTTTTAAAAGTTATTGAAATTCAAACATAAAAAAACTCCCAAAATATTGGGAGTTTTTATTTTATACGGTTTGCTCTTTCGGAAGTTTATATTTTTTAGAAATAATCATAATTACCGCTCCTGCAATCATAAACGGAATACTCAAAATTTGACCGGTATTAAGTCCTGCAAAACTGATGATCTCGTCGCCTTGTGGCTCCTTCAAGAATTCTACAAAGAATCTGATGGCCCAAAGAATAATGAAAAATAAGCCGAACAACCAACCTTGTTGATATTTCTTATCGGTTTTTCTGTACAAGAACCAAAGCAAAAAGAACAGGCAAACATATCCAAATGCCTCAAACAATTGCGTTGGATATCTCGGGATTGTCACGCCATATTCTGAACTTTGTTGTGGGAAAAGCAGAGCAAATGGTGAAGAAGGATTAATCGGTTTTCCTAAAATTTCGGAGTTGAAAAAATTTCCCATTCTCACAAAAGCACCGCCAGAAGCCACTACAATCCCGATTCTATCATACACCCAAAGCGGATTCTTCTTGATGATTTTGATGCTGTAATATAACGTTGTCGCAATCACCATAATCGCTGCGCCGTGACTGGCCAATCCGGAAAATCCTGTGAAATGCAAACCGCCTCGCGTGCTGATTGGCAAAAATACACTTAGGAAATCTTCCTTGAAAAGTTCGGGCTGATAAAAGATAACGTGTCCCAATCTCGCTCCCAGAATAGTTCCGAGCAATGTCCAAGTGAAAAATGGCTCCAGATATTTCTCGTCAACGCCATCGATTTTGAAGATTTTTGCCATAATGAAATAGCCTAATCCAAAGGCCAAAATGAACATTAGACTGTAAAAATGTAGCATTACAGGGCCTAATTTAATTCCTTTGATTGGATCCCAAATTTTGAAACTTGTTTCCAATTCCACATTGTCACTAGCTTTGAGAACACGATTGGACTTTAAAAGATATTTAAAATTCTCAATATTTTTCTGATCCAGATTCGCATCTACAGGTTTGAAATCCTTGTCCAAAAACTGAAAATTGAAAGCTTTGTATTTCAATAATATATTTTGGATAGATCCCAATTGTTGTGCAGATTCTGCTGTGATATTATCTTCATTTAGGATGACCAATTCATTTGGAACAGTTCGCGAAGCCTCGTCGTACAAAAGTGTTGTATTTTGCGTTGCAAATATTTTCACAGCAACACTCTCCGAGTTATTTATTTTCAAAATGCCGTCAGAAAGTCCAGAGGTAGAACTTTGCGAAGATACCAATTGGAAAAATCCAACAAAAAGGATGAGATAAAATCTTAGAAAAATATGATTCATTGATAGGTAATTTTAATGTTGTTTTGGTGGCACAGGATCATAGCCTTCGCCTCCCCAGGGATGACAGCTCGCAATTCTCTTCATCGCCAGCCAGCTACCTTTGATAAGTCCATGAACTTTCAAAGCCTCCAAAGTGTAATGCGAACAAGTCGGATCGTACCGGCAATTCTTCCCCAAAAATGGCGAAATAGCGAGTTGATAGAACTTTATCAAGACCACAATCGGAAAAGTGAGGATTTTGTTGAGCATAATTTAAGCTATGCAAAAATAGCAGAAAAATCGCAATGGAACTGAATTAGCATCATTTATTTGATTCAAAACAAAAAAGCGTTTCCAATTTTGAAACGCTTCTAGATCAATTATCATTCATCATTCATTCCTAAAGCACATCTCTAATTTCTTCATTCTTTTTGAAAGTCGCTGTTGCAAAAGGACAAAGCGGGATGATTTTCAGATTGTTTTCTCTAGCAAATTCTACCGCTTTATAAACCATTTCTTTCCCAACGCCTTTTCCGTTGTAAGCTGGCTCTACTTCTGTGTGATCGATGATGATTTTGTCTGCTCCAGCCCAAGAATAGGTCATTTCGCCAGCTTTAGTTCCGTCAAAAGTTGCAATGAATTCGCCTTTTGTTTCTCTATTAATTTGTTTTATTTCTAACATTTTTATGATATTTTGGTTAAGATTTCTATGTTGTTGGTCAAGATTTTATGGATAGGACAAGCGTCTGCGATTTTGAAAAGTCGATCTTTGATGTCTTCACCTATTTCTGAAGTTCCAAAGTCTATCACTCTGCAAAATTGAGCACTTTTTGTTTGAGGATAATTTTCCAAATCCACTTCCACATTGATCTGCGGAATGTCCCAACCTTTTCTGTCGATGTACATTCTAAGTGTTGCAGCGGTACAACTTGCGAGTGATGTTGCCAAAATTTCATAAGGATTGAAACCTTTGTTTCCGCCACCTTGTGCTAATGGTTCATCTGTTATCAATGTGTTTTCTCCGGCAATCACTTGTGTGTAATACTTGTCTGTGCCTAATGTAGCTTTTACCTTGACTCCCATTTTTACGAATTTAATTGATAGCTTAACGCGCCAGACGGACATTTTTCAATCTGTTCCTTCAAAGCTTCGGAATTTGCATTTTCTGTTTTTATCCAGGGTCTTTCTTTCGGATTGTAAACTTTCGGAAGCATTTTTACGCAAACACCTGCGTGGATACAGACTTTTGGTTTCCAGATGATGGTGATTTCTCCCGCCTGATATTCGTGGGTTTCCATTAGATTTGATTTTTAAAGTTTTCGATTTTTAGATTAATTTCGTTCAGCAATTCCGGATTGATGATCCCATTTTCGAGATCGAAATTCTCATAGAACTTTGGAAGGGAAAAAGTTTCTTTGATGTCCGCTCCAAACTGCGGGAAAAATTTCGATGCCTCTGCCATTACGTTTCCTCCACCATAACCGCCAGGAGAAGTGGTCATCAAAAACATCGGTTTGTTTTGGAAAACCTTTACATTGATCCTGGAACACCAATCAAAAATATTCTTGAAAGCAGCGCTGTAAGATCGGTTGTTTTCTGCCAATGAACAGATTATGATGTCAGATTCTTCTATGTTTTTAAGAAATTGATAAGCTTCATCAGGAAATCCATTTTTCTCAAGATCTACGGAGAAAACCGGCATTAGATAATCATTAAGATCAATGAGGTTGATTTCATCATCAGGAAAGTTTTTCAAAACAAATTTCACAAGTTGTTTGTTGATGGAAGTGGAAGAGTTACTTCCCGCAAAGGCAAATATTTTCATAGTTTTTATTTTTTTAATTAAAGTTTGTCGTAAGCACCGAATGTCTCATCAACAATCGTTTTCCATTCCGGGTGCTTTTTGATGAAGGCGAAAACGTAAGGGCAAAATGGCAACAACTTTTTACCGCCTTCTTTGATGTATTCCAAAGTTTTTTCTACAACGGCACCCGCGGCGCCGGTTCCTGCCAATTCTGGCTCAGCTTCTGTGTGTACCAATGCGATTTGATTTTCGGTTTCGCCATAATTGATGAATGCAAAGTGTCCATCAATTTCGATTTCGAAACGTTTTTTGGATTCGTTTTTTACAAGTGGGATATATTCAAATTGAGTTTTCATAAGTAGAAGTTTTGTTTATTAAAGTTAGTCATTATTTATTTTTCAAAATTATACAAACAGAATGCTTTGGAAATTGATGTAAGATATGTTCGCTAATTCATGCTTTAGAAACACAAAAAATCCCATGAAAATTAATTCACAGGATTCTCAGGTTAACAAAAATAAATAATTATTAATATGATTCCATTCTGCTAGAATGTATAAAATTCGATATTTCTTTGAATTTAATTGATTGGTTTTCTGGAAGTTTGCCCAATCTGTAGTAAAAACTTTTAATTCCCTTTCTAGACCTGATGCTGATAAGTAGAATATAATTGAGAATCCCTTTTTCGGCTTTCACAGAAATCACTTTTTCCAATGGCAATTCCAAAACAGGATGGTCGCTTTGCAAAAGTGGATGTCTGTACTTTACAGAGAAGATGTGCTCCGAAACTTCCATAGAAAAGATTTTTAGGGTTGCAATTCTCCAAATGCAAAATACAAAGATCAATGCAAAAAAGATATACAAATACTCATCTGAAATATATGAGAATTTGGTGGAAAAAATCAAAAGTATGAGGTCTAAGATCAGAAGAAAGAGAAACCCGTACATTGTAAAGATAACCTCTTTTCTATTGTTTATTTTCATTTTTTAATTTGTGTTTTTAATTCAAAATTGGAATTTCGTAAAATGGCTTCAGGTTTTTAAGTATCATTTACAGAGCCTTTCGGCTCTGTAATTTTGATACCTTGGGTTTCATCATTTGTGTTTAAAGAATCTAACTAACAGTGGTTTCATCATTTGTGCTTTCAGAATCCGATTTCATCATTTTGCTTTTAGAATCTTTTTTTTGTCTTTGTTTTCTTAAGTATCATTTACAGAGCCTTTCAGCTCTGTAATTTTGATACCTTGGGTTTCATCATTTGTGTTTAAAGAATCTAGCGAACAGTGGTTTCATCATTTGTGCTTTCAGAATCCGATTTCATCATTTTGCTTTTAGAATCTTTTTGTTTTTGTGTCTTTGTTTTCTTAAGTATCATTTACAGAGCCTTTCGGCTCCGTAATTTTGATACCTTGGGTTTCATCATTTGTGTTTAAAGAATCTAGCGAACAGCGGTTTCATCATTTGTGCTTTCAGAATCCGATTTCATCGTTTGTGTTTTTAGAATCTTTTATGATTTGTGTCTTTTTTTTAAGCATCCCTTACAGAGTCTCTCGACTCTGCAACGCGATACTCAAGGTTTCATCATTTGTGTCTTGTAATCTTTTATTATTGCAATTTCATCATTTGTGATTTTAGAAACGTCTGCAATTTTTTTGGCTTCATCATTTGTGTTTTCATAACCAAGTTTTTCAAATTAATAATTACTTATTTTTATGGGATAAATAATTAGCTTCTTTGTTGGGACAAAATTAGTACGATTTGAAATATTAAAGTGAAAATTGGCTTAGATATACATCGGTAAGCTTGTAGATATTTATCTACAAAAAAGACTTACCATTATGATAAGTCTGATGTTTCTAAAAATGAAAAAGCTTGAAGTTGAAGCGATCTTTCTACTGATGTTCCTTCATCAATTCTATGAGTTCTACGATATTTTCGATATTTAATTTATCGAAGATTCTCTTTTTAAGTGTGCTGACCGTATTTTGTTTGATGTCCAATTGGTTCGCAATTTCCAGATTTCCCAGACCTTCGGCATACATCTTTGCGATTTCCATTTCGCGCTCTGTAAGAGTTTTCAACGGATTTAACAGTTGTGGATTTCGCATAGAGTGGATAAGCAAACCTTGAACTGTGGAAGAAATATATTCGCCATTTTGAACCATCTTTTCCAAAGCAACTTTCACCTCGTCTTCCTCACTCAATTTGCTGAGGAAACCGTTTGCGCCAGCATTGATGTACTTTAATGCGTGTACATTTTCATCGATTCCAGAAAATACAAGAATCTTAGTTTCTGGTTTTGATTTTTTGATTTCAGGGATGATGGAAAGGCTGTTGCCATCGGGGAAATGCGCATCGATTATAATAATGTCGATTGGATTTTCGATAGCTGATTTAAAAGCCAATTGCAGATTCGAAGCGTGGATAATTTCTGCGTCCAGTTCCATTTCTTCCAGTACGAAGACGAGTCCTTGTCTTATGAGGCTGTGATCATCTGCCAGCAAAAAAGTGATCGGTTTTTGGTCTAATAGATTCATTTATTAATATTCAAATTAATAGAGAAAGTTACTGTCGTTCCTTCGTTTTGCTCGCTCGTTACGGCAATTTTACCACCGTAAAGTTCTACGATTTCCTTACAAAGGCTTAACCCCAAACCTGCTCCCAGATTTTCAACTTCGGTTGATAGCACACCTTGATAATAAGGTTCGAAGATGTTCTTCAAATCGGATTGCGAGATTCCAACACCTGTATCACTGATTTTTGTTACAAGAGAAGCTGTGTTTTCATTAATTAATTCCGATGATGTCACAACGGTAATTTGTCCATTTTCAGTGAACTTGTTCGCGTTACCAAGAATATTCATAAAAATCTGGTTGATCTTCGTGTTGTCAGAATAAACGATAAGATTCGGGTCAATTTTTTTATCGATGACAAACTTGTTGTTCCTCGTTTGGATATATGGCTCGATAGAATTAAGGATTGAATCGATTTCATTATTCAAATTGAAAACTACCGGAATCAATTTGTTTTCTACTTGTTGATTTCGGGTGTATTCCAAAATCTGGTTGGCCTGCATCAACAAAGTATTGTTGGTGAAACTGATTGACTTTAAATATTCTTTGATGCTTTCGTCCGTGGTTTTCTTGTTGATTCGGTTGATAAAGATGCCGATGATTTTCAAAGGCGACCTTAGTTCGTGGCTCAGCATTCCCAAAATTCTATTTTTGAAGCTAAGATTTTCCTTGATCTGTTTGTTGGCCGAGTTCAGTTTTCGTTCGTATATAAAAGCCATACGAGTAAAATACATTATCAGAATTGAAACTATAAACATCAAGACCATTGCTCCGAAAACAAGATACATTCTAATTTTGTTATTTTCCGAATTCAGTTTTCCCAATTCTTTTTCCAGCTCGGTTTTAGAATCCTTGACAGCAAATTCGTAAAGGCTCATCAGATTGTTGCTATAAACCATCAGGCTGTTAAACGATTCGAAAAGTTTGCTTCTGTTCTTGCTGACGTCTTTGTTTTTGACCACATTCACACGTACTTTTTGGATTTCTGTGGAGTAGTAGGTATTCATATTTTTGAAAATACTGTCGAGTTCTCGCTTCATCTTTGCTAGGGCGTCCTGCTTGGTTTTTTCTACCGTGATGATGGTGCTTTCCTTACGCACATTCTCTTTCCCGGAAATGGCGTCGCCTAGTCTTCCAAACAACCCTTTTTTCTTGATGGTGTCCGATTTGGTTTCTGTTTTAATGTCAAATTTGTCAAAGTCATATTTGAATTCATATTTTTTGAACTGCGGAATGGCGATCTCACGGAGTTTCATATTAGATTTTGCGGAAACTTGATACGAAGAATCCCTCAATGTCTGCAGATTTTTATACTCTGCCGAATCCACTTTTTGTAATGTGATGACCTTTTTCAGTCTGGGATTTTTTTCCTTCAGATCATTGATGCTGTCTAGACTTTTTGTGAGGAGATTGACGGATTGGAAGTAGGAATCCAAATATTTGTCATCATTTGTCATTACGTATTTTTGAAAATAATCCTGAGCGATCAAAAGTTCTTTTCGCGAATCATCCGTGAGGTGTTCCAAAGCTTGAACATCTTTCAATTGACCTTCTAAGAAGGCAACATTTTTTCGATTTTTGAATTCGGTGTAAAAAAATCCGGCTATGATCAACTGGATAAGCAGAATGCATAATATCAGAGAATAATGAACAATCTTTCTTAATTTGAATCGTGAATTACCACTTTTTGAATCCATATTTGTGTTTTCTTTAATAAAAATTTACAATCATCAAAAGCCAAAATTTGATTGATAAAATAAACCTATCTGCTGTAAAATTAAACAATCCATTGAAATTTTTACCTTCTTACATCATAAATATTTTAACCTGATAATAATATTGAAATTATTTTAGCTATAAAAGCTTGATTGTCAGTTGTTATAATGATTTATCGACTACAAATTAATAAAAATAAAGTGTTATATCAAAAAATCCTGCAAAAGTTAATTCGCAGGATTTTGATTTTTATTTTGAAGTAAAAGTTTGATTATAAACTTTTGAATTGCTCCAACATTCTCTTATCATTTTCAAAGAACATACGGATGTCGCTCATTTGGTAAAGCAACATTACGATTCTCTCGATTCCCATTCCGAAAGCATATCCGGAGAATTTGTCTGGGTCGATGTTCACATTTTTTAGAACGGCAGGATCTACCATTCCGCAACCCATAATTTCCAACCAACCAGTTCCTTTTGTGATTCTGTAATCGGTTTCGGAGTTCAATCCCCAATACACGTCAACTTCTGCACTTGGCTCTGTGAAAGGGAAGTACGAAGGTCTCATTCTGATCTTCGACTTTCCGAAAAGTTCCGTCGTGAAGAATTGAATGGTTTGTTTAAGATCTGCAAAACTTACATTCTCGTCGATATAAAGTCCTTCGATCTGATGGAAAATGCAGTGCGAACGGGAAGAAACGGCCTCGTTTCTGAAAACCCTTCCTGGCGCCAAGATTCTCATCGGCGGTTCGTTCTCCTCCATATATCGGATTTGAACAGATGAAGTGTGCGTTCTCAAAAGCACATCTGGATTTTGCTCGATGAAAAAGGTGTCCTGCATATCTCTCGCCGGATGATATTCCGGAAGGTTCAATGCGGTGAAGTTGTGCCAATCGTCTTCAATTTCTGGTCCGTCTGCAACAGCAAAACCGATGGATTTGAAGATTTCGATGATTCTATTTTTAACTAAATTAATTGGATGACGAGAACCCAATTCCATAGGAAAACCTGGTCTTGTAAGGTCTTCTTTCTCAAGAATGATTTTACTTTCTGAAGATGATTTCAAATCTTCAAGTTTCTCATTCACAGCATTTCTCAAGATGTTGATCTTCTGTCCAAAATCTTTTTTCTGCTCGTTGGGAATTTGTTTCAAAGAGTCGTAGAAATCATTCATAATTCCTTTCTTTCCATTGAATTTGAGACGGAATTGTTCTATCTCATCTTTCGCAGAAGATTGGAAATTTTGTACTTCTATTAGCAGGTCATCAATTTTCTCTAGCATTGGTTATAATAAATTATAGAGTGCAAAAATACGATTTTAAAATAAAAAAATCTGCCTTTATAATAAGCAGATTAATAATAATTTCAAGCTATTTGCTAAAAGCCAATTGCCAAAAGCAATTTATTTCTTTTCAATCGCCTTCACTTTCATCTGAACGCTGATCTCATTTTTGATCAAACCTTCTGCTGTTGGCATTTGGAATTTGATCCCGAACTCGTCTCTGTCAATGTCTTTTGGTTCTGTGGCAATCGTCAGTTCTCCATTCGCAACTTTTACATTGGCATTGAAAGTGAAAGGTTTTGTAATTCCTTTGAGCGTAAGATTTCCGTCTAGAACCGTGTTGTAATCGCTTCCTGCAAGTCCTTCCGATACTTTTGTGATTTCGTAAGATGCAGTAGGGAATTTTGCAGTATCAAAAAAATCCGCACTTTTCAAATGTCCAAGAAGTTTCCCATTGGATTCGGCTTCTTTCAAATCTTCGTTTGTGATAGAGTTCATATCGATCACGAATTGCCCACTTTCCAACTTATTATCTTTCACCGTCACTTCACCACTTTCGAATTTCAAATGTCCGATGTGGCTGGTGTTGTCAGACTTTACAACTTTAAAACCTTTCCATTCCGCTTTACTATTTAGCGTATCCACAACATAGACTTGTCCGTCGGATGTTGTCAAAACTTCATTGCTTTCGCTGGTCACAGGTTTGTCTTTTCCACAAGAAATGATGAAAACCGAAGCGGAAATCAGTAAAATGGCTGAGATTAAAGTTGTCTTTTTCATAATGAAATTTTTAAATAATGTCTAAATTTGTGTTTTTGCTAAAATAATAAAATTATTACGATTTCAACCACTAATTTTGCAAGATGTTGTTAGAAGTTAAAAACCTGTATTTCAATTATCAGACCGATAAACCATTGTTTCAAAATCTTAATCTGAATGTGGATGAAGGACAAATCATCGCTTTGGTTGGCGAAAGTGGCTGTGGAAAATCGACTTTGCTGAGTTTGATTTATGGTTTGATAGATTGGCAAGGTGGCGACATTTTGTTTGAAGGCGAAAAACTATTTGGGCCAAAAGGCAATCTCGTTCCCGGCGAATCTCAAATGAAATTTGTAGCACAAAATTACGATTTGATGCCGTACGGAACTGTTTATGACAACGTCGGGAAATTTATTTCTAACATTAATCTCAAAGAAAAAAAGGCAAAAGTTGAAGAGTTATTGGAAGTCGTTGGTTTGACGGAATTTGCGAAAGTGATTCCCAAGAATCTGAGTGGCGGACAACAGCAAAGAGTCGCGATTGCAAGGGCTTTGGCAGTTCTTCCGAAAATGCTTTTGTTGGATGAGCCTTTCAGCAACCTGGATTTTTCCAGAAAATTTGAGTTGAGGGAAAAGCTTTTTAATTATGTCAAAGAAAATAATCTCAGTTTGATAATTTCAACGCACAATTTGGAAGAAGTTTTACCTTGGGCGGATAAGATTGTGGTTCTCCAGCAGGGAAGATTAATTCAAAATGATTCTCCGAAAGAAACTTACGAAAATCCTTACAATGATTACGTTGCAAGGCTTCTTGGCGAAGTCAATATTTTCACGGAAGAAGAAAAATCTCAATTAAATTTAAAGAAAACCAATTACTTTCCACATCAAATAAAAATTGCCGAAAGTGGAGTAGAAGCAACAGTTTCTGACAGCCGTTTCGCCGGTTCTCATTACCGAAACAAGTTATTGATTAATGATAAGCCAATCATTATTTATACAGATGAATTTCTGGAAGGGAAAGTGAATCTTAATTTTTTATAATTAATTATATTACCTGATTAATTATAAACTTTGATGAGTTTTACGGCTTTGCGAACCTTAAAATATTTTCAATAATTTCAAAAAAATCTTAGCGGACTTTGCGTTCAAATTCCCACTTAATAATTAAATGGATTTTTTTTGTGGATAAAATATGGATAACTTATAGATTTCCAGTTTGTTGAATTAGAAATAATTTCTAATTTTGCTAAACGAAAATACATCAGGAAATTTTTGGTTAATTCTCTTTCTGCCCCTAAGGACCGAAATTAGCGCAAGCAATCAAAGTCTTTGAAAGTCGACCCTGCCAAATTTTTCCTTTTTTATTTTGCAGATAGCCAATAGCTATTTGCTTATAGCTTTCAAATGCTCTCAAGCCATTTGCTAATAGCCATCAGCCAATCGCCAACTAAGCCTTTCTCACAAACTCAGACTTCAAAGCCATCGACCCAAAACCATCAATTTTGCAATCGATATTGTGGTCACTTTCTGGTCTCAGTCTAATGTTTTTCACTTTCGTTCCAGCTTTGATGTCTTTCGGAGCGCCTTTCACAGGAAGGTCCTTGATGACGATCACAGAATCTCCGTTTTGCAATTCCTTGCCAAGAGAATCGAAAATTTTCCCTTCCGTAGAAACTTCCGCAGGGTCCCATTCGTAGAAACATTGGGAACAAACCTGCAGATTGTCTTGTTCGTAAGTGAATTCGGATTGGCATTTCGGGCAAAGAATCGTGTCGCTCATAGTTTTATTTTGAGTCGCAAAGTTAACATTAATGTCGCAATCTGAAAATGATATTAATTTGGAAATGTAACTTATCATTCATAACCAAAAACTCATAATAAATTTTTAGATTTGCTTGCAATAAATAAATTAATAAAAAAGTAGATGGAAAAGACCGCTTTATACGATAAACACGTTTCTTTGGGAGCTAAGATTGTTCCTTTTGCAGGTTTCGAAATGCCTGTTCAATATGCCGGAATCAACGAGGAACATTTTGCTGTCCGCGAAAAAGCGGGAATGTTCGATGTGTCTCACATGGGACAATTTTTCATCGAAGGTCCGTCTGCCAAAGACCTTTTGCAATTTGTGACTTCCAACAATGTGGATGCGCTTGAGAACGGAAAAGCCCAATATTCTTGTTTGCCAAACGAAACTGGCGGAATTGTGGACGATTTGATTGTTTACAAAATGGAAGATGAGAAATATTTCGTAGTCGTGAACGCTTCAAACATCGATAAAGACTGGAACCACATTGCAAAATACAACGAGAAATTCGGAGCGAAAATGACCAATGCTTCAGACGAAATGTCATTGATTGCTATCCAAGGTCCAAAAGCAACGGAAATTCTTAAAAAATTGACCGAGACAGATTTGTCGACCATTCCATATTATCATTTCACAGTGGGTTCTGTGGCCGGTTTTTCGGATGTCATCATTTCGAATACAGGTTACACGGGAAGTGGCGGTTTTGAGATTTATTTTAATAATGAAAACGCAGAACAAATTTGGGACGCGCTAACCGAAGTTGGAAAGGATTTAGGTTTGATTCCTTGCGGATTGGCTTCCAGAGACACTTTGAGGTTGGAAAAAGGATTTTGTCTTTACGGAAACGACATCAACGACACAACGTCTCCACTCGAAGCTGGATTGGGTTGGATTACGAAATTTGATAAAGATTTTGTGAATAAAGCATTTTTGGAAAATCAAAAAGCTGAAGGCATTACCAAAAAGTTGGTAGGTTTCGAAATGTTGGAAAAAGCAATCCCAAGACACGATTATGAAGTGGTAGATGCAGAGGGGAAAATCATCGGAAAAGTAACTTCCGGAACAATGTCACCAATGAAGAAAGTGGGAATAGGATTGGCTTACGTGGACAAACCGAACTTCAAATTAGATTCAGAGATTTTCATCAGAATTAGAAACAAGGACATTCCTGCGAAAGTGGTGAAATTGCCTTTTGTTTAAATCGATTTTGATTTTAATATAATACAAGCGACTATTTTGGTCGCTTTTTTGATTGTCAATACTTTAGTAAATTTCAGAAAAATAATTAATTATGAAATCAAATAAACTAAGTCTAGTCCTGTTGTTCTCTGGAGCAATGATGTTCCAAGCAGTAGAAAAAAGAGAAATTGCTTTAAAATCAGAAGTAAATTCAACCAATATTTCTTTGCCTTTCCAGCAAATGCCTGCAAATATCAAAAGCTTTTTGGCGAAATATTATCCAAAAGCGACGGTTGCAAAGTACGAAACCAAGAACACGCTTGTTGGTAGAAAGTACGAAGTGAAACTGAACAACGGCGCAGAAATCGACTTCGATAAAAATGGAAATTGGGAAGAAATTAGCGACAAACAAGGCGTTCCGACGGCTTTGATTCCTGTAAAAATAAAAGCTTATATCGATAAAAAATACAAAGGTGCCAAAGTAGAATCTATTGACAAAGAGAAAAATAAAATCAAAGTCGATTTAAATAATGACATCGACTTGGAATTCGATAAAAATGGAAATTTTTTGAGAATTGATTAATAAAAAAGAAAGCGTTCAATAATTTGAACGCTTTTTTTTGACTTCTGACTTCCATCTTCCGACTTTCGTCTATTTCAAATATTTCGTGATGCTTTCGCTCGTTGGGTTGGTGGTGCTGATGAAACTGTCAATCACATTTCCTTTTTCATCAAGCAAAATCTTGGTGAAGTTCCAAAGGATTTTTGTGTTTTTCACACCGTTTTCTTTCTTGTCTGTCAAGAATTTGTAGATGGGCGCGATGTCGTCACCTTTTACAGAAATCTTAGAAGCCATCGGGAAATCTACGCCATAGTTTCTTTGGCAGAACGTTGCGATTTCTTTATTAGAGCCAGGTTCTTGTCCTCCAAAATTGTTCGCTGGAAAACCTACGACAACCAATTTGTTTTTGTAAGTATCCGCCAATTTTTGCAAATCTTTGTATTGCGGTGTAAAACCACATTCCGAGGCCGTGTTCACAACCAATATTTTTTTGCCTTTGAACTTAGAAAAGTCAATCGTAGAGCCATCCAAGGCTTCTACTTTGAAACTGTGAATCGATTTTGCCTGCGATTTGTTTTTTGAAAATCCGAAAAGTGAAAACATAATTATAAGTAAGTATTTCATAAAAGTAATTTAAATTTTTTTTAAAGACAATTTAAAAATCAAATTTAAAACAAGTTTCGGGATTTGTAATGTGATTTTTTACAAATCTGTCTATGAGGATAATTATTAAAATTTTGGAATTATTAAGAGCCTGTTTAAAAATGATTAAAAAATAAAATTTTCAAAGCATTTTTCTTTTCCCCAACCCTAAAGGGTGGAAAAACGCCTTGAAAATTTCATCAAAATTACTCCCTTTAGGGTCGGGGAAATAATTTTGATGAAATTTAAACAGGTTCTAAGTTGATTAATACTTCGATATTCTTAGGAATCAAAACATTTTGGATTAACTTCGTTAACAATGCATTAGGTTTTCTATGGAATGACAAACTTTATATTTTAATCTACAAATACCAATTGGATGACAAAAACCCCTAGCCCTGATGGGAACGGCATCCTTTTTTGTTTTTCTGTGGCTCAAGTTGCTTGGAATGACAATCGTTCTGAAAAACAAAAAAGATATAGTGGACAGCAGGATTAAGCTCCTAAAAAATTATTTCAAATCGAGAAAAACTTCTTCTGAGATGGAAACTTCAAAAGAAAAACACTTCAAAGTTTGAAACTCTGAAGGGGTTGGGGAACAAAAAAAGCGGTAAAAAATTACCGCCTTATATTTATTTCTTTTTGTTTTGTTGCTGTGCCTGCTGTTGTTGTGCCTGCTCCATCATCTCTCTCATTCGCTTTTGAAACTTGCCTTCTTTTTTCGGTTCCTTCTGTTTGTTGGCTTGGATCTGTGCGTGGATTTTTTTCTCATCCAAGATGAAATATTTGATGACCAAAATAATCACGATGTTGATCGCATTGGACACAAAATAATACCAAGACAATCCTGATGCAGAACTGTTCAAGAAGAATAGGAATGTGATCGGGAAGATGTACATCAACACTTTCATATTCGGCATTCCTTCTTGCTGAGGCTGTTGGATATTTCCGGAAGTCATCACGGTGTAGATCAAGATCACAACTGTACAAGCCAAAGCGAAAATACTCAAATGCTCGCCCAAAAGTGGAATTTTGAATCCAAATTTGATCACATCATCATAAGCCGTCAAATCTGGTGCGAACCAAAAGCTCTTGCCTCGAAGATCCAACATATTCGGGAAGAATCGGAATAGTGCATAGAATAGTGGAATCTGAACCAATGCAGGTAAACAACCTGCCATCTGATTCACGCCGGCTTTCCTGTAGACCGCCATTGTTTCCTGTTGTTTCTTCATGGGATCTGCATCCTTGAATTTGGCATTCACCTCATCGATTTCCGGACGAATCACCTTCATCATCGCACTTAGTTTGTGCTGTTTGAACATCACCGGAGATAAGATTAATTTGATGATGATCGTCATCCAGAAAATGGCCCAACCTGCCGCGATGCCCCAACCTGAGATCAAGCTGTACATCGGCATAAACACGTGTCTGTTCAATGATCCGATAAATGACCAACCTAGTGGCAGAATCTCGTCGAAGTTTTTGTCAAACGACTTGAGCAACTCCATATCCAATGGCATAAAGTACCAAGTGAAATCTTGATTCAGCTCGTTTCCAGCCAAGTTAACCTGACCGTCAAAATTAAATTTCTTCAAAAACTCACCTTCCTCGATTGGTTCCTGGAAACCTTTTGATTTTGTGAATCCGTTTTTAGCTTCGATCACTGCAGAGAAAAACTGTTGCTTCACGCCAATCCAGTTTAGTGTTTCGTCTGGCTCATCCATATCGGTACGAGCGTCGTAATCGTAGTCTTTATAATTGTTGAATGCGTAAGAAAACTCTGTGTGCGTCTCTTCCTGCGAACGTCCTTTTTCTGCGCCTCTCACGGTGTAATCCCAAACAAAATTGGCTTTCCCATCGTTTACCAATGTTGCCAAACCTTGCGTTTTCACTTGGAAATCTACGGTGTATTTTGCTTTAAGTGTATAAACAAATTGAATGGTAGCTGTTCCGATTTGAGAACTCAACGTCACAACGTTGCCTGCAACTTGCGGTGCAAAAACTAAATCTTTGGTATTGAAAACTTTCCCAGATTTGTCTTTGAATTGGAAACCATAACTCGCATTGTTGTTATTGAACAAATAAAGAGGTTTGCCTCCGAAAGCCTGAAACTTGTTTAATTTCACAGAGCTCAACTGCCCGCCAACACTGGAAAACTCAACAGTCAACTCGTCATTGTGAAGATTCACTTTTTGGACGGAAGTTGGTGTTACAGTATTTGAATTTAAGTTGGTAGCGATTGGTTTTGCCTGGGTTACAAGTTCTGTTTTTTTGGCGTCGATTGCCAATTGCTCTTGTTGCTCCTGTGCGTTTTTGTTTTGAAAATAAAACATAAAACCGATAAGAATCATAGAAAAAATACCGAAGCTAATCAGCTGACTTTTATCTAATCCGTTATTTTGTTGCATTATAGAATGTAGTTTAAAGTTTAAGGTTTGAAGTTAAAATATCCTTCGCCAAGCTCAGGATGACATTTTATTAATTCAAAAAACCTACGTCATTTTGGTCTGCAAAAATAGGATTTATTTTTCAGATTCTGTTATAAAGACGATTAAGGAAAGGAATTACTTTTTTGTTTGATAGATCCTATAATTATTTACCAATAATCACTTTTCTGTGTTCCGCTCCCCATTCGGAAAGATTATTGATGATGCTTTTTAGTTTCAGCCCATAATCTGTCAATTGGTATTGAACAGATATGGGGTGCGTATCCAAGACTGTTCTTTTTAAAAGCTGGTTCATTTCCAGATCTTTTAGTTCTTTGCTCAACATTCTGTTTGAGATTCCTTCTACATCATTTAGAATATCAGAAAATCTTCTTTTGTTGTAATAGCAAATGGAGGAAATGATTGAAATCTTCCATTTTCCGCTGAGAACGTCCATTGCATCGTGCACGGCCATTATTTCTTTTTTGTGTTCGTTTTTAAAATCTGTGCAAGTCATAAGTTACTTTGTTACCCGAATGTTACTGTTACTTTTAGTTACAAAGTTACGAAAATATATATTCCTAATGTAAATTTGCAACTCAATATTAAAATTTATCAAAATGAATTTCACGAATAAAAACGTAATCATTACCGGCGGAACTACCGGAATCGGTTTTGCAACCGCACAAGCATTCATCAATGCTGGAGCAAATGTATTGATCACAGGAAGAAATGAAGAGAACCTTCAAAAAGCGTCTTCACAAATCAATAGTCCAAACTTAAAAACCTTGGTTTCTGACACTTCAAATTTAGAAGGTATTTCAGTTTTGGAAAAAGCCATCGCGACAAGCGAAAACAAAGTAGATGTGCTGTATCTGAACGCAGGAATTGCGGTGTTCAGCTCGCTTCAAGAATCAACAGAAGCTGACTTCGATGCACAATTTAACACGAATGTAAAAGGGCCATATTTTACATTACAGAAATTATTGCCTTATCTTAAAGATGGTGCTTCAGTCATATTCACATCGTCTACCGTTGCAACAGCCGCCAACTTGGGATCAAGCATTTACTCAGCCACGAAAGGCGCATTAAATAAAATTGCTCAGATCACAGCAAATGAATTGTCTGACAGAAAAATCAGAGTCAACATTGTAAGCCCAGGAGCGATACAAACGGAGGGATTAGAAAAAGTGACAACGAGTGAAATCAGAGATCATTTTCCATCATTAATTGCTTTGAAAAGATTAGGAAACCCAAGCGAAATTGCAAAAACTGTTTTATTCTTAGCCTCAGATGACGCCAGTTACATTAGCGGAACAGAATTGCTTGTTGATGGTGGGTACACAACTTTCGCAAGGAAATAATTTTATTGAGATCAATATTTAAAACAAAACCAGCTACGAATCTAAATCCGTAGCTGGTTTATTATATTAATCAAATAAAATTATCCTTTAACCGCCGCTGCAATAAAAGCTTTGAATAATGGATGCGGTGTTGCCACCGTACTTTTATATTCTGGGTGGTATTGAACACCGACGTAGAATGGATGATCCTTCAATTCCAAGGTTTCCACCAATCCCGTTTCTGGATTCAGTCCTGTGGGCACCAAACCTTTTTCTTCGAAGTCTTTTTTGTAATCACTATTGAACTCGTATCTGTGACGGTGACGTTCTGCAATGGTTTTTGCACCATAGATCTCTGCTAATTTTGAACCAGCTTTCAAAGAACATTTCCAAGCACCAAGACGCATTGTACCACCTTTGTCCACCACGTTTTTCTGCTCTTCCATCAAGGCAATCACTGGATCTGGCGTCGAAGTATCGAATTCCACACTGTTCGCTTTTGATAATTCTAATACGTTTCTTGCGAATTCTATCGTCATAATCTGCATTCCGAGGCAAATTCCCAACAACGGGATTTTGTTTTCTCTTGCATATCTCGCTGCAGAGATTTTACCTTCGATTCCTCTGTCTCCAAAACCAGGTGCGATGAGAATTCCGTCAACACCTTTTAGTTCAGCTTCGATATTTTTTTCATCAAGTTCCCCACTGTAGATCCATCTTACCTTCACTTCGGTTTCCATATCTGAACCTGCGTGGATGAAGGCTTCTGCAATCGATTTGTAAGAATCCTGAAGCGAAACATATTTTCCAACCAGAGCAATCTCTACAGTTCTTTTTGGATTTTTATATTTTTTGAGGAAAGTTTTCCAGTCTTTAAGATTGGGTTCTTTTCCTACTGGGAGATTTAATTCTTTTAAAACAACCTCATCAAAACTCTGTTTCTGTAAGTATAATGGTACTTCGTAGATTGTATCCATATCAATACACTCGATGACATTTCCTAAACCTACGTTACAGAACTGGGCCAATTTTGCTTTTTGTTCTTTCGGAATAGTGTGTTCAGTTCTGCAAACCAAAACGTCGGCCTGGATTCCACTTTCCATCAATTGACGCACGGAATGTTGAGAAGGTTTGGTTTTCAATTCACCACTTGAAGCCAAATAAGGCAACAAAGTTAAATGAATCACCATAGAATTGGTCTTGCCTAATTCCCATTGCAATTGGCGAACACTTTCTATATAAGGAAGCGACTCGATATCACCAACTGTTCCACCGATTTCTGTAATAATGATGTCGTTATCCTTCTTGGAAAGCATCTTTATTCTACGTTTGATCTCGTTGGTAATGTGTGGAATCACCTGCACAGTTTTCCCGAGGAAATCGCCTTTACGCTCTTTCTCGATAACGGTTTGGTAGATTTTTCCTGTTGTAACGTTGTTGTTTTGGGAAGTTGGAGAATCTAGGAATCTTTCGTAATGTCCAAGGTCAAGGTCTGTTTCCGCGCCGTCTTCGGTCACATAGCATTCACCGTGTTCATAAGGATTTAGTGTTCCTGGATCGATGTTGATATAAGGGTCAAGTTTTTGGATAGTCACTTTGAAACCTCTCGATTTCAACAATAGCCCCAAAGAAGCGGAGACAATTCCTTTACCCAGTGACGATGTTACACCTCCTGTCACGAAGATGTATTTCGTTTCTTTTTTACTCATTAGATTAGGTTTGTGCAAAGTTAAAGCATCTGGAGTTAACCTGCAATTCTGAGCCTTAAAATAAAAGAGCGGATAGAAAATCTACCCGCTCTTTCAGATTAAAAACTATAAAAACACAATTATTATTCTTTGATGAATTTGAAGGACTTCACCACTCCATCGATGTTTGCTTTGATGATGTAAGTGCCTTTTGCCAAATTGGACAATTCAACTTTGTTATTGGACAAATTCTCTACTGATTTCACTTTTTGTCCTGCGATGTTGTACACTTCAACTTTTGAAATATTTTTTCCACCGTTGAAATTTAGGACATCTTTCACCGGATTTGGAAAGATGGAAATTCTGCTCTTGTTGATATCATCTGTTGCCAAAGATTCTTTCACATCAATCATATAATCTTCTGATTGTCCGAAGAAATAAGTTTCATCTTCACAAGGATTGGTCATCGAAACATCCCAATTCAAAACGACTCTCATTCTTGTTTTTCCAGTAAGAGCGTCAGCTGGAACAGAAATATCGCCTGTGATCTGTAATCCGTCTGCACCGTCGGAAGTCATTGCGCCAACTTCATAAACTTCGCCAGCATCTGTAAGGTTTCCGTTTTGATTCCAATCGATGAAAACCGTCGCATAATCATATCCAAAATTGGTATTGGCATCCAAGACGAAAGGATATTCTTTACCTTGATCAACCTGTCCTACTTGGTCGAGATAATACTCATTTGATGTTGTTGAATATGGATCTGAAGAATTATCGATTCCTGCAAACTGAACTCTGGAAATCGCATCTGTGCCCCATTGTGGCGAAGCTGAACAATACACATCATTCACTTTCACCTGGAACGAACAAACGTAAACCACTTTCCCATCGGCATCTACAAGATTATGAACCACATCAGTTGTCCCGATTGGAAATTGAGCACCAGACTCGAATCCTGCAACCAAAACAGTTGTCAAACCAGTTGAAGACGAACTTCCACAAACAATTGGCAATGTGTAATTTACAACTGCGGTAGTTTGACTTACATCAGTAATCGTGGCTTCCACATTTTCTGGACAAGTGATCATACAATCGTTGGTTCCAAGCAACAAATCATTAAGATTGACAATCCAACCGCCCGCAAAGAAAGGGGGAATG
Source organism: Chryseobacterium sp. FH1 (assembly GCF_000735135.1). Classification (GTDB taxonomy): domain Bacteria; phylum Bacteroidota; class Bacteroidia; order Flavobacteriales; family Weeksellaceae; genus Epilithonimonas. The sequence continues at coordinate 169,920 of NZ_JPLZ01000005.1, forward strand.
GTATTATCAAAACCACAAACGAAGTTTCCATTTGGAGAAATATTCATTCCTGTTCCCAATTTGCCATCAAATGTTGTAATGCTGACACCGTTTCTTATCAAAATATCTTTCAAAAATACAGGACCAGAACCTAAGGAAGGATGATAAATAATCACTTCTCTAGTGCCAGCACTTCCAGCATAACCGACTGCAATCCCATTTTCTGAAACTGAAGTAAATACAGCTCTGTCAAATCCAATTGGTGGATTGAAAGATTTGTAAACACCCGTATTGATATCATAGATGAAAGGCTTCACACCTTTGTAACCCACAACTTGTCCTGCATTGTTGATATCAGCAGATTCTCCAGCTTCAGGATTTGCAAAATCGATGTAATGAATGGTTCCATTAGCTTCAAAATAAGCAGGAACCCAAAAAGTCCCTATATCGAAAATATCTTCTCTGTCTGCAAATCCGGCAACGATTCCACTGTCATTCACAGCTTCACCTCTACCATTGATGTAAGTGTTGTCTCCAGAAAGCTTTGTCATCGTATTGGTTTCGGTATCATAAACAAATGGAAAGCTATTGACAGCACTAATTGAAATCTGTCCAGTTACATATTTTGCATTCTGCGAAATATCGTGCGCATTGGCAAACCAACCGCTTTCTGGCGTTGCGCCATCAAAATAACCGAGATTATACCACGTTCCGTTTTTTCGGTAAGAAGCCAAAGACACGCCTTCCTCTTCTGAGATCATCAATGTTGATTGCCCAGCTACATCACCTGCATTGTTGAGTCGGTTGGTCGACTGCTCATTTTCCGTAAGCGTCGTTGTGTCGGTTGCATAATTGTAATAAGCACCAGAATGGATAGCGTTCCCGCTGTCGTTGACATCCATAAAACGAGATCCCATCCCGTCTATTAATCTGAACTCCATTTGCTGGGCATTCAATCCCGTCATCGCTGTGATGCCGAGTAAAAGTTGATAGATTTTCTTCATTTTTTTTAAATATTTATATTGTGAACTTTTTGTGAAACTTATTGATACAATTTTAAGCGTTAATCAGATCATTTCCTAACTTTTGCCTTTTACAATTCACGAATTTAGAAAGTGTTTAATTTTTAAATCTCTGATAATCAATTATATTTAAACAAAAGTCACATTCATATTTTTACCGAACGAAGTTTTAAAAATCGGCTATTTCACAAATAAAAAAACTATTTTTGTAGTATGTTCAGGCTTATTTTTTTGTGGATCGTGTTGTTTTCCGGAGTCATTTCTACTTCGGCGCAAAGTAGCCCAGAAACTTTACAACTGTTGGACAAAGCCTACAAAAGTCTATACGAAAATCCGGACAACGCGCTTCAAATCCTTCAGAACATTGATAAGAACAAAGAGCCGGAAGTAATCCAGCAAAGATTGCAGTTGATTTTGGCAAGATCATACAACCTGAAAGGCGATTACACGACTTCTGTAGATCAATCCAACGAAAAAAATTTAAAGCACAACAGAAGAGAAAGCGGATCGTTTTATCTGGATTTTGCATTGGCTCAACAGTATCAATCACTTAGACTTTACAAACAGTCGATTCGGATTTCCCAAGACCTTGTGAGTCAATCTTCTAAGATCAAATCAAAGCACTACTCAGAGAATATTCTGGCGCAAATCTATCAACTAAACTGCGCCAATTTTATGGTTCAGAAAAACTGGAAAAAGGCGGAAGAAAATTTGAAGCTGAGTAATTATTCACTTAAGGAAACGAATGAGGGCCAACTTATTTTAATTGAAAATAAAATCTATCAAACGATAATTTATATCTCTAAAAATCAATTGGATAAAGCCGAAAAAATCACTTCCGAAATTAGTGAGACCTTAAGCAAAACGCCACAATACATTTATCTAAAAGCCTATAATCTAGATAATATCGGAAGAATTAATTTCCTCAGAAAAGATTATAAAACCTCCTCAGAAAATTTGAAGCAAGCTTTGGATTTAATTGAAAAATCATCGTTTCTGCCATTGAAAAATAAAATCAACGAACATCTTTCCAAAAATTATCTGGCGCTTAAAAACGAATCACTTTATCAAAAATTCTACAGCAACTATAAAGAAGGAAATGACAAGCTGGACCAAAACAGAAAAGAAGCGATCCGTCATCTCATCCTTTTGAACGACCAATATGAAAATCAGAGACTCGAGGATTCAGAAAGTGCTTTTGTCAAAAATATTATCGTCGTGTCGGGCATTTGTTTTTTAATTGTTTTATCGATCTTCCTGTTCAATTTCTTCGAGAAAAAGAAAAGTGAATCTATCCAAAAACAAATCGATTTCTACGCAAAACAACAGGAATTCACGAGAAAACTTAATGAAAAAGAAACATTAGAAACTCCTAAGATCATTGAAAAACCTGAACCTGAAATCACGAAAAAACCGCTTCACATTTCAAAGGAAAAAGAAAATGATATTCTCGCCCGATTGGAAGAATTTGAAAAGTCAGAAAAATTCCTAAACCGGGAAATGTCACTCGCCGTTCTCGCCGGTCAAATGGAAACGAACACAAAATACTTGTCGGAAATCATCAATAAATACAAAGAAAAAAATTACAACAATTACATTAATGAATTAAGAATCAACTACATCGCCTATCTTTTAAAAACAGAACCAGTCTATCTGAGTTACAAAGTAAGTTATCTGGCGGAGAAAGCAGGATTCTCCTCCCACAGCTCGTTTGCGACGGTTTTCAAATCTGTGACGGGAATTTCGCCCAACACTTACATTCAGCAATTGGCTCAAAACAAGAAATGAAACGTCTTTTTTACATATCAATTTTAATTTTCTCATCTACTGCAATTTTCAAATCTCAGTACAACGAAGACGTGTTCAAAAAAGCCTTGGCCAGCGTCTACGAAAACCCAGACAACACCTTGAAACTGGGACAACAAATGCTGAAAAATGAAAAAGATCCGGACCACATCATCAAGCTTTACAAGTTGATTTCTCACGCCTATATTTCCAAACGAGACTTCGACAAATCCTTGGATTGGGTTTTGAAAATGAAGGAATTAAGCAAAACTTTCACCAATCCAGAACAGAAAATTAAAGTCCTGAACGCCGTCGCCATACAATACCACAATATGGGACTTCACGCCAAAACGATGGAATCTTTGGACGAATATTACAAACTCTGCAAGGATTTGCCCGAGGGGAAATTCAAAACTTTGTATCTCGGACTCAATTCTACCATCAGAGGTTTGGTTTATAAAAACCAGAACAACAATGAGTTGGCTTTGGAAAAACTACTGATCGCTCTCGATTATCTTCGAAAAGTGGGAAATTACGACAACTCGATTCCCAACAGCAGTGTGATTCTTTACAACATCGGTTATTGCTATTTTTACCTTAATAAAAATAATGAGGCGGAAAAATACTTCAAAGAATCCGCTGATGTCGCAAGATCTGTCCACGCAGAAAGTTTGGAAGCCTTCGCATACAAAGGCCTTGCGGAAATTTACACAACGCAAGGCAAACATCACGAAGCGATCGGGCTATTGAAAAAAGCTGTCAATCTGTCCAAAAAAGTGGGCGACCTTGTCTTGAGTGAAGGCATTTCCAAAGGTTTTGCTGACAATTATCTCGCACTTCAAGATTGGAACAATTATGAAGTGTACAACAAGCAATACATTGAAACCAAATTTGCCAGAGAACAAAGCGAACTTGCCTCTCTCAACAAAAGCATCGATGTTTTGAATGCAGAAAACAATCAAAAACTGGCAGAACAGAAAACCAAGTCTAATATCATTAATTTAATAATTATCTTCCTATCAGTTTTAACATCTAGTTACTTGATTATTAGATTAATAAAAAACAGAAAGAACAACAAACTCCTGACAGAGGAACTCAACCAAATCAATAAAATCGTTGCATAAATAATAAAAAACCTATGAAAAATATCTTCGACCAAACCGATACTTCTCATTTCATCAAACGAATCAACGCGCTTACAGAAGACTCTTTTCCAAAATGGGGATTGATGTCCGTGGACAAAATGCTGGCGCACTGCAACGTGACCTATGAACTCATCTACGAACAGGAAAAACACAGAAAACCGACCTTCATCACAAAATGGCTGATGAAAAAATTTGTCAAATCCAAGGTAACCAATGAATTGGCCTACAAACAAAACGTTCCAACGTCCGCAATGTTTGTAATCACCGACAGCAAGAATTTCGAAGAAGAAAGAAAGCGCATCATCGGATTTATCCAGAAAACGCAACAGTTGGGAGCAGAAGCCTTTGAAGGCAAAGAAAGTTTCAACTTCGGAAAACTGACGGCCACAGAATGGAACAATATGATGGCCAAACATCTGGAACATCATCTTTCGCAGTTTGGGGTTTAAGATTTGGGCAACTTATCCGCCTTCCACTCCCAATCTTTTTTGCACACGATTTCCAATTAAATCGAACTTTCCTAAATGCAAAAAAGGATTTCCGTTCAAGTCGGGTTGCAGATTTCTATATAAAAACAACATTTGCTCATAATTACGAAGAATCTATTTTTTTTAGAACAATCGTGGTAGTGGGCATTATCAATCATAATTAGCAAAAATCATTAAAAAATGAAACTTTTCACGCCCATATCATTCAGAAACATAGAGCTGAAAAACCGAATCGTAATGTCGCCAATGTGTATGTACTCGGCAGAAGATGGCGTCGCCAACGATTTTCACTTTGTTCATTACGGCAGTCGCGCGCAAGGTGGCGTTGGATTGGTAATGGTAGAAGCAACCGGCGTAGAACCTCGCGGAAGAATTACCAACAAATGTCTCGGCATTTGGAATGACGAGCAAGCTTTGGCTTTGAAAAAAATCGTGGATTTCGTTCATCAGAATTCAGAAAGCAAAATCGGAATCCAGTTGGCTCACGCTGGCAGAAAAGGCTCGACGTGGGAAAACCGACAAATCAGCATCGAAGAAGGCTGGGAAACCATTGCGCCAAGTCCAATTCCTTTTCACCACTCAGAAAGAACGCCACACGTTTTGACGATTGAAGAAATCAAAAACTTGGTTGAAGATTTCCGAAAAGCAACGAAAAGAGCCGTGGATGCAAGTTTTGATGTGATAGAAATCCACGGTGCACACGGTTATTTGATTCATCAATTCTTGTCACCACTTTCCAACACGAGAACCGACGAATATGGTGGAAATGCAGAAAACAGAGCCAGATTCCTGATGGAAATTGTGGATGCCGTCAATTCTGAAATCACAGAAAATCAAGCGTTATTCGTAAGAATCTCTGGAACCGAATATGCGGAAAACGGCTGGGAAATCTCCGACAGCGTAGAACTTGCCAAAATTTTGAAAACCAAAAATGTAAACTTGATAGATGTTTCCAGCGGTGGCAATATCAGTGGCGTTACCATTCCGCTGAATCCTGGCTATCAAGTTCCGTTGGCCGAAGCTGTAAAGAAAAATGCGGACATCAAAACTGGTGCAGTTGGACTCATCACATCAACTGAACTTGCTGAAGAAATTTTGGAAAACGAACAAGCAGATTTGATTTTCTTAGCGAGAGAAATTCTTAGAAATCCGTATTTCGCAGTTCAATCTGCGTGGGAAAATGGAGAGGAAAATTTCTATCCACATCAATATTTGAGAGCGAAACCAGCGAAATAATTTTTACAAGTGGTAATTATACAGATTGTACACTCTTTGTTTTTCATATTCTTGGCTTACATTTTTTATTTAAAATATAATAATGGAATTATAAAAACTAGATATATTTACGTCGCACATTTTGTCGGAATATTACTTTTTATATTTAATTTATTTTTCGACGGGTTGCCTATTGAACTATTTTTTATACTCATGATATTTTCATTATCAACGGTTATAGTCAATTTTATGAGCAGATTCTTAACAGTTTTTGAAAACAATAAAGAATGAGCGAAACAAAAACATTCGAGAGAAAACATTTTGACAGTAAAGGATTTCATATTCACAAAATTTTTCATTTTTGGAATATGTATTTATCAAATGTTGTTGATATGGTGCCCAGATATTTATGAAAAAATGAATGGATAGTCAAATGGAATATTCTTAATTGTAATAATGAAAACTTTCCCAGTGGGAAAGTTTTTTGTTTTTACTCAATATTCAATCTTTTCAAGATCACTTTCCTCAGATGCTTTTCATTAGCGTCGCCCCATTCTCCAATCGCTGAAATCACAGGAATCAATGTTTTTCCCACTTCAGTAAGGCTATACTCCACTTTTGGAGGCACAACGGGAAATATTTCTTTGCTTACCAATCCGTGGTCTTCCAATTCTTTTAACTGAATATTCAAAACTCTTCTTGTTGCATCCGGAATCTTCCGTTGCAATTCACTTGGGCGTTGATGTCCTTGATGGATAAAAAAAAGCAAACGAATTTTCCATTTCCCATACAGCACCTCGCCAATCAAATCTAAACCACAGTTCAGATTCGGAATTATTTTTCGCTCATACATAAGACAAATTTAAACCTATGTTCCAAATCGTGCAATAGGGGAAAAAATATTCCCTATATGAATCGTAATTCCGTAATTGTGAGAAGCGTACATAAGTCTGAAATTTGCCTAAAATAATTAAACAAATGGAACAACAATTTAATTTCAACAATGAGTTATCTGGCACAATCGCTTTGGTAACTGGAGGTACAAAAGGAGCCGGAAGAGCCATCGCAGAAAGACTTTTACAAGCGGGAGCAACCGTTATCATCACTGCGCGAAATGCGCCTGAAGAAGAAAACGGAAAATTACATTTCATTACCTCGGATTTGAGCAAAGCAGAAGATTCACAAAAATTAATCAACGAAGTGCTAACGACTTATGGAAGGCTGGATATTTTGGTCAATAACCTAGGTTCTTCTGTGACGCCAGCGGGAGGTTTTGTGGCACTAAGTGACGAAGATTGGGAATCAACATTACAAGCAAATTTGCTTGCTCCTGTGAGATTGGACAGAGGATTTTTGCCACAAATGATTGAACGCAAATCTGGCGTTATCATCCACATCGCATCTATCCAAGGTAAACTGCCATTGTATGATTCTACCTTGCCTTATGCCGCTTCAAAAGCCGCCTTAATCAATTATAGTAAAAGCTTATCCAACGAGGTGACACCAAAAGGCGTTCGTGTGCTAACTGTTTCGCCAGGTTGGATTAATACAACTGCATCAAAAGCCTGGTTAGGTGAAATTGCAAGAAATGCCAACAGCACCATAGAACAAGCACAACAAGGTGTGATGGACGCATTAGGCGGAATCCCGTTTGGACGACCTGCTGAATCCGAAGAAGTAGCAGAATTAGTAGGCTTTTTGGTTTCTCCGAGAGCTAATTATTTGACAGGAACCAATTTCGTCATCGATGGTGGTACAGTACCAACAATTTAACAACCTTTAAAATTTAAAATTATGAACCTACCAAAAGTGATTAAGGAATTCATAACAGCAAAGAACAGTTTTGACAGTGTTGCATTTACAGAATGTTTTTCAGAAACAGCCGTAGTTTTTGATGAGGGCAAGACGCATACAGGCAAAAAAGCAATCGAACAATGGATTGATAATTCCAACAGACAACATCAAGATACGCTTGAGCCAGTTGATTATGATGAAAAAGAAGATATACTATGGGCAAAAGTTACAGGAACATTTCCGCAAAGTCCTATCGTTTTAAAATTTCATTTCAGTATAGCTGACAAAGCAATTCAGAGCTTAAAAGTTACTGAGTAAAGTATCTCTAGACTAAAGTACCAAACATTTTATAATCTATAAAATTAAAAATTATGAACTTATCAAAAGTAGTCGAAGAATTGATAAAAACACAAAACGATTTTGACAGCGCAGCTTATGCTCAATGTTTTACGGAAACGGCCGTAGTCTTTGATGAGGGGAAAACCCATACTGGCAGAAAAGAAATCGAACAATGGATAGATACAGCCAACAATGATTATCGCGCTACAATGAAACCTTTAGAATATTTGGAAACAGAACAGACTCTGACCACTGAGGTTTCGGGAAATTTTCCGGGAAGCCCGATTATGATTAAATATCATTATGAATTCGAGGACGGATTGATTCAATCCTTAAAAATCGTTTAGGATTAAATTCATTAAAATTAAAAAACCGCCCTCACAGAAAAGAACGGTAGTTAAACGAGATTCGATTTCTCATTTTGGAATTACTAATTTAAGATTAATAAGATACAATTCCAAGATGATTTTCAACATAAACAAAATCGACTTGACAATTAATAACCAAGTCGATTTTTATTTTTAATACTGAAAGTTTCTAACAGCTTCCAAAGTCTTATCAATCTCCGTATCGCCAATTGCAGACGAAATAAACCAAGTTTCATAACCACTCGGCGGAAGATAAATTCCTTGCGCCAAAAGCTGATGAAAGAAATTATTGAACAAACCAATTCCAGATTCATTTGCCTCTTTGAAGTTGCTGACAGACGTCGCATCAAAGAAAATCGACATCATACTTCCTTTTCGGTTGATTCTGTGTTTGATTCCTTTCTCATTCAGGATTTTTCCAATCTCGAAATCCAATGTTTCTGTGGTTTTCGCTAATTTGTTATAAAATTCTGGGTCTTGTTTTATCAACTGCAAAGTTTTGAGTCCAGCCCGCATTGCCAAAGGATTTCCACTCAAAGTTCCGGCTTGATAGACATTGCCTCTTGGCGAAAGGTAATTCATAATTTCGTTTCGTCCGGCAAAAGCACCAACTGGCAATCCGCCACCGATCACTTTTCCAAAAGTCACCAGATCTGCTTTCACATTCAAAGCTTCCTGTGCGCCACCAAACGCTAATCGGAAACCTGTCATCACCTCATCAAAGATCAAAAGTGCACCGTTCTCGTCACAGATTTTTCTAAGGTTTTGAAGGAAATTATTCTCAGGCAAAATACAACCCATATTTCCAGCAATCGGTTCTACGATGATACAGGCAATCTGTTCCGGATTCGCTTTGAAAAGGTCTTCAACTTGCTCAAAATTATTGTACTCAGCCAACAAAGTATCTTTCGCTGTTCCTTGTGTTACGCCTGGCGAATTGGGACTTCCAAACGTTGCCATTCCACTTCCCGCCTGAATCAGAAAGGAATCCGAATGTCCGTGATAACAACCTTCGAACTTGATGATTTTCTCTCTTCCAGTGAATCCTCTTGCCAAACGAATTGCGCTCATACAAGCCTCAGTTCCGGAAGAAACCATTCTGATTTGGTCGATATTCGGGACATTTTCTACGATGTACTTTGCAATTTCGGTTTCCAATTCTGTTGGTGCTCCGAAAGAAAATCCTTTCTCCGCCTGCAACTTCAAAGCTTCCAAAACTTCGGGATGCGTGTGTCCCAAGATGGCTGGTCCCCAAGAATTGATGTAATCGATGTAGTTTCTGTCGTCTTCATCGGTCAGGTAAGCACCTTTCGCAGACTTCATAAAAAGTGGAACGCCACCCACAGATTTGAAAGCACGAACCGGCGAATTCACACCGCCCGGAATATATTTGTACGCCTCTTCAAAAAGCGCTGAACTTCTTTGGTATAACATTTTTGTTGATAGTTGTTTTGTCCGAAGTCCGAGGACGGAAGTCGGAGGTTATTGATATTGAGTAGATTTTTGTCTTCGGACATCAGACTTCCGTCATCGAACTAAGACCTCGGTTTCTTATTCTGAAGATAAATCAATTGCCCGGATTTCGGCTGTTCGCCTTGGTTCATCCTGTTTTTGCTGTACAGTTTTTTCTCCTTGATGGCAAATTTCTGAGCAATATCGTGCATCGTTTCGCCCGTTCCAGCTTTGTAAGTGGCCTTGTTTCCAGATGAATTTTTACCTTCCAGGAAGATGATGTCGTTCTTCGCCAGTTTAGAACTTTCCAATTCGTTGTATTTCATCAGACGTTTTTCACTGATTCCAAATTTCTTAGAAATCTCAGAAACGTCCGCATCCACAGGCATTATGAAGAACTTAAGACCATCGTTTGGATGATTTTTTACCAGGATATTTTTCAAAAGCGCCGTTCTTGTTTTAGAATCTACGATTTCCGAAACTTTATTTTGTTGTTTGGCGTAAGAACCTTGCGTATAATCCACTTTGATGGTTGGCGGAGCAACTCTGTCATTTTGTTTTTCCTGACCCAATTGCGCCATAAAAACCGCATCGTTGTTGAGCGCAGGATATAATTTCAAGATGGCATAGTAAACCTCATCTTTGCTCGTGTTATCAAACTCGTATAATTTGTATCGCTCGATTTTATCAATCAAAATATGCGCATATCTAGGATTCGTCGCATAGCCCGCTTTTTTCAATCCGTGCGCCCAAGCCTTGTAATCCTTCGCATCCAGCTTGAACAATCCGACATAATATTTTCGCGTCGCCAAAAAAATCGAATGGTCTTCATAAGACTGCTTCGGGTCGTCATACACGCGAAAACATTCGTTGGGAGCGTCGTCCGTGTGGCTCATCGTTTTTCCGGTCCAGTCTTCTTTGCATTTGATTCCGAAGTGGTTTTTCCCTTGTTGCGCCAGTCGGCTTTGTCCGCCACCGGTTTCCAAAAGTCCCTGAGCCAAAGTGATGCTCGCCGGAATCTTATATTTCTCCATTTCTTCCACCGCGTACGGCGCAAATTTTTGGATGTATTGGTCTTCCGTTTTCCAGGTTTGCGCTTTCAACAAGCCTAAAACACCTACAAAACCAATCACTAATAACTTTCTCATATTTATTTTTTACAAAATACTTTTAATTTTTCAGGAGCTTATTGACTAACGTCGAATAGCAACTTGACATTTCTTATTTGGAGCTATTTCCCGCTATCCACTATTACTCCTCGCGCCAAGGCTAAATCCAGCGCCTGCTGTGGGGTAACCGTTACTATCGGGGCTATGGGTTTCTAAATTCTTTTCAACAATTGTCTTTAAAAATTTCCCCCATCCAAAACTCCACCAACCCCTTCAGAGTTTGAAACTCTGAAGGGGTTTTGTCCCACTATTACAAATTCAATCTTATCAATTCTCTTCCTTTATTCTTCAAAAACAAATTCGCGCCTTTGGTGCCTTGCAATCCGCCCGTATGAAATGCCAGAATCTTTGAACCTTTCGGAAAAAATCCTTTTTCTGCCAATTCAAAAATAGTTTGCATCAGCTTTCCTGTGTAAATCGGGTCCAGCGGAATCTGATATTCCTGAAAGAACCAATTTATAAAACGGACATTCTCTTCTGATATTTTACCATAACGGTTTTCATCAGCATTTACCAATTCGAAGTTTTCCTTTCCGCTCCATTCCAGAATTGTCTTTTCCAGCGAATCATCTCTTACAACCTTGATGCCTAAAACCTTTTGACCCGCTTCTGCAAATTTGGAAATTCCGGCAATAGTTCCGCCAGTTCCAACTGCGGTGCAAAGATAATCAAAATCTTTGGTGTCGTTTCCCAGCATATATTGCACGCCTTCAACAGCCGATTCATTGCTTCCACCTTCTGGAATAATCAATGAATTCGGATATGGATTTGAAAAATTTCCTGTTAGTTGTTCTTTATTCTGATAATCTTCTCTTGACACAAAATGAAAATCCATTCCGTTTTTCGAGGCTTCAGAAAGTGTGGGATTTTCTTGCCAGTTGTTTTCCAATTCGTTTCCTCGGATGATTCCAATCGTCTTGATTCCAAACTCGTTTCCAAAAGCTGAAAACGACGCAATGTGATTGGAAAATGCGCCACCGAAAGTAATCAGCAAAGGATTCTCAGGTTTGGATTCCAGATATTGGTTGACGTTGAGGAGGAGTTTCCAGAATTTGTTTCCGGAGATTGTTGGATGAATGAGGTCTTCCCTTTTGATGAAAATCTGGACATCAAAATTGGTTTTGAGTTCTGTGATGGGGATTTTATGTTCCGGGATTTGAAGCATCTTCAAAAGTAAAAATTTCTAATGAAAGGATTCATATTAAAAGTTATTTTATGAAATAATTAAAATGTTTAAAATCGTTTTACATTATCACAGCTTACAAAAGCTAGGAATCGCAAGTGCATAGGTATTTAGCATAAATTTCCACATTCCATATCTGAAAATTTCTAGATCTAGCAAACTTCAAACATTTGTCGAATAGTGAAATTTGCGAAGCGCGCCCCGACCTGAGTGGAGCTCTTTTTGTAAGCTTTGGGAAAAGCCTTGGCACAAAAAAGCGGGAACGGTGGGCGGATAAAGGCGCCCAAATAATCACAATCAGTAAAAACAAAAAACCTGAGCCAATGACCCAGGTTCTGATTTTATTTTGAGAAAAATTATGCTCCTTTCAAAGCTTTGATTTTCTCTGTCAATGCTGGAATTATTTGGAAAGCATCTCCCACCACTCCATAATCCGCAGATTTGAAGAATGGTGCTTCCGGATCATTGTTGATGACCACAATCGTCTTGGAACTGTTGACACCTGCCAAATGCTGAATCGCGCCGGAAATCCCAACTGCAACATAAAGATTGGGGGAAATGGCCTTCCCTGTTTGACCAACATGCTCATTGTGACCTCTCCAACCAATGTCGGAAACAGGTTTTGAACAAGCTGTTGCCGCGCCAAGAACATTTGCAAGGTCTTCGATCATTCCCCAGTTTTCAGGACCTTTCAGACCTCTACCAGCGGAAACTACAACCTCAGCTTCTTTCAAATCGAGTTTTCCGGAAGACTGCTCGTGGTTGATCACTTTTGTATCTTCGTTTGCAATGCTTAATTCCTTTATCTCTTCGGATCCAGAAGTTGCATTTTCTTTCACACCGAAAGCATTTTGAGAAACAGTGATAATCACACCTGCTGCATCAGCTTTTGCATGCATAAAACCTTTTCCAGAGAATGCTTTTCTTTTCACTTGGAAAGGTGAAGTACTTTCTGGAGCTTCGATGACATTGGTAATCAAAGAATAATTTTTAATTACTGATAACATCGGTGCAACGGAGGATGCATCTGTGGTGTGAGGAAAGACGATAATGCTTCCGTCAAAAATTTGATTAACTGCCTCGGCGTAGGCTTTTGAACTGAAGTTTTTAAGGCCTGCATCTTTTACATTGATGACCTTATCTGCACCATATTTGTAAAGAAGATCCGAAGAATCTGTAGGGTTGATGGAAATTGCAGTCACTGAATCTCCAGTTTTTGTTGCAACTGCTTTTGCGTAAGCAACGGCTTCAAATGCTGCTTTTTTATAAATTCCGTTTATATTTTCTGCGTATACGAATACTGCCATTTTTCTTTTTTTTTAAGATTAAAGATTATAGACTGATAGATAATAGACGATGATAAATCTATTATCTATCAGTCTATTCTCTCATTGTCTGTATTTATATCACTTTTGCTTCCTCGTGAAGTAATCTCACCAATTCATCAAGATTGTCAGCAGAAACCAATTTTACCGCAGCTCTTGGCGCCACGCTATCAAAAGAGACCGCTTCAACTTTTACTTCTGAATTAGAAGGTTCTACTACTTGAAGTGATTTTGTTCTAGCAGACATAATCCCTCTCATATTTGGGATAATAAGTTCTTTCTCATCTACCAAACCTTTCTGTCCGGCAACGACTGCCGGCAATTTTACAGAAATAGTTTCTTTCCCTCCTTCAATTTCTCTAACTGCAGTCGCTTCTGAACCATTTACATCAAGACCAACAGTGGCATTGACGAATGGAATATTTAGCAATTGAGCTACGATTCCTGGAACTGCGCCACCATTGTAATCGATGGATTCTTTTCCCATTAAGATTAAATCATAAGATCCATCTTGAGCCACTTTAGCAATTTCTTTAGCCACAGAGAAACTATCTTTAGCTTCAGAATTTACTCTCACTGCATCATTAGCTCCAATTGCCAAAGCCTTTCTGATCACTGCTTCTGTTCCTGCATCGCCAACGTTCACAACGGTAACTGTTGCGCCTTGGGATTCCTGTAATTTTATAGCTTTTGTCAAAGCGAATTCATCCAATGGATTGATAACCCATTGGATTCCGTTTTTGTCAAACGCAGATTTGTCTGCCGTGAAGTTAATTTTACTTGTAGTGTCTGGTACACTACTGATACAAACTAATATTTTCATATGTAATTTTTAATGTTTTTTATTTACCGTATGTCATCGCTCAACTTTATATTGATATTCTTTTTAGAACTGTATCGATTTCATCGTATCATTTGGATATTTTGTTATATGAATATCGCTAATTTATATAAAAAATGCTATGCATGCATAATTTATTGCTATTTATTAAATAATATTACTGAAAGTCTTTACAGACAATGAGTTTCGGGAATGCTGGAAAGATTAACATTATAATTACTTGAAATAACTGCACAAAAAAAGCACCTAAAAAGGTGCTTAATATTAGTAAAAAATAACTTTAAATTATTTTTTGATGAATTTCTGAGTAGAAGTTCCTTCTGCTGTTTGGATTTTAACAACATAAGATCCTTTAGCCAAGTTTCTTACATCAATTTGATTGTTAGAAACAGAAACATTAACCGCTTTACCAGACAAGTCATAAACTTGTGCAGATTCTACTTTTGATTTAGTAGCTACGTTTAAGAAATCTGCTGTTGGGTTAGGGAAAACAGAGAATGCTGATTTTTTGATATCATTAACTCCTGCAGTAGCAGAGTCGTAAAGCCTTACATTATCTACAAATGCTGCACCAAGAGCATCATAATTATCATTAGCAATAACCAAGTTACCAACAGCACTTGTTCCAGCAACAACTGGACCTGTGTAGATCAAAACATCATTTAAATAATAATTAGCCTCTCCATCATCAAAGTTCATTACCATTTTCACGTGATTCCAAGTATCTCTTGTGAAAGCTGCAATTTCACCAATTTCCGTATAAGCTAATGCACCATTAGCACCCGTGTAGTCAAGAACTAACAATTCATCGATATCAGCTCCAAGAACTACTCTTCCTACCACTGATCCAGCATCTGGATCTTGAGGAGTTACCATCCACCAAGTTTGATAAGCAGCAGCATTAACTTTAAAATCAAACTCCAAAACAATTTCGGGAGCATAGATATAATTAGTTGTGCTAATAACACCTCCAGCTAAAGTAGAAGTACCTGGAGTCATTTTAACTGATGCTATACCACTTTTAGCATCTTCAGTTGACACAACAGTTGTATGAGCATTTGCGGTTGAGCCCCAAATACTTTGTCCTGCTAATGTACCAACAGTATAACCTTCTGACTGCTCAAAACCAGCGTTGATTGCTTGAGCATTCATTAATCCACAAATAGCCACAAAGCCAGATAATAGAATTTTTTTCATAATAAAATTATTTTAATTAATTTAACTTTAACAAATGTAATAAAAATTTGCCTAAACAAAAACAATTTCTGACAATAATTAAACATTTAACATTTTAAGATTTTTATGTATCACCTATATATAAGATTTTCAAAAACTTACAAAAATAATGCTTGTCATAACACATTTTTTTGATCAAATTGAAATTTAAAAAAATAGTGTTTTCACCTTTAATTTATGTTTTATTCTGAGTAAATGAATGTATTAATAATTATATAAATAACAATAAAGAGCGTTATAATGTTAATATGCAATCTAATAGTTTCACTTTTTAACCTGGCTTGCTCTTAATTCAATTTTACTTGGTAAAACCCGCGGATTCATATTCAACATATCAAGAACGAGACTTCCCATATCTTCCGGCTGGATTTTCCAATTGTCTTTTTCCGATGGAATATTCCCATTAAAATGAGTAGCAACAGAACCTGGCATTATTGTAGAAACTTTGATGTTGTATTTTCTAAGGTCTATCATCGCCGCTTGTGTGAAACCTACAACCCCAAACTTTGAAGCATTGTAACCTGCTCCATTTTCAAAGAAATTGGTTCCTGCAAGACTGGCGATTGTGATATAATAACCTTGAGATTTCTTCAATTGTTCCACTGATGCTTTTAAGGTGTAGAAACAACCCGTCAAATTGGTTTCCTGCATCGCATTCCAATCTTCAATAGTCAATTCGTCCACAGGTTTGAAGATTCCTAAACCTGCATTGGCGATCACAACATCCAACTTTTCAAATTTTTCTAAGATCTTGGAAACCGCACTCTCCTCCTCTTCGAAATTTCGGACATCTGAGGTAAATCCGAAAACACTATCTGAAACTTTCTTAAGTTCCAAAACCGCTTTATCAACATCTTCCTGATTTCTTCCGCTGATGGCAACCTTGTGACCATTTTTCAATAATACTTCTGCTATTCCGAAACCAATGCCTTTGCTTCCGCCAGTGATGTAAATAACTTTTGACATAATTTTAATTTTTAATATTAACAAGAAAGACAGCCTAGACTGTCTTTATTTTTTATCCTCTTGCATAGAACTCAAAGAAATATGGGATACTTTCTATTCCTTTGTAATAATTGTAAAGTCCGTAATGCTCGTTTGGTGAATGTATCGCATCCGAGTCCAAACCGAATCCCATTAATACAGATTTCGCGCCAAGAACTTTTTCGAACAATGAAGTAATTGGAATGCTCCCACCACTTCTATATGGTAAAACCTCTTTCCCGAAAGCTTTTTCCATTGCCTTTTTGGCAGCCTGGAATTCTTTGGTATTGCTTTCCAAAACATAAGGCATTCCGCCGTGGTGAGGCGTCACTTTTACCTTCACACTCTTAGGCGCGATCTTTTCGAAATGTTTGTTGAACTTTTCGGTAATTTCTTCAGGTGTTTGATTTGGAACAAGTCTCATCGAAATTTTAGCAAAAGCTTTGGAGGCAATCACTGTTTTCGCACCTTCACCAGTGTAACCGCCCCAGATTCCGTTGACATCTAAAGTTGGACGAATTGACGCTCTTTCCAAAGTCGTGTAACCTTCCTCTCCTTGAATATCATTAAGACCAATCGATTTTTTGTAACCTTCCTGATCGTCTTTCAGTTTGTTCATTTCTGCTCTGTCTTCATCGGAAACAATCAAAACATTGTCATAAAAACCGTCGATTGTGATGTGTCCTTTGTCGTCGATTAATTCGCTAATCATTTTTGATAAGACATTGATTGGATTTGGAACTGCGCCACCGTAAAGTCCGGAATGCAAGTCGCGGTTTGGACCTTCAACTTCAACCTCCACATAGCTTAAACCTCTTAAACCTGTTGTAACCGTTGGTTGCTCATTAGAATAAATATGCGTGTCGGAAATCAAGATCACGTCACAACTCAATTTTTCTTTATTATCTTCTAGGAAATCCGCCAAACTTGCAGAGCCAACTTCTTCTTCTCCTTCAATCAAAAACTTGACATTACAAGGCAGAGAATCCGTTTTCATCATCGCTTCGAAAGCCTTTACGTGCATAAAAAACTGGCCTTTGTCATCTGCAGAACCTCTCGCGAAAACTGCTCCTTCGGGATGTAGCTCAGTCGTTTTTACAACTGGTTCGAAAGGATCACTTGTCCATAATTCTAATGGATCGGCTGGCTGAACGTCATAATGTCCATAAACCAAAACCGTCGGTAGATTTGCATCGATGATCTTCTCTCCGAAAACGATTGGATAACCTTTGGTTTCAAGGATCTCCACATTGTCTGCTCCAGCAACTTTCAGATGTCTCGCCACCTCGTCTGCACATTTCAGCACTTCTGATTTGTAGGCTGGATCTGCACTTATAGATGCTATTCGAAGAATGTCGAAAAGTTCTTCTAGAAAACGTTGTTTGTTTTCGTTGATGTATGTTTGTGTATTGCTCATTTTTATTAATGATAAATGATGATTGATAAATGATTAAATACTTTGTCAAAGATTTTAAAATTTTGACCAAGTAGGTTCGTAAAAATAAAAAATGTCCTGCAAAGGCAAGACATTTTTTATTATAATATTTTTATAAAATTCTGATTAGTGTTCAGCTTTTGGTGCTTCTTTAGTTTCTGGAGCAGTCACTTTTGATTCTATAGTTGCAGCTTTTGCTGTGTCAGCGATTTTATGAACAGCTTTTGCTGTGTCCGCAGCTGGTGCGTAAGTTCCGTGAGCTGCATTTTGGTCATCATATCTTACGACATCGCCTTCTTTTTTTAAACGGCCTTTGTTTCCTCCAGCAGGAAGATCACAAGAAATAACGAGAATAGCAGAAGCCAACAATATCACTGATTTTTTCATATGTATATCTTTATTTTATAATAGGTCATATACAATCGCCATCGTTACTATCACTACTTTTAACTGAGTTTTGACATATGGCGATGTCATTTTTATAATTTTGATGTGTCAAAAGTAGTGAAAATGAGATTTTCTGCAAAATGTTTTTTTGGAAAATGTAGCTTGCAAAATGTATTATGTAATCAGTCTAATTAATCTATCTCGATTTCGATGCAAATTTGAAATCTAAGGACAAATGATTCGACCCGGAAAACTGTAGCCCGGATTATCTAATTTTTCCTATTTTTTTTATTTGAATCGATGAGGCCCTTCGTGACGTTTACCCGGAAATCCTTTCTTGTGGCTGGGAAAGCTTTGACAAAAAGATTGGCTATGGTGAACCATTTCGTTAGGTTTAGTACCGAAAGACAGAGCCAATCTGCTCAAAAAATTATTTAATGTTCTTAAAGCAAAAATCCACCGAAAATGGTGGATTTTTTGTAAATATAATTTCCGAAATTATTTTGTTCTCTCGATGATTTTTTTAACTGCTTTTACGACTGCTTCCGCATCTATTTCGTATTTTTTCATCAACTGTGCAGGCGTTCCGGATTCCCCGAAAGTATCATGAACCGCTACAAATTCTTGAGGCGTTGGTCTTCTTCTGGACAGCATTCCAGCAATAGATTCTCCAAGTCCACCTAGGAAATTATGTTCTTCTGCAGAAACTATTTTTCCAGTTTTCTCTACAGACTTAAGGATAATTTCTTCGTCCAAAGGTTTGATTGTATGAATATTGATGACCTCGCAAGAGATCCCCTCCTTCTCCAACTCTTCTACGGCCAACAAAGATTCCCAAACCAAATGTCCGGTTGCAACGATGGTTACGTCTGTTCCTTCTTGCAAAAGAATTCCTTTTCCAATCTCGAAAGGCATATCTTCTGGAATGAAAACGGGAACCACAGGACGACCAAATCTAAGATAAACTGGACCTTCGTGTGCTGCGACTGCTAAAGTTGCCGCTTTGGTCTGATTGTAATCACAAGGATTGATGACCGTCATTCCTGGGAGCATTTTCATCATTCCGATGTCTTCCAAAACCTGGTGTGTTGCGCCATCTTCTCCCAAAGTGACTCCTGCGTGAGAAGCTGCTATTTTCACATTTTTATTAGAATAAGCAATCGACTGACGGATCTGATCGTAAACACGGGATGTTGCAAAGTTTGCGAAAGTACCTGCGAAAGGGATTTTACCGTTGATTGTAAGACCAGTTGCCAAGCCCATCATATTGGCCTCAGCAATTCCAGTTTGGAAAAATCTTTCTGGTGCTTTTTCTATGAATTTCTCCATCTTCAAAGAACCTATCAAATCTGCGCAAAGTGCAACAACATTTGGGTTTGTATCAGCCAATTCTGCCAAACCAGCGCCGAAGCCTGAACGTGTATCTTTCTTTTCTGTGTATGTATATTTCATTATTTTTTATAATTGATGGTTGAATATTATAATTGATAAATAATGGTTGATAAATGATTTTTGCTGTATTTTAATTTATGTGATTAAAAAGCCATTCATCACTTCTATTTTATCATTGATAATTAATAGTCTGTTGGAGCTTCTAGGTACAATTGTTTGAAAGCTGTGTCCAACTGCTCATCATTTGGTGCTTTACCGTGCCAAGCATGACTTCCGATCATATAATCAACACCACTACCCATCTCTGTGTGAAGTAAAATAGCAACTGGTTTTCCGTGTCCTGTTTCTGATTTTGCTTTGTTCAAAATTGCAATCACAGCTTCCAGATCGTTACCATTCTTCTCTTCTAATACCAACCAGCCAAATGCCTCTAATTTTGCACGAAGATCTCCTAATGGCATAACAACATCCGTATCTCCATCAATTTGTCTTCCGTTGTAATCTATGGTTGCAATGATATTATCTACTTTTTTACCAGCAGCATACATAAAAGCTTCCCAATTTTGACCTTCCTGCAATTCGCCATCACCTTGAAGTGTGTAAACCAAAGAATCATCTCCATCTAACTTTTTACCTTGCGCTGCACCTAAAGCTACAGACAAACCCTGACCTAAAGAACCTGATGCTACTCTGATTCCTGGCAAACCTTCATGTGTTGTCGGGTGCCCTTGCAATCTGGAATTCAGTTTTCTGAAAGTTGCCAATTCTGCAACCGGAAAGAATCCGAATCTTGCCAAAGTACTATAAAATACTGGCGAAATATGACCATTTGAAAGGAAAAACAAATCCTCGCCCTTACCTTCCATTGTGAAAGGTAATTTGTAGTTCAAAATTTCCCCATAAAGTGCTACGAAATATTCTGTACAACCAAGAGAACCTCCCGGGTGACCGCTGTTAACATCGTGAACCATTCTAAGAATGTCCCTTCTGATCTGCGTTGAAAGGCTTTTCAACTCTTCAATAGATTTGCTCATTATTTAAGATTTACTTTAATGCGAAATTACTGATTTTTTTTGAGTTAGATGAAGAGAATTATTAGAAAAACCGTAAAAAACCGCTCTATTGAGCGGTCTGAATATTTATTTAAAATAATTTAATTTCCGAATTTGTACGTAAGTCCCAATTGAAAAACTCCATTTCTTGAGGAATCGGCTCCATCATTGTCTTTTGCAATATCCGTAACACCTGCAACATATCTGATATTGGCTCCGAAGTTTGGTGTAAAGTCATATCCAGCTCCCAAACCAACGCCAAAGTCGAAACCATTAACAAAATCTTTGAAATCTGCAGATTCACCATCAGCCTTTATTTTTGCACTGACTAAAAAACTCATTTCTGGACCAGCTTCCAGATAAAACTGTGGTGTAGCATTGTATTGAAACATCACGGGAACAGATATGTAATCTAAGTTCACTGACATATTATCAAGGCCGTCAGATCTTACACCTTTACCATTGTAAAGCACTTCTGGCTGGAGACTGAATGTGTCTGCCAATGGAATATTGACAAACGCACCGGCATAAAACCCATATTTGGACTTACTCTCATTGGTATTTGATAGACTTGCAACATTTCCTCCGGCTTTCAAACCAAAAGTTTGCGCGTTAGAAAATCCAAATATTGTAACCGCAGACAATAGAATTATTTTTTTCATAGTTGTAATTTTAACAGGTGATTAATATTAATTATAACTTTTTAACATCAATTTCGATACCGTTAAAATAAAATAATTGAATAATGTGTTATAAGTCTTGGATATTGATAATCTAATTTAATATTAAATTTAATACAAATTAAGTATAACAAAAAAACTCTGGTGAAAAACACCAGAGTTTTGATTTATATTTTAGTTAAAAATTTTATTTCAGGTAGAAGTTGTAACCAACTACTACTGCACCTACAGATTCTTTTCCAGGAACTGGTCTATCATTATAATATCTTCTGTCATATTCTCCAGAGATACTTTGGTAACCTACGTACAACTCACCAGTAGGCATATTATACATAAATTTCGGAAGTGCATAAAGTCCACCGTTTATATTTGAATTAGTAGAAATTGCATATCCCAAATCCAGACCTACAGCAATCGGCGCCCCGTTGAAAGAGTATTTCCCCGAAACAGCTACTGGAATAAATCCAAAGTCGTCTCCTTTATAGGTTCCACCATCAAACCTGTAACTTTTTGCCACAAAATGGGAATAGCCGGTTGCTACACCTAGATCAAAGTTCTTAGCAATGTTCCATCTGTATGCCGCGTCCAAACCTAGTGTGAAAGCTGCGTTATCAGTAGTTGGTGCTCCAATATGCCCACCTAATTTAAAACCTTCCTGCGCTTGGGCAAACCCAAAAACTGCAACAGCTGCAGCTAAAAAAATCTTTTTCATAGTTTTCAATTTAAAATTCTAGCTATGCGTTGCAAGTTCTGTTCCAAAAGAAAATTCTATTTTTTCTCGATGCTGTTGTAAGCCATGATGATCTTTTTCACAACCGGATGTCGCACCACATCTTCCTCGCTTAGATGCACAAACCCAATCTCGTCCACATCTTTAAGAATGGTCATAGATTCTTTGAGACCAGACTGTTGATTTTTCGGTAAATCGACCTGGCTTGGATCGCCGGTGATGATGAACTTGGCATTCATCCCCATTCTGGTGAGGAACATTTTCATTTGAGAATGCGTGGTATTCTGAGCTTCATCCAAAATCACAAATGCTTCATCCAAAGTTCTACCTCTCATAAAAGCTAGAGGCGCAACTTCAATAATTCTTTTTTCCATATAACCTTCCAACTTCTCATGCGGAATCATATCGCGCAATGCGTCGTAAAGTGGTTGCATATAAGGATCTAGTTTTTCTTTCAAATCACCAGGAAGAAAACCTAGACTCTCACCTGCTTCAACTGCTGGTCTGGTCAAAATAATTCTTTTAACCTGCTTGTCCCGAAGTGCTCTCACAGCCAAAGCAACACTGGTGTAAGTTTTCCCTGTCCCAGCCGGCCCGATTGCAAAAACCATGTCTTTTTTCTCGGAAACTTTCACGAGTTTTTTAAGATTGGTAGTTTTAGCTTTGATGACTTTTCCATTGACACCTTTAACAATGATGTCTTGGTCAAAGATCAATTGTTTTTCTGACTCGTCTTTTAGCTTGAGGAGAGATTCTAATTGTTTAATCTCTAAAGAATTGTGTTTGGAAATATAATCCGAGATATCATCCAGTTTCTGCTTCAGGAGATCCAAAGTCTCCCTGTTTCCCATTGCGAAAACAAAGTTGTCTCTGCCTGTAAGTTTAAGCGTTGGAAAGCTGGATTTGATCAGATTGAAATTTTGATTCTGAACACCATAAAAGGTTTTGGTGTTGATCCCTTCGAGTTCATAATTTATTTCGAACATAAATAATATTAGTGGTTAGTCTAACAAATATATGAATAGATTTGACATATTTTAAGTCTTTTAAAAATTGAATTATATTAAATTTGCAATAAATATAAAATATATGTCAGTCATTACACTCACTTCAGATTACGGACTTGTGGACCACCGCGTCGCAAGTATGAAAGGTAAAATACTTAGCTGGAGTGAAGATGTAAAAGTGGTTGACATTACGCATAACATCACCGCGTACAATCTTTTGCAGACGGCGTACATCGTGAGAAACGCTTACAAATTTTTCCCCACTGGAAGCATTCACATTATTTCTGTAGATAGTTTTTATCACAAATCAAGAAAAAATATCATCACCAAAATCGATGGTCATTATTTCATTTCTGCTGATAATGGCATTACAAATCTGATGTTTTTCGATATAAAGCCAGAGGCTATCTACGAGATTACGCTTAATAACAGATTCGATGACAAGGTTGCCTTTCCATCAACAGATATTTTTGTTCCCGCAGCGATGCATCTGTACAAAGGTGGACTTCCGGAGGTTATTGGGAGGAAAATCAAAGTAATAAAAGATATTTCGTTTCCAAGAGCTATTTATAATGAAAACGAGAAAATGATCATTGGTGAAGTGATGTACATTGATAATTTTGGGAATGTGGTTTCAAATATCAGCCGAAAATTCTTTGACAAATACGCCTCGATTTCTGAAAAGTTCACCATTAAATTTAGAAATATCGTGGTTTCTAAAATATTGGATCAATACACAGATGTGGTTGTAGATTGGGAGAGAGAACAAGAATATCACGGAAAATCATCGGTCATTTTCAACGATACTGATTTGTTGGAAATCACCATTTACAAAGGCAGTTTGCTCAACGGCGCATCTTCCCTTTTCGGGATGAGTACGGGCGAAAAAATCTATGTAGAATTTGAATAAAAAAAACCGACATTGCTGTCGGTTTTTCTTTGAGATATTTAAAAAGAATGATTATTCCTTAATTAACTTCTTAGTCAGAGTTTCTTTATCTGTCTTGATTTTCACAACATAATTTCCAGTTTTAAGTCGAGAAATATCGAATGAATTTTTAGATAAACTATCTGTATCAAATTGTTTTACCAATTTCCCAGAAATATCATAAACCTCAACGCCTGTGATTTTTGAAATTCCTTTTAAAGTGAATTGATTTTTAACTGGATTTGGAGATAACAAAATATCTTTTGAATTTGAGATATCATCCACACCCAAAACTGTACAGCTGAAGTTGGCGATAAATCCTTTCTCGTTCACCATTTGATCTGATCTGAAAACAAGTGTAATAGCGCCCGTCGCATGAGTAGATTCGAAAGGCCCTCTGATCGTAGTTCCAGACATATTATTTGCACCAGTAAAAACTGGAGAGTTGGCAGCTGGACCATTTCTAACTGTAAGGAAATCGTAACCTGCCTCAAGATCAAATTCTGTGAAAGTCAGTTTTAATTTTTCGTTTGCATTATCTGGATAGAATGTTTTTGTCCAAGATTCTCCATCCGTGTAATTTCCATCTGGTCCACCTGTATCTGTAATCGTTTTGCCACACCAGTCATCATCTGTCAAGATGATCTGACTTCTTTGGTAGGCTGCAGAACATTCGGTTCCGACTTCAACATTGTAAAATGTATTCGGAGATAATTCTGTAATGTCAAATACTTTATCAGTACTCAAGCCAGATTTAACCAACGTACCATCGATCTTTGAAACTTTATATTTCCATTGGGTAGATGATGCATCTGCTAAAGTAATTGTAGCAGTTGTTTTTGTAATATTGTTTATAACGAGAGAAGTAACAGTTACCGTACAAGCATTTGCACAATCTGTACCTAGACAAGCTTTGGAATCCACAGTCTGTCTAATCAACGCTCCTGGTTGCTCTCCGAAGCCTAATGACATATTGATTCCAACCGAAGGAAGAAGGTGACAATAACTCATAATCGTACCCCCGTTGCTTGGAATTGGACCAATTTCACAATCGCCTTCCGCAAGGTCAGCTCTGTAAGTAGGAGCACAACCGTCAATAGCAGTAGAATTACCATTCCAAGAACAAGCATGTGTGTGAGGTGAACCTAAAGAATGTCCCATTTCATGTGTCATTGCCATAATAGTCCAAGAATATGTTGGTACATTTTGATAGGTCATATTAATCCCAGAATAAGCATATCTATTTGTAGAACAAAGTGAATTAAGATAAGCCACACTTGTAGTTGATGGATAATTTACCAAATGGGCAAGATCCCCATCAAATGTCGTTCTAGTACTCCTAAATAATGACAAGTTAGCACTATAACTTCCTGTATAAGGATCGGCTGTTTCCCAAACGTAAACCGTTTTTAGAGACATTTTAACGCCATCGTTCACATACAGTGTGTTAATATTGTTATGAACTGCAGAGATCCAGTTGATTGTAGCATTAACATCGGATCCGTTTTGCACGAAGGGCTGATTGGCGATTTCATAATAAACTCTTACACAAGCATTCGTCATCTGAGGCGCTTTAGAAGCTTTTGGATCGAAACTGACTTTTTGAGTTTCGTTTTCCATCAACTCGTCTACTGCACAAATAAAGGGGTTGGCTCCTGTCAACTTCTGATCATTATAAACCACAAAATCTTCAGACTTCACCGCCTTTCCCAAAGTCACATTACCAATGTTTGTGGCAGATGCAACACCGATAACGTCATTATCAAAGAAACTGAATGCAACAACAGAAGTATCATCGCCTTTGATGATTCCTCTGTAGAAAATACCTTTTTTGTAGGCAACTTCTTCTTTTTTGTTGGTTTTAGCTTTGAAATCGTTGGAATAGATATCTACTTTTACCATCTCCACAGTCAATTCTCTGTCTTCAAATGGAAAGGTAAATTCCACAGCATCTGGTCTGTCCTGTACTAGATTTGTTAACTTTGATTTATCTAGTTTCAAAACTTGTGCATCTCTGGCCGCTTGTCTGTAAATCGATCTATTAGAATTGGTTGCATCTACAGAAAACAGACTTACTTTTTTAAAACTCACTCTTTTGGAGTGGAAATCATTCACTTCCTTTGCCACATGTCTCAACGACTGTGCAGAGAAAAAGGAAAACACCAAAACTGTCAAAAACAGTTGTAAAACTTTCTTCATATCATACTTTTATTAAAATTAATCTTACAAAAAAAGCGATTTTTTTCCATATTCTATTTCAAAAATCAAATTTTAACTATTTAATCTCAATTTAAAAAATTTCGCAATATTGTTTTTTTATAACCTTTAAAAAGAAAAATATTCTACCACAAATAAATCCTCAACTTTTTTATTAATGAAAAACATATGTTTTTAACGGCGTTTATAAAGACATATATTCATAAAGCATTCATATTTCATCTTCTAATCAATAAAAAGTATCTTTGCAAAAAATTTTTGATGCTGTACTCCATTATCAAAGCGATTCACATTATTTTTATGGTAAGCTACTTCGCTGGAATTTTCTACCTGGTGAGACTTTTTGTTTATTATAAAGATACCGACGAGTTTGATGAGGTGAAACAGAAAATTCTCAGAAATCAATACGTTTTTATGGCGGTCAGACTTTGGAATATCATTACTGTTCCTGCAGGAATATTGATGTTACTTTCTGGATTGACAATGATTTTTCTAAATTCAGGATTGATGAAAACGCCTTGGTTTCACTTAAAACTGACATTTTTGGTGGGACTTGGAATTTACCATTTCTGGTGTTGGAAAAAGATGAAAGAACTCAAAAAACTGAATGGCGATATTTTACCAACACCAAATATCAAACTTCGACAGTTCAATGAGATTGCCACTTTCATTTTATTTGCCGTCGTTTTTACCGTAATCCTCAAATATTCCGTTATAGAATATTGGTGGCAACTGCTTTTAGGATTTTTCGGAATCATCATTTTGATAAGTTCAATCGTAAAACTGGTGAATCAAAATAAGACAAAATAAATTAATTGGGCTTCGAGAGCCTCAGCCTGACAAAAGCTAAAAAACAAACACCATCAACCAACAACTATCAACTAAACTATGATTGCAATATTCAAAAAAGAACTTTGGAATTTTTTCGGAAACTGGAGCGCGTGGATCATCATTGGCGCATTCAGCATTATTTCTGCCCTTTTCCTATTCTTCTTCGAGAACAATTTTAATATCTTCGAAATCGGAAGCGCTTCCATACAGAGTTTTTTCGTGCTTTCGCCTTGGCTTTTTATGTTTATCATTCCTGCAATCAGTATGCGAACTTTGGCCGAGGAACAGCAATCTGGAACTTTGTTCTGGCTGTTTTCTCAACCTGTAAAAATCACTGAAATCGTCGGTGGGAAGTTTCTTTCCGTTTGGCTGGTTGGGGTTTTATGTTTGCTACCAAGTTTGGTTTATTATTACACCGTTTACGTTTTGGGCGTCCCGGAAGGCAATATTGATGGAAGTATGACATTTGGAAGCTACATCGGATTGATTATTTTGATTGCCACATTTTCCGCCGTTGGGATTTTAGCTTCGTCGCTGTCATCAAACCAAATCACGGCTTATCTTTTGGGTGTTTTCATTTGTTTCATCGCCTATTTCGGGATTGAGCAATTGGCGAGTTACAAACTTTTGGGAGGCGCAGATTACATTTTGCAAAACATAGGATTCTATCAGCATTTCTTAGCTTTCACGAGAGGACAGATTGATACGAGAGACGTTTCTTACTTCCTATTCGTCATTTTTTTGGGATTAGGATTGGCGAGTTGGTTTGTCTGGAAAAAGAAATAGATGCAATGAGTTTGAGAATGGGAGCGCGCTTTCACTTGCATCATACACAAACTTTAAAGTCCGAAAAGGGCGATTTAACAAAGAAAGGATAAAATCCTATTGAATAAAATTATAAAATTCATTATCATTAAGATGAATAAAAAAAATAAAATCACACTTATCATTATCACAGTTCTTCTCATCATCGGGATGAGCGGATTGGTTTACAAACGTTTCGATTTGACGGCGGAAAAACGATACACGCTTTCAGAATCCACCATCAAAGTTTTGGAAAATGTGAACAAACCGATGATGGTAGAAGTCTATCTGGATGGCGATTTCCCCGCTTCCTTCAAACAACTTCAGAATGAAACCAAATTTATGTTGGACGAGTTCCGGAAGATCAATCCAAAAATCGATTACAAATTCCGTGATCCAATTGCTGAAAAAATCCCGCAAGACACGCTGGCTGGAATGGGAATGCAACCTTCGATTCTGCCTGATATGAAAGAGGGGAAAATCTCGGAGATCGTGATGTTTCCGTACGCGGCAATCAAATATAATGGTTATGGGACTTCGGTTCCGCTCATCATTCAGCAATCTGGAATCGATGCAAGCACGCAACTTAGCAAATCCATCGAAAGTCTGGAGTATAATTTTGCATCAACCATCAAAGGTCTATCCGAAGAAACGGCGAAGAATGTCGGATTTTTGGTCAATCAGCAAGAGTTGAGTCCAGATGAATTCCAGGGATTTTTGGATGTTGCGATGGAAAATTACAACGTTGGACCTGTGATTCCGGAAAACAAGACCGAACTTTCATTGGCCGACGTTCCGAAACTGAAACAAATGGACGCGCTCGTGATTGCAAAACCACGAAAAGCTTTTACGAACAACGAGAAAGTGATTCTGGACCAATACATTATGAACGGCGGAAAAACGCTTTGGATGCTGGACGCTGTGAATGCCGAAATGGACACGCTTTTCCAAGCGAAAAAAATAATGGCCTATCCGATGGACCTTAATCTGACAGATTTTATGTTCAATTATGGCTTGAGGATCAATCCAGCTTTGACGAAGGATATGAAAAAGTCGGCAATGATCAGAATTGTTTCTGGCGAAGTGGCTGGCAATCCGCAATACAGCAGTTTTCTGTGGCCATATTTTCCATTGGGAATCTCTGAAACCACGCATCCGATTACTAAAAACATCAATCCTGTAAAATTCGAATTCCCAACTTCTATTGACACGTTGGGAAGACCAAATATCAAAACCAGAGTTCTTTTCGAATCGAGCGAAAGAACCATCTCCAAAGCGGTTCCGAATTATGTAGCTTTGTCCGAGATCGTGCGCGCAGACAGCATCGGCGAAATGGAACGCCCCACTCCACCAAAGATTTTTGCTGTGGCTTTGGAAGGGAAATTTACCTCAGCTTATTCTACAAGAAGTGAAAAAAACGCTTATCCCGATTTCAAATCTCAAAGTCCGGACAACAAAATGCTCGTGATTGCCGATGGCGACATCGCAAGAAATCAAATCTGGAAAGGAAAACCGCTTCCTTTGGGCGAAGATCTACTAACCAAAGAACATTATGGAAACGCACAATTCCTCAGAAATGCACTGGATTATCTTTTGGATGACAGCAATCTGATGGAACTCAGAAACCGCTCGATTGAAATCCGTTTGTTGGACAGAGAAAGAGTTGCAGAAGAACAATCGAAATGGCAATGGATCAACCTGCTTTTACCATTGGGGATTTTGGGGATTTTGGGAGCTGGATTTTATTTTATTAGAAAGAAAAGATTTTCTTAAGACTTAAATTTAATTCCTTAGCTTCCTGCAAAATTGTAAAAACCTTCATAAAAATGAAAATCCCAACAATTCACGGATACATTGACAGAAGAATTTTAATCAACTTCACAGCTGACCCAAAAGTAGTTGAGAAAATCATCCCTTTTCCTTTCAGACCAAAACTTTACAAAGAAAAAGCAATCGTCGGAATTTGTTTGATAAGATTAAAACACATTAAACCAAAAGGACTTCCTGACTTTGTTGGAGTGAACTCAGAAAATGGCGCTCACAGAATTGCAGTTGAATGGGACGAAAATGGAGAGACCAAATCTGGAGTTTACATTCCACGGCGAGACACTTCACTTAAACTAAATACTCTTGTCGGCGGACGAATATTCCCCGGAAAACATTACCACGCAAAATTCAATGTCAATGAAAATGACGGAAATTATCATATCGACTTTAAAAGTTCTGATGAGACCGAAATTTTAATTGATGCTTCCGAGACAAATGTGTTTAATGACAATTCAATTTTTGAAACATTAAATAATGTTTCCGATTTTTTTGAAAAAGGAGACCTCGGCTATTCTCCAAACCAGAACAAATTCGAAGGACTGAGATTGAAAGCTTATCACTGGGAAGTTCGACCACTTGATGTAACAAATGTAAGATCATCTTTTTTTGAGAATGAGGAATTTTTCCCAAAAGGTTCAGTGACTTTTGACAATGCTTTGCTGATGACAAATATTGAGCACGAATGGAAAAGTGAAACGGACAAATAAAAGTAACCAATGTAAAATGTCTCTGCTTCGCGCATTTATTAACTTCAATATGAGTATTTTTGTTAACTCATATTTTGATAATAATGAAAAACCTTCTATTAGCTTTAATATCCGGAGTTTTACTCGCCATCTCTTGGCCGACTTATGGGATTCCGTTTTTTATATTTTTTGCGTTCGTTCCTTTATTAATGATGGAACACAACATTGCGAAATTCAGTGATATCAAACGGAAAAGTTTGGCGATATTTGGTTTGTCCTATCTTACGTTTGTCATTTGGAATGCGGTTACGACGGGTTGGCTTTACAATTCAAAACTTCCGGACGGGAGCAATTCTCTTTTGGCCGTTTTGTTTCCGGTTTTGACGAACGCCTTTTTTATGTCAATCATTTTCCACTTATATCGACTTTACAAAAGAAGTCAGGGAACCTATTTCGGGTTGGTGTTTTTCGTGGTAATTTGGATGGCTTTTGAGAAGTTGCACTTGGTTTGGGAATTCACCTGGCCTTGGCTGAATCTCGGAAATGTCTTTGCAGATTATCACCAATTCATTCAATGGTACGATACTTTGGGCGCAACAGGCGGAAGTTTCTGGATCTTGATTTGCAACGTTCTCGCATTTTATACTTTTAGAATTTGGGAAGCGGGAAGAATCAGAAAATCATTGATTAAAAATGTATCGATGTTGGCAGGTTTCATTGTCTTGCCGATGCTGATTTCTTTAATTAAATATTACAATTATTCTCCAAAATTTGTCGGAACTTTGAATGTGACAATGCTTCAGCCGGCTTTGGATCCTTACAATGAGAAATATCAAAAAGACAGTTTGACGATTCAAAGTGATCTTTTAAAGTTAGCTTCCGAAAATTCAGTTATAACATTAAGAGGAAAAGAAAATCAAAACATCGACCTCTATCTTGCGCCAGAAACATCTTTGCCTGGACCAGGTTCTATGAGCGAACGAGGATTTAACAATAGTTTGCTTATTAATAATGTGAGGACTTTTCTCTCCCAACATCCGAAATCCGTTTTCGCAGGTGGAATTTCCAGCCATTATGTTTATGCGGAAAATGAAGAAAAACCAGTGACAGCAAGCTTCTTGGAAAGACAAGGCATTTGGGTGGATGAATATAATTCGGCGATACAAATCGTCCCGAATCAGCAACCAGAAGTTTATCACAAAGCAATGTTGGTTCCTGGCGTTGAGATTTTCCCTTATATCAATTTCTTCAAACCAATCTTGGGCGATGTGATGCTAGACTTGGGAGGAACTACCCGTTCATTGGGAATTTCTACAGAAAGAAAAGTATTCGCAAATCCTTACAATAATTCCGTCATCGCACCCATCATTTGCTACGAAAGTGTCTATGGAGAATACGTGACGGATTACGTGAAAAAAGGAGCCAATCTCCTAACAATCGTCACCAACGATTCTTGGTGGGGATTTTCGCAAGGTCATAAACAATTGTTGGCTTATGCAAAACTCCGCGCGATAGAAACCCGAAGAGAAATTGCAAGGTCGGCGAACAGCGGAACCAGCGCGCACATCAATTCCCGAGGCGATATTGTGGACGATTTGCCTTATGGTGCAAAAGGTGCTTTGATGGCGAAAGTGAATCTCATCGACCACGAAACTTTCTACACAAAAAGTGGTGATTTTCTTTCCAGATTGTCGATGTTTGTGATTGGTGCTTTGTTGTTGTTTATTCCTGGGAGGAAGTATTTGACTAGGAAGAAATAAATATCAAGTGTACCAATTTAACAAACTATCAATTTACCAATGAGAGAATTGGTAAATTTTTAGATTAGAAACCCGGCAAATACCTTTCCTTAATAATATTCAAATGATGAAGGTTATGACCAACAGTCAATTTCCCAATCGTCTCCACTTTTGTCTCATTTCCATTCACGATTCCGATTAGTTGTAAAGCTTCTGCGGGAAGTGTTTTGAAGAAAATAAACGACTGCTTTCTCGTCACTTTAAATTCCTTGATTAGACTTTTCAAAGTTCGTGAGTCAGCGTAGGAATTATCCGCCCAAGCTTCTTCATCAAAACCAGAAACCAAAGACTGGTCTTTTCTGGAAAATCTCAAAGCACGATAAGCAAAGACTTTTTCTGTATCAATGAGATGTTGCAAAAGTGTTTTCAAACTCCATTTTCCTTCAGCATAGGCAAAGTTACCTTGTTCTTCGGTAAGTTTTTCATAAATATCCAAAGTCTGCTTCCCTGAATTTTTCAATTCCTCAATCCAATTTTCTGATGGAACAAGGTCAAGATAACGCTGGATATATTTTTCGAAATCGGTCATTTTTTAATTTAAAGTTTAAAATTCAAGATTTACAATTTTTTGGCACGCAATGAAATCATTTATTATTTATCGTTTATCTTTATGATTCCACTTCCCACTCATAGAAATTCACCTCATCGTATTTTTTGAAACCTGCACTTGGATATAACTGATTTCCTATCATATTCTCCTTTCCGGTTTCGAGGTACATTCCGCACGAATTGGATGTTCTGCAAAGTTCTTTCGCTTCCTCAATCAACGCTTTGGAATAAGCTTTTCCCCGAAATTCAGGATTTACGTAAAGGTCATTCAAAAGCCAATAACGCTTCATTCTCGTAGACGAAAACAATGGATAGAGCTGTACAAACCCGCCTAACTTTCCTTCTTCCTCAACCACAAAAATCTCAGAATCTCCGCTTTCCAATCTTTCGGAAATGAACTGTTCTGCGCCAGAAACATCAGAGGTTTTGTGGTAGAACATTCTGTATTCGTCAAACAACTGAGCCAATTGCGAAAGGTCGTCGATGGTTGCTTTTCTTGTATTATTCTTCATTTTCATCTAAATTTTCATCGTCATCTTCGTATTGCTCAAGGTAATAACTGAACGTGAAATCTTCCACTTCCTCATTCACATCTTCCAAAGTTGTCAAAAGGTCTTCGAAAGTTTCCAATTGGTCCACGCTCATATTCACAAATTCAATGTGAATTGGAAGTTCCAGACCGCCAGAAATCACATCCGAAAGTGCATCCAGATTGTCTCCGAAATGTTCCGGCAATTCTACTTTTGATTTCAATTGTTCATAGAAATCTTCGTAGTCTCCTATATTTAAAAAATCGATTAGTATTTCTTTCATTTTATTATTATGGATATTATTTTATATATCCTTCGAGAGCCTCAGGATGACAACCTATCTGGCTCAAGCCGTAGATTGATGACAACACTGTCAGGCTGAGGCTCTCGAAGCCTTCCCAATTAGAAAACTTCCATTTTCCAGCTTTTTATTTCTTCTCAAAACTTTTATAATGATTCTTTGTCAGCCACACATCGCCATTTTCAGTAAAAACAATTCGGTCTGCGCCACGGTTTCCGCAATTGTAATTTACATCGGCTTCGTAATATTTTTCGCCCCTTGGCAACTGTTTTTCACGATTGCTGAATTTGTCGCCGCCAATCGCTTTTCCTGGCAAAACGTCACAGAGATTTCCTTTTGATGCAATCCAGCCTTTACTTTTCGCTTCAGATTTTGTGATATAAAAAACCGGTAACTGATGATTGGATTTCACATAAGCAATCACTTTATCATCTTTCGTTAATTCATCAATCGAATAGTTGTCAGAAGAATTCTCAGCATCAAATTCTTGAATAGTTCGATTCTCAGTTTTTGAAGCTTCTGACTTTCGACTTTCTGCTTCCGTCAAATATTCATTTCGCTTCTCGATTTTGTAATTCGTGATGAGGAACATTACCGAGATTCCGGCAAAAGCACCGACGAGAAAGAATAAAAGGGTTTTTAGCTTCGGATTCATTGATGAAAATTTCTATGCTAAAATAATGAAAACCTCGATTCATAAAGCATAAAAAACAAACTTTAAAAATAATTTCTCCTAAGTCTAATTTTTCTATATTTGGCAACAAAGATAAAATATGAACTCCGACACAATGGACAACTTAAAAATGATAGCCGAAACAGCAAAAGACTTTGCTGAAAAAAATATTCGCCCCAACATAATGGATTGGGATGAGAGCCAAACTTTCCCTGTAGAATTGTTTCACCAGTTGGGTGAATTGGGATTTATGGGAATCGTAATCCCTGAAGAATACGGCGGTTCTGGTCTTGGTTATCAGGAATATGTGACGATTTTGGACGAAATCTCACAAGTTGACCCATCGATTGGATTATCCGTTGCGGCGCACAATTCACTTTGCACGAATCATATTTATGAATTCGGGAACGAAGAGCAAAGAAGAAAATGGTTGCCAGATTTGGCTTCCGGAAAAGTCATCGGCGCTTGGGGATTGACGGAGCACAACACAGGTTCAGATTCCGGAGGAATGTCCACAACAGCGGTTAAAGACGGCGACGATTGGATTATCAACGGTGCAAAAAACTTCATCACGCACGCTATTTCGGGCGACATTGCGGTAGTGATGACAAGAACTGGAGAAATTGGTGCAAAAAATAATTCCACAGCGTTCGTTTTGGAAAAAGGAATGGCTGGATTCACTTCCGGTAAAAAAGAAAATAAATTGGGAATGCGCGCCTCGGAAACAGCAGAATTGATTTTCGACAATGTTCTCGTTCCGGATTCTCACAGATTGGGCGAAGTGGGGAGCGGTTTCAAACAAGCGATGAAAATCCTGGACGGCGGTCGTATTTCTATCGCCGCGTTGAGTTTGGGAATTGCAAGAGGTGCTTACAAAGCGGCTTTGAAATATGCTCAGGAAAGACACCAATTCGGAAAATCGATCTCAAGTTTTCAGGCGGTTAACTTTATGTTGGCCGATATGGCGACAGAAATTGACGCTTCAGAATTGCTAATCAGAAGAGCTTCTGACCTCAAAAATGCTAAAGCAAAAATGACACGCGAAGGCGCAATGGCAAAATTATACGCTTCTGAAGCATGCGTAAGAATTTCCAATAATGCGGTTCAGATTTTTGGTGGATATGGTTACACGAAAGATTTCCCAGTTGAAAAATTCTACAGAGATTCTAAATTGTGTACGATTGGCGAAGGAACTTCTGAAATCCAGCGATTGGTGATTGGAAGAGACATTACGTCTTAAGAATCAAAATTTTACATTTAAAACATCAAACCCTTTCAAAAATTTTTAACTTTGAAAGGGTTTTTAAATTATAGCCGATGAATCAAGACATCATTTCTTACAATCAGAAATTAGAATCTGAAGACGAGAAAATCGCAACCTTTCTTTCCAAAGAAATATGCAAACATCTTCCCGAAGCCGAGAATAAAATCTGGCATTCGCATCCGGTTTGGTTTCTAGATGGAAATCCGATTGTTGGCTACAGCAAACAGAAACGAGGAATTCGATTGATGTTTTGGAGCGGAAAATCTTTCAATGAAGAAAAACTGAATGTGGAAGGCGAAAAATTTCAGGACGCTTCTATTTTTTATAATGATGTGAATGAAATCGATAATGATGATTTGAAACGTTGGCTGGAAAAATCAAGAGAGATCCAATGGGATTATAAGAATATTGTGAAGCGGAAAGGTGTTTTGGAACG
Source organism: Chryseobacterium sp. FH1 (assembly GCF_000735135.1). GTDB lineage: Bacteria > Bacteroidota > Bacteroidia > Flavobacteriales > Weeksellaceae > Epilithonimonas. The sequence continues at coordinate 205,773 of NZ_JPLZ01000005.1, forward strand.
TTTGAAATAATTTTAATAAATCCTTCGACTCCGCTCAGGATGACAACTTTTTATTAAATCCAGCAATAAGCGATGTCAGGCTGAGCGGAGTCGAAGCCTTTTGTTTTCCTACTTATTCTTACTTTTTTAAACTAAAATTTACTATTCAAAAAACATTTTAATTTTATAAATGCTGTCTTTAAGGATGGCATTTTTTATATTTGTTAAAATTTTAGAAAATATATGGAAAAGATAGACAGCCTGAACCAAGTTGCCGAATTTCACAAAACCTTCAACGCCCCAATTCTTGACACACCTCAGATTCCTTCAAAAGAACGTGCTGAGCTGAGAGTGAGTCTTCTACAGGAAGAATTGGACGAGTTGAAAAAAGCGATTGAAGACAACGATTTGGTAGAAGTTGCCGATGCACTTTGCGACCTTCAGTATGTTTTGAGTGGTGCTGTTTTGGAGTTTGGATTGGGCGATAAATTCGTGGAATTGTTCAATGAAGTTCAGCGTTCCAATATGTCCAAAGCTTGCGATAACGAAGTTCAGGCGCAGGAAACAGTAGAATTTTATAAAGCTAAAGGAACCGATGCTTACTACGAAAAATCTGGAGACAAATACAATGTTCACCGCGTTGCAGACAACAAGGTTTTGAAGAACAAATATTATTCTGCAGCCGACTTGGCTTCACTTTTAAAATAAAAAACCGACGATGAAAAAAATTTCAATTTTATTAGGAATCATTGCTCTCATTGCACTTAACTCTTGCGCGCAACGAGTAATCGTAAACAGAGAAGTAGAATCCAAGCACGATGGCAAAATGCTTTTGGGAACGCAGAGGCTTGACCAATTCCGAAAAGAACCTTACAAAACTTGGTTTGATGAGGAATACAACCGATATCAAATTGACCAAACAAGCTTAACCGAATTAAGAAAAGAAAAACTCAATTCTTATAGTTTGGTTGTTTTTGTCGGAAGTTGGTGCGAAGACAGCCACAGAGAATTTCCGAGGTTGATAAAAATTCTGGAAACTTTGAAATACAACACAGAAAAAATGCAAATCATTGCCGTGAACCGCAAAAAGGAATCTCCAGCTGGCGAAGAAGGAATTTACAATATAACGAGAGTTCCAACCATCATCGTCAAAAAGTACGGAAAAGAAATCGGAAGAATCACAGAAATGCCCGAAACAGGATTTTTGGAGAAAGATTTGCTTAATATTTTGAAAAAAGATAATAATTCAGGTTTATTTAAATAATAATTTGGGCAGCTATTCCGCCTTCCGTTCCCAATCTTTTTGCCTTGGCTTTTCCAGTCGCAAAAAAGGATTTCCACTCAAGTCGGGCTGCATAAGATTCCACGTTTAAATATTGCTGTAAAATTCAAAATCAATGACAAAATACACAGGCATCCTTTCTTTTATTTTCGGAATCATTCTTACGGTTTTCCTATTTCTATCGTGGAGAAGTTGCAACAAGAAAGAAGATGCAGCGCTCATCAATCAAGATTATTACCTCATCACGAATCAGATTCAGAAAATAAATAAAATGGTGGTTTTGGAACAGGATTTTTCGAGTTTCCAAACACACAAAAGTTCGGCGGCAAGCATTGCAGGATTTGATATCCTACCTAGAGAAATGGTTCTTTACACCACTGCAAAAGCACAGGTTTCCTACGATTTGAAACGGATGAAAATTGATGTGGACACGGTGAATAAAAAATTGATTCTGCAAGAACTTCCTCAGCCAGAGATCAAGATTTTCCCGGATGTGAAAATTCATTTCATGGATGATTACGCCATCAACAGATTTTCTCAAAAAGACATCAACGGCGTGATGGAATCTGCAAAGAAAAATATGACCAAAAGCGTGAATCAGGCAAGTTTGAAACAGCAAAGCCAGAAACAATTGAAAGATAATCTCAACGATATTTTCGTTTTGGCAAAAGCCTTGCATTATTCTATTGAAGACAAAACAAATACGTTTCCTTCAAATGAATTATAAATACAATTGTTATGAATCCAGATAAAAAACAAGAAAGCAACAACTCGTCTGAGCAGAAAAAACAGACGGAAGATTTCAGAGATATTCCAGCATCATCTGACAAGAAAAACCCGCCTGACATTGACAAAAATGATGTTGATAAAAGTTCAAAAGTTAATAAAGACGGAAAAACAGATAACACCGAAAAGTAATTTTCTTTGTGAAAAAACCAATAAGCCTTTCAATTTATTTTGAGAGGCTTATTTATTTAATAAAATTAATGTATATTTAACATCAGGAATTAAGACTTATAAAAATTAATTCCTATGTGTTCTTTAAATTTCGTTTCACCAAACATTACAGCTTATGTCTTATATTGTTGTAGGGCTTTTCCCGAATCAAGCGGAAGCAGACAAGGTCCTTTTAAAATTAGAAAATGCTGGTTACTACGATTATAGTGTTTCTCATTCTGAAAAAGAAATGACTAAAAATGTAGATATTGAGAAGAAAAATGGGTTTTGGAATTGGTTGTTTGATGACAATCATCTCGAAAGAGCCCGATTCGAATACGCAAGTATAGACCACAACACGATCACCGTACATCTGCAAACAGAGCAAGACGCACACATCGTGAGAGATATCTTGGACAACAATGGCGCTGTGAATGTGGAAGAAAAAACCCAGGATTTCATGTCTGAAAATTACGCTGATGCACATCGCGAATATGTGATTTCTGAAAGCAGAAATGCAAAAATCATTTCTAAGGCAAAGAACAACCTATTCTTTACCAATAATCGAAGACATCACCATCACGAAAATTGGATTGCTGATGAACCGGATGGACTCGGTTTCAAAATCAGCTAAATAATTAGAATCATAATTTCCCATTATGAAATTTTATTACAAAGACCTTTTGATTTATTCGGAAGGTTTTTTTTGTGTGCTTTTTTGATGGATTAAAATAATAAAAAATGTTAAAATCATATTCATTTCCTTTTCTGCCACAATTTTTGTTTTGATTGATACAAATAAGTTTAACCACCAAAAAAATATTATTATGTCTTACACTATTATCGGGATTTTCCCAAACGACACAGAAAGCAGGAATGTTATCACAAAATTGGAAGAAGCTGGATTGTATGATTACAGCATTTCCAAATCTGAAGTTGAAGCTATCAAAGAAATCGACACCGACAGAAAAGCCAGCTTTTTCGATTGGCTGTTTGATAGAGACACCGTAGAAAGGGACCGCTACGAATATGCAAGTATCGACAGCAGTACGATTTCAGTTTATGCTGAAACGGAAGAAGACGCGAACGCAGCGAAGACAATATTGGATGACAATGGCGCGATAGATGTCGAAGAAAAAACAAGAACTTATCTCGCAGACAAATATCCAGACACGCCAAACGAATATCCAATCTCCGAAAGCAAAAGAGCAAGAATCATCGCGAAAGCAAAAAATGACCTTTATTTCACGGATGAGAGAATTCCTTCCAACACGCCCGAGCAAGGAATGGTTGACAAGATGGATTCGCTTGGCAAGTTAGACTAAACCAGAATATCTTAATTTAATTTTACACCAATATGATAAGAGCTGATTTTTTTAGCTCTTATTTTTTTGAATCAAACAATCGTGGATTTTCCTAACTGTACATTCTCGTGGTTGTAGTACGACCTTTCCGAAAAACGAATGTAATCCGAAATGAAATCCCCTACTTCACTGGTCGAGTAATTGACATCTGGATTCAGGTCAATCGTCACATATCTGCTTTCGATGGCATTTTCCACGCTTTCTCTTAATTTATTCGCTGCTTGTGTCAGTTCCAAATGGTCGAGCATCATTGCGGCACTTAGGATGGAAGCAATTGGATTGGCAATTCCTTTTCCTTTCGCTTGAGGATACGAACCGTGGATTGGTTCGAAAAGTGCGTTGTCATTTCCAATTGATGCGGAAGGCAATAAACCAATAGAACCGCCAATCACGCTGGCTTCATCAGAAATAATATCGCCAAACATATTTTCTGTCAAAATCACATCGAATTGTTTTGGGTTCAGAATCATCTGCATTGCAGCGTTATCAACAAACATAAAATCCACTTTTACATCTGGATATTCCAAAGCAATTTCTTTCACGATTTTTCTCCAAAGTCTGGATGTGTCTAGAACGTTGGCTTTGTCAATCAAGGTCAGTTTTTTCTTTCTTTTCTGAGCGTCTTGAAAAGCTAAATATGCAATTCCTTTAATTTCCTCTTTGGAATATCTGCAGACATCGTAAGCGTAATCACCATTTTCCTCAGTGAATTTTTCTCCGAAATAGATGCCGCTAATCAACTCACGATAGATTTGAATATCCGTTCCTTCAACGATTTCTCTTTTTAAAGGACTTTTTTTGATTAATGAAGCGTAAGTTTTGATTGGTCTGATGTTGGCGAATAATCCCAATTCTTTTCTCAATTTCAACAAACCTTGTTCTGGACGTACTTTCGCGTCAGGATTGTTATCAAAAGCTGGGTCGCCGATTGCGCCGAACAAAACAGCATCAGAATTTTTGCATAATTCCAAAGTTTCGTCTGGCAAAGGATTTCCGGTTTGATAAATTGCTTCAGCGCCCATCACGCCATAATCAAATTGAAAATTATATTGATAAGCTTCGCCAATCACTTTCAAGACTTTCACACTTTCGTTGGTCACTTCCGGACCGATGCCATCGCCTGGCAAAACTGCTATTTTATAAGTTTTATTCATAAATAATTTATCATACATTAATTATCAAAAGTTTGATTTTAAAGCTATCAGCTAAAAGCCAATCGCCATCAGCCAATTACTTTCTGTGTTTTTTGTTCAAATTTCTGAATCGCTTCTTTTTTGCTCGTTAAAAAATCAATATCGTCGTAGCCATTTATCAGGCATATTTTTTTGTAAGAATCCAACTCGAAACTTTCTGTTTTGTCATTGAATGAAATTGTCTGTTTTTCGACATCAACCGTAATTTGAGTTGAAGGATTTTGCGTAATGGTTTCCATTAAATCTTTAAAATAATCCTCAGAAACTTTCACTGGAAGCAATCCATTATTAAGTGCATTACCTTTGAAAATATCAGCAAAATAACTTGACACAACGACCTTAAAACCATAATCCGTTAACGACCAAGCCGCGTGCTCTCTGCTGCTTCCACATCCGAAGTTATTTCCTGCAACCAGAATTTCGCCGGAATATTTAGGATTATTCAAAACGAAGTCAGGATTTGGTTCATTCGTGTGAACATTATACCGCCAATCTCTGAAAAGATTTTCGCCAAAACCTTCTTTGCTGATGCTTTTGAGGAAACGTGCCGGAATAATCTGGTCGGTATCTATATTTTCGCTCGGCAACGGAACGGCCTGAGATTTTATTAAAACTAATTTTTGCATATGCTTAATTCGATGTTCAAGATTTAAAATTCAATGTTTAAGAGCCTAGTTTAAAATTTATAAAGAATTTCTCTTTACCGAAACCCTAAAGGGAGGAAAAATGCTTTCAAATTTCATTAAAATTGCTCCCTTTAGGGCTGGGGAAACAATTTCAATGAAATTTAAACAGACTCTAAATTCCAGTTTGTCATTAATTCAAATTTTCAAAAGCAGGGATTCTACCTTCCACAGCAACTTTCGCAGCGGTCAACGGACTTGCCAAAAGTGTTCTTGCGCCTTGACCTTGTCGGCCTTCGAAGTTTCTGTTGGAAGTGGAAACACAATATTCACCTTCTGGGATTTTATCGTCATTCATTGCCAGACAAGCGGAGCATCCCGGCTGGCGGATTTGAAAACCTGCATCATTAAAGACTTTATCCAATCCTTCATCATAAATTTGTTTCGCTACTTTTTGTGAACCCGGAACCAGCCAAGCCACAATATTTTCAGCTTTTTGCTTTCCTTTGACATAAGTTGCAGCGGAACGGAAATCCTCAATTCTGGCGTTGGTACAACTTCCGATGAACACATAATTTACTTTGATGTCTGACGTTGATTGTCCTGCATCAATTCCCATATATTTCAAAGCTTTTTCCTCGGATTCATTTTGAGCAGTTGGAATTTTGGAATCGATAGAAATTCCCATTCCTGGATTGGTTCCGTAAGTTATCATTGGTTGGATATCTTCTGCTGAGAATTCAAATTCCTTATCGAAAACAGCGTCAGAATCGGATTTTAAAGTTTTCCAATACTCGACTTTTTCATTCCACTCATCTCCTTTTGGTGCGAAGGTTTTATCTTTTACATAATCGAAAGTGGTTTCGTCGGGTGCAATCATCCCGCCTCGTGCTCCCATTTCGATGCTCATATTGCAAACGGTCATTCGCCCTTCCATCGACATTTCTTCGAAGACATTTCCTGCATATTCGCAGAAATATCCAGTTCCGGAATCGGTTCCGACTTTCGAAATAATATAAAGAATCACGTCTTTCGCCTGAACATCTTTATTCAGTTTTCCATTCACAGAAACCCGCATTGATTTTGGCTTGTTCATCAATAAACACTGACTCGCAAAAACCTGCGCAACTTGACTCGTTCCAATTCCAAAAGCAATGGCACCAAAAGCGCCGTGCGTGGAAGTATGACTGTCGCCACAAACAATACTCATTCCAGGCTGTGTAATCCCCAATTCTGGTGCGATGATGTGAACAATGCCTTGATATTGATGTCCAAGCCCGTACAACTCGATGTTATTTTTTTCGCAATTTTCTGTCAGTTGCTGAACCTGTGTTCTCGATAATTCGTCTCTGATTGGCAATTCCTGTCCCAAAGTCGGAACGTTGTGGTCGGCAGTTGCCACAATCTGATTCGGACGAAAAACTTCCAAACCTCTTGCCTCCAATTCCGCAAAAGCCTGTGGACTCGTAACTTCGTGAATCAAATGTTTGTCGATATAAATCACCTGAGGTCCATCCGGAACGGTTTCTACAACGTGCGCATCCCAAACTTTATCAAATAGTGTTTTGCTTTGGCTCATTTTCTATCCAATTTTTTGATTAAATGATTTCATCATAAAGCTTAAATCATCATTGTTAACTTCTTTTTTGGTGTCGGCGATTTTCAAGAATTCCTGATACAAAAAGTCCAACTCCACTTTTGTCACATCAAAACCAATATTTTTGAATCGATAAGCCAAAGCAGAACGTCCACTTCTTGCGGTCAAAACAATGGAAGACTCATTGATTCCGACTTCTCTCGGGTCGATGATTTCGTAGGTTTCTCGGTTTTTGATAACGCCATCCTGATGAATCCCGGAACTGTGCGCAAATGCATTTGCACCGACAATTGCCTTGTTTGGTTGAACCGGCATTCCCATCATTTCAGAAACCAGATAACTCATCTCGTTCAGCATTTTGGAATTGATATCGGTGAAGAAATTAAGGTCAGGGTGTTGTTTTATAATCATCACGACTTCTTCCAAAGCCGTATTTCCGGCACGTTCGCCAAGTCCGTTAATCGTACATTCGATTTGTCTGGCGCCGTTGATAATTCCTGAGATTGAATTTGCGGTTGCCATTCCAAGGTCGTTGTGACAATGGCAGGACAAAATTGCTTTGTCAATATCTTTTACGTTTTCTCTCAGGTATTTTATTTTTCTCCCATATTCTTCCGGCAGGCAATAACCCGTCGTATCAGGAATATTAAGCACAGTTGCGCCGGCTTTGATGACTTCCTCACAAACTTTTGCCAGGAAATCATTATCAGTTCTTCCTGCATCTTCTGCATAAAACTCCACATCATCCACGAAATTCTTTGCATATTTCACCGCTTCAATCGCTCGTTCCAAAACTTGCTCTCGTGTAGAATTGAATTTGAATCTGATGTGAGAATCCGAAGTTCCTATTCCGGTGTGGATTCTTGGTCTTTTTGCATATTTCAAAGCTTCCGCCGCGATTTCTATATCTTTTTTGTTGGCTCTCGTCAATCCGCAAACTTTCGCATATTTTACGATTTTCGAAATCTCCTGAACGGATTGGAAATCGCCGGGACTGGAAATTGGAAAGCCTGCTTCGATAATATCAACGCCAAGAAAATCTAGTTTCTCGGCGATGATTATTTTTTGTTCAGTATTGAGTTTACATCCGGGAACCTGCTCACCATCTCTCAACGTCGTATCAAAAATTTCAATTTTTTCCGGATTCATAATAAAGTTTTTTACCTAATTTTGATATTCAAAAGTAGAATTTGATTTATGATATCTGATTGAGACTTTCCAAAAAATACAATATTCAATTCCTTTAAAATAATTGACAACAAATTAATTATCAATTATTTATATATTTTAAATTTACAATGTCAGAATTACAGAAAGATTTTTTATTCGTACTTATAAAGTCACTTTCGACCTCGGAAAAGCGTCAGTTTAAGTTGTACGTGAACCGACTTGGAATTAACGTCGATGCAAAATTTCTCCTACTTTTTTCTGAATTGGACAAAATGAAAGAATATAGTGAGGAAGTTATTATTGATAAAAAAATATCATCGAAACAGCAACTTTCCAATCTGAAAGCGCATCTGTATAAACAAATTCTGGTAAGTCTGAGACTAAATCCAAGTCTTCAAAACAGCAGAATCCAATTGCGTGAACAGCTTGATTTCGCTACGATTCTTTATCAAAAAGGTTTGTACAAGCAAGCTTTGAAAATCCTTGACAAAGCCAAACAATCCGCATTGGACTTAGATGAAAAAAGTATCGCCTCCGAAATCATTGAACTTGAAAAAGTGATTGAATCTCAATTCATTACAAGAAGTATTGATGGACGTGCAGATGAATTGATTCTGCAATCGACCGAAATCAATAAACAAAATAGTTACGCCACTCAACTTTCCAATTTGTCTTTGAAATTGTACAGCGAGATGCTGACACACGGTTACATCAAAAATGACGAAGACCGTGAGAAAATCCTTGATTTATTCGATAAGAAAGTCAAAAAAATTGACCTTAACAAACTTAATTTCACTGAGAAACTTTGGTATTTCAAAGCGCACGTTTGGAAAAATCAGCTTTTGCAGGATTATAAATACACTTTGAAATACGCCTATCAATGGGTAGAACTGTTCCACGACAATCCTGAAATGATAAAAAACCATCCGGTTTGGTACATCAAAGGAAATACTTATTTGTTCAAAATTTTGTTTCTCTATGGCAATATTAAAAGGATTGAAGAAAGTTTTGAAAAATTCAGTCGAGTTATAAAATCGGATACTTTCATTCACAATGAGAATTCGCAGTCGTTGATTTTTCTTAATTATTATAACACCAAAATGAATCTTTACTTCATCAAAGGAGATTTTTTCGGTGGCACAAAGATGATTCCCGAACTGGAATTAAAAATGGAAAAACATCGGGACAAGATAGATGAACATCATTTCCTAATTCTTTATTTGAAAATCGCATCGATGTATTTTGGCAGTAAACAATATCAAAACACTATCAAATATGGTTTGAAAATCATTAATTCAAAAGGAAATATTCAGGAGGATTTACTTTTCCACACGAGGATTTTGATTCTGATGGCGAAGTTCGAAGCTGGTTTTGATGACGATTACGATGACTTTGTAAAAAGCACAATCAAGTTTGTGAAAAAGATGAAAAATCCAGGCAATTTGCATTTCAGAATTGTAGATTTTTTCAAGAAAATCAATGACCAAAATTCCAACGCGCAACTTTCAACTTTCAAGGAATTCGAAAAACATCTTCAGGAATCAGAAAAAAACCGATACGACAAAAGAACGCTTGTCTATATCGACATCCACGGCTGGGTAAAATCGAAAGTCAGAAATGTGGACGTCATCGAGATTATAAAAGAGAAAGTTAAGCTAAAATAATCACGATTAAAATTAAATGAAAAACATAACTCTGCTTCTAGCAATACTGATTTTGTCTTCTTGCTCAGTGAGGAAAAACAATGATTTCGACTTTGAAAAGATTGCAAAAATTTCCGACAGCATAAAAATCCAGAATATTACCATCCATAATTTATTCAAATCTCAAATTTTAGCACATAAGAACGATGAGTTTGACTCCACAATAATTGTAAAAAATGTCTATTTGCCACATCGAAAACTATGGGATAGTTGCTATGCTCAGATTTTTGGAGATGAAAATGCAACCCGTTTCAATAATGAACAAGGAATGGTAAAATGGAACAGGACACTTTTCGACAAAGATAAAATTGATTTTATTGATAAAACAAAGACTATTACTGAGATAAATATTGACAAATTAATCAAATCGAATCTTGAAAAATTCAGTCGCCTGGTTCCCTATCAACCAAACGCAAAAATCAGTCTTCTTTTCACGCCAATATCCGGAATTGGTTTTGGTGGATGTGATTCGCAACAATTTGCGCTAGAATTAAACAATCAATCGATAAACATCAGTTATACATTACAAAAGGGTTTGCCCCACGAATTAAATCATTTGGTTTATGAGAAGTTCAGAAACAATGACGTTGATAAAAATTCTGCGCTAAGCCAAACAATTGATGAAGGATTTGCTTGTTATTTCACTTATATTTTTTTTGACAAAAACATTACTGAATATGAAGCTGTTGAAAATATGTCAAAACAAGACTGGGATTGGTTTATAAAAAATGAAAAAGAAATTTTCAAAAAGACAAAATCTTATTTTTCAGATTTATCAGGTAACAATCCTTTATTGCGAAATGACAGACATAAACTTTTTCCTGAAGCTCCTAAAACTTTAAATTATTGGTTAGGATTTAGAATTGTATCAAAATACGTAGAAAAATACGGGAAAAATTCTTGGAAAGACATTTACAAATTAACCGCTAAAGAGGTTTTGGAAAAAAGTGACTACGAACAATATATTGATAAATTATAAGTATTTCCAAGGCTTTAAAAGATGGCAAGAAAGCAATTATTCAATTTTTCACAAAGTTATTAGTTAACTCCTTAATATTAAAAACCTTCACGATATAATTTTTCGTTAACTCGTAATTGTTCTTTAAAAAATCACTATTTTTGCATCCTAAAAATTTCAGTCATAATGCTAAAAATTACTCTTCCTGATGGTAGCATCAGAGAATATGAAGGAGCAGTTACTCCACTACAAGTTGCACAAAGTATCAGTGACGGTTTGGCAAGAAACACCATTTCTGCCGTCGTAAACGGAAAACAGACAGAAGTAGACACCACGATAACGGAAGATTCTACAGTGCAACTACTGACGTGGAATGACGATATGGGTAAAAAAGCATTCTGGCATTCTTCTGCCCACTTGCTGGCTCAGGCTATTATGGAATTTTATCCAGAAGCTAAGCTGACAATCGGGCCTGCAATCGCAAACGGATTCTATTATGATGTAGATTTCGGAGGAGAGCCTTTGTCTGAAAAAGACTTCGAAAAGCTGGAAAAGAAAATCTTAGAAAATGCTAAGAAAAATTCGACTTTCAACCTACGTGAAGTTTCCAAAGCTGATGCATTAAAGGAATATGCAGACAATCCTTTCAAAACTGAATTGATTGAAAATCTGCCTGATGGCGAAATCACTTTCGTAACGCACGACAACTTTACAGACCTTTGTAGAGGTGGACATATCCCATCAACAGGAATCGTAAAAGCGGTGAAAATATTGAACGCCGCCGGTGCTTACTGGAGAGGTGACGAGAAAAACCCACAGCTGACCAGAGTTTACGGAATCTCTTTCCCTAAACAAAAAGAGCTGACAGAATATCTTGAAAGACTTGAAGAAGCGAAAAGAAGAGACCATAGAAAACTGGGTAAAGAATTGGGGATTTTTGCATTCTCAGAAAAAGTTGGTGCCGGACTTCCACTTTGGTTGCCAAAAGGAGCTGCGCTTAGAAAAAAATTAGAAGAATTCCTTTCCAAAGCTCAGAAAAAACAAGGTTACGAATTCGTAATTTCTCCGCACATTGGAGCTAAAGAATTATATATCACTTCAGGACACTGGGAAAAATATGGCGAGGACAGTTTCCAGCCAATCAAAACACCGAATGAAGGTGAAGAATTCTTATTAAAACCAATGAACTGCCCGCACCACTGCGAGATTTACAAAGCGCAACAATGGTCTTACAAAGATTTGCCGAAGCGTTATGCGGAATTCGGGACAGTTTACAGATATGAGCAATCTGGAGAATTACACGGCTTGACGAGAGTTCGTGGATTTACTCAGGATGACGCGCACCTTTTCTGTACGCCAGACCAATTGTTACAGGAATTCGAAAAAGTGATTGACCTTGTACTTTATGTTTTCGGTTCGCTTGGATTTGCTGATTTTACAGCTCAAATTTCATTAAGAGACAAAGAAAACAGAGAAAAATATATTGGTTCCGATGAGAATTGGGAAAAAGCAGAAAACGCCATTGTAACTGCTGCAAAAGCAAAAGGCTTGAAAACTGTAACCGAATATGGCGAAGCCGCTTTCTACGGTCCGAAGCTTGACTTTATGGTAAAAGATGCGTTGGGAAGAAGCTGGCAGTTGGGAACAATCCAGGTAGATTACAATTTACCGGAAAGATTTGACCTTTGGTACAACGGAAGCGACAACGAGAAGCACAGACCAGTGATGATTCACAGAGCGCCGTTTGGTTCTATGGAACGTTTCATTGCGATATTGATTGAAAATACAGCGGGTGATTTCCCACTTTGGTTGAGTCCTGAACAGTTTACTATTTTGCCAATCAGTGAAAAATATTCAGATTATGCAAAAAAAGTTTCAGAATCATTGGAAATTCACGATATTTGCGGATTGATAGACGACAGAAACGAAAAAACGGGTAAGAAAATCCGTGATGCCGAATTGAAAAAGTTACCATTTATGCTTATTGTAGGTGAGAACGAGGAAAACAACGGCACAATTTCTGTAAGAAGAAGAGGCGAAGGCGATTTGGGAGAAATGAAAGTAGAAGACTTCATCTCTTATTTCAAAGAGCAGGCAAAACCGGCATTTGAATTGGGAGCAAACCAATAAGCTGACAACAAATTATTAATTTTAAAATTTAAAACCATAGCACTAAAAAGAAACAACAGCAGAGGTCCGATGAGACGTCCAGTCCAAGAAGACCTCCATCAAATCAACGGAAAGATTCGCGCAAACGAAGTACGTCTTGTTGGTGACAACGTAGAACCAGGCGTTTATCCGTTATCAAAAGCTTTAGAAATTGCAAGAGAGCAAGAGCTTGACCTTGTCGTAATTTCTGATAAAGCTGAGCCTTACATTTCTCGTATCCTTGATTATAAAAAATTCTTGTACGAGCAAAAGAAAAAAACCAAAGAGCTAAAAGCGAAGCAGATAAAAGTAGTTGTAAAAGAAATCAGATTTGGTCCTCAGACCGATGACCACGATTACGACTTCAAGAAAAAGCACGCTGAGAAATTCTTGGAAGAAGGTTCGAAACTGAAAACCTATGTTTTCTTCAAAGGCCGTTCTATTATCTTCAAAGACCAAGGAGAAATCCTTCTTTTGAAACTTGCCCAGGATCTGGAGCACGTTGGAAAAGTAGACCAGCTTCCTAAGCTCGAAGGGAAAAGAATGATTATGATGATGAGCCCTAAAAAGCCTGCTAAATAATATTGATACCATTCAATTGATATATAAAACCTCAAATTAGTTTTTGAGGTTTTTTGCATTTTGAATTAATAAAATCAAACACAGATTTTACCGCCACAGTTTCAGAATTTTTTTGTAATTTTGCAAACTATTATTCGTGGAGATGTTCATTAATAATAAAAATAGATATTGATAACAAAACATAAAAAGCAAAACAATGCCAAAATTAAAAACGAAATCAGGTGCTAAAAAGCGTTTTGCTCTTACCGGAACCGGAAAGATCAAAAGAAAAGGTGCTTTCAAAAGCCACATCTTGACAAAGAAAGAAACTAAGCAAAAGAGAAATCTAACGCAAACTTCTTACGTTGCAGAAGTGGACAAGAAAAGTGTACTACGTCAATTAGCGTTAAAGTAGTTTTTATAAATCATTTCGGTTTATAAGAATTAAAACAATTCAAAAATTAACCCTGAAACGGTGCCCCTAAGAGTTCTATTCAACTAGTTCCGCCCTTTTCAAAAAAACAATTTAAATTATGCCAAGATCAGTAAATTCTGTAGCGTCTAGAGCGCGTAGAAAAAAAGTTTTAAAAAAGGCTAAAGGTTTTTTCGGTAGAAGAAAGAACGTTTGGACTGTAGCAAAAAATGCGGTAGAAAAAGCAATGTCTTATGCTTACCGTGGTAGAAAAGAGAAAAAAAGAAGTTTCAGAAGCCTTTGGGTAATGCGTATCAACGCAGGAGCTAGAGAGCACGGATTGACTTACTCTCAGTTTATGGGAGCTCTTAAGAAAAACAACATCGAGCTAAACAGAAAAGTGCTTGCAGACCTTGCAATGAACTATCCAGAAGCTTTCAAAGCTGTTGTAGATCAAGTAAAATAATTACAAATCTTTGTTATCAATATAAAATCCTGAGAATTATCTCAGGATTTTTCTATTTTTGCTGAAAATTAATTTAATAATGTTCAAAAAATATATCAGTTCATTAGTTTTATTATCATCTCTTCAATTTGTCAATGCCCAAACTTTTATTCAAGCTTATCAGGACAGAGCGAATCAGGTTTCTCAAACCAATGTCAATACATATTTGCAGGAGTTTGAAGCGTTGGGCGTGAAGAGAACTGGAACGACACAGAATAACAATGCCTTCAATTGGCTTAAGAATAAATATACAGCGCTCGGTTACGCCACAGAGAATTTCCAAGAGCATTCTTGGACAGCCAGCGGACTTTCATCCAAAAATCTGATTGTCACCAAAACAGGAAGTCTTTATCCAAATAAATTCGTGATTGTTTGTGGACATTTCGATTCTATCAATGGACCTGGGACGAATGACAACGGAAGTGGAACGTCTATTATTTTGGAAATTGCCCGGATTTTAAAAGATGTTCCGACAGAATACTCCATCAAGTTCATTCATTTTTCTGGTGAGGAGCAAGGACTCTTGGGAAGCTCCAGATATGTTTCACAAATCGTGAATGGAACAAGTCCGAAAATGGACATCAAAGTAGTGGTGAACCTAGATCAAGTTGGCGGATTGAAAAACAGGACCAACAATAAACTTTATCACGACCGCGATCAAGCTTCTCCAACTAGCAACAATGCAGCGGCGGCAATTGCAGTTCAGGAACTAGCTAATTGTACTCTACTCTATTCGCCATTGGGTGTAGATTTTGATCCAGCAGAAAGTACAGATTATGTTCCTTTCCAACAAAATGGGGAAATTATTACTGGATATTGGGAATATGAAGGTGGTTATAACAATCCTTACGTTCACACGGCAAATGATCTTTTGGTGAATATGGATCCTGTGTATGTTTATAACGTTGGGAAAGCAGCAACTGGCGCTATTCAACATTTTTCGGTAGCCTCTAAAATGACTTTAGCCGTGGATGAGACATCAAAAATATTGGAATCTATACAATTTTATCCAAATCCGGCAAAGAATATTTTAAATCTAAAAATGGATAAAACCTCAAAAGCTTTTACATTTGAATTGACGGATATGAGTGGAAGTCTGATTTTGATCAATAAAAACAACAATCGTCAAATTGACATTTCAAATTTGAAACCTGGCGTTTATCTTGGAACATTAATCATCGAAAATGAAAAAGTGACTAAGAAGATTATCATAGAATAATCGAAAAACTTCCCATAACAAAAATCATAAGCCTTATTATTTAAGGCTTATTTTTTATGCTTAGATTTGTTCTTAATAAAAATTAGAACCAATGTTTCTATCAAAAACTTATTTCAAAAAACTAACTACACTTTCCTTACTCGGAATTTCTGTTTTATATTTTTCTCAAGGAAAAACACAAGTTGAACACGCCAACGAAAGTAACCTAAAAAAACATATTACTTACCTAGCTTCCGACGAATTGCAAGGAAGACTAACTGGTTCTGAAGGTGAAACAAAAGCCGCAAACTATCTTTCTGGCGAGCTCAAAAAGTTAGGATTGAAACCTTACGAAGGAAAAGAATTCATCCAAAATTTTGAATACAGTGTGAAACTAAATCCACACGACGATAAAACATCAACGCCAGTAAAAGGTAAAAATGTGATTGCATTTTTGGACAACAAAGCTGAAAAAACCATTGTGATTGGTGCGCATTACGACCATTTGGGTCTTAATGAACATCACAATTCTACTTTAGCAAATTCTGCTGGACAAATCCACAACGGCGCCGATGATAATGCATCGGGAACAGCCACAGTTTTAGAATTGGCAAGAATGTTTTCTCAAAATAAAATCAAGGAAAATGCAAATTACGTTTTCGCATTATTCTCAGGTGAGGAAGATGGCTTGATGGGTTCCAAAAAATTAGCAGAAACCATCAAAACCACCTATCCAAATACCGTTTTTATGATTAATATGGACATGGTTGGGCGGCTTAACAGCAACAAAGATTTAACCGTTGGTGGCGTCGGAACCTCTCCTATCCTACCCGAATTGGTGAAAAAATACAAGCCTGAAGGTTTCAATCTAGCTTTAGACGAATCTGGCGTCGGACCAAGTGATCATACTTCTTTTTATTTGAAAGATATTCCGGTTCTTTTCCTTTTCACAGGAACGCACAACGACTATCATAAACCGACTGATGATTCAGACAAGATCAATTACTCAGGCGGAACAGTGATTGCCAATTATGTTTTTGATCTGGCTAATGCTCTAGGAAATGAAAAAGAAATTCCGTTTGTGAAAACCAAAGTGGTAGCCAGCAAATCAGTTCCAAAATATAAAGTAAGTTTGGGAATTATGCCAAATTACGCCGACAACAAAGACGGAATGGGCATCGACGGCGTCATCGATAACAGACCGGCCGCTAACGCAGGAATCCTGCAAGGTGATGTCCTTACAAAAATAGGAACTTGCGAGGTGAAAGAAGTCTATTCTTATATGGACTGTCTCTCCAAAATAAAAGCTGGCGAAGAACATCCGGTGACTGTAAAACGAAATGGCGAAGAAAAAATCTTCAACGTGAAATTCTAAATAAAAAAAAACCGATTGAAATTACAATCGGTTTTTTTTTAATAATTATTTTTAATTTTTTATAAATTTCTGAACAATATCGGTTCCTTTTATCTTTAACAAATAAACACCTTTGCTAAGTCTGGAAACGTTGATCACATTATTATTTGAACTGATAGTAGACTCGGACATTTTTCTACCTTCCAAGCTATAGATTTCTGCTGTTTCCGTTTTTTTGAAATCCATAGAAACTGTCAAATTATCTTTCGCAGGATTTGGATAAACAGTTACCGAATTTTTAATGATGTCATCCACAGCCATTACAGTGCATTGGTAAGTAGGCATCGTATATCCAGTTGTTGTCATTTCTTCAGAAATGACGGCAATATCATCACAAGTAAACCCGTAAGTTCCTACCATATCGATCGCAGCCTGTCTTACTGCAACTGCAGCTCCTTGTTGATTGGTAGTAGAATTGGTCATTCCAAGACCTTCCAAAAATATACGGTCTGTTTTTTCTCTGCCAATTCTATCATATATTCTCATCAAACATGTCGCCCATATCTGACCATCTCGATGGATATTTGCAGAATTGCTGATATTTGTAGTATACTTAGTTGGATAATTGGTCACACGTCCTGGCCAGAAAGGATTATGCCCGTCCCAACTAAAGACCCAATTGTATTCTGGTCTGCTGGATGGCCATTGATTCAGACTTCTACTGTAAGACATCGCCCAATAATCTCCCGAGCCTTCTCCCAAACCTTGTCTGGAAGAACCATTTCCGCCTACCATCCAAGCGTGAACCCCATGACCGAGCTCATGCAAAATAACATGTGCATCTTCCCCATCGTCTACACCTCCTTCGCCAAAAACCAATTCTTGTGCAGATGGATCATAATAAGATTGATCCTCACCATCCACGCCATGCGGATCAAAAGACAGAACACCATTGTTACGCGCAGGAACACAAGGAATTCCTAAAGTTTCATTAATGTAAATCAAACTTTGATTCAAATGATAGAAAACATTGATCGCCTCAAATCCATCATCAAATCTATTGAATAGAAAATTGTTACTTGCTTGTGAGAAAAGTCCTTTGTTAGGAGCTTCTATTTCTTTAATTGCAACATATTTACTTCTCAATTTGTATAGTCCACCACTTAATTCTAACTCAGGTACCGTAACCAAAGTACGTGCGGCATCCAAGCTGGCATTAGTTGCATCGTTCCCGTCTACATATTGTCCACTATAGGTCACTTGCATTTTATTGATTGGATTTGGCTCATAGATATAAGCTGTTCCAGTTGCTTTTAATGCTTTATCAGAATTAGTATTGTTGCTACTTTTACTTTTTTTCTTTTTGTCTTTGTCGTCAGAATGTTTGTTGTAAATGGCAATATCGCGTACAATAATTGCCTCTCCTGTGTGGGCATCAATCATAACTTCCCAACTCCCTTTGGTTTCATAAGATTTCACGACAATACGATGCACTAATTTTGTTTCGCCAGAATCAGTAAGAAATATAAAAAGTTTATTTTCTTGATTGACAATTTCACCTTTGACTTTAGATTCTACCAAAGCTTTTTTAAACGCTTCATCAGAGGATATCAAAGGAATTGTATTAATATTTTGATTGACCTTTTGTAGCGAAATATCAGATGCATAAGTAATCTCATCTTTTTTATTGAAGTGAATAGCGATATCACCTTCATAAACTGGAACTCCTTTGATCTCTTGTTGAAATCTCAAAGTTTCGCCAGACAAGCTTTTTCTTGAAGATTTGAATTCAAAATTATCTTTGGGAGCCATTCCAACTTTGTTAGGATTTTTGGCTATCCATTCTTTTGCTTTTGATTCGAGTGTCGTCGTCTGCGCATACATTGTAGAAAATGTCAATGCAAAACCGGCAACAAGAAGATTGATTTTTAATTTCATAAGTATTTTTTTTAATTCAGTTGCAAAAATAATAATTTTTAATCAAATTATAAATTATTAACTTAAAAAAATATCAATTTAATTAGTTAAAAATCAAAATAAATAACCAATCATTAAACTTAACATAATAACTAAAAATCAATTTTTAATATCTACAATTCCCGAATATTCCGAAAAGTCAGATTGATCCGAGGTTTCATTGGTCTGGCAGATTTGGGAATTCGATGCTCCCAATTGGTCTGCAAATCGCCTTTCATAATGAGCAACGAGCCGTGCTGAAGTGGCAAAGTATATTTGTTCTGATGATTGTTCTTCTTTCGAAAATCAAAATTCCTCACTTGCCCGAAGCTTACCGATGCAATCACAGGTCGATTTCCCAATTCGCTTTCCTTGTCGCGATGCCAAGCCACAGAATCATTTCCGTCTCTATAGAAATTAAGCAAGACAGAATTAAATTGATGACCAGTCAATTTCTGGATTTTATATTTTAATCCCAAAAGTTCCGGCGTCCACGCATTCACACTGAATTCATTGCCTCCCAAATGATAAGATTTTTCATCGTCGCCATACCAAGCTGTCAAACGAGGTGTCAGGATTTCCTTATCAAACATTTTTTGCGTGCTTTGTTTCCATGGAACGGTTTCGATGAGATTTTTTTCAATTTCCGTTGCTCTTTCTTCAGACAAAAAATGTTCGGTATAATCCAATAACTCGGTCGGAAATTGGTAATATTCGCCTGCATCAAACAAACTGAGTTGCATATCTGTACTGTACATTTTTAAAATTTATTTGGAATTCGAAACCTTGTTGTCCAACGCTTTGATATCTTTTCGGATTTCCAAAAACATATCTTTCAAATTATAATTATCAAAATTATCGGGTTCAAAATCCTCAGGAAAAATCCCCGACGCATATTGCCAGATTTCCACAATCTCGCTCAACGGAATCTCATAAGGCTTGTAAAAAGAATTGTCCGCCGAAACCTCGATGGCTTTTTTCTTTTGACCTTTGAATCGTTTATAGGAAATCCCGTCGTTCAAAGTCACGAAAATGTAACTTTTATTGATTTTCAAATCCTCAATATCTTCCACATATTTCCCGATGATGAACGAACCATCCTTGAAAGGTGGCATAGAATCACCTTGCGCAGGGAAAGCCCGATATTTCCCATTCGTCAAAAATGGCAATGAAATCCGTTGAAGACTTTCGATATATTCCGGGTCGCTGTAACCCGACAAATAACCCATCGACGCTTTTTGGGGAATGATTTCGATGCTGTTGTTGCCCAAATTATCTACGATGATTGGCAGTACGATTCTGTTGTCCGGCAGATTCATCATTTCTTCCAAAGGATATTTCCGGATGTCCACGGTCAAAAGCAAATCGATGCTGATGTGGAAGAATTTTGACATCGTGATAAGCACGTCATACGGCGGTTCCGAACGGCCATCTTCATAAGAAACGTACCGTGACCTTGTGATAATTAAGGTGTCTGCCAACTCCTGTTGAGTCGTCATTTTCTTTGCTCTTAAAAACCTGATGTTATCTGAAAAAATTGACATTGTTATAATTTGTAACAACAAATATAATCATTTTGTTTTAAAATGTAACTAATTTTGTCACGTGAATCGAGCAATTGTACATATGGATTTGGATACTTTTTTTGTGTCCTGCGAAAGACTGAACCACTCAGAACTCAACGAAATCCCTCTGATAATCGGTGGTGGCGACCGTGGCGTGGTGGCTTCTTGCTCGTATGAAGCGCGAAAATTTGGGGTGCGTTCTGCGATGCCGATTAGAATGGCACTCAGACTTTGCCCAGATGCAAAAGTAGTCAAAGGCGATTATGAGAATTTTTCTAAAATGTCTCATTTGGTCACAGAAGTCATTCAAGATAAAGTGCCGTTAATGGAAAAAGCGAGCATCGATGAATTTTATCTTGACCTGACCGGAATGGACAAATTTTTCGGCTGTTACCAATGGACTAAAGAAATTGCATCAGCTGTAAAAAAAGAAACCGGACTTCCGATAAGTTTTGCTTTATCCAATAACAAAACCGTTTCAAAAATCGGAACCGGAGAATCGAAACCTGAAGGAAAATTTCAAATCAGAGAAACAGAAATTCAGCCTTTTTTAAATCCGCTTTCTGTCAAAAAAATTCCGATGGTTGGCGATAAAACGTTTCAGCTTCTTTCGAGGATTGGTGTACGAACTATTCACACTCTTTCCGAAATGCCCGTTTTGGTTCTTCAACAAATGATTGGTGCGAACGGAAAAGAACTTTGGAAAAAAGCAAACGGCATTGATGAAAATCCCGTCGTTCCCTACTCCGAAAAAAAATCAATCTCTTCAGAACGAACTTTTGCAACGGATTCTATTGATGTTTTGGAAATAAAAAGGTTGATTTCGGGAATGGCAGAAAAATTAGCCTACCAATTAAGACAGGAAAAATGGCTGACTTCCACGGTCGTCATCAAAATCCGATATTCCAATTTCGATACGGAAACCAAGCAACACAAAGTCGCTTACACGTCTGCCGACCACACGTTGTCCAGAGTGGCGCTTGAACTTTTCAACAAAGTTTATACGAGGAGAATGCGAATCAGACTCGTCGGTTTGCGTTTCACAGATTTGGTTCACGGCAATCACCAGATGAATCTTTTTGAAGACACCGAGGAACAAATGAGCCTTTACCAGACGATGGATTACCTCAAAAACCGATTCGGAAAAGATGCGCTTGGACGAGCTTCCGGTTATGATTTCGGCAAATAATTTTTTAAAATTTTAATTTAAATGTATCTCAACTGTCACTCTTTTCACAGCCTTCGTTACGGCACTTTATCGGCTCAAAATCTGGTAGAGCAAGCTTCCGAACTTGGAATCAAAACATTGGTTTTGAGCGATATTAATACGGTGACCGCGATTTATGATTTCAAAAAAGAATGTGAAAAAAAAGGAATCAAACCGATTGCAGGCATTGAAGTGAGAAAAGAAAACAAACTCTTATATATTGCAATTGCGAAGGAATTCAGTGGAATTGGAGAAGTGAATAAGATTTTAACTGGACATAATTGCGACGGCGTTGAACTTTCTGAAACGGCTCCGAATTACAACCAAGTATTTGTTGTTTATCCAATTCAAAATATTCCTGAAACTCTGAAAGAAAATGAATTCATCGGAATCCGAGAAGAAGAATTGAATCTGTTGATTCGGCCGGAATTTAAAGATAAAATCAATAAAATGGTTGTTCTTCAACCTGTCACTTTCAGCACGAAAAAGGAATATAATCTTCATCGAATCCTGAGAGCAATTGACGGAAATACCTTGATTTCTAAACTTTCTAAAGATGACATTTGCAGAAAATCGGAACATTTCAAACCTGAAATTGATTTAATAAAATCATTCGAACATTATCCTCAAATCATTAACAACACAAAAAATATTCTCGCTGAATGTAGTTTTGAATTTACATATAAAGAACCGCGAAGCACTGAAAATAAGAATAAAAAATATTTTAAAGAATCTCTGGAAGAGGATATGAAATTGTTGACCGAGCTTGCTTATTCGGGTTTGGAAAAACGATATGGCGCAAATGATGAAGTTGCCAAAACCAGAGTTGAAAAGGAACTCAAAGTGATTGGCGAACTCAAATTTTCGGCGTATTTTCTGATTACTTGGGACATTGTTCGGCACAGCAACGAGATGGGCTTTATGCACGTCGGGCGTGGAAGTGGCGCCAATTCCATTATCAGTTATTGCCTCGAAATTACGGATATTTGCCCGATAGAACTGGACCTTTATTTTGAAAGATTTCTAAATTTAAACCGAACTTCTCCACCCGATTTTGATATCGATTGGAGTTGGCAAAATAGAGATGCAATTATCCAATATATTTTTGACACCTACGGAAAAGATAAAGTTGCTTTTTGTGGAACTAATGTAGAATTCAAATATAAATCGATTTTTCGGGAAGTGGGGAAAGCGTTTGGGTTGCCCAAAGAGGAGCTTGACAATTTGGCTGGTAAATCGATGGAAAACCACGACAAAAACTCGATTGTAAAGTTGGTGCAAGAATATGGACAATTAATGGAAAAATTTCCGAACCAACGAAGTATGCACGCTTGCGGAATTTTGATTTCTGAAGAACCCATCACAACTTACACGGCTTTGGAAATGCCTCCAAAAGGATTTCCAATTGCTCAATTTGATATGAATGTTGCGGAAGATATTGGTCTGGAAAAGTTTGATATCCTTTCTCAGCGAGGACTTGGAACCATCAATGACACCGTAGAATTAATCAAAAAAAACAGAGGCATTGAGATTGACATTCGGGACACTTCTATTTCTAAGGACGAATCTGTTTGCAATGAATATTTAGCGATTGGCAAAACGATTGGCTGTTTTTATATCGAAAGTCCGGCAATGCGTGGACTGCTGAGAAGATTGAAATGTGACAATTACAGAACTTTGGTGGCCGCTTCCTCCATCATTCGACCCGGCGTGGCGCAAAGTGGAATGATGCGGGAATATATTTTCCGGCACAATCATCCCAACCAATTTGAATATTTTCATCCGGTGTTTGAGGAAAACCTGAAAGAGACTTACGGTATTATGGTCTATCAAGAAGATGTGATAAAAATTGCCCAATATTTTGGTGGCCTTTCTCACGCGGATGGTGATATTTTGAGAAGGGCGATGAGTGGAAAGGAACGTTCAATTCAGAAATTGAATGAGGTTAAAGTCAATTTTTTTGAATCCTGTAAAAAAGAAGGACATTCAGAGCAAATGACAACAGAAGCTTTCCGGCAGATTCAATCTTTTGCGGGCTATTCTTTTTGTAAGGCGCACTCGGCTTCTTACGCGGTGGAAAGTTACCAGAGTTTATATTTGAAGGTCTATTATCCGTTGGAATTTATGGTTTCGGTCATCAATAATCAAGGTGGTTTTTACCGGACGGAAGTTTACATCCACGAAGCGAGAATGTCTGGCGCTGATGTCCAAAATCCTTGTGTCAACAACAGCGACTATCAAACGATTTTGAAAGGAAAAGAAATCTATCTGGGCTTTATGGTTTTGCAATCGCTTGAGACAAAAGTGGCTCAAATCATTTCCGAAGAACGGGAGAAAAACGGCGATTACAAATCTCTGGAAAACTTCATTAAACGCATTCCGATTGGGATTGAAACCATTCAAATATTGATTTTCATTGGTGCTTTCAGATTTACGGGAAAGCCTAAAAACGAACTTTTGGTGGAAGCGAGATTGCTATTAATCAATTATAAAATTGAGAACAGAAATATTGCTCTTTTCGATGAACCAGCCAATGACTTTAAACTTCCTGAACTGAAACGAGAACAGTTTGAAGATGCTTTTGATGAAGTTGAAATCATCGGATTTCCTGTTTCGTGCAGTCCATTTGACTTGTTACAAACCAAATTCAGAGGGAATGTTTTCGTGAAAGATTTGCTGAAGTTTCATAAAAGTCAAGTGAAAATGTTAGCATATCTTATTTCCAGAAAACACGTTCCCACGAAAAAAGGCGCAATGTTTTTCGGAACTTGGGTTGATGTGAATGGTGATTATTTTGATACCGCCCATTTTCCGGACAGTTTGGAAAAATATCAATTTCAGGGTGGCGGTTGTTATCTTTTGTTGGGAACGGTAGAAGTGGATTATCATTTTCCGACCATCACGATTCATAAGATGGCAAAGATGCCAATGATTCCTGACCCGCGTTACGCTTATGACAAAGAAAAGCAGTACGATGTCCACAAGCAAATCAGAGAAGATGTCAGTATGACGTCCCGAAAACCTTATCCTCAGGCACACGAGATTAATTTGCCGAGGCAGAAGTTTAGTTAGTAATCTTATTACCTGTCTGGATATTTTTCTGGACTTTGGTTTGTATTGAAAACTGAATAAATATAAACCACTTTTTCTTCTTCATTTATATCAAAGAAAATCATATATGGAAAAGATTTGAAAGGCAAGGCTCTTAATCTTTTGTATCGAAATTGGAAGAATGGATTTGTTTCTAAAGATTGATAAGCCTTTTCTAGTTGGTCATCAAACGATTTCATCACTGAGAAGGAAATCTCCAAATAATATTTGTAGGCTTGGTTTATTTCTTCTTGAGCTTGATCTAGAATTACGAGATTATATCTCATATTTTTTACGAAGTTTATTCAAGGCTTCTCTAGCTGGGACAAAATCTTTTTTATCAGATTTCAATCTTTCATCCAAGACTTTTTTCTGTTTTTCTGATAGTTGAAAATCATTTTGTTTTTTTTTCATAATTGGCTCCAATACTTTCTAAAAACTCTTGAAAAAAAGACTGTTTCTCATCTGGAATAGACACGTTATAAGAAATCATAATATAAAACTTTTAGATTAAAATTATTCTCCGTTGCATTTCGTCTAACGAAATTAAATATAATATTTTTAGCAGACAAGTATAGAATTTTAAAAATTATGATTGACCACTTTATAAAACAAAAAACGACCGCAAAGCAATCGTTTTAATTTATACTATTTCGGAACTAAGTCCTTTATCTAATAATGCATGATGCATCGGTTTCAATTTTTCTAATGCGCCTGTTTTCACGGTACATTTTCCTTTGTAATGGATCAGCATTGTGCATTGTTCTGCCTGTTCCGGCGTATGTTCACAAATATCGATGAGACACATAATCACGAAATCGAAAGTGTTGACATCGTCGTTGTGTACCACGAGTTTATATACTTCGTCTTCCATTTCCATCACCAATACTTCCTCTTCGTACTGGCGTTTTGGCTCGTCATAAGATCTGTTGTTGTAGATTTTCATAACGTTGATTTTTTATTCCGTGATTTCGTCGGTCAAATCTTCCAATAAAGGTTTATCATACAGAAGTTCTACCAATTCTACACTTTTGTTTTGCATTTTCAAGATTTTAAAATGATAATTACCATATTCAAATTCCTGATTTTCTTCTGGAATATCTTGCAATTCGTTTAAAATAAATCCTGCAAGCGTGTTGTATTCGCCTTCTTCCGATGGTGGAATATTCTTCGGCAATTGCTCATTGATCTCGTCCAAAGGCTGAGTGGCCTTCACCCAATAAACATTGTCACCAACTTTATCCACGATTTTTTCTTCTTCATCTTCCTCATCTTGTATCTCCCCAACCAATTCTTCCAGAATATCTTCCAGCGTAATGATTCCTTCGGTTCCACCAAACTCGTCGATCACGATGGCAATATGTTGTTTCTTGAATTGGAACACTTTCAAAAGATCCGAAATCTTCTTGCTTCCAACCACAAAGAACGCCTCTCTCATAAAGCCTCTCAAACTCTCGTGAGTAACTTGGCCTTTGCTTTTGATATATTCTCTAATGATTTCTTTTGTGTAGAAAATCCCGATAATATTATCGATAGAACCTTCGTAAACCGGAATACGGGAATAACCGCTTTCCATAATTTGGTTTATGATATCTTCCGGATCATCATTGATATCGATGGACGAGATATTCTGTCTCGTGATCATAATTTGTTTTGCATTGTGATCCGTAAAATCAAAAGCATTTTTTATGATCTCATAATTTTCTTCTTCAATTTCTCCGCTGTCTGCTGATTGTTTTACCAACAATTGCAATTCTTCTGTAGAGTGGATATCGTGTTCCGAAGCTGGAAATATTTTGATTAATTTTAAGAACGCGTTGGATAATGAATTCATCAACCAAATGAATGGACGGAATACATTATAAAAAACGTGCAATGGATAAGCGATGAAAAGCGTAGTAGCTTCTGATTTTCTGATGGCAATTGACTTAGGAACCAATTCTCCGAAGACGATGTGCATGATCGTGATCAATAAGAAACTACAAACTACAGAGATGGTGGTTACCGTTGCCGCAGCCAATTCTATACTGAGCGAGTGGAATATTGCTTCTATGATGTGATGCAACGCACTCTCTCCTACCCAACCTAAGGCAAGGGAAGCAAGTGTGATCCCAAGCTGTGTTGCTGAGAGATAGGCATCAAGATTCTTAATGATGTTTTCGGCTTGTTTGGCCACTGCGTTCCCTTCAGCCGCTTTGATCTGGATTTGGGAATAACGTACTTTTACTATCGAAAATTCGGCGGCTACAAAGAAGCCATTCAGAAGAACTAGAAATAATGCTATAAGAAGTTTGACTAAACTATCAGAATCCATTTAATGTTGTATATACAATCTGTGCAAAGATAGATATTTTTTTTAACTTCGAAATTAGATGTTAGAAATGAGATAAACCACCCCGTCATAAATTCTTCGAATTTTTGAATCCCCTCCAGAGGATGGGAATTTTGACAAGCAAAATTTCTTTTTAGATTGAAATAATGATTTTATGGAGGATCTGCAGCCCGACTTGAGTGGAAATCCTTTTTTGCGTAGACTTAATTTCTATTTAAATGGAAATCGTCTGCAAAAAAGATTGGGAACGGAAGGCGGAAATAGCTGCCCAAATAAAAATAATTTCATTTATTCAGACTGTCCTAAATAATAAAAAGCACTGAAGTTTGACCCTCAATGCTTTTTATAACTAACTACTAACTTTAACTTTATCTTTATTAACTGTTCTTGAGCGCTTCTGCTCCGGAAACAATTTCTAATATTTCGTTGGTGATGGCTGCCTGTCTTGCTTTGTTATAGAAGATTTTTAAATCACTTCTAAGCGCGTCTGCATTGTCGGTCGCCTTGTGCATTGCTGTCATCCTTGCACCGTGCTCTGATGCTACGGAATCTAGAATGGCTTTGAAGATCTGAGTCTTGATGGATTTTGGGATCAAAACGTCCAGGATCTCTTTTCTGCCTGGTTCGAAGATATAATCTACATTGATATCTGCTGAACCAGTTTTCTCTTCTGTTGCTGATGAAATTGGCAAAACCTGCTCTGTCACTACCTCCTGCGTTGCCGCATTGATAAACTTGTTGTAAACAACATAGACTTTATCAAATTTGCCCGCTTTGAAGTCTGACATTACCTTCTCCGTCATATTTGAAACGTGATCGAAAGAAAGATTGTCGAAAAGTGAACTGTGGTTTTCGTAAACGGCTTTGTTTCTTCTCACCGCATCGAAGGCTTTTTTACCTACTGTCAAAACTTCTATCTCCGTGTTTTCGTTTGCAGAAAACTGGATGTTAAGTTCTTTGATCACAGATGAGTTGAAAGCTCCAGCCAAACCTCTGTTGGAAGTCACGGTGATGAAAAGTACTTTTTTGACTTCTCTTTCCAATGCAAATTCCGAGATGTTCTCTGCATCAGACGCCGCACTTACATTCTGTATGATCTCCTGAAGTTTTTCAGAATAAGGTCTTAGCATTACGATCGCATCTTGCGCTTTCTTTAGTTTCGCAGCGGAAACCATCTTCATAGCGCTTGTGATCTGCATCGTAGAAGATATAGATGTAATCCTGCCTCGTATTTCTTTTAAGTTTGCCATTCTAAGGATTCAAAATTTAATATTCCGAATTCAAAATCTTGAACTTTGAATTCGGAATTTTGAATTAATTTTAGTTGTATTTCGCAGAAAGTTCTGTCGCTACTTGCTTCAAAACGCCAGTCAATTGATCATCAATTTTTCCGGATTTGAGAGCTGCCATTACTTCTGGATGTTTGTTTTTCAAGAAATCCACATATTCTACCTGGAATTCTTTCACCTTTTTGATAGGGATATTTCTCAATAGATTCTCAGTTCCTGCGTAGATCATCGCTACTTGGTTTTCTACCGGAAGTGGAGAGTTAACCGGTTGCTTCAAAAGCTCCACGTTTCTTTCTCCTTTTGAGATCACTGCCATTGTAGCAGCATCCAAATCAGAACCGAATTTAGCAAACGCTTCCAATTCTTTATATTGAGCCTGGTCAAGTTTTAATGTACCAGAAACTTTTTTCATTGATTTGATCTGTGCATTACCACCAACTCTGGATACAGAGATACCAACGTTGATCGCCGGACGAACTCCTGAGTTGAAAAGGTCTGTCTCCAAGAAGATCTGACCATCTGTAATAGAGATTACGTTTGTTGGGATATATGCAGAAACGTCACCAGCCTGAGTTTCAATAATTGGAAGTGCTGTCAAAGATCCACCACCTTTTACGATCGGTCTTAGAGATTCTGGCAAATCGTTCATTTGAGAAGCGATCGTGTCATCAGCAATTACTTTTGCCGCTCTTTCCAATAGTCTGGAGTGAAGGTAGAAAACGTCACCTGGATAAGCCTCACGTCCCGGTGGTCTTCTCAATAGTAGAGAAAGCTCACGGTAAGCAACCGCTTGTTTTGAAAGATCATCATAAACGATCAAAGCTGCACGACCAGTATCTCTGAAATACTCACCGATAGATGCACCAGCCATTGCAGAATAAACCTGCATTGGAACCGGGTCAGAAGCGTTAGCCGCAACGATCACCGTGTAAGCCAAAGCACCTTTGTCCTCTAATGTCTTAACGATCTGTGCTACAGTTGAAGCTTTTTGCCCAATTGCAACATATATACAATATACTGGTTGCCCAGCATCATAAAATTCTTTTTGATTGATAATGGTATCGATAGCCACAACTGTTTTACCAGTTTGTCTATCACCAATGATCAACTCTCTTTGTCCTCTTCCTACAGGGATCATAGAGTCGATAGCAACGATACCAGTCTGAAGTGGCTCTGTTACCGGCTGACGGAAGATAACTCCCGGCGCTTTTCTTTCCAATGGCATTTCGTAAAGTTCTCCTTGGATAGGTCCTTTACCATCGATAGGATTACCAAGAGTATCTACAACTCTACCAAGCATTCCTTCACCAACTTTGATAGAAGAGATCCTGTTTGTTCTTTTTACAGTATCACCTTCTTTTACCAATTTGGATTCACCAAGAAGTGCAACACCAACGTTATCTTCTTCAAGGTTAAGTACGATACCTTCTACACCAGCTTGGAATCTTACCAATTCTCCGTACTGCACATTTTCCAAACCGTAAACACGGGCAATACCATCACCGATGGTTAATACAGTTCCAACTTCTTCTACGTTAGATTGAGTATCGAAATTTGCTAATTGCTGCTTCAGTATCGCTGATACTTCTGCCGGATTTATTTCTGCCATTATATGGTTGTTTTTTCTTAATTAAGTTGAAATTCTTTTTTGATATTGCCCAGTTTTGTTCTCACTGACGCATCGATCTGCTGATCTCCCACTCTTAGGATATAACCTCCCAAGATCTCTGGTTTTACAATCGTTTCCAAATCATAGTTAGAAACATTAACCATTTTGGAATCCGTAATGATCTTCTGAATATTTTCTTGCGACAAAGGAGAAGCTGTTACCAAAGAGATACGCTGTGTACCTTTAATGTCTTCTACTTTATTGATGAATTCCTGAGCGATATTTCTAAGCTGAGATTCTCTGCCTTGTTTGATGACCAATCTGATGATGTTCTGAGACACCTGAGAGAAATCTTTGAAGATCTCCAAAGCGATCGCTTCTTTCTTTTTTGCATCGATGATCGGCGTATTCACAAACTGATTCAGTTCTTTGGAAGAAGACATGATTTTCACAATATCCTTCATCTCACCGAAAACAGCATCTGTGTTACCAGACTCCTGCGTGAAGTCTAATAGACCTTGAGCGTATCTTTTAGCTACTTTAGATGTTAACATCTTTATTAGTTAAGGTTAGATTTGTTAAGAATATTTTCTACCAAAGCGTTCTGCGCGCCATCGTTGTCCAATTTCTCTTTAAGGATATTTTCAGCGATGCTCACAGACAAAGTTCCGATCTGAGTTTTGATATCTGCCATTGCAGCATTTTTCTCAGTCTGGATCGATTGTCTAGCCGCTTCAATCATTTTTTCGCCTTCAACTTTAGCGCTGTCTTTAGCTTGATTTACGATCTTATCTTTCATATCTCTAGCTTCTTTCAAGATACCATCTCTCTCAGCTCTAGCCTCACGAAGGATTCTTTCGTTATCTTCTTTCAACTGGGCCATTTCTTGTTTAGCCAATTTAGCTTGATTAAGAGCATCGATGATAGATGTTTCTCTCTCGTCTATTGATTTAAGAATTGGTTTCCAGGCAAACTTTCCTAGTAAGAAAAGCAAAGCTAAAAAAATGATGGACTGGATGATAAACAATCCTGATGAAAACTGATGAAGTAATTCCATTATATCGTTAGATTAATTTTTTTGAAAATTTTTAAATATAAAACATTGCTACAGCCAACCGCTGTAACAATGCTTGTTTTTTTGGCTTATGATGCGAACAACGCAGCGAAAGCAACACCTTCTACAAGTGCAGCAGCAATAAGCATAGCAGTTTGGATCTTTCCAGATTGCTCTGGTTGTCTAGCGATCGCTTCAAGAGCAGCAGCACCAATTTTTCCAAGACCGATACCTACACCTAGTACAATAAGACCTGCACCAATAATTCTAGGAATTTCCATAATGTATATAATTTAAAAATTGTTTTATTCTAATTTAATTAATGAGCGTGATCGTGCTCATGTTCTTCTACCGCCATTCCGATAAACAAAGCGGAGAGCATCGTGAAAATATAGGCCTGCAAAAACGCAACTAATACTTCTAGTAAATAAATAACCAATGTCAGAAACGGAAATGCAACACCTGCGATCCAGTTTTGGAAGATATAAATTGACCCGATCAATGTCATTACAACGATGTGACCTGCCGTCATATTCGCAAAAAGACGAATCATCAATGCAAATGGTTTTGTCAATGTTCCCAACAATTCGATTGGCATCATAATAAACTTCATTGGTACAGGAACGCCTGGCATCCAGAAGATATGCTTCCAGTAATCTTTAGACCCTGAAAAAGTTGTGATCAAATAAGTCAAGATCGCCAAGAAGAATGTAATCGCAATGTTACCAGTTACATTGATTCCGAAAGGCATTAGACCTAAAACGTTCAAGAATAGGATGAAGAAAAATACTGTTAATAAATAACCCATAAATCTCTTGTACTTGTGACCAATATTTGGAATAGCAATATCGTCTCTGATAAAGATAATAAGTGGCTCAAGGAACTTCGCAGCACCTGAAGGCACCAAAGATTTCTTGTAAGATCTAGCCATTCCTCCGAAAATAACTAGCAATACAATCGCTACAAACAAAATCGTCAAAACACTTTTTGTGATAGATAAATCTAGAACTCTTTTCTCCGTTGGGTGATGTGCTTCATCTAAAGTCAAAGTTCCTTTGGAATCTGTTCTGTAAATTTTTTCGTGGTTGAGTGTGTAGAATTTACCATCACTTTCTACTGGAGAACCGTGGATAAACTCGTGACCATCTACGCCTTTCGTATTACTCATAAACGTATGGAAACCCTCATCGTAAATGACAATTGGCAACGGGAAACCAATGTGATGACCGTCTTTCACCATCAATGCAACGTCGTGAGCATCCAGAATGTGATGATCTACAAATTCTTTCACCACTTTCGCTCTCTCATCTTTTTCAGAAAGTGCAGGCGTTTCAGTCACAGGTTTACCGTGTTGGTTTTCAACAGTTTCGTGTTGAGCGAAAGCCGTTGTAAACGTGAATAAACTGTAAAATAAAATTGCTGTTTTCTTTAGCATCGATAGATTTTTTTTTCGTTTTGCAAAAATAGACTATTTTTTTGCTTTGGAAGAATAATTTTACTGTTTTTTGTCATAATTAATTAACTGTATTGCATAATAGGTAAGCAACGCAGTCAGAACAAAATATGGAATGATAAAATGGAATTTGAAATTGGGAATATCATCGAAATGAAGCTTATTCTTGATCAAATACATCAATCCAAATTTTACCGTAATGAGTCCCAATACAGACATTCCCAAGAATTGCGGAACTGTTCTGTTGATGATTAAAAGCAGTGTTATCATCATCATAAAAATGACACTTAAGAAGAGATAAAACTTGATGATTATGACTTCATCCAAATGGAAAACGAACTTCCAAATCGCGAAGTGAATGATAAATGTCAAGAAAAATAAGACACTGATGACGATGTTACTTTTGTTTTGCATTTTCTTCTTCTTTATTTAAAATTTCGAGTCTTTTCAATGTGGTGTATAATGAAAGACAAAGTCCGCTGAGTCCAATCACCAAAACCAAAACATTGGACCCGGTTTTGAAGTAAAGATCCAACTGATGTCCACCCCAAAAAGAAATCCCGATGATGAATAGCATCTGGAAAACTACGGAAGAATATTTTCCATATTTCCGCAATGCACCTGAAGGATTATTTTGTTTGTCTTCCAAAATTTGATTTTTGCAAAAGTAAGTATTAAAGTTTGAAGTCGGAGATTGGAAGATGGAAGTTTATGGATCAATGTTTGAAATGAAGATCAATTGATGTGAATATGATTAAGAATTTTAAGGTGAAATTTTAAAAGCCACGGAGCGGTGGAACCGTTAATAGAAACCGATCATTAAGATAAGCAAAAGCTATGGAGGAGCTAGTAATGCTCGGAAGATTTTTCTTCCGGCTTTTTTGTTTTTCCTGATTAAGAAAATGTATCTAATTAATTGGTTCAATGTTTCATCTTTGTAATTCGCCTTAATTTCATATACTTAACTGATAATCAAATATTTATATCGGTTAGAGAAGCAACTTCGCTTCCTGAGACCATCCTTAAACACGTGAAAAGAGATCCGAATCACGGCAACATTTATTTGATAGACAGAGGTTTGCAATCCGCAAGGGCGATAAAGGATTTGATGAAAAGTCTGTTAAATTCATTATATGAGGAATAAAATAGAAAGTTTGAAGAAACATAATCTTTTATTAATGAAAAAAATCTCAAAAATGGGAGGATTATGAAGTTGTAAAAGACAGTGTCTCTGTCAAACAAAACGGTATTCATGGTTTACATGACGATGATTGTTGTGATGCTTTTGCCGATCTATAAAAAAGCAAATAATCTAAGCTATAAAACGGCTAAAAGACGCGTTGCAATGGAGCTTAGAGATATTACTACTGCTATTCTAATCATATTTGCAAATGGTGATCCTAATAAAATTTTAAAGACTTAAACATAAAAATGGTCGGAATTTTCATCCGACCATGACTACCATATAGGTATTTTTTATTTTAAATCTGATAAAATTCTTAGTGAATATGCTTCTCTGCGTGATAAGAACTCCTTACCAAAGGCGAACTTTCCACGTGACGGAAGCCTAGGCTTCTTGCAAAATCGCCATACTCGTCAAATTGTTCTGGCGTGATGAAACTTTTCACAGGAAGGTGTTTTTTGGTCGGCTGAAGATACTGGCCCATTGTAATCACATCCACATTTGCATTTCTGATATCCTCAATGGTTTGGAAAACTTCGTCTCTTGTTTCACCAAGACCTAACATTACGCCAGTTTTTGTACGATTTTGTCCAGCTTCTTTCAAATATCTGAGAACCTCAAGACTTCTTTCGTATTTCGCTTGAATTCTCACTTCTCTGGTTAAACGTTTTACAGTTTCCATATTGTGGGAAATCACTTCTGGCGCTACTTCTACCATTCTGTCAAGATGTTTTGTGATGCCTTGAAAATCTGGAATCAACGTTTCCATCGTTGTACCCGGAGAAATCCTACGAACAGCATTCACCGTTTCACCCCAAAGAATCGAACCCATATCTTTCAAATCATCGCGGTCAACCGAAGTCAAAACAGCGTGTTTGATTTTCATTAATTTGATAGAACGTGCTACTTTTTCCGGCTCATCCCAATTCACATCCAAGGGTTTTCCAGTTTTCACACCACAAAATCCACAACTTCTGGTGCAGATGTTTCCGAGGATCATAAACGTTGCGGTTCCTTCGCCCCAACATTCGCCCATATTTGGACAACTTCCACTTTGGCAAATGGTGTTCAGCTTATATTTATCCACCAGATGTCTCAGTTCGCGGTAATTCTTACCAGTCGGCAATTTTACGCGGATCCATTTTGGTTTTTGAACGGCTGTGTCTTGTTGAATTAAATCCTCCATTTTGATCTTAAATTTAAAAATCGGTTTCGTCTTCTTTTAACAATTCGGCCAAGATCTTTTTGGCGCGCATTATTCTCACTTTTGTATTGGCCACAGAAAGATTGAGCTCTTCTGCGATTTCTTTGATGCTTTTCTCTTCGAAAAACCTGAGTCGAATGATGTCTTGATTTTTCGCATCCATCGTTTCGATGATTTGAATGATCTTTTGCTGATCCTCTTCGGAAATCAACAACTCCTCCGGCGATCTTGCAAATTCGTTTTTCAAATCCTGCAAGTTGGCGTTTGGATCTTCGTTTTCTCGGCTTTTCTTTCTCCAGAAATCGATGATTGTATTTTGAGCAATCGTCAGAATCCAGGTTTTGAACTGAAAGCTGGGATCGAAAAGATCTAACTTATTCAGCACCTTTGAAAATACCGAAACTGTGATCTCATCTGCGTCATTCTCGTCTTTCACTTTGTTCATCACAAAAGAAAAGACATCCACCCAAAAAGAATTAATGAGTTGTGTCTGAGCCTTTTGATCTTTGTCTCGGGCTTTTATGATGACTGTGAGTAACTGATCTTCTTTCATTTTTTCGACGAACAAAGATAAGGTATAAAAATTAAAAGAGTAAACAATTGAAAGATTGAAAAATTCTATAAAGTTTGTTTAAAATAATCGAACCACATAGACACATAGAAAAGTTGAATATTTACAGTGAAAAAGATAAAATAGAGCTAATTTTCTCACTATTTTACCTTAATTCTTTATAAAAAACTATGTTTCTATGTGGTTAATAGAACTT
The DNA here is from genome assembly GCF_000735135.1 of Chryseobacterium sp. FH1. Taxonomy (GTDB): domain Bacteria; phylum Bacteroidota; class Bacteroidia; order Flavobacteriales; family Weeksellaceae; genus Epilithonimonas. Next base: position 241,465 of record NZ_JPLZ01000005.1, read on the forward strand.
TAGAAATGTAAATTAAAATTGTCTGATTCCGCATCATTTTAGATTTAATTTAAATAACAAATATCAAGATTAGATTGTCGTTAAAAAGATTAATTTTACGGGCTTGATTTTTGCAAGTGAAAAATTATTAATTGACTAATATTCAGAAAATTAAACAAAACCGAATTACAACTCGTGTTCTGTCTGAAAATGAAACAACTATGAACAAACAAATCAAATTTTACAAATATCAGGGAACCGGAAATGATTTCGTAATGATCGACAACCGCGACCTCGAATTTCCAAAAAGCACAGAACTCATCGAAAAACTTTGCGACCGCCGTTTCGGAATTGGCGGAGACGGTCTGATTCTTCTTGAAAATGATGATTCCCCAACCTTAAAGGGAGATAATCTCACCCCGACCCTAAAGGGAAATGATTTCACCCCGACCGTAAGGGGAGATCATAAAGCAGATTTCAAAATGGTTTATTACAATTCCGACGGAAACGAAAGTACAATGTGCGGAAACGGCGGAAGATGCATCGTGGCGTTTGCTCATTTCCTAGACATCTTCGAAGACCAAACGACTTTTGACGCCATCGATGGACTTCATAAAGCGGAAATCAAAAACGGCATTGTGAAGCTTAAAATGATTGATGTCACTGATATTAATAATGACGGAGAAGATTTTGTGATGAACACCGGTTCGCCACATTATGTGAAATACGTGGAAATGTTAAATAATTATAATGTTTTCAAAAACGGTAACGAAATCCGCAATTCACCGACATACAAAGCAGAAGGTATCAACGTGAACTTCGTGGAAGCCTTGTCTGATAAAGAGATTTTCGTGAGAACTTACGAGCGTGGCGTAGAGGATGAAACCTACAGTTGCGGAACAGGCGTTACGGCCTCGGCTTTAACTTTTATGGATAAAAACAATCAAACTTCCGTTGCAGTAAAGGTTTTGGGTGGAAAATTGAAAGTTTATGCCGAGAAAAATGGAGCGGGATTTAATGACATTTGGCTGAAAGGACCAGCAAGTCAGGTTTTTAGCGGAACAATTTCTATTTAATAAAAATAATAGAATACGATTAAAAGATTTTTAAAATTCTGAATCTCTTTTACTTTTTTAAACTATGAAAAAAATAATTCTAATAATTTTTGTTGTCGCCATCGTAATTCTGGGATTTTTCGGAATTAGATTTTACAATAAATATGCGGGTAACAATGTGGAAAAAGATGGATTTGTCTTGATTCCACACAATGCAAAACCTCAGCAGATCTTTGACTCGATTGCGCCTCTCATCAAAAATAAAGATTACTTCACCAGTGTTGCAGAAGATAAAAAACTTGCTGAAAATTATAAAGCTGGACGCTACGAATTAAAATCCGGAATGAACAACCGCGAAATCGTAAATATGATTCTCGCAGGCAATCAAACGCCGAATTCCTTCCGAATCAAAGATTTTGATGACGTTTACCAAATGATTGGCAGAGTTTCTAAAAAGACAGAAATGGATTCTGCAAAATTCGCGAATGAGCTGGATAAAATCGCGATTAACAAAGGTTATAAAAATGCTGAAGATCTAAAGAAATATTTCTTTAATAATACTTATGATTTCTTCTGGACTGTGACGCCGAAAGAGTTTTTCGAGAAATTCGATAACGAATACAAAGCGTTTTGGACTGCGGAAAAAATTGAGAAAGAAAAGCAATCCGGATTATCGAGAGAGCAAATCTATGCTTTGGCTTCCATCGTTTACAAAGAATCTGGCGGAAAACCCGATGAGCAGAAAACAATCGCCGGATTGTATTTGAATCGTTATAAAAAAGGAATGAAATTGCAAAGTGACCCAACGGTGATCTACGCGGTGAACAAAGCTAATAATTTCACTCAAAAAATAAAGCGGGTATATTACAGACATCTGAAAGAACCTTCACCATACAATACTTATGCGAACGTCGGAATTCCGCCGGGACCAATTTGTATTGTGGACAAGAATTCTTTGAATGCGGTTTTGGATGCGGAAAACAACAATTACATTTTTATGTGTGCCGATCCTGAGAGATTTGGCTATCATAAATTCACGCACAGCGATGTAGAGCACGCGAAAAATGCGAAAGCCTACCAAGATTGGCTGAACAAGAAAGATATAAAATAGGTTGCTGATGGCTATTAGCTTTTTGCAATTGGCTTTAAAAGTTTAAATAATTAAAGTCTGTTTGAAATTGATTCAATAAAAATTGGTAAGCAGAAATAATTATCAAATAGAATTGTTTCTCTCACAGATCAGGCAAATTTTACAGATTTATTTTAAAAGTAAAATCAGCTGAATCTGCCAAATCAGCGAGATTTTAAAAATTCAAACAAGCTGGAATATAATAATAAATAGAGCAATGGCTCAAAAATAAAAGGAATGAAACGAACGGAAATTGTAAGTGTATTTCAAAAGAGAGCGTTTGGGCTTGCCCTGACCATAGGCGCAGCGAGCTTTGTGATGGCTCAGCAAAAAGTGAACATCTCTGGAAACGTTAAAGATGCAAATGGCGGAATCGGCTATTCATCTGTCACTTTTAAGAATACTCAAAATGCGCAATTTAGCGATGCGGTTTTGGCAGATGTAGATGGGAATTACAAATTGGACTTGGTTCCTGGAAACTACGATGTCACCATCGAGGCTGTAGATTATAAAAAATTCACCAAAACAGTAGCGATAACGAAAGCTGGAGCTATTGCCCCATTCGTAATTACTTCTGACGGAAAAGCAAATCTAAATAATACTACTGATATCCAAGGGGTAGTAATCACCGCTGCAAGCACAAAACCTTACAAAGTAGAACTTGATAAAAGAACTTATGATCCTTCGCAAGATATCGTAAGCAAGGGTGGAAGTTTGCAAGATGTTCTTTCCAACGTCCCATCTGTTGAGGTAGATACCGATGGAACAGTTTCTATGCGTGGAAGTTCTAACGTTAGATTTTTGATCAATGGAAAACCATCTGCTTTGTTAGGAATTGATGATGGTGCAAACGCTTTGCAAAGTATCCCTGCTGATCAGATTGAAAGAATTGAAGTCATAACCAATCCTTCTTCAAAATTTGAAGCAAGTGGAACGGCTGGTATTCTAAATATTATCTTGAAGAAAAACAAAAAAGCAGGTTTCAATGGAAGTGTGACAGGGACATTAGGATATCTTCCTCAAACCAATTTAAACACAAACCTTAGCTGGAGAAAAGGAGATCTGACAGTTTTCGTGAATGGTGGAGGCGGATATCGTGAATCTAAAAACACGAACCGAAATAATGTAAATTACGAAAACAACGGCATCAATCTGTTATCCAACAGAAACTCTGAATCTATAACTGAAAGCCAGAACGAAAACTACAATGCTAGCACAGGATTAATTTATGACATCACAGAGAAAACATCCGTAAATGCTTCCGGAACTGTTAGAACTTTTGCGCATGACAGTAAAGGTTACACTAACACTTTTGAGAGCCTCTTTTCCGGCGGATCCGATTTCACGCAACGTTTGAATACCGGAAGAAGTACCAATTTAGCTTTCCAAGGTGATCTTGGATTGGATCATAAATTTGATGACAATGGGCAAAATATTTCATTTTCATTAAGCTTGCAAAGAAATGGCTCCAACAATTTTACAGGAATTGATGAAACTAAAAACGGGGCATTCAATTTATCAAATATCGTCAATCAAAAAACAGTCAACAAAAACATAATTGGTAAAATAGATTATGAATTGCCAATTGGCGAATATTCTTTTTTGAGTGCAGGATATAGATTGGATGTCAATGAAAATGACTACAATAATATGGTGCAGGAAAGCACTAGTGGAAATTCTGATCTACGTTATTTAGGTCTATATTCTTACACCGCTAACTATAAAGAAATGTTCAATGCATTTTATCTTCAGTTTAAAAGTAAAATCGGAAAACTTGGTTACCAAGTTGGTTTGAGAGATGAACAGTCAAACATAACTATTGATTATCATAATTTACAAGGAACTGACCCGGTAGATAACAGAAAAAAGAACTATAACAATCTTTTCCCAAGTATTTTCTTGAGTTATGAGCTGTCAAAGGACAATCAATTTTTGGTGAACTATTCCAGAAGGATAGACAGACCGAGATCTTTCTTTATGATTCCTAACCCAAATTATAATAACAACCTCAATATTTTTGATGGTAATATCGACTTGAATCCGTCGTACGTTGATTCTTATGAATTCGGTTACAGTATATCTAAAAATAAATTCACCATCAACCCAACAATTTATTTCAGACACGAGACCGACAATGTGAACTTGATTGCTTACAGCAGAATTGAAAACATCAATGGTCAACCACAAAACGTAATTCATTCCAAACCTGTCAATGTGGGAACAAATGACAGATATGGTATGGAAGTTAACTTCAACTGGGACGCGACAAAATGGCTTAAGTTCTTAGGAAATGTAGATGTCTTCGGTTACAATACATCCGGTGAATTTTTTGATCCAAACTTAATGACAAAACCTTTATCATTTGACGGAGAGGGTGTTTCTGTGAGATCAAGACTAACTTCAACTTTCAAACTTGATAAAACGCTAAGCTTCCAAGTTCAAGGTTTTTACAGAGGACCTCAAAATACGGCAAGCCAAGAGAGAAAGCCAATGTATGCAATTAATTTTGGTGCATCTAAAACGATCCTTAGTGGCAATGGAACCATTTCTCTTAATATTCAAGATGTCTTCAATACCAGAGCGATGCGTAATATGAATTTTAGTGATGGATTCACATCTGAGAATTATATGCAATGGCAACCAAGACAATTTGCAGTTTCATTTACCTACAAATTTAAGCAAGGAGAAAAAGTTGAACAGCCAAAACGTAAAAAAGATATTAACGCCAACGATACTGGTGGTGACGAACAAGGTCCAATGTAATTTCAAACAGACCATACTTAAAAATCCTGCAAATTGTTTTGCAGGATTTTTTTTATTAAAGTTACATCGCAAAAAAAATCTGTGTTGATTTCTCAAATTACTTCGACTAGAATTTATATCTATTTTAATAATCTTAAAAATAAAAAATCCGTCTAGCTATGAATACCAGACGGATCTTTTTAACAATTATAATTTAAAGGTCTATTTCTTTTGTTCCTTCAGCTCTTCTTTGTCTTTATCTGATGGATTCCAAACTTTCACTTCCGCGTTCTTATCGATTCCGGAAAGGATCTGAACATTGATCCCATCACTTGATCCCAACTTAACATAAACTTTTTTGAAGTTTCCTTTCGGCTGTTTCACTTCTACAAAGGATTTGTTGTTGCCCTTTTCATATTGGATCAGCGACTCGTCCAAAAGTAATGCATTTTTCTTAGAACTCAATAAGATTTCTCCATTTGCACTAAATCCTGCGCGGATATAATCTCCAGATTTGTTGTAAACATCGCCTTCTACAGCAAATTTTATCGTTCCACTTTCTTCTTTTCCTTTTGGTGCGATGAGCGTCAATTTTCCAGGGAAAGATTTATTTTGCAATGCACCGATAACCACTTTCATTTCCATCCCTTGCTGTAATCTTCCAGCTTGTGCTTCGTCTATATCACCTTTGAAAATCAAGGCATTAAGATCTGCAATAGAACAAATCGTAGTTCCAGGGTTGAAGGCATTGGCCTCGATCACCTGACTTCCTACTTTCACAGGAATTTCCAAAACTACACCCGCCGCTTTCGCACGGATCTGCGTGGTTGCCATGCTTTGAAGTTCCGGTGTCGCTCCAGTTCTCACGATTTGCAATTGTTTTTGAGCCGCGTTCAACTGTTGAACTGCCAATTTCTGTTGCTGGATATTGGTCTCCAACTGTTGCTGAGCCGTGATGTATTCTTGTTTGGAGATCACACCTTGCTTGTACAGTTTTGCCTGCATCTCAAATTGTTTCTTTTGATTTTCAACGTTGATCTTGGCATTCGTTAGTTGAATTTGAGAATTATTGATCTGCATAGTCGCATTGTTCACATCTGTGACGTTCGGAACGATTCTGATGGTTGCGATAAGCTGTCCAGCAGTCACTTTATCACCTTCGTCAACGTTGATGGTTTGGATGATTCCGGAGATATTTGGTTTGATCTCGATTTCCTCGCGAGGTTCGATCTTGCCGGTTGCCATCACTTTGTCATCCAGATTCTGAATGGTCGGTTTTCTCGTAAGAAACACCTCATTCTCTGGAGAATTGGATTTTATGAGATAACCAACTCCGCCTACCACCGCGACCACGAATAGCAATCCGAAAAATATGGACAATGCTTTTTTGAATGTAAATTTCTTTTTTTCTTTTTCCATTATGTAGAAGTATAGTTTTTAATATTGAATTAATTTATTGATGTCCAGCTTCTTATGCTTTTCCAATTTTTCAAATGCCGGCCCTAAATCTTCTTTTTTATTGATGAAAAGAATGATGATCATTCTACCTTTACAATCTATAAAACTGATGTTTTGCATTGACTTTTCATAATTGATCTTTCGGATTTCAGGAAATGCTTTTTTCAGTTCATTCAGATTTTCTTTTTGATCATTGTCCAAAAGAATGATAAAAGACGAATCATCATCCAACAGCTTTGGACTTTGCGACACGTTTTTCATTGGACTAGAAATCCCAACACTATTGGCCTCAAAATACTCAAAAAAGTTATCAAAAATAAAATTGCCGTCGAGTTGGTCTGTATAGATATTCACCGTATTGAAATTGGGCGCATATTCATAAATGCAATCTGGAAAAGTCTCAGCAAATTTGTCAATCACCTGATCTATAAAACGCTTATCAATCGATTTATTTTCATTTAGATATTGCTCTGTCAAAGGATAGATGGCTTTTGCAAAAAGATCGATGGTTGGATTGTTGTACCATATTTCTTTATCCAAAACACCCTTGTTCACGACTTTATAAGCATAGCCATTTCCCAGGGCAGTCGCCATAGCTTCATTGAAATACGAATAAGCGAGCTTGGCATATTTCGATTTGCTTTCTTTAAAATATTTCTCCAATTCAGTTTGAACTTCGATACTTTGCTCATGATATAAGATATGACACATCTCGTGCAAAGTAACGCCCAAACTTCCTTTTACATCGGTAGATTCTACCATGCTTCCTACACACAATGCATTTCCGTGTGGGACGGCAGTTGTTGTCCCAATTTTTCCAGGAATTGGATACAGGGCCACATAAAACGGGATTTCTGTATCCCAAGAAGATTTATAAAAACGATTGAATCTGATGAATAAGTCAGAGCTCAAATCATTATATTTTTCAAGTTCTTTTACTTGCTTTTTAATCTTAGGCTCGCTATCATTCCATACATACTGTTTGAAATATGGCAAAGCACTTTTCAATGTTCTGTAAATTTTTAGCTGTTCGCTAACTGGCAAAATTCCAGTGATTCTTTCATTAAAATCATCGACATCTTTAGATTTTACCGCATTTGGAATCAATAAATCCAAATAACTTCTTCGGTTTTTTCTGGTCTGAGGATAATCTTGTCTTACGATTCCAACATTATAATCAATAGACTTAAAATCTTTGATCAGCTTTTTAAAATCCTCATTAGAACCAAGTTTTGAATCGATGTATTTTTGATAAGTCGAAGATGTGCCTTGCTTTTTTGAGGCAGTTTGCATAAAATTAAACAAACTGTAAACCTCACTTTCCTGGATGATGAAAAAGTTTTTCTCTTGTCCAGAAATTGTTTCGGCAAAACATAAAACAATAAAAAATAGAATTATTTTTTTCATGTTACTCGGTTCTTAAAGCTTCAATTGGTCTAATTTTCACCGCTCTTTGTGCGGGGATCAATCCGATGATCAATCCAAGGAAAATCATAATTCCCATGGCGGAGAAAACGTTTCCGTAATCGACTGTTGGATTATAAAACGGAAAAGCATCATTGTTCATCGTCGCAATATTTAGAATAATGAGCAAAAATATTCCTGACAAAAATCCTAAAAGTCCCGACGACAGCGTGATCACAACACTTTCCAACAGAATCTGATTTCGAACCTCAGCTGGTTTTGCGCCCAAAGCTCTTCGGATTCCGATTTCTTTGGTTCGCTCTGTCACTGTAATTAATAGAATATTTGAAATCGCGATGACACCGGCCAAAATAGTCAAGGTTCCGACAATGATGGTCAGCAATTGCATTCCGGTCAGAAATCCTGTTAGTTTTTTAAACTCTTTAGCGAGATTGAAACTTCCAAACGCATTCGTATCTTCTGGTGAAACGTGGTTGATTTTCTTAAGCTCATCCTTCACTTTAGCTTCTACGACCGCGGCTTCGGCATTTGGCTTTCCAACGATCGCGAAAAATCCGACTTTGTCGCCTTCATTATACATTCCGGAATAAGTTGAAAATGGAATATAAGCCGATTGGTCATTCTCCATCCCGCCACCTCTTGGCACTCGGAAAACGCCAATGACATTGAAAAATATCCCTTTCAAATTGACTGATTTTCCAATTGGATTCTCGTTTTTCTTGGCATCGAAAAGATTTTTGTAGATCTCCTCTCCTATCACGATCACATTTTTTTTAGATTGAATATCAGCATCATTGATATATCTTCCGAACAACAATTTTTTCTTAGAAATCTGATTACCAACTGGGAAATCCCCCGTAATCATATATGTATTTTTCTTCCCGTTTCTAGAGATCTGATCGCCCGGCGTTCCAAAATTCCCTCTCACACTTTGGGGCGAAATATAATCGACTTCGGGTACTTTCTTGGTGATATATTCAATATCTTTCAAGTGAAGATCCATCTTTCTGCCTTTTGGAAAACCTTCGTACGGAATGTTGGTACTTTGTGGCCAAAGGAAAACCGAGTTGGTCGCAAAACCTGAGAACAATCTATTGAACCCATTTTCCATTCCATTCGCCGCGCCAAGCAAGCTTACGTACAGGAACATTCCCCAACCAACGCCAATCATCGTGAGAAACGTTCGGAGCTTATTATTCCGAAGGGAATAATAGATTTCTTGCCAGGTATCTCTTTTGAAAAGTATGTTCATTTTTGGTTGATGGTTGTTGGTTGATAGTTGATGGTTTTGCTGAGTCTTGATCTTGTCTATTTGTTCTTGATTCGTTTCTCTTTTACTCTGATCTTAATGCTTCAATTGGTTTAATCCTGGAAGCTTTGTAGGCTGGTACAAATCCAGCGATGGTTCCCGAAAGCAAAAGACAGAAAAATGCAGAAGCGATCAATCCCCAACCCACGGAAGGTTCTGTGATGAAATATTCTTCGAGATTATTTCCAATGAGTTTTAGTGCCAAAACGCCCAAGCCAACGCCAACAATTCCTGAAATCACCGTAATCACAATACTTTCTTGAAGAATCAATGCGACGATGCCACCTGGTTTTGCGCCAATCGCTTTTCTGACACCGATTTCTTTGGTTCTCTCCTTTACGATATAAACCATAATATTACTGATCCCAATGATTCCCGCAAGCAAAGTTCCAAGTCCGATAAATCCTACAACGACAGTGATCACAAACAGAAAAGCAAATGAATCCTGTGTATTTTTCGCATTGTTATTGATTCTGATCCCTTGCTGGTCATCCGGAGAAATTTTATGTCGTGCTTTGATACTTTTCTCTAATTCGTTCCCATATTTCACCCCTTGATCCGGCGTCATATTTGGGTCATAAGACAACATTACGGTGCTGATGGTGTCAGAACTTTTCTTCATCTGTTGCAATGTCGAAAGTGGCACCGAAATATGTCGCTCGTCCCAGTCACCGCCAGGATCTGAGAAAACACCAACCACTTTGAACATCGTCCCATTGATCTCTAGATCTTTCCCGATCGGATTTCCATCTCGGATCAGATCTCGCCAAACCATTCTTCCGATGGAAGCTACATTTTGTTTCAGCGCATTATCTCGTTGGTTGATGTATCGTCCATCAATCATTGTTCTGTTCTCAAGGAATTTCTCGTCGCCCAAAACACCGTTGATTTGATAACCACCACTTTCTTTTCCATATTTCACAGTAAGACTGGTTTGATACCTCGGCGAAGCGTATTCTAATTTCCCCTCGCTTTCTTTCACGATGGCATCAAAATCATCATTGTTGAAAGTCACTTGTCTGTCGGATTGCAAACCTGCATAAGGAACAGTGGTTTTGCCGGCCCAAATCATAATGAGATTGGTTGCATCTCTTGTAAATGCTTTGGCAAATGAATTATTAAGACCGTTTCCAATGCCAAATAATACAATGAAAATGAACAATCCCAAAGCCACCGTAAACCCAGAAAGCACCGTCCGCAATACATTACTGCGAATGGAACTAAAAATCTCTTGCCAGCGGTCTAAGTCAAACATAATTTGGTTGTTGGTTGATGGTTGTCAGTTGTTAGTTTTTTTTAGGATTGAGATTCTCTTTCAGTTTGTCAGGCTGAGGCTCTCGAAGCCATTTTTAAATATTTTAATCTAAAACAATTTGATTGATGAATGTATCGCTTTCTATCAATCCGTCTTTCAGGACGACGTTTCTTTTGGTTTGTGCGGCCACATCGGGCTCGTGTGTTACGACGACGATTGTTTTTCCTTCTTTGTTAATATCCTGAAGCAACTTCATAATATCGTGTGTCGTTTTGGAATCCAATGCTCCGGTTGGCTCATCGGCCAAGACTAATTTTGGGTCTGTGATGAGCGCTCTTGCAATGGCGATTCTTTGTTTTTGTCCTCCGGAAAGTTCACTGGGAAGATGATTTGCCCAAGCTAAAAGTCCTACTTTTTCAAGATATTCTTCGGCGCGTTTGGTTCTTTCTTTTCGGGAAACATTTTGATAATATAACGGCAACGCCACATTGTCCAATGCTGTTTTATAATTAATCAAATTGAAAGACTGAAAAATAAATCCAAGAAAACGGCTTCTGTATTCCGCGGCTTTGACTTCTGTCAGATGTTTGATGGGAACGCCGTCCAACTCGTAGATGCCGTTGTCTGCTTCGTCCAAAATACCGATGATGTTGAGCAATGTCGATTTTCCGGAACCGGAGCTTCCCATAATAGAAACAAATTCGCCTTCGTTGATATTCAGGTTGATGCCTTTGAGAACGTGCAATTTGCTCTTGCCTGTGTCGTAGGATTTGTTGATATCTTCTATTCTTAGAATGGGATGAGACATTGTCTGGATTTTACATATAAGTAAATCCGATTGCTGAATTGTTACATCAAAAAAGATAAAAACCACTTAAATAGAAAAAAACAATACATTAACCGTGAAAATCAACCATCATTACAATGATTTTTATTATTATTAACGAAATAAAAAATCTCAATAAAAATAAAATGAAAAAAATTATTCTAATCGTTTTCTACAGTCTTTCATTTTTTTGCTTTGGTGCAAAAATTAACATAAACATCCTTGATACTGCAACTGTTGAATCTCGTGCAATTGACAATATTCTTAAAAAAATAGAAGCTCCCAAAGTTTCAAAAAATGTAATTCTAATTACAAATCTCGGTGCCAAGGGCGATTCTAAAACAGATAACAAACCTTTTTTTGACAAAGCAATGAAACAAAGCAAGGCAAAAAAAGGCGCAAAAATAGTAGTTCCGGCAGGCGTTTACTTGATTAACGGGCCGATTCACTTCGTAAGCAACACGACTTTGGAATTACAAAAAGATGCAAAAATAATCTTTGGAACAAATGAAAAAGATTACCTTCCTGCCGTTCTCACGAGTTGGGAAGGGACACTTATTTATAATTACAGTCCCTTGATTTACGCCTATCAAGTAGAAAATGTTGCGATAATTGGTGAAGGAACAATTGATGGAAATGGCAAAGATGGTTTCAGCCAATGGTACGACAAGCAAAAACCTGCACAGGCAAAAACCAGAGATATGAACTTGAAGATGACGCCTGTAAAGGAAAGAATCTTCGGGAAAGACAGCTTTTTAAGACCTCAGCTTGTTCAGTTCTTTGAAAGTAAAAATATTTTGATTGAAGGTGTTACCATTACAAACGCTCCATTCTGGTGTGTTCATTTCCTAAAATCAGAAAACATCACCGCTCAGAAAGTAAAATTTGATTCTCAAAACAAAAACAATGATGGCTTCGACATAGAATATTCTAAAAATGTTTTGATAGATGATGTAGATTTTGACAACGCAGATGACAATGTCACCATCAAGGCTGGGCGAGACAGAGAAGGCAGAGAAACCAATATGCCATCAGAAAACATTATCGTTAGAAATAGCCGTTTTAAAGGTTTGCATGCGATTGTGATTGGTAGTGAGATGTCATCTGGCGTAAGAAACGTTTTTGTAGAAAACTCGACCTTTGCCGGCTATTGCAAACGTGCTCTATATCTGAAATCTAATGCTGACAGAGGTGGTTACATCAAGGATATTTACATCAACAATGTAGATTTTGGAGAGGTAGAGGATGCAATTTACATCACATCTTTCTACAAAGGGGAAGGCGAAGGTCACGAAACAGACATCCATAATTTGTTTGTCAATAATTTCAAAGTTAAAAAAGCGACCAACGCTGGAATCATAATACAGGGTTATCCTACGAAGAAGGTAAATAACATTGTATTTTCTAATGTAAAAATCAATGAAGCAAAGAATGCAATAAGCATGACCAATACAGAGAATATTATTTTTAATAATGTTACTATTGGTAAAGAAGAACAAATCCCATCTTCTAAACATTAAAGTTTATGAAAAGTATCCGATTGTAAATTTCAATTGTAACAAATCCAATATTCCGAAGTCTTATTGTGTATAATTTTTCTTTTATGCTAAAAAAAGTTTTTTGTATTTCGCTTTTGTCTATTGGGGTTTTGGGATTTTCTCAGAAGAAATGGACGATTCAGGAATGTGTGGATTATGCGATTAAAAACAATCTGCAGGTTCAGGCGCAGGCTCTCAACAAAGATGTGCAGACAAAAAATCTGGAAATGGCAAAGAGAGATTACCTACCATCGGTTTCCGGAAGCATCTCGAACACGGCAAGTTTTGGAAACACACAGTTCGTGAACACGAGTATCCGAAATGACAACTTCAGCAACAACTCGAGTGTCGGTGCCAATATTCTGGTTTACAACAACGGCAGGCTGGAGAAAGCGATTAGAAAAACGGGCTTCGATGTGGAGGCTAGTTTGCAGGATATTGAAACGATAAAAAATAACATCGCGCTTCAAATTGCACAACAATATCTTTCTGTAATGCTAAACAGGGAAATCAAGAAAATCTCCCAAAGCGCAATGGAAAATGCCCAACAACTCTACGACCGCGCGAAAATCACGACCGAAGTTGGAACGACTGCACAAACGGTTTTGGCAGAAGCAACCGCTTCCGTCGCCAGAGAAAAGCAGAATGTACAAACGGCTCAAATCAATGTGGATAGGGCTTTGTTTGCAATGGCTCAGATTTTACAACTTCAGGATTACAAGAGTTTTGATGTGGTAGATATTCCTGTTCCGGATGAGTTGGTGCCTCAAAAAGAAACCGTGGATGAAGTTTTGAATATTGCCTATGAATCTCAGCCCGTGATAAAAGCGGCGGAAAGTAGAATCAAATCTGCAGAGGCACAAACGGAAGTGGTGAGGACGAATTTCTATCCGACAATCACGGCAACTGCAGGAATTGGAACTTTTTACAACAATCTACTGAACACCAACATCACCGGCTACGATGCTTCCAGCGGATTCCCGGTTGCGGTGCAGGAACGAAGTTTCATCCAGCAATACAAATCAAATTTTGGTCAGCAAGTTGGGATTTCGGCCAACATTCCAATTTTTAACAAAGGAATTACAAGATTGCAAGTGGAGCAAACCAAAATCAATGAGTCGATTGCGAAAAATAATTTGGAGCAACAGAAATTCCAGTTGAAGCAGGATATTCAGCAGGCGCAGTTCAATGCTGATTCGAACTACGAAATTTATGTTTCTGCGATGGAAGCTGAGCGAAGTACAAAACTGGCGCTGGATTTTGCAACGAAAAGTTATGAAGCTGGACGTTCGACCATTTATGACGTTACTATGGCGAGAAACAATTTTGCAAATGCACAAGGTTCTGTGGCTCAGGCAAAGTATAATTATTTATTCAGTGTGAAAGTTTTAGATTTCTATGCAGGACGCGGGATTTCGCTTTAAGTAAAACAAAAACGCAAAGATGCAAGCAAGTTTTTGAATCTATAATATTTTAAAAGTCGCAAAGCCAATCTTTGCGACTTTTTCCGATTTGGTTGAGACTAATTTTGTGACTTTGCGATAAAAATTATTGATATTTTTCTTATCTTTGAGATATGCAGACCTTCGGAATAGATTTACTCAGAGATATAAAAAGTGCGGAATTGCTGGGCGAAAATGCTCATAAAATCTATTCTCCACCTTATCGCCCTATCTTTACTTATGAAGATATTCTGACACGAAATCCAAAGTTTGCGGCCGTCAATATTTTACTTTATCTCAAAAATAACGAGTGGCATTTCCCGTTGATTGTTCGCTCTCAAAATGAACGTGACAGACACAGCGGACAAATCTCTCTTCCCGGCGGAAAAAATGAAAAAGAAGATTTGGATTTTGCCCACACAGCGAAACGTGAAACTTCCGAAGAATTAGGAATTGATGAACATTATGTGAGAATCATCCGAGAAATGTCGCCGATTTACATTCCGCCGAGTAATTTTTATGTTCACTCTTTTGTTTCTTACACCAAAAAAAATCCGGAATTTTTCCTTCAAGAAAGTGAAGCCGTGGAATTGATAGAATTTCCGATTTCCTCTTTATTAAGTCTTCCCGACCAGCCAAAAAATATGGTTTTGCCATCTACCAACGGTGCGGAAGTTCCCGTCATCGATTTTAATGGCTACATCATCTGGGGCGCTACCTCTATGATACTCAGCGAATTCAGCAACTTATTAAAAAATGTTTAGTTTTGCACAGATTCCTACGATTTGGGAACGGAAATTGGTTATCACTTTTAACATATCACCTTGATTTTTAGTTTAAAATCTAATTAAACATAAATGGCAAAAAAAAATATTTTTACCGATTCTTTTGGAAACATCTATGTTTTGAAGAGGTTTATTATTTTTATTCTAGGACTGGTTTCCTATCGGAGATTCAACGGTTTCAACAAACTGAAGATCACGGGAACGGAAGACCTCTCAGACCTTCCGGACAGCAATGTGCTTTTCGTTTCGAATCATCAGACTTACTTTGCTGATGTAGCTGCGATGTATCACACATTTTGCTCTGTTAACAATGGATTTCACAACACTATTAAAAATCCTGTTTATCTTCTTAATCCAAAAGTCGATTTCTACTATGTTGCAGCGGAAGAAACGATGAACAAAGGAGTTCTTTCAAGAATTTTCAAAATTGCCGGAGCAATCACTGTTAAAAGAACTTGGAGAGCGGAAGGAAAAAATGTCAACAGAATGGTTGACCTTAGTGAGATTGAAAACATTATGAAAGCTTTGGATAATGGCTGGGTGATTACATTTCCACAAGGGACAACTTCCGCTTATGCACAAGGTCGAAAAGGAACTGCAAAATTGATAAAGAACCAAAGACCAACTGTAATTCCCATTAAAATCAATGGTTTCCGACGCGCATTTGACAAGAAAGGTCTGAAGATAAAAGTCACTGGCGTAAAACCAACATTGGAGTTCAAACCTGCTTTGGATATTGATTATGATAATGAGTCGGCCAACGAGATTCTGGACAAAATAATGCACGCCATCGAGCAAACACCCGAACACAATATTCTGCACGATTACGACACCAAACTGAAAGAATCAAAATCCCAACAATAAAAAAAGGCTACTGAAAAAGTAGCCGTTTTTGTTCTATTTTAAAGACTCTATAAATCTATAATCTATCAGTCTATTTTCTCTTAGTCTAAATTAAGCCTCAATACTTGGAACTTGTACGTTCTCATTAGCATCTTTCTCATAATCAATTCCATCAACTTCGAAACCGAAAAGGTTGAAGAACTCTTTTCTGTAACCTGCGATATCACTGATTTCAGAAAGGTTTTCAGTTGTTGTTTCCTTCCACAATTTGTCAACTTCAGCCTGTACATCATCTGCCATTTCCCAGTCGTCAACTCGGATTCTACCAGCTTCGTCCAAAGGAACTTCGCCATTTTCCGTATATAATCTGTCAGCAAAAAGTCTTTGAATCTGCTCGATTGTTCCTTCGTGTGTTCCTTTTGCTTTCATCACTTTGTAAAGTAGAGAAATATACAATGGAACTACAGGAATCGCAGAACTGGACTGAGTTACCAAAGCTTTGTTTACAGAAACATAAGATTTTCCGTTAAGGTCTTTTAATAAGTCATTTAGAACAGTCACAGTCGCTTCAAGGTCGTTTTTCGCTTGACCGATGGTTCCGTTTCTGTAGATTGGGAAAGTCAATTCTGGGCCGATGTAAGAATAGGCAACCGTTTGAACACCGTCAGCTAAAACGCCAGCCGCTTTCAAATCTTCCATCCAGAATTTCCAGTCTTCACCACCCATTACGGCAACAGTGTTTGGAATATCTTCTTCGTTTTCAACCGGAGCAATCGTCACATCAGAAACTACGCCTGTGTGGAAATCCACCGTTTTGTTGGTGTAAGAATTCCCGATTGGTTTAAGAACAGATGAATGTGCAACGCCCGTTTTTGGATGCGTTCTTCTCGGAGAAGCCAAACTGTAAACCACCAAGTCAACTTGACCAAGGTCTTTTTTGATTAATTCAATCGTTTGTTTTTTTATGTCGTCTGAGAATGCATCGCCGTTGATACTTTTGGCATAAAGTCCAGCTTCGTGCGCTTCTTTTTCGAAAGCGGCAGAATTGTACCAGCCAGCAGTTCCCATTTTACCTTCAGAAGCTGGTTTCTCGAAGAAAACACCAACTGTTGCAGCGTCGGAACCGAAAGCCGCTGTGATTCTGGAAGAAAGTCCGAAACCTGTAGAAGCACCGATTACCAAAACTTTTTTTGGTCCGTTTTTGATAGCACCTTTGGACTTTACATATTCTATTTGATTTTTTACGCTTTGAAGTGCTCCATCTGGATGCGCCGTCAAGCAAATAAATCCTCTTGTTCTTGGTTGAATAATCATTGTTGAAATTATTTTTAGCATTGCAAATTAAAGAAATTTGAGCAAATAATGAGGAATTTTTGTTTAAAAAGAACTTATTAAATTTTAATTTGATTAGCATTAATGAGACTTTACGAATGTGTGAATCTTTATTTTATGCAATCGATTGCGCAGGTTGTTATTTTTTTTAATTTTACCAGCAAGCAGTTGCTCTTTATTATTGTGGGTAGCACTTCGACTCCGCTCAGTGTGACAATTCGAAAACCAATTATTTTATTTACACTTTGTTAGTCTGAGCGGAGTCGAAGACTTTAATCTAAAATAAAATTGAAACAACGAATCTAACGCAACCCGACTTGAATGGAGCTCATTTTTTGTGGCGGGAAAAGCGAAGGCAAAAATAGCGGGAATGGAAGGCGGAAAAGTTGCCCAAATTATAATTAATGAACTGACTTAACTAAAACATTTATAATCAATCAAAAGAACTCATATCAATAAACAATGAAAAAACTATTAATAGGTCTTGCGTTTTCTGTTGCAACGCTCATTTCTGCTCAGAAAAATGACATCCAATATTACATCGACAAAGCGCCATTCAAATTTGGAGCAATGGTTTTGCCTAATATTCCAGAAAAGGATTACAACTTCAAGGATTTTGGAGGTGTTGCCGATGGAAAAACTTTGAACACCAAAGCCTTCGAAAAAGCAATCACGACAATCTCCGCAAATGGTGGCGGAAGATTGATTGTCCCAGCTGGAACTTGGTTGACGGGGCCAATCGAGCTGAAAAGTAAAATCGATTTTCACGTGGAGGAAGGTGCAATCGTGCAGTTCAGCAGTGATATCAAACAATTTCCGATGAGAGAAACTTCGTCTGGGAAATTTGAAGTGACGGCTCCGATTTGGGGAAATAATTTGAAGGATGTTTCCTTCACCGGAAAAGGGATTTTCGACGGTGCTGGAGAAGCTTGGCGTCCTGTGAAGAAATTCAAAACGACCGATGCACAATGGAAAGAATTGCTGGCGAAAAAAGGAAGCACGCTGAGCGACGACGGGAAAATCTGGTGGCCGAGCGAATCGGCAAAAAATGGTGAGCAATTGGCAAAAGTGATTGCGAAAACGCCCAATGCGACGATTGATATGTACCAGCAGTTGCACCATTTCTTGAGACCGATGATGTTCACGCTTTCCAAAGTGACGAATCTTTTGATTGATGGCCCAACGTTCCGAAACTCACCGAAATTTGTCATCAATCCAAAACAAATTACAAACCTTGTCATCAGAAACACAACCGTTTACAATCCGAAATGGGCTCAAAACGGAGACGGAATTGATATCAGTGCTTCGAAAAACGTGATTATCTATAACACAAAAGTGAACGCCGGCGACGACGGAATCTGTATGAAATCCAGTGGGACGCCGAAAAACGGTGAAGCGAATCTGCAAAACGTCATCATCGCAGAATGTACTGTTGGTGAGGGTCACGGCGGTTTTGTCATCGGAAGTAATACGGATGGCGGAATGAAAAATATCTTTGTTTCGAACTGTACTTTTGACGGAACGGATATCGGAATCCGTGTGAAAAGCAACTCCGGAAGAGGTGGCGATGTAAGCCAGATTTTCATTGATAATATCGAGATGAAAAACATTGTGAAATCTGCCGTTTTCTTTGATACTTTCTACGCCGATGCACCAGTTGGAAGTACGAAAGAAAGCGAAGAGGCGCAACATTCCGGAGACAAAGTGCCTTATTTCCACGACTTTTATGTAAGCAATATCAACTGTTCTTCGGCGGAAACGGCTTTCAGTTTCAGTGGACTTCCTGAGAAACTGATTGAGAATCTTTTCTTTAAAAACGTCAATATCACGAGTAAAAAAGGAATTGTTGGGAAAAATGCCAATAATATCGTTTTTGAAAATGTGAAAATCAATAACAGTACAGATTATAAAATCGATAGTAATCTGAAGAAAGCAATTGTTGTGAAGTAATTTTTTACAATTATTAAAGGTGTTATTTTCAAAACCCTTCCAGATTGAAGCTGAAAGGGTTTTTTCTTTTTTATCAATAGCGTCGGGCTTCAGCCCGATGTCACTTTGAAAAAATAATCCAAGGCTTTAGCCAAAATTTATTACAAGTTTTGGCTAAAGCCTTTTTTATATTCCAATCTTTAAAATGGGCTGAAGCCCATTCCTATTGATGAAATTTTTATTTTAAAGCGATTGTGAAATCTTCATTCATTAGCAAAACACCTTCTTCCTGACCTTGTGTGAAACCTTTCAGTTTTGAAGTTTTGCTTTTCAGAATTAAATCCTGAAGTTGTTTTTCTGACAGTTTTTTGCCTAATATTTCGAATGAAACTTTGAAACCACAAGCTTTGAAATCAGAACAGCCGATTGCGGTTTTTCCTTTCATCAAATTGTTGGCTTTGCACTTTGGACATTGGGTTTCCGTCCAGATGATTTCGGTTTTTACTCTCGGCACTTTTTCTTTTGACGGAGCAGGTTTTTTCTCCTCAAAATTGATGACTTTTCCTTTTGAACTGATGACTTTTCTCGTGAGTTCCGTGACCATCTCTATCAATTCATCCTTGAATTGGTTTGCCTCGTACTCGCCTTTTTCGATTCTGCGCAGTTTGGATTCCCATTCTCCCGTGAGTTCGGGACTTTTTAGAACTTCGTCTTCGATGGTGTCAATCAATTCGATTCCGATTGACGTTGCGAAAATATTCTTCTTTTTACGCTCGATGTATTTTCTTCGGAACAATGTTTCGATGATGTTGGCTCGGGTTGAGGGTCTTCCGATGCCATTATTTTTCAGCATTTCGCGAAGTTCCTCATCTTCCACTTGCTTGCCTGCGGTTTCCATTGCTCTTAGCAAAGTTGCTTCTGTGTAAGGTTTCGGTGGCGAAGTTTTTCCCTGATGAATCAATGGTGCGTGGTCGCCTTTTTCGCCGGCTACGAATTCGGGGATTGTTTGTTCCTCGTCTTTATCTTTTTCGTCCTTTTCCTCTTTTTTATCTTTCGCATAAACCGCTCGCCAACCTGGTTCCAGGATTTGTTTTCCGGAAGCTTTGAAAGGAATTGTTCCAACTTGTCCTTCAACCAAAGTATTTGAAATCTTACATTCTGGATAGAAAACGGCGATGAATCGTTTGGCAACCAGGTCATAAATTAATTTTTCCTCACGACTCAGATTTGATGAAGGCGGAATTTCTGTCGGAATAATCGCGTGGTGGTCCGTCACTTTCGTATCGTCGAAAACGGCTTTTGTTTTCGGGATTGGCTGAGAAAGTAAAGGCGAAATCAAGTCTGAATAAATCGTCATACTTTTCAGAATTCCACCAATTTTTGGATACAGGTTTTCTGACAAATAAGTCGTATCAACTCTTGGATAAGTCGTGTGTTTTTTCTCGTAAAGACTTTGAATATAATTAAGCGTATGCTCCGCCGAGAAACCAAATTTCTTATTCGCTTCCACCTGAAGTCCCGTCAAATCGAATAAGCGAGGATTCTTTTCCTTTCCTTCCTTAATTTCAAAGGATACGATTTCAAATTGATTTTTCTTGAGATATTCTAAACCTTTTTCTGCTTTTTCTAAAGTTTTCAATCGGTCGATTGAGGCACTAAAAAGAACATCACGATATTTTGTTTTCAGTTCCCAATATTCTTCCTGAGAAAAAGCATCGATTTCTTTCTGACGCTGAACGAGCATTGCCAAAGTTGGAGTCTGAACTCTTCCAATTGACAAAACGGCTTTGTTTCCTCCAAATTTTTTAGTGAATAATCTCGTCGCATTGATTCCCAACAGCCAATCGCCAATTGCTCTTGCGTTTCCTGCTTGATAAAGATTTTTGTAATCTTCCGCGGGTTTCAAATTTTCAAAACCTTCTTTGATTGAATCTTCCGTCAAGGAAGAAATCCACAAACGTTTCATCGGTTTGTCGCATTTTGCTTTCTGCAAAACCCAACGCTGAATGAGTTCTCCTTCTTGCCCTGCATCACCACAATTGATGACCTCATCACATTCCTGAACCAATTTTGCTATCGTATTAAATTGTTTTTCAACGCCATTGTTATCAATCAATTTAATTCCGAATTGTTTGGGAATGATGGGCAGGAAAATCAAATCCCAGGATTTGAAATGTGGTGCATAATCCTGCGGTTCTTTCAGCGTGCAAAGATGTCCGAAAGTCCAGGTGACGCAATAGCCGTTTCCTTCCATATAACCGCTTTTGGGATTGTTGGCTCCCAAAACTTTGGCAATATCACGGGCAACGCTGGGTTTTTCGGCTATACAAAGTTTCATCTGTAGTTTTTATTGTCTTTTTAAGGTCAGATGGAACGTCAAGACGTTTCATATTATCTCTGGAAATAAGGCTTGCAAAAATGCGATTTTTAAATTGAAAAAACGAGGGATTTTGAACACAAAATTCATAAAGATTTTTTTATCGGTATTGAAAAAAATTTAGGTTAAAGAAGGCGCTTCGCTTATGAGATTGAACTCTTGGGATTGTTTTTTTTACGCAAAGTGCGCGAAGATTTTTTTAAAATTATTGAAAATATTTTAGGATTCGCAAAGACGCTTCGCTCATCAAAGACTATATTTTTTTTGCAGATGAACCTGATTTTGCAGATTTGAATTGGAAGAGAAAGTTCGATTGAAAGACAAAATCTTCAACTTTGCGAAGCGCCCCCCGAATTATCTCTTCTTTTCTATTTTTTTATTTTGAATCGATGAACTTCGTTAGGTTTGAGTGGAAATCGTTTTTTGCTTTGCCTTTGGTTCTAATTAGAGGGAAATCGTCTGCAAAAAAGATTGGAAACCCTTCGACAGGCTCAGGATAAACTCCAGGCGGATAAAGACACCCAAATAATTTTTTTATGTAAATGAAAATCCCTCCGAAATGTAAGACATCGGAAGGATTCGTGAGAAAATAATGTAATGAATGTTTTGAATTTGGGGGTGAAAGTTTTCGAGTCTGCTCAGACCGACTTCGTTTAGGTAACAATTGTTTCTAAATTTTAAAATCCGGATTCGAAAACTTTCAAAAGTTCGGTTTGCTGGATGACCTCGTTTTTGCTGTTAATGAGATTGTAATTTGCTTGTAGCCAGTTGTTTCGGACGACGAAAAAGGTGTACGCGTCCATTAAACCTTCTTTGTATTTTTCCTCGGATTTTTGGAAAGAGAGTTTTTGATTTTCGAAATTGGCTTGGAGTAACGTGTATTTTTCTTCGGAATTCTGGAATTGTGCCTTGATGGAATTGATGCTTTGCGTGAGATTATTAATGACAATTTCTTTGTCATAATTGGAATTGATGACGTTGAGTTTAGCAATTTCGACATTGTTTTTCACTTGTAATTTATTGAAAATCGGAATATTGAGTCCGAAACCTAATTGCTGATTTTTGTTCCTTTTGAATTGTTCCGAAAATGCATCCGCCGATTCGCCCAAAGTTTTGCTGTAGAAACTAGACCAAGTGTAAGAGCCGTTGAAGGTCGGTAAATAGGCAGATTTTGCGATGGCAATGTTTTTTTGATTGGCTTTGATTTCTGTCAAAATCGTTTGATAAGCCGGATTTTTTTCGAGGAGATTTTTCACGAAATCGGCGTCGTCGAAATTGGAATGCGCCAACGCGTCGTCTTCCATTTTGAAGTCCAGAGAATCGGTCGTAATCGCCAGAGCATTCAATAAATTAATCTTGGACAAATCTCTGGAATTTTTTGCGGAAACCCATTGTTCCTGCAAAGTTCCGAGGTTGGCTTTGATGTCGTAAACGTCACTTTTTGGTCGGTTTCCGATTTCCACTTCTTTTTCGGTACGCTTGATTTGGTCTTCGATTCCAGAGATTTGGGTTTCCAGAACATCCAGCCAACTTTTGTTGTTTTGGTAATTGAAAAACATTTGGATGACATTCAGTTTCACCTCATTTTGCGCTTGCTTCATTCGGAAAGTTGATGTTTCGCGATTGATTTTGGACAATGAAATATTGAGGTAATTTCGCCAGCTCATTAGTTCCCAACTGGCTTGTGCGTAGAAATTGTCGTTTTGTGTATTGATGCTTTCACGTTGATTATTCTGCGGATTGATGCCGTTTCCGAAGTTGTAATTATGGTTGATTCCGGCATCTGCAGACGGTAACAACATTCCTTTTGAAGCGGAAACCAATCGGTCATTTTTTTGAATGTTGACCGACGATTGCTTCACCAAAGGATGATTTGCGGAAGCATAATCCAGACATCGTTTCAAAGTCCAGGTTTGGGCTGGGAAAAGGTTGATGATGAATATGAAGAATAGTTTTTTCATTGTTTTAATTAGTTTTGATGTTGCGGGTTATAACCACCCCGTCAAAAATTAAAAATTTTTGCCACCCCTCCAGTGGAGGGGAATTTTTATTGTTGTTTGTTTCCATAGGTTTCACCTACGGCTACTCAAGTTGAATCCTTCGGATTCTTATTCGTATTTTAAATATTTAACCAAATTGATTTTTGTGGCTTGGTAAGCTTTGAAACTGACGACAATGAAGGTTAAAATCAATAAAGAAATCATACTCAGAACGTAAGGCAAAACCGGCATATCGATGCGGTAAGCGAAATCTTTCAGCCATTCGTTCATTGCATAATAACTTATGGGAATGCTTAGTATCACTGCGAAAAAACAAATGATTAAGAATCTTTTTGTCAAATCCCAGATGATGGTTTTCTCGTCTGCTCCCAAAGTTTTTTTGATTGCGACATCTTTAAGTTTTTGTTCTATTAATAATGATGACAAGGCGAATAATCCTAACAATGCGACAACTAGAACCACGATATTCAAAGTGGTGAAAAGCGTCTGCTGTTTTTGGAATTTTTCAAAGGTTCTTGCAAATTGCTTGTCTATGAATTGATAATCAAACGGATAACCTGGTTCTGCTTTCGTGAGCCAAAATTCTTTGATTCTTTCAACCGTTCCGTCAATATCTTTGGTGTCCAGCCTGATTTGGAGATTGCTCATACTATTTTTCGCCCAGTTTCTGTTGTAATTGAAAAACACGGCTGGCTCAATTGGCCTGTCAACTCCACCGTAGTAAAAATCTTTGACCACGCCGAGAATCTTGTATTTCTTTTTGTCTTCCCAACCTGGCAGAATTTCTTTTCCAATTGCCTGCTGATTGTTCCAACCCATTTTTTTGGCGAAGGTTTCATTCACAACACTTCCGTTGATTGTGTCTGAAGCCTTTCTCCAGTTGAGGTCATTACCTGCGACAATTTTCATATCATAGAATCGGAAGTAGTTTTCTTCTATTGCACCAACGGCAACGGTGTTGATTATTTTGGTTGTATCAACGGCATATTTGACAACTGAAGCATTCCTCAATCCCATTCCCAAAGATTGTACAGAACCTGTGGTTTCAAGAACACCAGAAATATTCTTGACTTCATTTCTTAGCAATTCATATTTTTTGACACTGTAATCCTTCTCGTTGTAATTGCTCTTTTTAAAATCAATTTGAATGACCTGATTTCCTTTGAAACCTAGATCTTTCTTCATCATAAAATCTACCTGAGAATGAATAATCAACGAACAAATGATGAAAAATGAGGAGATAACCAGTTGTAAAGTCAGGATTGAATTTCGCAACCAAACGCCATGCTTGCTTCGGGAAAAATTACCTTTCAAAGTATTAATCGGTTTGAAATTCGATAAATAAGTGGCCGGTATAATCCCTGCTAATAATGCGAAAAGAACCAATAAAATCGCCGAACCAATGAAAATATTAGGATCATTCAGTTTGATTTCTTTTCCCAAATATTTGTTGTAGGAAGGCAAAAGCAATTCGACCAAAGCAAAAGCGATAAAATAAGCGACCAGACAAATAATGAAAGTTTCTATCAAAAACTGAATCACCAAACTCTTCTTTGAACTGCCGATAGATTTTCTCACACCAACTTCCTTTGCACGCTGAGCAGATTGCGCAGTTTTAAGATTAATCAAATTGATTCCAGACAAAATCAAAATCAGGATGGATAATCCTAATAATATCTTCAAAGATTTCTTATCGCCTTTTGAGATTCCATCGCCTTTTGCATCCAATTTTATTTTGGTCAATGGTGTCAAGAATACCTTTGTCGGATTTTTTTTATCAATCTCAGAGCCCCACTTTTTAGAAAGAATCTCTTCATGATAGCGCTGCTGTTTTGTTAATTTTTCTTCTAATTTTTGAATATCTGTTCCTGGTTTCACTTTGAAGAGACCGAAAAAACTATAGCTCAACCATTGGTTATCATCTTTCGGCTGATTCTCCAATACCAGATAATCTGCTTTGAAAACGGAATTCTGCTCCGGTAATTTATAAATCAAAGAAACAGTGTAGACATTTCCGTTCTCATCTTTTTTAACTGTTTTTCCAATGCTATTTTTATAATCATCATCAAATAGTTGTTTTGCAGTTTTTTCAGATAACGCAATCTGAGATTTGTCCAGCAAGGCAGTATTAGGATTCCCGGCAATCGTCTCAAAAGGAAAAAATTTGAAAAACTGACTGGAAACCTGACCCACTGTGGAATAGCTGGAATTGTCGCCTGCAATCAATCTCGTTCTGTACCAAGCCCAAATATTCGCAATCGTGTAGTCTTCGATTTCTGGGAATTTTTCTTTGGATACATACAATTCAGGATAGCTGGATTGCGACATATTTCCAAAGCTAGAGAGATGATTCTCTACCAAATAGATATTCTCCTTATTTGGAATCCATTCTTCATAAGACTTTTCGTCCTGCCAATGGATGAATATCAAAAGGAAAACACACAAGCCAACGCTCAATCCCAAGACATTGATGATGGTTGAAAGCCAGTTTTTTCTGTAATTGATGAATGCGATTTTGAGCCAGTTTTTAATCATAATTGATGAATGATGGTTGATGAATGATTTTGGGTTGGAAGTTGGGTGGTGGAAGATGGAAGTTTAGCTACTGTGTAAAAAATTTCCATCTTCAAACTTCCATCCCTACTCGTACTTCAGATATTTCACAAGGTCTACTTTTGTAGCTTGATACGCTTTGATGCTTACGACTGAGAATGTCAACAAGAGCAGAGTGACAAGACTTAAAATGAACGGTAGAATCGGCATATCAATTCGGTAAGCAAAATCTTTCAGCCATTCATTCATCAAGTAATAACTGATTGGAATACTGATAAGGACTGCAATTAATGTAATCCAGAGAAATTGTTTTGTCAATCCCACAATCAAAGTTCTGTCTGATGCGCCAAGCGTTTTTCTGATGGCGACGTCTTTCAGTTTTTGTTCTATCATTAATGATGATAGGGCGAATAATCCGAGTAATGCTACCATTAAAACCATTGCGTTCAGGATGGTGAAAAGCGTTTGCTGTTTCTGATATTTCACAAAGGTTTTTGCAAACTGCCGGTCCAGAAAATAATAGTCGAAAGGATAACCTTGCTCCACATTATTTTGCCAATAAGTTTTCAGCCTTTTCACCGTTCCATCGATGTCATTCGGATCTATTTTCAACTGAATATTATAGACATTATATCTCTTCCATTCCGTTTCTCTGTAGTGGAAAAAGATGATTGGTTCTACCTCTGTTTTAAGATTTCGAATATTGAAATCCTTTACAACGCCTACGATTTTATACTTTTTGTTGTCAAATCCAGGTTTGATTTCATTCTTCAAAACGTCTTCATCTTTCCAACCAAATTTTCTTACAAAAGCCTCATTAATCAACACATTATTGATGGTGTCAGATGAAAGATTCGGGTCCAGCCAACGGCCTTTTTTCAGCTTTACATTAATGAATTTAAGATAGTTATAATCCATAGAACCGTGTTGACCTTGGATACTTTTATCCATAAAATCCATATTGGAAGAACTGCTTCGTCCGCTTCCAGGAACTGCTTCTCCGTAAGAAACATCCACTACGCCTTGGATTTTTCTCATTTCGGTTTTAAGTCGTTCATATTTAAGCCAAGGTTTCGGGTCGCTTTCATTGAAGTTGATCATCATAATCTGTTTCCCGCTATAACCCAAATCTTTGTTCATCATATATTTAACTTGCTGATTGACAATCAATCCACCAATAATAAAGAATGATGAGATGATTAGTTGCAAGGTCAAAATCCCGTTTCTCAGCCATACGCCGTGTTTGCTTCTGGCGAAATTTCCTTTCAAAGTTTCTATCGCTTTAAAGTTTGAAAGATAAGTTGCCGGAATCAATCCCGAAATCAGTGTTACCATCAAAACCATCGCAAATGAATAGAAGTAAATATGCCAATCATTCATCACCATTTCCTTGTCATAGAATTTGTTGAAGCTTGGCAGAAGCAGTTCCGTCAACGCCAAAGAAAGTAAATAGGACGCCATACAAATCAGAAAAGTCTCCAGCAAAAACTGTAAAACCAAACTCGATTTTGTACTTCCAATCGCTTTTCTTACGCCAATTTCTTTCGCCCGTTGCGAGGCTTGCGCAGTTTTTAGATTGATGAAATTAATAGCTGATAAAATGACAATCAAAACTGAAAGTGTAAACAAAATCATCATCGTTTTGAAATCTCCAGTTCCAAACCAAGACGCTTTTGCGTAGAGTTTGATTTCGTCTAAAGGTGTCAGCAAACTATTTGTGGGACCATAAAGATCAAGATATTGCTGAATTGTCATTCCAGATTCCCCTTTATCCAAACTTGCACGGTATTCAAAAACATCTTTCACGAATTTTTTCTGTACAAATTCAGGATCTGTTCCTGGTTTAAACATAAAGAAACCAGCGTAGTTAAAATTGCCCCAACTTGTCTCATCATTTTTAAACTGTTCTGCAGGCGGAGTGATTATGAATTCTGGTTTGATTTGGGAATTCTCTTTTGGCAATTCATAAACTGCCGTCACGATATAATTTTTGTTATCAAATTTTACAGTTGCGCCCGCCACATTGGTTCTCCCGAAAAGGTTTTTGGCCGCGTCCACAGAAAGTGCAATCACGCTCTCGCCTTTCAAAGCGTCCTTGTAACTTCCGGCAACCAATTTGAAAGGAAAGAATTTGAAGAAACTTTCTGTCGCAGTCATTCCATCTTTTTGGAAAACTGTTTTCACTTTCGTTGTCATCTTCAACCCAATTCCGGAACCATTGAACAAAACGTAATCTTCAACGCCGGGAATCACTTCCTTCGCGCGCTTTGCCATTGGAACAGAAATGTTGTTTCCGTACGAGTTTTCTGGCTTGTGATAAGTCTGGAAATAAAAGATATTATCCTTCTTCGGATTCCATCTTTCGAAGGATTCTTCGTCGTTCCAGTGCATCAGGATGAGCATAAATCCAGTCAAACCGATGGTCAATCCAAAAAGATTGATGATGGTGGAAAGCCAGTTTTTTTTATAATTGATGAAGGCGATTTTGAGCCAATTGTTGAACATAGTTGATGGTTTATGATTGATAAACGATTTTAAAAACCTCAGAGAAACAGAATTCTGAATCTCCGAGATCATTAATAAAATGGTTGAATGAATGTTATTTTCCGTGTTCAATTTCCATAGGTTTCACCTACGGCTACTGATATTGAATCCTGTCGGATTCCTTCTTACAGAATTATTCAAAGTTCTTAGAATCTGCTTTTTCGAAAACATCTTTTCTTTGGGAAGAATGTTCCTCGCTGAAGATTTCGCCGTCTTTCATATTCACGATTCGTGAGGCGTAACCTGCGTCGTAAGAAGAGTGCGTCACCATCGCAATCGTGGAACCTTCTCTGTGAAGTTCAGCCAAAAGGTTCATCACCTCATTTCCGTTGGAGCTGTCGAGGTTTCCGGTTGGCTCATCGGCAAGGATTAATTTTGGTCTTGTCACCAATGCTCTTGCAACGGCCGCTCTCTGCTGTTGACCACCTGAAAGTTGCTGTGGATAATGTTTTGCTCTGTGTGCAATGTTGATTTTCTCCATAATTTCCTCTACACGTTTTTTTCTTTCTGAAGAAGAAACGCCGTTGTAGATTAGTGGAAGTTCGATATTTTCATAAACCGTAAGTTCATCAATCAAATTAAAATTCTGAAAAATGAAACCGATATTCTTCTTTCGGATGTCCGATTTTTTCTTCTCAGATGTTCCTATTGTTTCTACCGATTCGAATTGGTAAGAACCTGAAGAAGCGCTGTCCAGAAGTCCAAGAATATTAAGAAAAGTTGATTTTCCACAACCTGAAGGTCCCATTATCGCTACAAATTCGCCTTCTTTGATGTGCAGGCTTACATTGTTCAGAGCGTTGGTTTGAACATCTTCTGTTTTATAGACTTTTGAAAGGTTTTGAATACTTATCATTCTAATTTAGTTTTAAAGTTTGTAATTTTAGTTTTAATAAAAATTTATCAATAATCGATTATAATTTAAAGCATATCGATTGTTCCGGCGGAACTCCTTGTCGCAGAGAATTTGATTCCTGATATTGTTTTATATCTGATTTTCGCCATTGAACTTGCCGAAGCTGTCAATTCTTTGGAAACACTTAAAGTTATATTTGAAGTCGCAGATGCATTTGCTATTGCAACTTCTATCATCATTTGTTTTGCGTCGATGTCACTTGCACTTTCAGCATTAATTACTGCATTTTCGGATGAACCACTCAATTTTACACTACTTGCAGAGGTGGCATTGATCGTCAGGTTTTTAGTTTCGATCTTCCCAGAAAATCCACCTGCATTATGTGCTTTGATCTTTAAGACCGGCGATTTTGAATCTGCATAGATCTTCCCTGCGCCTTTAATTTCAAAAGTTTGTTCATTATTGTCAAAAATACTTTTCACTTTTACAATTGATGCATTGTCGACTTCTAATTTTTTCAGATTTTTAGCATAGATCACCACTTTTGTATTTGCATTTTGTAATGAAACATTGGGTCTGTATTGGACAGACAAGGTTTTATTCTTCACTTCAATTTTCAAATCACTCATATAATTGCTTGTCGCAACTGCTTTTTCTACATCTGATTTAATAATTTCCACTTCGATAGCTTGCGATGTTTTTACAGCATCAAAAGAAGATAAGTTGAAGGTTTTGGTTTCTGTTATCTGAATCCTATCCGAAAGATCACAAGCTTTTAAAATTACCATAGACGATGCAACGCTGATGGTAAGTGAGATCAATAATAATAGTCTTTTCATCTTTTATATAATTTTTTAGTTTCTGATTAAATTTAAAATGCATTCTTAGGTTTTGTCTGAAAGAAGGATTTATTTCAGTTTATTCAGATACGCGATGGCTTCTGACAATTGAGAATCATATTTTGTTGGGTAGAGTATGTCATTCAAATTCCATTTGATCAAAATATCTGGCTTGATTCCGATTCCTACAAACTCTTCTCCACTAGGAAGAGTGACTTTTTTGGTGCAGATCCAAGCTGTTGTTTGGCCTGGTAATTCGATCTGCAGTGGCTGCCCTGTACTTCCATTGGTATAATCACCAATTCTGGTGATGTTTTTTTCGCTGTACAGGTAGATCAGAAAATCTTCTGCCGCTGAAGCTGTATTATTATTAGTTAATATCACCGTCGGAACCAAAAATTTAAAATCCGAATGAATGATGTTAGGTTTATAATCAAAAGTATAAAATTTGCTTCCTGAGTAGGCTTTAAACAGATTGACTGCCTCTTCTTTAGTTATTCCCCATTGTGACTTTCCGCTGATAGTGTCCTGAGCCGTCAAGAAGGAACCGATTGCCCGTTCTGTCGGAATGATCTCTCTACTGTAATTTCTAGCGCCATATATCGTGTCGTTTCTCGAAAAGTATTTGGCGAGATTTAATGCGTTTTTACCGCTTCCGCCGCCATTATTACGAATATCAACAATAATCTTTTTCGCTTTTTTTAATTCAGGGAGTTTTGATTCAAAATCTTTTATTACCGATGCATCATCAAAACTACGGACAGCAACATATGCAACGTCACCTTTCAGCCATTTGAATTCAAAATTCCCACGCTTCGGCAGCGGTATGGAACTGAGTTCCTTTTCTTCAGTCTTTGAATGTACCAAATGGATCTTTTTAAGTTCTCCTTTGGGCGTTTTGAGTTCAATATCATATTGTTCTCCACTCAATCCTGCCAGCAAATTGTAACCAGCTGTATTGTTGAGGTCGTTTTCTGTTGAAGTAGAAATATATGGGTTTACATATTTGGTTTGGTATTCCTGCGCAGAAAATCCATTTACTTTTAAGATTTCACTTCCTACCGGAATTTCTTTTTCCTTACTTTTATTGACATCGAAAACGAAGATCCTTCCTTGCAAATTGGTCAAAAAAACACGGTAATCTCCAAAATTCGTAGTCATTATCTTACTTTGAATTTCATCGGGAAAGTACACTTTGGTATGTCCATCTTTCAGAATGGAACATAACTTTTGAAGTTCTCTAAAATATTCGTAATCGTTTTTGGTCTTCTGAACGTTTGAAATAGCTTCTTTGTACGCGGCATTCCATTTCTCCTGATCTATTTTGTACATGTATACAAAATTGTAGTTAGCTTCGCTCCAGAATTTTGAAAGTCCATAGATCTTATCATCTAGTGATAAAGTATTAGGAGTTTGGGCAGAAAAGAAATTACTGAATAAAAAAACACAACTTAAAATTAACCACTTAGCTTTCATAATTATTTATTTTTGAATATCTAATATTTCATATTTCTTCAATTCAGTATAATCTGATGTAATGACCGTTTCACCTTGTTTCAATCCGGAAACCACTTCGTAATACATTTGATTTTCTCTTCCAAGGCTGATGCTTCTCTTTTCAGCTTTGTTTCCTTTTACTACGAAAATCCATTTTCCGTTCGTGTCTTTGTAGAAATTTCCTTTTGGAATCATCATACTTTGCGTATCAGCAGACAATTTCAGTTTCACGCCGAACGTCATTCCGATTTTCAGATTTTCAGGTTTTACATCAACGAAATTAAGTTCCACAGAAAACTGTCCGTCTTTCACTTCCGGAAGAATTTTGGTAATGATGACATCGAATTGTTTTGCATTGCTTTCCAGACTTCCTTTGATGCCGTTGATTAATTTATTGATATAATACTCATCCACTTTTGCAATCAGCTTGTAACCGCCCATCAAATCAACTTTACCAATGCTTTCTCCGCTCGTCAGATTTTGTCCTAATGAAATATTAAATGATGATAATCTTCCCGAAACAGGCGACATTATCAGGAAATTATTTTTGTTGGAACGAAGAATATTCAGACTTTTTTCCATTTGATTAATGGAACTATTAATGGCGGAAAACTGAGAATTTCTGGAAGCTTTTTCACTGGAGGCACCTTTTTCCACAATCACTTTTCTTTGTTTCTGATAATTCAGATTTTGTAAAGCGATATCATAATCGGTTTTCTTTCCAATTTCCGCATCGTACAATCTTTTTTGAAGGTTGAAAGACTGCAAAGCCGTATTGTAATCATTTTGAGACTGTAGCAACTCTTTATCCTGATTGAATTCCTGATTTTTCAACTCCAAAAGCGAACTTCTCATCTGACTGATTTGTTGCATAATTCCCGTTTCCTGATTCAGATAATTGAATTCTGTATTCGGATTGTAAACTCTCGCGATAGGCTGTCCTTTCGTCACCATTTGTCCGTCTTCCGCAAAAATTTCTTTCACCGCGCCACCTTCTAAAACATTCACTAGGGAAGAATTGAGAGATTGCGTTTGCGCCGTCACCATCAGCATATCTTCAAATTTTCCATTTGTCACTTCATCCGTTTGAATATCCTCCAGTTTCACATTGTAAGTTTTTTTCTGATTCAAAAAGTACCAGCCAAAAACTGAAATCGCCAAACCAGAAAGAATGATAATCGATATTAATTTTAGTTTAGATTTCTTTTTTACTATTTTCGTATCCATATTTTAAGATAACTTATTTATCTACAGACTATTACACAATGCAGATGCCAGAGATTTATAAGTTTGTAACATTCTGAAAATGTGATTAAATATATTTTAATTAATTTTAAGACTGTTCATTATCGGACACTTTTTGTGCGAAAACGGACAGATGATATAATTGATGAATGATAAATGATGATTGATGACTGATGATTAAGAACTTGTTTAAAATTTAATATCCATTGTAATAAGTTTTTGTGGATGGTAAAATAAAATGGTTTTTAATTGATTAAAGAGATTAAACACGACTGAATTGTTATAAATAAAGTCAATATAACGACTCAATTAATATTAATTAGGTCACCTAGATGACTTAATTAACATTAATTGAGTCAGTAAAAATAATTTTATTAACTTGCTTTTTCAAATCGATGAGATGAATATTCAAAGATATTTAAAGAAAACAATTGAGAGAAACCTTCATAAACAAAAGGTTATTCGGATTTTCGGAACGCGACGTACCGGCAAATCCACAATGCTCAAAACTATCTTTTCGGAACATTCGGACGACGCCATCATCCTCCAAGGCGAAGATATGAACGTGCAAGAACTTTTGAAAACGCGAACAGTCAAAAACTATGAGCGACTGATTGGCAACAAAAAACTGCTGATGATAGATGAAGCGCAAGTGGTCCCAGACATCGGGAATATCCTTAAATTGATGATTGATAATATAGAACCGCTCAACATCATCGTCACGGGAAGCAGTAGTTTTGATTTGCAAAATTCCTCCGGACAGCCATTGGTAGGAAGAAATATGGATTTCCAAATGTTTCCAATCGCTCAAAAAGAATTGTCTGAAACCGAAAATCTCCTTGACACCAAAAATAATCTCGAGGAAAGAATCATCTATGGAAGTTACCCCGAACTTTGGCACCTCGAAACTTTGGAAGAAAAACAAAACTACCTGAAACAGCTGGTAGAAAACTACCTTCTGAAAGACATCCTGATGTACGAAAATGTTTTAGGCTCGGATATTCTGTACAAATTACTGCAATTGCTGGCTTTCCAGTGTGGAAATCTCGTGAGCACAACAGAACTCGGCAACGCATTACAAATCAATAAAATAACAGTTGATAGATATTTGGATTTGCTTTCGAAAGTTTACATCATTTTTCCGATAAGTGGTTTTAGCAAAAATCTGAGAAAGGAAATCACTAAAAGTAAAAAATGGTACTTCCACGATAACGGCATCCGAAACGCGCTCATCAACAACTTCAATCTTCTTTCCCAGAGGAATGATGTTGGGCAGTTGTGGGAGCAATATTTCATCTCGGAAAGGATAAAATCCAACGCTTCCAACCTGCAATATCCGCAATATCATTTTTGGAGAACTTACGACGGACAAGAAATTGACTTGCTGGAAATAGACAATTATCAGAACATAAAAGCTTGGGAAACCAAGTGGAAATCTGACAAGGCAAAAATTCCGACCGCATTTGCAAAAGCTTATCCAGAGGCAGAATTTACAATCATTAACCAAAATAACTACTTAGATTTTATATCCTGATGCGAAAAAAAGAAGCTCATATTTTAATAGTAGATGACGACGAGGATATTTTATTTTCGGCGAGAGTCTGGCTCAAGAAATTTTTCACCGAAGTAAGTTGTTTGAGTCAGCCTAAAAATATTCTGAAGTTTTTAGCCGAACAGCAAGTTGACACGGTCCTTCTTGATATGAATTTCCGGAAAGGTTTTGAAAATGGGCAGGATGGATTGTATTGGATGAATGAAATCAAAACGCTGGAACCTCAGCTTCCAATCATCCTGATGACAGCTTACGGCGAAGTGGAATTGGCGGTTGAAGCATTGAAGAATGGCGCATCGGATTTCATTTTAAAACCTTGGAATAATGAGAAATTATATGCTTCCGTAAATCTTGCAGTTGATATTTCCCGAAAAAATAAAAAACTGAATCAGTGGGAAAATGTGAGCGTAAAAACCAATCAATACCAATTGGAAACTGCGTCTTTTGCAATGCAGGAAGTGATGGAACAAATCACGAAAGTTGCTCCGACTGATGCGAATATTTTGCTTTTGGGAGAAAATGGAACGGGAAAATATGTTTTGGCAGAGCACATTCACGAATTATCAGAAAGAAAAAACCAGCCTTTCGTTCACATAGATTTGGGAAGTTTGTCTGAAAATTTGTTTGAAGCGGAATTGTTTGGTTACAAAAAAGGAGCGTTTACCGACGCGAATCAGGATTATTCCGGGAAAATTGAAAATGCACAGAACGGAACAGTATTTTTGGATGAGATTGGAAATCTTCCGCTTCATCTTCAAACCAAATTGTTGAGTTTAATTCAAAATCGAAAATTGACGAGAATCGGGGAAAATAAAGAACGAGCGTTGGATGTCAGATTTATTTTTGCAACAAATGAAAATCTTAAAAAAGCAGTTTCGGAAAATCGTTTCAGGAAGGATTTATATTATAGAATCAATACGGTTGAATTGCAAATTCCGAGTTTGAGAGAACGTTTAGAAGATATTCCAACTTTGGCTAACTATTTTTTGGAAAAGTATAAACAAAAATATCATAAATCTGATTTAGCTTTAAATGAATCTTTGACTAATGAACTCACAACGTATTCCTGGCCGGGAAATATCCGTGAACTCGACCACTGCATCGAGAGAAGCGTGATTCTTTCTAATGAGAAAAATTTAAAATTATTGATGCCTCAGGATGAAGAATCTGAAAAAACAATCGTCAATCTCAACATCGAGGAAATGGAAGAAATTCTCATCAAAAAAGCTTTGAAAAAACATCGGGGAAATATTTCTTTGGCGGCGGAAGATTTGGGATTATCGAGAGCTGCGTTGTACAGAAGAATGGAAAAATTTGAATTGTGATAAAGCAGGAAGTTGGAAGATGGAGGAAGGAAGTCTGAAGTTAAGATTCAACCACAGTTCCGAAGGAACTATTTAATCAAGAATAGGATGAAATCCTATTAATCAAAATTTGAATTGTAGATGAACAAACAACAAATTATCTGGCTAATATTTATTCTACTAGCAATTGTCAGTGGGATTTTCGCCTTTGATTTTTATACACAAAGCAAGTGGATTAACTTCGGATTGTTTACTGCTATAAGTATTGGATGCATTATTTTGGCGCAGATTTCAGCTCTGAGTTATGTTCAGAAAAGTGAGAAAATATTGTTGGCGATTCAGAAAAAAGATTTTTCACTGTTCCCAAAAACTGAAGAAAATAATCTGGTGGATAATGCTGTAAAACTTTATTATCAAAGCAAAGAGGAATATTTGGCCTTGTCTTCCTATAAACTTTTGTACGAAGAAATTCTGAATCAACTGGAAATCGGATTGATGATTCTTTCCGAGAAAAATAATCAGTGGGAAGTTTTTTATGTGAATCCTGTTTTTCTGGAAATATTACAGATTCCGAAATATAATTCCTGGGAATTGTATAAATCCAAAACATCAGAATTCTATAAAATCATCGAGCAAACCAATTACGAAAACTCACAGGAATTCTTTGATATTTCGATTAATGAAAATGTGAAACAATCCTTTTCTCTTCGGACCAAAAAAGTTCAGAATGTCAAAAATCGTTTCTGCATCATCAGTTTGGAATCTGTTCAGAAAATCATCGAACAAAAAGAAAAATTGGCTTGGAATAATTTAATGAAAGTGATTTCTCACGAACTTTTGAATACTCTAACGCCTGTCAACAGCTTAATTCAAAACCTCGAATATATCGCCAATCAGGAAATTGTTGACAAAGATGACCAGGAAGAAATGAAGGAAAGTCTGATGATTATCAATTCAAAATCGAAACAACTGTTGAATTTCGTGGACGATTACCGACAAGTTGCAGAACTTCCAAAACCTGTATTCAAAACTATTTCATTGACGCAAATTGTAGAATCTGCACTGAATTTCCTCAAGCCAGAATTCGAAAAAAATCAGATTAAAATCATCAATTCATTAGAAAATCAAATGATTTTTGCTGACCAGAAAATGATTGAGAGATGTTTGATTAATCTTTATCTGAATGCAATTTACGCAGTTGCAGACAATTCAGAAAGAATCATTAAAACAGAAATAAGAACATTCAACAAACGAATTCTTTTAAGCGTTGAAGACAACGGAATCGGAATCTCAAATGAAATTAAAGACAAGATTTTCTTGCCATTTTTCACAACCCGAATCAGTGGTTCCGGAATTGGATTAACTTTGAGCAAAAGTATTATCGAGGCGCATAAAGGTTATCTCAATTATAAACCTTTGGAAAAAGGAAGCCGATTTGAAATGTGGTTTTTGGAGTAAATGAAGAAAATATTTATCACAAAGGCGCAAAAAATTATTAGATTCGAAGTGTAAAAGTCGCAAAGTTTTTTATCTTCGATAAGATTAGCATTGGAAAAGTAGCGACTTTTATTCATCATTAAAATAAAAAAGAGTTGCGCCTTTGCGTTAAAAATCCAACCCAATTATGAAAATCAAAAATAACGCTGGTGAAATTGTAGAATTTGAAATCTCAAAACTGGAAAACTCACTTCGGAACTCTGGAGCGGAAGAAAACTCTATCAAAAAAGTGATTGACAATATTTTACCAAATTGCATCGAAGGCGTCACAACACGAGAAATTTACAAACTGGCTTTCGACGAACTGAAGAAAATCTCAAATTCCGTCGCAGCAAGATACAGCTTGAAAAAAGCGTTGTTGGAATTGGGACCAGCGGGTTTTTATTTCGAACAGTGGATTGCGAGAGTTTTTCAAAACATCGGGTACAAAACCGAAACTGGACAACTGATAAAAGGACATTCGGTGACGCACGAAGCAGACGTCATTGCCAAAAAAGATGAGAAAACCTATTGGGTTGAATGCAAATTCCGAAATGCGGAAGACACGAAAATCTCCGTCACAACGCCGATGTACGTCTTATCGAGAATCAAAGATATTTCTGGAATCAACTATAATCTATTCGGAACTCAAACCGAATTTACAGATGGCTGGCTCATCACGAACACTTATTTTACCAAAGATTCTGTGGCTTTTGGCGAATATTACGGACTCCGATTGTTGTCTTGGGATTATCCAAAAGGTAAAAACATCAAAAGTTTGGTTGACCAAAATGCGCTTTATCCAATTACTTGCCTAACCACTTTGGACGGAAAACAGAAACAAAGATTGCTGGAGAAAAAATGTGTTTTGGTCAAGGAATTATTCAACAATCAAAATTTACTCGACGTTTTGGATTTGAATGAAGCAAGAAAATCAGAAGTTTTGAAAGAAGCAAAAGAACTTTTAGTCATCAAAATTTCGGAATAAAAAAACCATCTCATTTTAAATAACGAAATGGTTAATATTTTGTAAAATTATTTTCTCGCTGATTTTGCGAATCAAGCAGATTTTTTTAAAATATTTAATCTGCTGAATCTGTAAAATCTGCGAGATTAAAAACTATTTCCCCTTCTGTGGCGGATAATTTTTCATTATATCAGCTACAATTTGAGGGATTTGTTTTTGTTTAGACTTCGGCGAATCTACAGAAAGTCCGCTTCCAATTCCCTGCCAAACCAATTTTTGAGTTTTCGCATCCACGATGTCGATGACTATTGTTCCGCTGTTGTAATTATTCGTCCAAGTATTTCCCATTCCGAAGCCTCCGCCCCAGCCCCAAGGTCGTCCCCAACCCCAGCCCATTCCGCCTCCCATAGAAGTCGTAATGTCTTGAACTTTTTTATGAGATGCTTTCACATTCACAATCAAATCTGGATTTTGTCCAGAGGTCAAAGTTTTGGCTTGCAATTGTTTAGATAATTCGTTCAAAACTCTGTCTTTGTCGATGTCATTCAGTTTCAAATCATCCGTTCTCAGCAAATACGTTTTATAATTCGCAAAATTCGCTGTTGCAGAATAATCAGATTTCACTTGGAAAGGGCTGCAAGAAGTCACTCCCAAAGAAACTGCTGCTAGTAATATGAAGAAATATTTTTTCATGATGTTATATTATTTTGATTTTTTAATAAAAGTATCCGTCTTTTTATCATAACCGTAGGGGCAATGTCTGCATCCACTTTTACAGCAATAGCCACGTTTCAGATGGAATTTTTCCGTAAAAACCTTGTAACCTTGCTCGTTATAATAAAAGTCCTCATTCTCTTTGATGTCATTTAGTTTCATAAGTTAAAAAACTGTACCAAAATTTTTATCTTTGATAGATTATTAATCAAAATTATTATGGCAGCTATTTCCGCCCTCCACACAATTGTCACTCTGAGGCTCTCGAAGAGTCCACTTAGGTCGGGCTGCAGATTCGTCTTCAAATCAGATTTAACTTCCATCCTCTAACTTCCATCTTCCAAACTCAAAATGATAATCATCTGCCAAAGATTACTCAAAAATACTAAAATTTCGGGGATTACCTTGTTCCCGTTTATTTTGCTGAGGAAAAAAGAGTTGAGACACAATCCGATTCTCATCAACCACGAGAAAATCCATCTTCGTCAGCAGTTGGAACTTTTAATCATTCCATTTTACATTTGGTACTTGTCAGAATATTATATCAAATATTTGAAGTACAAAAATCCAGAGCTCGCCTATCGCAACATCAGCTTCGAAAGAGAAGCTTACAAGAACGACCAAAACTTAAACTATCTCAAAAAAAGAAAATTCTGGGGTTTCGTAAAATACTTATAAAATTTGATGACAACCAATCAAAATTACCTATACAAACTATTAATAATCAAATAATTAATAGTTACTGAAAAAATATTTTACACTTCAACATTACATTTTCATTAAAAAAAAATTTCCGATAGTAAAATAATCTAAATTTGCAGAATTATTTTTCACAATAATTTTATTATGTCGCAAGATATCAGCGGTCACATAGACCTCAAAAAACTATCCGCAGTTGGCGTTTTGGTTTCACTAGGAATAGTTTTCGGAGACATCGGAACCTCACCGTTGTATGTAATGAAAGCCATCATCAATGCTGGAAAAGCGGGCGGCATCATTTCCGAGGAATACATAGAAGGTGCACTATCCTGCATCATTTGGACTCTTACTTTACAAA
The DNA here is from genome assembly GCF_000735135.1 of Chryseobacterium sp. FH1. Lineage (GTDB taxonomy): Bacteria > Bacteroidota > Bacteroidia > Flavobacteriales > Weeksellaceae > Epilithonimonas. The sequence continues at coordinate 281,493 of NZ_JPLZ01000005.1, forward strand.
CGACAATCAAATACGTCATCATTGCTCTCAAGGCCGATAACAAAGGCGAAGGCGGGATTCTCTCGCTCTATTCTCTCGTAAAGCGATTCAAGAAAAAGTGGCTCTACATCATTGCGATTATCGGGGCGGCAGCCTTGGTTGCAGACAGTATCATCACGCCTTCTCTGACAGTGATGTCTGCCATAGAAGGTCTGGAATTGGTGGTTCACAAACCGCCAGTGGTTCCTATTACCTTGGCGATATTGGTTATTATTTTTGTTGTTCAGCAATTTGGAACCAGCTTTATCGGGAAGTTTTTTGGACCTGTGATGGTGCTTTGGTTTTTGGTTTTGGGGATTTCGGGATTTGTACATCTGGTAGAGCATCCAATGGTTTTGAAAGCGTTCAATCCTTACTACGCCGTGAAATTGATTTACAACTCTCCAAGTGCGATTGTAATTTTAGGCGCTGTTTTTCTTTGTACAACGGGTGCAGAAGCTTTGTATTCTGACCTTGGACATTGCGGTATCAAGAATATCAGAGTAAGTTGGATTTTCGTAAAAGCAATGCTGATTCTTAACTACTTAGGTCAAGGAGCTTGGTTGCTTTCCAACTACCACGAGGTTTTCCAAGGCAAAAATCCATTCTTCGGAATTATGCCGGAGTGGTTTATCATTCCAGCAGTTATATTGGCGACAATGGCCGCAGTAATTGCCAGTCAAGCAGTAATTACTGGTGCTTTCACAATGTTTTCGGAAGCAATGTCACTTAACTTTTGGCCAAATCAGGAAATCGAATATCCATCGGGAATCAAAGGACAAATGTACATCCCAAGAATCAACTGGGGCATTTTATTATTGTGTTTCATCGTTGTGATTTACTTCAAAGAATCTGGCAGAATGGAAGCGGCTTACGGACTTTCAATCACAGTCACGATGTTGATGACAACAATCCTATTGATTTTCTGGTTTCTCAAGACACGAACCAAGAAAGTTTGGATTGCGCTATTTGCAATCGTTTATATCATCATCGAAGGTGGATTTTTCAGTGCTAACATCATCAAATTCTTTGATGGCGGTTGGATGTCTGTTCTGCTCGCAGGTTTCATTGGAATCTGTATGTACGCTTGGTACAACGGTAGAATCATCAAAACAACTTTCATCAAATTTGTGAAACTTGAGAAATATATTTCGACCATCAAAGATATGAAGCTGGACGAGTCGATTCCGAAATATGCGACCAATCTCGCATTCTTCAGCCGAGCAAAACGAGATGACGAAGTGGAATCAAAAATCATTTATTCTATCATCCGTGCACAACCTAAACGAGCCGATCATTATTTTATCTTAAACATCGTCAATCAAGAAGATCCATACAGTTTCAAATACAATGTTGAGGAGATCTTGCCTGGAACTATTTATAAGATCAGTTTCCTTTTGGGTTTCAAAAGAGACAGAAGAATCAATGATTATTTCCAACAAGTTTTGGCCGAAATGATGGAAGAAGGCACGATTCCATCTCGAAGTGCGCATCCATCACTCAGAGCACACAACATTCCGCCAGATTTGAAATTTGTGATCATTGATAATGTTTACATCAATGATTTCCTTTTGACGATTCGTGATAAGATCATTCTTAATATCTACCATTTCGTGAAAAAACTGGGAAGCAACGATTTCACTTCTTACGGTGTTGCAAGTCACAATGTGGTAGTAGAATCCGCACCACTACTCGATCAGAAGATCAAGACAGAAAAAATAGAACGAGTGGAATCCAAGCAAATAGATTAATCCCAAAAAAATCGCTATTTTTGTAAGATGGATACGAAACAAAAAGAGTTGAATATCGCAACTATAAAAGACGTTCTGAGACAATATCTGATGGATAAAGGTTTCCGGAACACGCCGGAGCGATACACCATCTTGGAGGAGATTTACAATATGGAGCATCACTTCAACGTGGACGATCTTTACCTGCTGATGATGCAGAAAAAATACCACGTGAGCAAGGCGACGATCTATAATACCATCGAGATTTTCCTGGATGCAGGCTTGATCAGAAAGCACCAGTTCGGCGAGAAAACCTTGAGTACATCTTCTTATGAGAAGTCTTATTTTGATAAGCAACACGACCATTTGGTAATTTACAAAGATGGCTCGGACAAAGAAATTGAAGAGATCATAGAGTTTTGCGACCCAAGGATCCAAGGCATCAAAGACGCTATCGAAAAAGCATTTGGTGTAAGTATTGATACGCATTCGCTGTACTTCTACGGACACAAGAAGTCTGAAAATTAATGAAGAAAACCTTTCTTTTACTATTACTTTTAGTTGTTGTAAGAATCTTTTCACAAGTGACGCCAAGCCAGAATCCCGGTTTGGTAAAAGATCCTTTTTTCAACAATCCAAATCCAAACAAAGAAGCTTCTAAGAAAGTCATCAACAAGCACGCTGACACTTTTGGTGTGAAAGCTGACAAGTACGAAGGAAATCCCGTCTTTTCTGGGAGCGTTGTTTTCGAACATCAAGGTTCGGTTTTGACGGCGGACGAAGTTGTTTTTTATCAAAAGGAAAATTTCCTGAAAGCCATCGGAAACGTCGTTTTGACAACGGCCGACGGAAACCGAATCACTGCAGAAGAAATGGAATACGACGGCAACACAGAACGTGGAATCGCCAAAAGAAACGTAGTGCTTACCGATCCGAAACAGACCATCAAAACCGAAACACTTTATTACGATAAAATTCCAAATACAGCCTATTTCAACACTGGCGGAACAATCTACAGCAATGACGGAAGTGTGATGTACACCAAATCTGCAACGTATTACCTCAATACAAAAATGATCGACTTCATCGGCCGTTCCAACATCGAAACCGATAAGTACACGATTGTCAGCGATAATATCAAAACCAACCAAAATACTGGCGTTTCTGATTTCTTCGGACCAACGACGATTCGAGCGAAAGACAATCCAAGAAATTACGTTTACACAGAATTAGGAACACACAATTCCAAAACCAACGAATCTTTCCTCAACAAAAATTCGAGAATCCATTACAACGATAAGATCCTTACTGGAGACAAATTATATTACAACAGAAATACAGGCTTCGGAAAAGGAACTGGCAATGTGACGCTTGACGACCCAAAAGAAAACAGATTCATAAAAGGTGGTTACGGCGAGATCTATGAGAAAAAAGATTCTGCGATGGTGACCGAAAAACCTTATGCCGTGAAGATTCTCAGCAAAGATTCAGTTTTTATCTCTGCGGATAAATTCCTGACTTACCAAAAACCAGATTCTGCCAACGCACTCAAGAAAAAAAGCTTTCTGAGAGCCTTCCGAAAAGTCCGTATTTTCAAACCAAATATGCAAGGTCGTTCAGATTCCCTCAGCTGGAACGAAACCGATGGCGAGATGCACCTGATCCGAAAACCAATACTTTGGATGGGCGCAAAACAAGTCACAGGCGACGAGATCCGAGTCTACAGCGATCCCGAAAAAGAGATCACAGATTCCATACGTGTCTTGGGAAATGCCTTCGCAATCAGCAAAGCAGATTCCTTGAATTTGAAGGATGAGTTCAACCAGATCAAAAGCAAAAATATGATCGTCTACCTCAAGGATAACTCGATCGATGTTGCGAAAGCTGTCGGTAATGCGCAAGCCATCACCTATGCAGACGACACCAACCAAAAGACAAAAGAAGTGACCAGAATCGGCGTTGCACTTTCCACTTGTGGCGAGATTGTGGCGCAGTTTATAGACCGCAAATTGGAAAATGTAGATTGCAATATCGGCGCAAATCAGGATACTTATCCTATGAGCAAGATTTCAAAAGACGAACGCTTCTTCAAAGATTTCAATTGGAACACCAAAGACAGACCGCAGAAGTGGAAAGACATTTTCCTCGACACGCCAAACTATCCTGAAATCGTCTACGAGTCAGACAATTCACTCTACGAAAGAGCAGATGCAGAACGTAAAAAACTCGAAGAAAAGAACAAACCGAAGACACCGATTCGGGTGAAGAAGTAAAACATCTGTCACATTGAGCGGAGTCGAAATTTGGGCGCCTTTTTCCGCCTTCCACTCCCAATCTTTTTTGCAGACGATTTCCATCTAAATAAAACTTAAGATTACGCAAAAAAGGATTTCCGTTCAAGTCGGGGCGCGCTTCGCAGAGGTGAAACATTTGTTATTTCTTAGAACATAACTTCAAAATTTCGGAACTTTGTAATGAACTAAGAAGTATTTTGAATTGGAAAAAAAATTGATTCAAATCTCACTTCTAAAATCTAATTTCTAACATCTACTTAAAAAATGAACCAAGATTTTTTTAAATACCAAGCCCAGACAACACCTTACGCCGCAGGTTTCGAAGTGGAAAAGGCAGAAGGAAGTTACATCTACGGAAAAGATGGAAAAGCTTATTTGGATTTTGTAGCCGGTGTTTCCGCAAACACTTTGGGACATTCGCACCCGAAAGTTGTCAATGCCATCAAAGAACAAGCAGACAAATATCTTCACGTGATGGTCTATGGCGAATATGCGCAGGAAAAACCAGTCGCGCTTTGCAAACTTTTGGCCAAAGCAACACCTGAACCTTTAGAAGTAACTTACCTCGTCAACTCTGGCGCAGAAGCTATTGACGGCAGTTTGAAATTGGCGAAACGTCATACGGGAAGAGAAGAAATCATCGCTTTCAAAGAAGCTTATCACGGGAACACGCACGGCGCACTTTCTGTTGCCGGAAATGAATTTCATAAAAGAGAATTCCGTCCGTTGTTGCCAATGGTCAATTTCATCGAGTTCAATAATGAAAATGATTTTGATAGAATCACGGATAAAACAGCCTGTGTTATTGTTGAGACGATTCAAGGTGCTGCAGGATTTATAATGCCGAAGGATAATTATTTTATTCAGCTAAAAAAACGTTGTGATGAAGTTGGTGCTTTGTTGATTCTTGATGAAATTCAGCCGGGTTTTGGACGTACTGGAAAATTGTTTGCGTTTGAACACTTTGGGATTGTTCCGGATATTCTTGTGATGGGAAAAGGAATGGGCGGAGGCGTTCCAGTTGGTGCTTTTATGAGTTCTAAAGAAATCATGACCAGCCTTTCACATTCGCCGAAGTTGGGACACATTACGACTTTTGGTGGAAATCCGTTGATTGCAGCTGCTTCTCTTGCAACTTTGAAAGAAGTTTTGGAAAGCGGATTGATGGAAGAAACCGACAAAAAAGAAAAACTCTTCCGTGAATTGCTGGTTCATCCGAAAATCAAAAATGTGAATGGAAAAGGTTTAATGCTAGCCGTGAATCTTGGAAGTCCTGAATACACTTTGAAAGTGGCTTCCAGATGTATGGAAAAAGGCCTGATTGTCTTCTGGCAACTTTACCGAAATGAATATATGAGAATCTCGCCGCCTTTGACCATCTCGGAAGAGGAAATTAGAAAAGGTTGTGCGATTATTCTTGAAGCTTTGAATGATGTGGAATAATTTTTAAACACAAAGATCACTAAGATTTTTTTGACAATTAAATGTTTTTAAGTTCACAAAGTCGCTTCGCTTAGAAAAAGAATTTATAAATAGACCTAAAGGCTGTTTATAAATGACTCAAAAATAAATTTTTAGACCGTTCTTCTCTTCCCCAGCCCTAAACGGTGAAAAAACGTCTTGAAAATTTCATCAAAATTACGCCCTTTAAGGCTGGGGAAATAATTTTGATATAATTTAAACGGGCTCTTAGTTAGCTTCCTAAAGAATGACAAAAGTGCGTTCTTAGTACAAATCTGGATTTAACGACGAATCTGCAGCCCGGCTTGATTTCTATGGACAAACCAAATTATTTTGGTAGTTTTTCTCGTAATTTCTGCCGGAGTTCACCACTGCAAAAATACGGTGAATGATTTTGTTGCGTATATTGTTCAAAACCAACATCTTATT